>NZ_JAWLAR010000011.1:0-177512 GCF_041395345.1 Dokdonella sp. | reverse complement strand
GCGGAGACTGTTCGCGCTGAAGGCGTTCAAGGACGAGTTCACGCCCGAGAACGTGATCGGGGTCTACCTGCCCTACATGATCGTCGACGGCAAGGCCAGCGCCGACGTGGCCGGCCAGGGTGAAATCCTCACGCGCACCTACACCAAGGGTAGCGGCGACAAGAAAAAGACCTACTACGATGCCGACGTGTATCAGGTGCAACGGCACGTGGATTTCACCGTCGACGACCTGCCACTGGAATCTTCCAGCGAGCGAGGCAACCTGGATACGCGCGCCAACACCAACAACATCATCAACACGATCCTGCCGTTCGATACCAAGAACGCAGTGAAGTGGAACGCGTCCTACCTTTCGGGCTACAGCTCGGAAAAGCGCAACCTCAACGTGGAGCGCCTGGTTCCGCGGCTGGAGGATCAGCTGCTCTCGATCGCCCGTGCCCAGGTCGTGCAATCCGTCAGTCGCTACGATCGCGGTGTGCGCTGGGAACAGGAAGGGCTCGACGTACACGGCACGCGCTGGGCGGCGATGTACCTCCCGGTATGGCTTTATTCCTATCACCAGCCCGGAAGCAATGGCGGCATGCTGCACTACATCGCAGTGAACGGCCGCACCGGTGAAACCATGGGCAGCGTGCCGGTCCAGCAATGGAAGCTCATCACGACCGCGCTGACCGTCGGCACCTTTGTCGAGGGCATTGCAATCTGGATCGTGGGGAACATGTAATGAGCGACGACAGTGGACTATGGCTACTCGCGGCCGGACCGGCCAGCGCGACCGCGCTGTACTGGATGTTGTACCGGTATTACCGCAACACCGACAAATCGCACGCCTTCGAACGCGAAACCGCCGTCGACGCCAAGCCGGTGACTGGCACAGAACATCAGGTCGGCGAGGTAAAAGGCACCCGAGAGACGCGCATCAGGGGAGACAACGTGCATGCCTATCGCTCGCGCGTGCAAAGGATTCAACGTGCGACAAGGCAGGACGACTGAAACCTCGGCACTGAAACCAGTTGACCGACCCACCCGGAAATCGTCGATGCTGAACACGGAGTTCGACCCAGGCTCGTGTCCTTCGCCGCCGACATGCGTTTGGCCGCCCGACAACAGGAATGCGGCCCCGAATTCTGGAGTTCTCTCATATGGTGCTTGACCCGATCCCCCTGGTGATCCTGTTCCTGATGACGATCGTGCTGGTCCTCGTTTCCGTCGAGGCGGGCAGCGCGCTCGGCAGGCGGGCGCACCATGGGGACAATCCGGAGAAAGGCGAGCCCATTTCCGGCGTGTCCGGCGCAGTGCTCAGCCTGACTGCATTCATGCTTGCGTTTACCTTCAGCATGGTGGCCAACCGTTACGACCTGCGCATGCAGCTCGTGCGCGACGATGCCAACGACATTCGAACCCTCTACAACCGGACCGACATGCTGCCCAGTCCGATCGACCGGTCCGATGCTCGCGAACTGGTCAAATCCTACCTCGACCAGCGCCTGGCCTATGCCGACAAATCCAACATGGATCCTGCGCACATGCACAACGTGTTGCTCGATTCCAAGCGGATTGAAAAACGCCTTTGGGACATCGCGATGCGCAATGTCCATGGCGACATGAACTCCGACTATGCGGCCCTGTTGATCGAATCCCTCGATGACGTTGCATCCGCCCAGGCATCGCGCGTGGATGTCGTCAGCGAATCGCGAATACCGTCGGGCATCTGGATCGTGTTGTACGGTCTGACAATCCTTGGAATGATGAGCATCGGCTACCACTCCGCGATCGTGCAATCCAGACGCTCGAAAGCCACGGTGCTGCTGGCACTCTCCTTCGCCACGGTCATCAGCTTCCTGGTTTCGATGGATCGGCCTGACGGTTTCATCGAGGTGACCCAGCAACCATTGATCGATCTGAAGGACTGGATCGCAGACGGTGAGTCGTGACCCCGCGGCCTTTACCGGCTCGATACATCGCGCAGAGCGTGTTGGCGTCCGGATCACGTACGTAGGCCAGGTGCGATCCACCGAACGAGCTTTCGCGCAGGCCCGCCGCAGCCTCAATCGAGGTATGTCCATTTGCCACGGCAATGTCGTGGAACCGACGCACCTGCTCTGACGACGTGCACCTGAACCGCATCGTGCCTCCTTTGGCAAACGTGGCAGGCTCGCTGTTGATCGGCTCGCTGGCGCAGGAACCCTCTGGATGGAACAGGCACAAGTGTCCGTAGCCCGCCTCGCTTGAATTCGTGTCTCCCGTTCGCCGCTCGATGGCGCTACCATGCCAAGGTACGCACTGTTGCACCGGCTGCTCGATCGGAGAAATCCGAGAGCACATGCAGTGCGCGTCGCCAACATTGCTTCAGGGAGATAACCATGCCGCTGCATACGCGCATGCTGATCGGATTTGTCGTCGGTATCGTCGGCGGTATCCTTGCGAACATCTACGCCACGGATTCCGTGTGGCTGGCGCCCTTCATCGAGTACGTCACCGATCCTGTCGGGCAGATCTTCCTGCGCCTGCTGTTCATGCTGGTGGTACCGCTGGTGTTCTCCGCGCTGGTGCTCGGAGTCAGCGAAATCGGCGATATCCGCACACTCGGGCGTATCGGCAGGCGCACTCTGCTGTGGATCGTGCTGGTCACCGGCATCGCAGTCACGATCGGCTATCTGATGGTGACCACGTTCCAGCCGGGTCGCGGTCTGCCGCCCGAGGTCGCGGAGCAGTTGCAGATCGAGAATGCGGCGACTGTCGGTGCCAAGCTCGAGAGAGCGGCCGACGTCACCGGCATCGACCTGCTCGTGCGTATCGTGCCGGACAATCCGTTGCGTTCGGCTGTGCAGGGCGACCTGATCGGAGTGATGTTCTTTGGCCTCCTGGTCGGTATTGCCATCGTGGTGCTGCGCACGGATGGCACGCGCAGCTTCCTCGGCATGGTGCAGGGGCTCTACGAGATCTGCATCCTGCTCATCGACTGGATCATCAAGCTGGCACCCTGGGCCGTCGCGGCACTCTTGTTCACGCTCACGGCACGCCTGGGTTACGACGTGCTCGCACAACTCGGGCGTTTCGTGCTGGTTGTCGCCGGCGGACTCGCGATCCACATGTTCGTTGTGTTCCCACTGCTGCTCAAATTGCTCGGCAAGACCAACCCGATCGCATTTTTCAGGGCCGCGCGGCCGGCCATTCTGACTGCGCTGTCCACCTCGTCAAGCAGCGCCACGCTGCCGACGACGTTGATGGTTGCCGAGGAGAATCTTGGCATTCCGCATTACGTGGGACGCTTCGTGTGCACCCTCGGTGCAACGGCCAACATGAATGGCACGGCGCTTTTCGAGGGCGTTACCGTGCTGTTCCTTGCCCAGTTCTTCGGCGTGGAACTCGCATTCAGCCAGCAGATCATGATTCTGTTGCTGTGCGTATTCGGGTCCATCGGCGCGGCTGGAGTGCCCGGTGGCTCGCTGCCGGTCATCGCCATGATCATGACCATGTTCGGCATCCCAGCCGAAGGCATCGGCATCATCCTCGGCGTGGATCGCCTGCTTGATGCGTTGCGGACCACCATCAACGTCACCGGCGATCTGGCCGGATCGATGGTGATCGCGAGATTCGAGGATCCGCAGCACGCGGGCGCGACAACGATGACCGAGAGCTGATCGAGCTATCGAAAGCTCAGGTTTGGGACCAGAAAAGTTGCACCGGGACAGACACAATCCTGCAACCTTCCGTCTCTCATGTCGGCAATGTCCCGCAGGCCAGTGCATTTGACCGATTCACGCGCCTGCCCTGACTTCATTCCGCTGCTTTCTCGTTGATCTTGAGCGACAGCAAGACGGGCACCATTTCGCCCTGTCACCTGCCCATTCCCGCACATCCGAGCCGGGATCGAGTGCTCCCGATCGCGAAGCCATCACACGCAGGCCCAATCGCACGGCACACCTTAGAAGTGCAACCGGGTGGACGCGACGCGCGCGGGCACCGCTCTGGCGCCGCCTGCCTGCCCCAATTCGGGGCGTTTCACCCGTATACGCTTGTTTTCGCTGCCGTTTTGGTGCTACATGTTTAGTCGTGCTTGCCTTGCTTGGTAGTGTAGTGACCCGGCACTCTCTGCACGGGTCAGGCCGCAGAAACGGCGTCGCCCCAGATAGAGCGAGACATCGCTGAAGCCGTGCTTGCGGCACAGCTCCTTGATCGGCGTACCTGCTTCGGCCTGCTTGAGGAAGGCAATGGTCTGCTCGTCGGTGTATCGCTTATTCATATCCGTCTTCTCCTGGAGAACGGACTTAACTTGGATCAGGCTGGCACTGAATCTTGGGGGCAGGTCAGGGGTCGTCGCGGGCGTGGGGTATCACCACCAACGGAGCGGCCTCGTGAGCAGCGGGCTCGGCTCCCTGTGATTGGGATGACCTCACCGCATCCGGAAGCCACGTGAATGTGCAGGTAATGCTTGCTACGGAATATCCCTAAGCTTCAATCGCTCTGGCTGGAGCGCTCCACTTAGATAGGCCAGCTCGACCATTTCTTCAAAGAAATCCACCTTGTCGGCTGTGCTGAGCTTCACCCAGGCACGCAGGTTTTCGAGCTCAGCTTGGCGAAAAGCCTTTTCGGCCCGCTCATCCATAGCCCGCCGCCTCCTCTCGAATCAACCGTAGTTTGGCGACATCATCCTGGTCCCTGGGGCGTCCGGTCGCCAGCTTCATTTCTATCAGGTGCTCGATACTGGCCACCGGAACGCTTGCGCCACCGATGTCCTTGCTGACTGAATCACGTAGCAAGGTGGGGAAATCAATCGGCTCCTTGATGAAGAGATCCAGTGATCTCAGGGGATTGGCTGGATCCCAGAGCTGGAAGACGAGCATGTTTCCTTTCTCGCTCCACTCTCGTCGTTTGTCCGGATCCGCAAAGTCTGAGAGATCAACCGGTAGTCGCGGCTGAAAGCCGATGTCGGAAAGCGCCTTCAATCCTCGTTCGCAGTTTGCTTGCGACAGGCCGATGACGAGGTCCAGATCGGCGGTAGCGCGCAGATAGCCATGCAGAATGACCGCAAAGCCGCCCACCACGACATACTCCACTCGCGCATCAGCAAGGGCAATGAATATTTGACGAACATTGAACGCCATGGGCTCGGCCTCGTCGCCTACATGTTCCTGCGATACTCCCCGCCCACATCGTAGAGGGCATGACTGATCTGCCCCAGCGAGTGCGTCTTGACCGCTTCCATCAGTGCTTCGAAGACGTTCTTGCGGTCCCTTGCTGCCTTTTGGAGATAGCCCAGGCCGTGTCCTGTATGCACTTCGGCGGCTTCGTCTTCTTCTGACGTTGTCGCGTGGGCGTGCGAGGTTTCGCCGCTGGGGGCAAGAACGTTGCGGTTCTGCTGGTAGCCGAGCACGTTGGTGATCTGCTGGCCTTTCTCTTCCTCCGTCGAACGGATCAACTCGATCTCGGTGACGATGTCGCCGGCGTGCTCCTTGGGCAGGAAGGTATTGACGCCGACCAGGGGCAAGGAGCCATCGTGCTTCTTGTGCTCGTAGTACATCGATTCTTCCTGGATCTTGCCACGCTGGTACATCGTATCCATGGCACCGAGTACGCCGCCGCGATCGCTGATCGCCTCGAACTCCTTGTAGACGGCTTCTTCGACAATGTCGGTGAGCTTGTCGACGATGAAGCTGCCCTGCCAGGGGTTCTCGCAGAAGTTGAGGCCGAGCTCCTTGTTGATGATCATCTGGATCGCCACGGCGCGACGCACGCTTTCCTCGGTCGGCGTGGTGATCGCCTCGTCGTAGGCATTAGTGTGCAGCGAGTTGCAGTTGTCAAACAGGGCGTACAGCGCCTGCAGCGTGGTGCGGATGTCGTTGAACTGGATCTCCTGCGCGTGCAGTGAACGACCCGAAGTCTGGATGTGGTACTTCATCATCTGGCTGCGCTCGTTGGCGCCGTAGCGTTCGCGCATGGCGCGCGCCCAGATGCGTCGGGCGACTCGGCCGATCACGGTGTATTCCGGATCCATTCCGTTGGAGAAAAAGAAGCTCAGATTCGGCGCGAAATCGTCGATGTTCATGCCACGGGCAAGGTAGTACTCGACAATCGTGAACCCGTTGCTCAGGGTGAAGGCGAGCTGGCTGATCGGATTCGCGCCGGCTTCGGCGATGTGATAACCCGAGATCGATACCGAATAGAAGTTGCGCACCTTCTGGTTGACGAAGTACTGCTGGATGTCGCCCATCATGCGCAGGGCGAACTCGGTCGAGAAGATGCAGGTGTTCTGCGCCTGGTCTTCTTTGAGGATATCGGCCTGGACGGTGCCGCGTACCGAACGCAGGGTGTCGGACTTGATGCGCGCATAGGTTTCCGCATCGACCAGCTGATCGCCGCAGATACCGAGCAGGGCCAGGCCGAGGCCGTCATTGGTGGGCGGCAGCTCACCCGAATAGCTGGGACGCTGGCGGCCGTCGAAGAACTTTTCGATCTTCCTTTCGGCTTCGGCCCAGCGCTTGGCGTCTTCCTTCAGATACAGCTCGACCTGCTGATCGATCGCCGTGTTCATGAACATCGAGAGGATGATCGGCGCGGGGCCGTTGATCGTCATCGATACCGAGGTGGTCGGCGCGCACAGATTGAAGCCCGAGTAGAGCTTCTTCATGTCATCGAGGGTCGGGACGTTGACACCGGAGTTGCCGATCTTGCCGTAGATGTCGGGGCGCGGCGCGGGATCCTCTCCGTACAGGGTGACCGAATCGAACGCGGTCGACAGACGCGCCGCGGGCTGGCCGACGCTGAGGTAGTGGAAGCGGCGATTGGTACGCTCCGGCGTGCCTTCGCCGGCGAACATGCGGATCGGATCCTCGCCAGTACGGCGATACGGATAGACGCCGCCGGTGTACGGATAGCTGCCGGGCAGGTTTTCCTTCTGCAGGAACACCAGCAGTTCGCCCCAGGACTTGTAGGTCGGCGCGGCGATCTTCGGGACCTTCTGGTGCGAGAGCGATTCACGATAGTTCTCGACCTTGATCGCCTTGCCGCGTACTTCGTACTCGGTGAATTCGTCGGTGATCGACTTCAGGCGCTGCGGCCATCCGCGAAGCAGGCGCAGGGAGTCGGCGCTGAGGGACTGGATGGCGTCGTTGTAGCGTTGGCGGAGGGTCAGCAGGCTGCGGTCGACAACACTTCCTTCTCCCTTCGGGAGAAGGTGGCGCGAAGCATCGGATGAGGGTTCGGGAGTACCTGGAGTTTGACTCGAGAGCGTACCCTCATCCGTCCTGCGGGCACCTTCTCCCGAGGGGAGAAGGAACCTGGAGTCGTACAGGTCGAGGGCCTTGGGCAGCTCGGAATCCTCGAGCTCCTTGAGTGCAGTCCAGAGCGACTGGGCGCGGTCAGCGATTTCCGATTGCTTCTCGATGGCGCTGTTGATGCCCCTGCCCTGCTCGGCGATCTCGGCGAGGTAGCGCACGCGGGCGCCCGGAATCAGAACCGTGGCGCGCGGTTCCTTCAGCGAAGTATCGAGATCGGGCTTCCAGTCCAGGCCGCCTTCACTTCCGACCTTGAGCTTTTCGCGCAACAGGCGACACAGGTTGGTGAACATCCAGGTGATGCCCGGATCATTGAACTGGCTGGCGATGGTCGGATAGACCGGCACTTCGTCGTCAGGAATCTGGAACTTGACCCGATTGCGCTTCCACTGCTTGCGCACGTCGCGCAAGGCGTCTTCCGCACCGCGCTTGTCGAACTTGTTGAGCACGATCAGCTCGGCGAAATCGATCATGTCGATTTTCTCGAGCTGGCTGGCCGCGCCGTAGTCGCTGGTCATCACGTACATCGGAAAATCGACCAGATCGACGATTTCCGAATCGGACTGCCCGATGCCGGCCGTTTCGACAATGACCAGGTCGTAGGCCTGGCCCTTGAGGAAGCTGACGCAATCCTTGAGCACGGCGCTGGTTGCCGCATGCTGGCGTCGCGTCGCCATCGAACGCATGAAGACGCGATGATTGCGCAATGCGTTCATGCGGATGCGATCACCGAGCAAGGCGCCGCCCGAGCGACGACGGGTCGGATCGACCGCCAGCACGGCAATGCGCATGGTCGGAAAGGCGTGCAGGAAACGCAGCAGAAGCTCATCGACAACGCTGGATTTGCCCGCGCCGCCGGTGCCGGTGATGCCGACGACCGGCGCCCCGCGCCGGTGGGATTCGATATTGGAGATTTGGGATTCGTCAGAGCGTGGCCCTGCCCATTGCTTCCGCAACTTGACCAGCTCAGTCTCGCTGAACTCACCATTTTCAATAGCCGTCAGCACACGCCCAACAGAAATCTCGTCTTCAATATCCGCAATCTCGGCGCTTGCAGCTTTCTTCGAATCCCGATTTCCCAATCCCGAATCCCGCGCGCGCTCCGCACGCGCCACCACATCCTCGATCATCGCGACCAGACCGAGATGCATGCCGTCGTTGGGGTGGTAGATGCGCTCGACGCCGTAGGCCTGCAGCTCACGGATTTCCTCGGGGGTGATCGTGCCACCGCCACCGCCGAAAACCCGGATATGGCTGGCACCGCGCTCCTTGAGCATGTCGATCATGTACTTGAAATACTCGACGTGGCCGCCCTGGTAGGACGACAGCGCGATGGCGTCGGCATCTTCCTGCAGGGCCGCCCTGACCACGTCCTCGACCGCGCGATTGTGGCCAAGATGGACCACTTCCGCGCCCTGGGCCTGGATCAGGCGGCGCATGATGTTGATCGCGGCGTCATGGCCGTCGAACAGGCTGGCGGCTGTCACAAAGCGCAGTGGCGCACGGTCCGTGGTCGATTCGGTAGCGGGCAGGCTCTGGGCAGTCGTACTCATGGCGGCGATCGGCTATCTGCGAGGGACAGCAATTCTACCGCGTCACCTGCAAATCACGCAGGATCGAGCCCGTCGGCATGAAATGGGCGGCAAGTACCGGGCGGGACAGGCGCCGGATCTCAGCAGATCGAGTCGATCAGTACCGGTTGCGAGAACAGGAAACCCTGGCCGATCTTGCAGCCCAGGCCAATCAGCATCTCCCGTTGCGCGGGGGTCTCGATACCCTCGCCGATCACCTCGACGTCCAGCGATGCAGCCAGCGCGATGATGGCGCGGACGACCGCGCGGCTGCTGCTTTCGGCAGCGAGGTCGGCAACGAACGAGCGGTCGATCTTGAGCGAATGGATCGGGAAACGGTGCAGGTAGCTCAGTGAGGAGTAGCCAGTGCCGAAGTCATCCAGCTGGACCAGGACACCGGCCTGGCGCAGGCGCAGCAGGATGCTGCGCATCTGGTCCGGCTGGTCCAGAAGCGCACCCTCGGTGACCTCGAGCCTGACCCGACCGGGATTGAGTCCGCTGTTGGCAATCGTGCGCAGCACGATTTCGTCGAAATCCGCCACGCGCAACCGGCGCGCCGACACGTTGATCGAGATGTAAGTCGATTCCGGCAGGCGACGGGCCCGTTCGCAGGCCATCGCGAACATCTGCCAGTCGATCTGCTCGATGGAGCCGTTCTCTTCCGCGGCCGCCAGGAAATCCGCCGGCAACAGTAGCCCGCGTGTCGGATGGTTCCAGCGCAACAGGGCCTCGTAGCCCAGCACCGTGCCATCCTGCAGGTTCACGATCGACTGGAAATGCGGCTCGAATTCGCGGCGCGCGAGCGCATGGCGCAGGTCGCCTTCGAGATCGAGGGCCTGCATGGCTTCGGCGCGCAGACGCTCATCGAAGATTTCGTAGCGCTGACGACCCTGGGCCTTGGCCTTGTACATGGCCGTATCGGCATCTCGCAGCAACTCCTCGGCACGCGTGTAGTGTTTGTCGGCGTAGGCGATTCCGATGCTGGCCGAGGTGAACATTTCCTTGTTTGCCACGCGGATGGGATCGTCAAGACCGCGCAGCAGGCGTTCGGCGACCGTGGCCGCCAGAGACGGATCGGGCAAATCATCAACCAGCACGGCGAATTCGTCGCCGCCCAGACGCGCCACCATGAAGGGAGCGCAGGCGCTGGCCAGGCGCATGGCTGCCTGCTTGAGCATTTCATCGCCGACCAGATGGCCGACGCTGTCGTTGACGACCTTGAAACGGTCCAGATCGAGGAACAACACCGCGTATTTGCAGGTTTCATCCTTGCGGTAGCGCTCCAGCGTGGTTCCCAGCCGCTGCAGCAGCAGAGCCCGGTTCGGCAGTCCGGTCAATGCATCGTGAAAGGCTTCATGGGTCAGGCGTGCCTCGATGCGTTCGCGCTCCCGGATCTGCCCGACCAGATCGCTGTTGGCATGGGCCAGTGCGCGGGTCCGTTCTTCAACGCGCGCCTCCAGCATGGCGTTGTCCTTCACCAGCGAATCCTGGGCGCGCTTGCGCTCGAGGCCGTTGGCGATGTGGTAGGCCACGAAGGTCAGCAATTCCTGATCGCGCTCGGTGAATGGCGCATCGGGGGTGTAACTCTGGACCGCGAGTACGCCGACGGTATGTTCGTTGCAGATCAGCGGCACACCGAGCCAGTAGCTGGCCCGGGTTCCGAACCGCTGCACATTGCCCGACCCCACCAGTGCGTCGATGGCGGTCCGGTCGGCGAGCAAGGCGCGACCCGTCCCGAGAACATATTCCGTCATACCGTTCGCCATCGGCCGGCGCGGGCGTACCGGGTTGATCTCGTCGACCGAATAGGGAAACTCGAGCTCTTGCCCGTCTTCCGTCACGAGCGCGATATAAAAGTTCCGCGCGTTCAGCAGTTCGCCGAGAATCCCGTGCACGCTGGCGTAGAAGTCACCCATGGATTCGGCCGCGGCCGCGCATTCGACGATGCCGAACAAGGCCCGCTGCAGGCGTTCACCCCGCTTGCGTTCCGAGACTTCCTGCTGCAGTTCGTCGATGGCCTTGGCCAGTGCCTGGGTGCGCTCGGCCACGCGCTTTTCAAGATCGGTCTTGGCCTGCTTGCGTTCCAGCGCGGTCAGGATGTGCTGGGCCACATAGTTCAGCAGCGCGCGATCTTCCTCGGAATAGCGCGTATCCGGCGAGTAGCTCTGCACGACGATGGCGCCACGGATACCGGCGGCGCCATTCATCGGTACGCCAAGCCAGTCTTCGGATTCCGGCCCAAGCGTGTCGTCGCGCATGATGCCCAGCGCTTCGCGTACCTGTTCGGAGGGGCCCATCTGCGATTCGCCGCTGCGGATCATGGCCAGGGTCAGGCTGTTTGGCAGTTCGCTGGCGGTGAATTCCCAGTCCGGGCTGAAAATGTCCTGATCGACGCTGTCGACGAAATACAGGAAACGCAGGCTGTCGCGTTCAGGCTCATACAAAGCGATGAAGAAATTTTCCGCGTACATCAACCAGCCGACGATCTCGTGGATGCCGCGCAGCATGTCGGGCATGTCGAGATCGGAACTGGCCATGTTGGCGATGGCGAACAGGGCTCGCTGCACATGCTCGGCACGCTCCAGTCGTCGCACCGAATGAGCCAGGGATTCCCTTTCGAGCAGATTGCGTGCCTTCTGGCTGATGTCGGCCAGGAACTGATCCCAGTCGGCTCCAGAGACAACAGAGCCGCGGAATTCGGCAACCCAGGTGAGCTCTGCCTGCATGCCGTTCGGCGCCCTCAGCAACACATGCCTGGCGTCGGCAACTTCACTGTCTAGTCGCTCAGGCGAGCAACCACTGGATTCACTGCGCCCGTCGGCGTGCGTCCTTTCCGTGTTCCAGGAAAGACACATCGAGCGGATACCGAATCGGTCTGCCGCTTCCTGCGAAGCCAGCACACCAAGCGCAGCCATGTCGTTTACGCGCAACAGGCGAGCACCAAACGAGCGCCGGATCGTCTGGGGTGTTTCCTCGCTACGTTTGTCTTGCATGCTCGACATTGAAACTGACCCGCCTCCCGGGTGAATTTGGTCAATCTTCCGCGCGACGCGTCGCCGTTGCCGAGACAACGCGGCTCCGCCCCGTCACTTTAGGCCAATACGCAACAGGCTGCATGGTGCGGCGTCACGTTGGCAAGCGCCGATCAACCCCCAGGCACTTCGAGCATCCCGACGGATTGCTGGAAGTTGTGCCATCCAATCAATCACTTGAACACGCCGCCGTGCAGTCTTGAACGCGCTTCCGGGGCGAGCCGGAGCGACCCAAGGATCTGACCAGAGTTGCTTATTGAACTATTTTTTCCGCCTGCCTGCCGGATCGGATTACGGCGGAAACGGACCATCTTGGGATCTCAGGCACCCACCGAATCGGCCGCCTCGTTGAATTCCTCTATCTGATCGAAGTTCATGTAGCGATAGATCTTGTCGCTGTCGGCGTCCAGTACGCCCATGTCCCTCATGTACTCCTCCCGAGTGGGTATGCGCCCCAGCCTTGAGCAGATCGCCGCCAACTCGGCCGAGCCGAGATAGACATTCGCATTCTTGCCAAGGCGATTCGGAAAGTTTCGTGTGCTTGTCGAAAACACGGTTGCGCCTTCGCGCACCTGGGCCTGGTTGCCCATGCACAGCGAACAGCCCGGCATCTCCATGCGAGCGCCTGCGGTGCCAAAGGTGCCGTAGTGGCCTTCCCGAGTCAGTTCGGCCGCATCCATCTTGGTGGGCGGGGCCACCCACAGCTTGGTCGGAATGTCGCGCTTGCCTTCGAGCAACTTCGAGGCTGCGCGGAAATGACCGATATTGGTCATGCACGAGCCGATGAAGACCTCATCGATCACCGCACCCGATACATCCGAGAGCGTTTTCACGTCATCCGGATCATTCGGACAGGCGACAACCGGTTCGTGCACGTCAGCCAGGTCGATCTCGATGACCGCGGCGTATTCGGCGTCGGCATCGGGCGCCATCAGTTTCGGATCCGCCAGCCATGCCTGCATCGCCTCGATGCGGCGCCTGATGCTGCGTACATCCTTGTAGCCCTGGGCGATCATCCACTTCAGCATGACGATGTTGCTGGTGATGTATTCGATGATTGGAGCCTTGTCCAGATGCACCGTGCAACCGGCCGCCGATCGCTCGGCTGACGCGTCGGACAGTTCGAACGCCTGCTCGACCTTCAGGTTCGGCAGGCCTTCGATTTCGAGAATGCGGCCCGAGAAGATGTTCTTCTTTCCCTTCTTTTCGACCGTGAGCAAACCCGCCTTGATCGCATATAGCGGAATCGCGTTGACCAGGTCACGCAGGGTCACGCCGGGCTGCAGTTCGCCCTTGAAGCGGACGAGTACCGACTCGGGCATGTCCAGCGGCATGACTCCGGTCGCGGCGGCAAACGCGACCAGGCCGGAACCCGCCGGGAAGGAAATCCCGATCGGGAACCGGGTATGCGAGTCACCGCCGGTACCGACCGTGTCCGGCAGCAGCATGCGATTGAGCCAGGAATGAATGATGCCATCGCCGGGACGCAGCGGAATTCCGCCGCGCGTGCTGATGAATTCCGGAAGGTCGTGATGCATGGCCACGTCAACCGGCTTCGGATAGGCGGCGGTATGGCAGAACGACTGCATGACCAGATCGGCGCTGAAACCCAGGCAGGCCAGATCCTTGAGCTCATCACGGGTCATGGGCCCGGTCGTGTCCTGGGATCCCACCGAGGTCATGCGCGGCTCGCAATAGGTGCCGGGGCGGATTCCCTGCCCTGCGGCCAGTCCGCAGGCGCGACCCACCATCTTCTGCGCCAGGGTGAACCCCTTGCTGCTCCCGGGCGGGTTTTCGGGCAGGCGGAACAGGTCCGAAGGCCCGAGGCCGAGCGACTCACGGGCGCGGGTGGTCAGACCGCGACCGATGATCAGCGGAATGCGTCCGCCAGCGCGGACCTCGTCGAACAATACTTCCGACTTGACCTTGAACTCGGCAATGACCTTGCCGTCCTTCAATGCCTTGCCCTCATACGGTCGCAATTCGATGACATCGCCCATGTTCATCTGGCTGACGTCGAGCTCGATCGGCAAGGCGCCGGAGTCTTCCATGGTGTTGTAGAAGATCGGGGCGATCTTGTTGCCGAGACAGACGCCGCCGAAGCGCTTGTTCGGCACAAACGGAATGTCTTCGCCGGTGAACCACAGCACCGAGTTGGTCGCCGACTTGCGGCTGCTGCCGGTGCCGACCACATCGCCGACATAGGCGACCAGATGGCCCTTCTCCCTCAGTGCCTCGATGAATGCGACCGGCCCGCGCTTTCCATCTTCTTCAGGTGTGATGCCTTCGCGCTTGTTCTTGAGCATGGCGAGTGCATGCAAGGGAATGTCCGGGCGCGTGGTTGCATCCGGCGCTGGCGACAGGTCATCGGTATTGGTCTCGCCGCTGACCTTGAACACCGTGACCGTCATCGACTCGGGCAATTCGGGGCGGCTGGTGAACCATTCCGCATCGGCCCAGCTCTGGATCACGGCGCGCGCATTCGTGTTGCCCTTGTCGGCCTTCTCCTTGACGTCGTGGAAAGCGTCAAACATCAGCAGGGTGTTCTTCAGCGCATCGGCGGCGATCGGCGCCAGGCTGGCATGGTCGAGCAATTCGACTAGCGGGTGGATGTTGTAACCACCGAGCATGGTGCCCAGCAGCTCGGTCGCGCGCTCAGGTGTGATCAGGACACAGGATTCCGTACCAAACGCCAACGCCGCCAGCCAGGATGCCTTGACCTTGGCCGCATCATCCACGCCCGCCGGAACCCGGTGGGTGATCAGTTCAAGCAGGAATTCGCCTTCTTCCGGCGCAGGCGCCTTGAGCAGCTCGATCACCTCGGCTGTCTGCCGGGCCGAAAGCGGAAGCGGCGGAATGCCCAGCGCGGCGCGCTCAGCGACATGTTGGCGATAGGTCGAAAGCATGAGGTCTCAATCCTTGGTTGTAGGCGTGGCGAACAGCGCGGTGTACAACCTGCAGGCACTCGCGCTGCGTCAGTGGTGCGGGCGTTCGGGCGGATCCCCGACGGAAGCCGAACAGCGGTTGGCAAACGGTGCAGGGCAGCCGTTCATGTTAACTTTTTGACTGATTGGCCGCAATGAAATGCGGGTCCATTCAAGGCCGGAAACCGCTACAGCCCGTTCGCATCCAGGCGAACTTAATGTGCCTGCAATCCTCCGGCTTGCGCTTCGCGCTAGGATAGATACGTCGGGAGCCGCTCGGACCCCCAAGCCCCATTCTTGCCAGGAGTATCGCCATGAACGACAGCTTTTCGACCCACGACACGCTCGAGATCAATGGCCGGAAGTACCGATACGCAAGTCTGGCCCGCCTGGGCAAGCAGTTCGACCTGGCGAAACTGCCTTACTCCATGAAGATCCTGCTCGAGAACCTGCTGCGTCACGAAGATGGCGTCGATGTGACCGAGAAGGAGATCAAGGCCGTTGCCAACTGGGAGGCCAAGGCCGAACCGGCGACCGAGATCTCCTTCATGCCGGCCCGCGTCGTCCTGCAGGACTTTACCGGCGTGCCCTGCGTTGTCGATCTGGCGGCCATGCGCGACGCCATGGTCGCCCTGGGCGGCGATCCCACCCTGATCAACCCGCTGGCGCCTGCAGAGCTTGTCATCGACCATTCCGTGCAGGTCGACTCATTCGGCTCGGTGCATTCGCTCGACGAGAACGTCGAAATCGAGTTCGAGCGCAACCAGGAGCGCTACTCGTTCCTGCGCTGGGGCCAGAAGGCATTCAACAATTTCAAGGTCGTGCCACCGCGTACCGGTATCGTGCACCAGGTCAACCTCGAGCATCTGGCCAGGGTCGTCATGACGGCAACGAAGAACGGTACCGAATGGGCGTTCCCCGACACGGTCTTCGGCACCGATTCCCACACCACCATGATCAATGGCCTCGGCGTGCTCGGTTGGGGAGTCGGCGGCATCGAGGCCGAGGCAGCGATGCTCGGGCAACCTTCGTCGATGCTGATTCCGCAGGTTGTCGGCTTCAAGCTGACCGGCAAGCTCGGCGAGGGCGTGACCGCGACGGATCTGGTCTTGACCGTGACCCAGATGCTGCGCAAGCACGGCGTAGTCGGCAAGTTCGTCGAATTTTTCGGCAGCGGCCTCAAGCACCTGCCGCTGGCCGATCGCGCCACGATTGCGAATATGGCTCCAGAATACGGCGCAACCTGCGGCATCTTCCCGGTAGACGCCGAATCGATCAGTTATCTGCGCCTTTCCGGCCGCAGCGAAGAGCAGATCGCCCTGGTCGAGGCCTATGCGAAAGCCCAGCAGCTCTGGCACGACGACGCAACGCCACACGCCGAGTTCAGCTCGACCATGGAACTGGACCTGGCCGATGTCCGGCCCTCCATGGCCGGACCCAAGCGCCCGCAGGATCGGGTCCTGCTCGGCGACATGCAGGCCAGTTTCGAGGCAGCGCTGGCCGGCCTCACCGTCGGCCGCAAGCCGCGAGAAGTCACGGTCGACCGCTTCGAAGGTGAAGGCGGCTCGACTGCCGTAGGCCACGACTCCAGCGCCTGCGCAACGGGCCCTCATGTACCGAAGGCACCCTTGCGTGACGGAGCCGTCGTCATCGCGGCGATCACCTCTTGCACGAACACGTCCAATCCGGCCGTGATGCTGGCTGCCGGTCTGCTGGCCAAGAAGGCGGCAGCGCGCGGACTGAACAGCCAGCCCTGGGTCAAGCCCTCGATCGGACCCGGCTCGCTGGTGGTCACCGACTATCTGAAGAAGACCGGACTCCTGCATGAACTCGAAAAGGTCGGCTTCTACATCGTCGGCTACGGCTGCACGACCTGCATCGGAAACTCCGGCCCGCTGCCCGCGGAAATCAGCAAGGAAATTGCGGAGGGCGACCTCGCGGTCGCTTCGGTGCTGTCCGGGAACCGCAACTTCGAGGGCCGGGTGCATCCCGAAGTCAAGATGAATTACCTGGCATCGCCGCCACTGGTCGTGGCCTATGCCCTCGCCGGCACCATCGACATCAATCTCGAAACCGATCCGCTCGGCGCCGGCAGGGACGGCCAGCCCGTCTACCTGAAGGATATCTGGCCGTCCAACAAGGAGGTCAGCGACACCATTGCCGGCGCCATCAACCCGGAAATGTTCAAGGACAACTACGCCGACGTGTTCAAGGGCGATTCGCGCTGGAACCATATCGCCTCGCCGGACGGCAACCAGTACGCCTGGAGTGACTCGACCTACATCAAGAATCCGCCCTACTTCGACGGCATGACCATGGACGTGGCCAAGGTCGAGGATATCCACGGCGCCAGCGTGCTCGGGCTGTTCGGTGACTCGATCACCACCGATCACATTTCCCCGGCAGGATCGATCAAGAAGGATTCACCGGCGGGACGCTACCTGATCGAGCACGGCGTGCAACCGAAAGACTTCAATTCCTACGGATCGCGACGCGGCAACGATGACGTCATGGTGCGCGGTACCTTTGCCAACATCCGCATCAAGAATCTGCTTCTGGATGGCGTCGAAGGCGGATTCACCGAGCACATGCCCTCCGGCAAGGAAATGCCGATCTACGATGCGGCGATGAAATACAAGGCCGAAAAGACGCCACTGATCGTGATCGCCGGCAAGGAATACGGGACCGGTTCCTCGCGTGACTGGGCCGCCAAGGGCACCCTCCTGCTCGGCGTGAAGGCGGTCATTGCCGAGAGCTACGAGCGCATTCATCGCTCGAATCTGGTCGGCATGGGCGTCCTGCCATGCCAGTTCAAGCCTGGCGAAAATGCAAAGTCACTGGGCCTGAGCGGTCGCGAAACCTTCGATTTGCTCGGACTGGACGATGCCAGGGCACGCGAAGCCCGTGTGGTCGCCACGGCGAAAGACGGCAGCAGCAAGGAATTCAAGGTCGACATCCTGCTGGCGACGCCCAAGGAACGTGACTTCTTCCGTCATGGCGGCATCCTGCCCTACGTGCTGCGTCAGCTCGCGCAAACGGAAAAATCCGCCTGACGGCCACTCTCCGCATCTGCGGGTGTCGATGGGCACCCGCTTCTTGCCAGGGAGCTGGCAATTTGACCAAGGCCCATGCCATCAATCGCCATCAAATCGGGGCATCCCGATCATTTTCCTTGCGGGAGGCGCAACCGGCTCGCTGCCCGACTAGAGGGCGCGCTCCCATTGCGCGCTGATGCACAGCCAGTCGCCCTCCTGCTTGCGCCAGCCGCTGATGATCTGATGGACCGATCCGCGTTCCGGAATCCAGCGCCCGCTGCCGCCCAACAGCGTCACTGAAAGCGAGGCAGTGGCGCGATCGCCGTGCAATTCGACGTCGATCGGCCCCGTGCTGATGCCGATTCGCGAGTTTGCCAGCACCTGGGCGCGCAGCAGGTTGTGCAAGGCATTCCGGTCGAATTCCCCGTTTCCGCCCGTGAAGTCTTCTGCGACATGTTGCATGAACCCTGCGGGATCGCCCGCTTCCATTGCGGTCTGCATTTCCGCCATTGCGTTACGGATCTGCTGCTCGTCCGAAGGGCGCGCGCAGCCGACCAGGGCCATCAGCATGGCCAAGCAGGAGACCAGATACCGCCAGCGGCCCGTCAATTCGGCTGCCGGCCCGGAAAATAGCCGAATCATCGTCATCATCGTTCTCGCTGCTCCTTGATCATGGACCCTCGAGGATTTCGCTCATGTCGCGCTGCAGTGCGCCTTGCTGCCAGTTTGTGCCTTGTGTTGCAATCACGCTCTATCCGCCTGCGTACGGTCCGGACGGCAGTGGACTCGGATCGGCAGTGCCATTTCCTGCACCCTCGGGTGCGACCCCGGAGGATACATGTCAAGCAGCAATAACCGTCCCTGGTTGGACAACTATCCGAAAGGCGTCCCTGCGGAAATCGATATGGAGGAATTTCCGTCCATTGTCGCGCTGCTGGAGAACTGTTTTACCCGATTCGAGCATCGACCTGCGTTCTCCAACATGGGAAGAACGATCAGCTACGGGGAGCTGGAGCAACTGAGCCGGCAGTTCGCGAGCTTCCTGGTCAATGACCTGAAATGCGAGAAGGGCGACCGCATCGCAATGATGCTGCCGAACGTGCTGCAGTATCCGATTGCGATTTGCGGCGCACTGCGTGCCGGCATGGTCGTGGTCAACACGAATCCGATGTACACCGCCCGCGAACTCAGGCATCAACTTGAGGATTCCGGCGCCAAGGCGATCCTCGTCCTCGACAATTTCGCCCACACCGTTTCGGAAGTGATCAAGGAGACACCGGTCAAGCATGTGATCACCAGTGGGCTGGGTGACATGCTCGGCTTTCCGAAATCCCTGATCACCAATTTCGTCGTCCGCCACGTCAAGAAAATGGTTCCCCCGTTTTCCATCGATGGTGCCATTCGATTCAAGGATGCGTTGGGCCGCGGCAAGGGCAAGACGCTTCCGAAAGCCGATGTTGCAACCTCGGATATCGCCTTCCTGCAATACACCGGCGGTACCACCGGTGTCGCCAAGGGCGCGATGCTCACCCATCGCAACATGATCGCCAACATGCAGCAGGCCAGCGCATGGATCAGCGGCGGCATGACCGAGGGCGAAGAAGTCATCGTGACTGCCTTGCCGCTCTACCATATCTTCGCATTGACGGCGAATTGCCTGACCTTCATGAAGATCGGCGGCCTCAATCACCTGATCACCAATCCGCGCGACATGCCCGGCTTCGTCGCCGAACTGGGCCGTACCCGCTATACCAGCATCACTGGCGTGAACACGCTGTTCAACGGCCTGCTGAATACGCCAGGCTTTGACCAGCTCGACTTTTCCAACCTGCGCATGACCCTGGGTGGCGGCATGGCGGTACAGCGCTCGGTTGCGGAGCGCTGGCAAAAGGTCACCGGCTCCACCCTGGCTGAAGCATACGGCCTGACCGAAACCTCACCCGCGGTTTGCATCAATCCTCTCGGCATTACCGAATACAACGGCTCGATCGGCCTGCCAATCCCGTCGACCGAGGTGAATATCCAGAGCGACAGCGGCCAGATTCTACCTGTCGGTGAAATCGGCGAGCTTTGCGTACGCGGCCCGCAGGTGATGAAGGGCTACTGGAACCGCGAGGAAGAGACCGCAAAGATCATTGATGCCGATGGCTGGCTGCATACCGGTGATATCGCCAGGATGGATGAAAACGGATTCTTCTATATCGTCGATCGCAAGAAGGACATGATTCTGGTTTCGGGTTTCAATGTGTATCCGAACGAGATCGAAGACGTCGTCGCATCCATGCCGGGGATACTTGAAGTTGCCGCGATCGGCGTTCCCGATGAAAAATCGGGTGAGGTGGTCAAGCTGGTCATTGTCAGGAAGGACCCTGCCATCACCGAGTCGGCAGTTCGCGCGCATTGCCGCAAGGAATTGACGGGCTACAAGCAGCCGAAAATCATCGAGTTCCGCGAATCGTTGCCAAAGACCAACGTGGGCAAGATCCTGCGGCGCGAATTGAGGGATGCACCCGTTGCGCCGAGCTGAGCTCCGGCAGATGTCCGGCAAGCCGGCTCTGCGAGCCTGAAATCAGTCCTGCTCGTCCGCCTGGACGGGCTTGTCCACATGGTCGGCATACTGACCGAGCAATCCCCAGAGCGCGTGTTCCTTGTCTTCCGGGATATTCGTATAGGCAAATGCGACGTGATTCGGCGTCAGGCGGCTCACGTTGGCTTCGAGATGGATATGCAGGTCGTCACCGACAAGCAAGTCAAGCACGCAACGTTCGCCCGCATTGGCATTCCATTCGCTGGGTCGCTGCGCAAGCAGCCCCGTAGCCGAGATGTTCTCGACCTCGGTAACCCATGACAGCGGGCCCATGCTGATCAGGACAATGGATCGGATGGGCATTCGCGCATGTCGCGAATACTGCTCCGCCGAATCATCACTCATGCCACCCCCTCGTTGAAACCGTGCTTCCTGACCCTCGCCTCGGCACGACCGCTGACATGAGGCATGCAGCGAGAGCCCTGCCGGGGAACTCCGACAGGTCACCAGCACAAATCGCGCCAAACAAGACTGATGAACCCAAACGCGAGCAGTTCCCCAAAATTGACCTCGAAATAGTGTGACTTGCGTCACAAAATGTGACTACCGGTTTTGTCGGCCTATGTCAATTATTAAGCTAGACTGAATTTGGTCGCATTTGCCTTCCAGTCCGAATGCAAATTGGTGTTGAGCACATGCCGCTCTTCCCGCGCGACCCGGTAGGCGGCTCCACCCTGAAGGAATTGCCACCATGACCGCATTAGAGCTCGTCCGCCACAACCAAGACAGCAGCCTGCTCCGCTCGCAGGAAGATCTTTCCGAAAATACGCACTGGTGCTTCATGCACTCTCGGCGCTCTGCGTTGGCGAATGGCTACCGGGCCTGCTTTTCACCACAACTCATTCGCGAGATTCGCGAGTTCCAGAAGCGCACGGCTGATAGGCTGACAACCATTGCCGCAAGGCCGGATTCGCGCATCGCCCATGTCGTCCTTGCCTCGGACGCGGATGTTTTCAACCTGGGTGGAGATCTCAACCTCTTCTGCCGTCTCATCCGCGAGCGCAATCGAGAGCATCTGCTCGCCTATGCGCGGCAGTGCGTTGAGGGTATATACGCGTTCCACGCGCATCTGAATCGGAACGCGCACACCATAGCCCTGGTGCAGGGCGATGCGCTCGGTGGCGGATTCGAGGCGGCACTTTCCTGCCAGACCATCATTGCCGAAGAAGGCATCGGCATGGGCTTTCCCGAAGTGTTGTTCGACCTGTTCCCGGGGATGGGCGCCTACTCGTTCCTGTGCAAGCGGATCGCGCCAAAAGTGGCGGAGGAAATGATGCTCAATGGCGCGGTATACGCGAGCGAAGAACTGCACAAGATGGGAATCGTCGATATTCTGGTGCCGCGTGGAGAAGGCGTGCAAGCCACGCACGAATTCATTCGCCGAAACCAGCGGATTGCACATGCGCGCAGTGCCATGAATCGGGTTCGCGAAATAGCACAGCCCGTGAATCTCATCGAGTTGATGCAAATAACCGAGGTATGGGTTGATACGGCTCTCCAGCTCGGCGAAAAATCACTGCGCACGATGGAAAGGCTGGTTCGTGCCCAGGAAAAACGCGGGGTGAGCGCTCCTGCGCCCGTGCCGGAGAATGCCGCCCAGCGAAATGTCGCGGCGCTCTGACAAGGCGGCTCCGATACGGCAGCAGCGGCAATAGAAGACGCTCTTCGTGAATGCGCAGACATTGCGCATGCATGGTCGATCGAGGCCGCTCCTCTCGAACTGGGGTTGGCCTGGTGTCGGCTTTTCCGCTGGCGTACCGAGTCGCCAATCAATGGCGTTCGGGCTCACTCTCCCTGGCCTTGGAGGCGCCAGAAGTCTTCAACGCTGATCGGACCCGGTCAAGCTGGATGGTCAGATCCTCTACCGAGAGCCGCCAGTCTCTGGCCAGCTCCCAGTTTCCCAGACGCATCGAGTCGCTGGCCGCCTTGGCCAGCAGCACCGCGCCCATGTTCTCCGCAACTCCCTTCAACGCATGGCACTGATCGCGAAAAAGGTCCCATTTCTCGGCGTTGGCCAGCTTCTCGACTTCCGCGATGCATCGGACCGAATCGCGGACGCATTCATCCACGAAAACCTGGAGAAACTGGTCACCGAGCTGAAGGTCTTCCAGCTCCTCCAATACCTTTTTTGAAATCACGGTGTCGTCGCTGCCACTGTCCGGCATGCCTGTCGAGTTGAGCATGGTGGACGATGTCCCGACCGACACCTCGGCCAGGGTGTCAAGCAATTTTGCGATGGATACGGGCTTGGTCAGGAAGCCACGTGCGCCCGCACGCTCGGCGTCCCTCATCGTTTCGGCAGTCGCATCAGCGCTTAGAATCACGAACGGGGTTCGGTCGCCCGAAGTCTGCATGACGCGAGCCTGCTTGATGGTATCGATGCCACTGAGTCCAGGCATGTGGAGATCAATGATGGCGAGATCGAACTGGTCGACCTCGATGGCATCCAGAACCTCATCGCCGCTGGAGGCTTCAACGACGCGATGGCCGGCCTTTTCCAGCATCCTGGTAAGCACGGTGAGATTCGCCTGCTGATCATCCGCCACGAGTATCCTGAGCGACCGTACCCGGGCGCGATGCCGGACAAACGGGTCGCTGAAGGCAATGACGTTTTCGCCGCCACTGCCCACTTCGGACAGACTAGCCCGCGCAACATTGGCGCCGGCACTCAGCGTGAGGTCTACCCAGAAGTGGGATCCCTGCCCTGGCGAACTTTCGAAGCCGATCTTGCCACCAAGAAGCTCGGTCAGCGACTTCGCAATGGTCGTGCCCAGGCCAGTGCCGCCAAACTTGCGCGAATGACCACGTTCGGCTTGTTCGAACGCGCCGAAAATTCGACTCTGCGCTTCCACCGGAATGCCGATGCCGGAATCCCGAATCGAAAAGCGCAGAGGAATACGGCCCTGGGAAGGCACACCGTTCAGGCCAACCTCGACGGAAACCTGCCCGTTTTCGGTGAATTTGACCGCATTGGATACAAGATTGATCAGAATCTGCCGCAGATGGTCGACATCACCGCTCAGATTGTCGGGCACGTCATCTGCAACCCTGATCTCGAATCCGAGCCCCTTGTTCAGGGCTGCAGGTTGCGAAATCAACTGGACACTGCGCAGCAGGTCCGCAAGGTGAAAGTCGCTGACAGTCTGCTTGAGCTTTCCGGACTCGATCTTGGAGATGTCCAGCACATCTTCGATCAGGGTCAGCAGGGACCGCGCCGACGCCTGCATGACCTCGACAAACTCAAGCTGCTCCTTGCTGAGGCGGGTCGTTGCCAACAGTTCGGTCATGCCGGCAATGCCATTCAGCGGCGTGCGAAATTCATGACTCATGTTGGCGACGAACACGCTCTTGGCCTCATTGGCCCGGCGCGCTTCGGCCGTGGCTCTGGTCAGAGCGCGCAGCAGGGAGGTGAGGTATCCAGGAATCAGTATCAGACCGCCGAGCAATCCCCAGGCCAGCGGCCCGTTTTCCTGCCAGTACGGGGTGCTGAGAATGACGTACAGGAATGACGCCACGGCCAGACAGACCGCAGCGAAAAGAAAGCGCGGCCCATAGCGCAAGCCGTTGCCGATCGTCACCCAGAGGTAGATGACATAGAGCGGAGCAAGCTGCGGCCCCAGGGTCATCATGGCACCCATGGCCGAGTAGTCGAGAATCATGCCTATCCAGCGACGCACATGCGAAACGCCCGGATAGAAGCCGATGTGAACGATGATGGCCGTTCCGACGCAGGTCTCCACCAGCAGGATCAGCATCGCGACTGGCAGGGTCGGACCGCTCAATCCATGCGCCGAAGCGGCGCCAAGCAGGTAGATCAGCCAGACCCCGACAATAGCGAGCCGGACAAAGGCCTGACCGTGCTCGCTGTCGGGGCGGTTCTCGAATCGGCTTCGCAGCCAGTCCAGCGTTGATCTCATAGCGGCCATCTCCATCGGCACATAGAGCGGACTCCTACAGCCCGAAACCCTGTGGTGCCAACTTGGCTTGCTGGATTTCGGCTATTCGCACCTTGTTCGCCAGCAAGACCTTCACACAGGCACTATCAAATAACGTGCCAGCGTGCTCAGTCAGGTAGCTGAACGCCTCGTCGTTGCTCCATGCCCGCTTGTAGGGGCGCTCGGATGTCAGCGCATCGAAAACGTCGGCGATAGCGACGATCCGGGCATTCAACGGGATCTGCTCCCCCTTGAGTCCATCCGGATAGCCGCTCCCATCCCAGCGCTCGTGGTGGCGCAAGGCGATCTGCGCACCCGTCTGCACGAAGCGACTCTGGCTGTCCCGAAGGATCTCGTAGCCAATCAGCGGATGCTTGCGCATCGCCGCCATTTCTTCGTCATCCAGGCTACCGCGCTTGAGCAGGATGGAATCCGGCACACCGATCTTGCCGATATCGTGCAAGGGCGCGGCAAGCGTGAGGGTACGGACCTCTTCCTCGGACATGCCCATGTCTTCGGCGATGATCTCCGAATACCGGGCCATTCTCAACAGATGCACGCCTGTTCCAAAGTCCCTGTATTCGATCGCCTTGGCCAGGCGGAACAGCATTTCGCGTTCGCGCTGCTCGACTTCCTGCACACCCTCCAGAACCTTCTGTTCAAGCGATCTGGCGCGCTCCTTGACCGACTCGCCCTGACGCCGTATCTGGAGCAGGTTCTTGCAGCGCGAACGAAGCTCGCGCGGGCGAACCGGCTTGACCAGGAAGTCGATGACACCTGCATCGAGCGCAGCCTGGCGCACCGGCTCGTCGCCGACAACGCTGATCAGGATGATCGGTATGTCTCGCCGCGACATCGGACGCCGGAAGCGACGTGCGAATTCCAGCCCGTCCATTTCCGGCATGCGGTAGTCCAGCAGGAGCAGGTCGGTGTTGTTGCTTTCGGACCAATGCAGCGCGTCGATGGGATTGCCAAAATCGGACACATGCACAACAGGGCCAATGCCTTCGACAACATGTCGAAGCATGGTCCTCGCGGAGGGCTGGTCATCCACAATTAGAACGTTCACGCCGCATTCTCCACTGGTCCGGAGCAACGGGTTTCGAGTGCTTTGCGTGCGCCCTCGGGAAACCGGCTGCAGCACGCCATGAGCGGCACTGGTTCGAAGGAAACCGGCTCAGGTCATCAAGTACAGAAGGCTACCACACTGGACGCCAAACCAACCTTATTTCGAACGTTTCCGGCAAGTAATGCGACCGCCTTCACAGGCACCGCAGGGCGCCGCCGCGAAAGCCGCTTCGATCAGGATTGTGGCCGCATGTAGGGAAACAGGAGTACGTCGCGGATCGAGGCAACGTCCGCCAGCAGCATGACAAAGCGATCGATACCGACGCCGAGCCCGCCGGTTGGCGGCAATCCGTACTCGAGGGCACGAATGTAATCGGCGTCAAAGTGCATGGCTTCATCGTCGCCGCCCGCAAGCGCATCAACCTGCGCCTGGAACCTGGCCGCCTGATCCTCGGGATCATTGAGCTCCGAGAAGCCGTTGGCGATCTCCTTGCCGCCAATGAACAGCTCGAATCGATCGGTGATACCCGGCTCACTGTCGCATTCGCGAGCCAGCGGCGATACTTCCACTGGATGGGCCGTAATGAATGTGGGCTGGACGAGACTCGGCTCCACTGTCTGCTCGAAAATTTCGAGCAGCATCTTGCCCCATCCATATGACGGCTTGACCAGTATGCGAAGCCGCTCGCAGTGACCTGCCATGATCGACCGGTCGCGAAGGTGCTCGCGCCGGATTTCGGGATTGTGCTCGAGCACCGCATCGTCCATGCGGCGGCGACTGAACGCGGGGCCGAGATCGATATCCCGACCTTCCCAGGTCAGCGCGGTGCGGCCGAGCGTGGCCCGTGCCGTTTCCCGAAGCAGCGCTTCGGTAATGTCCATGATCTCGATGTAGCTGGCATAGGCCTGGTACAACTCGAGCATCGTGAACTCGGGATTGTGCCGAGTGGATACGCCTTCGTTGCGGAAATTGCGGTTGATTTCGTAAACCCGCTCGAAGCCGCCGACAACCAGGCGCTTGAGGTACAACTCGGGAGCGACACGCAGGTACAGCTCCAGATCGAGCGCGTTGTGATGCGTGACGAACGGGCGCGCTGTCGCCCCTCCCGGTATCACATGCATCATCGGCGTCTCGACTTCCATGAACCGTCGCGGCGCCGCTTCCAGCCATTGGCGCATGAAGCCGATGGCACGCGATCGCAGCACGAACGCTTCCCTCGCCTCGGGTGTAACGATCAGGTCCACGTAGCGCTGGCGGTAGCGTTGCTCGATATCGGAGAGACCGTGCCACTTGTCGGGCAGCGGACGCAGTGATTTGGTCAGCAGGCGCAGCACATCGACCTTGATCGAAAGTTCACCCGTGCGCGTGCGCATCAGTTCGCCTTCGGCACCGACAATGTCGCCGATGTCCCAGCCCTTGAATGCGTCGTAGGTTTCACCGAGCACCGAACCCTGCAGGAACAACTGGATCTGACCGCGCATGTCCTGAATCTGGACGAAGCTGGCCTTGCCCATGATTCGACGTGCCAGGATGCGCCCGGCCACGCGTACGCGGCGGGCATCCGCTGCCAGCGCTTCCGCACTCCATTTTTCGGCATCCGCGTATTCCGACTGCAGGTCGCCGGCGAATGCATCGATACGAAAGTCGTTCGGGTAGGCATTCCCGGACTCGCGCAATCCACGCAGCTTTTCGCGTCGTTCACCAATCAGCTTGTTCTCGTCGACCGGCTTGCCGGTGTCGTTCCGGGTGCTGGCTTGCGGGTCGGGACTGGAGTCTGCCGTCATGAACGTCACTCGCTGAAAAATCTTCGGAAAATCCTGGGTGGGCTGCGAAAACGCAAAATGCACTACTCGCAACAAAGCCGTCAATCATAACGTAAAACATGCCCTGTTTTCGCTCGATACACCCACAAAATCAGAGGCCTATACTGGTATCCCCACGGCGCTGATCCGATCAGCAGCCGGGCGGGGACTTGATACTCAAATCCGGGAGGGTGAACCATGAGCAATCCTAGGCAAAAGCCAGTGTTGTGCGCGCTGCTCAGCATGATACTTCTGATGTTCTGTACCACAGCGGCGTGGGCGCAAGCGGACAAGAAGGCCATGCAGGAGCAAGGCACCATCGCCACCGTGTGGAAGATATGGGCCAAGCCGGGTCAGGAAGCCCAGTTCGAAGCCGCCCTGAAGAAGCATGCAGCCTGGCGCAAGTCGGCCGGCGAGAAATTTGTCTGGCACATCTACCAACCCGTCGTTGGCAGCGATCTCGGGCACTACATCATTCGCTCCGGTTCGCACTTCTGGAAGGACATGGATGCCAACGAGGCCTGGTCCATGCAAGCCAAGGCCAATGAAGCCTACAACAAGGACGTGGGTCCGTTCACCGAACGTGCCGAGCACTATTTTTCGGAGCTGGATACCAAGCACAGCAACTGGATAGAGAGCGATGACTACAAGTATTTCTCGGTCACGAATTTCTCGACCAAGCCGGGAACCTACGCCGACCGCAAGGCAGCCCTGGACAAGATCCAGAAAGCCGTCGAAGACGAAAAATGGGCCTACCCCTATTCGATCTCCTACAACATTGGCGGTAGTGGCGGCATGTCCATCGTGTCGCCGATGAAGAGCTGGGCCGACATGGCCGATCCGGATCCATCGCTGATGAAGATCCTGGCCAAGTCGTTGGGCTCGGAGGCTGCGGCTGACGAGACCATGAAGAGCTTTTCGGCGACCTACAAAGGCACCGAAGATACGATCTACGTTTCCAGGCCGGATCTCTCCACACCGGAGTAGTCGCACTCAATGCCGTGCGCCCTTCCAGTGGGGACTGGAGGGGCGCACGCCCTACGCATCACTTCGCTTTGCGCCAGCCTCAAGGCCTGATTTCAGGCTCGCCTCGATGAACTCGTCGATATCCCCGTCCAGTACCCTTTGCGTATCGGTGCGCTCCACACCCGTGCGCAGATCCTTGATCCGGCTCTGATCAAGCACGTAGTTGCGGATCTGACTGCCCCAGCCGATATCGGATTTGGTTGCCTCCAGCGCATCCCTCTCGACATTGCGCTTCTGCACTTCCAGCTCATACAGCTTCGCCCGCAACATCTTCATCGCGTTGTCGCGATTGGCATGCTGCGAGCGACCGGTCTGACAAGCAACCACGACGCCGGTCGGTACGTGGGTGATGCGCACGGCCGACTCGGTCTTGTTGACGTGCTGTCCGCCCGCACCCGAAGAACGATAGACGTCGGTCTTCAGATCGGCCGGGTTGATCTCGATATCGATATTGTCGTCCACCTCGGGCGACACGAAGACCGAGGTGAAGCTGGTGTGGCGACGATTGTCCGAATCAAAGGGCGACTTGCGTACCAGACGGTGCACGCCGATCTCGGTTTTCAGCCAGCCATAGGCGTAGTCGCCCTCGACCTTGAATGTCGCACTCTTGATGCCGGCCACCTCGCCGGCGGATGCCTCGAGCAATTCGGTCTTCCAGCCACGATCTTCGGCCCAGCGCAGATACATGCGCAGCAGCATCTCGGCCCAGTCCTGGGCTTCGGTACCGCCTGCCCCGGCCTGGATGTCCACGAAGGCATTCGAACTGTCCATCTCGCCGGAAAACATGCGCTGGAATTCGAGCTTCTCGACGCGGGTCGCGATCTCCGCCACATCGGATTCGACACCCTTGATGACGTCCTCGTCGGATTCCGCCTCGCCGAGTTCGAGCAATTCTCCGGCATCCTCGAGGCCCTGCCTCAATTCGACAATTCCGTTGACTACACGCTCGAGCTGCGCACGTTCCTTGCCGAGATCCTGGGCGCGGGCTGGGTCGTTCCAGATATCGGGGTTTTCCAACTCCCTGCTGACCTCCTCCAGGCGCTCGGCCCTGGAATCAAAGTCAAAGAAACCCCCTGAGCGATTCGAGTCGCTCCTTGAGGTCTTCGATGCCGGCACGGATGGGATTGGTCTCTATCACGGAATTCTTGCGCTTCGATTCGGGCCGCGAAGGATAGCAAATCGGACCCGCCGCTGGTGACGAGGGCTCAGGCCACGCGCATGACTTCCTCGCCAGTGCCGGTTCGATCTGGCAAGCCATGCAGCGCTATCGTTGGCCACCCCTTCTCCTGGCACTTTCCGGGTGGGTGCTGCTGAACCTCTCCAACTCCATCTATTCGAGTGTCGAGCCACCCGAACTTCTGCGTCAGTTGCAACGTGCGGTCTGGGGCATCGTGGAGTGGTCCGCGATTGTCGCGGTGACGGGTTTTGCCGGTCGCCTTGCGCCTGGCGACAGTCCCGCGCTCAGGTACCTGTCGCAGGCCGTATTTCCGGTCTACATCCTGCACCAGACCGTGATCGTCGCGTTTGCGCACAATCTGAAACCTTTGGGCATTCACCCGGTTATCGAAGCGCCGCTGTTGATTGTTGGAACCTTCGCGGCCTGCTTTGCGGGATACGAGCTGGTGCGCCGAATCCGCTTGATGCGGCCACTGTTCGGACTGAAGGGTTTGCCTCGAAAGAAGAGCAGCGGTGTCGTTCAGGCAGCTTCCACATGACGCAGGATCAGCTGCAGCGATTCCCGGCCATTCCATTCGTTGACATCGAGTTGATAGGCGGCGCGGAATTGCTGCGGCGGGATCGCACCGGGATCCACATTGAAGTGCATGGCCTCCACGAGATGGTCGGCGCCACTCGGACGAAGCGTCATGCGCCAATGCTTGCCGCCCACCAGGCGCCACGAGTGCAGCTCGAAGTCGTTGTCGAAGAGCGGTTCGCTGAAGCCCTGACCCCAGGGCCCGGCGTAGCGCAACTCGGTAGCCAGCTCGAGGCTGAAATCTCCGGCATCCAGCTCGCCGTCGGTCAGCACGACGGGCTCGAACAACTCGGCCGCAGCGCGGGAGCGGACCACGCTGTCAAAGACTTCGGCAAAGCGCGGTACATCGGATCGATCAAGGGTCAGGCCGGCTGCCATGGCATGGCCGCCGAAGCGGACAATCAGACCAGGGCAGCGTACGTCCACTTCTGCGAGGATGTCGCGCACGTGAATGCCGCGAATCGAACGCGCAGAGCAGCGCACTTCATTGCCGCCCTCCAGCGCAGGTGCGCAGGCCACGACCGGCCGATGCAATCGATCCTTCAGCTTCGATGCGACCAGACCGACCACGCCGGCATGCCAGTCATCCTCGAACAGGGTCAGGCCCAGCGGCAAGGCCGACCGGCCCTGCGCCGCAATCCACCGCGACACCGCCGCTTCAGCCTGTTCGACCATGCTTGTCTGCAACTCGCGGCGTTCGGCGTTGATTGCGGACAGGCGTTCCGCGTGACCTTGTGCCGTGGCCGGATCGTCGGTGAGCAGGCATTCGATACCGAGGGCCATGTCTTCCAGCCGTCCCGCTGCGTTGATTCGCGGCGCTGCCGCGAATCCGAGGTCGCTGGGCACCAGGGTCGCCGTTGCACGCCCGGCACTGCGCAGCAAGGCATTGATTCCGGCACAGGCCTGGCCTGAACGGATCCGGCGCAAACCGGCTTGCACAAGCACCCGGTTGTTGAAGTCCAGCGGTACCAGGTCAGCAACCGTTCCCAGTGCGACCAGGTCGAGCAGCACGCTCAGGTCCGGCTCGGGAAGTTCGCGTTCGGCAAACCAGTCGATCTCGCGCAGATGCGCACGCAACGCAACCAGGACGCAAAAGATCACGCCCACTCCAGCCAGCGCCTTGCTCGCGAATGCATCGTCCGCGAGATTCGGATTGACGATGGCGTTGGCGGCAGGCAGCTCGGGACCTGGCAAGTGATGATCGGTCACCAGCACATCGATACCACGCTCGCGGGCGGCACGCACACCGGCGATGCTGGCTATACCGTTGTCTACGGTAATGATCAGATCCGGAGAAGGTTCAACCAGGGTCTCGACCAGTTCGCGGCTGAGCCCATAGCCATGCAGGAATCGATTCGGCACGCGATATCCAACCTGCCTCGCGCCGAGCAGGCGCAGACCGCGCACCGCGACCGCAGTTCCGGTTGCGCCGTCGCAATCGAAATCACCGACTACGACGATCCGCTTTTCATGCCGCATCGCGTCAGCCAGCAATTCGCAGGCAACAGTCATACCGCCCAGCGAAGCGGGGGGCGCCATGTGCGCCAGTCGGTGTTCCACCTGCTCGCTGCTGCAGATGCCGCGAGCGGCATAGACACGTCGCAGCACGGGGTGCATCTGTGCCGGCCATGCTGCTGTCGACGCAGTCGGCGTTCTGCGCCGGATTGCGGAGTTTGCGGTCATGCCAGATCGCTGGTCCGCCGCCAGAAACGCAAGCGGTGGCTGGGCCTGAAACGAAGACGCTCGCCCGAGGCGAACAGCAGGCTGACCGAGCTGCATTCACCGCTGCGCATCATGGCATCGAGCACGGCAAAGCCGTTTTCCTCGAGGCTGTCGGCGCGCAACTCGAAAAGGTCGATGAGGACACGGCGACCGCTTCCTTCGACCTGCTTTATGCCCGATACGATTCCGGTTGAGAGTGGAGCGCGTGTGACAGAGGCGAGATCAGCCAATGATTGCAGCTCGGCGCGATCGCTGATGAGCAAAGTCAGATCGCTGCGCACCCAATCGGGCAGACGGCCTCCACCCCAGAACCACAGACTGTTGACTGCAACCGCACCGATCCGCGCACGCTCCGCGTTGACCGGATGGTTGTGCAGGATGATCTGTGCCTCGTTGAACAGCTGGCGCCACTGCTTGCCAGCCGAACCTTCGGGCAGATGCAGCTTGAGGTCGTCTCCCAATGCCTCGTCGGGTGTCGCCGCCGATGGCAGCTGCACGCCGCTCGACGCACGCACGTACCAGCGCTGCGGCAGCCTCGCATCAAACTCGAATCCGGCATCGCCGAACAACGGCTTGAGCTCGCGGGAAATGCTTGCGCAATCGGCCAGCGACAAACCGAGTTCGCCGCAGGCCAGCATGCGAGCAGTCGCCATGTCGGCTCGTACATGGGCGGGATCAGCGCGAAGCCAGGCAGAACCGGCCGCATCGCCCGCATCATGCTGGCGTGTCAGCGCCGCGGTTGGCATCGACTTTCCGGGCCACTGAAAGACCGAACGAACGGCTTCGACTTCACCCGGGCTGACAGGCGCAGCGCGATCGCCCAGTCGCCACCATCGCGCAAGCGTGCCCCGAGCCACTCGCACAGACGCCATGCAGCGCCTCCAGTCCGGCAGCAGCAGCAAGACCTCAGTCATGCATGGGCATGGTCAGGAAACGCCAATGGCTTGCCCGCTTCGTGCATGCGTCAGGTGATATAGCGAACGCCAACGATCTCGTAGTTTCGAGTGCCATTCGGTGCCTGGAACTCGAAGCTGTCACCTTCATTCTTTCCGATCAATGCCCGTGCAAAGGGTGAGGATATCGAGATCAGCTTCTGCTTGATGTCGGCCTCGAGATCGCCAACGATCTGGTAGGTGACTTCTTCGCCGGTGTCTTCGTCCGCGAGGTCAACGGTCGCTCCGAACACGATCTTGCTGCCGGCGTTGAGCTTTGAAATGTCGATCACGTCGGCGTAGCTCAGGGCGGCCTCGAGCTCCTTGATGCGGCCCTCGGTAAAACCCTGCATTTCGCGCGCCGCGTGATACTCGGCGTTCTCCTTGAGATCGCCGTGCGCACGTGCTTCCGCGATGGCATGGATGATGCGCGGCCGATCCACGGACTTGAGTCGATCAAGTTCCGCACGCAAGCGATCCGCACCCTTTTGTGTCATTGGCGCTCGATTCATGCGGTCAATTCCCTGTGCAATTCCTGAAGGCTGTTGACCTCACCGCTCTCGCGGAAATCCAGAGAGTGAAGCAAGGCTTTTGCTCCGGAGATGGTAGTCGAATACGTGACGCGTTGCTGCAAGGCCTGGCGCCGGATGGAGAACGAATCCGCAATCGCCTGCTTGCCTTCGGTGGTATTGACGATGAACACGATTTCCCGATTCTTGATCAGGTCGACAATATGCGGCCGCCCTTCAATGACCTTGTTGATACGTTCGCAGACGATGCCACGTTCGCTCAGGTAGGAGCAGGTACCACTGGTGGCCACAAGACCGAAGCCACGGCGCAACAGCTCCTCGGCGATCGAGACAAGCCGACTCTTGTCCGATTCGCGCACGGAAAGGAAGGCCTTTCCGATAGCGGGCGGTTCGATGCCAGCAGCCTCATGGGCGCGTGCGAATGCTTCACCGAAAGTACGGCCTACGCCCATGACTTCGCCGGTCGAGCGCATTTCCGGGCCAAGAATGGGGTCCACGTTCTGGAACTTGAGGAACGGAAAAATCGCTTCCTTGACGGAAAAATACTTCGGCACCATTTCCGCGCTCACACCCTGATCCGGCAGCGAACGTCCGACCATGCAGCGTGCGGCAATCTTGGCCAGCGGAACACCCGTGGCCTTGGAAACGAATGGCACGGTACGCGAGGCACGTGGATTGACTTCGAGAACGAAGATGGAATCACCCTGGATCGCGAACTGGGTGTTCATGAGACCAACCACCTTCAGTTCCCGCGCCATCTGGCTGACCTGAAAGCGCAGGCGATCCTGAAGCTCCGCACTCAGCGAGTACGGTGGCAGCGAACAGGACGAATCGCCCGAATGCACGCCTGCCTCCTCGATATGCTCCATCACGCCGCCAATCAGGACATTGCCCTCGGCATCGGCGACCAGGTCGACGTCGATTTCGGTGGCGTGATCGAGAAAGCGATCGAGCAGAACCGGCGACTCGTTCGAAACCTTCACCGCATCGCGGATGTAGCGCGCCAGGTCTTCGTCATCGTGCACAACCTCCATGGCACGTCCACCGAGCACGTAGCTGGGCCGGACCACGAGCGGGTAGCCGATCTCGCGGGCGAGCGCAATGGCTTCGTCGGCATTGCGCGCGGTGCGATTCGGGGGCTGGGCAAGACCCAGCTTGTTGATCATCTTCTGGAAGCGCTCGCGGTCCTCTGCCAGGTCGATCGAATCCGGCGAGGTTCCGATGATCGGTGCGCCAGCCGCTTCAAGCGCCCGGGCAAGCTTCAGCGGCGTTTGTCCGCCGTACTGGACAATAACGCCCTTGGGCTTTTCCTTGTCGATGATCTCCAGCACATCCTCGAGCGTCAGTGGCTCGAAGTAGAGGCGATCGGAGGTGTCGTAGTCGGTCGAAACGGTCTCCGGATTGCAGTTGACCATGATCGTTTCGAAGCCGTCCTCGCGCAATGCAAGCGCCGCATGCACGCAACAATAGTCGAACTCGATACCCTGGCCGATGCGATTCGGACCACCACCGAGCACGATGATCTTGTCTCGCGTGGTGGGTTCGGCCTCGCATTCCTCTTCATAGGTGGAGTACATGTAGGCGGTCGTCGTGGCGAACTCGGCCGCGCAGGAATCGACACGCTTGTAGACCGGACGCACGTTGAAGGCACGGCGCAGGTGACGCACGGCATTCTCGTCGGTGTCGAGCAATTCGGCGAGCCGCGAGTCGGAAAATCCCTTGCGCTTGAGCGCGCGCATGCGATCTGCGTCAATCGCGGCCAAACCATTCTTGGCAATACTGGCTTCGATCTGGATCAGCTCTTCGATCTGGGCCAGGAACCAGGGATCGACGTGAGTCAGGCCGAACATGTCCTTTTGCGACAGTCCGGCGCGGAAACCATCACCGATATACAGAATTCGGTCCGGTCCCGGCTGACGCAACTCGCGCTTGAGCGTGGTCATGCCGACTTCGGTACTGTAGTCGATTTCTTGCGGGCTAAGCCCGTTGTTGCCCGTCTCCAGACCGCGCAACGCCTTCTGCAACGACTCCTGGAATGTGCGTCCGATTGCCATGACTTCGCCAACTGATTTCATCTGCGTGGTCAGGCGCGAATCTGCGGCAGGAAATTTCTCGAACGCGAAACGCGGGATCTTGGTCACGACATAGTCGATGGAGGGCTCGAACGAAGCCGGCGTGAGGCCACCGGTAATTTCGTTGCGCAGTTCATCGAGGGTGTAGCCGATCGCCAGCTTCGCCGCGATCTTGGCAATCGGAAAACCAGTCGCCTTGGAAGCCAGGGCGGATGATCGGGATACGCGCGGATTCATTTCGATGACAACGACGCGACCGTCCTCGGCATTGATGCCGAACTGGACGTTGGAGCCGCCGGTGTCGACGCCAATCTTGCGAAGCACGGCGATCGATGCGTCGCGAAGTCGCTGGTACTCCTTGTCGGTGAGGGTCTGCGCCGGTGCCACCGTGATCGAGTCGCCGGTGTGAACACCCATCGGATCGAAATTCTCGATGGAGCAGACGATGATGCAGTTGTCCGCGGTGTCGCGCACCACTTCCATCTCGAATTCCTTCCAGCCGAGCACGGATTCCTCGATCAGCACTTCGTTGACTGGCGACAGATCGAGTCCGCGCTTGACGATCTCCTCGAATTCCTCGCGGTTGTAGGCGATGCCGCCGCCGGATCCACCCAGGGTGAAGCTGGGACGGATGATGGTCGGATAACCCACCTTGAGCTGGGCCTCGAGGGCATGCTCAAAGCTGCGCACGACCTCGGCCTTCGGACACTCGAGCCCGATGTCAGCCATGGCCACACGGAACAGTTCGCGATCTTCGGCCATGCGAATGGCCTCGCGCGATGCACCGATCAGCTCGACACCATGCTTTTCGAGAATGCCCTTGTCGGCCAGATCCAGCGCGCAGTTCAGCGCGGTCTGCCCACCCATGGTCGGCAACAGCGCATCGGGCTTTTCCTTGGCGATGATCTTTTCGACCATGCGCGCATTGATCGGCTCGATGTAGACCACGTCCGCAGTTTCCGGATCGGTCATGATCGTGGCCGGATTCGAGTTGATCAGTACAACCCGATAGCCTTCTGCCTTGAGGGCCTTGCACGCTTGCGCACCGGAATAGTCGAACTCGCAGGCCTGGCCAATGACGATGGGCCCTGCACCAATGACGAGGACAGTGCGGAGATCAGTTCTTTTTGGCACCAGTTTCGCCTTTGTCCGGGGATTCTTCGTTGAGGAACAAGGGGTCGGCTGGCGGAATCTCGATCAGGATCTTGCGGATCGTATCGCGCGGCACCGACAACTCGATTGAGCCGTTCTCGGGACCCAGCTGAAGCGTCAGGGTCACGTTGGTATAGCGCGTCAACCCGCCGCTGCGCGTCGTGCCATTGGTGGTATTGATGACCAGCTTGGCACCAATCTTGTCTTCCAGTGCCGTGTATTCGATTTCGCGCAGACTGGATGCGTTTGCGGTAGCGGACTTGCCTGCCTTGGTGGCGGCCGCAGGTGCGGCCAGGCTACTCGCCGACGAAAAACCAAGCACGGCGAAGGGAAGTAAGAGACACACCAGTTTTTGTGGAATTCTCATGCGTTTATGCCGCGGCTGTCGCACGCGCCTCCATCAGCTGAATGAAACGATCAAACAACGGGGCCACATCGTGTGGGCCGGGACTGGCTTCGGGATGGCCCTGAAATCCGAATGCGGGTCCGTCAGTCAGTTCAATGCCTTGCAATGAACCATCGAACAACGAGCGATGCGTTGTCCGAAGTCGGGATGGCAGACTCGATTCGTCTACACAGAAGCCGTGGTTCTGGCTGGATATCATGACTCGCCCGGTATCCAGATCCACCACAGGATGGTTGGCTCCGTGATGGCCGAATTTCATCTTGGCGCTTTTGGCACCCGCAGCCAGCCCCAGCAGCTGATGCCCGAGGCAGATGCCAAACAGCGGCATGCGCCTTTCCATGAGCTCGCGAATGGCGGCGATGGCGTAGTCGCAGGGCTCCGGATCGCCGGGCCCATTGGATAGGAAAACCCCATCCGGATTCATGTCGAGAACCTCGGCAGCCGGCGTCGTGGCGGGCACGACAAGGACTTCGCAGGCGCGATCGGTGAGCATGCGCAAGATGTTGTGCTTGACGCCGAAATCATAGGCAACGACACGAAAACGTGGCTTTGGGGGATGCGACGGCTTGCCGTCCAGATCGTGGACGGCGTGGCCCCAGTCATAGGCTCGCTTCGTGGAAACCACCTTGGCAAGGTCCATTCCCGACAATCCCGGAAACGCCCGCGCCTGGGCCAGCGCAAGGTCTGCATCGAGGTTGTCACCAGCGAGGATGCAGCCAGCCTGGGCGCCGCTTTGTCGCAGTATGCGCGTCAATCGGCGCGTATCGATGTCGGCGATCGCCACGATCCCGTTGCGCTTGAGGTAGGCATCGAGGGATTCCTCACTACGCCAGCTGCTGGCGAGTAGTGGCAGATCGCGAATGACGAGCCCGGCGGCGTGCACCTGATCCGATTCCACATCCACCGCATTGCAGCCGGTGTTACCGATATGCGGATAAGTCAGGGTGACGATCTGCTGCGCGTAGGAGGGATCGGTCAGGATTTCCTGATAACCGGTCATTGCCGTATTGAATACGACTTCTCCGGTGCTGCTGCCGTCGACGCCGATCGAGCGACCACGAAACTGGCTACCGTCGGCGAGGGCAAGAATGGCTGGTCGGGTCATGCTTTCGCCTGGGTAGTGGCCCTCGTCGCGAAGTCGGATTGGATCCGGGTGCGACGAAACCCGCGGGCTGGGTCGGCCAGTCCGTGGTTGGGGCGGATTCAAGTGGGGTCAAGGCGAGGCGGAATGATAGGCATCGCCCGTCTCCCTGTCCACCTCCGCAAGCGCACGCAATAGGGACCTGTCGCGAACCAATGGCGCTAGAATCGCGTCTCATTGCCCATCATGCGGTCCCGCAGCCCGTGCAAATGCTGAATACCGAGAGCTTGAATCGTGACGATACCGTGGTTCTGCACGAGCCGTTTTCGTTCCTGGCAGCGAGTGGGCAACTGCCTGATTCCGCGCAAGGCATGCTGGATTCCGATTTCCCGCGCTATGCGAGTGCGGGGTTCTTCCCCTATGAACCCGCTGATTGCGGAGCTTCAATCAACCAGCTGGTTGACGAGCTGACCGGGCCTGCATTTTCCAACGCGATAGGCGCACGCCTGGGCATTGAAGGACTCGGCAACTTCCCCACCCTGATCACGATCTGTCGCACCCTCAACAAGCGACACGGGACCATCCATACCGACAGCCAGTCGAAGATCGCAACGGCATTGATCTACCTGAATGAATCCTGGCCCGAGACCAGCGACGGTTGCCTCAGGTTTCTCAGGCGCGCCGACAGTATCGATGACATGGTCATTCCCGAGATAAGGCCTGTTTACGGCAACCTCGTCGCATTTCGGCGCAGCAGCAATTCGTACCATGGCCATTTGCCCTACGAAGGAGAACGGCGGGTTATCCAGGTGGCATGGCTGCTGAATGAAGACGAAAAGCTGCGCAAGACCCGTCGTGGCAAGTTTTCCAGACTGTTCAAGAAGTTGTTTGGAGCGATAGACCGTAGAATTGGCGCTCGGCGCAAGAACAACGCGTCCCACCTCGACTGAACCCGGCAACCCGATGAAAATGAGACGACTGCTTCTGCTACCCGTGGCGATCCTGGTTCTGGCACAGCCGATCCAGGCACGCCAGGGAGAAGCGCCCTACAGCATCGGCGCTACAGCCAAGCGTGGCATCCAGGTGCCTCAAGTATTCCTGCCGGCTATCGACAGCGCTGCTGCGCGCGCTGCATACGACGCACGAATGCGCGACGCGACACATGCAAGAACCAAGAGAATGGCCATCGCCGAAGGCAACCCGGTCGAGTTGGGTCCCGACACGGACGGTATCTGGCAGACGCTGGAAGATGGCTCTTCACTCTGGCGGCTTCGAGTGCAGGTTCCTGGTGCGACCGACCTGCACCTGAGCTTTGATCGCTATGCCCTGCCTGAGGGAGCTGCGCTTTGGGTCATCGGCGCGGATGACTACTACGAGGGCCCGTATACGGCAGAGGATGCATCGCCGCTATCCATTCCCATGGTTCCCGGTGAAGCTGCAACGATCGAGTTACGGCTTGCGGCGGGTTCGCAGATCGGCCCTGGCGAACTGACGCTTACCGATGTCGGTGCCGGGTTCCGCAACATGTTCGAAGTCGAGCCGCGCCTGGGCATTCCCGGCAATTCCGGGCCCTGCAACATCAATGTGGCCTGCCCTCTTGGCGAACCCTACACGGCCGAGCAGCGTGCGATCGCCTACTACGAGTTTCGCGCAGATGATGACGGTCTCACTTATGTCTGCACGGCGACCCTGATGTCGGACGTGCCCGCGGATCGGAAAAACTACGTACTGACCGCAGCGCATTGCCTGTCCACACAGACCGAGGCTGCAAGCATGCGGATGTACTGGAACTACCGTTCCACCACCTGTGCGGGCAACAGCGGCATTTCCTTCACCCAGAACCAGACCGGCACGACCCTGCGCGCCACCCGTGCCGATGCGGATTTCACCCTGGTCGAGCTGAACCAGGCGCCGGATCCTTCCTGGAACCTGTTCCACGCCGGCTGGGATGCGACCAATATTGCCCCTTCCGGCAGCATCGGCATCCATCACCCCAGCCAGGATTCACTCAAGATCAACAACAGTCCGGTCGCGCCGAGAACGATGAACAACTGCATCAGTACAGGGGGCGGCAGCTTCAACACCCACTGGCGCACCGGTCCCTATGATCAGGGCACCACGGAAGGCGGTTCGTCCGGATCCGGACTCTGGATCCCGTCCAGCTCGCCTGGCGGCAGCGGCCGGCGCCTGATTGGCGTGCTGTCCGGCGGTACGGCTGCATGCATGGGCACGGTTCCGGACAACGGCTGGGATTGCTACGGCAAGTTCTCGGCCGGATGGGATGGCCCATCTGCGTCGAGCCGCTTGCGCGACTGGCTGGATCCGGCAGGAACCGGCGCACTGAGTATTGCCGGTATCGACCACAATACCCCGACCCCGGTGGATCAGGAAGCCGAAGGCAGTCTGGCCGTGCGCATCGCAGCCGGGTTGCAGGCACGCCCGCTGAGGCTGCAGGGCCGTGGCATCGGCACGCATCCGCGTCCGTACGGTACGCAGTCCCAGCAGCACTGATCCGGGCGTTATCGGCGGGCGAGTCCGAGCACGTCCCCAACCTGGTGCAGGCCGGCCGGCTTGCCGACGATCCAGCGCGCGCCTGCCAGCGCACCGCGGGCAAACAGGTCACGATCACCGGCCCGATGAATCAGTTCCAGGCGTTCGCCACTGCCGGCCAGACGCACCTCGTGCTCACCAATGATGTCGCCGGCGCGGGAGACCGAATAGCCGATTGCACCCGGAGCGCGCTTTCCTGACCGATCGATCCTGGCAGGGTCGTTCGGTCTGCCGCGAGAAGCATTGACGCGCTCGCCGAGCGTAAGGGCGGTGCCGGAGGGCGCATCCGTCTTGAGGCGATGATGGGCCTCGATGATCTCGCAGTCCCAATCGGGCAGCAGGCTGGCCGCCTGTGCGGCAAGATGCGCCAGCACCGCCACGCCCAGACTGAAGTTCGCAGCCCACAGTACCGGGATCTTCGAAGCCGCCGCCGCCATGGCGGCTTGCTGGGCATCGCTGAGTCCCGTGGAACCGCTGACCAGCGGAAGCCTTCGCTGCACGGCCAGGTCCAGCGCGGCATTGAAACCGGCAGTGCCGGAAAAATCGAGGACGGCATCCGCGCCTGTCCCAGCGTCGACGACTGTCGCGTAGTTCGCGGCGACAGCGTTTCCAGCATCGTCCTTTCGCTCGCGAACGACCGCGACCGCCACTTCGAATCCAGAGTTCTCCGAGGCAATCCTCAGCACTGCCTGGCCCATGCGCCCGGCGGCACCGAAGACAATCAATCTGATGGGTTCGTTCATGCCTGAAACCTTGCCTGACCGCTGTTCGTCATGCAGGGTAAACCGTAGCTGGCGCGTTGCGCCATGCCGGTCAGGAAGTCACGCGGTCCCAGAACTGCTTGACCCCGTCCAGCCAGCTACGGTTTCGCGGCGAATGGGTCTGGGCCTTGTCGCCATCAAACGTGGCTTCAAACTCCTCCAGCAACTCGCGCTGACGGCTGGTCAACTTGACCGGGGTCTCAAGCACGACCCGACACAGGAGATCGCCGGTGTGACCACTGCGCACGGACTTGACGCCCTTGCCGCGCAGGCGGAACAACTTGCCGGTCTGGGTTTCCGGTGGAATCGAAATCCTTGCTTCACCGCCCAGGGTGGGCACTTCGAGCTCGGCTCCCAGGGTTGCCTGGGCGAACCGGATGGGCACCTCGCAATAGAGATCATCCGCTTCGCGCGTAAAGATGGCGTGCTCGCGCACACGCACCTCGACATAGAGATCGCCCGGAACCGTACCTGCTGGGCCGGCTTCGCCCTGCCCGGTCAGCCGGATGCGATCGCCGTTGTCGACTCCGGCCGGAATCTTGACTTCAAGGGTGCGTTCATCGTTGACCCGACCTTCGCCGTGGCAACTGCGACACGGGTTGGCCACCGTCTTGCCGGTCCCGGCGCAATGCGGACAGGTTTGCTGGACCGAGAAAATACCGTTCTGCATGCGCACGCGGCCATGTCCTCGGCAGGTATCGCAGGTTGAAGTCTTGCCATCCTCGGAGCCGCTGCCCTGGCAGTGTTCACAGGCAACCAGGGTGGGTACCTCGATGTGCTTCTCGACGCCGAACACGGCTTCTTCGAGATCGAGCTCAAGAAGATAGCGAAGATCCGACCCGCGCCGGGGACGCCCGCGACCGTTGCCGCCCATGCCGAAGATGTCGCTGAAGATATCGCCGAAGATGTCGCCGACATCTCCGTTGAAACCACCATTGCCCCGGCCACCCATGCCGTTCTCGAAGGCGGCATGGCCGTATTGATCGTACGCCGCACGCTTACGGCCGTCGGCCAGGACTTCATAGGCTTCCTTGGCTTCCTTGAATCGCTCCTGTGCTTCGGGATCGTCCGGGCAACGATCGGGATGGCACTTCATCGCGAGGCGGCGAAAGGATTTCTTGATCGCCTCGTCCGAGGCAGTGCGCTCGACCGAAAGGACTTCGTAGTAGCAACGTTTACTGGTCATGGTGGAAGCGAAAACCGGCATCGATAGGGCGTTGACACGTGAAAGGCGAAACGACGAACCGTGCTTCGGCTCTGGCCATCGTTTCGCCCGTTCTCACACGACTTACTTCTTGTCGTCGTCTTTCACTTCCGTGAATTCGGCATCGACCACGTCATCCGGCTGCGAGGCTCCGCCCTGCGACTCACCAGTTGCACCCGCTTGGGCGCCCGCCGCGGCGGCTGCCTGCAGCGCCTGGGAGACTTCCTCGACGCGGGAAATCTTTGCCTCGATCTGCGCCTTGTCGTCACCCTTCATGGCCTTGTCGAGATCGGCCAGAGCTTCCTCGATGCTGCCAAGCTGCTCGCCCGGCACGTTGGCGCCATGTTCCTTGAGCGCGGCGCGGGTCGCGTGGACCAGCTGATCCGCCTTGTTGCGCGTGGTGACCAGCTCCTGGAAGCGCTTGTCTTCCTCACGATTGGCCTCCGCATCGTTGACCATGCGCTGGACCTCTTCATCCGACAAGCCGGAACCGGCCTTGATCTCGACGCGCTGCTCCTTGCCGGTCTTCTTGTCCTTGGCCGACACATGCAGGATGCCGTTGGCATCGATGTCGAAAGTGACTTCCACCTGCGGCATGCCACGCGGAGCCGGATCGATGTCGGTCAGATCGAACTTTGCCAGCGACTTGTTGAAGCGGGCCTGTTCGCGCTCGCCCTGCAGCACATGCACGGTCACCGCATTCTGGTTGTCCTCGGCGGTCGAGAACACCTGACTGGCCTTGGTCGGGATGGTCGTGTTCTTCTCGATCAGCTTGGTGAATACGCCGCCCAGGGTCTCGATACCGAGCGACAGCGGAGTCACGTCGAGCAGGAGCACGTCCTTGACCGTACCGGACAGCACACCGCCCTGGACTGCCGCACCAATCGCGACCGCCTCATCGGGGTTGACGTCCTTGCGCGGCTCCTTGCCAAAGAAATCCTTGACCGCTTCCTGCACCTTGGGCATGCGCGTCTGGCCACCGACGAGGATGACTTCAGCGATGTCCGAAACCTTGATGCCGGCGTCGGAAATCGCCATGCGGCACGGCTCGATGGTGCGCTTGATCAAGTCTTCGACCAGCGACTCGAGCTTGGACCGGGTCAGGCGCATTTCCAGATGCACGCCTTCGTTGTTGACCTGAGTGATGAACGGCTCGTTGATGTCCGTCTGCTGGCGCGAGCTGAGCTCGATCTTGGCGCGCTCGGCAGCCGAACGCACGCGCTGCAGCTGGATTGGATTCTTGCTCAGATCCACGCCATGTTGCTTCTCGAACTCGTCGATGATGTAGTCGATGATGCGCTTGTCGAAATCCTCACCGCCGAGGAAGGTGTCGCCGTTGGTCGCGAGCACTTCGAACTGCTTTTCGCCATCCACTTCGGCAATCTCGATGATCGAGATATCGAAGGTGCCGCCACCGAGGTCATAGACCGCAATCTTGCGATCGCCGCCCTTCTTGTCCAGACCATAGGCCAGCGCGGCCGCGGTCGGCTCGTTGATGATGCGCTTGACCTCGAGACCGGCAATGCGGCCGGCATCCTTGGTCGCCTGACGCTGACTGTCATTGAAGTAGGCGGGAACGGTGATGACCGCTTCTGTCACCGGTTCACCGAGATAGTCCTCGGCCGTCTTCTTCATCTTCATCAGGACCTGCGCGGAAACCTCCGGCGGCGCCATCTTCTTGCCGTTGGCCGTCTCGACCCAGGCATCGCCATTGTCGTGGGCGATGATCTTGTATGGCACCAGATCGATGTCCTTCTTCACTTCGGCGTCCGTGAACTTGCGTCCAATCAGGCGCTTGACCGCCGAGAACGTGTTCTTCGGATTGGTCACTGCACCACGACGCGCCGTGGCACCGACCAGGACTTCGCCGTCCTTGAATGCCACGACCGAGGGTGTGGTGCGATCGCCTTCGGAATTCTCAATGACGCGGACGGTCCCGCCTTCCATGACCGCGACGCACGAGTTGGTCGTGCCGAGGTCGATACCGATGATCTTGCCCATTTGTTTCTCTCCCGAAATATCTTGTTCGGCCGCTACGGCCACTGGCGCAAAATTTGGGGGTCAACCGCCCCGTTTCAAGCGCTCATGTTGCAAATTGACCAACCCGGCCGCGGAATCATTCCGGTGCCTGGGCCACGTTGACCAGCGCAGGTCGCAACAGGCGCTCATTGAGCATGTAGCCCTTCTGCAGCACCGCTACCACCTGATTCGGCTCGTGCTCGGCGCTGTCAACCATGCTCATGGCCTGATGCCGCTCCGGATCGAAGGTTTCACCAGCCGGGTCGATGATGACCAGACCATGCGTCGTGGCCACGCGCAGCAGTTCCTTCAGGGTCAGTTCGACGCCCGCACGCATGCCGGCCGAATCGCCCTTGTCCGCGCCGAGGCCGCGCTCGAGGTGATCAATGACAGGCAGCAAGTCTGCCAGCAGCTTTTCGTTGGCGAATTTCCGCGCCTGATCGAGGTCGCGCTGCAGGCGCTTGCGCTGGTTGTCGATCTCCGCACGCTCGCGCAGGACCAGTTCGCGCATCTCGCCCAGCTTGACCTCGTATTCGGCCAACAGGCCGGTCATGGCCTCGTCACCCGTTTCCACGGTCGACTGGTCGTCCGCCGAATTGTCCACCGGTTCGTTGGCCGGATCCTTGTTTTCCATCTCGCCTCCAGAAACCATGGCGACCAGGCTCCAAGCGCCCGGTCCGTCTTCAGATTGATCAATGCGCCAGGCGCAACAATGACCCACGCTCCCGGCAGGATCGGGGAATGTGCGCGCCAGAAGTGACGTCCCGCCTACCCTATGGGGGCGTCGTTGGCCGGTTCAAGGCACCGGAAATCAACTGAGCCGTGGCTGAGACCACCGGAATAACCCTTTCGTAGGCCATGCGGGTAGGTCCGATCACGCCCAGCACGCCGAGCACGCGGTTGCCGACGCCGTAGGGGGCAGTCACCAGGGAATAGCCGCCAAGGGCCGGAAAGCCGGATTCCTCGCCGATGAAGAGGCGCACGCCCTTGGCTCGGGAGCAGCGCTCCAGCAGCTGGAGAAGGTCACGCTTGCGCTGAAAGGCGTCGAACAGATCGCGAAGACGGTCGACTTCCGACAACTCGTGCACGCCCATCAGATTGGTCTGCCCGCTGACCAGCATGTCGTTGTCGTCCGGCGACTGGAACGCCTGCTCCGCCACTTCGACCGCAGATGCCAGCATCCGGTTGAGTCGCGCGCCCTCCTCCTGAATTTCACGCAACAGACGCTTGCGGATCTCGTCCAGCCTCATGCCCGCGTAGTTCTTGTTCAGGAAATTCGCCGTCTGCTCCAGTTCGCTCGGCGAAAAAGGTTGCTGGGTTTCGATGACGCGGTTCTGCACCTGGCCGTCCGTGAACACCAGGATCACCAGCAGGCGATTGCCGTCGAGGGCGACGAAATCGATGTGCCGGAAAGGAAATTCGTCGTGTTTCGGCACGCTGACCACGCCGACGAACCGGGTCAGTTCGGAAAGCAGGGAGCTGGCGCTTCCAAGCAAGGCGGGGGTGGCGGCGCCGGTCGGCAGTTCCCGGCGCAGCTGCTCGACCTGGGGTTCACCGAGCGGGCGCATCTCGAGCAGGCTGTCGACGAACATCCGATAGCCCTGCGCCGTCGGGATGCGTCCCGCCGACGTGTGGGGCGCAGCAACCAGACCGGCGTCTTCGAGGTCGGACATGATGTTGCGAATGGTCGCCGGGCTGACATCGAGGCCCGAAGACTTGGCCAGAGTCCGCGATCCCACCGGCTGGCCATCCGCAATGTATTGGGCGATCAGGGTTCGCAGCAGGGAGCGCGAACGTGCATCTAGTGAGTCGGGGTGGCCGGAGTAGCTCATTTCGTGAGCATACACAGCAGCGCCGGGCAGGCAATAGCGAAGTTTGCAGCCTGCAGTCTTCACCTCTAGAGACATAGCGGTCTCATTCCGTGCTTCCAGACTTGCGACAATGCCCGCTGGCCCGGAAACTTGAACCGGGATTTATCGGGACGCATGCATGCTCCGTTCGTTGTTCGTAAAGGATTTCGCCATCGTCGGCGAGGCGGAAATTGCCTTTGACACAGGCTTGACCGTTGTCACCGGAGAAACCGGCGCCGGCAAGTCGCTGCTGGTGGACGCACTGCTGATGCTGTCCGGCAATCGCGCCGACGCAGGTCTCGTGCGTCATGGCAGAGAACGCGCCGAACTCTCGGCCGAGTTCGATCTCGCCGGCCGCGCGGATCTGCTGGAGTGGCTGCGCGAGGCCGAACTCGATGACGAAGATGCTTGCCAGCTGCGCAGGGTGATCCGCAGCGAAGGCAGCTCGCGCGCCTGGATCAACGGCCGACCGGTCACCCTCACCCAGCTGAAGGCTCTGGGCGACCGACTGATCGAGATCCACGGCCAACACGAGCACCAGGCGCTGCTGGACCGAGCCCAGCAGCTGGCCTTGCTCGACGCCTATGGCGCGCATTCCGAGGCGCTGAACCTGGTGCAGACTCTGGCCGCTTCCTGGCGCAGGGTCATGGCGCGCATCCGGCAACTCTCCGGTGGCCAGGATCATGCCGAACGCATCGACTGGCTGTCGCATCAGGTCGAGGAACTCTCCCTGCATGCACTCACTGCCGAAGACCTGCAGTCACTCGAGGAAACACACAAGCGTCTGGCCAATTCAGGCCAGCTGCTGCAGGGCTGTGCTGGCCTGGCAGAACTCCTGGACGGCGAAAGCGAGTTCAGTCTGTCGCGTCTGGTCAGCCGCGCACACGGGGAAAGCCAGCGCCTTGCGGCGCTCGATCCGGCACTCGCATCCCTGACCGAACTGCTCGACGCCGCGCGCATTCATGTCGACGAATCGGGCGACAGCCTGACCCGCTACCAGGATTCGCTCGAACTGGATCCGGAGCGGATGGCGGAAATGGATGCCCAACTCGGCAAGCTGCACGAGCTGTCGCGCAAACATCGCGTGTCGATGGAAGAACTCCTGCCCAAACGCGACGAGTTGCAGGAAGAACTCGACTCCCTGCGCAACGCCAGTACCGATCTCGACACGCTGGAACGCGAACGCATCGCCCTGATCGAACAGTATGCGAAGGCCGCCAAGGCTCTGAGTGCAGCACGAAAGACTGCGGCGAAACGGCTCGGCCAATCCGTCGCCGAGCTGCTAGCTGATCTCGGCATGGCCGGCGGTCGATTCGAAGTCGAGCTGGAGTCGCTGCCACCCGGGGATCCCAACGTCCAGGGTACCGAGCGCTGCGAATTCATGGTCAGCGCCAATCCTGGCCAACCGGTTCGCGCCTTGCGCAAGGTGGCCTCCGGCGGTGAACTGTCCCGCATCAGTCTCGCCATCGAAGTGGCGGCGCTTGGCATGGATGACGTCGGCACCATGGTCTTTGACGAGGTCGATTCCGGAATTGGCGGCGCCGTCGCCGAAGTCGTGGGCCAGAAATTGCGTCGCCTCGGCAGCCAGCGCCAAGTGCTCTGCGTCACTCATCTGGCCCAGGTCGCCGCCCAGGGCCACGCCCACTTGCGCGTCAGCAAGGCCAGCGGCGCCGACGCGACCGAAACTCGTATCCACCAGCTTGACGAAGAGGCCCGCCGCGAAGAACTTGCCCGCATGCTCGGCGGCATCGAGATCACCCGGGAAACACTGGCACACGCCAGGCAGATGTTGCAGCTTGCGCAGGCAGTTGATTGATCGCTGCGGTTCCGGGAATCCACCTGAGTTTTCATAAATCCCTTCTCCGCCAGATACAAAAAACCCCCAAGTGGGGCTCCAAGGTGAGCGTTTCGGTTGCCTGCCGCGGGGATTGCTCGGCCCGTCCCTGGGCCTCACCCTTGCGCTTCGCGCTGCGGGCCAGCCGTTCGGCTGTCCAAATTCGTTCCGGACGAATTTGTCACTGCGCAGGCAGGATGCCGAAGCGAACATCGCCAACGGCGATGGCCCGAAGGGCGTAGAGCGGGACGCCCGGAGTCAACCCGGAGGTTTCGTCCACTCCTCTCTCCGCCAGATACAAAAAAAGCCCCTCGAGGGGCTTTTTTTGTATCTGGCGGAGAGAGAGGGATTCGAACCCTCGATAGAGTTTTTGACCCTATACTCCCTTAGCAGGGGAGCGCCTTCGACCACTCGGCCATCTCTCCGATCTTGTTTCCCGACTGTCAGACTTGGCCGGCAGGCTTGTCCACCGGATTCGGCGGGACGCGAAGGATACCCGGCAAGCTCCATGCGGTAAAGCGTCAGGAATCCTCGGACATCTCACCGGACGGTTGACCAGGAGTCTCTTCACGCTTGATGCGCTGGTAGATTTCCTCGCGATGTACGGAAACATCCTTTGGGGCATTGATGCCAATACGCACCTGATTGCCCTTAACACCAAGAACGGTAACGGTTACTTCGTCGCCTATCATCAGGGTTTCCCCGACTCGGCGGGTCAAAATCAACATGTTTGTCTACTCCTTGAAGCGCTCTCGTCGATCCGGCTTGGCTACCAGTCGCGCGTACTCCGCACGCAATCCGGCGTCATGTCCGGGGACCAAGACCAGCCTCCCTAGCTGACCTCGCGGCTCGTTCCCCCCAGTTTTCGCAGCCGTACCCTGCAGGGACACTCCGTTTCGGAATCGAAAAAAGTGCCACAGACAGGACAGTGCCGATACTAAGCGATGCCGTCGTTAGGGCGCAATGCAAGCGACGTTCCCGCACGCTGCAAACGCCACCAGCAGCATGGATGCGCATGCCGAAAAATGCTGTCAGGCAAGCTTGTCGGCGATCCATTGCGGCAAGTCGGCCAGGGCAATCGCCAGCGCCGGAGAATCAACGCCTCCGCCCTGGGCCATGTCCGGTCGCCCGCCGCCCTTGCCGTCGATGGCCCTGGCTACATGGGCAACCACATCGCCGGCCTTGATTCGGCCCAGGGCGCTGCCAGCCACGCTGCCGACAAGCGATACCTTTCCGTCTGCGCCAGCGGCGAGCAGGATGACGCAATCGCCGAGTTTCGGCTTGATCGCGTCGATGCCTTCGCGCAGGGCCTTGGCATCCAGTCCGTCGACGCGCACGGCCAGCACCTTGATTCCGGCGACATCCACAGCCTGGTCCGCAAGATCCGCGGTTGCAGCACTCGCAGCGCGCGCCTTGAAGGATTCCAGCTCGCGCTCCAGCTTCTTCTGGCGATCGAGAACCTGACGCAGCTTGTCGACCACTTCGCCGCCTTGTGCCGAAAGCAGGCTGCCGATTTCGTGCAGACGCAATTCCTCCTCGACCACATGCGCGACCGCCGCAGCGCCAGTCACCGCTTCGATACGGCGGATGCCCGAGGCGACACCACCCTCGCTGAGGATCTTGAACAGACCGATATCTCCAGTACGTGCGACATGCGTGCCGCCACAGAGCTCGGTCGAGAATTCACCCATGCGCAATACGCGAACCTCGTCGCCGTACTTTTCGCCGAACAGGGCCATCGCACCGAATTCGATCGCCTCGTCATAGCCCATGTGGCGAATCTCCGCTTCGGAATTGCTGCGGATTTCGGCGTTGACCATGTCCTCGATCCGGCGCAACTCGTCGGCTCCGGTTGGCTGGAAATGGGAGAAGTCGAAACGCAGACGATCGGGCGCAACCAGCGAGCCCTTTTGCGTGACGTGTTCGCCGAGCACCTTGCGCAAGGCTGCATGCAGCAGGTGCGTCGCCGAGTGATTGAGCACGATCGACTTGCGTCGCTCGACGTCCACGCTGGCGTCCATGACCGTATCGGGTTTGAGCACCGCCGATCCCTGCCAGCGTCCAACGTGGCCGTGAAAGGCTCCGCCCAGCTTGATCGTGTCGTTGACCAGGAACCGACCCTCGGCGCTGGTCAGTTCGCCGCAATCGCCGACCTGCCCGCCTGATTCGGCATAGAACGGAGTACGGTCGAGGATGACAGTAGCTTCCTCTCCGCTTGCCAGCGAATCGAGCCGACGCCCGCCTCGGACAATGGCAAGCACGCGTCCGCCGGATGATCGAGTCGTTTCGTATCCGGTAAAGCTAGTGGGTGGCAACGAGCTGGCCAGCTCGGCGGGCAGTTGTCCCTTCGATTCGAAGCTGCTTGCGGCACGGGCACGCTCGCGCTGCTCGTTCATGGCCTTCTCGAACCCCGGCATGTCGACCGACATTCCGCGCTCGCGCGCGATATCAGCAGTCAGGTCGACCGGAAAACCGTAGGTGTCATAGAGCTTGAAAACATCCACTCCGGGTATCACGGAGGAAGACCGGGTTGCTACCTCCTCGAACACCTTCATGCCGTGCTCCAGGGTTTCTCCGAAGCGCTCTTCCTCGGCCTTGAGTGCTCTTTCGATGAATTCCTGCTTCGCAGCCAGTTCCGGGTAGGCACTCCCCATCTGCTCGACCAGAGGCCCGAGCATCTTCCAGAAGAAGTCGCCACGAACGCCCAGCATCCAGCCGTGACGCAGGGCGCGTCGGATGATCCGCCGCAACACGTAGCCGCGCCCTTCGTTGGATGGCAACACGCCATCGACGATCAGGAAGGCGCAGGCGCGTACGTGATCGGCGATTACGCGCAAGGACTTGTTTTCCAGATCGGCCGTGGCGGTCAGCTCGCCAGCGGCCTTGATCAGGTGCTGGAAGAGGTCGATTTCGTAGTTGCTGTGCACGCTCTGCAGGATCGCGGCAAGGCGTTCCAGACCCATGCCCGTATCCACGCATTGGGCAGGCAAGTCCGACAGGCTGCCATCTTCGGCGCGATCGAACTGCATGAAGACGAGATTCCAGATCTCGATGTAGCGATCACCGTCCTCGTCGGGTGAGCCGGGCGGACCCCCCGGAATATGCGGACCGTGGTCGTAGAAGATCTCGGAACACGGGCCGCATGGGCCAGTGTCGGCCATCTGCCAGAAGTTGTCCGACGCGAATGGCGCACCCTTGTTGTCGCCAATGCGGACGATACGATCGGCCGGGATTCCGACTTCATCCTTCCAGATCGCGTAGGCCTCGTCGTCGGTCTGGTAGACCGTGACCAGCAGGCGCTCCTTCGGCAATTTCCAGACTTCGGTCAGCAACTCCCAGGCCCAGAGGATCGCCTCGCGCTTGAAGTAATCGCCGAACGACCAGTTGCCGAGCATCTCGAAAAACGTATGGTGGCGTGCGGTGTAGCCGACCTGGTCGAGATCGTTGTGCTTGCCGCCTGCACGCAGGCATCGCTGCACATCGACGACGCGTGCGCTCGGCGGCCTCTCGCTGCCAAGGAAGGCGTTCTTGAACGGCACCATGCCCGAGTTCGTGAACATCAGGGTCGGGTCGCTGGATGGCACCAGGGACGCCGAAGGCACCACCATGTGGCCCCTGGAACGAAAGAATTCGAGGAATTCGGAACGGATTTCGGCGCTGGTCTTCATCTATCAGTTCAATCCGGAAGTGCGGACACGCCAATGAACGTCCACAGCACGGTTCTCAGTCGAACTCGTCACCTGGATCGCCGATTTCGGCGCGCGTAAGGGCGCTTACTGTGGAGGCATCGAAGCCACGACGCAAGAGAAAGGCCGCGCGCTTGCTGCGTTCCTTCATGTCGGCGGGAGGATTGCGGCCATAGTGGCGAAGCAGTTGGCGCTCGGCCAGGTCGCGCCAGTCGCACTCGAGACCGGCAATGGCGGCAGCGATTACCGCATCGCCAATGGCATTTGACTTCAATTCCGCCGAAATGCGCCGGGGCCCGTAGCCATTGGCGGCCCGCGAGCGCGCCAGCAGCTCGGCAAAACGCTCGTCACTCTGATACTTCTGCGCCTTCAGCGCATCGATGGCTTCGCCGGTTTCCGCATCGGAGTAGCCGCTACGCGACAGCTTGGCCTTGAGCTCTCGCTCGGACTGCTCGCGTCGCACCAGAAGACCCAGGGCCTTGTTGTAGGCACTGGGCTTTTCTGCTCTGGATTTCGCGGAGGCCTTGCGACTCACGTCCCGTTCGGAAGCCCTTTTGCTCAGGCTTCTTCGACTTCCACGGCCGGCAGCGGCGAGTTGCCGAGCTTGACCAGCAGCTTGTCGCGCAGCGCCTTGTCGATCTGGTCGGCCAATTCCGGATGCTCCTTGAGGAACTGGCGGACATTGTCCTTGCCCTGGCCGATACGGTCGCCGTTGTAGCTGTACCAGGCACCGGATTTCTCGACGAGATTGTGCAGCACGCCGAGGTCGATCAGTTCGCCCTCGCGCGACGTACCCTCGCCGTAAAGGATCTCGAATTCGGCCTGCCTGAACGGCGGGGCGACCTTGTTCTTGACGACCTTGACCCGGGTTTCCGAGCCGATCACTTCGTCGCCGCGCTTGACTGCGCCAATACGACGGATATCGAGGCGGACCGATGCGTAGAACTTCAGCGCATTGCCGCCGGTGGTCGTTTCGGGGCTGCCGAACATGACGCCGATCTTCATGCGAATCTGGTTGATGAAAATGACCAGACATCCTGATTTCTTTATGTTTGCTGTCAGTTTCCTCAAGGCCTGACTCATCAGTCGCGCCTGCAGACCGACATGGGTATCGCCCATCTCGCCTTCGATTTCGGCCTTGGGCGTGAGTGCAGCGACCGAATCGACCACAACCACATCGACCGCATTGGAGCGCACCAGCATGTCCGCGATCTCAAGCGCCTGTTCGCCGGTATCGGGCTGGGATACCAGGAGGTCGTCCACCTTGACCCCCAGTTTTTCCGCATAGGACGGATCCAGTGCGTGCTCGGCATCGACGAATGCAGCGGTTCCGCCCGCTTTCTGGCAGGCCGCAATGACTTGCAGGGTCAGCGTGGTCTTGCCGGAGGACTCCGGGCCATAGATCTCGACGACGCGTCCGGTCGGCAATCCACCAATGCCCAGCGCGATGTCCAGGGTAAGCGAGCCGGTGGAAATGGTCGGGATCGCCTCGTTGACGCGATCACCCATGCGCATGACCGCGCCCTTGCCGAACTGCTTCTCGATCTGGCTCAACGCGGAGGAGAGCGCCTTGCGCTTGTTGTCGTCCATCAGGGATTCCTTGGTAGTCACGGATTGCGAGACTGCAGGCAGTTCATCTCAGAAGCTGAGAACCATGGGCCGGCAGCCCGTCTGTCTTCGATTATTTCACACGGGGCCGCAGACGGAAGAGGAGATTTCCGACTCAGCTTGTAAGAATTCGCCGCACGCCCTCCAGGGCAGCGCCGACAGTCTGCCGACGAACCGCTTCGCGGTCGCCCTCAAAATGGAACTGCTCGGATTTTGCATAGCCGCCGCGCCGTTTCCAGCCGATCCAGACTGTCCCGACCGGCTTGCCTGGAGCATCGCCACCCGGGCCGGCGATGCCGGTCACCGCCACGGCCACGCCGGCGCCATAGCGGGCCAATGCACCGGATACCATCTCGACGACGGTTTCCTGACTGACCGCACCGGTCCGCTCCAGGGTTTGCGGCTGGACGCCGAGCAAGGCTTCCTTGGCTTCGTAGCTGTAGGCAACGACCCCGCACTCGAACCAGGTGGAGCTGCCGGGAATATCGGTCAGGACCTTGGAAATCCAGCCACCCGTGCACGATTCTGCCGCGACGATGGTCTGGCCATGCGAAATCAGCAATTCCGCGATGGTATTGCCCAGGGCGAACAGTTGCGCATCGTCCGTCGATTGCGATGTCATTGACGTGAATCTCCGCCGGTTGCAGGGTCTCGGCCCGGATCCTGATCATACGCGATGCCTTTGCAACCGGTACGCGAGGCCGGGCCAACGGAAGGACGCACCAGGTCGGGACGGCGGGTGTGACGATTGGGCGATAATGTGGCACCGTCGAAGGCTGCCGCGGTCGCGCGGCGCATTGTTTCCACCGAGAATCACCATCAACCGGCATGTTCCTGATTGAATCGCCTTCTTCGATCCGCAATCGGGCACCGCACCACATGGAAGACCCCTTGCCTCCCGCCCGAACCTTGTACGCATGACTGAAAAAGGTGCAGCCACCCACACCCCGCTGATGCGCCAGTTCTTCGCTGCGAAGCAGGCCCATCCGGACGTGCTCATGTTCTTTCGCATGGGCGATTTCTACGAGCTCTTCTACGACGACGCGCGCAAGGCGGCACGCCTGATCGATATCACACTGACCCAGCGCGGTTCGTCGGCGGGAGCCCCGATTCCGATGGCCGGTGTGCCCTACCATGCCGCCGAGGGCTATCTGGCACGCCTGGTCAAGCTCGGCGAATCCGTGGCGATCTGCGAGCAGATCGGCGATCCGGCGCAGGCCAAGGGACTGGTCGAGCGCAAGGTCGTGCGTATCGTCACCCCAGGCACGGTGACCGATGAAGCCCTGCTCGAAGAGCGGCGCGACAATCTCCTGCTGGCCATTTCGGCCGGCAAGCAGGGTTTCGGGCTTGCCTGGGTCGACCTGACCACGGGCCGCTTCCTGCTCAGCGATGTCGACAACGCCGAGGCGCTGGCGGCCGAGCTGGCTCGCCTGCAACCCGCCGAGGTGCTGATTGCCGAGGACGTGGCCTGGCCGAAGGTCGTCTCCGGGCTGAGCGGCTTGCGCAAGCGCGCACCCTGGCATTTCGACGCCGAGTCGGCGCAACGCGAACTTTGTCGATTCTTCGGTACGCGCGACCTGTCCGGGTTTGGAGTGGACGATTGCCCGCTGGCCATCGGCGCGGCCGGTTGCCTGCTGGCCTACGTCGAGGAAACGCAGAAGTCCGCCCTGCCCCATCTCAGCGGCATGTCAGTCCAGAACGCGAACGAAACGATTGCGCTGGATGCCGCCACACGGCGCAACCTCGAGCTCGACTTCCATGCCTCCGGCAACCGCGACGTCACCGTGCTCGGCGTGCTCGATACCACGGTTACGCCGATGGGCGCACGCAAGCTGCACCGATGGTTGAACAGGCCACTTCGAGATCGAGAAACACTGAACCGTCGCTATCAGGCCATCGAATCGCTGATCGACAGCGGCTGCAACGAAGGTCTTCGCGAAGAACTCCGCGGCATCGGTGATCTGGAACGGATCCTGGCCCGGGTGGCCCTGCGCTCTGCGCGACCGCGCGATCTTTCGACCCTGCGCGACGGCATTGCGCGCACACCGGCATTGCGCGAGCGTCTGACCGGAACCGACAGTCCGTTGCTGCACGACCTGCTCGAGCGTGTAGGCGAGCACGCCGATACCGCCGCCTACCTGATCGCAGCCGTCGTCGAACAACCTCCGGCCCTGCAGCGCGATGGCGGTGTGATCCGGACCGGGTTCGACGCCGAGCTGGACGAGTTGCGCGCGCTTGCGACCAACGCGGACCAGTTCCTGATCGACTTCGAAGAGCGCGAGAAGGCCGCCAGCGGCATCCCGACGCTCAAAGTCGGCTACAACCGCGTGCACGGTTACTACATCGAGATCAGCAAGGCGCAATCGACCCGGGCACCTGCCCACTACACGCGCAGGCAAACCATCAAGGGGGCCGAGCGCTACATCACCGAAGAACTGAAGACCTTCGAGGACAAGGTGCTTTCCGCCCGCGAGCGTTCACTGATGCGCGAGCGCGCGCTCTACGAGGGCTTGCTCGACTATCTTGGTGAACGCCTGGGCGAGCTGAAGATCGCTGCCGGCGCCATCGCCGAGCTCGACACCCTGGCCTGCCTGGCCGATCGCGCCGAAGCCCTGGGCTGGAATCGCCCTACCCTGACCGATGTCAACGGCATCCAGATCGAACGAGGGCGTCATCCGGTGGTTGAACAGGTCCGTGACGAGCCGTTCGAGCCGAACGATCTGGTCCTGAACGACGAACGCCGCATGCTGATCGTCACCGGCCCCAACATGGGCGGCAAGTCCACCTACATGCGCCAGAACGCCTTGATCGTACTGCTGGCGCACATCGGCAGCTTCGTCCCGGCCGCAGGAGCGACGATCGGACCGATTGACCGCATCTTCACGCGCATCGGTGCCGGTGATGACCTTTCGCGTGGTCAGTCGACTTTCATGGTCGAAATGAGTGAAACGGCCAATATCCTGCACAACGCCAGTGAGCAGAGCCTGGTCCTGATGGATGAAATCGGTCGCGGCACGAGTACCTACGACGGCCTTGCGCTGGCACAGGCCTGTGCCAGTCATCTGGCAACCCGCAACCGTGCGTTCACGCTTTTTGCGACGCACTATTTCGAGCTGACACGTCTGCCCGAAACGCACGAAGGCATCGCGAACGTGCACCTGGATGCCGTCGAATACGGCGAGCAGCTCGTCTTCATGCATGCGGTAAAGGAAGGTCCGGCAAACCGCAGCTTCGGTTTGCAGGTGGCCGCGCTGGCCGGACTGCCCAAGGCCACCATTGCGGATGCACGCGCCACGCTGGCGCGCCTCGAGGCGGACGGGCACTCGACGGCGAAGGCAACTAAATCAGCGTTGTCGGCGACACCCCAACTCGGCCTGTTTGCTCCGCCGGCCCCATCGCCAATCGAGGAAACCATGCGAGCGCTCGATCCGGATTCGATGAGCCCGCGCGAGGCCCTGGAGGCTCTGTACCGCCTGAAAAAGATGCTTTGAGTACGCCACGAAGTCATCTGCCCATGCGATCGGCTACCGCCACCCCACGCATCCACTACCAGGCGTATATCGACGGATTGCGCGCGATCGCGGTCATCGCCGTCATGCTCTATCACCTGGATACGTTCTGGTTGCCGGGCGGGTTCAGTGGTGTTGACGTGTTCTTCGCCATCTCGGGATTTGTGGTCAGTGCTTCGGTCAGCCACTGGAATGATGGTGGTCCGGGGCATTTCCTCGCCTCGTTCTATGCACGTCGCATGCAACGGATTGTGCCGGCCCTGCTCGCCTGCCTGCTCGCAACAAGTCTGGTTTCCACCCTGGTCATACCCAGCGCGTGGCTCAGCTCGTCAAACGAACTGACCGGGCTGTTTGCCTTCTTTGCACTCAGCAATGTCTATCTGGCTTTGCAGTCCGATACCTATTTCTCGCCGAGCACGGAGTTCAATCCCTATCTGCATACCTGGTCGCTGGGTGTCGAAGAGCAGTTCTATCTGCTGTTTCCCCTGCTCTTCTTCGCCTGGACGCGCGGCGGACGCTGGCGGAGCGTATCCGTATGCCTTGTCGCATTGGCCGTGCTCGCTTCACTGGCTGATGCATGGGCACGCTCGGGCTCGGATTCCGGGGCAGGCTTCTACCTGATTACATCGCGATTCTGGCAACTGGGAGCCGGTGTGTTGGTGTTCCAGCTTGTCCAGTCCACGGCCGGCAAAGGTCGGGCGACGGGATGGCTGGCAACAAGGGCAATTGCGGCGTGGCTCTCGCTTGCTTTGCTCGGCTGGGCATTGTCGGTTTCCGAAGTCAGCCGGTTTCCGTTCCCGGGTGCCCTCTTGCCAACCGTCGCGACGCTTGGCCTGTTGGGGTTCCTGTATGGAACCGACCGCAAGCTGGGCTTGTCGCGCCTGCTGGGAAGCGCGATCCCTGTCTATCTGGGGCGTCGCTCGTACTCGCTGTATCTGTGGCATTGGCCGGTCTACGTCGTCATGCGCTGGACCTGCGGACTCGATACGATTCCGCTTGCGGCGGCGGCTGTCGGTTCGACGTTCATTCTGGCCGAGCTGTCCTATCGCCTCGTCGAGTCTCCATTCCGCTACTGGAAGCTGTTACGGCCCTGGTCGCGCACAAGTGTTGTTGCCGCGGGCATGCTGGTGATCGTTGCGTCCTGGGGACTGTCGGCAATGATCTCGCTGGGAAAGCAGCACCTGTCCCTGAGCACGGTATCGCGCAACGCCGAGCTCTGGTATGCGAAACCCCTGCAACGCATCGATGCCATACCCGGCTGTACGGTGGTCACGTCGAGTCAGACAATCGATGCTGCACCCGTGACGATCTACGAGAGATCCGGATGCGGGGCTGTCTCCGCCTCCATGCCCGATGTATTTGCGATTGGCGATTCGCACGCGCTGGCCTATGCAACGATGCTGACCGAATACGTGTTGCGTACCGGCGCGCGGGTCACTCTTTACCCGAATACCGGATGCACGTTTGCCAGTCTGCAGCCCGAACGCGAATCCGGCGTTTGCCCGGCACAGAATCAGGCACAGGTCGACGACATCCTGCATCGCTCGAAACCCGGAGACATCCTGTTCCTCGCAGCGATGCGCCTGCCGCGCCTGAGCAATCAGGATGCGGCCTTTCCTGCAGGAGATGTTGCCGGTTTCCCGCATGTGTCCCGACATGCCACGGCTCGGCGCGCCATCGAGGCCGCGCTCCGGAGAACGCTCTACCCCTTGGCAAGAAAGGGTATCCATATCGTCTTTGAGGCACCGACACCGCTGTTTCGCGCCTCGCCGTTTCGCTGCTCGGACTTCTTCAATGCAGGAAACTCTTCATGCGCGGGCGGCATGTCGGAGTCGCGCGCTTCCATCGAAGACTATCGAGAGCCGGCCATGACCAGCCTTGGCCAGCTGGCGCGCCAGCTGGAGGCCACGGTCTGGGATCCGCTTCCGCTACTTTGCGGCGCCACTCGCTGCAATGCGATACGTGATGGAAAGCCGCTGTTCTTCGACGGCGACCACCTGAGCGGTCACGCCAACCGGATCCTGTTTCCGTCGTTCCTGGCCGCGATCGAACTGATATCCAGACCAGACAGGCATGCGCAACCCGAAATACCTGGTGAAGGAAATGGAGGAAACCGTTCTGGCGACGCCCATGCCATTCCGCATGAGGCGAAGGCCGGCTCCATTCGCACCGCGAGTGAGGAGATCAATGGGCAATCGATCCGGCCGCCTCCTGTCGAGCCGCGGCAAACTCGTCCGCCATCTTCTTCTGCATCGCCTGAATTTCGGGCCTGTCTTTCAGAGGCGCCAGACGCGGATCGTACAGCAGTTCCGCACGGTTTCGATAACCCTGCTCGAAGGCCTTTTCCAGCGCAGCAACAGCGGCGGCCGGCTCATCCTGCTGCGCTGCAACCATTGCTTCCAGCATGAAACGCCGGATTCCGTTGCCCGGTTGCTCGATGGCCCTTTTTGCAACTTCAAGCAGCGGTTCACTCCAACGCCTGGCTTGTTCCTTTTCGCCCATCGCCTCCAATGCGACGACCAGCAAACTGGCCGGATTCATCAAATCCAGATTGGTTTCGAGTTGCCCGGGCTCGCCCGCGGCCTGACTCAGCCAATCCGCCGCCAATCCCGGATTTCCCGCGCGCAACTCGACCATGCCTGCCAGGGTCAGCGTGGTTCGATTGCTGGCGCTATAGGGATTGACGGCAATGCTGGAGATGGCTTCCACCATGTCCGGAATCAACTCGGTACCACCCCGATTGAATTCAATCGTCTGCAGGGCGATGCGTCGATCCGGCGTGCCAGCCGGGAGACGCATGGCAAGCGACGTGGCGGCCTCGAAATCCTCGATCTGCATGAGGACCCTCAGCATGGCATGGATATTTGCCGGCCCATCCGGATCTGTTGCCAGGGCCTGCCTGGCAGCACGCAATGCAGCAGAGTAATCGAGCTCTGCCAGTTCGATCGACGAAACCGCGCGCAACAGTGACGCGTCATTCGGGGTGATCGCAAGTACCCGTTGCAGCTGTTCAAGCGCGGCCTGGCTGTCCCCGCTGCTGGCCGTGAGCTCGGCCAGATTGACATTGATAACGGGCTCCAGCGGGGTGAGCTCGACAGCCTTGAGCAAGACTTCGCGCTTCCTGTCCATTCGGCCCATGCTGCCGTAGACGTTGGCCAGCCACATGGGCGCCATTTCGTAGCGCGGGTCGAGTTTCATCGCCTGCTCCAGACTGCTCTGCGCTGCCGTGTACTGTCCTGCAGTCAAGCGCAACAGCCCGAGAGATGCCCAGGCTTCGCCGAGTTTGGGGCCCAGTACGACAGCCTTGACCGCCGCGGGCTCCGCCAGGCGGATGGCCTCTTCTTCGGAACGCCGACCGTAATCTGCCTGGAGCAGGTAGGTGTCGGCCAATCCGGACCACGCGCGTGCAAACTCCGGATCGAGCTCCACGGCCTTGAGGAACATGGCCTCCGCATCGTCCAGCGAAGCTGCAGTCCGCTTGCGCCATGCGCCGCGACCCTGCATGTACGCCTCCAGGGCTTCCGGGTTGCTGGTGCTGGCTTCCGCGGGCACTTCAGCGGCCACGCCCTCGATACGCGTAGAAAGCTCATCGGAGATCGCCGTTGCGATTTCATCCTGCAGGGCGAAAAGATCGTGATCGGATTTTTCGTAGGTATCGCTCCAGACATGAAATCCGTTGCTCGTGTCGATGAGCTGGGCGGTCACGCGGACGCGCCCACTGGCCTTGCGCAGGGACCCTTCAAGCAACCAGCGCACGCCGAGCTGCTGGCCCAGCGTGCGCATGTCCTGGGCAAGTCCGCGCAATGCAAAGGAGGATGTTCTCGATGCAACCTGCAGACCCGGATTGCGCGCCAGGCGATCGAGCAGTTCTTCGGCGATTCCGTCGGCAAGAAATCCCTGATCTGCCCCGGGACTCAGATCATCGAACGGCAACACGCCAACCGAATTGGCTGGCGCCGAACTCGATGAGGCCTCGATGCCAGGGTCGGCCTTTGCCAACTGGAGCCTGGCGGGCGCATAGACCCCGTAGAGCCACCAGGCAACACCTCCGACGGCCAGCAACACCATCGCAACCGCAAATGCCGCGCCAACCGGACCGGCCACGCCTCGCTCACGCGTGACACCGCGTTTCGAAACATCGAAGAACCAGGAAAGCACGAGCACGACCGGAAAACCAAGCACGACGCCGAGCACGGTCCAGGTCAGCGCCCACGGCGGAAGATCCAGCGGCTCGAAGGTGATCTCCGCCGCCTGCAGAATGATCCAGCCAACCACGGCGTAGGTTATCCCGGCGCGGACAACGCGGCGCCGTCTCAATTCGACCCAGGTATCTCTTAGTAGCGAGCGCTGCATCATCTTCCAGAGTTCAGGCACATTGCATGGCACCCACTCGGCCGCGGATCTGCGGGCATCGTGAATCCCGGGGAAGAGATCCTGCCGGGAGGTGCAAGGGTCATCTTCACTAATGCCGGATTGCGGACGACTCCATTGATGCGCATGGTACACCGGACAGTTTGCATAGATGCTCGAACGCTGTCAGTGACCGCTCTCCTTGAATTCACGCAGGAGGCGGCGAGAGTGCTTGTCGGGTCGAGCTGCCGGATGATCCAGTCCAGCACCTGTGAGTCGCCTCATCTCTCGTGCTTTCTCGCGCGCGTCCACGCTTTCCGCAGACTCCTCGTACAAGGCCTGTGCCTGTGTCGCAGGACCGCGCATGGCGCTCAAGCCGACGACGCGGACCCGCATACGCTCAACGCCGCGAGCGATACTCAGCTGATCGCCGACGTGCACGCTGCGTGCCGGCTTGGCCGACGCGTCGTTGATTGCGACCTTGCCTCCCGCGATGGCCTGCTTGGCGAGACTGCGCGTCTTGAAGAAGCGTGCAGCCCAGAGCCATACATCCAGTCGCACGCCGGCTGCTTCACTATGGGCACCCATGCGATGCTCAGAACCTGATCTTGCCGCGCAGCATGTCCCAGTACATGACCCAGTCGCCGATCAGGCTGTAGAGCGGGTGCTTGAAAGTCGCCGGCCGGTTCTTTTCGAAGAAGAAATGTCCGACCCATGCGAAGCCATAGCCCGCGACGGGTGCAAGCAACAGCCACATCGGGTTGCTGCGTACGATCGCTGCAACAAGGACGCCGATGACCAGAGACGTGCCCACGAAATGCAGACGACGGCAAGTCTGGTCGGCGTGCTCGCCAAGATAGTAGGGATAGAACTCGCGAAAATTCGCGAAGTGTCTCGCTTCTGGAGTGTCGGCAGCGGGTTGATTCATGGCGGTTCCCTCGAAACAGGCGCGTCTCGGAGATTCAGCATACGACCACTCGATCCGGTGTGGAACCCGAAATCCCGCATTCAATCACTTGTCAGGCAAGGGGATGAACTCGGTTTCGCCGGGGACCGCATCGAATCGACCGGCCTTCCAGTCTGCGGCGGCCTGATCGATGCGCTCACGGCTGGCCGCTACGAAGTTCCACCAGACGTGGCGCGGACCATCGAGAGGATCGCCACCCAGCACGATCACTCGCGCCGTCCCTGTGGCCTTCACGACCACCGGACTGTCGGATCCCAGAACCAGCATGTCGTGAACTTCGTACGCACTTCCATCGAGCTCAATGCTGCCTTCGACAACAAGGACTGCGCGCTCTGGAAATTCGTCCGGAACCCTCAGCGAACCACCGTCCCGAAGACTCACGTCAAGGCAGAACAGGCGCGAGTAGACCGGCACTGGCGACCGACGATCCAGCGCCTCGCCAGCGACAAGCCGGATCCGCACCTTGTCATTGTCCTCGATCCATTCCGGCAGCTGGTCGCGCGAATGGTGCGAGAAAGAGGGATCGACCTCCGCATCGCCACCCGGCAGGCCGACCCAGAATTGCACGCCATGCAAGCGATGGCCTGCCGAGCGTTCGAGTGCCGGGGTGCGCTCGGAATGCGCCACGCCGCGGCCTGCGGTCATCCAGTTGACCGCACCCGGCCGGATGTCCTGGACGACGCCCATGCTGTCCCGATGCGTGAATACTCCATCGAACAGGTAGGTCATCGTCGACAGGCCGATGTGCGGATGCGGACGCACGTCCACCCCCTTTCCGGGCGCCAGATCAACCGGACCGACATGATCCAGAAAGACAAAGGGACCCACCGAGCGGCGCTGCGCAGAGGGCAGCATGCGCCGTACGACAAAACCGTCGCCCAGGTCGTGAAGCCTGGGTTCGATGTGCTGGTGCTCTGTCTGGTTCATGGCAATACTCCTTGCGGGAACGGGTTCGAAGCTCAAGGCAACGCTGAACAAGTGGCGCAACCGTCACGACCTCTGTCTGCTTGCGGATCGCGGCGCGCTGACGCAGATGGAGCGGCTGTCTCGGCAACTGCTCCTGCGTTGCTCTACCTCCTGCATCCATGCAGTCGCTTCAAGGCAGCGCAACAAGGAGCTGCGCGCAGACAGGCGTCGCCTGACCGATTGATTTTCTATTGAAACAGGTGGCTTTCCGAAGGCCCGCCAGCCGCACCGCGAGTCTTGCCAAGGCCACCCGCCTTCACTTCGCCTCGCTGCACGACTGGCGGACCCTCTGAGTGCCATGACGATTGTGCCACTTGTTCAGCGTTGCCTTAATCCCATGCGCCTGACTCACCAGGCCCGGGCATACTGCTTCGGCGCTTCGATCGCCGCGCCCAGCTCCCTGGCGGCTCGCCTCGGCCAGTACGGATCGCGCAGCAGCTCCCGCGCCAGCTGGACGAGATCTGCCTGCCCTGAACTCAGGATGGCTTCGGCCTGCGCCGCCTCGGTAATCAGGCCGACCGCACTCGTCGCGATGTCTGCCTCCGCGCGAATTCGCTCGGCGAAGGGAACCTGATAGCCGGGCACCGCTTCAATCTCCTGATCTTCGGAGAGACCGCCACTGGATACGTCGACGAGATCGACACCCTCGTCCTTCAACAGACGCGAAAGCTCGATGCTCTGCTCGATGTCCCAGCCGCCAGGAACCCAGTCGGTGGCAGAGATGCGGACCAGCAGTGGCAGGGAATCGGGCATGGCCGAACGCACCGCCGATACCACCCTGCGTGTCATCCGGACCCGATTGTCGAAACTGCCGCCCCATTCGTCCGAGCGCCGGTTGCTGAGAGGAGAGAGAAATTCGTGCAACAGATAGCCATGCGCCGCATGGATCTCGATCACTCGGAAACCGCTGTCGAGTGCGCGCTGCGTGGCTGCGCGAAATGCCTCGATGATGTCTTCGATGCCCTGGCTATCGAGTGCCTCGGGCTTTGGATAGTGTTCGGAATAGGCCATGGCCGTAGGCGCAACCGGGGTCCAGCCGCCCTCGCCTGGCTCGACCGTGCGTTGCTTGACCCAGGGCGGAGACGTGCTCGCCTTGCGACCGGCATGCGCAAGCTGGATTCCTGCCACTGCTCCCTGCTCGGCAATGAAAGAGGCTATCGGGGCCCACGCTTTGGCCTGCGCATCGTTCCAGATCCCGGTGTCCGCCGGCGAGATCCGGCCACGGGCCTCGACCGCCGTAGCTTCGGCCATCACCAGCCCTGCACCTCCGACGGCACGGCTGCCCAGGTGAACCAGATGCCAAGTTTGGGGCACACCATCGACAGCCGAGTATTCGCACATCGGCGATACGACGATGCGGTTGCGCAGCTTCACCTCACGCAAGGACATTGGCTCAAACAGGTGCATGATGGATTCCCGATTGAAAATTCATGAAAGCGCTACGCACTACACCGTCAAAACCCCGCTTCGACACGGGTTCGCGCTGAGCGCTTCGATGTGCTTTTTCGAGGCGCACTCGCATTCCGGGTGGCGGATACGGATCAAGCAGGCCTGACATCCGCTGCAGTCCCCGTCGCTTCCAGTCGTCGATGAACCCAGTCGGCAATGTGTCGCGCAACCGGCCCAGGCTCCTTCATCCAGGAAAAATGACTGGCCTGCCGACCCTCGAATTCGCTCGCCGCCAGGCTGAGCCGGCTGATTTCGGCACTGGACATCTTTCCCAGCAACCACTCGCATGACTCGGGTGGACAGAGTGAATCCTGTTCCATGCGCATATTCAGCAGGGGTTTTGCGTACTTGCCCAATTCGTTCTCGAAATCGACACCCTCGAGATAGCGGGAGTAGACGCCGGACTTCGCGCTCTGCGCCCAGTCACGCATCAGGGTCCGCGCTTCGCTGCCGGCAAATCCGATCCGCTTGCCGGGGTAGTAGCCGTACAACGCGGTAGCGACACTGACGGCGGCAGGAACCAGCCGCAACAGCCAGCGCCGGGGCGAAGAAAAGGTTTTCCAGTACGGCGAGCCGCAAGCCACCAGCACCAGTGCTTCGCTCGCATCGGGATTCGATGCGGCATGCAGACAGGCGAACTGACCACCGATGCTGTGTCCCGCCAGAATCCATCGCGTATCTGGCATGGCCGCTCGCGCCGCAGCGAGACCGGCCGGAATATCGAACTGCAACAGTTCGCGGTAACCCCAGTCGCTCTGGCGTGATGCGCGCAGGTTGCTTGATCCTGCACCACGCCACTCATGAACGGCGACGCTGATGCCCATCCCCGCAAGGGTTTCGGCAAATCGCAGATAGTGACGCGCGGTGACGCCGAGCGCGGGCAACCAGAACAGGCCGAAGCGCGAATCTGGCGCATGCGAAAGGTGCAGATCCGACTCGGCGCCGTCATCTGTGCGAACACGGATCTTGTGCGGATCAGGCATTGAGTGTTGTTTCAGGCACTTCAACGCGATCTGTCGGTACCGGCATCACCGCGAAGCCGGACTCAGCGACGTCCGCCGCGCGCCGGGCGTGCGCTGGCCAGGCCGACACGCAAGGTGCCGCCATCCTGAAAACTGCCATCCAGACCGGCAATGGCGGCGCGCGCCTCATGCCCTTCCATGGCGAGCTCGGCAAAGCCCTTGCACTCGTTCTTGAACGGATCCATGGCCATTTTCAGCTTGTGCACACGACCAAACTTGCCAAACATGTCGTTCAGGGATGTTTCGGTCATGCTGCGCGGCAAACCACGCACGTTCAAAGTAATCATCTAGCTTCCTCGCAGGTGACAGACGGAATACGTGGATGCTGTATCCGGAAAAACAACGGGGCCGCGACGCGGACGTCGCGGCCCCGGCCATTTCATGCGAGCGTTCTGTATCAGACTGCGGTGACATCCTCCGCCTGCAGGCCCTTCTGGCCTTCGACGACGGTGAAACTCACATTCTGACCTTCCTGCAAAGTCTTGAAGCCCGTGCCATTGATGGCGCGGAAGTGAACGAACACATCCGGGCCGTTTTCACGGCTGATGAATCCAAAACCCTTGCTTTCATTGAACCACTTGACGGTGCCGACCTCACGATCCGACATGCTTGTCTCCACTGATCATTTTGCCCAATACCCCATTGGGGCTTCCAACCACTCTGCATTGCAGCTGCGGCTGGCCGGGCGATGCGGTGGATCAGCGGATCTTCGCGGCATCGGTCCACGGCGTAGCGACCGTGCAAATACAGCGGTTGCGAGTCTAACCGATGTTTCTGAACGATGCGACAGCCCGCCAGGCTTGCAAAATCAACGGGATATCAGTCTTTCGTGTCGACCGTGAAGCTCTCGCCGCAGCCGCATTCTCCGGTCACGTTCGGATTGCGGAACACGAAGGACGCGCTCAGACCCTGGCGCCGATAGTCGATTTCGGTGCCCTCGACGAAGGGCAAGGCCTTGGCGTCGACCAGAACCTGGATGCCATCGTGATCGAAGACGCTGTCGTTTTCGGCGATGGACTGGGCCAGATCGACCGTATACGCATAGCCCGAGCAGCCCGTCTTGCGGATGCCAAAGCGCACTCCGATCGCCGAAGGATCCCTGGCGAGGAAAGTATGCATGCGGCCAAGTGCCGCTTCGGTCAGCTGGATGGGCATGAGGTGCAGGGATTCGAAATTCGGGATAAGGGATTCGGGAAAGCGGGTTCTCGGATGCCAGTCTAACACTCGGACCGGACTCCATATCTAGGATCTAGGGCCACGCTGAACAAGTGGCACAATCGTCATGGCATTTGGAAGGTCTGCCAGTCGTGCTGCGAGGCGAAGTGAAGGCGGGTGGCCCTGGCAAGACTCGAGGTGCGGCTGGCGGGCCTTCTGCAAGCCACCTGTTTCAATAGAGGACCAATCGGTCAGGCGACGCCTGTCTGCGCGCAGACAGACGTCGTGACGGTTGCGCCAGTTGTTCAGCGTTGCCCTGGGCTTCGAACCGTCAAGACAAGGGTGGCATGCCACCCGGCTGTGCGCTTCCGTTATCATGCGCGGCTCCGCCGAATCGCCATGGGCGACGGCTTTCCCGAACACCGGAGCCCGCAACGCATGTCCGTCGTCACCGTAAAACAGGCCTTGAGTGGTGCCCTGCCCGCAGGCAGCCCGATCAGTGTGCGCGGCTGGGTGCGCACCCGCCGCGATTCCAAGGCGGGCCTGTCCTTCATCAATCTGAGCGACGGCTCCTGCTTTGACCCGATCCAGGTGGTTGCACCCGATTCGCTGGCCAACTACGCCGAAGAAGTACAGCGCCTGTCGGCCGGTTGCGCGCTGATCGCCACCGGCGAACTGGTTGCCTCGCAAGGCAAGGGCCAGGGTTTCGAGTTGCAGGCCAGCTCGATCGAGGTGGTCGGCTGGGTCGATGATCCGGAAACCTATCCGATTCAGCCGAAGCCGCATTCGCTCGAGTTCCTGCGTGAAGTCGCCCATCTGCGTCCTCGCACCAACCTGTTCGGCGCGATAACGCGTGTGCGCCACACCATTGCATCGGCGATCCATCGCTACTTCGACCAGAACGGTTACTGCTGGGTCAACACGCCGATCATCACGACCTCGGATGCCGAAGGCGCCGGCCAGATGTTCCGCGTTTCGACCCTGGATCTGATGAACCTGCCGCGTACCGACAAGGGCAAGGTCGACATGCGCGAGGATTTCTTCGGCAAGGATGCATTCCTGACCGTGTCCGGCCAGCTCAATGTCGAGGGATACTGCCTGGCCCTGAGCAAGGTCTACACTTTCGGACCGACGTTTCGTGCCGAGAATTCAAACACGGCACGCCATCTGGCCGAATTCTGGATGATCGAACCCGAGATCGCGTTCGCCGATCTCGACGAGGACGCGCGCGTCGCCGAGGAATTGCTCAAGTTCGTATTCAAGACCGTGCTCGACGAGCGCGCCGACGACATGGCGTTTTTCGCCGAGCGCGTCGAGAAGACGGCTGTCTCGCGCCTGGAGGGCTTCATCAATGCGCCGTTCGAGCGTATCGACTACACCGATGCGGTCGAGATCCTGAAGAAATCCGGCAAGAAATTCGAATACCCGGTGGAATGGGGCGTCGACCTGCAGACCGAGCACGAGCGTTACCTGGTCGAAGAACACGTCGGACGCCCGGTCGTCGTGGCCAACTACCCCGAGAAGATCAAGGCGTTCTACATGCGCCTGAATGACGATCAGCGCACGGTCGCCGCCATGGACGTGCTGGCGCCCGGCATCGGCGAGATCATCGGCGGTTCGCAGCGTGAGGAGCGCCTCGACGTACTCGACGCACGCATGCAGCAGTTCGGTCTCGATCCGGCCCACTACAACTGGTACCGTGATTTCCGTCGCTACGGCACCGTGCCGCATGCCGGATTCGGCCTTGGCTTCGAACGCCTCGTGGTCTATGTCTGTGGCCTGGCCAATATTCGCGACGCCATCCCCTACCCACGCGTTCCCGGCCACGCGGAGTTCTGATGCACCTCGCCCGCGAATTCATGCTGCTGCTCGGCCTCGGCTTCTTCGTCGCCGGCCTGACCACCTACATCATGACCTGGATCCTGGTCGCCGTTCATTTGCGCGACCACCACCCGGCCGAACGCGCACGCCTCGGTGGATTCATGTTCTCGCCGCGCGCATTCGGCTGGTATCTGGCACGCCGCTACCGTGCCCTGCGCGACAAGTCGCTGACCGGCCTGGCCCGGCTTGGCGCGATTGGCGCCTGGGCGATCGTGTTGGGGGCACTGTCCGCCTTCGCCGCCAAGGCAACCGGAGGATTCGGCCCATGAACATGGACGATGACATCGAGATCGGTACCGAAGACGAAATCCGCCACGAATGGTGGGTCGCCGTGATCGGCGACACCCTGGTCTGGGCGCGCATGACCATCCTCGAGTCCGGTATCGTCGAAATCTTCGACTCCAGCGGCGAGCGCCCGCGCTACGACGACGAACAGCACGCACGCATGGCCCTGCTCGACGCCGAGTTTCGCGCCTTCGACGGCCTCGACGCGGAAGATGCGGCGATCATGGGCTTCGACCTTGAGTCCGTCGAACCCCCGCATTCCAGCGATGACGACGACCTGCTCTCGCAAATGGTTCAGAAGCTCGCGCGCATTCAGTAACGCTAAAATGGGCGCCATCAAGAAGCGATAAGGCAACGAAGGAATCGCTGCTGGTATTGCAGTGTGTTTTTCCTTCTCCCGCCTGCGGGAGAAGGTCCCGCAGGGGGATGAGGGAACGCTCTTGATTCTTTCGTTTCCCGACCAGAGAAGTGAGGCAAGACACATGAATCTCGAACTCACCGGCAAGCACGCCCTCGTCTGTGGCGCCTCCCAGGGCATAGGTCGCGCGGCAGCACACGAACTGGCCGCACTCGGCGCTGACGTCACCCTTCTCGCCCGTTCTGCCGAATCGCTGAAGGCAGTCGTCGACTCCCTGCCGCGCACGCATGCCGCGCAGAAACACGGCTACATCAGCGCTGACATGAACGATCATGCGGCCCTGCGCACACAAGTCGAAGCGGTAGCCAACAACGGCGCAATCAATATTCTCGTCAACAATACTGGGGGTCCGCCCGGCGGCACCGCCCACGCCGCAAGGATCGAAGAATTCCAGACGGCCTTCAACCTGCACCTGATTGCCGCGCAGGTCATCCTGCAAGCCGTGCTGCCCGGCATGCAGGGCTGCGGCTACGGCCGCATCATCAACGTGATCTCGACCTCGGTGAAGGAACCGATCCGCAATCTCGGCGTGTCCAACACGATCCGCGGCGCCGTGGCGAGCTGGTCGAAAACACTGGCTACCGAACTAGGCCCGCACGGGATCACCGTCAACAATGTGCTGCCCGGCTACACCAAGACCCAACGCCTCGAACAAATCCTCCACGACCGCGCCAAGGCCACCGGCAGCAGCGAAGAAAAAGTCGCCGAAGGCATGCTCGCAACCGTCCCGCTGCGCCGCTTCGCCGAAGCCAGCGAAATCGCCGGCGTCATCGCCTTTCTTGCATCGCCTGCTGCGGGTTACGTGAACGGGATCAACGTACCTGTGGATGGCGGGCGAACGTTGTCGCTTTAGGTACTCTCCACGAATCCTGTCTGCACCGACTTCCCGTCACAGCGCAACTGCGAGCACAACGTTCCTCTCAAGGAAGAAAGCCTTGCCTCGGTTGCCATTCGCATTGTCCCGCGAACGGGAACAGCATCGGGTCGACCTACATTGCGGGACCAATCAAGCGGTGCCCTTCAGTTCCGTGCTCGATGTGACGACGCCATTGGCATCGGCATAGATCCATTCACCCGGAAGGAATGCAAGGCCGGCAAAGCTGACCGGCACGTCGACATCACCGAGGCCGCGCTTTTCGGTTTTCATCGGATGGCTGGCCAGGGCCTGCACGCCGATGTCGAGGGTGGCGATGATCTGCACGTCACGCAGGCAGCCGTTGATCAGAATGCCTTCCCAGCCATTCGACGCGGCCTGTTGCGCGAGCTGATCGCCCAGCAATGCGCGGCGCAATGAAGCGCCGCCATCGACGACGAGCACCTTGCCCTTCCCTGGGGTTGCGACGAGCTCCTTTACCCTGGAGTTGTCCTCGAAACACTTGACCGTGACGATCCGGCCAGCAAAAAAATCGCGACCGCCGTAAGTGCGGAAGATCGGCTCGGCCACACGGACGAGATCGGGATGGGCGTCGCAGAGGTCTGGCGTGGTCATGTGGCTGGCAATTCCTGCAATGGACTCGCCCCATCATCCCAGTACGGATGAACCAGAACCAGACGCCCTGAACGGTCCGCGGAACTTGCATGCAACATTCGCGAGTGCACAATGTCCTCACGACCTCACCATCGAAAGGCAAGACCATGACCAATCGACGCGAGTTTCTTGGCACTTCCACGGCCATTGCGCTGGCTGCAATGATCCATCCATCACTGGCCTTCGGTACCACTCCGGCGCCCGACATGAAGGGCAAGATGGCGACGCGGGTGATTCCTTCCAGTGGCGAGCGCGTGCCGGTGATCGGGCTCGGAACCTCGGGCAGCTTCGAGATAGGCACCGGCGCGGATGAGCGCGATCCGCGTCGCGAAGTGCTGCGACGCTTCTTCGCTGCAGGCGCTACCCTGATCGATACCTCGCCCTCCTACAGCACGGCCGAGACCGTCATCGGCGATCTGATCGACGAGCTGAAGATGCGCGACAAGGCTTTCCTGGCGACAAAGCTTTCCGGCGTCGTCGGTCGCGATGCCGGACTTGCCCAGTTCAATGCCTCGCTGAAGCGCCTCAGGACCGACCACGTCGAATTGCTCCAGGTACACAATCTTGGCGACTGGAAGACACAACTGGCGCTTGCGCGCGAACTCAAGGCCGAAGGCAAGACCCGGTATGTCGGCCTGACCCATTACCTTGATCGCGCCCAGGACGATCTGGCGGATGCCGTTGCCGAATCAAAGCCCGACTTCCTGCAAATCAATTATTCGGTCACCCATCGCGATGCGGAGAAGCGCGTGTTCCCGATGGCACGCGACCTCGGCGTGGCCGTGCTCGCGAACCGCAACTTCGACGACGGCGACCTGTTCTCGCGGGTGAAGGGCAAGCCACTACCGGGCTGGGCCGCCGAGGTCGGCGCAACGTCATGGGCGCAATTGTTCCTGCGCTTTGCCTTGAGCGAACCCGCGGTGACCGTCGTGATCCCCGCCACAGGCAAACCCGATCGCGAATCGGACAATCTCCAGGCGGGAATGGGGCCCATTCTTGACGCAACGCAGCGTGCATCCCTGATCGCCGAATTCGAGAGCACCTGATCGATCCTGCCCGCCATCCGGCGGCCAGGCCGATCGTCGAGGCGCCGCCGGAGCGGACTGTTTCAGGTTGTCCGGATCCGATCATCAAGGAGAGCGACGATGGCTGCATTGCTGGTTGTCTTCGTGCATGGCTGGAGCGTCACCAACACGAATACCTACGGCGCCCTGCCCGCCCGTCTCAAGGCCGAGGCGGCGCGTGCCGGCGGACCAAGACTCGACGTGAAGCACGTTCATCTCGGGCAGTACGTCAGCTTTCGCGATGAAGTGAAATTGTCGGATATCTCGCGCGGATTCGAGTCTGCGCTGTCTGCCGTACTTGAAAGCGCGGGAGCCAACCGGCGCTTCGTCTGCATTACCCATTCGACTGGAGGGCCGGTTGTTCGTGACTGGTTCGATCGAACCTGGGTGCGGACCAAACGCCCGTCCGACTGTCCGATGAGCCATCTGATCATGCTCGCTCCGGCCAATTTCGGGTCGGCACTGGCGCAACTCGGCAAGTCGCGTCTGGCCGCGATCAGGAGCTGGTTCAACGGAATCGAGCCGGGACAGGGCGTACTCGACTGGCTTGAACTCGGCAGCCCGGAATCCTGTGAGCTCAACCTGCGCTGGATCAATGACTATCCGCGCCTGAAACTGACGGAGTCTGCGCAGCCACTCTTCCAGTTCGTGCTCAGCGGCGATTCGATCGACCGCAAGCTGTACGACTTCGTCAATCCGTATACCGGCGAAATCGGATCCGATGGTGTCGTCCGCCTCGCCGCAGCCAACCTCAATGCCACCCACATCGTGCTCGAGCAGCCGGAAAGCGTTGCGGGCGAAGCGTTGCCTTCGGCCAGAAAGCGCCTGCGCACGCTCAAGAAGGTCTCAACCAGGCGGTCGCCAAGGACAGCCTTCAAGATCGTGCCTGGCAAGGCCCACTCGGGCGAAGCCATGGGCATCATGCGCGCGGTACGAGACGACGGCGGCCAGGACGAAACGGTTGCAGCGATTCTGCGCTGCCTCGGCGTTTCAACTGGAGCCGACTACACGACGCTGTGCGATCAATTCGACAGCGAGAACAAGGCCCACCAGGAGGTCGCCAGGCGACTCGAAGTCGAGCACGTTCCGGTACTGCCGGATCGCGAGTACATCCACGATCCACACGCCATGGTGATCTTTCGCCTGATCGACTCGAGCGGCATCGGCGCGCCCGACGTCAAGGTCCTGTTGACCGCCGGCCCCAACAACGATCCCAACCAGCTGCCCGAAAACTTTCTTGCCGATCGCCAGTACAACCGGCGATCCGGGAATCTCACCTTCTTTCTCAATCACGCCACGCTGACCGGTTGCGAGGCCGTGCCTGGCAAGAAGGAAGGCGAGGTTGCGCGCAAGGCGCTAATACCACGACCCCCGTATGGATTGCGTATCACGCCGCGCGATGGCGATCATTTTGTCGAATACTGGATGGCCGAACTCCAGGCCGACGTGCAGAACCTGCTGCCACTGATCGCGCCGAACGAAACCACGATCATCGATATCCGCATGACGCGGGTGGTGCGCGAGGGGGTATTCAGCCTGGCCCGGCAAACCAGTCCGCGCAGTTTCAAGGATACCGAACCGGGCGGCGTGCTGTGATCACGTCCGACATCTTGAAATGAAGCCAGGGACGGAAGCTGACAATCAGTTGGACACCGTCGGAACGGTACTCGTGCAATGTCTAGTTGATCGCCATGATCACTTCGATCACGGGGCGGCGCAGCGACTCGCGCAAGGTCTCGTTGTCAGAAGACCCCTATCGTCGACCCCGGGATAATCGGCGATCCGCATGAACAGGTCTGCAGCATTCGCGAAGCCGCAATGCCAGCCCTGCTTCGGATCGAACCCTTGATAGATTGCAGCCGGTGGTGGAAAGTCACCGGCTGCAATCGGCGATCAGCGCTGGCGAGCTATTGCACTCTCACAACCGCCGGCGGCGTCCAGCTGCCATCCAGAATCGATGGTGCCGATGGCTCTGGGTAATACATGCGCAGCATCGGGATGAATTCGCCAGATGGCGCTGGCAGCCAGTTGGACTCCTTGTCCTTGCCCGGCGACTCGGTCTGGAAATAGAGCGTGGTCGACCCATCGGCATTGGTCTTCAGGTTGTCGCGCGGGCTGACTGTAAACTTGTTCAGCTTGTTCGGTACAAACCACCAGCCTCCGTCGATCATGTACATGGTGATCGACCAGAAACCCTTGACTGGTGGCGTCTCGCCCTTGGCAAATGTCAGGGTGTACTTGTTGGCGCCATTGAGTTTCTGACCCTCACTGTCCACCATGGTGTAGGGGTAGACCGCATCCTGCTCACGATTGGCCGGCCAGCCGAACGCGGCTACCGTGGCCCGCTTCAGATAGTCGGTACCGTAAACGCCCAGCCCCTTTGTAATCGTCCAGCCATTGACCTTCTTGCCCAGGTTTTCCTGGTTGGCCTTGATTCTTTCCCATCCGGACTTGATCCCCTCGGTGACCGCAGTCTGCACCGCCGGATCCCATTTGCTGGCATCAAATGGCTCGCAGGGCACGATCCCTATTTTGGCCATTTCCTCTACCTGCGGTGCGTCAATAGCCGCCGGTGGCGCATCCTTGCACATGAGGCTTGCCAACTTGTTGAAATAGGTAGACGAATCCATGGCGTTGATCACCTCCTGCGGCTTCTCAGTCATGCTGTAGCCCGTATCGGGATCGACCGGCGGCGCCACTGGCGTGTAGGGCTGGCCCCAGGCCGACAACGGGGTGATCTTGTATTGCGCCTGCAGCAAATTGACCGCCTTGTAGTCCGCATCGGTGCCATCGGCGTAGGTCCGGCCAAGCACAACCATGTAGCGCGTCTCCATCGGGATATGCTTCATCCCTTCGGGCACCGTTCCCGTCCAACCCGGACCGGTAAGCAGGTAGTTGGCAGCTGCGCCATCAGCAGTACGGGCACTCGGGGAGTCGGCTAGATCGATCATCCAGAGGTCCGAGATTTCGAATAGAAAGAAGCGCTTGCCCATGTCCGGATGACTGAAGACCTGCGGTTCGCTCAAGTCCACCCACGCCACCGAATACAGGGTGTCGGCATTGGGCGCCGAGACGCCGCGGTAATCCGCCGGCGGGTACCGCGGCACATTGATGAACTGGCCGACCGGCGCCGTCAGGTCCTTCACTTCGGGCACATTGCTCATCTGCACCCTGGTGATGTCCGTGGTAATCAGTGAGTAGCCATACACAAAAGCGTCTGCGGCAATCCGGCGTCCTTGCTCGGCACTGGGTCCCGCCGTTCCTTCTTGTGTTGCCGGTGCAGGTGCCGTTGTTGAGGGCGCCTCCGAAACGGCGTTGGTGTCACTGGAGTTTTGGTTACATCCAGCCATCAATGCCAGAGTGATAAGAGCAGATAAACTGGGCGTGGCTCGTCGAATTTTCATGCTTGTCTCCAAGAACATAATGGGCCTGTTCGATTTGCAGACTTCGGGCCGGGATGGAATATTGACTCACTGCCGTCGGTACAGCGGTCTGTTGCAACCGAAGATCCAGGATCCCGCCTGCGCCAGCTGCACCGCAATGTCTATCGTAGCGTAGGCAAGTTGTGCGCCGGAAGTACGGCAGAGAATCAATTTGGCGATACGTTGCCATGAATTGAAGCGGCGTCAACGCGGTCACCTCAGCGCCTTGCACCGGTCAGCGCTTCCTGATGGCGTCTTCTCGCAGGAGCAGACTGCGGACACAATTTCATTACCCGATACACATCCGGCGAGGTCAGGAGCAGCGCAACTGCAGTCTGCTCCTGCCGGAAGCGACGATACCGTCATCCCGCGCGATCAGTCACCCACGACTGCAATGCATTCCACTTCGACGCGCGCATTCAGCGCCAGGCCACTTCCGGCAAACGCACTGCGTGCCGGGAACCGACCGTCGAAAAACTCGCGGTAGACGGTGTTGAAGGCAGGCCACTCCTTGATGTCGGCCAGCATCACCGTGCACTTGACGATGTCGGCCATCGAATGACCGTGCGTAGTGAGCAGATCCTTGATGTTCTGCATGGTCTGCCGCGATTCGTTGGTGATACCGCCATCCACGAGTTTGCCGGTCGCTGGATCAACTCCGATCTGACCTGACAGGTACAAGGTGTGATCCACACGAACCGCCTGGGAGAACGGATAGCCTGCGGCCTTGGCCTGGTCCGAATTGATGAAGGTCACTTCCGGCTTCCCCGCTGCCTGGGCAATCATCGGCAGGGAAAGCAGCGCGAGCAGCAGGATCACGGCAGATCTGTAATTCATTTCTGTCTCCAGGTTGAGGTCAGGTCAAGCATACCGAACCCGGGCAGGAGACAGGCGGCTCGAACCGCACTCCGAGCGTATCGGCTCACGTCGACGCCGGCGCATCTCCCGCGTTCCCCTTGTCGGACTTCGTCGCCTCCAGCAGTCCGTCAATGCCCGCTGACTCGCGAATATGCAGGTCGCGCTGGGGAAACGGAATCTCGATGCCTGCCTTCATGAATGCCTCGTGCACGGCCACATGCAGGGCGTGCAGGGTCGGCAAACGCTGGTCAATCCGCCCCACGAAGGCCCGAAGTTCCAGATCCAGTGAGCTGTCGCCGAAGCCGAGGAACAGGACCGCCGGTGCCGGCGTCTCAAGTACGTTTTCATTGCCCGCAGCGACTTCGTGCAGGATCGTCTGCGCGCGACCGACATCGCTGCCGTAGGCAATGCCCACCTTGACCGTAACGCGCGTGATCGGCGTGGTCAGCGACCAGTTCTTGACCGTACCGGTGATGAAGGCCTTGTTCGGAACCAGCACCTCGAAGTTGTCCGGATCGGTGATCGTGATGGCTCGGATCTTGATCCGGGACACGGTGCCTACCGTATTGTCGATCGAGATCAGGTCACCGACGCGAACGGGGCGTTCGAACAGGATGATGATGCCGGAGACAAAGTTGGCAACGATTTCCTGCAAGCCGAAACCCAGACCCACGCCGAGTGCTGCGACGATCCATTGCAGCTTCGACCAGTCCACGCCGATATGGCTGAAGGAAACCACCAGGCCGATGGCGAGAATCAGGTAACGCAGGATCGTCACATACGCATAGCGCGTACCGGAGTCGAGATCGAAGCGGTGCAGAACCACCACTTCAAGAAAGCCCGGAAGATTGCGCACCGCGAAAACGGTGAGCGTCAGCAGCAGGCCGCTGAACAGGACATGCCCCAGGGTCACTTCGGTCACGATCTTGCCGGTCGCCGTGGTCGCCACATCCGACCAGAGCACAAAATTGTTGAAGATGCCCAGAGCCGGAACGAGTCCGCTCCAGATCTCCCATAGCAGCATCGCAAGTACAATGGCCGACGTGGCACGCAGGATGCCGCGAGTCTGCTGACTGACGGTCACCACATCGACGTCCGGCTCCTCCTGCTGGATGGGTGCACCCTCACCGCCTTCCCCGCCTGACTGGCCCGCTATTTGTTCTTCTGCCCGCTTCGCCTGCCTGGCTTCTGCCTGCTTCAGTGCAGCCTGGCGCCCTGATACAAGCACGCCACGCAAAGCGACCTGGTAGATGATGACGACGACAAGAATGATCCAGCCGGAGGTCACCAGTCGCGATTGCAACGCATCGGCGCTGGCGCCATAACCCGCAATGGAAAGCATCGCCAGGACCAGGGGCATGCACACGAATATCCAGTACCAGAGGTGTCGCGTTCTCCAGATCAATCCCTCTCTCGACAGATCCGTGGTCATTGCGCCGCCTTCAGGCTTGAATATCTGATAGGCAAATACCGCCAGTGCGATCGAACTGATCAGCGTGCTCAACCTGCCCAGACCTTCGATCAGCGTGCCATCGTTCGCGTTTTCCGCCAGGCCGCTCAACAGGGCAGCCGGCGCAATGGCAAGTGTGACCATCCAGAGCGCCTTGCCCAGCCGCCGCACCCCCGCAGCGGGCCAGCCGAAATGGGCTGCGAAAAGCCCATGGTGGCGGCACATGTTGCGAAAGAGGCCAAGGATGAACAGGACAATGGCCACATTGGTCAGGCCCCGACCCAGGGCATTCGGAAACGACGACGGGTTGTAGGGTTCGAGGAAGATCGATCCAAGCAACCCGAGGGCCAAAGGTACGGGAAGGGCAAGCAACATCGTCACCAACAAGGCTTGCATGGTCAGCATGAACCGGTCAGATCGGGTCCCGATTGGCTGAGACAGTTTCTCGAGTTGCCTGAGCAGATGCCTGCGCAGGGCAAATAGCACAACCGCCAGGACAAGCAGGAGAGGTCTGAGTGGTGAATCCGTGTGCAATGAATTGCGTGCGACCGGCTCCAGCTTGGCCAGATTTTCACTCGTGATCAGCCCGGTGACGCCCGCGACCAACGTCCTGCCCCAGGATGAATCGATCGGCCGCGCACTGGGCAGCCATAGCAGGCGCTGGTCGAGCACCGAGCGCAATTGCGAGCTGCGCTGCAAGAGCTCGGTCTGCAGCGAATTGACTTCAGCCAGAGACTCGACCTGGCGACCCTCGATGTCGAACAAATCTGACAATGCCGAGCGCCTCGCACTCAACAGGGAGCGGACCTGGTCCCGGTTCGACTCGGTCTGATCGAGATGATTGGCCTCGAGGAATCTTTCCACCGCCGCGGGCCCGTCGGCAGCCGTGCCCAGCTCTTGCTCGGTCTCGAATTGCCTGACGCGGGCGTCGATCATTTCGCCCTGGCGCTCTTCGATCCTGTGCTGCAGCGTGGCCGCAGCAGGAAGCTTCTTGGCTACCTCGCGAAGCAGACTTCCAGGTTCTTCTCCGATTCGGCCAAACGCGAGAATCTGATCCGCATTCCTGCGCGAAACCGTAATGTTCTGCAGCTGACTGTGGATGCGATCCTTGGTCGACCAGAGCTTCCTCAGATTGCTGCTTATCGCCGACATTTCCTTGCGCAAGGCAACCGTATCCTCGGCCATCTTCCTGAGCGGCTCGGAAGCTCCGGCAAGACTTGCGGCAGCCTGCTCGGCAGCCTCCATCTTGGCTGCGGTTTCCTCCTGCTCCCTGGCATCCATGCGCCGGCCCAGATCGGAAATCTGCCGTTCGACCTGACGCAGTTCGCGCTCGACCAGGGCATGCCGCGCGTTGGCAATCGCTTCGCGGGTCGGCAGGCTGAGAATCTCCTGTTCTGCATTGGCAATCCGGGCGGACAGGTCCTGCCTGATCGCATCCGCCTTGATCTTGAACGAGTCCAGCAACATCGGGGACGCGCCGGCCGGCACCAGTTCGGTTTTCTGATCCAGCTGTTCGCGCAAATCGGTCAGTTCCTCGCGTGCTGCGAGGCGCCGCGTGCCCATGACGCGCAGGGCATCTTCGATGCGCCGACTGTCGGTGCGCAGCGAAACAGCCTTGATTTGCAGGGTTGCCATCTGCAGCTGGGCCCGGGCCGGGGACAAGTCCGCCTGCTGGGAAGGCGCTGGTTCCTCGAGTGGCTGCTCCAGTTTCGCACCGAGATCGGCAATCTTCGCCGGCGCCAGCTTGAGCGCCTCTGCATAGGCTTCTGCTTTCTTCTGCGAGGCCTGGGCACTTTCCATTCTGGCCAGCGCAGCCTTCAGGTTTTCCAGGGTCAGCTGCCGGTCTGCGGTCAATGCATCCTTGCCACCTGCTTGTGAGCCGGACCCGGCCTGCAATGCGTCGATGCGGCTGTTGATCTCGTCGACACTGACGATGGCGTCGGCTGAACCCTGTGATGCGGACTGGGCAAGAGCCACCGATGCGGAAAAAACGGGCAGCAGCACATACGCGGCCAGGCGCGCGACAGCAATCAGGGGGATCGCTTGAATCAAGGCTAACCTCGGTGAGCGACAGGCCAGCGAGGATTATGGACGCTGGAAATCGTCATGACCATGCTCAAGACCGGGCAAAAATTCCTGCAGCCGACACAATTCGATCACCCAGGCAGGATCGAGCTGCGCTATCTTCCAGACCGAACCCGGTCAATTGCAGGCAACCCTTGGCTACCAAAGGCTTCGACGAATCAAGACTCGACCGCATTGTTGCGCAGGCGCGGCGCGATGCTGCACAACGCGAGACGGGTTATCGCGAGCGCGCCCTGAAGATGTACCCGTGGGTCTGCGGCCGTTGCGCACGCGAGTTCACGCGCGCCAACCTGCAGGAACTGACCGTGCATCACCGCAACCACGATCACGATTTCAATCCGCCTGATGGAAGCAACTGGGAACTGCTGTGCGTGTATTGCCACGACAATGAGCACTCACGCTACATCGACTACACGGGCGAAAGCGCTTCGACTGCGGAAAGCAAGAGCGATTCCGCGACCAGCAACCCGTTTGCCGGGCTTAAGGACCTCTTGAAGCAACGCTGATCAGCGCAGGCTGATCGCGATGGGACAATGATCTGAAGGATGGCTTTCTTCATCGACGCCGTAGCTGAACTCTTCGAATGAACCCGGAATCTTTCTTGCTGCAGCCTTCGGGTCGAGCAGGATGTGGTCAATGAAATCCGGGTAGCGCTGCAGGCAACTGGCACGCCGGCCCTCCGCCGCATTGACCAGCAGCGCGCCAGCGGGTTGACCTCCGGCAAGGTCTTCCCAGACGCGATCACCCGACTGCGCGAGACGCCGGTTCCAGTCTCCCAGGATCGCAAATGCAGCGCCCTCGTCCCTTCGCTGCACCATCCATTGTTCGACAACGGGGATCTGCCGAAACAGGACATCGCAGGACTCCTTTTCGGAGCCTGCCGAACACCCACTCTTCAGATGCACGGCCAACAGGCGCAACGGTTGTTCGGCCTGCACGGTAATGTCGACGCCCCAGCGCAGATCAGGGTTTCCCAACCCCAGTTCGCGCACATCCGGATGGCGCTCGAATGCGATGCCCTTGCGCACGGCAAACCCGACTTTCTGGCTGCGCAATTCCGGCCCGGTTCCACTGCGGTCGTTGCAGGTGCCACGGCGACCGCTCTCGGGTCTCCCCGAGATGACGATCGTGTACCGGTCCGGTCGGAACACGCGTGCTGCAGCCGCCGCGCTCTCGACTTCCTCGAAGGCGATCACATCGGCATCCAGCTCATCCGCATAGCGCCGCAGTGCGTGATAGTCGGACGCATTGCGGGCCCGGCAGCCGACTCCCTCGGCTTCTGCCAGATGCTCGAGATTCCAGGTGGCGATCTTGAGGGTCTTCGGTGGCGCGTCGCGCAACGAGGGGCCGGCACAGCCGGCCATCAGCAACAACAGGCAAGCAGACGCCCATCCCGATGGACGCATCATGACTGTTCCGGAAAATGAAATGGCAGCGTGTCCTTCAGGATTCCGGCAAGGAGGCGTTGTGGTAGACCTCCTGCACGTCATCGAGCTCCTCGAGCCACTCAAGCAGGTCCGCCAAGGTCTCGGCGTCTTCGCCACTCACGGCGACGCGATTGGCCGGTCGCATGACCACGTCATCGCTGATCGGCTCGAAGCCGGCTTCGACCAGGCCTGCCTTGACCGCCTCGAAATTCTCCGGAGCGCACAGGACCGTGGTTCGCCCGGACGCGCTGATGACATCATCCGCACCTGCCTCGAGTGCCGCTTCGAGGATCTTTTCTTCCTGTTCGGGCGTAGTGCCGTCAAGAACGATCTCGCCGATTCGTGCGAACTGGAACGCAACCGAACCGCTGGTGCCGAGATTTCCGCCGTGTTTGGACAGCGCATGACGGACATCGGCCACGGTGCGCACGGTGTTGTCGGTCATCGTGTCGATGATCAGGGCAACGCCGCCCGGGCCATAGCCCTCGTAGCGCAGCTCCTGCATGTTGTCAGAACCTTCGGCACCGGAACCGCGCTTGATCGCGCGTTCGATGGTGTCCTTGGTCATGTTGGCGGACAGGGCCTTGTCGATGCCCATGCGCAAGCGCGCGTTGCTTGCCGGGTCGCCCCCGTTGCGGGCGGCCACGGTAATCTCGCGGATCAGTTTGGTGAAAATCTTGCCGCGCTTCGCGTCCTCGGCGTTCTTGCGACCTTCAATACTAGGGCCTCTGCCCATGGGAATACCTGCGTCTTGTTGGGGTGATTCGACGATCGGGCCATTCGGCCCTATCGCCAATGGCGGCGCGGATTCTAGCAGGGCCGGGCCCACCTTCCATGATCATTCCGCCGCACCTGATCAAAGCCTGTCGGGCTCCTGCACTTGCGCGATCGGACCCTGGGTACCGGCCAGCTCCAGTTTCGCATCCTTGCGGGCCCAGAGGTCGTTCAGCCAGTCCTGGAAGCGGCGCCGGAACGACTCGTCGTTCTCGTAGTCACCGCCCAGCAGTTCGGGCGGGATTGGAATCGTCCTTATGCTGACCTCCACCTGCCGGATATGACCCGCCAGCAGGTCGAGCACGTCCGGACGTCCCGATGGGTAGAACACGGTCACGTCGACCACGGCATTGAGCATGTCACCCATGGCGTCAAGAACAAACGCTATGCCGCCCGCACGCGGATGCAGCAGATGGCGATAGGGCGACTTCTGACGATCATGTTTGGCTTCGGTAAAGCGCGTGCCCTCGACGAAGTTCATCACCGACACAGGCAATTCCCGGTACTTCTCGCAAGCCTTTCGGGTCGCCTCGACATCCTTGCCACGCCACTCGGGGTGTTTTTCAAGTTGCTCCCGCGAATAGCGCTTCATGAAGGGAAAATCCAGCGCCCACCAGGCCAGACCCAGCACCGGAACCCAGATCAACTGGCTCTTGAGGAAGAACTTCAGAAACGGAATGCGTCGGTTGAAGACCTGCTGCAGGACCGGGATGTCCACCCAGCTCTGATGATTGCAGATGACCAGATACCAGCCGCGCCGTTGCAGCTTCTCCAGGCCATGCACCCGGATGTCAGTGCCTGCCAGATATTGCATCAGCCAGCTGTTGACCGCGATCCAGCTCTCGGCGATCAAGACCAGGACACGCGAGATGAATCGGCGAAATCCGGCGATCGGCACGAGAAACTTGATCACTGCGAGAAGCAGCAAGGGGGTCGCATGAACAACGGTATTGAGCGCAATCAGCGTGGCGCTGACGGCAATACGCGGCGTGGAGGAAAGCGTGGCGGGCATCGGGTTTGAATCAGGCGCGGGAACAGGCGTCACATTAACAGCGATGAACAGCCCGGCCTACGCTTCGATTCCGGCCGGACCGTTCAGCGAGAATGGCGCACCCCGATCTGCCCGGGGCCCGGGAGTCCGCGCCAGGGCTCGAATGGCGCTGACTGTGGAACGTGCTGAACCAGTCTCCGCAGGTTATTCCGGCGAAGGCTGGAATCCAGTTCGGCCCTTCGATTGCGAGGATGAAAACAAGAGCTGGTTTCCAGCCTTCGCTGGAATGACGGCCTATTCGGTGTTGTCCAAAGTCAGCGCCATTCGAATCAGACTTTCTCCCAGGGCCGGGATTCATAGGCTGCCCCGAGTATTTCATCGAGCTGCGGATCGACTGACAGCCTGAATTCATCGATGCATTCGATCTGCGGGCCCACCCAACCCGCATTCATGACGAAGGCCGATCGCAGGGCCGGCAGTTCGGCCGCCGTCACAGGCCGCGATACGATGCGAATCCCTGCAGCCTGCAGTCCTTCGTCGAGCAAATTGCGAGTAACACCCGGAAGGGCTGGCGCGGTCGGCCAGATCACGTTCTGGCCATCCCAGAACCCGATATTCCAGGTCGACCCCTCGGAATACTCGCCGCCGCGCGTACGAAACAGGACATCGTCGAAACCGGCCAGGCGGGCCTGCCGCAAATAGTGGAACAGGCTGAACGTGCCGACATGCTTGATGTGGGGCAGATCGCGCGCGTAGACAACCGATTGCAAGCGCAGAGGACTTGCCCTGCCTATGCGAGCCGGGCTGGCTGCGACGAGAACATCTGCCGGGGTCACGCCCTCCGGCTTCGAGCGATCCAGCGCTGTCGAAAACACGGTCACGCGCAGCGATGCCGGCCGACCGTCCAGGACCTGTCGAATCCAGCCGCGCGTCCGCTCCAGATCCAGCTCGCTGCCGAACAGTTCCCGAGTAGCCATGGCCAGGCGATCAAGATGCAGCCCGAAGCCACGCACGCAGCCATCCCGCACCTGCATGGAAGTGAAGTGCCCGTAGTTCACCTGGGCCAGGAAGGCCATTTCGGCCGTGGTGGGAGCGCGCCCGTTGAGCTCGACCCGCCTGACCGGCGAGGCGTCCGCGACTGCAAGCATGGCTATGGAACGATCCGGGCCACGCTCAGAACAAGGCCATCAGCACGAGAATGAGGCCGGCCATCGATACCACCCAGATCAGGGTCCGCAGGAACGGAATCCCGGCCGCATACACAGGCAGATAGGCCACCCGGGCCCAGAAATAGAGTTGCACCCCGAGCGCGGTATGCGAATCGGTTTTCTGCGCAAACAGAACGGCCAGAACCGCCGCCGCGAAAAAGGGGAAGGTCTCGAGGAAGTTCCGGTTGGCCCGATCCAGGCGCCCTGCCACGCCGGTCAGCGGCTTCGGCACGCCGTCACGCGCGCCGGCATTCCACATCAGGCCCCGCTGCATCGTGCCCAGTGTTGCGCTGAGCGCGACATGCACGAGTCCGAGAATGATTGACCAGAGCAGCATCTGCAGTTCGATGGACATGGCGCTCCCCTCCTGTTGATGCTTGAGTGTGCCCAAAATCCGGAACCTCTGCACGAATCGGCTGATTCGAACGCGCGCGCCCTATGGCATGCTTGCCGCCCGCGTCGTTCCTTCACCCAGCCCGAACACGAGATTGCCGTCCTGAGCACCCTTTCGCCCGCTGCAAAAGCCCAGTTCCAGATCCATTTCTGCGTGCTGCTCTGGGGCTTTACGCCGATCATCGGCAAGCTGATTTCGCTGCCTGCCCTGCCCCTGGTCTGGTGGCGCATGTTGCTGGTGGTCGTCGTGCTGACGCTGATCCCGCGTGCCTGGCGCGGATTGCGCATGATGCCGCCAAAACTGATCCTGGCCTATGCCGGCATCGGTGTCCTGGTCGCCCTGCACTGGCTGACCTTCTATGGCGCCATCAAGCTGGCCAACGCCTCGGTTGCAGCCACGTGCATCGCATTGGCAACGGCCTTCACCGCCCTGATCGAGCCCAAGCTGGCCAAGCGACGCTTTTCCAAGCGTGAACTGGCACTGGGCATCTCGGTGCTGCCGGGAGTGGCCCTGGTCGTCGGTGGTGTGCCCGACGAATTCCGGCTCGGCATCGCGGTTGGCGCCTTGTCCGCCCTGCTCGTTGCCTTGTTCGGTTCCCTCAACAAGCGCCTGGTCGAACATGGCGACGCCCTGACCGTGACCGGCATCGAACTGGGTGCCGGCACTCTGGCACTGACGATGCTGTCGCCACTGATGCCTTGGATCTTTCCGGCCTTTGCCGGTTCGATCTTCGAGCTTCCGAGCGGCAACGACATCCTCCTGCTGCTGACCCTTTCGATCGCCTGCACGCTGCTGCCGTTCGCGCTGTCCCTGGTCGCCTTGCGCCACATGACTGCATTCAGCGCCCAACTGGCGGTCAATCTGGAACCGGTTTACGCCATCGTGCTGGCCGCGATCCTGTTTGGCGAACAACGAGAACTGACGCCGCTCTTCTACGTGGGAGTCGTCGTCATCCTTGGCGCGGTCTTCATTCATCCCTTGATCAATCGCCCGGGTGACAGCGTGCAGCCGGAAATTCTTGCCGTCGCCGAGGCCAAGAATATCCTTGAGTGAATCGGATGCCAGCGCACGCATCTGGGTCGACGCGGATGCCTGTCCGAACGTGATCAAGGACATTCTCTTTCGCGCGGCCGAACGGGCGAAGATCCGGGTCACCCTGGTAGCAAACCAGTGGATACGCACACCGCCGTCGCGATTCGTCAACGCGGTCCAGGTTGGCGCCGGCATCGATGTCGCCGACAGCGAGATCGTGTGCCGCGTCAGCGCGCAGGACCTGGTCATCACTGCCGACATACCGCTTGCTGCCCTGGTCCTCGAGAAAGGCGCGCTCGCTCTCAATCCGCGCGGCGAGTTGTACACCGCCGACACCATTGCGCAGCGACTGTCGATGCGAAACTTCATGGATGAACTGCGCGGCTCCGGGGTCGATACCGGTGGACCGCCGACGTTGCATGCACGCGACCGTCAGGCCTTCGCCAACCAGCTCGACCAGTGGATTGCGCGACGCGGAATCTGAGCGCGTCGCGTTCCGCGGTCAGTCAAGAAGATGTCGGATGGCTGGCAGGTATTTCTCGGCCGAACCGGTATTGACGACGACTACACGTTCGCCACGCCTGAGCAAGCGGCGATCGAGCAATTGCGGCATGGCAGCCAGGCAGGCCGCACCCTCCGGGCTGATCCACCCGTGCGTCTGTTTCCACACTCGCGACAATTCGGCGGCAATCTCCTCTTCCTGCACCGACACGGCGGCACCGCCGCTGGCACGGACAATCTCGAGTACGCGGAAATGGCCAACACCAGCCGGCACGTTCAAGCCGAAAGCCAGCGTTCCTGTGCCGGGACGCGCCTGCGTATCGGACTCACCTTTCTCGAATGCATCCACCAGAGGCGCCATGGCCGCGCTCTGGACGCAGATCATGCGCGGTCTTTTCGAGTCGATCAGTCCCAGTGCCTCCAGCTCGCCCCAGGCCTTCCACATGCCGAGCACGCCGGTACCGCCGCCGGTGGGATAGATCACCGCATCCGGCAAGCTCCAGCGTGTGCTCCCGACAGCCGGCTCGGCCAGTTCGAGACCCAGCGATTTCTTGCCCTCGATGCGCCATCCCGGCTCCTGGAATGTCGCCACCGAGAAGTATCCGCGCGGAATGTATTTTTGCTTGAGCAGAGCTCCGGCTTCGCGAATGGTCGGGCCCACGAGTTCAAGCACGACGCGCTCCGGAAACCGATGCGCCGCTGCCGCCACATTGCCAAGGATCGGCATCGGAGTGTCCTCTGGCATGGCCACGACAATCGACAATCCTCCAGCCAATGCATAACGCGTCAATGAATCGCCCGCATTGCCCTGGGTTGGAACCGCCAATCGTTGGATTCCGAGCCGACGCGCCTGGGCGACGACCATGGCCATTCCGCGATCCTTGAAGCTCCGGGTTGGATTGGCACCGTATCCGGCATGCGCCTTGCCTTCCTCCTTGACGGCAAGTCGCAAACCGGCCCTGGCCGCCACGGGATGGTGCAGGTAGTCGAGCAGCGGCGTCGCACCTTCACCCAGCGCGACGATGTGTCTGGCATCGTCGGTATTGCTGGCATCGAGCGCCATCAGGCCGCCGAACCGCCACATGTCCTTTCGCCTCGGGTCATACCAGGCCTGATTCGGCTGTTCGGCTGCGAGCCGCTCGACATCGAGCAGCATCTCGACCGGCCGCCCGTCGACGGGGTCGAGATTCATCGGCTGGTCTGCCGGGTACTCGATCCCGGACCCGAGACCGCGCAGGCACCGCACATGGGACATCGTTGGACCTATCTTGTTTTTTTCGGTTCGATCAGATCCCAGCGATTGCCGTAGAGATCCTCGAAAACGACAACCGTACCGTATTCTTCATGACGCGGTTGCTCGCAGAAGTGGACGTCATGTTTCTGCATGCGCGCATGGTCACGCGCGAAGTCATCGGTATGCAGGAACAGGAAAACGCGACCGCCGGTCTGATTGCCTATACGTGTGGCCTGTTCGGCATTGGCGGCGCGAGCAAGCAGGAAGCACGCACCCTGCGAACCGGGTGGCGCCATGCGCACCCAACGCTTGCCCGGCTCACGCGGCGTGTCCTCTAGCAACTCGAAGCCCAGCACTCTCGTGTACCAGTCGATCGCCTCGTCGTAGTCGCGCACGACCAGGGCCATGGCATGAAATTGTTGCGGCATGAGCATTGAACCTGTTGTTGAGGGCAATAGGCAGTCTGCCCCGAATGAACCCGATGTGCCGACCGAACCCGCCGCGCCAGTGCGGCACGACTGCCTGGCGAAACCGTCGTTACATCAGAATCGTCAACTCGTCATATATCGCGAATAAAATGGATTTCCTGCGCACTAATCGCCTCATTTGCCGAGTTATATAGTGCAAACTCAAACCTGTTAATCGTCAATACAGGCAAATAAGAGCATTATTTTCCGTCAACACGCCCCAATCGCGAGATTTGTGATGACCGAGCAGTCGCTACAGGAATCAGGTGCCCTCGCGCTGATCGGAGAACGCATCAGCCGACGACGCCTGGAAAATAACCTGACCCAGGCCGAGTTGGCCACGAACGCCGGCGTCTCGAAACGGACGGTCGAGCGCCTGGAGGCCGGTGAATCCACACAGTTGTCGAACTTCCTGCGCATCCTGCGAGCACTGGATCTGCTCGACGGCCTGGAGGCTCTACTGCCGGCAGTGCCGCCAAGCCCGATCGACCAACTCAAGCTCAAGGGGCGGCAACGCCAGCGCGCTTCATCTAGCCGCGAACCCGAGGCACAGCCAAGAGCCTGGACCTGGAAAGACGCCTCGTGACGACGGTTGCGGAGGTCAGACTCTGGGGACGCAGCATCGGTGCCGTATCCGTCGAGGATTCCGCCAGCACCGCTGCATTCCAGTATGAGCCCGACTTTGCCCGCAGCGGCATCGAGATCGCACCCGTGATGATGCCGCTGGGCAACAAGGTCTTCGCATTTCCGAACTTGCCGAAACAGTCCTTCCATGGCTTGCCGGGTCTGCTCGCCGACTCGTTGCCGGATCGCTTCGGCAACGCGCTGATCGATGCCTGGCTGGCAACCCAGGGGCGCAGGCCCGAAAGTTTCGATGCCGTCGAGCGCCTCTGCTACATCGGGGCACGCGGAATGGGTGCGCTCGAGTTCGCGCCCGCTACGGGACCTCGTCCGCGCAGTTCGCAAAAGGTCGAAATCGAAGCACTGGTCGAACTCGCCTCCGATGTGCTCACCCGCCGCAACGACCTGCACAGTTCGTTTGCTGGCGAGCACCGAGGGGAATCGCTGCGCGACATCCTGCGTGTCGGGACTTCGGCCGGCGGCGCCCGGGCCAAGGCCGTGATTGCCTGGAATCGCGATACCAATGAAGTCCGCTCCGGACAAGTGGCCGCAGGCGAACGCTTCGAGTACTGGATTCTCAAGTTCGACGGCGTTGCAGGCAACAAGGACAAGGAGCTCGAGGACCCCAAGGGCTACGGCGCCATCGAGTACGCCTATGCACTGATGGCGCGCGCTGCCGGCATCGATATCAGCGAATGCCGCTTGCTCGAGGAAAATGGTCGCCGCCACTTCATGACGCGACGCTTCGACCGACTGGCCGGTGGCGAGAAACTGCACATGCAGTCTCTCGCCGCCCTTGCCCACTACGATTTCAACCAGGCTGGCGCTTACAGTTATGAGCAGGCCTTTCAGCTGATCCACCGTCTTGGCTTGCCCATGCGGGCGACCGAAGAACAATTCCGGCGCATGGCCTTCAATATCGTCGCGCGCAACCAGGACGACCACGTCAAGAACATCGCCTTTCTGATGGACAAGGCCGGCAACTGGTCACTCTCACCTGCGTTCGACGTGACCTTCAGCTATAACCCGAATGGCCTCTGGACATCGCGCCACCAGATGACCATGAATGGCAAGCGCGACGGTTTCACCATCGAGGATTTCCGAGAATGCGCACGATCGGCATCAATGAAGCGCGGCCGGGCGGATACCATTCTGGCCGAGGTGACCGCTGCTGCGAAACGCTGGCCGGAGTTTGCCGAAAAGGCCGGAGTCGGTGTCGAATGGCTGAGAACGGTCGCCGGGGCGCTTCGGTTGAAGGGATGGCAAGAGTAGGCAGGCCGGTATCCGAAAACTTCGTGAGGTACTGGGACTTCCGAGATCGGCCGGTCGACTGATTGAGCTACCGAAGCGACCAGCAAGTAAGATCGGACAAGGCGCACCCGCGAAGCACCACACCGGCTACGCTTGAAAGCGACACTTGCCCGCGTACCTGCAACTATCGAATCCGCTCATCATCCGGCTTTACAACCCAACGAGGAAACGTCATGGCCCTGGTCAACCTTCTTGTGCTGCTCGCGATCTTCCAGTTCATCTATTTTGGCTTTCGCGTCGGCGGCGCGCGGCAGAAATACGGAGTCTCCGCACCGGCGACCACGGGGCACGACATCTTCGAGCGCTACTACCGCGTGCAGATGAACACGCTGGAACTGCTGATCATGCTGATTCCTGCCGTGTGGATTTCGTCGGCCTACTGGAACCCCCTTTTCGTGGCTGCCATGATCGGGATCTACCTGATCGGCCGCATGATCTATTTGAGCGCCTACGTGGCCGATCCGAAGAAGCGCGACAAGGGCTTCGCGATCAGCATCCTGCCCATCGGCGTATTGCTGATTGCCGGCGTTGCGGGCGCGGTGATGAGCATGCTGAACACCGGGATCTGAAGCGATTCATGCCGCGAAGTCAGCTCGCAACGACGGAGGACGCATGATCAGGATCACCGCATGGAACGACAAAGGCCACACGAGCGCCGAGGTGGACATTGCCCGCTTTGACCGCTCCAGCCTGACCGGCCACCGACTGGTCTGGATTGATCTGGTGGGCAACAACACCGACGAACATCGAGACTTCCTGATGAACCGGATCGGCCTCGACAAGCTGGCTGTCGACGACGCGCTTCGCGCACGCCATCCGCCCAAGTACGAAGATCTCGATGGAGGCTGGAGCTTTCTGCTCATGCGCGGCTTCGATGCGACCAGCACCAGCGTCAAGTTCGGAACGATCCAGCTTGCCCTGTTCTGGCGTGACAATCTCGTGGTTACCCGACACGAGAAGCCTTCCGCGAGCGTCACCGAAGTCGAGAAAGCTTTGGCTTCCGGCGAGCAGACCGATCCCGAAGATGCCTGGCGTCTGCTCTACGCAATACTTCGGCGCATGCTCGATCGCTATCTGCCCATCCTGCTTCGCATCGAGGCACGTCTGGAGGAAATCGAAGAGCTGATCCTGAAACGGCCGAGTGACCGCCTGCTTGCCGAACTGATGGAATTCAGCAGCCAGCTGAAACGCCTGCGCCGCATCGGTGCCTATCACGAGAAGTGTTTCGCCAGCCTGCGCGCGCACGAACCCCGTGCGCGCGGCATAAATCCTGCTCAGCTCACCGATCTGTTCGAGCAGGCCGAGCGATTGCACAGTCTCTCCACGCTGCAATACGAGACAACGGCCGATCTCACCAACGGCTACCTGTCGGTCTCCGCGCATCGGCTCAATAATGTAATGCGCGTGCTGACCGTGGTCACTGTCTTGTTCGTGCCGCTGACCTTCATTGCCGGCATCTACGGAATGAACTTCGAATTCATGCCTGAACTGAGCTGGCGCTGGAGCTACTTCGTGGTGCTTGGTGCCATGAGTACGGTCGCGATCGGCTTGCTGGTGCTGTTTCGGCGCAAGGGTTGGATCTAGTCGGGGACTGAAAACTAGCAAACGACGAATGGCATGTGCATCCCGCGTGTGCATTCTGTCCAGAACGAGGTTCGGTGCCATGCGAATTGTCAGCGCTTTACTGCCAGGATCCAGTAGTGATGTCTTTTCCTAAGGCGATGTTGAACGAGCTGTCATCCCGGCGGCGGCCGGGACCCAGCTCTTGTTCTTGCGTTTGCGAATCAAGTGCAGAACGGGATGACATGCTGCTGCCTCCCCTTCGGGCCATTCGCTGGGCGAATGTTCGTTGCCAAATCCTGCCGCCACAGTCCCACCCGACCAGCCGTTCGGCCGCTCAATACCGTCGGGATGACGGGAAGAAACCAGTTCGATTTTGCCTTGATCGCCTTCGGCTCCTGATGCTCTGTACTCTGCTCGCCTGCACTCCTGCTCTGGGCGCGCCCGAGTATCTTGAGCTTCTCGATTTTCAGTTGATCGATGGCACTGGTGCACGAACGCGTCACGTCGATAGATTGGTTGCGCGGGATGGAATCATCGTGCAGATCGATTCGCTGGGTCAGGCGCCGACTGCGGAAGCAGACGCACGCTGGACCCGGGTCGGACTGGATGGCGCCTGGATGATGCCGGGCCTGATCGACACGCACGTGCATGTGGCCCGATTTCCCAACGCCCACGAGATGGCCGAGAAAATCCTTCGTCGCGCCGTGCGTGGCGGCGTCACCGGCGTTCGCGACCTCGGAGGCGATGCGCGCGCCCTGGCAGAACTGCAACGGGCATCCGGCAACGGCGAGCTCGTCGCACCGAATATCGTGTTCAGCGCCATGTTCGGCGGACCGGACATCTTCATCAACGGGCCGACTGCACAGTTGGCCTCGGGTCTTCCGCCGGGGGAGGCCGCATGGGCCCACGTGGTCACGGCTGACAGCGACCTGCGCCAGTTGATTGCCGAGGCCAGAGGCAGTGGTACACGGAACATCAAGGTCTATGGCGATCTGACACCCGAGCTTGCTGCAGAACTGATCAAGGAGGGCACGCGCCAGGGCATGCTCAGCACCGCACATGCCACGGTGTTTTCGGCCCGCCCCAGCGATCTCGTCAATGCGGGCGTGGGTTCACTGGCGCATGCACCTTACCTGGTCTGGGAAGCTGTCGAAGTCGTGCCGGACGATTACGGAAAACGCATAGCCGGACCGTGGAAGGAAATCCCCCCCGATCACCCTGCCCTGCTCGCCTTGTATCGCGAGATGGCCAGACGCAGCGTGACTCTTGATGCGACCCTCTATGTGTACAAGTCGATGCAGTCCTACCCGGGCGTGCCGAAAATGGACTGGACAGAAGCGGCCTTTGCCTGGGGCGCGCAGGCAACCCGGCTGGCCAACGAGGCTGGCGTGATGGTGACAACAGGTACCGACTGGTTCGAACCAGGGGACGACTTCGAGCTACCGCACACGCATGAAGAGCTTGCGCTGCTGGTCGAAGCGGCCGGTTTTTCACCTATGCAAGCCATCGTGGCCGGCACCCGCAATGGCGCCATCGCGATGGGGCTGAATGAAACGCATGGCACGATCGAGACCGGCAGGATTGCCGACCTGCTTGTGCTGGACGCCGACCCTCTTGATGACATCCACAACACCACGAAGATCCGCTTCACGGTCAGGAAGGGCCGCATTGTCGACCCACAGTGAAAGGACCAGCTCGTGATGCGGCCACTGTCACACCCGCCAGATCGGCCAACGTGGACGATGGCCGAGAACGTCGAGCAAGAATGCGAAACTCCGGGCAATCCTGACAGGAAACCGTCATGTCACTGAAAGACAATTTTGAATTGCTGGCGCGGTACAACCGATGGATGAACCAGAAGGTCTATGCGGCTGCGGAGCGCTTGCCGCGGGCCGACCTGCATGCCGATCGCGGCGCGTTCTTCGGTTCCGTTTTCGGCACGCTGAATCACATCCTCGTCGCCGACACCTTGTGGCTGAAGCGGTTCGCCAAGCATCCTGCCGGCTTTCCGTCCCTGCGCTACATGGCCTCGCTGCCGACACCGGTTTCGCTCGCCCAGCAGCTCTATTCTGAACTGGGGGAGCTCAGGCGCGCTCGCGTCACCATGGACGACGTCATCATCGACATGACAGGAGAGGCACACGACACCGACTACGAGGTGAAACTCACCTATGCGAATACATCCGGACAGACCTTCACCAGGCAGCTCTCGCCGCTGATGCAGCATGTGTTCAATCATCAAACCCACCACCGCGGACAGATCACGACCCTGCTCAATCAGGCCGGCATCGACGTCGGCGTCACCGATCTGGCCATGATGGTGATGGAGGAAGACCGAGACCAGGTCAATTGAGAATCGCGCCATTTCCAGAATTCCCGCAGTTTAGTAAACTCGCGGGTTCTGGAAATTGACGGGTCCCGCCTCGGGATGCCGAACCGAGGTCGCCATGTCACGTTTTTCCAATGCCGTCCTGTGCCTGTCGTGCGCGCTGCTTCTGGGCGCATGCAGCGATGAGGATTCCGGTAACGCGGGGCCTGCTGCTGTCGACCAGGGTCCGCGCATCGTCGTTGAGTCGCTTGCAGACGTGGCAGCGCGTGCCGGTGGCAATGCTGCGGCAGACGTCGTGCCGCTGAACGACAGCACGCTCAGCGCAGAATTGGCAACCCGGGTGCTGGCGGTTCGAGCCGATGTCGGATCGAGCGTGCAGCGCGGCCAGGTACTGCTCGAACTGGATCCCACCGACTACCGTCTTGCACTGGGCCAGGCCGATGCGCAGGTCGCCGCCGCCAGGGCGGCAGCCGCACAGGCCGACGCACGGCTGAAGCGCGCGCGCGAGCTGCACGAGAAGAGCTATGTTTCCGACGACGAGATGAGCGTGGCCGTGACCCAGGCCGAGGCGGCCAGCGCCGACTTGCGCATTCGCGAAGCCGCCAGGGCCGTCGCTGCGAGACAGCTGGACAAGGCGACAATCCACGCCCCGTTCGACGGAGTTGTCGTGCAACGCATGGCGCAGGTAGGCAACGCCGTGGTGCCGGGTACGCCGCTGATGCGACTGATCGATCTGGCGACACCGCAGGTTGAAGTGCGCCTGCAGCCCGAACAGGCGTCTGCCCTCGGTCAGGCCGACGAGATTTTTCTCGAACTCCGCGGCGTTCGCCATCCGTTGCGCGTGCTGCAGATCGCCGAGGCGACCGATCCGGGTTCGCGCACACGCATCGCTCGCCTGGAATTCATCGGTGATGCTGCGCAGCCCGGCTTGAGTGGCAGCCTGCATTGGCGGCGAGCCGGATACGAAATCTCCCCATCCCTGCTGGTCCAGCGCGAAGGCGCCCTGGGTCTGTTCAGCGTGCGCGATGGAAAGGCCGTCTGGCTCGCCATCGACGAGGCCAGCAGCGGACGCGCCGTGATGGCGGATCTTCCCGGTGATCTCCCGATCGTCACCCACGGACAGCAGTCCCTGCAGGACGGAGATGCCATCCGGGAAGCCGCCAATCCGGCACCGACAAGCCATCCAGCGAAGCCCAGGGCAGCCCAGCCGAGCTCGAGCGGAGAAGCCTGAGTGCGCCTGCTGCGATCAATGATCGAGAATCACCCACTGGCGAACATCGCCTTTGTGGTCGTGATCATCATGGGCTCGCTGGCGTACATGAACATGCCGCGCGAGCAGGATCCGGAAATCAACTTCAACTGGGTCAATATCGTCACCGCCCTGCCCGGTGCGTCCGCAGCGGACATCGAGGAACGCGTCACCAATCCGCTCGAGGATGCCATCCGCAACGTCCAGGACGTGCGCTTCGTGGTGAGCTCGTCACGCGAAGGCGTCAGCAATATCCTCGTCCGCTTCCGCGAAATCAGCGAGCGCATCTTCGACAAGCGCATCAATGACCTGCGCCGCGAATTGCAGAACAAGGCCAATACCGAATTGCCGGCCGATGTGGTCGATCCGAGGATTCTCGAGATCACCACCTCGAACGGATTTCCAACCGCCATGGTGGTCCTGACCGGCCAGGCGGGCGACGAAACGCTGCGTTCCGCGGCGCGCAAGGTCAAGGAAGATCTGGAGCAGTTGTCGGGCGTCGACCAGGTACTCGCGCTCGGATTCCAGGATCCCGAATTGCTGGTCGAATTCGACCCGCAGGCGCTGGCCTCGCGCGGGCTCACGGCATCCGCGCTGAGCGACAGCCTGCGTCTCTGGTTTCGCGACGTATTCGCCGGCAAGGTCAATGCGCGTGATGGCGAATGGCTGGTTCGTGTCGCCGGCTCCACCGCTGATCCGGGGGAGCTGGCTCGATTCAGCCTGCGCGTTCCGGGCTCGGAATCTTCGCGTGTACCGCTTGATGCGGTGGCCACGGTACGCCGGGGCAGCGACGTACCGCGACAGCTTGCAGCGACCGATGGGCAACCTGCCGTCATGCTGACGGTGACCAAGATCGCCAACACCAACATGCTCGAACTGGTCGATCGCATCCGCGCCTACACCGAGAGCAGGAATCCGGTGCTGGCGAACGACGGCCTGAAGCTGCATCTCGCCGATGACCAGACCATCCCCACCCGCCAGGCACTTGGCGTCATGCAGTCCAACGCGCTGATCGGACTGCTCCTGGTCATGGCCGTCTGCTGGGTGTTCCTCGGCACCCGGATCGCGCTGATGGTCAGCCTTGGCGTGGTCTTTTCGGTCAGCGGCACGTTCTGGTTCCTGCAGGGCTATGGCTCGACCCTGAACGTTTCCGTGTTGCTTGGCGTGGTCATCGTGCTCGGCATGCTGGTCGACGATGCCGTGGTCGTGGTCGAGGCCATGTACTACCGCATCCAGCGCGGCGTGACCGGTATCGATGCTGCCATCGATTCGCTGCGCGAAGTCGGCTTGCCGGTGCTCGCCGCGGTCAGCACCACGATTGCCGCCTTCCTGCCCTTGATGCTCCTCCCCGGCATCATCGGGCAGTTCATGTTCGTCATCCCTTTCGTCGTCACGGTCGGCTTGCTGGTCAGCCTTGTCGAGGCTTTCTGGATGCTGCCGGCGCATGTCAGCGCGATGCGGACGTCAGCCATTTCCAGGGGTCGAAGCCAGAGAATCCGGGAGCGCTGGACGCGCAACGTGCGCAACTTCTATGCCTACTGCCTGATCCACGTCATGCGCCGTCCGCGACGCTACCTCATGCTGGCCCTGGCCCTGTTTCTGGCATCCGGTGCGGCGATAGCGCTGGGCATGGTCAAGTTCCAGTTTTTCGCCTTTGACCCGATTCGGCTTTTCTATGTCAACGTGGACATGCCTTCCAAGGCATCCATCGAGGACACCTTGCGCCAGACCATGAAGGTCGAAAGTGTCGTGCGCACTCAACTGAAGGACGGCGAGGCCCGCGCGGTGACCTCGCTGGCCGGAATCAAGTTCACCGATGTCGAACCGCTGTATGGCGATCAGTACGGCCAGATCGCCGTGTCGCTGAATCCGGGGAAACCCGGCATGCGCCGGCTGGAACAGATCATCGAGGAAATGCGTGCCGAAGTCTCGGCGACACCAGGTGCCGGCGAGATCTCCTTCCTCGCGCTGTCCGGTGGGCCGCCTACCGGCAAGCCGATCAGTGTCAAGGTGCGCTCCGATGATCCCGAGGAGCTGCGTCTCGCCGCCGACGCGATGAAGAAGATCGTTGCAGGCATCAAGGGCAGCAAGGATGTCGTCGACGATGATGTGCCGGGTCGCAATGAACTCGCCCTCGTCGTGGATATCGATGCGGCGCGCAATGTCGGGCTCGATCCGGGTCAGGTTGCGCGCCTGATCGGTCTGCACGTGGATGGCGAAATCATTGCCGACCTTCGCGATCGCGGCGAAAAGATGGAGCTGCGTGTGCGATCGACGCGCAGCTCGGTCGACAACATTCGCGATGTGCTGGATGACCCGGTAGCCTTGCCTGGAGGCGGAAGCGTGCCACTGGGTTCACTGGTCAGTGCGCGTGAAAGCAAGAGCCCAGGCCTGATCCGGCATTGGAATCTTCGCCGTGCCATCACGGTCGAGGCCGATCTCGACCTTGATCAGAACGACACCGCGGCGGCCAATGCCGAGCTGGTCGCGAAATGGGACATCATCCGGAGCCAATTCCCGGCCACGGATCTCGACTTTTCCGGCCAGCTCGATGACATCAACGAATCACTGAATGCGATGGGTCCGTTGTTCCTGCTCGGCCTGGGCCTGATCTACCTGATCCTCGCTGCCCAGTTCCGTAGCTACTTCCAGCCCATATTGATCCTGTCCACGGTACCGCTGGCATTCACCGGCGTTACCCTGGGATTGGTCATCTCGCGCAACCCGCTTTCGCTCTTCACGATGTACGGCGTGATCGCCCTGACCGGCATCGCCGTGAATTCCGCCATCGTCCTGATCAGCGCTGCCAATGACCGTCGCAATGCCGGCATGCGCACCCTGCATGCCACGGTATACGCGGCCCGCCGGCGCGTCATTGCCGTGCTGATGACGACAGGAACGACCATCGCTGGACTGGCCTCGCTGGCATTCGGACTCGGCGGCAAGTCCCTGCTCTGGGGCCCGGTCGCTTCCAGCATCGTCTGGGGTCTGGCCTTCTCCAGTCTGCTGACCTTGTTCGTCGTGCCGGTTCTGTACCGCTTCTTCATGCAGCAGCGGCAACCCAAGACAGTCCCGAAGCCTCAGACGGATCGCTGGCAGCGCTACTGAGACCTGCGGTCAACCGGCATCGCCGGACGCGCCGATCGAGTAGCCAGCCATTCCGGGATGCCGCTCATGTTCAGGCGACGCGTAGCACACTGGATGATCTCAAGATCGACGAACCCATATGCAAGGCAACGCTGAAAAGGTGGCAGCAGCGTCACCCGTTCAACGTTGCCTCACGGCGGAGAGGTATCGATGAGGTCCAAACCCGGATTGTTTGCCCTGGCCATGCTCTGCGGCGCCCTGGTCGCGGCGTGTGCCGCCGGCGGCGACGTCAGCAAGCCGATTCCGAGATCCCTGGTCAGCGCGCCCCAGGTTGCCAATCGACTTGTGGTGGTGCTGCCCGGCAGAGGCGAGGATGTAGCCAGGCTGGAGGACAAGGGTATGGCAGCGACGATTCAGGCCACCTGGCCGGACGCCGATGTCCTGCTGACCGGCCTTACCCTTCCGTTCTACCGTCAGGGGCTCGCTGCTTCGCGCCTGCAAACGGAGATCATCGAGCCCGCGCGTTCACGCGGCGTGTCGGAGATCTGGCTGCTCGGGATCTCGCTCGGCGGAATGGGTGCAATACTGCATGAACATGAGTATCCGGGCACCGTCGACGGCATCGTGCTGCTTTCGCCCTATCTGGGTGGACGCCTCGTTCAAGACGAGATCCGTTCCGCGGGTTCAATCGCGGACTGGAATCCCGGTCCGGTCCAGCCACTTGGGCCCGATACATTCGAGCGGGAACTCTGGCGCACGATCCAGCAGTGGAACAACGATGCCTCGCGCCGGAATGCGGTTTGGCTCGCCTACGGCGAGCATGAAGACTTTCGGGAGTCCAATGAATTGATGGGCCAGGCGCTGCCTGCCTCAAACGTGCGAATGCTGCCCGGTGGTCACGACTGGAACCTGTGGCTACCAGCGACGACGATGTTGCTGGAGACCGCCGAGAACGTCCATTGACGCACGCCCTTCGCAGGAACAGGCTTCAGCCGTGATGCTCTTCGCCTCGTTGCGACAAAATCTCGCGGCTGAAGCCAGCTCATACAAAAGGCACGGCAGGCAAGGCGAAGGATTCAGGCCATCGGCAGCTTGAGTCCCTGCTCCTTCGCACAGGCTTTCGCGATCTCGTAACCCGCATCGGCATGCCGCATTACACCTGTACCGGGATCATTCCAGAGCACGCGCGCAATACGCTTGTCGGCCGCTTCCGTGCCGTCGCAGACAATGACGACGCCGGAGTGCTGCGAGAAGCCCATGCCGACACCGCCACCGTGATGCAGTGATACCCAGGTCGCGCCGCCGGCAACGTTGAGCATGGCGTTGAGCAGCGGCCAATCGCTGACTGCATCGCTGCCATCCTGCATCGATTCGGTTTCGCGATTCGGGCTGGCCACGCTGCCGGAATCGAGGTGATCGCGACCGATCACGATCGGCGCTTTCAGTTCTCCGTTGCGGACCATTTCATTGAAGGCAAGGCCGAGCTTGTCACGCAGGCCGAGCCCGACCCAGCAGATGCGTGCGGGCAGGCCCTGGAAACTGATGCGCTCGCGAGCCATGTCGAGCCAGTTGTGTAACGCCCCGTCATCCGGGATCAGCTCCTTGACCTTGGCGTCGGTCTTGTAGATATCTTCCGGATCGCCACTCAGGGCGACCCAGCGGAACGGTCCGATGCCACGACAGAACAGCGGACGCACATAGGCGGGCACGAAACCCGGAAAATCGAAAGCATTCGTGCACCCCTCGTCCTTGGCCATCTGGCGAATATTGTTGCCATAGTCGAAGGTCGGGATGCCCTTCTTCTCGAAGGCGAGCATGGCTTCCACATGCACGCGCATCGATTTCTTGGCGGCGTCGCGGACCTTGTCCGGGTTTGCCTTCTGCTCGGCCAGCCATTGCTCGACCGTCCAGCCGATCGGCAAATAGCCATGCACGGGATCGTGTGCGCTGGTCTGATCGGTGACCGCATCGGGGCGCACCCCTCGGCGCACCAGCTCGGGCAGAATTTCGGCCGCATTGCCGAGCAAGGCTATCGATTTTGCCTCGCCAGACTTCGTATACTTCTCGATACGTGCCAACGCGTCATCGAGATCAGTCGCCTGCTCATCGACATAGCGCGTGCGCAGGCGGAAATCGATGCAGCGTTGCTGGCATTCGATATTCAGCGAGCAGGCGCCGGCGAGGCTGGCAGCCAGCGGCTGCGCGCCACCCATGCCGCCGAGTCCGGCCGTCAGGATCCACTTTCCCTTGAGATGGCCCTCGTAATGCTGACGGCCCATTTCAACGAAGGTTTCGTAGGTGCCCTGGACGATTCCCTGCGAGCCGATGTAGATCCACGAACCCGCGGTCATCTGGCCGTACATCATCAGGCCCTTGCGATCGAGTTCGTTGAAATGCTCCCAGGTGGCCCAGTGCGGAACCAGATTGGAATTGGCGATCAGCACGCGCGGCGCATCGACATGGGTCGGAAACACGCCGACCGGCTTCCCGGACTGCACGAGCAGGGTTTCGTCGTCACCCAGTTCCTTCAGTGCCTCGAGGATCGCGTCGTAGCACTCCCAGTTGCGCGCTGCACGGCCAATACCACCATAGACCACGAGCTCGGCCGGGTTCTCGGCCACTTCCGGATCGAGATTGTTCTGCAGCATCCGGAACGGCGCTTCGCTGAGCCAGCTCCTGCAAGTCAGTTCGCTGCCACGAGGCGCTCGAATGGTTCGGTTGGTGTCGATACGCTCGGGTGCATTCATCTGACGTCTCCAAAATCGATTGCGCGATTATAGGGCCGAAGTCGCGCGCCTGCCCCCGAAGGGCGCGCAAGCGGATGGCCAGCTGTCATGTGGATCGGCGAGAATGAATACCACTGCCCCGCCCTGACGAGCCAATGTCGATCCGGTACCGCCTGCTTGCACCCATGCTGCTGTTGCTCCCGCTGGCCTGCAGCGGTCCAGGAACACGTGATTCGGCAACCGAGGCGACACGGCCCACGCCGCTGATACTGATTTCCATCGACGGATTTCGCGCGGAGTTTCTTGACCGCGGCTTGACCCCGACGCTCAATGCACTGGCCGATTCCGGCGTGCGCGCGCGCTACATGCGCCCATCCTTTCCGACCCTGACATTCCCCAACCACTATGCCCTGATCACGGGACTGCGACCGGACCGCAACGGCATCGTCGCCAATATCATGGAGGACGGGCAGATTCCGGATCAACGCTTCGCTGCTTCGAATCGCCAGGCGATCGAAAATGCGCGCTGGTGGAACGACGCGACGCCCTTGTGGATCACGGCCAAACGCGCGGGGCTGCACTCCGGGATCATGTTCTGGCCGGGATCCGAAGCACCCGTGCAAGGGTCGCATCCGGATTTCTGGTCCAGATACGATGAGGAACTTGAAGCGGTGACGCGCGTCGACAACGTTCTGGGTTGGCTGACCCTGCCGATCGACCAGCGCCCAAGCCTGATGACCCTCTACCTCGACACGATCGACAAGACGGGGCATCACTTCGGACCGGATTCCGTGGAATTGAATGCGGAACTGCGCATTGTCGATGCGATGGTGCGACGCCTGGTCGACGGCCTGATCGAGCGAGGCCTGGAACATGCGGTCAACCTGGTCATCGTATCGGATCACGGCATGGTCGCGACCTCGCCCGAGCGGGTCGTCATTCTCGATGAAATATTGCCGGGCGAGGCAGCCCGCACCATCAGCTACGGCGTGCTCACCGGTATCGCCCCCAACCCCGGCCAGACCCACAAGGTCGAGGCCATCCTGCTCGGCAAGCACGATCACATGCAGTGCTGGAAAAAATCGGAGCTGCCCGCGCGCTTTCATTACGGCACACACCGGCGCGTGCCACCCATACTGTGCCTGGCCAATCATGGCTGGATCATTGCCAGCCGTACCTGGCTGGCCAGGAAAGATCATTTCTCTCTGGGCGAACACGGCTACGACAACGACGACCCGGACATGCGCGCGATCTTCATTGCGCACGGGCCTGCGTTCCGTTCCGGTGTCGTCTTGCCGCCGTTCGACAATGTCGACGTGTATCCACTGCTCGCCTACTTGCTGGGCCTGAAAGCCGAACCGAACGATGGCAATTTCGACATGCTCGGCGGTGCGCTGGAGCCGATAGGCGTCGCCAGAACAAATAGACACTAGCGGAAGTCCCTCGACATGCTCAGAACGAACGGTGAGTCGTAGACGTGCAATGCCCTTCGACAAGCTCAGAGCTGCCCGGTACTACGAACCTCGTGTTTCGTCATGCCAGGGCAGGCTGGAAGAGCGTTTCAACAGCCGAACACCCGGTCATCCAGTTTTCCTGTTGTCACGGCAAAGTCCAGGCAAGAACTCGATCCCAGCCGGCGCTGGGAGGACGAAATGCAGGAATCGGCGTCAAGTCAGCGTCATTCAAACCCGACATCGCTCCGGGACAACCGTAGTCATTCGTGCAATCGCGCGATCACGGCCCGATAGCGCGCGGCAATGCGTGCCTCGTCGCGATGCCGGAAATCGCGCACGACCCATTCTCCATTGACCATGACATCGCGAACCAGATTCGAATTGCCCGCAAAGATCCAGGTGTCGAGAACATTCGAGGGGCTGCGACCCGCCAGCAGTGGCGAGTGATCATCGAGAACCAGCAGGTCTGCCCGATGACCCACCGAAGGCAGACTGGCGTCGCCGCCTTCAAGCAATCCGATCGGCATGCCAGATGCACGTGCGCCGCCGGCCAGGCAGGCCTCGAACAACACGGCGCCGGTGCTGGGTTGCGTTGCATTCGCGCTGATGTTCCGATGCCGCGTGAGCAGGCGTTGCCCATACTCGAGCCAGCGCATCTCCTCGACCGGCGATACGGAAATATGGCTGTCCGATCCGATCCCGATCGAGCCACCCTTGTCGAGCCAGTCCCTGAGCGGAAAGAGTCCATCGCCGAGATTGGCTTCGGTCGTGGGACACAGGCCGGCCACGGCATGAGTCGCCGCCAGTTTCTCCACTTCAATTCTGTCGACGTGGGTGGCATGCACGAGACACCAGCGCGCATCGACATTGGCGTGGTCGAGCAGCCATTCGACCGGGCGCGCATTGCGGACGGCCAGGCAGTCCTGCACTTCGCCGATCTGCTCGGCAATGTGGATATGGATCGGCATCATCGCGTTCGGAGTACCGCTGCGCGACGGCGGCAGTTTCGCGATGCCGGCGAGCACGGCATTCATGGCATCTTCGGGAACGGCGCGCAGCGAATGCAAGGCAATGCCGATGCGCAGATGCGAGCTCTCGAGCATGCGCAAGCGTTCCACCAATCGCAGGAATCCGTCGACATCGTGGGCGAAGCGCCGCTGCCGTTCGACCAGGGCCCGCCCGTCGAATCCACCGGTCATGTACAGGGTCGGCAGCAGGGTCAGCCCGATTCCGGCTTCCTGCGCGGCGTCCACCAGGGCCAGTGACATGGCGGCAGGATCGGCATACGGCCTGCCATCCGGCTGATGGTGCAGATAGTGGAATTCGCAGACCTGGGTGTAGCCGGCCTTGAGCATCTCGACATAAAGCTGGGTAGCAATGACACGCAACTCGTCGGGACCCACCATCCCGGCAAACCCATACATGACCTCGCGCCAGGTCCAGAAACTGTCGGCAGGATCACCGCGATGCTCGGCCAGACCTGCCATGGCGCGCTGAAAGGCATGCGAATGCAGGTTTGGCATGCCCGGAACCACCCAGCGCCCGAGCGATTCATTGTTGTTCCCGGATGCGGGAGTGACATCCAGCAGCGCGCCGGTCAGGTAGCGGCCCGTGTCGATCTCGATGCGAACGTCGGGCTGCCATCCGTTCTGCAACCAGGCATTCCCGGCCTGAAACACTCGACTGCTCATGCGCGCACTCCCAGGGTGGAACCGTTGATTATCCGCCGACCCGACAATTTGTTGAAATCGGCCTGCATCGAGCCCGCATGAGCAGAGTGCGCAGGGTCTGCGATAATCGCGACATGAACACCAATGCATCGCAACAACGCTGGGACGTACTGCTGATCGATTGTCATCTGGCCAGCATGGACGACAACGGTGCGCCGTATGGGGAGATCCGCCATGCGGCGCTGGGCTGGAAAGACGGCCGCATCGTTTTCGCCAATGCCATGCATGCCCTGCCCGACTTGCCCCAGCACCTTGCGACCCGAGTCGAGTCGCTGGCCGGCGCCTGGATTACCCCCGGGTTGATCGACTGCCACACCCACCTCGTGTTCGGCGGCAATCGCGCGCAGGAGTTCGATCTGCGCCTGAACGGCGCGAGCTACGAAGAAATCGCCCGTTCCGGCGGCGGCATCGCCTCGACCGTCCGCGAGACCCGTTCGCTCAGCGAGGACGAGTTGCTTGCTGAGTCCATCCCGCGCGCGCGCGCCCTGGTCGCCGACGGCGTGACCACGCTGGAAATCAAGTCGGGATACGGACTCGACCTCGACAACGAAATGAAAATGCTGCGCGTCGCACGCAGGATTGGCGAGACCCTCGGCGTGACCGTGCGCACCACGTTTCTAGGTGCGCACGCGCTGCCAGCCGAGTTTGCCGGTCGCCAAGGCGACTATGTCGAGCATGTCTGCGAAGTGATGATGCCGGCGATTGCCGAAAGCGGGCTGGCCGATGCCGTCGATGCCTTCTGCGAGAAGATCGCTTTCACCGCGGAAGAAACGCGACGCGTTTTCGAAAAGGCCCGTGCGCTGGGCTTGCGCGTCAAACTTCATGCAGACCAGTTGTCAGACCTGGGTGGCGCCGGCTTGAGCGCCGAGTTTGACGGACTCTCGGCCGATCATGTCGAACACACCAGTATCGATGGCGTACAGGCAATGGCGAAGTCGGGCACGGTGGCCGTGCTGCTGCCTGGCGCCTTTTACGCGCTTCGCGACACCATGCTCCCGCCGATCGCTGCACTGCGCGAGCACCAGGTGCCGATGGCGGTGGCTACTGACCTGAACCCGGGCACCTCGCCGATGCTGTCGCTGCGACTGGCCATGAACATGGCCTGCACGCTGTTTCGATTAACCCCGGAGGAAGCCCTGCGCGGAGCGACCCTGCATGCCGCCCGTGCCCTGGACCTGGATGACCGCGGACGACTCGCACCCGGATTGCGCGCCGATTTTGTGGTCTGGGACATCGGCTCGCCGGCGGATCTCTGCTACTGGATAGGTGGTCCGCTGGCACGCCGGGTTTTCGCTGCCGGCAAGAACGTTTCCGGCTAGCCGGTCCATTCGGATTTCTGTCAGATCATGGGCAAACCGCAAGATTCGATCACCGGCCCGACCGCCCTTGCACTCCAGGGAGGCGGTGCGCACGGCGCGTTTACCTGGGGCGTGCTCGATCGCCTGCTCGAGGAGCCCGGTTTCGAGATCGAGCAGGTCAGCGGAACCAGTAGTGGCGCACTCAACGCGCTCGCGCTTGCGCAAGGCTGGATGGATGGCGGCTCCGAAGGCGCGCGCGCCTGCCTCTCCGAACTCTGGCACCGGGTCGCAGCCCATACCCACGCCTCGGCGTGGATCTTCGGTTCACAGGTACGTTCGGGCAAGAAGGCCGCGCAAAACCTGCATCGCTACTTCACGCCCCGACAGATCAATCCGCTGGGATTGAATCCGGTGCGCCAGATTGCGGAATCCCTGTTTGATTTCGACGGCCTGCGCGAGCACTCGCCGTTCCCGCTTCATCTGGCCGCTACACGCGTGCGTGATGGTGCCCTGGTCATGTTCGGTCCCGAGCAAGTGGGTATCGATGCGTTGCTGGCATCCACCTGCCTGCCGCAGATCTTCGAATCGGTCAAGATCGATGGCGAGGTCTACTGGGATGGCGGCTGGGCCGGCAATCCGGTGCTCGAGCCGCTGGTCCACCGCGGCCTTTCATCCAGGATTCTCGCCGTGCTGGTGCAGCCGCTGGATCGCAAGGAAATTCCCGACACCGCTGCCAGGATCGCCGAGCGCATGAGCGAGCTCGGATTTTCCAGCGCCTTTCTGCGCGAACTCCGGACACTGGCTTTGGCCAAGGATGCGCTGGAGGGGGCGATGACGCTGAGCTGGCTGGGTCGACGCGTGAAGAACCTTCAAATCCATCTGATAGAGCCCGGAGAATCCCTCGATGCTTTTCGGGCCAGGGCCGGCTTCAACACGTCGATCAGTTTCCTGACCGCCTTGCGCGATCACGGTCGCAGACGGGCCGAGGCCTGGCTCGGCGAGCCGCAGGCGCACATCGTTTCAGGATCTTCCCCGCTCATGCAGGCCGGTACCGCCTGAAACGACAAACCCCCGCTGTGCGGGGGCCTGCTGGGTTACTCTGCTATCGCGGCCGGACCACTCCGGCCTGGCGATTACTCGGCCTTCTTGGCCGCAGCCTTCTTTGCTGGCGCCTTCTTGGCGGCCGTCTTGGTCGCGGTCTTTGCCGCAGTCTTGGCGGCAGGTTTGGCCGCAGACTTGGCTGCCGCCTTCGGCTTGGCAACTACGACGCTGCTGTCCGAGTGCGGACGCACGTTGCCATAACTGCGGATAGCGATTTTGCCCTTGCGGGTCTTGCGGTCACCACGGCCCATCGGTATTCCTCTAGATAATTCGGCGAACAAAGGGCGGGAAGGATAGCAGTGCCGTGGCAAAGCGCAAGTCGAATCACGGCTTGCAGATATCCTGGCCCGTCGCACAACTGACCTGAGAACACCCCACGGCCTCGATCTGTACCGTGGCATGGCTGACACCGAAGTGCCCGCGCAAGGCATCCTGGATGGATCGTATCGCCCGATCCGGGTCGCCGCCCTCGTGCAGTCTTGCGTGCAACGTGGCCATCCGTTGACCGCCTCCGAGCTGCCAGACGTGGACGTGGTGGATTTCGCGGACATCGGCAATGTCCGCCTCGAGTTTCTCCGACACCTCGCCGGAATCGACTCCCTCGGGAACACCTTCAAGCAGGATATGGGCGCTGCGACGCAGCAGTCGCCAGGCACTGGTCAGGATCAGCAGCGAAACGAAAATCGAGATCGCAGGATCCGCCCACAGCCAATCCAGATAACGAACCACAAGCGCCGCCGCCACCGCGCCGATCGAGCCAAGCAGGTCGCCAATGACGTGCAGGCGCGCGGCCGCCGTATTGAGATCGTCATGTTCGTGTCCGCCCAGGACCCGCAGCACGAACAGGTTGACCAGCAAACCGGCCAGGGCAACGACGAGCATTGTCCCGGACAGAATCGGCGCGGGGTTCATGAAGCGTGTCACCGCCTCATAGGCGATCCAGGCGACCAGCAGGATCTGGGTCAGGGAATTCGTGTAGCCAACCAGCACTTCCAACCGCGCGTAACCGAAACTGCGCAGCGCGTCGGCCGGGCGCCGCGCAAAGAGCGCCCCCAGCCAGGCAAACATCAGCGCCCCGGCATCGACCAGCATGTGCCCGGCATCGGCGAGCAGGGCCAGCGAGCCCGAAATCCAGCCGCCAACTGCCTCGGCGACCATGGTGATCGTGGTCAGGCCAAAGGCGAACAGCAGCCGTCGTTCGCGTTGCGGCGATCCGCCAGCGGCCTGCCCGTGTTCGTGCTCATGGTCGTGGTGATGGGAGTGCATGCGCGCCGATCAGGTAGTCAATCCAGCCATGCTAGTCAGGCAAGCCGGGGTTACACAATCACGCCGGGTCCGCGCAGATCAAACGTGGTCGCAGTTCGGCCCGTGCACATGGCCAAGGCGCAAGTTGGCCAGATGGGAAACGGCCACCAGGGTGCCGCCGATGCTGACGATCAGCGCGTGGCCGCTGTTCTCATGATCGGATCCGATCAGTACGCCGACAACGAGCAGGATGATTCCGGGCACGAGAAACAGAAACGCCAGATAGCTGCCGTGCTTGCGCAGACCAAACCAGAGACTGACGGACGCCAGCAGGATCGCGAAGCCGACGAATGCCTGCTCATAGGCGTGGTTGGCGAGAAAGCCCAGGCCGAGCGCCGGCAGCACACCAAAGACCACCGGCAACAAGGCGCAGTGCACGGCGCAGAGCATCGAGGCGAACGCCCCGAAGCGATCAATGCGCTGGTCGATTCCGGTCTTTCGCATCGCATCAGGATTGACCTTTTGCGGATCGTTGGCTCGTGGAAGGTTCATTGATTTGAAGAATAGCGCAAGCATCAGCATGCCTCGCTCGAATGGAATGGGAGCGGGAGTTCGGCTTGACCCGAGCTCACGGTTATATGTTATATTATAACGTCACAACTTCAAACCCGACAACCATCATGAATACAAGCGCCAGATCACCGATATCGAGGCTTCCACTGGCATCAGCCATCGCTGTCGCAATCGCGATAGTGATGCCCCTGCCCGTCCGCGCGGAAACCGCCGCCTCACCAGACGTGGTCGTCGGGTCCGGGCCAGATTCCAGCTCCGAAGAGGACAAGTCTGTTCAGCCGGGCAAGCAAGAAGAAAAAGACGGCACCTTGCCGAGCGTCGTGGTCAACGCCTTTCCGATGCAACTGGGCATCGACGAGATCATCACGCCCGTTGTAATGCTGAGAGGTTCGGACCTGGACGATGCCAAAGCGGCAACCATCGGCGAAACCCTGGCAAACGAGTTGGGAATCCAGACCACCTCATTCGGTGCCGGCGTAGGCAGGCCGGTTATTCGCGGACAGGAAGGATCGCGAGTGGCGGTTCTGTCCAATGGACTCAGTTCAGGCGACGTTTCGAACGTGAGCCAGGATCATGCTGTCGCCATCGAACCCTTTCTTGCAGACCAGATCGAAGTCCTCAAGGGGCCTTCAACCCTGCTCTACGGCTCGGGAGCCATTGGTGGCGTGGTCAATGTTGTGGATGGCCGAGTTCCGCAAGCCATTCCCGAGAATGGACTCAGCGGACGCGGCGAGCTTCGCGGGGCCAGCGCGGATGACAGCGGAACTGGCATGTTCCGACTGGACGCAGGCACCGGGGGATTTGCAATTCATGTCGATGGGGCCAAGCGAAATGCGAACGACTACAGCATTCCTGGCGGTACCCTGGCCAACAGTTTTCTTGACACCGAGTCCGGCGCAATCGGCGCCTCCTGGATTGGCGATCGCGGCTATGTGGGCCTCGCCGTTTCTCGCTATCTCGACAATTACGGCAATCCGGCCGAACCCGGAGATGAAGAAGAAGGCCCGGTTACCCTGAAACTGGCGCAGACTCGCTATGACCTCAAGGGCGAACTGACCGATCCGATGCCCGGTTTCAACAGCCTGCGATTCAGCTTCGGGCACATCGACTACACCCATACCGAGTTCGAGGGTGACGAGGTTGGGACCGTCTTCAACAACGACGGCAATGAGGGACGCATCGAGCTTGTCCACAATGACGCATCGGGCTGGAAAGGTGCGGTCGGCCTGCAATTCCTGGATCGTACGTTCGAAGCAATCGGCGACGAGGCGTTCGTACCCAGGACAACCACCAAGGGCCTTGGCCTGTTCGTCCTTGAACAAAAGGACTTCGGCAATTTCGGCCTGGAGCTCGGCGCTCGAATCGACAGCCAGTCGAGTGAGCCTGATGACGGGCCAAAGAGGGATTTCAACCCCTTCAGCCTGTCCGCCGGGGCCAGTTACCGGTTTACCGATGAGTGGCACATGACCGCCAATCTGGATCGCGCCGAGCGCGCGCCAGCAGAAGAAGAGCTGTTTGCCAATGGTCCACATCTGGCGACCGGCGCATTCGAAATCGGCGATGCGGATCTGAACGAGGAGACCGCGAATCAGCTCGAACTTGGCCTGCATTTTCACGGCGACACGGTTGAAGTCAATCTGGCGGCCTACACCAATCGATTCGATGATTTCATCTATCTGGACGACACAGGAGATATCGAAGACGACCTCCCCGTACGTCAATGGACTCAGGCGAACGCAAAGTTCAACGGCTTCGAAGGCGAAGCCAAGATCCAGCTTTCGAGCGGACCCAGCGGCGTTTATCTGCTGAGGGTTTGGGGCGATACGGTCAATGCGTATCTCACCGATGGTGGCGAGCTGCCGAGAATTGCACCAGCCAGAGCGGGACTCGATCTCTACTGGAACTCCGATGCCTGGCGGGCCAATATCGGTCTTGCGCACTATTTCAAGCAGGACGACGTACCGGATTATGAAACCGAGACGGCAGCGTTCACGCTGGTCAACGCGCACCTGAGTTACACGTTCAATGCGGATCAGCGAGTAAGTTGGGAGGCGTTTCTTGATGCCACCAACCTCGGCAACGAGACGGCCCGCCTGTCTACGTCCTTCATCAAGGATGTCGCCCCCTTGCCTGGCCGCTCGGTCGCATTGGGAATCCGCGCGTTTTTCTGACTTGACCAACCCGGCGTTTGTGCGCCGGGTTGCAGGCTGAATACAGGCGTTCGACTCCCTCGCTCTTCGGGCAAGGGTTGAATGAGCAGTGGCTTGCCTCCCTCTCCCCTCGGGAGAGGGCTGGGGTGCGGGTACGTCCCAAGCGCAGGATCGACGCAAGCGAGCACCCTCATTCGCGCACGGCACTTTCTCTCGATTGCGAAAAGAAAAACGCGCTCGGCCCATAGCAGCGCGGTAATTCCTGCAGCACGAAATCAAGCCATCAAGGATGAAAAATCAGGGCGACTTCGCCTTGTTGCAGGCAGCACACAACCCGTGCACTTCCAGCGTCTGCGCGGCGGGGGTGAAACCCCGGTCCCTGGCCTGCGCATTGAGCAGACTCGCCACGCCTTCATCGCAGATTTCGGCAGCACTCGAACAGCGGTCGCAGATCAGGAACGGCACCTGATGCGCTTCACCCGGATGGTGGCATCCGACAAAGGCATTGATGGATTCGAGCTTGTGAATGAATCCATGCTCCAGCAGGAAATCGAGCGCGCGGTAGACCGTGGGCGGGGCCGCCAGCCCGGGGCCATCCTTCAGATCATCAAGCAGATCGTAGGCCTTGACCGGCAGCTTCGAGGCCGCCACCAGTTCGAGTACTCGCAGCCGGATCGGTGTCAGGCGCAGACCCCGCTGATCGCAGGCCTCGGATACTTCGCGCACAAAGGCGCCCGCATCATGGCTGTGGGAATGCTGACTGCGTGATTTTTTCGCGGATGCGGGCATGGATGCGGAATGATTGGCGATGCCGGGATTTTAGCACCGCTGCTTGCGTCACCGGGGCCTACCAGGCGCCGTCGCTGTCATTGCCCTTGAGCCGGGATCGCGCAGATCGCTCCGCGGACTGACGCAAATTCACGCCGCAATGGCGGCAAGCCCTCGCATTGTCGGGATTGCCCTTGCCGCATTCCGGACAAATCGGCAGGCGCGACTTGGACAGGGCCACGATGAGCCAGCCGATCGGACCCAACACGGCACCCCAGACGATACCGGCAACGACGCGCCCCTTGATCCAGCCGATCAGCCATCCACCGAGTACGCAGACCAGGGTGATTCCGGTCATCCAGGCCCAGAGACCTGGATCGAGCAGCACCTTGAGACAGAGCTCGTTCATCTGCATCACGGCTTCCAGATCCGAAGTGTCGAGACTGGCAAGCCCGCCCAATGTGCATTCGAGCGCAGCCACGCAATCAGCCTTCCGCGCGAACGATGGCTGCTTCGACCCGTTGCAGGGCCTGATCGCGCCCGGCCAGGAACACGGTGTGGTCGATTGACGGCGACACCTGGGTCCCGGTGATGGCCACGCGCAGGGGTTGGGCAACCTTGCCCATGCCCTCGCCGATTGCCGCAGCTGCCGCTGCTATCGCCGCGTGCACGTTTTCGACCGACCAGTCCCGGGTATCGCTCAATTGCTGATGGACGGCCTGCAGGGCAGGAATGGCCGTTGCCGACTTGAGGTGCTTGTTGACGGCGGCCTCATCATAGTTTTCCAGCGGCGCGTACCAGACTTGCGCCTTCTCGGCCATTTCCTTGAGTGTCTGCGCGCGTTCGCGCAAGGCGACGATCACATCGAGGGGCTCGGGCCCCTGATCAGGATCGATGCCCAGCGCGCGCAGCTGCCAGATGAAGTGCGGTACCAGTTCCAGCGGGTCATCATTCTTGATGTACTGCTGATTGATCCAGGACAGCTTTTCGAGATCGAAACGGGATGCTGCGCGGTTGGCATGACCGATATCGAACAGCTCGATCATTTCCTCTCGCGTGAACAATTCCTGGTCGCCATGCGACCAGCCCAGGCGGACCAGATAGTTGAGCAACGCATGCGGCAGGAAGCCGTCATCGCGATACTGCATGACGCCAACCGCACCATGCCGCTTGCTGAGCTTCTGGCCGTCCGGACCGAGAATCATCGGCAGATGCGCAAAAGTCGGGACACTGGCCCCCAGCGCGTTGTAGACGTTGATCTGGCGTGGCGTGTTGTTGACGTGGTCGTCGCCGCGAATGACTTCGCTGATGCGCATGTCGATATCATCGACAACCACGGCGAAGTTGTAGGTAGGAAAGCCATCCGAGCGGAACAGGACAAGATCGTCCAGCTCCTCGTTGTTCCATTCGATGCGACCCTTGACCTTGTCTTCGAAGACGACACTGCCGGAAGCCGGATTCTTGAAGCGGATCACCCGATTCGGATCATCCCGGAACGGTTCGTTGCGGTCGCGGTAGTAGCCGTTGTAACGCGGCTTGAGCCCTTTCTCCATGGCTTCGGCACGCATCGCCTCGATTTCTTCCTTCGATTCGTAGGCGTAGTAGGCTTTGCCCGCCTTGAGCAGGTCCTCGACGACCTGCTTGTACCGGTCCATGCGCAAGGTCTGGTAGAACGGCCCCTCGTCGTGATCGAGCCCCAGCCAGCTCATCCCATCCAGAATGGCCTGCACGGCCTCCTGGGTGGAGCGCTCGCGATCGGTGTCTTCTATGCGCAGGATGAATTCGCCACCACGATGGCGCGCCTCCAGCCAGCAATAGAGCGCGGTGCGGGCGCCACCGATGTGCAGGAAGCCGGTTGGACTGGGGGCAAAACGGGTTCGGACGGTCATGGATCAACAAGGCATTGAATTCGAAGCCGGAAAGCGTAGCAGATCCGGCACCTCATGCCCCGCCTGCGCATGACCGGGCGGAAGCCCTGCGCAGCGTGAACGTCATGTCTGGATCGGGGCGGAGAGAACTGGAGGGGACTCATTCTGCAGGCCCGATTCACAGTCGTACTTGCATTCAAGTCCTTGACCGAAGAAGGCCATCGATGGTCAAGCACGGGCGGCAAGGTAGCCACGTTGCAAGGTCTGCAGGCAAGATAACGGATGGTCTCCCAACCCGCTGCCAGAATGACACATTCACCTGCCCGATTTGCAATCGCTTTTCTGTTGCCAGTCATGTTCGCCGTCGGCTGCACGGTGCAACAGAAGGACGACAATTCTTCCGGAAGCAGCGCCCGCGCCACCTTGGCCATCCTCGAATCGACCGATATCCACTCGAATATCCTCAGCTACGACTACTATCGGTTGACGGAAGATACTTCGATCGGGTTCGAGCGCATGGCCACCCTGGTCAAGGAGGCGCGAGCCGAGTACCCGAACACCCTGCTGTTCGATGCCGGCGATACCATTCAGGGCTCGGCCATGGCCGACTGGCAGGCACATGGCCAACCGGTTTCCTGCGATCAGAAGCTGGCCATGTACAAGGCCATGGACGCCCTCGGCTATGACGGCGGCACGATTGGCAACCACGAGTTCAACTTCGGTCTGCCTTTTCTGGCTCAGGTGACCAACCAGGACATGGCCATCGAAGGTGTCGGCGGCCTTCCCTGCAAGGGACCCGAATTCCCGCTGGTACTGGCCAACGTCATCGGCAGCGAGGACGGCAAGCCGATCTTTCCGCCGACGGCCTTGCTCAGCCGTACGCTCAAGGCACAAACCGCGGAAGGGGAAACCATCGAGATTCCGATCAAGGTCGGCATCATCGGCTTCACCCCGCCGCCCATCATGCTCTGGGACAAAAAGCACCTTGAAGGCAGGGTGACCACCTTGGGTGTCGTTGAAGCCGCACGTCGCTACGCCCCTGCCCTGCGCGCCGAAGGCGCCGACATCATCGTTGCCATTTCGCATGGCGGCATCGATCCACGTGCGTATTCGGAAACCATGGAGAATGCAAACTGGCATCTGGCCCAGGAGCCCGAGATCGACGTGCTGCTGCTGGGCCATTCGCACCAGCCGTTTCCTGATCCCGGAAACGTCGACTCCCGATTCAACCAGTTGCCCGAAGTCGACAACATCCGCGGATTCATCCACGGCAAGCCGGCGGTCATGGGCAATCTGTGGGGCAAGAGTCTTGGCGTGATTGAACTGGCGTTGGACTGGCGCGATGGCCAATGGTCGATCAATACCGGGAACACGCACTCCGAAGTGCGCAACATCCGAGGCGCCGACGGCAAGCCCATCATGCCGGACCCGGCGATCGCCGAGGCAGTGGCGGATGAACACCAGTCGACGATCGCCTATGTCTCGCGACCGATCGGCAGCAGCGATTTTCCGATGACCACCTATTTTGCCGTGGTCGGTGACGTCAGTGCGATCCAGCCGGTCAATACGGCCCAGCGCGAGTACGTGCGCAAGTATGTCGACCAGTTCATGCCCGAACTGAAGGATGTACCGGTGATCTCGGCGATGGCGCCATTCAAGGTCGGCTTCGCCGGACCCAATGATTTCACCGTGATCGACGCTGGTCCACTGGCCATCCGCAACGCAGCCGACCTGTATCTCTACAGCAATACGGTTGCCGCGGTCAGACTCGATGGCGCGGGGGTCAAGGCCTGGCTGGAGCACTCGGCGAGCTACTTCAACCAGATCGACCCCAAGCTGGGCGAGGCGCAGCCACTGGTCAACAAGAAAGTGCCCAGTTACAACTTCGACGTGATCCAGGGCGGCATTACCTATGCGATCGACCTGACCCGCCCGGTTGGCGAGCGCATCACCGATCTCCGGTTCCACGGCAAGGCAGTCACGTCAGACCAGCCGTTCATCCTGGCAACCAACAGCTATCGCGCCAGTGGCGGCGGCGGGTTTCCTGGAACCGGTGGTGCCAGGATCCTGTTCAACGCACCCGACATGAGCCGCAGCATCCTCGTGGATTGGATGGAGCGCCGAGGCAAACTCGATTTCGAGCAAGATGGCGCCGACCGGGCCTGGCGCTTCGTTCCCGTGCAAACCGCAGGACCCGTCGAGTTCCGCTCGGCCAGCAACAAGCTGGATCTTGCAGCTCGGCTCGGACTTGAGGGGATCATCGAAGCAGGCGCTGCCGGCAACGGCATGTCGACCTATACAATCGACCTGTCCGCAACGAAATGATTCCCCGCATGCCGAACCCGTCAACTCGCTGCCAGTCACATGTCGTGCCGACATGAACGCCACGTGCCAATGAGCTGCACGGCTGTCCAGGGCGGTGAACGCAGTCGGTGCCTGCTTCACAGGACCGCACTGGCGGCAAGTCTGGCCATTGCATTTCCCGTTGCAAGTGCCAGCGATGCGCCTTCGCCCCTGATTGGCGATATTCCTCTGCAGTGGCCGCTGCCCTACGAGCGCGGCGCGGCAGCAACGCCCTTGCGGGCCCGCCTCGACGCGATGCGCATCTCAAGGCCGGCGCCGACAGGATATCGGGGCGCGACCCTGCAGGTCAGCAATTGTGCAGATGATGATTCCGAGGGCAGTCTGCGTGCGGTGATCGGGCATGCGACCAGTGGCGATGTCATCGACCTCAGCACCGTGAGTTGCAGCCAGATCAGCCTGAGCCAGGGCGCGCTCAAGATTGAACTGGATGACCTGACCTTGCGCGGACCCGGTGCGGAACTGCTTACCCTGGATGGCCTGGGCCGTGACAGGATCGTGCTGCACCCCGCTTCAGGCTCGCTGACCATCGACAGCCTGACCCTAGCGAATGGCCGTTTCGATGCCGTCGACACCGACATCGGCTTCGGCGGCTGCGTCGCAACCGGCGCCACCTTGCGGTTGCGCAACGCAGTCATCCGTGACTGCACCGCCGTCGGAGTCGGCTCCTACGGAGGTGCCGTGCTGTCCGGGTTCATGAGCATGATAGACAGCACGATTTCGGGCAGCACCGCCTTTGGCGACCACCCGACCAATGGCACTGCAGCCTACGGCGGAGGCGCGTTTTCCTACGGTGTCGACATCATCAACAGCACGATTTCCGGAAACTCTGCCATTGGTACGGACAACGCGCCGCTTTCGCACTGGGAAATCGGCGGTGGTCTGTTTGTCGCTCGCAATGGCGGCACCATTGAACGCAGCACCATCAGCGACAACTTTGCAATTCGCTTCGCAGGCGGCCTGACCCAGGAAGGCGACCTGACTCTGCGCAACTCGACCATCTCGGGCAATGTTACCGAGCAGGACGATGGCGGGGGCATGCGGGTCCGCCAATTCACTTCCGTGCTGATCGAGAATTCGACCATCACCGGCAATCGCGCCGGATCCAGGGGGGGCGGAGTCTCCTTCATCGACAATGCGCTGCCCTCTACATTCGTCAGCACCATCGTCTCGGGCAACAGCTCCGACTTCGGCGGCAACGACATCAACAGCAGTCAGCCACTGCTGCTGCCTGGATCGAATAACCTGATCGGGCATGTCAGTGTCGGACTGACAATACCCACGGACACCTTGACGGACGACCCGCAACTCGGCCCCCTGTTCTACAACGGCGGGCCAACGCGTACCCACGCCCTGGGCATGGACAGCCCGGCCATCGACAAGGGCAGCAATCCGGCACAACGATTCACGGACCAGCGCGGTAGCGGCTATGAGCGCGAGGTCAACGGATCTGCCGATATCGGCGCCTTCGAAATCCAGGGCTCGGGGCCAAAAATGCCCACCGAGCTGCCAGCAACCAGTACCTGGGGCAGCCTGTTGCTGACCACCTTGCTGGCGTTGGTCGGGTTGCGCAGGACGAGATCCGTATTTTCCTTCTCCCGCAACAGGCTGTTGAGGCAACGCTGACCCAGTGGCGCAAGCGTCATGGTGTTCAGAAAGTTCGCCATGTGTGCCGCGCGGTGCGCATGGCGGGCCTTCCGAGCACCACCCGTTTCAACAACAATCAACCGGTTGGGCGACGCCTGTCTGTGCACATCTCTTTGTTGCGCACCCTTGAATGACGGCCATTCCATCGGCGCCAGCGCGCCGCGATCTGCACGCAGGCAGGTCTGGTGACGATTGCGCCACTGGGTCAGCGTTGCCTCGAAGTGTGTGCAAGCAGGCGGGACGCTTTCACAAGACCCAGGGAAGCAACTGGGCTTGATCCTCATCTCCATAGGCGTGGATCCGCTCGCGGTCCAGCCAGCCGAGACGCTGCCTGCGCAGCTCGTCACGCCGGGCACTGTTTCCAGACCGGTCGAGCACATCAAGCCACACGGCAGTACAACGACTTCTTAGCAAAGCCCTTTCGTCGGTTACTGCATCGATCTTCTCGCACAACTCTTCAGCCATCAGAACAAGCTGATCGGGCGGATCCACAGCGAAACTCATCCGGTCGAGTTGCAGTTGCAAGCAATCTGCAGCATCGGACTGCTGCGTTACGGCACAATCAGCGATCGCCTGGTCAAATGATTGCAGCGCAGCGTTGATCCCGCCCGCCCGAGCTTCGGCGTGGGCAAGAAAACTGCGCCAGGTGATGACCAGGGATGGATTGACCTCACCACTCTCTGTCGCGTCACGAAGCAGTTGTCGATAGGATTCAAGTGCCTTCGCGTGCCTGCCTTGGCGCGACCACAATTCACTGAGCGCCTGTCTGGCAATCATCGCGGTCACACTGTTCACCCCGCTGGCGCGTTCTGCATCCCGAACGGCCAGGGTGAAGGGTGCTTCGAGGCCATCCAGCTCACCTGCGCCGAGCGCGGCGAGATGCTGCATTGATCGAAATGATGCCAACTTTGGATGGTAGTCACCAAAATGGAGCCTGTACTGCTCGACGGCCTGGGTGAACTCTGGCAGAGCCGCGCGGTATTCGCCGCGCCAAAAGTGACAACTGCCCAGATTGTAGTGGCTGCCTGCACGACTGGCCGTATCCGCGAGCGCACTCCAGGCATCCCTCGTAGTCCGCATCCGCTCAAGCAGGTCGTCATCGCATTGACCTGCTGCATAAAGCAGTGTGCGTTGCTGCAGCGATTGCAGACCACGGAACGCGACATCATCGCGCTCCTGCTCAATGCCGATGCGCAGCGGCACAGCAAACGCTTCAAGGGCGTCCGCATAGCGGCCCTGATTGACCAGGGCTGTTCCCCACACTTCCTCAGCCTGAAGGCGCAGCGGCGCGCTTTCCGGCAGGTTCTCGCGAATAGCGGTGACTACCTCCTGCATCGACTTGAACGCCGTTGTCGATTGGCCTAGATCCTGGACAATGCGCGCGGCTTCGAAGCGCGCAGCCAGCTCGGCATTCAGGTCGCCGGTCCGTTGGAACTCCTGGCGTGCACGCTCTACCAACGACGAGGCTTCCTGCAAACGCGACATGCGGCGGTTGATCTGGCCAAGCAGCAGGAGCATTTGCGCCGCGTTCGCGCTGCCGCTGGCATCGAGCAGGTCAACCGCAGGATCGAGCCATTGTTCGCCAAGCAAATCGCGAACCGCGTCCACCGGAGCCAATGCCAGCAATTGCTCCGCAAGCTGATCGCCCGTTGTGGGTAGGCCATGCTCCATATCGCGGCGGTCCTGCTTTTCAGCCATTAATGCGACCAGTCGCGCGCTGAAGCGCGGCAGGTCCATGCGGGTCAGCAGATCGCGCTGGAATGCAACGGTCTTCTCCAGCTCAACCTGACGCCCGGTGGCCAGATCGCGCTGTTGTTGGGCAAGGTCGAGTGCCCGCTGCGTCAACAGCAAGCCTGCGGCCAGCGAAACCAGAACCAGGGCTCCCAGAAACACGGCGAGTCGGTGACGTCGTACCACGCAGCGCATTCGATAGAAGCCCGAATCCCCAACTGCCAGCACAGCCTGTCGTTTCCTCCAGCGCAGCACCTCGTCAGCCAGTTCCGCAGCGGAACCGTAGCGACACTCCGGATCGGTTTGCGTGGCTCTTGCAACAATGCACGACAACTCATGCCATCGAAATCCAGACACGCCATCATCGCTTGACGGTTGTGCCGGCCAGGATGGCGGTTGCCCTTCACGGATGCGGCTTCGAATCTTCTCGGCTGGCAAATCCCTGCAGGCTTCGAAATCGCGATAACGCTGCCCGGTAGCCAGTTCGTACAAAATGACACCGAGCGCGAACACATCGCTGCGTGTATCCAGGATGGCGCTTGCAGTGGCCTGTTCGGGACTCATGTAGGCAGGGGTACCAACGCTCTGCGCATGCCCCGCGCGGCTGAGACTTCGCGCCACGCCAAAATCAATCAGACGCGGCTGCCAGCCCTGATCGAGTTCCGATACCAGTACATTGGACGGCTTCAGATCGCAGTGCAGCACGCCGCGACGGTGCGCATGTTCGACCGCCCGGCAGACGCCCTCGAACAGGACAAGGCGCATATCCAGCGATACGCCATGCTTCCTGACAAAGGCATCAAGCGTCTCTCCATCAACGAATTCCATGGCGAAAAAGGGCGTGCCATCATTGGTGGTCCCGGCATCAAACAACTGGGCGATTCCCGGATGCGACATGCGTGCCAGCGCTTGCCGCTCTACTTCAAACAGAGCTCGGGCTGAGAGATCCAGTCGCGTGCCCTGGGCCAACTTGATGGCGACGTTGCGCTGCACCGGCGCGCTCTGTTCCGCTAGATAGACTTGCCCCATGCCGCCACGACCCAGTAGCCGCTGCAACCTGTACCGACCGAACTGCTGGCCACCCCAGTCGCGCAGTTGCCCGCCGGAATCGGGCGCCAGCAGGGCCTCACTGAGGTCGATCAGGTCAGTGGCATCGTCGCCGCGCATGGTCAGTGCTTGCCCCGCGGATCTTCAGAAAGCGACTCACGCGTGATCTCGTGTTCCTTGATCTTCTTGTAATAGGTGGTCTTGCCGATCCCCAGCAAGCCGCGCGCAATTTCCGGATCTCCCCCAGCTGCATCAATCGCCTGCTCCAGCGCGACTCGCTCGGCCCTGGCCACCGCATCGGCAAGACTCTCGACCTGCCCTTCACGAGCAAACGTCAACGGTGCGCGCCCGGCATCGACATCGGCCGTGCCACGGAGGCGCGGCGGCAAGTGCTGGCGGTCCAGTGTTTCACCGTTTGCCAGGAGTGCCGTGGCGCTTTCCACTGCCTGTCGCAGTTCGCGGATGTTTCCGCGCCACTCTGCATGGTAGAGATCCTGCAAGGCTGCTTCAGTGATGCCCTTGCCATGGATACCCGCATTGTCCAGCGCACGATGAAAGAAATGTATGGCCAGTGGTGCAATGTCGAAGCGGCGTTCACGCAACGGCGAAATCACGCTCTCGAATCCGGCAATTCGATGATAGAGGTCCAGTCGAAACTGCTTCTCCTCGACAGCCAATTGCAGATCACGATTGGTGGCACTGAGCAAGCGCACATCAACCTCGATCAACTCATGACCACCGACCCGATGGATGCGTCCGTCTTCCAGCGCGCGCAACAGACGCACCTGGGTTTCCATGGGCATGTCACCGAGTTCATCAAGAAACAGCGTTCCTCCATGGGCACGCTCGAACACACCCGGCCGCGCTGTCACACCGGTAGCCGCACCCTTTTCGACACCAAACAATTCGGCTTCAAGCAGATCACGCGGCAATGCGGCGCAGTTGATCGCGACAAACGGCCCGGCCCGACGCGGAGAGACTTCATGCACCCAACGCGCAAGCACGTCCTTGCCAACCCCCGTTTCGCCGAGCAAGAGGATGGCCACACGACTGCGGGCAACCCGCCCGAGCGCTTCGAGACGCCGACGCAGGATGGGATCGGCAGTCGCCACGCCAGGCAGCGAATGCGGCATGGACGCCGGCACGGTCTCCGGCTCCTTCGGCTCTGGCAGCCATGCGAGCAAGCCGGTCAACATCTCGACCAGATGTTGATCCACATTCACCGGCATTGCCGGGCCACAGATCCGGTAGCGACCGTGCGCTGCAAGTATCTGCCCCGCCGCCGAAGGATCGCCCAACGCGCGAAGGATCAGTCGTTCACCTCCAGCGTCCAGTTGTTCGATCCTCAATGCATCGACCTCGAGAATGCTGCGTGACGCAGACAGAATTGCATCACAAACCTGCCTGAACGTCTCCGCCTCGCTGGCGAGTGACTGCCAAAAGGCATCACGCAGGCGGTTGCGCAAGGTAAGCATCTGGGTGCCATCCAGCGCTGGGGTATGGACGACTTCAGCACTATCGGCATGCGGTACTGCAGCAGACTCGACTCGATAGCCCAGTGCATCGAACGCAGAGTCGCTTTCAGTCAATCGCAGACGCAGGAGGCCAACATCAACCATGGCGTCATGCCTGATTGCGATGCGCGAAATCCGCTCGCCATCTACGCGGGTGCCATTGGTTGATCCAAGATCCTCGACGACAACGCCACCATTGGGAAGCACATCGAACACGGCATGTTCACGCGACAAGCCATTCATGGCGACGTGGATCTCGCATTCAGGGCTGCGTCCGATCCGGTAGCGCCCGACATCGAGTTGGCGTCGGGAAAGCTCAACGGAGGATGGCTCCATTACTTCAAGATGAACGCGAAGCCGCTGCATCAGAAACCCCCTGCTCCCCACGCCTGCAAGCATATCGCGCCAGTTCGCGTTTGCGAACAATCCTTTGGAGGGTACCCGCCACAGTTCGGACCCGCGAACAGGAATAAACTCTATCTTGTTGTTTTTCTTTCAATTATTGATTGGCACGAAACGTGGTTCGTATTGCGCATCCCTAACCACGGAGCTGCATCGAAATGCGCCTTCCAAGCTTGCCCATTTTTGCCCTGCTCGCCCTTGCCATGACCACCGCGTATGCCCAATTCCCCCAATTTGACACCAGCTTCGGTATCAATGGCGAGCTTGAGAATCCGCTCCCGTCGCTGCCAGGCATAGATGGGGATCGCGAGTTCAAGGCTGCCGCATACGATCACGAAGGTCGCATCGTGATTGGCGGAGACGATGTTGAGTCGGGCTTTTACCCGGTTGCGCGGGTTGGTCGCCTGTTGCCGAGCGGCCTGGCGGATGCCTCCTACGGCAGCGCCGGTGTCGCCACGCTCAGTCGCGCTGCTGTGAATGGCATGCGTGTCAATGACATTCTGGTTTTACCGGATGGTAGTGCCCTGGTTTGCGGAACCGCTGAACTTTCCAACCGAAAGGCCGGCTTTGTTGCCCGGCTTGACATCAATGGTCAGCAGGACGTGATGTGGGCTCCTGGCTCATTCGATGGCGTGGTGCTGATGGGTCACCCCGATGTGCAAAATTCCGATTGCAACGCAGTCGAACAGCTTGGCGATGGTCGAATCGTGCTTGGCGGCTCTGCCGATATCGACGGTTTCGCGGGTCGGGCGCGCTATGGCTATCTGGTCATGCTTGATGAGCGAGGCTACTACGACCCGCGATTCCAGGGCGATGGCTACCTTGTGTTCCCATCCATTCAAAACCTCGTGCTGAAGACCGTATTCGCGATCTCCGAACAGCCTGGCTTTGGGCTGCTGGTGGAACTTGGCGAATTGGACACGTCCCGACAGACCAATACCTTGCGGGTCGGCTATGACGGCAATATTGACACCGGCTTCATACCTGCAGTCGAATTCCAGTCAGGCCCCTTCAACGGCTTTTCCGCGCCCATCGGCAGCGAACTGCTTTGGCCCTTGCCCGGCGGCAACTTCCGCACAGGCATGCCACGCCACGATCAGGGCACTGGCTATCTTCCAGAGTTGCTGTGGGCCGACTGGCCCACCAACGGAGGCAATAGTCCGTTGACGCAGCAATCCATCACAGCCGTTGGCGCCGGCGGCCGACTCAGCTTCGGAGGTGGCGCGCTGGGACCGGATGGTCGGGTATTGATGCTGAGCCAGAGCCTGCGCCAACCAGGGACTTGTCAGGTCGACAATGCCTATCTAAACATCACTCGTCGCCTGCACGACGGCAACGCCGACACCGGTTTTGCCGCCAATGGCCAGTTTGAATGGTTCCCCTCAGCGAGCTTCAATTCACGTTGCGACAACGGGGTGGAGGCAGGTCGTGATATTGCCCTCAACCGTGCCGGGCGCATCCTTGCCATCTCCAGCATCGCCCAGGGCTATCCGAACACTAGCAGCACCACCACACGTCTGCGTCCACTGCTCACGCAGTTCGTTGGCAACGCATTTTCGGCTTCTCCCTGGGATATCCAGGCGAACGCAATCAGCTTCAATGCAGGCTCAGCACGGCCCAACAGCCGCGCCGAGTCCGATTTTGTCCAAGTCACCGGGCTGGGGAGCGGCGTGAACGTGCCTGCTTATCCGATCAACGGCGATCTGCGCATCGGCTTCGGCACCTGGTCGAGTGCGCCGCGTTGGGTCAAGAACGGCGACTGGCTGCAGGTACGCGGCACGGCACCCGCCAGCGATGGCGGCAGCAGCATCGTCCAGCTCTACGTTGGCGGCATTCGCGGCCACAACACCTGGAGTTCGCTCGGTGATCGTGTGCGCGCCGACTTCCAGATCAACGCCAATCAACCTCCACTCGATGGCACCCGTTGTTCGAGTAGTGGCATCAACGGCAACTGTTCGGCCGCGATTCCAGATCAGGGCTCGGTCAGCAGCATGATCAACCTGATCAATGGCGGCAGCTGCAATTACATCAACAGCGTCCGTGTCGGCATCGACCTCAGCCACAGCTACCTTGGCGATCTGCGTGTCACGCTGACCGATCCGAATGGGCAGGTCTTCATAGGCGGCAGTGAGGGCATCGTCAGCTTGCTCAATCGTCCGCAGTCACCGGCCAACAGCAGTGCCGGAAGCTGCGACGAGAACAATGTGCTGGCCATGTTCGACGACACGGCTGGTCTGCCCGCACACACCTCTTGCGGAATCCCGGTGATCGATCCGGCCCTGTCGGGCGAACGCCAGCCATTCACCGCCCTGTCCCAACTCGCCGGACGCCGCACCACCGGCAACAACGGAGCCAGCAGCAACGGCATTTGGACCTTGACCATCGAAGACCTCGCCGGTGGCGATAGCGGTCAGCTCAATGACTGGACCCTGGATCTGGACTGCACGGCTTCTCCACCCGCCATCGCCGATCTCGGCGTGACGGTCAGCGGCAGCGTTCCCGTCGGTGGCGATACGATGAATCTGACCTGGACGGTCACCAACAATGGTCCGGTTGCCACCAGCAACGGCCGTTTCCGCTCCAGCCTGCCGACCGGATTGACCGACCGCCTGGACAACCCCGGCTGGGCTTGCGTCACCTCCGCCGGCGGCAGTTGCAGCGCGCCGGCCTGGTGCTCGGGTGTGTGCCTGGGCAGCGAGATCGATGTCGGCCTGAGCTTGCCAGTTGGTGGCACCGCTACTGTTTTTGCCACAGGCACCCTGACCGAGTTGGCCAGCTCGGGAAACTTTGTTGTCAACGGTCAGGTAACCTCGCCCATCGCGATTGGCGGCACCCGGGACAACAATCCCGGCAACAACGATGTGCAATTCAGCCAGCCGATCACGCGCGTAACTGACATGGCGGTGCTGGCAATGAACCATAGCTGGAACGGGCAAACCGTCTCAATCAATACCAGTTTCAACGATCTCGGCCCAAGTATTGCCGACGGTGCTTCCGCCCAGATCGATCTGCCTGACGGCCTCACTGTCACCAATTTCGGCTGCCAGCGCGGCGGCACAGCCTGCGCTGGATCACTGCAGCTGCTCGCGGGCAATTTGCTCAGGCTCGACAGCACAAGTCTGCTCCCCAACCGTGCGCCGATAATCCTTGCAGTCACCGCGAGCTGGCCTGGGTCCACCTCGCCCGGCCAGGTCGCGGCAATGATCGATCAAGACATCGCCGCCAGCGATCCGGATCTGAACAACAATCTCTTCAACTTCATCCTCACCGCGCCTGTTCCATCCGACCGGATTTTTGCCAACGGGTTCGATTGATTCGCCAGTGATGTGGTCGGCCAACCCGTTCGGGGCGGGCCGATATCGTGCCATCGAAGCGGGCGACGGTTTGAGGCAACGCCGATCAAGTGGCGCAATCGTCACGACACCTGTCTGCGCACAGACAGGTGTGGCCCAACCGGTTGGTGTTCAGGGAAAAGGGTGGCACCCAGAAGGTCCGCCAGTTGATCAGCGTTGCCTCAATTCACCGTCACCGTGATCTTCTCCGAAACAATCGGCGGATCGAATTGCATATGCATTGCATCAGCCAGATCGAGCTGCAGCGTGTGCTTGCCCGGGCTGAGCTTGATCGTCGTTTCGGTTTGTCCGCCACCAAAATGCACATGATTGGCGTCGGCCGGAATCGGCATGTCCAACGGGGGCAAATCGTCGACATCGATCAGAAGGTGGTGATGCCCGGTACCTTCCTTCATGGTTCCGGCCGGAGACACGCCCATTCCGCGCAATCCGAAGCGAACCGTCAACTCCTGCCCCACGACTTCGCCGTCTTTCGGCGATATGAAATAGAGTTCGACCCCCTCGGGTGCCTTGGTTCGTGGCAAGGTCGAGGTCTTCGCCTCATCCGCCCACAACGCCTGGGACCCAAGTAGCGATCCGGCCAGCAACAGTGTTGAAAGAAATGGTTTGCTCAATTGCATGATATTTCTCCATCAGGGTCGAAACCGATCATAACGCTCGCGGCCTGAGTCCTGGCCGAATGCATCCACACACCGCATCACGCCAGATTCAGCAGGCAATACCTGCTTCAAACATGGCGAATTGTCGCCCAGGACAGAATAAGTGTTGACGCTGAGGCCAGCACTCCTTATTCTCTCGCGCCTCCCGGGGCCATAGCTCAGCTGGGAGAGCGCTACAATGGCATTGTAGAGGTCGGCGGTTCGATCCCGCCTGGCTCCACCAGGTTTCTCTATGCGTCCCCATCGTCTAGAGGCCCAGGACACCGCCCTTTCACGGCAGTAACAGGGGTTCGAATCCCCTTGGGGACGCCAGTGACGATTCGGCTCGCGAAATCGGGTTGGATCGGTGAGAATAGCGGATTGCGCAGGATGCGCTGAAAAACGTGGAGCGGTAGTTCAGCTGGTTAGAATGCTGGCCTGTCACGCCGGAGGTCGCGGGTTCGAGTCCCGTCCGCTCCGCCACTTTTCGCGATAAGCCCCTGATTCTAGGGGCTTTTTCGTTTTTACGGGAAGCTGTTACTAGTTTCGTTCCCAAACACGCCAGCTATTCAAATTTGACTTCGGCTATGGCCACCGTAGTCGCGCCTTCTTTCCATTCGCTCGGCACCTGTTTTGCTGCAAAGAACCTATTCGGTTCCTGCTGCCACACATATCCCGGCTTCAACGGCCCATTGTTCCGTGAAACGGAAAATGTCCCATCCAAGATCGGATAAAATTCTTCCTCGGCAATCGTGTTGCCTTCAGCGTCTTGAAAGTAAACGACGACTTTCAACTCTGAAACAGTCTTATCGCCTTCGTTCTTGATCTTGAAAGTGACACCCGGGATGCGGCCATCCGTTAGCGAACTGTGATACTTCGCCGTCCAGTCATAGATCTTCAACTTCGTTGCGTATTCTGATGCATTCTCAGCGGCCTCCACGCTTTTCACGGACTGCAGCGACTTCGCATCTCCGTTTCCACTCAAGGCCCGCGCCATTCCACCCATCGCATCAGTAAATGCTGAAGTCATTTGATGCTTTAGGTGCTCACGGCCAATGAAGTAACCAAAAAAAAGGCCTACAGCGAGTGCTATCGCAATCTTTGCTTTGACGTCCATCATCATTCTCCCCTGCAAGTGACAGTTAAGTAGACTTTCTATCACATAGGAAATTTCCTACGTCAACCATCTGTGAATTTGCAGTAGGTTCCAGAATGACGAAACCCGCCAGGATCACCCGTGGCGGGTTTCGGGCCGTTGTCCGAACGCGGACTTGGCCAATGCCGATTTCCCTTGCCAGCTCGGCAAGCTGGCGGCGACGGGGTAAGGAGGGAGTGCGCGGCCCCGTTCGCCACCTCCGCGCGCTATTCGAGTTTGCGAGCGTGCAACAGCAATTCGCGGTTGCGCGTTCCCATGTTCATGATGGCGGTGATGTTGTATTCATCGCCCTTCCAGATGATGCGGTCGACCGGCTCGACGCCCTCGCGATAGCGGAGCGTGAACTTGACGGTCGACTCAGCCTGAACCTGTTGCGCGGCGAAGAACTCCCGACCAGCCAGCGGATCGATGCGCGCGTATGGCGTGGCATAGGTGTGCCAGGTGGTCGATACATAGCCGGTCGCCGGGTCTGTCGTGTGCGTGGGCCGCTGTAGTTCAATCTGGTGCGCAAGTTGTTGTGCAGTGAATGTCATACGAAGATCAGCCCTCGGTTGGCGTAGGGGTCGGCTGGCGCAGCTTCGGCAACCATCATTCGGCCTATGGCCATGCACGCAGCGACGATGCCGTCGATACGTTCGGTGGACTTCGCCTTGCTCGGCTTCAGGTTGCCGGCGGCATCCATCTCGACAGTGACGTTCGATGCCATCCATCGAAGGACAGGGTGCCCGGCATGGTTCAGTTCCTTGCCGACGATGCGCCGTTCCAGTTCCTTTGTCGGTGCGCTCATCGATGCGAAGCCCTGCCCGAATCCGGTCATGGTGAATCCGTCGCCCGACAGTTGCGTCGATATCTGGGTCGCGTTCCAGCGGTCGAATGCAATGTCGCGGATGACGTAGCGTTCGGCCAGGCGGTTGATATCCTCCCGCACTACGTCATAGTCGGTCACAGCGCCATCGGTGACGGTGACGAAGCCCTGTTGCGCCCATACGTCATATGGCACGCGGTCGCGCCTCACACGCGCTTGCATAGCCTCTCGTGGGATCCAGAAATGCGGAACCAGATGCACCTTGCTGCCCAGCGGGAATGCGAGCACCAGGGCCGTAATATCGGTTGTGCTGGCCAGGTCCAATCCGCCGAAACATTCAGCGCCGGTCAGATCAGGCAGCGGCGTGTTGCACACGTCCCAAGCATCCATCGATATCCAGCGGGAATCCTGTTCAGTCCACTGATTCAACAACAGCCGGCGAAACGTGTTTTCGTAGGCCGGCATCGCTTGAGCCTTCGCGCATTCCTGCTCGAAGTAGTCGACCTTTACGGATATGCCCAGGCCAGGGTGCGCCTTTGCCCAGGTCGCCGGGTCTTTCCAGTCGTCATCCTTGCCGGCCTCGAAGATGACAGGCAGGAACGAATCATCCTTGACGATGCCGTCGCGGACTTTGCAGGCGTGGTCGTATAGCTCGTAGCACAACGAATGCCGGTCATAGCCTGCAGTCGTGGTGACTACGGTAAGCGGTTGTCGACGTGCGCCGGTTGAAGTGGTCAGCACGTCCCACAGTTCCCGACCAGGCCAGGCGTGCAATTCATCCGCGCCAATATAGGACGCGTTCAATCCGTGCTTGCTGTAAGCCTCGCTCGATATGACCTTGTAACTGCTGCCCGTGGCCGGGGTCACAATCGCACGCTTGTAGACTTCCGACCGGGACAGCAATTCGTCTTCCGACTCGACCATCTGCCGCGCGGCCTCGAAACACAATGCGGCCTGCTCCCGATCTGCAGCGGCGTTGATGACCTGCGCGCCGGGCTCGTTGTCGCAGTACAGCGCATACAGGGCCAAGCCTGCAGCCAGGGTCGTTTTGCCGGCCTTGCGTGGCACGATGATGAAGACGGTGCGATAGCGGCGCGTGCCGTCGGGTCGCTGCCATCCGAATATCCGGCGCACGATATCGGCTTGCCATTCCGACAGCACGAATGGCTGGCCTCGCCATTCCCCGGTCGTATGCGTCAGGCATTCGGCAAAGAACGCGACAGCGCGTTCGGCCGCTTCGGCATCGAAGTGGAAGCCCGAATCAGGCGGCGAAGAATCGGTTTTTCTTTTCCGTGCCATCGCTCGGTGCCTTGTTGGCGATGATCCGCGAACGGGTCGCCGGGGTCATTCCCATTTCGCCAAGCATCTGGCGAAGTTGTCCGACCAGGCCGGTGTTGACCTTGCCCTCACGCGCGCCGGCAATGAAGACGGCGAACGCTTCGCAGTAGGCGAACAATATGTCGCGGTCACTGGCCTGCATGACGCCCGATTGCGCCAACATGGGTGCGAGTCTTTCCCAATGCGCGCGGGCCGCTTCCGTCAGTTCATCCGGCGCAGTCAGATCAAAGTCGCCCGTCTGCGGTTCACGGTCATTCAGTGGCCGTTTGCCGGGATTCCCTGCGATCAGCTTCAGGGCCGTGGGTTTCGGTCGGTCGCCCCTCACGGCGAATCCTGCGGCCTTGCGCGCGAAGGTTGGGCGACGTGCCGTGGCCTTGAACCCTCCAGCGATTTTTCGCGGTTCCAGTGGTGGTTCGGGTCCAGTGGGTTGCCGTTCGCATCGCAGCCAGTCACCTGCCCGCCTGCGGTCTTCTTGGAGTGACACGGCTTGCACAAGCTGGCCAGGTCGATGCCTATACGGTTGCGACTGGTATCGCCCTCGATATGGTCGACTTCATTCGCGGGTTGACTGCAGTCAGCACACAAGGGGAACCGTTCTAGCTGCGCCTGTCGGATAGCACGCCATTGCGCGGAGCCCGTGTGCAGGTAGCGGCCCTGTTGCCGGCTCGGCTTGGGGTTGTGCACTGGCACGCCCTTGAAGCGTGCTCTGGGGTCATGCACTGGTGGTCGCATTGGCATTGTCGATGCCCTCCACGGTCGGCAGGTTTTCCAGTCGCCGCGCCTCGCTTGGCAACAGCCAGCCCGATGCAATGCCGGACTGGTAGAAGCTCGCCCGGTTGGTGCTGTCGCCTCGCAGCAAGCCTTCGGCGCTGAACTCGATGAAGTAGCGTTGCCGGGCTATCGGGCCAAGCAATGCACGTTCCAGGGCTTGTTCGATGCGTGACAGCCAGGGCCGCAGCGTGACGGTCACGAAGTGGCGCATCATCTCGACGCTGTTGCTGAAGTTGGCGTGTCGCAGATCACCCAACAGGACCGGCGGGATATTGAAGATGCGGGCCACTTCCTCGACGCTGAACTGGCGAGACTGAAGCCACTGCGCATCCTCGTTGCTCATGGCCAGTTGCGCATACTCCAATCCGTTTTCCAGAATCGCAGTGCGCCCGGCATTGGCCGCGCCACTGAACTGCGATTGCCAGGACTCAGCCAGCCGCTTGATGCTTTCATCCGTCATCTGGTGTGGGGTCTGCAGGACGCCACTCAGACGCGCCCCATTGGCAAAGGTACGGTTGCCATGCTCTTGCGCAGCCAGGACACCGCCCAACATTTCGCGGGCCACGGTGATGCGGGACTTCCCGACCAGGCCATCGTCGGAACGGTCACGAAGATGAAGAACTTCTTCACTCAGCAGCGAGCGCACACGCCCGGCGCTGTCGGTCACGTCATAGCGGTGACGATCATTCGGCAGCTTCACTATCGTGACGTTGCGCGGTGGTAGCGGCTTCAGTGCAGTGACGTTGCCGGCACCATCCCAGATGATTTCCGAATAGGCGTTGCCGGACAGGACGCAATTTGCTGTTGCCTGTTCGCGCCACTCGAATGAAGTCTGGGCCGCGTTCGGCCTTGCAGCGAGCACGTCCGACAGTGGGTAGTCGGTCGCCTTCTCGCGGTCGCCGTTCGGCAGTCGACGGTAGACGTGTAGCGGCAGGCTGGCCACGGTGCCGGCTATCAGTGACACCGCCGCGAATACCGTGCTGATACCTTCCGCGCTGCGCGTGTCGACATAGGCACCGCTGGTCGTGACTGCGCCGGGGTTCAGTAGCGCGGACCATGAAGGATCAGGTGCGGCGCGCTGTTCTGTTTTCGTCCAGGGCCATTTCATCGGCAGGTTTCCAGCCAGGCACGGCGCGTATCGTTGAAGGTCGGCGACTTGCTGTAGTCGACGGGTCGACTGCGCAACGCGACTTCCGTATTCGCATAGGCCGGTTGTGGCGTAATGGTGATTTCGTGCAACTCGACGCTGCGCAGCTCACGTGTCACGCGCCCGCCGTTCGAGCTCCAGGCATCGCCGTCGGCATAGCATCGGAATGCGAAGCTGCAGCCGTTCACGTCGCCACGTCCGACCATGACAGCCAGGTCGCGGCCCAGGCTCGTATCGGGCAAGTCCAGTTCAAAGGCAAGCCCGCGTGCATCCTCTTTCAGCTTCAGCGTGCCGGCCCCGGTGCGGCCCAGGACGCTGCGCCGTTCATGGTCATACAGCGCCAGGATTGCAGCCCCGCGTTCGGCGAGCGCCCGCGTAAACGCGCCAGGCCGCACCGTTTCCGTGAACTCGCCAAAGTCAGCCGGCGAGTCGAAAACGGCGGCATAGCCGGCAAGCCTGCCCGGTGACGGCGAGGTCAGCCCCGCCGTCGTTCGGATCTCAAGATCAGATGCCGGGAACATCGTCTGCCCAGACAAAGGATTCGATGTGGCGAATGCCGATATCGCAGGTGGCCATCGCGCGCACCAGGACGTTGCCCTTGCTGTAAGCGGTTTCGGCGAACGGGTTCACCAGGATATCCAGTTCCGACCAGATGCCCAGAAGGACTTGCGACCAGTCGCCGAATATCACGTCGTTGCCGTTGCTGTCGGAACCCATCTGATTGGTGCTGTAGACGGGGAAGTCGGCCATGCGTCCACCTTCCAGGATGAAGCCCGCGCCGGCATCTCCCGAAACCTTCAGCGTACTGGCCAACTTCGCCTTTGCGCCGGATCGCATGATCCAGTTGTGGGACGGGCTCAATGCGTTGCCCGATTCGACCTGATCCACGATGGCCAGGGCTTCGTCCCAGGTCGGGGTGCCCAAGGTTCCGTTCGCCGTTCCCAACGTGGCGATGATGCCGTCGGGCTCATTGGCACCGCCGCCGCCGATCAAGGCACTGTCGATCGCCTTCGCGATGCCGAATGCCAGATCATCGCGCAACAGGGCTTCGATGCTCGGGTCGGATTGCTGAATCAGTTGCCGGGACATTTCCGACAGCGCCCCGACGTGCTTCGGGTCAAGTCCGACGGAACCGAACGTCATGTCGCTTGGGGACAGTGCGCTGTTTTCAGCGACCCATCCGGCCACCGTGCTGTTGCCGGCCTTCGGAATGCTCACGTCGCCGCGCAAACCGGACAGGACGCGAACGCCCAAACGTCGGGCCAGCAAGGCATTGCGCAGCGGTTCGATGTACTGGTCGCCGCGATGATCGGTGCCGACAAGCTGGCCTGCAGTGCCGGTCGTGTTGACGCGCTGCTCAAGTGCGCGCATCGGCAGGTAGAAGCCCTTCGCCGGTCGACCGTTGCGCCGGGTCAGTTCGCGGTTGTATTCCAATTCCGCACCGTCCAGGCTCCGATTTTCCATGCCGGCCTGCAGGATGCGCATCAGCGAGACGCGTTGTTCGAGTTGGTCGAAACTCTGATCGCCTGAACCGATGACCGGCTCGCCCTGCGCGCGGCGCTCGGCATCAGCCAGGAATTGCGCGCGGGCCTCTTGCTCGTCCAGGTCGGTGATTTCCGCCTTCAGTGCATCGAAGCGGGCCGACTCGTCGGCTGTCAGGTTGCGCTTGCCGGACTCGGCAGCGGAAACGATAGCGCGCGCCTCGACAGTCTTTGCCGTGCGCGCCTCGCGAATCGCGGTGAGATTCATAATTTGGTTTCCATCTAGTTGGGATTGGCGCGTCTCACGACGTGCGGTTTGCGACTATCGATATAGCATATTCGATAGGCTATGTCTATCAATTATTGGACTGGCAATAGTCGCAGCCTTCGTTCGCGCAACGCGGGCAAACCTCGTTCTGGGTGCTCCCCGTAGGACACGTAACATCCGTAACATCCGTAACATCCGTAACATCCGGCCCGGTTGTTTCGCTTGTTACGCTTGTTACGCTTCTCTCGGGAGACGAAGGCAGGTAGCGAACCCAGGCATCATGAAGATCAGCGCGACGGTATCCGCGTCGTGTCGTGTCTCCAATTCGGATGACGCCCGGCTTGATGCCGTACTGCCTCAACTTGTTACCCAGGCCTCTGGAGTCCATCGGCTTGCCGCGAAGGTCGCCCCAGGGCGATTCCTCCAGGGCCACTAATCCCTCCAGGATTAGCTCGGTTGTCATCGCCTCGCGTGTCCCGAATACCTTACGAAGATCACCCAACAGTTGTATGCCCATGCTGGGCCGGCTCTGCTTGGAATCCGCAACAAGCGAAACAGCCGCAACACGCGCCCGCTCTGGCCAGTCGCCGCCCGCTGCATCAGCCACCTGAATCAGTGCTTCCCAAACATCCGCGTCCCGGTCCTGAATGCCGTCTGGCATCTCTGGAAACTGGTCGACCAGATCATCGGCGATGCTCTCCATCCAGGATTGCAGGCGTTCGGCGATCCGCTCGGCATCCGGGCCGTTGATCCGTCGACGGTAGGGTTCGACGGTTTCGTTCGGCGCGCGCCTGCGCATCCTCACTATGACGGAACGGGTCAGGATCGTGTCGGGCAAGTCACCCAGGCCGGCCAATGCCACGGCGCAATAGGCGCTCAGTTCTTCGGTGAATACTTCCTTCCCGCGCACGACGCAGCGACCAGCGACGGAATGCTTGCGATGCCCGGCATTCAACAGTCCGCGAAGTTCTTCGTTCTCTCTCGCCTTCGGGCCGAATACGGTGTCGATTTCGTCATACAGGACGGTCGGCCTGCCCTCCTCCGATCCGACCTTGCGGAATAGATAGGCCGGCGAGACGTTGACCGCTTCCACCGCACGCGGGACCAGAAGTTCGGTTACTTCCAGCGCCCGCGATTTGCCGCTTCCGGGCTCAGGCGACAGGAACGCGATGCGCGGGGTTGAATCCCATGCATCCATCGCATGGGTGTGGGCAATCCAAAGGACATGCGCAACATGCGCGTGCTCGCTTGGATAGGCCACGAAGCGCCCGATGTAGCGGTACGCGTCCTGCAGAATTGCGGCCCCGTCGATACGGGGTGCCGTTGCGCGTTGTTCAAGGCTCACAACTTTCATGCGCGCACCTCCGGCTTCCAGCGCGGCGGGTCGCGTAGCACGTCCCTTGCCGACTGAATGCGGTCACACGCTTGCACCAAGCGAACGAAGTCATCCCAGGTCAGCGGCCTGTCATGCAGCAATTCACCTGCAGCGATCAACGCGACGTTCGATTCGAGCGCCAACATATCGAGCGCAGCGCCCCATTGGGATTGACGGGCCGCCCGTTGCGCAGTGCGCCGTTCTTCCGGGGTCTGCGGCTTGAGTCGGACAGGGTAAAGATCAGCCAGGCAAAGCCCGACAGCCTGCAGGACCGCCACCGCGTCTCCGCATCCAAAACAATGCACCAGGCAGCGCCCTTCGTCGGTTTGGCTCAATGACAACTTGCGAGACTGGCCACCGCACGCGGGACACCTTGCGCGCCATCCGTCGCCGGACTTTTGCACGCCCTCCAGTCGTTGCAACAGGTTGTCAGTAGGACTAAAATTGCTATGCGTTCCCGTACATCCTGAAGCCTTTGCGAAACCCCGCCCGCCAGCGGGGTTTCGTGTTTGTGGGGTCATCATTCGTCGGCACCTCCGGCGATCCCGGTCTCGACGCGATACGGTCGCAAAAGCGATTCCGCCCTGCCCCGCAACATGTGTTCCCGGTCGGGTTGCAGTTCATCAAATTCAACCTGAGTCAGGATCGCGATTGCCCCGACAATCGGTGCCGGCAATGCGCCGTCGCTATCTGTCAGGTCGACCAGGGCCACGCCCATGAATGCTTCCGCCTGCCCTTCTGCCGTGTTGATGGCAAGTTGCAAAACGTCTTCCAGCGGATCGCCGTTGCTGTCTGCAGCATCGCGACGAAGGTATTCGCGCATGAAGGTAGTGGTGACGGCGCTCATGCTGCCTTCTCCCTCAGACGATCAGGAAGGGTTCGCAGCGATTCCAGGACCACAAACCGGCGTGTGCCTACAGCGAAGGTTTCGATGATGCCAGCGGCAGCAAGCTCGAACGCTTTTGTGCGTCCTATGCCGTGTGCGTTGCAGGCCGTGACCAGCGGCGCGAAGGTGGGTTTCAGGTCAACCGGCGACGTGCCGGCGTTCGTATCAGGTCGCATGAGTGACTCCGTACTCCGGCGCACCAACGCCGGTTCGGGAATCAACTTAAGCCCATATTTTCATCGAAACGGGTCAGATTCTTGCCAAGTTCAGGGTAAATCTGACTCACTTTGCGCGAAACGTTGGCGCGCGGCTTGGTATGCGTCGGCCGCTCAAAGTTCGCCTCACCCAGCTATCCGTCGCTTTGCCGTCAAAAAGCGTTTTCGTTGGGCAAGTAATCGCCGCAATGTGTACTTTGGCGAAGTGGCAATCAAGATGATCGGATAGGAGGAGCACAAACAACTTTCGTTGTGCCAAAGCCTCACCGGGACTTCTTAGCTCTTGCGGCCTTCGCCTCCCCGATGCGGCCTGAAATGCGGACTGCCAAGAGTCCTCGGGTTTCATGGGGACAGGGCCGCGCGACAAGTGCCTTCTCAACTTCGTTTCGAGTTCCTCAAGCTCGGCATCCCACTTGTCACGTTCAGACTGAGACATTCGCCCCCAGTCAGTGTCGACCTCAAAAGAGTCTTCATAGGCCATCAGCACGTAGTCGAAATACGCCTCAAGGTCGCAATCGACCAGATCATCATTCGCCGAACGTCTTGCTTTCCGTAGCGCCTTTCCTTCCTCCTTCGTCGAAAGTAGTTCGGCCTCAGTCGATTTTCGGATTTTCGTCCAAGCGGTTTCCATGCCCGCGTCGGAGACAATCTTCTTCGCGGCAAGATAGATTGGGTCGTCTGGATTGCCCTTGAACTTGGCTAATTTCTCATGGATCACCGTAGGAATTGCGAGGATTCTTTTCATGCCCGGCGCCCGATAGGTGTCACGTTGTCCGTGCGCGGCGCTGCATCGATGAAGCTCGCCCAATCCATCATCAGGTGCTTGCGGCGCTCCAGGGCGTCACTGCGGCGATAGGCAGCTTCAGCGGCATCCTTGAGTCGATGCGCCATTGCATGTTCGATGACTTCACGCGGGTGCGTTGTCCGGTCGCCGGCCCAATCGCGGAACGTGGAGCGGAATCCGTGCTGGGTCAGGCCGGGCCGCATTTCCTTTAAGACCTTCATGCCGGCGGCAGTAGTAATTGGCCTTCCCTTCGTGCCAGGAAACACGTTTCCATCGATTCGGGGTATGGCCTCCAGCAATGCCACTGCTGCAGGCACCAATGGAACCCGATGTTCCTTGCCAGCCTTCATTCGGTCGCCAGGAATGATCCACAGCGCGTTAGCCAGGTCGAACTCGGCCCACTGCGCGCCGGTCGCCTCGCCCGGTCTGGTAGCGGTCAGGATTTGCAGTTCCAGGCAGCGCGCGGCCAATCCTTGCCGTTTCCGCAACTCGACCATGAAGGTGTGCAGATCATCGACGCCAAGTGCGGGCATGTGCTCCACCTTGCGAACCTTCGACGGCTCAGGAAGTAGCGCCTCCAGATGGCCACGCCAGCGCGCCGGGTTCTCTCCTGTTCGATATTTGCGCACCGTTGCCCAATCCAAAACGGATTCGATGCGACCACGAACGCGGGTCGCCGTCTCGGTCTTTGTCTTCCAGATAGGCTCCAGGCACTTCAGGACCAGGCCCACGTCGATAGAATCGACAGGCAGCGGATTGATCGGCGCGCCGTAGGTTCGCAGGGTGCGCGTCCACTGGTCGATGTGCTTCGGGTTCTTCCAGCTTGCCTTGTGCGCCTCGATGTACTGCTCTGAGCACTGCGCAAAGGTCATTTGCTTGGCGCGTTGGACGCGGGCCGTCTGCCTATTGTTGTGAGCGGCTTCCAGCGGGTCGATGCCATCGGCCAGAAGTGCCCGCGCGTCGGCTGCCTTTTCTCGGGCTCGCTTTAATGTGACGTCCAGTTCGCTGCCCATGCCCATGTCGCGCTGGGTTCCGGTCACTGGTGAGACAAAACGGAAGACCCAGGTGCGCGCACCGTTGGCCTTCACGAACAGATGCAGGTTGCCACCATCGGAATATCGACCCGGCTTTTTGATCGCCTTTAACCCGGTCGTGGTGAGCCGAAATCGTGATCGCAAAATCTCTCCGTCAAACTTGGGTTACCAAGAGTATTCCCAAATGGTAGCGATGCTGCGGACGATTTGCAACGAACAACGACGAACGCGAATGAACGTAGAACGCTTTTTTGCTCAATGGGTTATCGGACTAATCTGAACAATGGCGAACTGCCGCGAATTGAACCTGAACAGACGTCCGCTCCGCCACTTTTCACAGGAAAGCCCGCGCAAGCGGGTTTTTTTGTGCCTGCCGTTCGCTTTCCTTCTCCCCTCGGGAGAAGGTGCCCGCAGGGCGGATGAGGGTACGAAAAAACCTCAAGCGCAAACCTCGAGATCACTTCCAATTGCGCATCACGAAGAGGGGAATCGCGCAGTGCGTAGCTGCATCTGTCGAACAAGCGCCGCTTCAGGCGGGACGCTCCCCGAAACGCGACCCGACCGGACCCGTCAAGCCAGTGCCTGAATCGACCCGGTAGCCACGCTCGGCGCCTGCTCCAGTGTGCCGATCGAATGCCCCTGTTCGGCCAGATACTCGAGCCAGCGATTGAGAAACGAACTCTTGCGTACGCGCCGCTCGAAAACGGTTCGCGCCGGAGGCAGGGGACCGAGCGCCCGTTCAAGCCGCTGGTCCGAGTGATAGTGCAGCACTTCGGCGACTCGTGCGTCGCGATACATGCGGATGCGCGCCGAAGGCACGAGGCCACCGGATTCAGGATCGCGGATGCAGTAGGTCATCTCGATGTCGATCGTGTACGCATGGTGCTCGATCACCTGCAGGCGCACGTCGAGATGATCGTCCACCGACGAGAAGTAGTAGCCGGTGGCCAGGCGCTGCGGTGCGAACAGCCGATCGAGCCGATGGTAATTTTCGCCGTGCATGCCCATCAGCCAGGCGAAGCGGCTGGGCAATACGGATTTGCGATTGGCGACCAGTGTGGACATGCCTCGATCATAGCATCGGGAATTTCCCCGACCAGTCTGTTCTGGCTCGCCCAACGAGCGTAGTATTCGGGACTCGCCGCCTCAGAACATGTGCTTCTCGATCCCGAGTTGCGAGAGGATCTTGCTGGCGATTTCCTCGATCGATGTATTCGTCGTGCTCTGCATCGGAATGCCGTCGCGCCGATAGAGTTTCTCGGCCAGCTCCAGCTCACGCCGGCACTGCGCAAGTGTGGCGTACTTGCTGCCGGGTCGACGCGCTTCGCGTACCTGGGCCAGACGCTGGGCATCAATGCTCAGTGCGTAGAGGCGCGATTTGTGCGGAACCAGGCGCACCGGCAGTTCGAGTCGATCGAGGTCGTCCTCGGTCAAGGGATAGTTGGCTGCCTTGATGCCGTAGTGCAACGCCATGTAGAGGCATGTCGGCGTCTTGCCGACCCTCGACACACCGATCAGGATGACCTCGGCATCATCGTAGTTCACGTCGATACCGTCGTCGTGGGACAGCGCGTAGTTGGTTGCATTGATGCGCGCCTCGTACTCGGCGAAGTTGGTCAGGCCATGCGCCTTGCCGACCCGTGACGAACGCTGCATGCCAAGTTCATCCTGCAGGGGGCCGATGAAAGGCGCAAAGACATCCAGCATCAGCCCGCCCCCCTTGGCCACGATGTCGCTGAGCTGTTGATCCATGATCGTGTTGACCACGATCGGTCGCGCCCCGGACTGCGACAGCGAGGCCCGGATTCGCTCCGCTGCACGCTCGGCCTTTTCTTCGGTATCGACGAAAGGAACGCGAAACGTATCGAAATCGACGCCCTCGAACTGGGTCAGCACGCTGTGGCCGATGGTTTCCGCGGTGATGCCTGTGCCATCGGAGATATAGAAAACAGTGCGACGCATGCGAATTCCAGTGGGTTTCGGACGCCCAGTCTATTCAATCGGGCGACTCAGGCGAACCACCGGAGTCAGTCCAGCCGCGAAGCGCCCATCAGCCTGCACGGCCGTGACGACACCCATGCAATCGATTTCCAGGGGAAATGGCGGCGCCGCCTGATTTCAGCCTCTCCGGGACCAACTCCGGAGTGTTGCCCGCGCGGCATAGCCGGTAGAATGACGCACTGCGATATTTTTCCCGGAGATTCCCTTGAGCGAACTGGTTCTTTGGCTGGATGAATTGCGCCTGACCGATCTAGGCAAGGTGGGCGGCAAGAACTCCTCGCTCGGCGAGATGATCGGCAACCTGAGCAAACTTGGCGTTTCCGTGCCCGGCGGTTATGCCACCACAGCCGATGCCTTTCAGAAGTTCATTGCCCAGAGCGGCCTTGCCCAGCGTATTCAGGACCGCCTTGCGACGCTGGACGTCGATGACGTCTCCGCGCTGACCACAGCGGGTGCCGAGATTCGCCAATGGGTCATCGATACCCCCCTGATCCCCGAATTCGACACCGCCGTCCGCGCGGCCTACTCGAAGCTCTGCGAGAGGGCCGGATCCAGCGACATCGCTGTCGCAGTGCGTTCGTCGGCCACTGCCGAAGACCTTCCGGACGCTTCATTTGCCGGCCAGCAGGAAACCTTCCTCAACGTCAGCGGCGCGGATGATGTCATCCACACGATGAAGGAAGTGTTCGCCTCGCTGTACAACGATCGCGCCATCGCCTATCGCGTCCATCACGGATTCAGGCATGAGGATGTTTCGCTGTCGGCTGGCGTGCAGCTGATGGTGCGTTCGGATATCGGCGCCTCCGGCGTACTGTTCACCCTCGATACCGAATCGGGTTTCCGCGACGCGGTTTTCGTGACCGGCAGCTACGGTCTGGGTGAAATGGTCGTCCAGGGTGCGGTCAATCCGGATGAGTTCTACATCTACAAGCCCACCCTAAGAGCCGGCAAGCCGGCCATCCTGCGACGCCAGATCGGATCCAAGCAGCAACGCATGGTCTATTCGGAGAAGCCCGGTGAGCGCGTGCGCATCGAGGAGACGCCGATGGCCGACCGCGCCCGGTTCTGCCTCAGCGACGAGGATGTGCATGAACTGTCGCGCCAGGCATTGGTCATCGAGGAGCACTACGGTCGCCCGATGGATATCGAATGGGCCAAGGATGGAAACACCGGCAAGCTCTACATCGTGCAGGCACGTCCTGAAACCGTGAAATCTCGCGGCACTGTCACCCAGATCGAACGCTTCCATCTCGACGAGCGCGGCAAGATTCTCGCCGAGGGCCGGTCGGTAGGCCAGAAAATCGGCAGCGGGGTGGCCCGCGTCGTGCGCTCGATCAAGGACATGGATCGGGTCAAACAAGGCGACGTGCTGGTCGCCGACATGACCGACCCCGATTGGGAGCCGGTCATGAAGCGAGCCGCAGCGATCGTGACCAATCGCGGCGGTCGTACCTGTCATGCCGCGATCATCGCTCGCGAACTCGGTGTGCCCGCGATCGTCGGTACCGGCGATGGCCTGGACAAGATACCTGATGGCGCGGAAGTCACGATTTCTTGCGCCGAAGGCGACACCGGATTCATCTACGAGGGCCAGCTCAAGTTCGAACGCATCACCGCAGATCTCGGCAAGATGCCACCGGCACCTCTGAAGATCATGATGAACGTGGCCAACCCGGAGCGTGCATTTGATTTCGCGATGCTGCCGAATGCCGGGGTCGGACTGGCGCGTCTCGAAATGATCATCGCCAGCCATATCGGGGTGCATCCCAAGGCCCTGCTCGAGTACGACAGCCAGGATGCCGAAACCAGGCGCAAGATCGACGAACGCATGGCCGGCTATTCCAGTCCGGTCGATTTCTACGTTGACCGGCTCGCAGAAGGCATTGCCACGATCACGGCCGCATTCGCGCCTGAACCGGTTATCGTGCGCCTGTCCGATTTCAAGTCGAACGAATACGCCAACCTGATCGGCGGATCGAACTACGAGCCGCACGAGGAAAATCCGATGATCGGCTTCCGTGGTGCCAGCCGCTATGTCGATCCGAGTTTCTCGGCCGCGTTTGCGCTGGAATGCCGGGCGATGAAGAAAGTCCGCGAGGAAATGGGCCTGGCAAACGCCTGGGTCATGATTCCGTTTGTGCGCACCGTGGACGAAGGACGCAAGGTCATCGAAGTGCTTGCAAAGAACGGCCTCAGACAGGGTGAGAACGGTCTCAAGATCATCATGATGTGCGAGGTTCCGTCCAATGCCCTGCTCGCCGACGAATTCCTGGATGTCTTCGACGGCTTCTCGATTGGCTCAAACGACCTCACCCAGCTGACGCTGGGCCTCGATCGGGACTCCAGCATCGTCGCCCACCTGTTCGACGAGCGCGACCCGGCCGTCAAGAAGCTCCTCTCGATGGCGATCCAGACCGCCAAGCGCAAGGGAAAATACGTGGGTATTTGCGGCCAGGGCCCCAGCGACCACCCCGACCTCGCAGAATGGCTGATGGAAGAAGGCATCGATTCCGTCTCGCTGAATCCCGATACGGTTGTTGATACCTGGCTCAAGCTGGCCAAGAAGAAGGCCGGCTGAAGACACCTCGGCCGTTACTTGATTGCACACACAGCAGCGGCACATCCCGCTGCTGCATGCATGTTTTCCTACCGCAAGTACTTCAATCGCGCCAAGCCGCCCGGTCAGCGGGCCCCATGGCGCTATTGCTGGCTGGAGCCTTTCGCAGACATTTCTGAATCGGGTTGCCTTGCGCTGAGATCAGGAATGGGCTGGATTTCGCCCACCGTCGCGGTACCCGTCCTTACCCGATCCTTGGGATCGTAGGGATTGTCGCTTTCCAGTATCTGTCGATACTCGCGCGAACCGTCGTTCTGCTTTCCACCGGTTAATTCCCACGCATTGAACATGGTCAGACCCGGCGACGAACTTGCCAGGGCGCTACCCCCCGCACCCACCTTGACATTACCCATGGGACGCAGTCTCGATCCCGTTCCACTCTGCATGGAATCACGCCAGCGGCGCTTGGCCTTGCGCAATGCCTTCTTGTCGGCGTACTTGGGCTTCAGTTCTTCGAGAATAGCGTTTGCCATCGCCACCTGCTCGGAACTCAGCTCGACATTGATTGCATCTCGTGCGCGAACGAACTTCTTTTCGCCGCGTTCTGCAGCAAGTGCTGCCCACGCCATCGCCCTAGGCATGTCGACAGGGACTCCATCCCCTTTTGCATACATGACCGAAAGGTTGTATTGGGCAGGCTTGAAGGCCCATGAAGCGGACACTTCATACATCTCGATGGCGAAAGCGGTCTGACCCTTTTCCAGCGCTTCTGCACCTTTCTCAAAATAGGCTACTCCGGGTCGCCCACTCTTTTCCGGCCCGGTGAAACCCATACGGTCACCGGTGCTGCGCCCGGAATCGTAGTGTGCGGCATCGCTGTAAGTAGGCGATCGCCGTATTTCCGTATCGGCCTGGGCAAATGCGGCGACAGAACACATGCTGAAGACAAAAGTCAGGATTCTTGAGTAGCGCCTCATGTCCTTCATCCATTTTTCTCTATAAGAATAATCATACGCCTCCGAAAACTCTCTGCAAGTCGTCAATAGATAGCCATCAATGTCTTGAAAGAAATCTTTCCCAGTTGCACTGGTTTTGGCGTGCTGCTGCGTTCGAGACAGGCGAATTGCGCAAGGATCATTTGTTCCCGGGATCGCCTTCTGACGAACTCTCGCCACTTCCCGTTCCCGCTTCGTTTGCAACCGTATCGATCGGCCCGACCGTGGCGGTGCCACTGACAACCCGGTGCTTTGGATAATAGGGATTGTCCGTTTCCTGGAGCTGCCGATAGGCTATGGATCCATCCACCTGTCTACCACCCGTCGCCTCCCAGGCTGATGTGCTCAGTGCGGCCGTCTCGCCTGAGCTGGCATCCGTCATCTGCGATCCGTCCAGCGAATTTCCCGGCATGCCGACCTTGATATGGCCGACTGAGCCAAGATGCGATCCGGTTGCCGAAAGCTTTACCTCTTTCCAACGGACTACCATTTGACAAGAACAAGCAATCGGAGCCGTGAAAGCGGCACTTGATCCAGGCTGCATACAAAAGCATTGCGGGTCACATGCCCGCCTTCTCCATTTCAGTTGGCTCTTGCCTGGTCAGACGAGCCGGGAATGGTTGAACACCATCGACTCCTGCAGTCAGAACCAGAGTCGAACGCCAGCGACAAGCCCGGTGTCTTCCGCTTCCTCATCGTCCTCACGCGCATAATCCGCGGTCTTGCCGAACTTGCGCGACCAGACGACTCCGAGATACGGCGCGAACTTGCGCGTGAACTCGTAACGCAGTCGAAGTCCGAATTCGAGATCTGAGAGCCCTGCCCCGACACCACGCGCGGGATCATCCTCGCCGTAGAAATTCATCTCGAGATCCGGCTGCAGGATCGAGCGCTGGGTCAGCAGAAGCTCGTACTCGGCCTCCAGTCGAAATGCAGTCCGCCCTGATTCGCCGACATAGGCGGTTGCATCGATTTCGAACCAGTACGGCGCGAGACCCTGAAAGCCGAAGGCTGCCCAGTTCCTGTCCGGCCCGTCGCCAAAATCATGTCGCACGCCAGTCTGCAATCCCCAGTAGGCCGAGATCGCGTGATTCCATAGAAGTTCGCTACGCGCTTCGCCCAGTTGTCCGTCACTGCGCTCGCCTTCGAGCTTGAACCAGAGCTTGTTCAGATCGGATCCGACCCAGGCCCGGGCATTGATCGCCTGTCCATTTTCTTCGTCTCCATGAAACGCTTCGAGGTGATCGATCAATACGCTGGTCAGCACCGATTCGCCATGCATGTGGTGCATGCCGTGCATGGGTCCCGAACCGACACCATCGGAATAGTCCGGGCTACGTGCTCCAGGCGGTGCCGATCCGCCCTGCATGTCCTTCATGTCGTGGTTCATGCTTTTCATCTGGCCTTGGTCCATCTTACTTTGGTCCATCTCGCCGTGACCCATGCCCTCCATCTGGCTGTGATCCATCTCGCCGTGATCCATGCCTTCCATCTGGCTGTGATCCATCTTGCCGTGATCAATCTTGCCGTGATCCATCGAGTCGTGATCTTTTGCTCCGGCAGAATCATCGTCGCTCGCAGCCACAGTCTGCGTGCCGTGATCGGAGTGCGTCGGTTCCTGCGCATGCCCATGCATGGGCATGGCCAGCGCGACTGCTACCAGCGCACAAAGCGATCGCTGTTTCGCTGCTGGCCCACAGGCACCATCTCGAACACTCAGGGTCATTCTCATGACACCACCACTTCGCGGAACATGCCCGCTTCCATGTGATAAAGCAGATGGCAGTGATACGCCCATCGGCCAAGAGCATCGGCGCTGACCCGATAGCTGACGCGCTGCGCGGGCTGCACCATGATCGTATGCTTGCGGACCTGGAATTCGCCTTGCGGATTCTCGAGATCACTCCACAACCCATGTAGATGAATCGGGTGCGGCATCATCGTGTCGTTGACCAGGACGACGCGCAGGCGCTCGCCGTATCGGAAGTGCACCGGCTTGGCATCGTTGAACTTCTGTCCATCGAACGACCACATGTAACGTTCCATGTTTCCGGTCATGTGCAGCTCGATCTCGCGTCCCGGTTTGCGCGGATCGATCTGACCACCAATGGTGTGCAGGTCGGCATAAGTCAGCACGTCGCGACCGTTGTTGCGCAGGCCGATGCCCGGATCGTCGAGATTGGATCGTGGCATGTCGACTCGCATGTCGACGCCGGGCCCGTACTCGGTTCTGGCGTGATTGGCCATCACCATGCCGGCCATGCCTTCCGAGCCGGATCCGTGGCCCATGCCGGCCATGTCGCCAGGCCCATGTTCCATGCCGGCACCCATTGCCATGGCGCCCATCATGTCCCTCATGGTCAGCCATTGCGGAGGATCGATGGCGGGCACATCCGCCGACATGCCGGCGCGCGGTGCAAGCGTGCCTCGTACGAAACCTGTGCGATCGATGGTCTGTGCAAATAGCGTATAGGCACGATCGTCGGCCGGCTCGACAATCACATCGTAGGTTTCGGCAACGGCAATACGGAATTCGTCGACACTGACCGGCTCGACATCCTGGCCATCCGCAGCGACCACGGTCATTTTCAGGCCCGGAATGCGCACATCGAAAATGCTCATGGCCGAACCATTGATGAAACGCAGGCGCACTCTCTCGCCACGTTCGAACAGGCCGGTCCAGTTGTTCCCGGATGTCTTGCCGTTGATCAGGTAGGTATAGGTGTGTGCGGTGACATCCCCCAGGTCGGCGGGGCTCATGCGCATCTCGTTCCACATCTTCCGTTTCGCGAGCGCGTTGCGAAAACCCATTTTCAAGGCATCCTGCGCGAACTCTACCGCTGTGGGTTCGTTGAAGTTGTAGTAGTCGCTCATCTTCTTGAGATTCGCGAACAGCACCTCGGGATCTTCATCGCTCCAGTCCGACAACATCACTACGTAGTCGCGCTCGGTCGGATGCCGCTCGCCATCACGCGGCGTGATGACGATAGGCCCGTACAAGCCGGTCTGTTCCTGGAATCGGGAATGACTGTGATACCAGTAGGTACCGCTCTGTTTGAGCTCGAAGCGGTATTCGAATGTTTCGCCGGGCGCGATGCCATCGAAGCTGAAACCCGGCACGCCATCCATGCCGCTTGGCAGCAGGATGCCGTGCCAGTGAATTGAACTGTCCACATTCAGGCGATTGGTGACGCGCAACGTGACCGTGTCACCCTCGCGCCAGCGCAGCAGCGGTGCCGGCACTGAACCATTGACGGTGGTTGCGGTGCGCACAGCACCGGTGAAATTCACTGGGGACTCGCCAATGCCGAGATCAAATCGCGTCCCGGACAGGCTCTGGGCATCCCGGTGGGAATCAAGCGCCCAGGCAAAGCCGTTGCCCAGGCCCAGCCCGGCAATTGCCCCGCCCGCGGCAAGGCCTTGAAGGAATCGTCGTCGCGATTCGGTCGGCGGCAGGGCGGTATTGGAAGAAGAAGAACGGAACGCCATGGTTCGCTCCTGGAAAAGGTCAGGGTCGGTTGCGCCAGACGCGCAAAGTTGACGGCGCGCTGTCAGTCAATGAACGACAGGGCGCTATGGCTGAGTGCCTGCAGGCACCTCGAGACCTTCAGGAAATGGGAGGTCGAATCTGCTCGGTGAGAACTGGCGAAATGTGCCCGGAGTCCGGCATCGAACGTGCCGGATCACGAATGACGGCAACGCCTGACATCGGACATGCCGGAATCGCCGCGGCTGCGTGATAGCAATCGCAATTGCACGATCCGGGCTTGCAACAATCCGACGGGGCCGACTTCACCGGAACCGTACCGTGGCTGGATTCATTCGCGCCGACCGAAACCATTTCGTGGCAAGGCAGCTCCACTTCCGGGCCGGGCGATTCAGCGGAAGCCAGGTGCGAATCAGAGCCCATGCCGGAATGGATGCCAGATGCGGCCAACGCGATTGATGAACCATTGAGGATCAACCCCAGGCTCAACGCGGCTCGCAATGCTGTGGACCACAGGCTCATCAGGACAGATTACACCAGGTGTCAAGCGGAGGAACAGTTGCCGAAAGCCGCCATGGGCACGTCCAGGAACCCCATCCGGGACGGGCAGAGCCGAACTTGCCGGAAATGATGAATACACATACACGGCGGGCGAATGAATCCGGCCCGATTTTCCGGCAAGGAACCGGGCCACTGATGCGACACTCGTGCTGGCATTGCACTGGCATCAATGGCAGCATCCTGTCGGGCCGTGAGGCCAGTTCTTCGATCGGTTGTTCGCCGAAGTGTTTGCGGCTTTGCAGACCGGGATAACATCGGAGCGCAAGCGTCATTCGCTGCAACGGTCGGAAGGCTTGCGGCCCTGAAACGTCCCTCCGCGAATTCGGAGCGGTATCCTCAAAGGAGGCATCAAATGAAACTCGTTTTCAAACCAGGAACGGCAACCGGTCTGCTGGCCGCGTGCGTCCTCCTCGGTTGGTCGCTCTCGGCCAGCGCGGCATCACCCGCCGACTGCCAGGCTTACGCCACGCGAGTCCAGGCCGGTACGGGCAGCGTCGCGGGTAGCGCAGGACGCGGTGCGGTGCGCGGCGCCGCGTTCGGCGCGATTGTCGGCGACTCCAGCAAGTCGGCGCGCAAGGGCGCGGCCTGGGGCGCCGCAGCTGGCGGCGTCAGAAAGAGCGTCACCAAGAATGAGGTCTACAAACAGGCCTACGACAACTGCATGGCCGGCCTCGTCAAGTATTGAATCAGGTGCTGCGTGTTTGCGCAGCACCCTGCACGAATTCCACGGACTACTGAGGACACGAAAATGACCTATCGGACCACCAGCGTACTTGCATTCGCCCTGCTCGCGGCGAGCCTTGCCGCACCGGCAACAGCTGCGGACAACGATGACAAGAATCTTGCCAACTACACCTGCAAGGAAGTCATGCTCTTCTCCGGCAAGGATCGCGACGTCGCCATTGCGGTCCTGCATGGCTACCTGCTCGGCAAGTCCGGCGGTACCACCTTCAATACGGATGTGCTCGCCGCAGGCACCGACCGCTTCATGGACTACTGCCTCGACAACCCGACCAGGAAAGCCCTGGAAAGCATGGAAAAGGTAATGAAGGCACCGGCTTCCTGATCCGGCCCAATTCCGGATCCTGCAAGTTCCTTCCCGCAGCGTTTTCCCGAGGGGAAGCGTTGCAGCGGAATACGTGGCGCAACTGGATTCTGTCCGCTACACCCAAGTTCGAAATGATGTAGGCAATACTTAAGTATTGAGGTTCGCGATGCGAAAGCATGGCAGGCTGGTCAAGTGGAATGACGATAGGGGATTTGGCTTCATTTCGCCCGCGCAAGGTGACGGCGACTTGTTTGTCCATGTGTCCGCATTTCCGAAGGACGGAAAGCGACCCGTTGTAGACGAATTGATCTCCTTCGAGACGGAAATGGGTCCCGAAGGCAAGTTGAGGGCCATTCGCGTTGGCCGCGCAGGCGGTTCTCCCAGGTCAAGACAACCAGAAGCTTCGGAGTCTCGATTTTCCGCGGCCAGGTTGGTTGTCAACTTACTGGCCGCAGTGCTCATCGCATTTGTCGGAGTCTACGTCTACACCACGCATAGGGCGGCCGATGACACTTTTGCGGTCGGGACAAGCCAGATCCTGAAGCAGGATTCACCCAGCAACAGGTTCACGTGCGACGGACGCACGTCCTGCTCGCAGATGACGTCGTGCGCCGAAGCCACCTATTTCATCGAGCATTGTCCGAACACGGCCATGGACGGCGACAATGACGGCAGGCCTTGCGAATCCCAGTGGTGCAACGGTTCGCGATGAGCTGCAATCGCGGCACTTGCAAATCCTGATCGATATACGTACATTAGTACGTATGGACGATCTTGACCTGACCGACAACCAGCGCCGCGTACTGGACTACATCCGCCAGCACATGGCCGAACGCGGCAATGCGCCAACCCTGCGCGAGATCGCCGACGCCCTGGGTTTTGCCCGGCATAGCTCGGCCCAGGATTACATCAAGGCCCTTGAGCGCAAGGGCGTGCTCGAACGCATTCCGCATCGTGGACTGCGCCTGAATCACCGCTCACGGACGCCGGCGGCGATGTTGCTGCCCCTCGTCGGCCGCGTGGCCGCCGGCAGTCCGATCCTGGCTACCGAAAATATCGAAGGCGAGTTCGGCATCGACGCCAGCCTGTTCCGTCCGCGGCCGGATTATTTCCTGCGCGTGGTCGGCCTGAGCATGCGCGATGCCGGCATCCTCGATGGTGACCTGGCCGCTATCCATCGCACCGAAACAGCCGATGACGGTCATATCGTGGTCGCCCGTGTCGATGATGAAGTCACCCTCAAGACTCTTGAACGCAAGCGCGGACGGATTCGCCTGCTGCCGTCCAACCCCGACTTTGAACCGATCGAAATCGATCCGGAACGTGACGCCTTCGCCATCGAAGGTCGCTATGTCGGCATGATCCGGAGAACCTGAAATGTCCGCACTGCTTGCCGCATCCTTTGCCCCGTCAGCACCGCTGCCCTTGCCGCAAGCTTCCGCACTCGGCGAAGTATTGCGCCACCCGGGTATCTGGCGTGGCGGTGCCGAACCCGGTTCCTCGATCCGTACCCGGGCCACGGGCAATGCCTCACTGGATGCCCTGCTGCCTGGTGCAGGCTGGCCAGTCGGCTGCCTGACCGAGATCCTCATCGAGAATGACGGCCTTGGCGAGCTCGAGCTGCTCATGCCGGCCCTGGCCGCACTGACCCGTTCGCGTCGTCGCGTGGCGATGATCGCTCCACCCTACCTGCCCTACCCGCCGGCCCTCGCTGCAGCCGGCATCGATCTGGATCATTTCGTTCAGATCGACGCCGGAGCCACCGATTCTCACTGGAGCGCCGAGCAATGCCTGCGCGCCGGTTGCTGCGCTGCGGTGCTGCACTGGTTGCCTGATGCCAATTACAGGCAGCTGCGCCGCCTGCAACTGGCCGCCGAAACCGGGAATGCCCTGGCTTTTCTTTTCCGCCCCTTGAAAGCCTTGCAGGAATCCAGCCCGGCGGCGCTTCGCCTGAAGATTTCCCATTCAGAAACAGGTGCTTGCATCGAAATCCTCAAGTGCAGAGGCATATTTGATACGCGCCGAAACACGCGCTTCCACCTGCGCGCCTGAAGCAAGGCACGATACCTAAGGACAAACAAGAACGCAGGAACCGGATCGCCCTTGCCGCGCAGAGGGGAGGCAAGCTCGACCAACGTCGGAGATGTGCGCAATCCGAATGGGGGCACCGCGACCGAAGTGAAACCCTTTTCGGGGCATCCGCGCAGCCCAATCCGCGAAGAAACAGGGAACGGGCGCAGGACCCACCCGCACCCGCGGCCAGGCAACCCGACTACTTGCGCAGGACGACCATGCCCCCGCGTCGATACTTGCCGATCAGCATGAGCCAACCCATGCCGCCCCAGCGGACGAAGTCCGACAGCCATGCCGGCAATCTTGCGAGTCCGGGCATCTCGTACTGAACCATCGCCAGCATCTTCGGCATCTGATAGACGCGAGAATCGCGAAACCCCGCCGCCCGGCCAAGACGAATGATTTCTCGGGGCGGCATGTCACGCTCAGTGACGCCAAACGCATCGACTGCAGCGCGCGAATGCTCCGCGGCCGCGTGCCCGACGCCGGGTTCAAGCGTAACCAGCATGCCACCGGGCTTCAGTGCGCGATAGACGCTCGCAAGCGCCGCCGCCGGATCTTCGGCGTGATGAAGTGCGTCGTAGAACACTGCAGCATCGAACTCTTCTTCGAACGTCATCGACTCATAGTCGCTGACGCGGAAATCGAGGCCCTCAACACCAGAGGCGGCACGGTTTCTTTCGGCCAGTGCGATCATGTCCGGAGCGATGTCCTGCCCGGTGACCTGGTATCCGCGCCGCGCGTAAAACACACTCGTCCACCCGCTGCCGCAACCGAGATCCAGCAATCGTGCCGGCGCCGGCGGCAAGACCATGAACAGACCTCCCATGTCCGCCAGCATGCGGCCGCAGAATGGATCGGAAAACGGCTTGCCCATGGCGTGCGCGGCGCCCACTTCGCCAATCTTCGCCACGTACTCGATTTCACCCTGCTTGGCCAAAACGCTGCTCAGCCTCCGGATCGGGCGGCAAATTTGCTCGCGACATAAGTTTCGACAACGTCGATGAACTCGCGGGCGATGTTGTCGCCCCGCAAAGTCATGGCCTTCTGCCCGTCGATAAACACCGGGGCGGCGGGGGACTCGCCGGTCCCAGGAAGGGAAATGCCGATGTCCGCGTGCTTGGATTCACCCGGACCATTGACGATGCAACCCATCACGGCCAGGGTCATGTTTTCTACACCGTCATACTTGATCCGCCATTCCGGCATCTTTTCGCGCACATGCGACTGCACCGACTGCGCGAGTTCCTGGAACAGGGTGCTGGTCGTGCGCCCGCATCCGGGGCAGGCAGTCACCAGCGGCGTGAACGCACGCAGGCCCATCGTCTGCAACAGCTCCTGGGCGACGATGACTTCGCGTGTACGTGATTCGCCGGGCTCTGGCGTCAGCGAAATTCGAATCGTGTCGCCGATGCCTTCCTGCAGCAACACGCCCAGGGCCGCGGTAGACGCCACGATGCCCTTGGACCCCATTCCCGCTTCAGTCAGTCCGAGGTGCAAGGCATAGTCACAACGCGAGGCAAGTTCGCGGTAAACGGAGATCAGTTCCTGCACGCCGGAAACCTTGCACGAGAGGATGATCTGGTCGCGTGACATGCCCAGCTGTTCAGCGCGCGCCGCAGAATCGAGCGCGGATCGTATGAGTGCCTCGCGCGCTACATGCGCCGCATCCCAGGGTTCGGCGCGCAGGCGGTTTTCGTCCATCAGGGTCGCCACCATGTTCTGGTCGAGCGAACCCCAGTTGGCACCGATGCGAACCGGTTTCGCGTAGCGCAGCGCCGTTTCGATAATGGCCGAGAACTGGGAATCCTTCTTGCGACCGAAGCCGACGTTGCCCGGATTGATTCGGTACTTGGCCAGCGCCTCGGCCGCCGCCGGTTCATCCGCAAGCAATTGATGGCCGTTGTAGTGAAAATCGCCGATCAAGGGCACATCTGTGCCCATCATCGCCAAACGTTCGCGAATTCTCGGTATCGCCGATGCGGACTCCGCGTTGTTGACGGTGACCCGCACGAACTCGGAGCCGCTGCGTGCCAACTCGGCCACCTGCTTGGCAGTGGCCACCACGTCCGCGGTGTCCGTGTTCGTCATTGACTGCACGACAACCGGCGCACGGTCGCCAACCACCGTATTGCCTACGCGCACACCAACGCTGGCGCGACGTGGTTGAGCGCTGTCAGGGAGACTCGTCATGTCGAAAGATTCTGGGTCGGGATGCGCGAAACCGGAGGGCGCAAAGTATGCAGGATACTCAAGCCGTCGTGGGTTCGGCCAGCGCGTGCGCTGCGGCCTGCTCCAGACCTTCATCCGGAAGGTCCAGCGGTGGCAACGCGAAGCGAAGATAGGCCCCCGCCGATTCCATCAACCCTGCTCCGGTCACCGTGAGCGTGCAGGCGGAAGAGGGCCAGCGATGCGGATCTACCGGCAGGGTCAGCTGAATGGATTCCGGTTCACGCTCGAACATGCCCGGCGTCAACAGCGAACTGTAGATCGCCGACTCCTCCGAACGCAGCGGCGATAGAAGTATGCCGCGCCGGTCGTTCAGCAGATTGCCCGTTTCATCAAGTGCATTGACCCCGATGGGCAGCGATCTGCGCGCCAGCAATCCTATGCCCGCATCGATCCGCCCTTCGTCGTCGATGCGCATCCAGCGCACTACGCCCACCATCCAGTCGGGATGCTGGGCAGCGCTGCCGGGCTGTGACAGGCCAACCAGCTCGCCCACCTTTGTCCGCACCGCCTCGCCATGGCTGCCGCGTTCCCACAAGACTCGGTAGCCACCGAAACTCTGGTCGAGAACGCGTACCGGAAGCGGCTGGGCGCGCATGTGTTCACTCGAACCGGTTGCCCAGGATGCGGCGGCATCCTGCTCGGACATCTGAATCGAAGTGCCACGCAAGCGACGCAGGAATCCGTCGAAATCCTCATTTCCGGCAAGCACGAAATGCAGGTCGTGCAGACCGATGACACTATCCAGCGTATGTCCGCCAGTCAGGCGCACGTGCCCACGCGACCCGTCCGAGGTCCAGCCGTCAACCAGACGCTGAGTCAGGTCGATGTCCACCTGGACGGCCGGCCCGCCACGCATGCGGAATGTGGCCAGGCGAATGCCCGGCGGCAGGTTGCCCGCCTGCTCCTCGACGTGGGCCAGCAGGCGCCCGAGCTTTAGAGCCAATACGCCATCGTTGGCTGAAGTCCGCTCTTCGGGCAGGTAACCCGGTCCACGATCGCTGTCGACATCGATCGGATGCATGGCATCACTGGCTTCCGTCGCCTTGCCAAGCTCGCAGTACGGGGCCAGCGCGCAGGTCAAGGCGATCACTTCCAGCAGCTCGCGTTGCGTGTATCGGTAAGGATTGGCGAGAGCCAGCAGCAGCGCATGACAATAAGCGGTCCTGGAACTGATCGGCGCTCCGATCACGCTGTCGTCGACATCGCGACTGTCCTGTCCCACGGATGCAATGAAGCGGAAAGTGTCGTGCAGGGCTTGCCACGCTCCATGGGGTGGCGTCCGGTACAGGAGATAGGCCTTGTGCAATCGCGCACCACCGTGCACCAGAGCACGAGCGGCGGACAATGTAACCAGCTTTCTTCTGAGCAATGGAAGACTGCCGTTGGGTGCGCAGAAGTCGTACAGGGCAATGCGATAGCCCAGCGCCAGTTCACTCTGGAATTCCTGGGCGAGGATGCCCAGCTCTGCGCGCTGCGGTGGCAGTGGAAAACTTGCGCCGACAATCTGCTTGTCGACCAGGCCGGCCAACTGGGTGACTGGAACCCGCAGGATTTCAAGCGCTTCAAGCCGTTCCGCCGGCGCCGTGCGCAGGCGATTCATCGCCTGCAAGCCATCGACCAGCATGCGCGCCGTTGCCGAGAAATTGGCCAGGGGCAATGCGGCGACCCAGTGACGTACGGCGCGCGCTTCGGTATTGAAATCACCGGCCTTGGGTGCCCGCCGTTCCGGCAGATCACGCAACAGGCGGCGGTGGTACTCGCTCATGCTTTCAATTCCCGGTAGGAGCCATTCGATGCTGCGCTAAGTTAGCAAATATCGGGACCGGCAGCGCCCAATCCGGTTTGCGGATCAAGAAGTGCGCCGAAGAGCGGCATTCAACAGACGGGCCATCAGGCGATCCCGCAGGGATTGCGGCCGCTCAAGCCCCATCCGGGCGAGTCCGTCCGCATCTTCGGGCCCGGGACTCAGCACAGCGCCGAGCAAGGAGCTCCAGCGACCCGGCTTGCCCACGACTGACTTCAACCAGCCCAGCGCGGCCAGAAGGCGAAGTTCTGTCGGGGTGAAATCGCTGCCGAAGGGCCAGGCCGGCAACAGGCCTCGCGCACGCGCGCCGCCCAGGCGCTCGCGCAGAATCGCCGGCGTATTCTGCGACCACGCGGAAGGAACGCGGAAGTCCGCCGGCAATTTGAGCGCCTTGATGGCCTGCTCGACCAGCTCCTGGTGAAAGCGAGCGTCGCTGATGGCGAGCATGGCGATGACGCACTCCTCATCGGACTTTCCGCGCAAGTCGGCTATGCCGTACTCGCTGACATAGATGTCGCGCAGGTGACGCGGAATGGTTGTATGAGCGTAATTCCAGCGAATGTTCGAGGTCAGTTTTCCGTGCGCCAGCCGGGTAGAACGCAACATCAGGACGGATCGCGCATCATCCAGTTCATGGGCCAGCGCGACGAAGTTGTATTGGCCACCCACGCCGCTGACCACGCGACCATCCTCGAGGGCATCCGAAGCCGCCGCGCCGAGAGCCGTGGCGATCATGCAGGTGTTGAAGAAGCGGGCCTGCCGGTGCTGCCGCCTGGCCAGCGCTTCGTATCCGCGCTGCAACTGGTTTATTTCCGAAATCCGGTTCATCGAGAGCCCCTCGAAGTCCTCTCCTTCGAGTCCCGAAAGCCAGAGATACAGTTCCTTCGAACCGAGGCAGAAGCCGCCGTTCAAGTAGCGGCCGCCAATCAGATCACGCCCGTGAATCGCGGCGCCAAGGGCGGCTTGCGATTCCGGATTGTCCAGGTCCGTGGAGATATTCGAGCCGTCCGGCAGGTGCAGCCGATCGTCCTCTAACCGGCAGCCTTGCGGCAGGATTCCGAAGCGCACCAGGCGTTCCAGCTCGTTGGCGCCGACACGCGCAGGCAGCACGTCGTAACTGCGCAGCCTCAGGACATCGCCAGACTCCAGCCTGTCACCGACCGCGCCCTCATCAACGACACGTTGCAGTGCCAGGTCTTCGTACACCTTTCGCACGAGGATTCCTGCGCGCCGCAGATGCATGAAACCATCCATGACCATTTCGCTGGAGCCGTGAATGCCGCGCTTGAACGGATCGCGACCGCCGGCCTTCAGTACGGCAGGCGACTGACCTGCTTCGCCGCACAGTGCGTCAATGGCATCGCAATAGCCGACATTGTCGCGCTGGCGCAGCAACAGGGAATGGACCAGCGCGTCAGAAAGCGCACCGATGCCGATCTGCAAGGTGCCGCCGTCGCGAACCAGGGTGCTCGCGTGCAGGCCAATCGCGTACTCGACATCGTCAATTTCCTTGCGCGGCAGTGCGAACAGCGTCTGGGGCGGGTCCGGTGCATCGAGCACGATATCGAAAAGATCGGTCCCGGCGCCGACATCGGCATCGCCACCGAGGAAGGGAAGCGCTTCGTGGACCACGCCGATGAACATGGGCAACCTTGCGCCAGCCGCGGACAACAGATCCATCAGGTCAAGCGTGATATCCGGATTGCAACCGAGGCTGTAGCGCGCTTCCGCCCCCTGCCCGCGCCTCGCCACCAATTGGGCGATGACATTTATTCCGGTGTCGACCAGGCTCTTCGCAACCATCGTGTAGTTGAGGCTGGCGTGATTGCGTTGTGCCTGCCCGGAATCCAGCATCGCACCGGACTGGAAGTAGAACTCGTGCACCTTCACGTTGGGCGGCAGCCGGTCCTCGGCCATCGCCACGGCATACTCCAGATGCGGATAGTCGTTGCCGAAGTGACGAGCAAGAAACGGCTCGGCGAATCGCCGCTCAAGATCGCTTTGAGGTTCCGGCACGCGCAAGGAGAGCGCCGTATGGATGGTCAGTCGTCGCGACGGCTCCGCTGCAATGCGCCGATACAGCGCATTGATGAGCCGATTCGGCTTGCCCAGGCCCAGTGGCGTCGCCAGCACCACATGATCGCCACATGCCTGCAGGATCCGCTCCACGCAGGTTTCGATGTCGCCCAGTTGCTCGATAGACTGCATGCGGCACTCGCTGATTCCGATCCCGCATCCTACTGCGCCGGCAACCCGATTTGCGCAATGATGCCCACGATGGCGGCCAGCTTGGGTATGATCGGGGTCGAGCGGAGGGACTCATGGGTGAGCGGTTCAAAATCGCGATAGTCGGATCCGGCCCCGGCGGCCTGTCGGCGGCGGCCCGCGCCGCGGAGCGCAACGAGTCGCATGTATTGCTCGAAGCCGAACCGCACCTGTCCAACACCATCTACCTGTACCAGAAAGGCAAGTACGTGATGGACGAGCCCGGCATCCTGCCGTTGCGCTCGCCCATACCGTTTTCGGCAGGCCTGCGCGAAACCATTCTCGATGGCTGGGACGAAGCCGCTGCCAAGCTCAAGATCAACGTGCGCCACCAGCACGAAGTTTCTGCCATCGAACGTCGCGCCGATGGCATCTTCGAAATCAGGTGCAGGAATGGCAAGAGCGTCGAGGCAGAAGCCGTTGTGCTTGGTATCGGCCTGCAAGGCAACCTGAGAAAGCTGGGTGTGCCAGGCGAGGACTTGCCGTTCGTGCAATACCAGCTCGACGATCCGGAAGCCTACGAAGGCGAAACGATCGTCGTTGTCGGCGCCGGTGATGCCGCCATCGAGAACGCAGTCGCGCTGGCGAAACAGAACAATGTCGTCATCGTCAACCGCAAGGACGAGTTCGGTCGCGCCAAGAAGGGCAACGAACAGGCCATCCTCAAGGCCATCGACGATGGACTGATCGAGTGCTACTACAACTCCTCGCCCGAAAAGGTCGAGGCACTCAGTGCCGGACGCAAGCCTGGCCGCATGATCCTGAATACCGCGAATGGTCGCGCGCAGATCCTGCTCGACCGCGTCATTGCCCGACTCGGCGCGACTGCGCCGCGCGGCTTTGTCGAAGCCTGCGGGGTCGTCTTCCCGAACAAGGATCCGGCTTCGGTACCTGCGATCAGCGCGCAATACGAATCGAATGTCAAAGGGCTCTACATCGTCGGCGCCCTCGGCGGCTATCCCCTGATCAAGCAGGCCATGAACCAGGGCTATGAGGTCATCGAGTACATCACCGGAACGGCGGTGGAACCGGCCGATGCGCCCCTGCTCAAGGCCAAATTCGCCAATCTGCGGGGCATTGGCAGCGTCGATCAGGCACTCGCCCAGATCCAGAAGAATGTTCCCGTGCTTTCGCACATCACGCCGTTGCAGATGCGCGAGTTCATGCTCGATTCGGATATTCGTACGCCGGCTGCGGGCGAAGTCATTTTCGAGCGCAACGACTACACCAACAGCTTCTATTCGATTGTCGAAGGCGAGGTCCACATCGACGTGGAAGGCCGCCCGGCGCCGGTCGTCCTGCGCCGCGGAGAATTCTTCGGCGAAATGAGCCTGATCTCCGGACGACGCCGTTCGGCCACGGTCAAGGCCGGGCCCAACTGCGTACTCGTGGAAACGCCGCGCCGATCGATGAATCGCCTGATCAATTCGGTGGAAGCGGTAAAGACCGAAATCGATCGCGTCTTCATCATCCGTGCCATCCAGTCACGCTTTGCTTCCGAAGCGACCACGGAGCAACTCGCTGAAATGGCCGCCAGTGCCACCCTTCAGCGCTACAGGGCCGGCGAAGACGTGTTCAAGGAAGGGGATGATGGCGACTGCCTGCACCTGGTCCGCGTCGGTTCGCTGACCATTTCGCGCAATATCGGTGGCAAGGACATCGTTCTGACCTATGTCGCCGCGGGCAACTATGTCGGCGAAATGGCCCTGATGGGCGAATCCAAGCGCTCGGCGAGCGCGCGTGCCGCGATCGCGACCGAAACCATCCGCCTCGATGGCGCAGTCTTCAAGAAAGTGCTGAGTCGCATCCCTGCCCTGCGCTTGCGCCTGCAGAAGGAGTTCAAGGAGCGCACGGCTGCCAACCTGGCCATGCAATCCCTGCCGGGTGGCGGCGACATCATCTCGTTCCTGATGGCCCAGGGTGCCGGCGAGGCAACCGACATCCTGCTCATCGATGAATCGCTTTGCGTTCGTTGCGACAACTGTGAGAAGGCCTGCGCTGAAACCCATGGCGGCACGTCACGACTGGACCGCGAGGCGGGACCGACATTCGCCGACGTGCACGTGCCGACGTCCTGCCGCCACTGCGAACATCCGCACTGCATGAAGGACTGTCCGCCCGATGCATTGCGTCGTGCACCGAATGGAGAGGTTTTCATCGCCGACAATTGCATTGGCTGTGGCAACTGCGAGCGCAATTGTCCGTATGGCGTGATCCACATGGCCAGCAAGCCACCGAAGAAACCGGGCCTGTTGCAGTGGTTGCTGCTGGGTCGCGGTCCCGGCCCCGGCGAAGCGCCCTACGATCCGAACGCGGTCAAGGACCCCAAGGCCAAGAAGGCGGTCAAGTGCGACATGTGCAAGGACCAGAAGGGAGGCGCAGCCTGCGTGCGGGCCTGCCCGACCGGCGCCGCGATCCGGATCAGCCCAGAGGAGTTCCCGGCCTATGCCCAGTCGCGACGCTGAAACCATGACTTGCCGTTCGCGCATCAGCCTGGATCAGGAATAGGAGCACGGCGTGCACGACTCCATCCTGACCCATGCCAAGTCACGCTATCTGTGGATATCCCTTGCCCTGGGCATCGTTTCCATCGTGCTCTATGTCTGGCACGACCCCGGCATCGCACCCAATGGCGGCACCTGGCTGGGCTACACCCTGGGCACGATTGCTGCTCTCCTGATTGTCTGGTTGATGCTGTTCGGTATCCGCAAGCGCAGCTACTCGACGAATCTGGGCAGCACCCGGGGATGGCTCTCGGCGCACATCTATCTCGGCACCATCCTGATCCTGCTTGCCCTGCTCCACTGCGGCTTTCAGTTCGGCTGGAATCTGCACACCTTCACCCTGGTGATCATGCTGATCGTGATCTTCAGCGGCTTCTTCGGCGTCTATACCTATCTGCGCTATCCAACCTTGATGACGCGCAATCGCGAAAGTGCCACGCGCGACGCCATGCTCGAGGAAATCCAGGACATCGACCAGAACGCCCTGGCGCTGGCAGACGGGATCGCGCCGGAAATCCACGCCGTTGTACTTCGTTCCATCGAAAACACGCGCCTTGGAGGCGGGGTATGGACGCAATTGCGTGCGCGCGATGGATCGGACATCGCTATCGCGCGCATCCGCCAGGCCATCGTGCAACGCGAAACGCAGGTCGGGGCCGGGCCGGCGCCCCTGCAGGCGGGCCAGACCATCATTGCCATGGTGGATTTCCTCGCCGGCGGCGCCGATGACAAGCAATCCGAGGCGCTGCGCAAACTCATCGACATGCTTTCGCGCAAGCGCGGGCTCGCCACTCGCGTCGCGCGCGACATCCAGTATCAGGCGATCATGGAAATCTGGCTTTACATCCATGTGCCGTTGTCCGTGACCCTGCTTGCGGCCCTGATCGGACACATCATTTCCGTCTTCTTCTACTGGTAGGGATCCGGTCGACCCATGACAGTGAGCCGCCCCATACATCGACGCGAGAGGCCGAGACCATGCGCTGGCTGATCCGTCGTGTGCTCAAGAAGGGCAAGAGCTCGATCTCCTACGAGGATGACACCCACTACGGCGAAATCCTCAGCATCGGCCGTGCTTCGGACCAGGCCATCTTCCTGCCCGACCTGCGCGCGGCACTGAACCATGCCAGCGTCGCGGCAATCGGCAAGGGCCAGTATCGGGTCGAATCGCTGATCGTCGCCGGTATCCGCGTCAATGGAGAAATCACCTACTCGATCACGGTCGGAGCCGGTGCCGTCATCGAGCTTGGATCCACCCGCCTCACATTGCTCGATGCACGGGGCGAATACGACGCCGGCGTCGAGGTTTCGACCATCGACAAGAGCGAACAGGCCGAAATCAGTTCGAAACGGAAGAAGCCGACCAGCCTGTCGCAGACCTGGATCGCGAAGCGCTGGCCCTCATGGGTCGGATTTCTGGTCGTGCTCGTGCTGGGCCTGCTGTTGCCGGCGGCAACGCACGTCGTACCCGGCCTCAACAACGTCCTCAGACATTCGCCACTGCCCAGCACGCAGTTCTGGAACCCTGGCGAGATCGACGCGGCGCATCAGTTTTTCGCTACCGACTGCACGCGCTGTCATCAAAGCGCATTCCTGATGGTTCGCGACAAGGCCTGTACGGCCTGCCACACAAAGACCAAGGCGCACGCCGATCCCGCGCTGTTCAATATTCCGGAGCTGGGTGATGCCCGCTGTGGCACCTGCCATCAGGACCACAACGGCAAACGCGGCATGATCAGCAGCGATCAGCGCCTGTGCGCGGATTGCCATGCCGACCTGAAAGTCCGTACCGGCGGCGCCAGTCAGATTGCCGACATCGCGGATTTCGGGACCGCCCATCCGGAGTTCCATGTGAATCTGCCCGGCTGGAGCGCGAGTGGGGAGTTCACGCCAAAATCGATGACCTGGGCGAATGGACTCAAGGAAAATTCAGGGCTCAAGTTCAACCACGAGAAACACCTGAAGGAAGACGGCCTGAATACGCCGAACGGTCGCAAAACGCTGACTTGCGAAAGCTGCCATCAGGCCGACGTGGCTGGCGCCGCCATGAAGCCGATCAAGTTCGAGACGATGTGCCATGAATGCCACCAGCTCGGCTTCGACACGCTGGCGCCTGAACGCGAAGTGCCGCACGCGAACGTCGAGGCGGTGACCTACACACTTGACGAGTATTACGCGCGTCGAGGTCTCGAGGGTGATTACGCCGACGCGCGAGCGCCTACCGTCGTGCAGGTTCGTCGACGCCCCGGTTCGCCACCCCTCTCACGTCAGGAACAGGTCGAAGCCCTGGCCTGGGCACGCGATCGTGCTCGCGAATCGGCTCGCACCCTCTTCACCGGCAAGGCCTGCGCCACCTGCCACTCGGTCAGCCCGCCTGCTGCAGGCGAGACTACCTGGCGAATCGCCCCGGTCAGGGTCGCAGGTGTCTGGTATGTCGAGGCCGACTTCAACCACGCCAAGCACGAAACCATGACCTGCATCGACTGTCATGAAGGCGCGCCGGTCTCGGAGGCATCCAACGACCTTCTGATACCGGGTATCGACAACTGTCGCGAATGCCATGCCGGCGCCCATGCCAGCGGCAAGGTCGCCAGCACGTGCATTGCGTGTCATGCCTATCATCGCTCGCCTGCGCTGACGCTCGACAAGCAGGAATAGTCGGCGGCCGTGATCCGCCGGCAGCCGAACCCTGCGGCAGTTCCGGGGCCTGGCTTGCATTGGCGGTCAGTGGATTGCCTCCGGCGGCAGCACCGAGGGCCCGCTTTCAGCCGATGCGAGGCTGCCGAATCCAGCCCTGAATCCAGAATTTCTGTCGCCCCCGGTACTGGCAGAAATAGTCCTTGTCTCCTGACTGAGCTATGATCGGGTCAGGGTTTCGCATGCTGGCTCCGCGCAGGCGATGGGAGGACGAATGGGGATCATCAGATTCGGCACGCTGCTTGTTGGCATTTCCTTGCTACTGGCCTGCGGTGGCGGCGGCAATTCAGGCAGTAGTGTTGGCACCAATCCAGGGACGCCCGCCAGCAACGGCGACTCCGGTTGCGCAGGCTCCTGTGCAAACGCCAGTTCCTTCCTGACCGTCGCGGACATCCAGCAAGTCATCGCGCAAGCTGTCAGCGAGGCTCAAGCCCAGGGGATGCCGGCGACCATTACTGTCGTCGACCGCGTCGGCAACGTACTTGGCGCCTACAAGATGTCTGGCGCCCCGGCAACGCAGACCGTCAGCTCGGAAAGCGGAATTACCGGGGGACTTGAAAACCTCGATGTTCCCAGCGAATTGACCGCAATCTCGAAAGCCGTCACTTCCATTTATTTTTCCTCCGAAGGCAATGCATTCGGCTCGCGTACGGCGGGTCAGATCGCCCAGGAACACTTCAATCCGGGCGACATCACGGCTCCTTCCGGACCGCTGTTCGGCGTCCAGTTTTCGCAACTCCCCTGTTCCGACATCAGCCAGCGATTCAATGGCGTTGGTCCTGATGCGGGTCCCCACCGCACGGCCATCGGCCTTGCCGCGGATCCCGGAGGCCTGCCGCTGTACAAGGCAGGTGTACCGGTCGGAGCCATCGGTGTTTCCGCGGATGGAATCTATGGAGTCGACCGATTTGCCGGCGATATCGACATCAATATCGATGAAATCATCGCGCTCGCCGGAACCTACGGTTTCGCCGCACCTCTGGATCGACAGGCGGACACGATTACGGCTGGTGGCCTGACCCTGCGCTATGCCGATGTCGAATTCAGCGATCTGGCCCGGGATCCTGCCACCGCGCCGCCCTTCTCTTCGCTGGGGCCGGGCGACGGTGCCGTCATCCCGATACCATCCTTTTTCAGCGGAACCATTTCGCGCGGTCTGGCCTTCGGCCAACCCGAATCCGGCATTCGGCCGGAGCCAACGCTGTTTCCTGGACTGGACGCCTTCGTCGTCGTCGACAACAACAACGTCAATCGCTTTCCACCCATCGATGGCACAGACGGCCCGAACGCGCTGACCTCCAACGAGGTGCTGACTCTGCTGCAGGAGTCTCTGGCCATTGCCAACCGGACACGTGCGCAGGTGCGCAAACCCCTCGGTTCGCCTGCTGGCGAAACGATTGTCGTGGTCGATACCAATGGCGTCGTGCTCGGCATCGTGCGCTCGCGTGACGCCCTTGTGGACGCCGTCGACGTAACCACCCAGAAGGCGCGCACGGCTGCCTTCTTCTCCGACAGCGACGCCGCTGCGGATATCGACTCGGTGCCGCCGGTCACGTTCTTCACGAGTTCGCTGGACCTGGCCAATGGCATCGTGGCTCTGAATTCCTTCGTGACCACCGATCCTGCAGATTACGTGACGGCCCTGCAGAACTTCATACCGCAACCTACTGCGCTGACAGACGGATCCATCGCTTATTCCACTCGCTCCATCGGCAATCTTTCCCGGCCCTTCTATCCGGATGGCGTCGAAGGCCGCCCTCCGGGTCCTCTCAGCTATCCGATCGATCAGTGGAGCGTATTCAAGACCGGCCTCGAACTTGATCTTGACTACGGACAGATTGCGTTGTTTGTGGCTTTCTATCTGCAACAGGCCGGCCTGACTGTCACACTTGACGGCAACCCGCTGCCGCCACTGAGCGATTCGCCGCGCAACTGCACCGGCATCAACAGCATTCCGAACGGCATCACCCTGTTTGGCGGTGGCGTGCCGATCTATCGCAATGGCGTGCTGGTTGGCGGAATCGGCTCTTCGGGTGACGGCACGGACCAGAGCGACCTGGTCGCCTTTCTCGGCTTGCACAATGCGGGCGTAGCTCTGAATGGCGCTATCGGCAACGCGCCCGAGAGCATACGCGCCGACACGCTGGTACCGCGTGGCGCCCGCCTGCTCTACGTGCAATGCCCGCAGGCGCCGTTCCTGAATTCAACCGAGCAGTACGTATGCGAGGGCAAGTGACATGCAAAACGCACACTTCCGCCGCTCTGTCCTGACCACCGCGCTGACCGCAGCGCTTTCGCTAAGCGCGACCGTAGCGTCCGCTCAGGGAACCAGCGTACCGACCCACTGGATGCAAATGATCGGGCTGTTGCCGGCGCCGACCTACGATCCGTACCAATCGCAGATCCCGCGTCGCCGGCCGGGCCATCCGCCCGAACCACTGCCCATGTTTGTCGAGCAGAATCCGGACGCATTGAATCCGGCGCCGGTCGACCAGGTCGGCAACTTCATACCGGTACCGGATCGCTGGCGCATCATGGAGTCGCTTGGCGCGAACACACCCTGGTATGACCCCTACAACCAGAACATCCTGAAGGGCGACAAGCCCTTCCATGGCGAAGACTGGTTCTTTGCCTTTACCGGCATTTCCGACACCCTGCTCGAACCGCGCGGGATTCCAACCCCGGTCGGCCCGCAGTCGGGTCCTTCACCAGGGTCCAATGACGTACTTGGAAAGACCAACCAGATCATCTTCGCCGAGACGCTGATCACCAGTTTTCTCGTCTACAAGGGCGACACCGCGTTCAAGCCACCCGACTACGAGTTCAGGGCCACGCTCGCATTCCAGTACAACCGCGTGAATACGGAAGAAGTCCGCGCACTGCAGATCGATCCCACCTTTGGCACCGATCGCGACGATGGCTTCATCGGCGTGCAGGAGCTGTTCTTCACCAAGGACTATCGCACCGCGTCGACCCGCTATGACGTCGACGAAGTGCGTATCGGCATCCAGCCGTTTTCGGCCGATTTCCGAGGCTTCCTGTTCCAGGACAACCAGCTCGGCGTTCGCTTTTTCGGAAACCGCGACAACAATCGCTGGCAGTACAACCTGGCCTGGTTCCGGCGTCTGGAAAAAGACATCAACTCCGGCCTCAACGACATCACCGAACCCTTGCGCGATGACGATATTTTCCTGGCCAGCGTCTACCGTCAGGACTGGCCCTTCATTGGTTTCGTCTCCCAGGGCATCGTCGCCTACAACCGCAATCGCGAGGATTCGAGCTTCTATGACTCGAACGGATTCATCCAGCGTCCTGCGGCGATCGGACGCGAAGCGGGCCGCACCTACGATGTGGGTTACATCGGCTACAACGGCGACGGCCATATCGGCCGGCTGAATCTCACCGTCTCTGCCTACGCGGCCATCGGCAACCAGAAGAATGGCGTCTTTGTCGCAGAGGAAACCGATATCCGCGCCGGATTCCTCGCTGCCGAGGCATCCATGGACTTCGACTGGATCCGGCTGCGCGGCTCGCTGGCCTGGGCCAGCGGCGATGACGATCCTTTCGACGACGTGTCCAATGGTTATGACGCGATCTTCGAGAATCCGATCTTCGCCGGCGCCGACTCGAGCTACTGGATTCGCCAGAACATTCCACTCATCGGCGGCGGCGGCGTGACCCTTGGCGGGCGCAACGCACTGTTGCCGGCCCTGCGCTCCTCGAAGGAACAGGGCCAGTCGAATTTCGACAACCCGGGCCTGAACCTGATCGGCATCGGCGCTGATTTCGACGTTACGCCGCAATCACGCATTTCGACCAATATCAACGAGCTCTGGTTCGACGATACGGAAATCCTGAAGGCAGCCAGGGCCACGGCGGATGTCGGCCGGAACATCGGTACGGATATTTCGCTTTCCTGGATCTATCGACCGAAATTCACCCAGAACATCATCTTCCGCCTTTCCGGCGCGCTTCTTGTGCCAGGTCAGGCGCTGAAGGATCTTTACGGAACCGACACCACCTATTACACGGTGCTCGGCAACCTGATACTCACGTACTAAGGGGGCGCGCAAGACAATGAAGCGATCCATCGCTGCCATCTGTATTGCCATCGTCCTGCCCTGTGCAGGTTCTGTCCTTGCCTCGGGCGGAGGTCCGGAGGCGGTCGAGCGCGACTATGTGACCGCGCCCAACGCGCCGGCCTTTCAGACCTGGGCCCAAGCCGACGAAAAATCCGCGGGCTGCGTCACCTGCCACACCGACAGTGATCGCAAGACCATGCACGCAAGTCCGGCTGTCGTGCTGGGCTGTACCGATTGCCACGGCGGCAATGCCAGCGTGAACGCACCAGCGGGCGGCCGCGAAGGCGTTGAATACCGCACCGCCATGGATTCGGCGCATGTGCTTCCGCGCTTTCCGGACGAGTGGCCGAGCAGCGCCAATCCGGAACGCAGCTACACCTGGCTGCTCAAGGAGGCACCCGAATTCGTCCGTTTCGTCAATCCGGGTGACCTGCGCATTGCGCGCGAAGCCTGCGGTTCGTGCCATCTGCCCATCATCCAGGCCAACGAGAAGAGCCTGATGGCCAACGCCGCGATGTTCTGGGGAGCGGCCTCCTACAACAACGGCATCCTGCCCTTCAAGCACTCGATCCTTGGCGAAGCCTACGGTCGCGATGGCGAAGCCATCTCCATGGACAACGGCATTCCCAACGACGAAAACATGGATCGGCACGGCGTGCTTCCGAAGATCAGCCCAATGCCGGCCTGGGAGACCGTGCCTCCTGGCGATGTCTTCCGCGTATTCGAACGCGGCGGTCGCAATATCAACAATATCTTCGCCGAGATCGGCCTGCCCAACGAGTTCGGACAAATCCAGCGTCTTGAAGAGCCGGGCCGCCCGGACCTCAAGCAATCCTTCCGTGGACCGGGTACGGCGCTCAGGGTTTCGATTCCGGTACTGAACATCCACAAGACCCGGCTCAATGACCCGTTCCTCTGGATGCTCGGCACCAATGACAACCCGGGCGACTTCCGCTCGTCCGGCTGCAGCTCCTGCCATGTCGTATATGCCAACGACCGCGATCCGCGGCATTCGGCCATCTACGCGAAATTCGGCAACATGGGCACCAGCCAGCAGGTCGATCCGACCATCCCGCGCGATGTCTCCGGACATCCGCTGAAGCATGAATTCACGCGCCAGATTCCGACCAGCCAATGCATGATCTGCCACATGCATCAGCCCAACATGTTCATCAACACGATGCTTGGCTACACGATGTGGGACTACGAGTCCGATGCGCCCTTCATGTGGCCGGAAGAGCAGCAATATCCCGATGCCGAGAAGATGCGCAAGATCCTCGACCGCAATCCCGAGGAAGCATCGATCCGCGGCAAGTGGGGAGATGTCGACTTCCTCAAGGATGTCTCCCTGCTCAATCCACAATTGAAGGACACCCAGTTCGCCGATTATCACGGCCATGGCTGGAATTTCCGCGGCGTCTACAAGCGCGATCGCAAGGGCAACCTGCTCGATGCCGAAGGCGACAAGATTGCCGACGACGATCCGGAAAAGTGGGAAAAAGGTGTTCACCTTTCGTCGATCCACGTCGATGTCGGGATGCAGTGCGTCGACTGTCACTTCGCGCAGGACAACCACGGCAACGGCTATCTCAAGGCCGAGGTCATGGGTGCCGTCGAAATCCAGTGCCAGGACTGCCACGGCACGGCCGACGCGCTGCCGACCCTGAAGACATCCGGCCCGGCCGCCTCCAAGTTCGGCACGAATCTGCTGCTCATCCGCAATCCGGATGGACAGAAGCGGTTCGAGTGGGTCGGCGATGATCTGATCCAGCGATCTGCGGTGACCCCCGGTCTCGAATGGACCATGAGCCTGGTCAAGCAGACGGCTGATCCTGTTTCTGGCGCCTACAACGAGAAGGCGACGCGTGCGCACACGATGGCCATGGGCACCGACGAGCTCAAATGGGGTTCCGACGTACCCGTCGACGAACGCGCGCACGGTGAAGACAAGATGCTCTGCTATTCCTGCCACACATCATGGACAACGAGCTGTGGCGGCTGCCATTTGCCGATCCAGGCGAACTGGAAGACCGAGCGGCACAAGTACGAGGGCGGCTACACGCGAAACTTCGCCACCTACAATCCGCAGGTCGCCCGCGACGAAATGTTCTTCCTCGGCAAGCACGGCGGCATCAAGGACGGCAAGATCGCGCCGGTACGTTCCTCGTCCGCCCTGGTGCTTTCCTCGACCAACATCAACCGCGAAAAGATCTACATCCAGCAGCCGCCGGTCTCTTCATCCGGTTACAGCTCTCAGGCCTTCGCGCCGCACTACCCGCATACCGAGCGCAAGACCGAGACCCGGCAATGCGAGGATTGCCATCTGTCGAAGAACAACGACAACAACGCCATCATGGCCCAGCTGCTGCTGTTCGGAACCAAGTTCATCGACTTTGTCGGTTACAACGCATGGGTGGGCGGTGAAGGCCAGATCAGCGCCGTGCAGGTCACCGAGTGGGACGAACCGCAAGCCGTGATCGGCAGCTACCTGCAGCGTTATGCCTATCCCGACTGGTACGCCGATCATCAGGCCCGCGGGCAGGAGCTGCCCACGGCTCAAAAGCATTCCGCGGGCGAAGCCAACTGCCTGCAACTGCGTGGCGAGTACCTGTACGTGGCAGAAGGCAGCAATGGCACGCAGGTCTATGACGTGGCAAGCGTGGCAAACAAGGGCTTCTCGCAAAAAATCATCACCGCGCCCTTCTCGCCGCTGGGTCAGGACACCGCCATCAAGTCCAGGAATGCCACCTGCATTACGCTTTCGACCACTCAGCCAGTCGCCCCGGAGCGCAACACCGGCGAGCTGATGCGTGAGAAGAACAAGGAACAACCGATGCATCCGGTGTACAAGTACGCCTTCATCACCGATTCCTTCGAAGGCCTGATCGCAACCGACATCGGCACCCTGACCGACGGCGAGCCGCGCAACAACTATCTGACCCGGGCAATGACCTGGAACGAGAACGGCATTCTCAACGGTGCACGCCATGTCGCGACCGCGGGAACGGTGTTCTATGTCGCAGCCGATGCCGGCATCGTGGTTTTGGATCTGGATGATCCGCTGCAGCCGCGCCTGATCAAGACCATTCCGATTGCCGATGCGCGCGCCAGCCAGGTGCAGTTCCGCTACCTGTTCGTCACCGCAGCAGACGGCTTGCATGTCGTCGACGTGACCCGACCGGAAGATGCACGCGAAGTACCCGGCGCGATGCTGCCGCTGCGTGATGCACACAAGCTGCACGTCGCACGCACCTATGCCTACATCGCAAACGGTGCCGACGGTCTCGCCATCGTTGATGTGACCAATCCGGAAAAACCATTCCTTTACGAGATGTTCAATGCGGATGGCAAGCTCAACGATGCACGCGATGTCGTGGTCGGAACGACAAATGCCTCGCTTTTTGCCTACGTGGCGGACGGCCGCAACGGACTCAAGGTACTTCAGCTGACTTCTCCGGAATCGCAACCGAAGTTCTACGGATTCGCGCCGGATCCGAAACCTCAATTGATCGCGTGGTATCCGACCGACAAGGCCGCCCTCTCCCTTTCCAGGGGACTGGAGCGTGATCGTGCCGTGGATGAAACCGGGCATCAGATGGCCGTCTTCGGCCGCATAGGGTCGCGCCCGTTCAATCTGGAGGAAATGCGCCAGCTCTACCTGCGTGACGACGGCACGCCGTGGTACGTGAGCAACGATGTCGATGACTGGAGCACGACGACCGAGAAATCGGCTCCGCGCAATAACGCGGCGGGTGGCAGGAACGCGGGCGCGACGAATTCGTCGTCTGCGCCCGGAAAGCGCTGAACCGGGACCGATGACTGCTGCTGACAACCAGGCGACGCTGGAGCGCTTCCACGCCGCCTTCGCTTCGCGCGACGGCCAGGTCATGAGCGACTGCTATCACGAGCAGGCGAGGTTCACCGACCCCGTCTTCAGCTTGACCGGCCCCGAAATCGGGGCCATGTGGCGAATGCTCTGCTCACGCGGCAAGGACTTGCGCATCGAGTCTTCGAACTTGTGTGCAACGGCAACCGAGGGTTCCGCCGACTGGCAGGCCTGGTATACGTTCTCGACGACCGGCCGCTCCGTTCACAACATCGTGGCTTCGGAATACCGGTTTGAGAACGGAAAAATCCTCGTCCAGGCCGATCGCTTCGACTTCTGGCGCTGGTCGCGTCAGGCCCTGGGGCCAGCCGGAGCGCTCCTTGGCTGGAGCCCGCTCCTGCGCAACAAGGCCCGAGCAACCGCGCGCAAGGCGCTGGATCAGTTCATCGCGTCAGAATCACGGCCTCCCTAGCACGCCATTGCGCATGCTGTGTTCACGTTCTGCCGATTAGACTCGGCGCATGCCTGCCCTGCCCCTGAAAGCCGACCCCGCGCGATCAAGCGACCCCACGCGCCAGCTCGCCGCGCAAGCGCTCAGTCGCGCCGCCGGTGCGCCATTGATCGGCGGCAATGATGTCGGGCTGTTGATCGATGGAGAGCAGAACTTCGAAGCCTGGCGAAATGCCATCTGTTCGGCCGAAGCGAGCATTCTTTTCGAGAACTACATTTTCCGCGACGACGAACTGGCGCGCGGCCTGCGCGATGCCATGGTCGCGAAGGCCAGGAAGGGAGTGCAGGTCTGCCTCATTCGCGACTGGATGGGGTGCCTGGGGCAGTCGACCGAACGCTTCTGGCAGCCCCTGATCGAGGCTGGCGGTGCAGTCCGCACCTTCAACCCGCCCAGCCTCGGAAGTCCGCTGGGATGGCTCTCGCGAGATCACCGCAAGCTGGTCGTAGTCGACTCCAGTGTCGGATTTCTGGGCGGCGTGTGCGTGAGCTCGAAGTGGCTGGGTGACGTGGGTTCCCGCGTCCAGCCCTGGCGGGATACGGGCGTCAGCGTACGCGGGCCTGCCGTGCGGGAACTGGTTGCCGCATTCGCCGATACCTGGGCTCGACTCGGAGCGCCACTTCCCGAATCCATCACCGATGCTGGAGCCGACACGCCGAAAGCGGGCGATATCGACTTGCGAGTCATCGCCACGATTCCGAATGCGGCAGGCCTTTACCGGCTCGACCTGATGATCGCTGCCATGGCGCGATCCAGACTATGGCTGACGGATGCCTACTTTGTTGGCGTTGCCCCGTACGTTCAGGCCTTGTCCGCCGCCGCCCGCGACGAAGTCGATGTGCGCCTGCTCGTTCCCGGCACCAGTGACATTCCGGCTATCGGCAGTCTTTCCCGTTCCGGATACCGGCCGCTACTCGAAGCGGGCGTACGTGTTTTCGAATGGAACGGATCCATGCTGCATGCCAAGACAGCCGTCGCCGACGGCCGCTGGGCCAGAGTCGGATCCAGCAATCTGAACCTTGCGAGCTGGATGGGCAATTGCGAGCTCGACATTGCCGTGGAAGATCGGGCGTTCGCCGAGCGCATGGAGCAGCAGTACGAGATGGATCTCGAAAACGCGACGGAAATCGTGCTCGGCGGTCGGCGCGTGCGGCGCAATTCGCGACGCCAGCCTCGAACATCCGGGGTGCGCCGCAAGGGCAGCACCGGCCGCGCTGCAGCAGGCGCCTTGCGATTGGCCAACACGATGGGCGCGGCCATCACGAATCGCCGCGTGCTGGGCCCGGCAGAGTCCTATTCGCTGGGTACGGCCAGCTTGTTTCTCGGGGTGACGGGCATCACCTCCGTGCTCTGGCCCAGGCTGCTTGCCTGGCCCGTCGGCGCCCTCGCCATCTGGTTTTCGCTGGTCCTGTTTGGGCGCTTTCTGGTAGCACGGCGAAAATCCGCAATGGACGAAAATCCGTCGAAAAAGCCAGAGTAGTCAGCCGGGGCAGCCGCCCGACCTTGATACGCGGCTTGTGGAAGGCGGGTACTTGTCGAGCATCGACTGCGGGCGAGTCGGTCGCGGGACGAAATTGCCGCCGCAATTGGGGCACACACCCTTGAGTACGTTCTCCGCGCAGTCCACACAAAACGTGCACTCGAAGCTGCAGATGACAGCTTCCGTGCTCTGCGGCGGCAGGTCCACGTCGCAGCATTCGCAATTGGGGCGCAATTCCAGCATATCGCTTCACCCGTCTGGCGCCATGGGATCTTGCCCGCTAGCGCAATGGATCGATTTGGGCGGCGCGCGCAGGCGGTACCGGCCCATGACAATGAAGCGACTGTCCCCGAGTTGGCAGACGCATCAAGGGCTCCCAGCATCCGTCCGTAGCGGCTCCGGTTCAAGGTCCAATAGTCTGCACGAACATCAGGGCCAACCCGGGTCATGCGGGAGGTCTGTGCGACTGTTGGTGGCCAGCTCGCCGCTGGCGACCTCCCCGCCGTGCCGGGGTAGTTTTGCGTAGTTTGTGCTAGGGTCGCCAATGCCTGGGGAGGCCAACATGACTACGACTGCCGTCAATATTCCGCTGCTGCTGCTGATGGCATCGATGGCGATCGCGGCGGGTTTGCTGATGTCCGCGGCCAATCAGCCGTCCCCCATCCGCGAAGCGCAGCGAGTCTGGGCGCTGGGCCTGGTTGCGGGTCCGCTGGGACTGGCCCTGCTGAGATTGGGCGGACTGCTTGAGGCGGGTCTTCTGCAAGCTGCCGCAAAAACCATCATGACCGCCGGATTCTCCTTTCCCCTGATTGCATTGGCCCTGATTTCCGGTGCTTCAATCCGTTGGCGCGCCCTGCTTCCTGTCGTCCTGGTACTCGCCGCCTCGATGATTTTTCTCTTGCGTTTTCCCGAAGCGCCCATGCGCACGGGCCTGCTTTCACTGGTCTGCTCGCTGACCTGCATGCTGGCTGCTCAGCATGCCTGGCACTGCGTTTCACGCGTCGAAACCCCGTATGGCCGGATTGTCGCATTCATCTTTGCGTGCGGCGCCGCAGTTCTGCTCGCACGTGCACTGATGCTGTTCCCGATGACCGGGGTCGACAACGGGTTGACCGAAATGCTGCTGGCCGCCGCGGTGCTGATACCTGCACTTGCGACCGTCAGCTTCGTGCTGGTTTGCGGTGATCGCATGTTGATGCAACTCAAATTGATCGCCAGCACCGACGAATTGACCGGGTCACAAAGCCGCCGTGCATTTCTGGAGAACGGACGACGCCAACTGAACGAAGCACGGACCCGAAATTTGCACACCGCAGCCCTGATCATCGATGTGGATGACTTCAAGCTGGTCAACGACCGGTTCGGTCACGGCGTGGGGGATCAGGCCTTGAAGAAAATCGCCTCGGCGTTGCGCAATCAATTGCGGGAGGGAGACGGCTTTGGTCGACTGGGCGGCGAAGAATTTGCCGTCCTGCTGACAGGCGTCAATGAAGCGGAAGCGCTGGCCACCGCGCACAGGCTGAGGGAGGCTGTCGCCGGATTGCGGTTCAGCAGCGACAACATCAGCGTGCCCTTGCGCGTGAGCGTCGGTGTTGCGATCGATCCCGGGAACTCGCCGGACCTGGACAGACTGCTGGAACGGGCCGACCTGGCCATGTACAGCGCCAAGCGCAACGGTCGCGACCAGGTGGCCGTCAGCCCCTGTTTCGAAGCAGCCCGATGAGTCGCCAGCGCACCCTCGCTGCTTCTTGCCGGCATGCTCGGGCGGCGTCCACCCTCAGGTGCGCCCTGCGCTCTGGTGCGCCGCTCCCTGCCTTGACTGACTTTCAGAAGCCTCATAATTCCGTATCGGCTCTCGTTCCTCCGCGCACGCGAGAATGCGGCCAAGGCAGACTTGCCCTCGACCGGTAACGACAATTGAAGCGCACGCCAGACGACAGCTCGCCCGATTCCCGAGACGGACGCCAGACAGGTTCTGATCGGCGGGCGCAGGCGAGCGGGACTCCCTTTTCCCATCGACGCATCGCCGGGGTCTATGGCTTTGCGTTTCTGCTTGCACTCCTGTTGTTCTATTTCCATGTTGCCGTGATTTTCGAAGTGCTTGACCAGATGCTTCGATACAGGAATTGGCTTGTCGAAAACGTGGGAACTCGACTTGCAGGAAAGTTCCTGCTGCTCGGCTGCTTCTTCGCGCTGATGTCGGCGCACGTGATCGAGGCCGCAGCGTGGGGCGCGTATCTGCATCTGATGCGGATGATGCCAAGCATCACGGAGGGCACCTACTTCTGCGCCGCTTCCATTACGACGCTGGGTTACGGGGACGTCCTGCTCAAGCATCCCTGGCGGCACCTCAGTACGCTGATCGCGATCACCGGGGTCCTGATGTTCGGCTGCTCGACGGCATTCCTGTTCGTGATCGTTCATGATGTCTGGCAGCAGTTGCTGGTGGGCGCGAATCCCTGATGCGGGGTCCTCGTACACCCCGGCGCATGGCGCTCCGCCCACAGCCTTGCCAGTCCCTGCTGCCGAATGCCCGTGATTCGGGACTGGCAGCAGCGACACTTCGCGGGCAGACTGGAGAATCGCCGCGGCACAGTCAGATTTGCTGGCTGTGATACGGCTTCCATTCGATACGGGCGAAATCTCAAGTGGCAACCCATGCCAACACGGAACGCGAAATCCTGACGCCTTCGGGGCTCAACCGGCTTGCCCGCGACCTGCTTGAGGACGCACTGCCGCTGATCTGGATTGAAGGCGAGATATCGAACTTCTCGCGGCCGGCCTCGGGACATCTCTACCTGACCCTCAAGGATGCCGGCGCGCAGGTTCGCTGTGCGATGTTCAAGCCGCGCAGCACCTGGTTGCCATTCAAGCCCGCGGATGGCATGCAGGTGCTGGCTCGGGCTCGAGTCAGCCTGTACGAGGCCCGCGGCGAGTTCCAGTTGATCATCGAGCATCTCGAACAATCGGGTGAAGGTGCGCTGCGGCGGCAGTTCGAGCAGCTCAAGTCCCGACTTGCCGCGGAAGGCCTGTTTGCGCAGGATCGCAAGCGCCCGCTTCCAGCCATGCCACGCCGTATCGCCGTGATCACATCGGCCACCGGCGCTGCCGTACGCGATGTGCTCAACGTGATCGCGCGACGTTTCGCCATGGTTGAAGTGGACGTGCTGCCGGTGCCTGTACAGGGCAAGGACGCAGCCGCGGCGATCGTGAAGATGCTGGATGCCGCAAGCCAGGCAGGAATGCATGACGTGCTGGTACTGGCTCGCGGTGGCGGTTCGCTGGAAGATCTCTGGGCGTTCAACGACGAAGAGTTGGCCAGGGCGATTGCGCGCAACGCAATACCGGTGGTTTCGGCAGTGGGGCACGAGACCGATTTCTCGATCGCGGATTTTGTAGCCGACCTGCGTGCTGCCACGCCTTCGGCTGCCGCCGAATTGCTGGTACCTGATGCCAGAGACCTCTCGCGCACGCTGGATCAGTTGTTCGGGCGAGCACGTCAGCGCATGCAGCGTCGACTGGAAGCATCCGCCCAGCGCGCCGATCACCTGCTCGCCAGGCTCAATCAACAACGCCCTGCCGCGCGCCTTGGTCTGGGCCGAGAGCGTCTCGGCCAATTGCGCTCGCGATTGACCCGCATCGTCGAACACGAAGCCGAGCGGCGTCGATCAAGACTGGCCAATCTGCACGGTCGATTCGCTGCCAGGCACCCTGCCCTCCGGCTTGAACGCGAGAAGGAACACGTGTCGGCGCTGGCCAGGCGCCTGAGCGCACTGGCCAGAAGATCGATGCAGAGTCGACGCTCCCGCCTGGACGAGCTCGTCCGTACCCTGAATGCAGTAAGTCCACTGGCGACGCTGGCACGCGGCTATTCGATCCTGATTGACGAGAACAGCGGACTCGTCGTTCGCAGCGCCGAATCGGTTTCAGCCGGCATGCAGCTGCGTGGCGTCCTTTCAGACGGCGAATTGAAGCTGCGTGTCGAGGGCAAACATTGACCCGCACCAAGGGCGGCGCCCACAATCAGTGTTCGACAACAGGGGATCGGGAGTTTTCATAGCTGGCACAGCTTCTGGCAGGACCGCGCAGGTATTGATGGACAACTCTGCCGGCACTGCGACTTCAACGCGTTTGCTGTGGCATGCCAGGGAATCAAGACGCCCGCGGGTCCCCATCCTGTCCACATCAACGAGATTGGAGCGCTGCGCATGAAAGCCTCGGACCTGTTCATCAAGGCACTCGAAAACGAGAACGTAGAGTACGTTTTTGGCATTCCGGGTGAAGAAAACCTCGATCTGCTCGAATCACTGCGCACATCTTCGATCAGACTCATCCTGACCCGGCATGAACAGGCGGCAGGCTTCATGGCCGCGACCTACGGCCGCCTGACCGGGAAAGCGGGCGTCTGTCTGGCCACACTGGGGCCTGGCGCAACCAACTTCGTGACATCGGCCGCCTACGCCCAGCTCGGCGGCATGCCCATGTTCATGATCACCGGGCAGAAACCGGTGAAATTGTCCAAGCAGGGGCATTTCCAGATCGTCGACGTGGTCGACATGATGAAGCCACTGACCAAGTTCACCCGCCAGATCGTATCGGCGGACAATATTCCTGCGCGCGTCCGCGAATCGTTCCGTCGAGCCGAAGAAGAACGTCCCGGCGCAACCCATCTCGAATTGCCGGAAGACATCGCTCGCGATGAAACCAATGTCGGTGTCATTCCCGCCAGCTTCCATCGTCGCCCGATCGCAGACGAAAAGGCCATTGTTCGCGGGGTTGATGCCATTCGCGAAGCGCGGCGTCCGATCCTGATGGTGGGTGCGGGTGCCAACCGCAAGACCAGCAGCAAGATGCTGCGCGAATTCGTCGAGAAGTTCGGCATTCCGTTTTTCACCACCCAGATGGGCAAGGGCGTGCTCGACGAAACGCACCCGCTGTGGCTCGGCAATGCGGCACTGTCCGATGGCGACTTCGTCCATCGCGCCATCGACAATGCGGACTGCATCATCAATGTCGGCCATGACGTCATCGAAAAGCCGCCGTTCTTCATGCGTACCGGAAAGCGCACGGTCATTCACATCAACTACCTGACCGCCGAAGTCGATACTGTCTACTTCCCGCAGATCGAAGTGGTGGGTGATATCGCCAACACGATCTGGCGTTTCAACCAGATGCTCGAGAAGCAGTCGCACTGGGATTTTTCCTACGAAGACAGCGTGCGCAATCATCTGGATGCGCATCTGGCCAAGGGCGCCGATGACACGCGTTTTCCGATCTATCCCGTGCGCCTGGTGGCCGACGTACGCAAGGCCATGCCGGACAACGGCATCCTGTGTCTCGACAATGGCATGTACAAGCTATGGTTCGCGCGCTACTACCGCTGCACGCAACCGAACACGATGCTGCTCGACAATGCCCTCGCGACGATGGGCGCTGGCCTGCCGTCGGCGATCGCCGCCAAGATCGTGCACCCGGATCGGAAGTCGGTAGCGGTGGTCGGTGATGGCGGGTTCATGATGAACTCGCAGGAAATCGAAACCGCTGTGCGCCTCAAACTTGATCTCGTGATCCTGCTGCTGCGTGATGACGCCTATGGAATGATCAAGTGGAAGCAGGCCAACATGGACTTCCCGAATTTCGGCATGGACATGGGCAATCCGGATTTCGTGCGCTACGCCGAAAGCTATGGCGCCAGGGGCCATCGCCCCGGCAGCACCGAAGAGTTCCTGCCGATGTTCGAGCAGTGCCTGAACACGCCCGGAGTCCACCTGATCGATATGCCGATCGACTATTCCGACAATGACCGGGTGCTCAATCGCGAGATCAAGGAACTCAGCGCAAAATTGTAGTGCCTGGCGTGACCTGAAGGCGCAACCAGAACCGCATCCGGATCTTCCGTACCGACAGAGGCGATTCCATGCTCAAGCCAAACTACCCCTACTACCTGGCCAGCGAGGCCTGCCAACCGAATTCGGATCTGGAAGTCACCGACAAATTCACCGGCAAGGTGGCCACCCGGGTCGCCCTCGCCGATGCGAAAGCCATAGATGCAGGGATTGCCGCAGCAGTTGCTTCCGCCGAAGCGATGCGCGAATTCGCGCCCTACCAGCGCCAGGCCGTGCTTGAACATTGTGTCCGTCGTTTCCGCGAACGGTACGACGAACTGGCCATGGCCCTGTGCATCGAGGCGGGCAAACCGATCAAGGATTCGCGCGGTGAGGTCACGCGCCTGATCGATACCTTCAAGGTTGCCGCCGAGGAGGCGGTGCGCATCAATGGCGAGGTCCTCAATCTCGAAATCTCGGCGCGTGCCAGGGGTTATCGGGGGTTCACCCGGCGCGTCCCGATCGGACCCTGCTCGTTCATTTCACCGTTCAATTTTCCGCTCAATCTGGCCGCTCACAAGGTTGCACCCGGCATCGCCGCCGGTTGCCCTTTCGTGCTCAAGCCGGCCAGCCGCACCCCGATCGGCGCGCTGATCATTGGCGAAATCCTGGCCGAGACCGATCTG
>NZ_JAWLAR010000010.1:0-182480 GCF_041395345.1 Dokdonella sp. | reverse complement strand
ATTGAGGGTCGATTTCGTTGCAGCGAACAATCGCAGGACGCGCGAGCCGGGGTCCGTTGAGAGTCAACCTGACCAAGGCAATCCGTCGATTTTCTTGCGCGGCTTCCACGATTCAGTCTGAACGATTTGCGCCCGCTGGATGATTCGTATCGAGCTGTCTGATTTCGCCAGGATCCGTGAATACGTCGCCTCCCAATTGCTTTCGCAGTTCGTCGCCGTGACCGGTGGCCGAGGCCGGTACGTGGATTCCGATGACCTGATCGGCATTGAAATAGCGCGCGATGATCGCTTTCCCGGCTTCGTTGCCGAGAAACCAGTAGGGTGGGAATGCGGCGGCCGCGCGACGCTTGGCGAAATGCACGGCGTGGCGCTGGAAATCAGCCTCCACCGGCCCTGCATCACCGAAGTGGACAACTGTGGTCTTGTCGTCGAGGGTGACCCGCCAAGAAAGATTCTGAATGTCGGCACGTGAGGGCCCGCCAGCATGGGGAATCGAGACGACTTCGATCTGCAGATCCTTGAGCTTGTAGCTCCTGGCCGAGTCGCCCGGCGCGATGTCTGCGACAATAATGCGCTTGAGCAGAGAGTCGCTGTCGCCGACCTCTGCAACGATGGCCTCGTAGGTCTGGCGTGATGCATACATCGGAATCTTCTCGTGCGCACGCATGAAGGCGACTGCCGGGGCGGCTGTGAAGTGATCGCCGTGGACATGCGAGACAAAGACTGCATCAATGCCGTCATACGGTGGCGTGCCCGCAAGCAGCGCGGCACGGATCGAATCCGGAACGAGCGTGTACTGGCCGTAGCTGTCCGCGTAGAACGCGTCGAAGATCACCTTTGTGGCGCCACGTTCAACCAGTACGCCTTCATTGCCGACGTAGTGGGCGTGGGCAGCAGACTCGTGTGCCAGCAGCTGGCCAGGGGATGCGGCGAATACAAGCACGCCTATCAGGATTCTATGCAACAAGGTCAATAGGTCTCTCGACAGTTCTCATTCAAGGCAGCGCACACTCGTCGCCTACTCGGAAGCTGTATTCCAGCCCGTCCAGCCCGGACCGCGTATGACCTGTCCGGGCTTGGCACCCGTGTGCTTTCCATTTTCAAGTACCTGCACGCCGTTGACGAACACATCGCTGACGCCGGTCGCGAGTTGCATCGGCTTTTCATAGGTGGAGTGATCCATGATCGTGTCGGGATCGAAAATCACGATGTCGGCGTAGCAGCCCTCGGCAAGACAGCCACGGTCACGCAGCTTCCAGTTCGCTGCCGGCATGCCGGTCAGGCGATGGATACCCTGTTCCAGCGACATGAGCTTCCTGTCGCGCACATAGTGGCCGAGAAAGCGCGCGAAATTGCCGTAAGCGCGCGGATGGGTGCTTGATTTGAGGAATATGCCTTCGGGCGCAGAGGATTCGGCGTCGGATCCGAGTGTTGTCCAGGGTTGGGACAATCCCAGTTCTACGTTGTCCTCGCTCATCAGGAAGTAGGCGGTGTCGACGTGCGAGTCATCCTCGATGATCAGGTCGATGATGGTGTCTTCCGCGCTGCTGCCGCGCTCGCTGCTGACCTCGGCCAGGGTCTTGCCGATCAGCGGTTTCATCGCTTCGCTGCGAAAGCCGATGAAGAGCACGCGCGAGTCGTCGCCGGCGAGAAGGCGCAGGTTTTCCCACTCGTCGCTGGGCTGGCCGATCTCCTTGATGACTTTCTCGCGCACGGCCGGGTCCTTCAGGCGTGCGATCATCGCCTCGTGGCCACCGGCCTGGACCCAGGGCGGCAAGGCCGCGGTCAGGCCGGTCGCTCCAGCCGTGTACGCATACATGTTTGCTGCAATGTCGACGCCATCGGCGCGCGCGCTGTTGATCTTGTCGATAGCCTCGGCCATCTTCGGCCAATTGCCTTCTCCGGCTGCCTTCAGGTGATAGGCCTCCGTGTGTTTGCCGGTTGCCGTCGCGATGGCAATCGTTTCGTCCAGGGCCTGCGCAAGTTGATTGGCCTCGCTGCGCATATGGGCGACATAGCCGCCGCCCGTTTCAGCGGCAGCAGATGCTAGCGCGATGAGCTCGGGTGTTTCGGCGAAGAAAGCGGGCGGATAAATCAGGGAGGCGCCGACACCGAGCGCGCCTTCGGCCATGGCCGCGCGCACGAGATCCTGCATTTGATGTAGCTGGGCGTCGTCGGGATCGACGTTGTCTTCGCCCAGCACGTTGATGCGAACCGTGGTGGCGCCGACGAATGAAGCCACGTTGGGTGTGACGCCGCGAGCCTGGAGGTAGTCGAGGTACTCGCCGAGCGTGGTCCATTCGATCTCGTACTTGATGTCGCCCTGCTGCTTGACCGCGTCCACTTTCATGGCTTCGCTGAGCGGGCCCATCGACCAGCCTTCACCGAAAATTTCGGTGGTCACCCCCTGTCGGGTATCGCTGAGGCCCCTGCCGTCGGCGATCAGGCTGTCAACCGCCCAGCTCAGGACGTTGATGAAGCCTGGCGCGACCGCTTGTCCCTGTGCGTCGATCTCCCTGTAGGTCTCGACCTTGCTGGCACGCGGGAGCAGGGCGGCGATTCGGCCATCCAGAATGGCCACGTCCAGATCCTGTGCGGGTGCGCCGGACCCGTCAAAGACCCGACCATTGCGGATCACGATGTCGTACCGGACTGCCGGACTGGACGTCGCAGTTTCCGCTGCCGGATCGGACTTGTTGCAGCCTGCAAGCGGAAATGCGAGCAGGATCGCGGCAAGCAGAAGACGGGCAGTTGAGTTGTGCATCACAGTTTCCATGGCAGCAGATTCCAGTTCCAGAGCAGGAATGCTCCGATTGAAAAAGCGAGGACGGCCAGTGTATGGCGCAGCTTGCGCCAGAAGCCCCAATCCTTGGCCTTCCATGCCGATCCAAGCAGGTACACGCTGATGAGACTGGCCAGAATGACAGGCACGGCTGCCCAGGCGATGAAGCGGACAATGGGGCTCGGGAAATCGTAGAAGAGCTCGGTATTGTCGGCCTCTATCAGGGTGAGTCCGGCGCCGAGGATGACGATCCAGAGGAACGCCGTGAAATACAGCCAGCGTGCGCTGAAGCGTGCGCGGGGCTGATCGCGGATCCTGCGCTTCCGGCGCAGCCATGCCCCGGTGAGTACGAATAGGGCAATGATGCCAATCACGCCCAGCACATTCACCGCGGTAGGGAGCACGTCCCACGGGCGAACGCGGTCGTAGACGACGTGCCCCTTGGCATTGGCAAACCCCACGATTCGATTGTCGGCATCGACAAGGAAGGTGATGTATCCCGGTCCCTCGGCTTCGCGAAAACTCAGGTCGCCATCCGGAACGTAGCGTGACGTGCTTCCTTCGCCTGAAATGACCAGTGCGCCGTCCGGCGCCGCTGCAACTTGCAGCGTCGAGGACAGGAACAGTTTTTCAATGCTGCTGTAATTGCTGCGCTCACTGTTGTAGCTGCCGATGAACCGGCTGGCATCGAGGGTTTCCGGCGCGGTGGTCGGAGGCTCGCTTCTCGCCTCGGGAAAATAGCGCTGCAGAACAAGCCCGGGAAACTCGCCAGCGAAGCGGCGACCGGTTTCGGTATTGGTGGAGATGAAAACGCCGAGGCCCAGTTCCGGAATCAGCTGCATCGAGGAGTGAAACCAGAGTGTTGCGCCACCGTGTCCATAGAGGTCGAGGCTGCCGATTCTGCTGGCAAAGAATCCCCAGGAGAATCCGGTGACCTCGGGCGCATTGCGGAACTGAGGCGTGGAGTAGATGCGCTCCAGCACGGACGGTGCGAGTATTTGTGCGCCATCGATGCTTCCAGCATCGAGCAGCATGCGCATGTAGCGGCCCATGTCGCTGGCCGTGCTGGACGCGCCACCCACCGGCGCAATGTGCGCGATGTGTTCGAATGTCTGTGCGCTGTAGCCACCCCCGCCGCGTTTGAAGCCCTCCGACCAGAGTCCTTCGAAGGCGGTTCCTGCATTGCGTGGATCATCCTTGCCCAGCGGCTCGCGAAAGGTGGTGTGCTGCATGCCTGTTGGCTGCAGCAGTCGAGACTCGACGAGGGTTTCGAAACTCTTGCCGGATACCTGCTCCAGGATGACGCCGAGCAGGGCCAGCGAGTAGTTTGAATAGACCGCATGGGTTCCAGGCTGGCGAACGCGGGCGGGTCGGTGCAGACGCACGTATTCCTGGAGACTCGACACATCCTCGGGGTTCTTCACGAACAGGTGACCCATCGCCGAGTCTTCATAGCCGGCAGTGTGGGTAAACAAGTGACGCACCAGCACCGGTGCGAGTCCGTCATCAGGCAGTTGCAGGTCCGGTGGCAGGTAGTTGTTGACCGGTGCATTGATCTCGAGACGCCCGTCATCGACCATTTGCAGGGCGAGCAGGTAGGTGAATGTCTTGGAAATCGAGCCGATCCGGAACAAGGACGATTTCGGATCAACCCCTTTTCGCGGCGACTGCGCGGCAATTCCGTAGCCGCGCAGCAACAAGGGGCCCTGCCGATCAACGATTGCGACGGTCACGCCGGCGAGATGATCGCTTTGCATGGCGGCATCGACCAGCCCGTCGACATATGCCGCCAGATCAAGGGTATCGATGGCGCGCACAGGCTCGGGCGGCAGGTCGGCGGGCGCGTCCTGTTCGACAGGCTCTGCCGTGGCCGGGGCAATCGTGTCGATGGCAGGAGCCACACGGGTCGAGAGCAGCAGCGCAATCAGGACGCAAGCCAGCATGAGGCGCATCGGCGATCTCCGCGGAGGGTGACTCGATTAGATCACAGCCCTTTCGATTATGCCTATCGAGGCCTGGCGTCGGGCAATTTGCCGTCGCTTGGGTGATACTGGGCCAATGAACAGATCACTATTTTTCTCGTTGCTACTCTTCGTCTCCGCCCCCGTTCTGGCCGAGAACGCCCCTGCTGCCGCCGCACGAACGATCTTCGTGGTCCGACACGGACACTACTCGCCGGATCCCGCAGCCGATGAGAAGCTGGGACCGGGTCTGTCGGCGCTGGGTGTCGCGCAGGCTCGATTGGTCGGCGGACGTCTGCCGGGCATGGCAGACCACTTCGACGCACTCTATTCCAGCCCGATGCAGCGGGCCATGGATACGGCGGCCAGCATTTCGGAGACGTTTCCGGGGCGCAAGTTCACGATTGTCGATGACCTTGCCGAGTGCACGCCCCCGACCCGGCGTGCCGAGATCATGGCCGATGGCAAGCCGGAAGAGTTTGCGGCCTGCAAGGCGCAGCTCGATCGACTGTTTGCCACGTACTTCAAGCCGGCTTCGGGTGCAGAGCGGACTGAACTCTTCGTCTGCCACGGCAACGTGACGCGCTATCTGGTCACGCGTGCGCTCGGTGTCGACACCGACGCCTGGCTGGAGATGTCGGTGGGGCATGCCAGCATCACACGCATTCGTGTCGAGGCTGATGGCCGCTTCAAGGTCATTTCGGTGGGCGATGTCGGTCATTTGCCGACAACCATGCTCACCGGCGCTACCGGCGACGAAGACCGCAGCCTGGCCATCCCGGCGCTGCCGGTGTCGGCGCCAACCGTTGTCGAGTAGATCCGGGCTGGTCGCGGGTCACCCTGATAGCCGAATCTCGCTTGGGGATTTCGGCCATCCAGAGGTTCAATCGTCGAAGCCGTCCTGGAAGAGGATGTCGTTGTAGCGAATATCCAGGATGGGCTTTGCGTTGCCGAGTACTTCAACAAGGCCGCGGTGGACGATGGCGCTGCCGTGTACCTGATGGACATCGACGCTGCCATCTTCGCGGATGGATTCCTGCCAATGCAGGGTGGGGCGTTGCTCCGCCGTTGCCGGTGCAGTGGCATCGCCGTCATTGAACTCGACGCGATTGACCCCCGCGTCAATGCTGCTGAATTCGAGCCGAAACTGGGTGATGCCGTCGCGATCGATGGCAGCCAGCGCCGCGGCATTGAGATCTATCCGAAGCGCATAATATTGCTGGTCGGCCGATCCGACGAAGCAACCGGCGTCTGACACCTCGGCGGCAGCGGTCGCATCGCTGATCTCGACTTCCGGCAGTCCGAAGGAAGCCGCGACGTCGAGCCTGGGCGCGCCAAGATTGCCGGTGACGAACGGGTTGGAGCCGCTTCGGTCTTGCTGGATCAAAAACAGGCTTGCCGACTCGATGTTTTCGCCGGGCGGAATGGCGCTGGTGTCGAACGAGACTATGCCGTGAATCAGTCGGGTGCCGTCATCGCCGATGATGACGGCCTGCGTACCGGCCGAGACGCCGTCGCTCCAGCCATCCAGCTCGCCACCCAATGATTCCAGTGTCTGCGAAACCGTGCCTCGAAATTTCGGGAAGAGGTAGCTCTCTGTCTGTACAGCCACCTTGTACAGGTAGGCTTCGGCGTCAAGGTGGATCGGATCTGCGTCTATGCCATTGGGCCGGCGAAAATTCTCGCGCAGGCTCGGGCGATTCGGATTGCCGGCCGGGAATGGCAGGTAGTCCGGTGCGGACTGTCCCGGCCGCGGCAGGATTCCGGCTGCGGTGACGCCATCTCCGTAGTAGTAGTGCATTTCGCCGACGCCGTGATCGAAGAACAGGCGTGAATCGGAGTTTGTCCAGGCGATTCGCCGCGACTCGATGTTGAGCATCATTCCATTGAGCTCGGCGTCGGTGATCAGGTCGTTGTCCGGATCCCGGCTCAGGTCGCGTCGCTTGGGACATGCATAGACGAAACACCAGAAGCCGACATTGAAGTTCGGATACTCATAGCTCGAAAGCAGTACGTCGACCTGCGGATGCGCCGAAGTGATGGCATTGGCAATCGTCGTGCTGTCGTCCAGCAGGCGCGTGAAGAACGCCTCTTCGGAGCCTGCGACGTCCAGATCCATGTCCTTGTACCAGCCGCCACCGGATTTTCCGGCGAGTACGTCATTGCCGCCAATACTGAGCATGACGGTGTCGATGGTCGGCAATGCCTGGAGCTCTGCATTGACGTTGGCGATCCATGGATAGCTTGCCGTGTCGACCCATTCACGTGCTTCGCTTCCGGAAACGGCGTACTCGAATCCGATGTGACCAGGCCCCGGATTCGAACCCAGCGAGCGACTGACGGCGCGCCGGTCGGCCATACCGAATTTGTCGAATATCTCGTTGTGAGCATCGTCGTCCCACATGTACTGGGCCCAGCTGTCGCCGGCCAGAAGTACGCGCGGTGTTGGCGTGGTCGAACTGCAGGCTCCTGCCATGTAGGACGGGCGCGCAGGGCGGACAAGTTGCCCCTGGTAGTTCCAGGGGTAGGGGCCGTGCACGGGCTGGCTCGCATCCGGTCCCGCGGTACGGGGATTCTCGGCGGCGTGCAGCGGATGCAGTGCACACAGCGCAGCCAACGTCAGCAATCTCCAACTTGCCTGAAAGGCTGCTTGCATGGTTTCCGGGTTCGACGAGTTCGGTGGCGACATCATACTGACTGTTTCGAAAGGCCGAGTCCAATGTGATCAAGGTCGCCAAGGGCCCCGAGGAAGCGACAATCCTGCGCGTCACTTGGCGTAGACTTCGGGAAGTTGCCAATGAATGCTCTCAAGGAGATTCGATAGATGAAAACCATGGTTCCCGGAATCCGCCATTGCTTCAGTGGACATTGGCTTGCAGTTGCCGCACTCGTGTTCGCATGCCATCCGGTGGTTGCGGCCAAGCCACCCCTCGACGCAATCAACAAGGTTGTCATCAGCCAGCACGATGCATCGATCAAGCGCCTGCAAGACTGGATTGCATTGCCTTCGATCGCTGCCGAGGATCTCAATTCCAGCGAGGGTGCCGATTACATGGCCAGGCTGGCCCGAGAGGCCGGATTCCAGACGGTCGAGATCATCCAGACAAGCGGCAAGCCCGGAGTTTTCGCAACGCTCGACGCGGGCGCGAAGAAAACGGTCGGGCTCTATTTCATGTATGACGTGAAGCAGTTCGATCCGGCCGAATGGAGTTCGCCGCCCCTGGAAGCGCGCATCATTGAACGGCCAGGTGTCGGCAAGGTGATGATGGGACGCGGCGCCGTCAATCAGAAAGGACCGCAGTCGGCCTTGCTTGCTGCGTTGCATGCCATTCGCGATGCGAACGAGAGCGTTCCGGTCAACCTGGTCCTGGTTGCTGAAGGCGAAGAGGAAATCGGATCACCGCATATCGGCGAGCTGGTCCTGAATCCGAAAGTAAAGGCAGCGCTGGGCAAGACCATCGGGGTATTCATGCCCTCGGCCAGCCAGAGTCTTGATGGCCAGGTCAGGGTCAGCCTTGGAGCCAAGGGGGTAGTCGAACTCGAGCTCGTTGCCAGTGGCGAGAAGTGGGGGCGCGGTCCGGCCAAGGATATTCATTCCTCGCTGAAGGCCATGGTCGACAGTCCGAGCTGGCATCTGATCAAGGCGCTCAACACGCTGGTCTCCGACGATGGCAATACCATCACGATCGACAACTATCCGGTGGCACCCCCGATCAGCGCCGAGGACAGGGCGATGGTTGCAGCTGCGACTGCAAGGAGCAGCGAAGAGACATTCAAGAAGCAGATTGGCGTCAAGCACTGGATCGACGATCTCGACTGGCAGGCGGCAAACGAGCGGCTGGTTTCTCAACCTACGGTCAACATCGAGGGGCTGTTCGGTGGCTATACCGGGCCGGGTGGCAAGACCGTTCTTCCGCACAAGGCTGTTGCGAAGATCGACATGCGGCTGGTTCCCGGAATGAAGATGGAGGACGCTGTCTCGGCATTGAAGGCGCATCTGGCCAAGCGCGGTTTCGGCGACATCGAAGTCAATGTCAGTGGTGGCTACGACCCCACCAGCACCCGCGCCGATTCGGAATTGATCCAGGCGCAAATGCGCGTACTGAAGGGCGCCGGGCTGGATCCGGTGATGTGGCCACGCAATGCCGGCTCCTATCCGGGCTTCGTCTTCACCGAGGCGCCACTCAGCCTGGCTTCGGGCCATTTTGGCCTGGGGCATGGCAGCGGCGCGCATGCTCCGGATGAATATTTCCTGATCGAATCCAGCAATCCTGCAGTCAGGGGCTACGACGGTGCGGTGCTGTCGTACGTGGAATATCTCTACGAGTTGGCAAGATAGCGTTTCGCGGCGCCAGTTGTCGGAGCCTCGCTCCTCAGGAAATCGGGCCCTTGCGGCAAGCACGGGCCCTGATCAGTAGTCTGACCCGGTTGAATGTCCATTCAATGCGAAGGCGGGTCTTCACTCTTCGCCAGATTCAATCAGAGGCTTGCAGATGATCAACAACGACGTGCTTCGCAGTATTCGCTACATGCTGGATCTTGCTGACAGCAAGGTTGTCGAGATTGCCAAGCTGCCCAATCCGGATTTGCGGCTGAGTCTGGATGAGCTGAAGGCGATGCTTGTCAAGGAGGGCGACGAGTACCGCACCGAATGCAGTGATGTGGTACTTGCACACTTTCTTGACGGCTTGATCATTCATCTCCGTGGCCGCGATGAGCGACTGCCAGCGCGTCCGGTGGAAAAACGCGTGACCAACAATGTCGTATTGAAGAAGCTGCGCGTTGCCTTCGAATTGAAAGACGAGGACATGCATCAGATCTTTGCCGATGCAGACTTCCCGGTCACCAGGCCCGAGTTGTCAGCACTGTTTCGCCAACCCGGCCACAAGCACTATCGGAACTGTGGTGACCAGATGCTGCGCAATTTCTTGAGGGGTCTGACGATGCGCCTGCGAGGCGAAAAGGCCTGAATCGGTCAGTGGGACCGGCGCCAGGCTGTCTGTCATGCCTCGAAGACTCGCGCTTCAACATTCGCCGGAGTGGCGATTGCCTTCATGGCTGAGCCGGCATGGGGGCTGATTTGCGTGTGTTCCGTACTTTGATATCCGTCACAAAACGGCTACTCTGCACGGACAGGGGAGCACATGCGATGGTAGGGGCGGTTCATGGTCGCCTTCGGGGGTGCCCCCTTTCTGAAAGCTTGATTCGATTGGGGAATCCGATATGCGTGCACTGATGCTGTCTCTCACGATGACTCTGTTCTGTCTGCCGATGGCGCAGAATGCAACCGCCCAGAATGGGCCTGGCTATCAGTGGGAGCGTCCGCAAGGCGCCGCTGGGGCCACGCTGCGGTTAAGCGGCCCGCGCGGTATCAAGCAGTTCAGTTTTGCTGCCGGTCAGGCCGTCAGCATCAATGCCTCTTCGTTGACCGGTGACGGCGTCTACCGATGGGAGCTGGTCTTTGCGCCGGCGGTTTCGGCAAGCCTGCTGGCCCAGGCCGAGCAGTTGCGTGAGGCCGGGGACAATTCATTGCCAGCGGGTTGGCCACCAGCGCTGCCAACCCAAAACGGCATTCTGCTCGTCCAGGCCGGACAGTTCGCTTTGCTCGATCTGGAGGAGGTCGACCCCGACCAGCCTCCGGTTGATCCCGGTGACAGCGGCGAGGTCCCTTTCGACCAGGTCATTGCCGATGACCTGATCGTGCAGGGCAGCGAGTGCGTGGGCATGGACTGCGTAAACAACGAAAATTTCGGCGCAGATACGATTCGCCTGAAAGAAAACAATCTTCGCATCAACTTTGAAGACACCAGCAATAGTGCCAGTTTTCCTACCAATGACTGGCGCATCGTCGCCAATGACGCGGACAATGGTGGCGACAGCTATCTGGCGTTCGAGGACAGCACCGCAGGTCGCATGCCCTTCAAGGTCGAGGCGGGAGCGCCTGCCAACTCCGTGCTGGTAGAAAACACAGGATTTGTCGGATTCGGGACAGCAGATCCGACCGCTCTGCTACATGCCGTCGACGGAAACACGCCCACACTCCGGCTGGATCAGAACGCCAGTGATGGGTTTTCGCCGCAGATCTGGGACGTGGCCGGCAATGAGGCCAATTTCTTTGTTCGCGACGTGACCAATAGCTCGCGCCTTCCATTTCGTATAGACCCAGGCGCGCCCACCTCGAGCATTCATGTCGAAGCGACCGGCAATGTCGGAGTAGGCATCGCCAACTCGACCGCGGCACTGCACATTCGGCGGGCCAACGGCTTTACGGAGGGTCTGATCCTGGCCGATGCGGCCGACGATGGCGACCCGCTCACCGAAGAGCGCCGTCTCTCCCTCGACAACAGCGGCAATCTTTTCGTGGGCGGCACGATTACCCAGCTCTCCAGCCGCCACAGCAAGGAAAACCTGGTCACCGTCGCCGGCTCGGCGCTGCTGGCACAGTTGCGCGATCTCAATCTGTTTACCTGGAACTACCGCATCTCGGATGCGAACGACCGGCACATGGGTCCGGTGGCAGAGGACTTCTATCGAGCGTTTGGTCTCGGCAAGGACGAGCGCAGCGTGGCACCGGCCGACATGGCAGGCGTTGCGCTTGCCGCAAGCCAGGCCCTGACCATAGAGATCGAGCAGCGCGACAAGCACATCTCGGAGCTCGAGGCGCGCATTGCGAAGCTGGAGGCGGCACTGGAGCATATCGCCAGCGCGAAGAACTGAGGAGTACGCCATGACGATCCTGAGTCGTGCGCTGCTCCTGCTGGGCCTGTTCGCGAGTGCCAGCGTCCAGGCGCAGCTGACGGCGCTAACCTATGACCGCGCCAGCGCGAGTGCCATTGTTGCGGATGCCGATGCAGCCACGGCCAGCCTCGGCAATCTTGGCGGTGGAAGTGCCGGGTGCTGCGTCCTCGGTGCAGCGGCCAATGCATTCGATCCCTTCAGTCAGACCGTTTACGCGTTCGGCCCGGATCCGGCCGATGCCGCTGCGGCCTGGCAACTGCATGCCTTCAGTGCGTTGTCGGGCGCTGCCTTGCCCGATGTGACCCTCGGTCAGACCGGGCGCATCATCGGTGCAGCCTTTGAGCAGGTTCCACCCAGGCTTCTGGCCTTGCGCGCCAATGCAACAGGCGATATCGACCTCGTTGCAGTGGACACGACCAGCGGTGCGCTGAGTGTGCTCAACGCCGGCATCACCGACTGTTGTGCGGCGACGCCGAACGCGGTCGCCTATTCGGGTGGCGTGGTCTATCTGTCGGCCCGCCTGCGTTCGGGAAGTGCGCCGACACTGTTCGGATTTCCGGTCGACGGCAGCGCCGTGACCAGCGTTGCGACAGCAGCTCCATTGACGGTACTGAATGCCGATCCCGACAGCGGGTTGCTGTATGGCATAGAGCAAACAGTGAGCGCCCCGCCGCTTGCCGCGAGCCTGGATTTCGTTCTGGTCGATCCCGTGACCGGACTGTTCTCGCAACTGGGTGCCAGCCTGACCGAATGCTGCGCGATCGCCCCCGATATCGGCGCAATCAGCGCCGGCAGCCTGACCGTTGTTGCGCAGGCCGTGGGCTCGAGCGGCTATTCGTTCCTCAGTTTCGACCTGGTCACGGGCGCCTCCAGCTTCAGCAGTGCGACCATCGACAGCAATCGCATCATCAACGGCTTGTTCGATGGCGCCAAGGGACTGGATGCGACTACGACAACGATCACCTCGATCGTTCCGTCTCCCTCGCAGATTGGCCAGAACTACATGGTCAACGTCAGCGTTACTTCGGTCAGCGGTCCCGTCACCGGCAATGTCATGGTCGACGACGGGCTGGGTGGTACCTGCATGTTTGCGCTGCCGGCCGCAGGTTGCATGCTTGCCGGTACGGCGCTTGGCCCGCTGACCATCACGGCCACCTACGTCGGCCAGGGCAGCTTTATCGGCAGCAGCGATACGGCTCCGCACTCCGTGATCCAGGCGACTTCGACCACCAGCATCACCAGTATCGTGCCGGCCGGGTCTGCCGCGATCGGTCAGCCGTACACCGTCAACGTCAGCGTGCTTGGTTTTGGCCCGCCGACTGGATCGGTCAACGTCGACGATGGCGCGGGTGCCATGTGCACCGTCGTGCTGCCGGCCGGAAGTTGCGTGCTGACTTCGACGACGATCGGGCCAAAGACGATTTCTGCCGGCTACCTCGGTGATGTCAACAACACGCCGAGCAGCACGACGGCCGCGTATCTGATCACGCCAGCGGCCTCGACCACGACGATCACTTCGATCGTGCCGCCAACGTCTTCAACCGTCGGTCAGCCTTATACGGTCAATGTGTCGGTCACCGGCTTCGGTACTCCGACCGGGACGGTCTCGCTGGATGACGGGGCAGGGGCCACTTGCAATTTTGCCCTTCCGGCGACCAGCTGCGTGCTGACCTCGACGATCGGGGGTGCGAAGACCCTCACGGCCAGCTACTCGGGCGATGCACAAAACTCGCCCAGTAGTGGCAACGCGCCCTATCTGATCGATCCGGCACCGAGCACGACGGCTTATGTTTCTGTCGTGCCCAATACACCCGTTGCCGGCAGCGCCTACGCCGTGACTGTGCAAGTCACCGGGTTCGGCACGCCGACTGGCACAGTGACGATCGACGATGGCAATGGCGATACTTGTGTGGTCACGTTGCCAGCGGCAAGCTGCAATCTCAATTCGACAATTGCCGGAACGCTGACCCTGACGGCGAACTATTCAGGTGACGTGAACAACGAGCCATCCTCCGCCGCGTTGATCATTACGGTTTCGCAGGCGGCCACGAGTACGGCGCTCACGGCGAATCCGGACCCGGCCATCGTCGGCATGCCCGTGCAGCTCAGCGCAACGGTCAGTCAGCCCGTTGCCGTGGGCGTGACCCTGGGAGGAAGTGTCGATTTTCTCGACGCAGGCAACCCGATTGCCGGCTGCACGGCGGTCCCGCTCGTGGCAGGGGTTGCGCAATGCTCGACAAGTTTCACCCCGGCCGGAACGCGCAATCTCAGTGCGAACTACCTGGGTGATGCCAACAATCTGGCTTCAAGCGCAGCGCTGGATTTGCTGGTCGATCTGGTTCCGACCACGACGACATTGCTGGTCACGCCAGCCCAGGTGTTGCGCAATGCGGATGTGCGTCTCGATATCACCGTTACCGGCGGTGTCGCACCGCTTTCCGGCACAGTCAGCGTAACCATCAACGGCGCACCGATAGCGGAATGCCAGTCGCTTGCTCTTGCAGTCGACAGCACCAGCTGCATGTTCAGACCGCAACTCTCGGGTCAGTTCACTCTGGTGGCAACGTATTCCGGCGATGTCGATGATGGCGCCTCCAGCGGCACGGCCGGGTTGTCGGTTGGTTTCGTCGAGTTGCCGGTGGGTGGTCGGTGGATGATCCTGTTGCTCGCGGCCGGTCTGCTGCTGATTGGCACGCGCGCGACGAGACGGCGCTAGGCTTCAGGTTGCGACGGGAATGTTTGCAGGTCGCTCCTCTTATGGCCACTCGAATCCGCCGCGCCAAATGGCGCGGCGGAGTGTTCTACTGCTCACTCTGGCGAGTGCGTTTGCGCCTTTCGCGTGGGCGAATGCCGGTTCGCCTGCCTGGCACTTCACCGATGTGACTGCGGCCGCCGGTGCCAGTGCGCAATTTCGATTCGAATTCGGCTACACGCAAACGCGCGACATGATGCCCGCCGGTGTTGCTGCCGGTGATATCGACAACGACGGGGATATCGATCTTGTCGTTCCACAGGGCGACTATCTGCCATTGCGCCTCCTGCGCAATCGTGGCGATGGAAGTTTCGAGAGTGCAGCCGCCCAGCACGGTCTGAATCTGTTCGGCGATGTTGCGGCAGGCGCGATGCTTGCCGATCTCGACGGCAACGGCTTCCTGGACCTGGTCCTGACCGGCATCCGCGGCTTTGGTATCCGCCTCTACCTCAACAACGCAGGACAATTTTCCGAGGCGACCCTCTCGTGGGGACTCAGCACGGCCGTCATGGATTCCTATTCCGCCGCCGCAGCGGATGTCGATGGCGACGGAAGGCTTGATCTCGCCGTCAGTCACTGGGACAACACCAACTCCTGGCCGGGACACGCGGGCCATCTCTGGAAGAACAACGGCACATCCTTTTCGGACATCAGTACGAGCGCGGGTCTGGGCGTATTGCAGTCTTCGCTGGACCTGAGCTTCACGCCCATCCTTGCCGACATGGACGGCGATCATCTGCCGGATCTGATGATGGCTTCGGACTTTCTCACCACCCGCGCTTTCCGCAATCTTGGGAATGGTCAATTCACGGCCTGGGATGACAGCCAGTTTGATGACGAGAATGGCATGGGCGCCGACGTTGGAGACTTCGACAACGACGGCGATCTCGACTGGTTCGTGAGTTCGATCTACGACCCGGCCGGGATTCCGATCGCCGGTCAGGGCATCACCGGCAACCGGCTCTATCGCAACGATGGGGCAGGCGTGTTCACCGATGTCAGCGAGTCGGCAGGAGTCCGCCAGGGCTTCTGGGGCTGGGGCAGCTGCATGGCTGATTTCAATCTAGACGGCTGGCTCGATATCTTTCACGTGAACGGGATGCCGTTCCAGTCGCATCCCGTGTTCGGATCGGATCCTGCGCGCCTGTTCGTCAACCAGGGCAATGGCACCTTCACGGAACAGTCTGTCGCACTGGGCGTTGCCGATACGGGACAGGGCCGTGCCGTGGCCTGTTTCGATCATGACCGCGACGGTGACATCGACATCTATCTGGTCAACAACGAAGGCGTGGCACACCTCTTCAGGAACGACATCGACGTTTCGCAAAAGGGACTCGGCGTTGCGCTGCGGCAGCCAGGTCCGAATTCACAGGCAGTCGGTGCAGAACTTCGGCTTCGCCTTGGCAATGCCGTGCTGTACCAGGTCATGCTCGCAGGGCGCGGATTCCAGGCATCCAGTCCGACCGAAGCGCACTTCGGTTTAGGCACGTCGAGCCATGCCGATACGCTGGATATCCGTTGGCCGGACGGACGCACGACACGAATCAGCTACCCTGCGGCGCAGGGTTTGCTGGTCATCGGCGATCCAGACATGATATTCGGTCAGTCGATGGATGGTCCTGCACCCTGAGTCGTTGCAATCGCCTGAGGGCAAAAACTGGCAGCGCATTCGAGGAAAGTATGCCCGTTTCGTAATCCTCGCTCGCCAGTAGCCAGTTCTGATGGTGGGCTCGTTTGCACCGGAACCCCGCAGAATGTGAATCGGATTTCGATGTACGGCTACTCAGCGTGTTGGGTCAGCGCCCAACAATTCTGCGACATCATGCAGGGCAGAAAATATCCCCAGATTAGACCGTTGGATTAGACCGCGCGATGGACGGAAGGCGATGATTCTTATAGAAAATAGCCTACAGCTTTTGCTTAGTTTTCCATGTTAGGCTGTGGAAATAGACCCCATTTTTGGACCGAATTGGTATTAGAGGGCGCGTATGAGAATCGTAATACTTATAGTGCTGTGGATATTGCTTTGCGCATGCACGCAAGAACCTACGAAGCTGTCCGTGCCTGTCAGCGCCCAATCAGTCGAGCGCTTTCCAATATTTGGTGGCCGTGCATTTCAAACGCAGTTCACACTACATGCCGCTTATCCTTTGACTCCGGCGCTTGATTACTACAAAGCCCATATCGGCAAACCTTGGTCGTATTGTGAATGGAGCGGCCCTGAGTGGGAGAATTTTGTAGATGCTCAAGGTGACCCGCCCTTTGCCGTGCACCAACAGCTACACATGTGGGTAAACCGAGAAGCACAGCGCGAAATCATGCTCTCGATGCGGTATGAATCGGATAAGAACGCAAACAAACCTGACAGTGACGTTCAGAACATTCTTCTAGTCGAGTACATGAAAAGCAACGTTTCCGACACCATCAAGCGTCTCAAGCTTCGCTGCGCAAGCGGTGAGGGTTCTGCCCTCGAACTGATCGTCCAAGCCGACCGCTGACGCGGCGGCTTAACTCTGGTGTTAGGTCTCAGAGATGCGTTACGGTTTGCTTCCACTGCTTGCTCTTCCCGGAATACTTTCCGGTGCGACGAGTGATGCACCTGGTCGCGTTCGTGCAGAGCTTCAAGCCGTTGCTGGTCCAGAGTCCACTGCCTGTGGCGAGGTGCCGCTCCGGGTCAAGCGATCTGAGGCGGCGGCTTGTGCACGCCATGCGATGAAAACTGGCAAGGCCTTCTGGGTAGCCTTCCAAGTCCAAGGAACAGACTCGCACCTGTGGGAGGGTGCCGCTGGCGATGGTCGCGGAGGCTATTGGATGATTCTGCATGATTCCGACGTCACTGGAGGTAGCGGCGGCGATGCAATGTACTGGCTCTGGCAGTGCAAGCGCCTTGAGCTCAAGCGCTTCAGCGAGTCTGTCGTAAAGTGCACCACAGATCCAGCTGAGACCTAACTACGCATTAGAGCGGACCGATGGGACAGGCCTTCGAGTTTCCTGAGATGATGTCAGCCATCGGCCGCTCTATGTGGCGTTAGATTTTGCTCATCATGCGTCTAGGCGTAGTCCAAATGTCACTTCTGGCAGGTGCTGGAGTACTCCAGGCAATACTCATTGCTCGCTAAGGAATTCAGTACGGTTGGGTGGCGGGCGAATCTAACGCCGAGATTCTTGCGGTTTCCTTGCTTATCCTACTTTCACCAGTCATTCTAGGTTTGTTGCTTTTGGCAATGACCTATAACGGTAAGGTTCCTCCGCTCCGCAACGGTGAGTGGTTAATCTCGGCCGCATTTGTCGGTGCAATAGGAGCGTTGGCTGCCATAGGTTCCGGGCACAATGCTTTCACTATTCTGTTCGTCTGTGGCGTTATTCAAATGGTTCTTGTTGTTGTGGCGTGGGTGTCCTGCTATCGCAAAATCTAGCTTGTCAATCAAACCGACCGCTGACGCGGCGGCTTATCTCCGGTGTTGTGCTGCAGAGGCCTTATGCATCTTGAACAAATGCGTGTGACGAGCAAATCGCTTCCCCAAGTGGCATTTCCACTGGAGGTCCGGTCTGCTCGAATCTGGCACTACAACTTCAAATCTTTGGAGCAAATTTCAGCGCTTCAAAACTTGCACACGCTCGTCGTGGCTACATGGCCAGACATGTCCTTCATGCCCCTGGCGCCACTGAAGAGCCTCAAGTATCTATCGGTACAGCATTTTCCGAAGGTGGCAGAGTTGTTACCCATAGCAGGCCTCAAACGCTTGGAGACCTTGTGCTTATCGTCGTTACCGAGCTGGGATGCTTCCGGCAAGACGCTCTTGGTAAATTCGCTAGAACCCATAGCGCAACTTCCAAGTCTTAAGCACCTTGAGCTTCTTGGTGTGCGCACTTCTGATCGCACGCTTCCTCAGCGCGTGAAGTCAATGGTTCTTCAGTCTGCTCGGTTCTCTAAGTATCGAAAGTCAGAGATAGAAAGGTTCTATGCAGCTACAGGTGCATCGGATGCATTTGCTCCTCAGCCTACTTTCGAGGCAACACAACTACACAATCGATCCGACCGCTAACGCGGCGGCTTATTTCCGGTGTTAGGTGCCTATCCAACAATGCTGCATCGCATCTTCCATTCCATACTCTTTTCTCTTCTCTTGAATGGGTGCGCTGCATCCCACCGCAACGCTCACAGCCCGCAGCTATCCGAGAAGGAGGTTGTAGCAATTGCCAACCAAGCGGCCCAGGATTCGGGAGCGGATCTCTCGCAGTTCCTGACGCCAGAGGCACATTTCGAGTATGTTGCCAAAGACTTCACTTGGGCAGTGTTCTACAGAGGCGTAGAGCCAGCCATTGGCAATCATTTTCTAGTGGTAGTAAATGACCGCACCGGTGCCGCACAATTGTCGGGCGGGCTGTAAAAGGCGCCTAACTGGGCGTTCAACGCGACCGTTGTGTGGTGCCGCAAAAATCCAGCCGCCTCGCGCGGCGCGTTAACTTCGGTGTTAGCTCCCACATGAAAGCTCTCCTGATCTGCATCGCCCTCGGTCTGACGAGCACTATAGCAACCGCCAAGTGCTTAATGCCGGTCTATGAGGTAACTGGGCTGGTAGCAACGGAGACGGGGGAGCCGGCGGCGGGCATCAACGTAGGCGTGGCCTGGGTGGAGCGAGGTTATGCCCGTGGCCCTGCACTCGCTCAAACGGATGCAGCCGGTCGATACACCGTACGATTCAGATTCAATACCTACACCAAACGCTCGCGGCTAAGAGGAGATGTTTGTAATGGCCGTCTCGAGCGTGTTTCGGTTGGGGTCGCTGCACCAGCAGATTCGCTAGTCGTGAATGCCTGCGTCGGCTCCGCATACATGGTTGAGGTTCCACGCTTGCGGCTTGGAGTGTCGCATTGGGAAGGCCTGGACCCTCCGGCGTGTGGGAGCTAACTATGTATTCAAGCCGACCGTCTAGGAGGTTACGTGTTCCATCCACAGCCCGTCGCGCGGCGGCGGCCTAACACGGTGTTAGGCCTAATGGAACGTTCTGCCGTCAATTCATACACTGCAGCAGGCGCCTGCCTGGGCTTGCTCTTCGGTATATGGGTGTCGAACGCATTGATGGGAGCCAATAGTCTTGGGCCGCAATTCACGCTGTCCGCACTTCTCGCCATGCCGATTACTGCAGTAAGTTGGTGGGCGATCTCTCGCCGGTATAGAATTGCCAGCAACCGCGAGAGAATGTTCTACGCTGTTTCGGGATGGATCGTAATGTTTGCTTGTGCGGCGGTTCTGGTAGTGGGTACGTCCGCGGTTTTCCCCAAATTGCCTGCGGCCTAACTATTCCGTAAGAGCCTTCGACGGTTCCCTCGGTTTAGTGGATGCCATGACGTCGGGGCTCATGAACTAGATCTGCTTGCTTGCTGGCTTTCGGCGGGTCGCTGTTGGTGGCAATCAGTAGTTCTTGAGTCTCGCGCACGCGGCTCGCAGCAACAGACGGGAATACAGCTTGTGGAATCCGAGCAGCAGGCGGAAGCCCGTTCCCATGGATGCCTTGCCTGTAACGGGGTCTATTCGCGGTACTACCGCAGACCCGAAATAGAGTCGGGTCGACGGCTCTTTCTGCTCGAGGTCCCTGACGCTCATTAGCCAGGATCGGGTGCGTCCCGTGAAATCGCAGAGCATCAGTTGATTGCTGCTTCTGTCTTCGACTCTCCATGCTGCAAAATGGTCTCGTGTGCCGCGACCGAGTTCGATCGCCTCCTCATCGCTGGAAGGTTTCGCGGCGGCGAGTTTCAGAATCAGGCGTTCCAGCTTGAACAACCAGGTCGTATAGAAGGCTGCCACGAATTCTGCATGCTCGACGTCGCCACTGACAGCGGCAGCAAAGCAGTCCGTGTAGCTGCCATCAACAAGGTAGCGCCCCAGTAGCGCATCGGCTGGCTGATCGACGGGGCGGGCAGGTTCAAGAACCCTGCGTTTCGCGGCCGCCATGTGCGTCACGACTCTGCGGGCAGCAGCGGTTCGTCCGCCTGTTTCTGCCGATATCGATGGCCAAGCCAGAGCGACAGGCCCAGCCAGGCAGCGGCAAGCGGTACTGCCGCGAAGGCGATGCCCGCGATGCCCATGCCGAGCCAGATCAATACTCCGTTGGTCCAGGCACCGATCTGGTCGCCAAGTCGATACACCACCGTGTCGATGAAATTCTTGGCCTTGTATTTTTCACCACGCGAAAGCGGTACATAGAGTGCTTCACGCGCGGGTCGAGAGAAAGCGAAGTTGGTCACTCGCCGTGCAACCGTGAAGATGACGACCGCGGCAAGGATGGGCGCCAGGCCCAGGCCGATGAAGCCGATGATTGAAATCAGTGGCAACGCGGCGAGCGTCAGGCCGACGCCGATGCGTGCCATCAGGCGTCCGGTCAGAAATACCTGGAGAATCAGGGTGAGACTGTTGACCCAGATGTCGACATTGGCGAAGTAGGCGGTTTGAGCGACCCGACCATCGATGGTGTTGTCGACTATTTGCGCCTGCAGGAAATAGAGGAAGGTTGAGCCAATCGTGTACAGCAGCATGTAGCCGCTTACACCGAGCAGGTAGGGCGACCGCAGGGCCAGCTTGAAGCCGTCCACCGCGCTGCCGCCGATGATTGCTTCGCCGGAAGGGCCGGTTGCAGAGGCTGACTCGGCCTCGGAAACGCGTTTGCGGGTGATCGCGAACATGCACCAGAGCGCTACCTCGAGCATGACCAGCGAAATCAGCAGGAGCGACGGCGCGCCCAGAACTTCAACCAGAAAGCTCGTCGCCACGCCACCCATCAACGCGCCGAGCGTGCCCCCGGCAGCAATCACGCCATAAAGGCGACGAGAGGATTCCGACTTGAACACATCCGCCATCACCGCCCAGAAGAGTGAAACGGCGAACAGGTTGAAGACGCTGACCCAGATGAAGAATGCGCGACCCACCCAGACCTGGTTTGCTTCAGGCAGGCTGACCAGGGCCAGGTAGAAGAAAACCAGGCACGCCATCAGGGCCCGGTAGCTCCAGGTCACGAAGCGCTTGCGTGGCCAGCGTGAAACCATGGCCGAAAACAGCGGGCTGACCACGAGCATCGCGATCAGGGTTCCGGTGAACAGCCACGGCAGATTCTTCACCCCACCCGCAACACCCATCTGGTCGCGTATCGGCCGCAGGATGAAGTAGCTGGCCATGACCAGAAAAAAGTAGAGTGCCGATAGGGCCAGGACGAGGCGTTCGTCCCGATGCACGCCGGCAAGAACTTGCATGACACTGGGGCGCTCGGCGCGACCGCTTGTTTCTTGGGTCATCTTTGATGGGCTCTACGGAAAAGAGAATCGACGGGTCAGTATCCGCGCTCAATATCTACCACGTTGAGCAGGGGTTCGCCGGCCACATAACGGCGCAGGTTTTCGGTGACAAGTATGACGTAGCGATCACCTTGCACGGCGGACACGGAGGCGACGTGCGGGGTGATGATGACATTGCCCATCTGCCAGAGCGGACTGTCTTTCGGCAATGGTTCCGGGTCGGTGACATCAAGACCGGCACCGGCCAGGCGCTTGCCGCGCAATGCCTCGACCAGATCATCGGTAACCACGCTGCGACCACGGCCGATGTTGACGAAATAGCCGCCGGGCTTCATGGCCGCAAAGAAGGCGCGATTGAAGATGCCGGTCGTGGCAGGCGTCAACGGCGTGGCATTCACGACGACATCGGCTTCTGCAGCAAGTGCCAGCAATTCGTCAGCCAGTCCGACTTTCGCCACGAACTCCGGGCCCTCGCGACTGCTGTTGCGTGTAGCAATGACGCGCATGCCGATGCCATGCGCACGCCGTGCCACTTCAGTGCCAATGCCGCCGAGGCCAACCACGAGCATCGTCTGGCCGGTCAGCTCGCGCATTTCGATAGTGTCGATGTCGTCGGCCCAGTCCGCCTTCATTTGCAGACGTTCGTATTGGGGCAATCCGCGTGCCAGTGACATGGTCATGGCCATGGCATGTTCGGCGATAGGCACGGCGCTGGTGCGTTGCGCATTGGAGATCACGATGCCGCGTTCGTCGAGTCCCGGCACGGATATGCAGCGCTCCACTCCGACCCACCAGGTCTGGATCCAGCGCAGTGAGGGTGCTGCGGCCAATGTCTCCGCATTGCACAGGCCAATGACGGCCTGCGTCGTTGCCAATTGCTTTGCCAGCGCTTCCCCTTCGGCTGCCGGCAGTATTTCCACGCCGGGGGCCGCGGCTTGCAGTTGCTTGAGCAGTTCGGGATTGCTGCGAGTCACGACGACCCGAGAAGGCTTCTTCCAGCCAGGCAAGTCGCGCGAGGCGACCGGCGATTCCTTGAGCCCGAGTTGTTCGATCAATGCTGTCGCGCGCGGATCCGGCGGCGGTCCCTTGGCCAGGGCCAGCCCGGGAGCAAGCATTGCCAGCAGGAGCAGTCCCAAGATGGCCGGAGTACGGCAGGGCGCCTTTATTAGTGCTAGTGAAGGGTACGCTGTGTATTGAGCCATTTGGATCTCCTGCACCAGAAATTTCCATGCTGTGGGGGACAGTTTCGAATCCAGCCTGCAAGTTTGAATCCGCTCATGCGCTTCGCGCCCAATCCCGCTTGCTCCAGATCAGAACGATTCTGGCAATGCCTGGACTGGCGCCGGTCACGAGGACAGCCTTCTGTGTTGTTGCAGCTTCGGCAGAAGATTGCGCCGGACTGTCGTGGACCGGCAGGACGAGAACGAAATTCAGCAGGCCGAAATGGCGCGAATGTCTTATCGAGGCAGTTACCCATGGATGTTGTCAGGAACGAATGTAGATGAGCATACAGCAAGCCGAGCCCGCCGCGGATTCGTTCCAGGGCATCTGGTTGCCTGGCGTCGGCTGTCCGAATGTGCCGGCATTGAATGTAGAATTCCAGCCTGATTCAAGGTGGACCGTTTGCGGTCCGCAGATTCTTCGAGAGGTAGGGCATCATGTCTCGTGAAACCCGTGATCCTGTGCTTGAGAAGGCGCGCTCACACGCCCTGGCTTATCTGGATGGACTGGCTCGACGTCATGTCGGAGTCACGCTGGGTCGCGACGCACTTCTGGCCCAACTTCGTACGCCCCTGCCAGCGCAGGGCGAAGACGCAGGATCGGTCATCGATCTGCTTGCGAGCCAGGCCGAGGGCGGCATTACCGCCTGCAGTTCCCCGCGCTATTTCGGCTTCGTGATCGGCGGCACCTATCCGGTCGCACTGGCAGCCGACTGGCTCGTATCGAGCTGGGATCAGAATGCCGGTATCCACGCGATCTCGCCCTTGTCCGCGATTGTCGAGGAAGTCGCTGCCGAATGGATACTCGAGTTGTTCGACTTGCCGCGCGAAGCCTCGGTCGGGTTCGTCACCGGATGCCAGATGGCTCACTTCACCTGTCTGGCTGCAGCCCGACACGGCGTATTGCGCCGGGTCGGCTGTGACGTCGAAGTCGAAGGCCTGGCCGGGTCACCACGGGTGAATCTGGTGGTTGCTGCCGAGGCCCATGTCACCATCGATGTTGCCATGCGCTATCTCGGCTTCGGCACGCGTGCACTGCTGCGCGTGGAGTCCGATGATCAGGGTCGAATGCGCGCGGACAAGTTGCGCGAGCTGGTCTCGACGCTGGAGGGACCGACGATCATCTGCGCACAGACCGGCAACGTGAACACCGGCGCCTGCGATCCGTTGCGCGAGATCGCGGCGATTGCCCGCGAAGCAGGTGCGTGGCTGCATGTCGATTGCGCGTTCGGCCTCTGGGCACGGGCAAGCAAGTCGCTTGCGGCGCTGGCGGATGGCATCGAGCTGGCCGATTCCTGGGCCACTGACGCGCACAAGTGGCTTAATGTTCCCTACGACAGTGGCCTGGCTATTGTCCGTCATTCGGCCGACCACCGTGCGGCGATGACCTCATCGGCCGCCTATCTGATCCAGACCCAGGGTGTGGATCGCGATTCAGTTGACTGGGTGCCGGAGTTTTCGCGCCGGGCCAGGGCGATTCCGGTCTACGCAACGCTGCGAGCGCTGGGTCGCCTGGGTGTCGAGGATCTGATTGATCGCTGCTGCGCACGGGCGCGTCAGATGGCGGACCTTCTGGCAGCCGAGAAGGGCGTGCAGATCCTCAACGACGTCGTGCTCAATCAGGCCCTGGTCCGCTTTGGCGATGACGATGCAATGACGCACGCCGTCGTTGCCGGCGTGCAGAAGGAGGGCACTTGCTGGCTGAGTGGCACGACCTGGCACGGCAGGGCAGCGATGCGGATATCCGTTTCGAACTGGGCTACCTCGGAACAGGATGCCGAAATGAGTGTAGCTGCGATCATCAAGGTCTACCGCGGACTCCAGCGCGCCTGATGCAGGTGCGCAGGATCAATCCCCGGGCTGATCGCGCGCCGACACAAGCAGCAGGGCATCACGCTTTCGCAGCAGTTTTCGCGCGCATGGCATCGGCCAGCTGATTGCGCAATGGCAGATCGCGAATGCGTACGCCGCAGGCCGCAAAGATCGCATTGGTCAAGGCCGGGGCTGCAGTCGGTATGCCCATTTCACCGGCACCGCAGGGCGACTCGCGACTGGGCACGATGTGGACCTCGACGTCCGGGGCTTTGGCGGATTGCAGCAGCGGATAGTCAGGGAAGTTTCTCGTCGTCACCTGACCCTTCTCGATACCGATCTCGAGGTTCAGGGCTGTCGACAGTCCGTCGATCGTGCCGCCCATCATCTGTGCTTCGATACCGAGCGGATTGACCGGCTGACCGACATCGACCGCACAGACACAGCGATGAATGATGAAGTTGCCCTGCGCATCCACACTGACCTCCATGGCGTGTGCGGTATAGCCGCCGAAAGTGAAATGGGCGGCAATGCCGAGGCCATGTCCGGCCGGCAACTTGCGCCCCCATCCGATCTTCTCGCCGGCGATGCGGGTTACTTCATGCAGACGGCGTGGAGAGAACTTCGGACCGCCGTGATTGGCATAGTCGAGCGTTTCGTGGTCATACAGGCGCAGGCGGAGTGCCAGAGGATCCTGGCCCCCCTTGAGCGCGATTTCGTCGATGAAGCTTTCGACGACAAATGCGTTGACGGTGTGCGCCGGCGCACGCCATGAGCCGCGGGTCATGCCCGACTTCACGGCAAACCATTCCACCTTCAGGTTGGGAACGATGTTGGCCGGAAAATCGTCGGTATACAGCTCGGCTTCCCACATCTTGTCCGCCTCGACATCCGGGCGTCGGTGGTATTTGCTGGCACTGGCCAGTTTCTGCGTCCAGCTGGTCGGCATGCCCTTGTCGTCCAGCGTCGCGATCAACTGATGTTGTCCGAACGGGCGGAAAAAGTCGTGGGCGAGATCGTCCTCACGCGTCCATATCAGCTTGACCGGTTTGCCCGACGCCTTGGCCAGCAAGGTGGCCTCGGCGATGAAATCGCTGCTCAGGCGCCGACCGAAACCGCCGCCGACGCGGGTCATGATCACTTCGATGTTGCGTCGGTCGATTCCGGTAATGGCGTTGACCATGCGCGAAGCCCCGGATGGAATCTGCATCGAGGCAATCACACGAGCCGAATCCTGTCCGAGTTCGACATACGCGCCCGGTGGTTCGAGAGGGGCATGCGCGACATAGGGAACGCGATAGGTTGCCTCGACGCGATGCGCGGCGCTTTTCGCGGCAGCAGCGACGTCACCATCTTCGCGCACGACCTGACCCTTGCCTTTGAGCAATCGATCGCATTGCGCAAACAGCGAAGCATTGCTCTCATCGGAGAAATCGCCAGGGGTCCATTCGATCTTCAAGGCCTTGCGGCCCTTCATGGCCGACCAGGTGTCATCCGCAAGCACGGCGACACCGGCAACGAGATTTTGGGTAATAGGCTCGCTCCCCTTGGGACCCGGCAGAAGCAGTACTTGGCGCACACCGGGAATTTTCAGGGCGTCTTTCGCATCGAATGACTTCACGCCGCCCTCGAAATGCGGACAACGCGCGACCACGGCGGTCAAGGCGCCTTCTGCATGGACGTCGATTCCGTATCGGGCCTGTCCGGTCACGATGGACTCGGCATCGACCACGCGGCGAGGCGTTCCAATAATCCGGAATTCTTCGGGCTTCTTCAGCGGGACATCGGTGTCCGGCACGCTGAGGGTTGCCGCGATTGCGGCCAGATCGCCGTAGCCAATCGACTTGCCACCGGGCCCGAGCACGCGGCCGTTGTCGGTGCGCAGCGAACTGACCGGCAAGTCCCACTGTTTCGCAGCTGCTTCCAGCAGCATCACGCGTACACGCGCGCCTGCCTGTCTGAGGTCACTCCAGGAATCCGGAATATTGGTGCTGCCGCCGGCACCCTGGGGGCCGTATTTCCAGGCAACACCCGGTTCCTTGTCGGTAAATACGAGACCGAGAGGCAACTGCTCGACTTCAACCTTGTCCCAGTCGGCATCGAACTCTTCGGCTATCAGCATCGGCAGCGATGTCTTCACGCCCTGTCCGATTTCCGGACTGCGCGCGCCAATGACGACACGACCATCGGGCTCGATGCGGACGAAAAGCCCCAGTTCGGCGCCACCTTGTTCTGATTGGGCAGCACCTGATGCGAGGACAGATCCCGGCAGCCAGACACTCAACATGAGTCCGCCGCCTGCACTGAGGCAGGCTTTCAGGAAACTGCGTCGACCCAGCTTGATTCCCGGTCGCGGCTGGATGACCGGATCGGGTCCGGCGGAAGCGTCCCAGTCCAGCGCTGCTGATGGATGATCGACAGGAGTGCTCATGACGTCACCTTTGCGGTCTGGTTCATGCTCACCGCAAGACGGATGGCCTTGCGTATGCGGGGATAGGTGCCGCAGCGGCAGAGATTGGTCAGGGCAGCGATTTCGCTGTCACTGGGTTCGGGATTGCGGGCCAGCAGATCGGCTGCGGCCATGATCTGACCGGCCTGGCAGTAGCCGCATTGCGGAACGTCTGCCTCGATCCAGGCCTTCTGCAGTGTGTGCAGGGACCCGCCATCCGCTAGACCTTCGATCGTCGTGATCGCATGTCCGGCCGCACTCGACACGGGAATGGAACACGAGCGCACTGCGCTGCCATCCAGGTGCACGGTGCATGCGCCGCAGGCGCCGACGCCGCAACCGTACTTGACGCCCGTCGTGCGTGCGTGATCGCGCAGGTACCAGAGAAGGGGCATTTCCGGATCGCCGGAAAACGTGACGGTTTTGCCGTTGACCGTGAACTCGATGGCCATGCTCGAATCTCCCGCAGCGATGATCCTTGAGGTTCTACGCATTCATGCTGCGCACGGACAGTGTCGATAGTTGGGTAGCGGCCAGTGTCAGGCACTGAACTGGCGGTTTGGCGCTCGGGGGGGTTGGATCAACCGGCGTGGCTGCGTTCGACTGAATTGTCCTTCGACGGGCTCGGGACGAACGGTTGCGGTGAACCGGATTGTTCTTCGGTAATTTGCGGATGGGCAGGTGGGGTGTCGGATGTTTGCCGGTGTGATCCGGTTTCCGATCTGCGCAAGGTGGCGGTGCAGTCCTTTTCGACAGCTCCGGTGATTCGCGCGCCTGGCATCTCTCCGATGATGCATTCACGGTCTGTGTCGAGCTCAGCCATGCTTCGCCGGATCAATGGAAGTTTCGCGCTTGCGTGCCCAGTTCGGGCAGCAGGGCATCGAGATTGAGCAGACGATGGGCGATGACGTGCTGCACGCCTTCACTGGATTGCAGTTCGCCTTCGACGCCGAGCACGTTGCTTTCGATCAGGACGCGACGCTGGCTGCTGGCGAGGGCTGCCCAGACGACGATGTTGAGGATGCCGGTTTCGTCCTCAAGGGTGACGAAGGTGACACCCTTGGCCGTGCCGGGTCTCTGGCGCACGGTGACCAGTCCGGCACAACGCACGCGCTGACCGTTGTGGCTGCCGAGCACGTCGCGGGCTCGCAGCATGCGGCGCTGATCCAGTGCCTCGCGAACAAGACTGAGCGGATGCCGGCGCAGGGTGAAGCCCTGGGTCGCGTAGTCGCTCATCACGTCCTTGCGCAGCGAGGGCGCGTCCAGACGGATTGATTCCTCACGCACCGCAGCATCGGCGAGTACGGCCAGCGGCTTGTCGATGCCCGCACTGTCCCAGCGAGCCTGATGCCTGTGACCGCTCAGGCGACGCAGCGCATCGGCATCCGCGAGTCGCGCACGCTCGCCGGCATCGAGGCCGGCTCGGTGGACCAGATCGGCGACATCGCGGAACGGATGTTCGCCGCGCGCCTCGATGATGCGTCGCGCGGTGGATTCGGAGAAACCCGAGATACGCGAGAAACCGAGGCGCAGGGCGAAGAGCGCCTTTCTCTTTTTCGTAGGAGGGGCGTCAGCCGCGATGCTTTTCGCGAGTGGAGAAAAGGGCATCGCGGCCTTCGAAAACGAAATCGATTGCCGTGGCTTCAAGCGATTCAAGCGTGCACTCCCATGCGCTGATCGCCACGTCGACGGGCAATATGCGTACGCCGTGGCGTTGCGCATCGCGGATCAGCTGGGCGGGGCCGTAAAAACCCATCGGCAGCGAGTTGAGCAGAGCGCAGGTGAAGGCGGCCGGGTAGTGGCACTTGAGCCAGGACGAGGCATAGGCGAGCAGGGCGAAACTGGCCGAGTGCGATTCGGGGAATCCGTATTCGCCGAAGCCCTTGATCTGCTCGAAGATGCGTTCGAAATAGCTTTCCTCGTAGCCGAGGCCGAGCATGCCGTCGCGGATACGGTCGTGGAAGGGCTCGAGTCCGCCCTTGCGTTTCCACGCCGCCATTGCGCGACGCAGTTCGTCGGCCTGGCCCGGCGTGAAACCGGCCACGACCTCGACCAGTTTCATGACCTGCTCCTGGAAGATCGGCACGCCGAGCGTGCGTTCGAGCACGGCCCGTACTTTCGACTCTCCCTTGCCGGCGGCGCGTTCGCTGGCCGATTGCGGATAGTCGATCGGTTCGAGTTTCTGCCGGCGTCGCAGATAGGGATGAACCATGCCACCCTGGATCGGGCCGGGGCGCACGATCGCGACCTGCACGACCAGGTCGTAGAACATGACCGGGCGCAGCCGCGGCAACATCGACATCTGCGCACGTGATTCGATCTGGAACACGCCGACCGTATCGGCCGCGCGGATCATCGCGTAGGTCGACTCGTCATCCTGCGGCACCGTGGCCAGTTCGAAGCGATGGCCGTAATGGACGTGCACGAGATCGAAGCACTTGCGCAGGCAGGTCAGCATGCCGAGTGCGAGGCAGTCGACCTTGAGCAGCTGCATCGATTCAAGGTCGTCCTTGTCCCACTGGATGATCGTGCGATCGGGCATCGCCGCGTTCTCGACCGGCACCAGGGTATGCAACGGATGCTCGGAGATGACAAAGCCGCCGACATGCTGGGAAAGGTGGCGCGGGAAGCCGCGAACCTGTGCGACCAGCGCCACGACCCGCTGCATGATCGCGGCCTGCGCATCGAAGCCGCGTTCGCGCAGGGCGTCGGCAATCGGCAGGTCGGCATTGGTGTGCGCATAAGCCTGACTCAACTGGTCGAGCTGGTCCTCGGCCAGGCCAAGCACGCGGCCGATATCGCGCGCCGCACTCTTGCCGCGGTAGCGGATCACCGTGGCTGCGAGTGCCGCACGCGTGCGGCCGTACTTGTTGAACACGTACTGGATGACTTCCTCGCGTCGCTCGTGTTCGAAATCGACATCGATGTCGGGCGGCTCCTTGCGTTCGATAGAGAGGAAACGCTCGAACAGCAGGTTGCCGTGCTCGGGATCGACTGCGGTGATGCCGAGGCAGTAGCAGACGGCCGAGTTGGCCGACGAGCCGCGCCCCTGACACAGGATCGGTGGCTGTTGTGCGCGTGCCCAGCGCACGATGTCCTCGACGGTCAGGAAGAAATGTTCGTAACCGAGCTGCTCGATCAGCGTGAACTCGTGCTCGAGTTGCCGGCTGACTTGCCGGGGGATTCCATGGGGCCAACGCCGCCTGGCGCCTGCCAGCGTGAGTGCGCGCAGATGATCGATTGCGCGTGCGCCAGCCGGGACGAGTTCATGCGGGTAGACATAGTTGATGCCACGCAGCCTGAACCGGCAACGCGCGGCGATGCGACCGGTTTCCGCCAGCAGTTCATGCGGATACAGCGTGGCCAGGTCCTCGCGTCGGCGCAGATGACGCTCGCCATTCGGGAACAGCGCATGCCCGGCCTCGGCCACCGTGCAGCCGAGGCGGATTGCGGTCAACGCATCCTGCAGTGCACGTCGCCCACGCGCATGCATGTGCACGTCGCCGCTGGCGACCAGGGGCAGGGCATGCCGATGCCCGAGTTCCTGCAGGCGGGCAAGGTGGGCGTCATCATCGGCACCGCGATGCAGTTCGACGGCTATCCAGGCGCGGCCGTCGAAGTGTTCGGAGATCCATGTGGCGGCTGCTTCGTTTGCGGCGAGCGAAGCTCGAGTGCTGGAAGGTTGCTCTGACACGTTCCCTCTCCCCTCGGGAGAAGGTGTCCGGCAGGGCGGATGAGGGTACGGCGAAGCTGCAAACTCCGACATCCCGCAAGTGTCGGACCCTCTCCCCAACCCCTCTCCCGGGGGGAGAGGGGCTTCGGCTGCGGAGAGCGAAGCTCGAGTGCTGGAAGGTTGCTCTGACACGTTCCTTCTCCCCTCGGGAGAAGGTGTCCGGCAGGGCGGATGAGGGTACGGCGAAGCTGCAAGCTCCGACATCCCGCAAGTGTCGGACCCTCTCCCCAACCCCTCTCCCGGGGGGAGAGGGGCTTCGGGCGGCTCGGGGGTTAGCCGTGTCGACGAGCACGGCAAACGTTGCGGCACCCACAAGACCAACACATCTTCATGCAGGGTCTCGACATCGCTGCGATTCAGCAGGTACTCGCCCTTGACGCTGCGCCGGCGACCGGTCGTGATGAGCTGGCAGATCGCCGAATAGGCCGCCTGGGTAGAGGCCAGCAGGACCAGTTTGAGACCTTCATCAAGCTGCACCTCGGTGCCGACGATCAGGGCCACGCCGGTCGCTTCGGATGCTTCCAGCGCACGCACGATGCCGGCCAGCGAGCATTCGTCGGTGATCGCGAGCGCGCTGTAGCCGAGTCGTGCCGCGCGCTCGAACAATTCATCCGCGCTCGATGCGCCGCGCTGGAAACTGAAGTTGCTCAGCGCGTGCAGTTCGGCGTAGTCGGGACAGTTCATGAGGGCACGGATGCTCAGGCAAACCAGCCTTGCAGCATCCAGTTGTCGATCTCACCGCTCGCGACATAGGCCCAGGCACGCTGGCCGTCGCGTGTCTGCACGATGTAGTAGTCGTGGCGCTGATCGTCGCCATCCCACCAGCCGCTTTCGATGCGTTCGGGGCCGGCAATAATGCGCAACGGCGAAGGTCGCAACGGGATCGCCTTGCGCAGCAGCCACAACGGGCGCGAGGCCATTCCATGCAAGCGACCCGCTTCAGTGGGCGCCGTCGAGGCAGGCTTGCGTCCACTCCCGCGCGTGTCGGGCAGACGCAGCCGCCAGGCGCGATCGGGTCGATGATCGGCCACTTCGAGAAGGCAGCGGATCGCTTCGTCACCGAGGCGTGCGCGCAGGCGCTCGACCAGGGTAGGCCACTCCATGGTTTCGTCCGGATTCGTGTCGAACAGGTCTTCGTGCAGCGGACGCAGCAGGGGCAGGTCGTCGGCGTTGACCTGCAGAGCCTGCACCGGAGCGACCAGGCTGATGCGTTCAAGACGCGCCTGGGTCAGTTCGAGCAGCTTGCCGGCATCGCGCTGGGCTTCGAGCAGACCGATCCTGATCTGCGTGGTTGCCTGGTGCTCGTGCTCGAGGATCAGCTCGAAATCCTGCACGCCGGCATCGCGCACGATCAGGAAACGGGCGAGCTCACGCAGCATGCGCTGCAGCGGGAACAGCAGGGCCTGCACGCTGTCGATGCGATGCTCGAATTCGAGGCGGCGTGCATAACGGGTTGGTGGCTGATAGCCGGGCAGGGCCTCGCTGGCGAGTCCGCGCATGCGATCCAGATGGAGCAGGGCGGCTGGCCCGATACGGCGCGTCAGCTCGGGGCGCGGCAAGGCGAACAACTGGCCAAGACGGTTGAGGCCCATGGAAGACAAACTACTTGAGGTTTTCAACTCAAGTCCGCAATTTTCAACAGGAATATTGCTCAGCGCACTGAGTAGCTGGGCGTGGGTAAGGAGGGCGACGCCATCCTGCGAGCCGGCCAGCACACGGGCACCGGAAGCGACCGGAGCCGCGACAAGTCGATACTTCACGCCCCAGCCATCAAGATCCCCGCGCAAGCGTCGTTCCAGTGCAGCCCAGCCGCCAAACAGGCCGAGACTGGCACCCACTTCAAGCAGCAGGGCGCGCGGTGGCAGCAGGCTGACCTCGCCACTGAAGCGATAGGCGCTGTCGGCCAGGATGCCGAGCATCTGCTGTTCTGCATCGGGTTCCCGCCGCCATGCCGCAAGATCGGCCTGCAATGCGCGTGCTGCGGCCAGGGACTGACCCGCACCTATGCCGGACAGGCGGGCAGCGGCATTCGCCATGACCACCCGAGGATTACGCACGGGGCCGTCGACCAGCACGGCCGGCAACTCGCGCGCGCAGTCCTGCGGACGCACGGCATCGAGCGGCAGTTCGGGAAAATACAGGCATGCCCAGAGCATCGAGCGGGTCCGACGGAATCAATGTACGTATCTTAGTACGTATTCCGGGTCTCGTCTTGCAGCATCCTGCCCGGGCGCTGAAAAGCCTCGTTCAGTCGGCCAGGCCTGCGCTGGCCGGCCTGGGTCGGCGCCACATCCTGTCGACCACGATCATGAGCACGAAGGCACCCAGCAGGCCCAGGCCCATGGCATCGGTGGCCGGAATCAGGCGCGGCGTATTGTTCAACGCCGTATGCAGGACCACTGCAAGCAGCAGGCTTCCCTGGGTACGGTTGAACAACCAGGTGAACAGGGTTGCGAGGATCACGCAGGCACCGGCCTTGGCGAAAACCAGAACGGGTTCGTCGGCGTACTGCCCGTTGAGAAAAAGCGGGAAATGCCAAAGACCCCACACGACGCCGAGGAGGGCGGAACTCAGCAAGGGACTGAAACGCTTCTGCAATTCCGGCAGCATCCAGCCGCGCCAGCCGGCTTCCTCGCCGACTGCGACCACGAGCAGGGTAAACAGCAACGAGCGCACGACGAACAGCAGCCATATCGCGGTGGGCAGGCCGCCGTTGACTGATTCAATCGGGTCGCCATTGGCCTCTGTGATGGCAAGTCCGAGCAGCATCCAGCCAGCCGGAAGCAACAGCGCGACCAGCCACCAGCGCAAGGGCAATCGCCAGTTCAGAAGGGAAGCCAGATGCGGGCTCCGGCTGCCGGCAATGGTTGCAAAAATGAATCCCGCAACCAGGGCGGCGACGAGTGAGCCGGCCAGGCCGATCGCGGTAATTCCCTGTGCCTGGACCCTTGCGAACTCTGCCGCCGAGATGGCGTCGCCGGTCAGCAGGCTCGAGATATCCAGGGTCGCGACAATCAGAAATACCGGCAGGAAGGCGAACCACCAATGGCGGGTACCGATGGCCGCGCCCGTGCCGCGCATCCGGTCCAGTACGATGACTGCGAGTGCCGGCCCGAAGCCAATGCCGGTAAGGATCTTGCCCAGGGTCCAGTCGGTGCCGGCCAGCAGGGGTACGCAGAACCAGATGGGCCAGGTGATGAGGTAGCAAAGAAGTACAAAACTCAATACGGGGCGTGTTTCGGCGAATCGCTTCAATGCGTGCATGGGATCTGTCCGATAAGATTCAGTCCATACTGTTATTTACTTGATAATAGCGATAGCGCCAGAAGTCATGCGTCGACTCGAGAAGCAAGCAGGCAACCATGGCCGACAACGAGACCTTATCTCGCAAACAGTCCCGATGGGTCCGCGAACGCCTTGAATTCCAGGGCGTTGCCGCTGGGGTCGAGCAGGAACATGGTTGCCTGTTCTCCGGGTTTTCCGGCAAAGCGCAAGTGCGGCTCGATGATGAAGCGCGTGCCGGCGGCGCGCAGGCGTTCGGCCAGCGCGTGCCAGTCCGGCATCGAAAGGACGAGCCCGAAATGCCTGACTGGTACGGCATCGCCGTCGACATCGTTGCTGACTGCAGCCCGACATTCATCGGGTGCAAGATGCGCCACGATCTGGTGGCCATGGAAATCGAAGTCGACCCAATCCTCGCTGGAGCGCCCCTCCGGACAGCCGAGGAGATCGCCATAGAAATCGCGCGCATCCGCGAGCGAGTTGACCGGAAACGCGAGATGAAATGGCGGGCGCTCTTGCATGCTGGTATTCCCCGGGAAGAATCGTACGGTCACGGCGCAAACACCGTCGGTGACGAGCGCAAGTATGTTCCAGATCGGGAGTGCGCTGGAATCTCCCGCGCTTTGCGCTAGGCTGTACTTCGTTGCGTGCCACCAGCCAGCCTTGATGACAGAGAGCGAGCAAGACAGCGTCGATCGGATACGTGCTTTCCGCTTTGGCGAGTTCGAGATGCGCCCGGCAAGCCACGAACTCCTGCGCAATGGGCAGGCCGTCGTCGTGCAGCCCAAGGTGTTCGACTTCATCGCCTATCTGGTGGTCAATCGTTCCCGTCTGGTCGACAAGAACGAGTTGCTGGAAGCGGTCTGGCCACGCCAGATCGTGACCGAGGCTGCGTTGAGCCGTTGCGTGATGAAGGCGCGGCGCGCACTCGACGAGGATGCCGAGAATCCCAGGGCGATCCATACGGTGCATGGGCGGGGCTTTCGCTTTGTGGCGGAGGTGTATGTCGTCGTCAGGGATGATGCCGAGGCGCACTCGGAGAGTGGCTCGGGCGAGAATGGGCTGGGCTCTTCGCCCCCGCCAACGGGTCAGGTCGATGTTCCCGAGCCGATGCAAGCCGAATCGGGCAGCGTTGCAAACGTCGGGATCGTGAAGGGTGCACGGATGCGGGTTCTTGTTCGCAGCGCATGGATCCTGCTGGGCTTGATCGTGGCCATGGGCCTGGTCTGGTTCGTGCAAAGGCCAGGCGCCGACAAGTTTGAAGGCAGCGGCCAGATACGTGTGGCCGTATTGCCCATCGAGAACATGACCGGTGATGCGCGCCAGGACTGGGCGCGACTCGGGTTGATGACGGCGATTGATGAGATTCTTCGCGTGGAAGGTCCGGTCCAGGTGATGGGGGCCCGCGAAGTGGTAGACCTCGACAGCGAAGAAAAGGATCCGGATAGCCTCGACGAGCGATTGCGAGAGGTCTACAAGGTCACCCACATCGTTCGCGGCAAGGTTCAGCAGAACGCCGGGCAATTGAGACTCGATTATCGGGTGACGAACGCCGAAGGCAGCAATCGTCGGCGCAGCGTTGTTGCCGCTGATATCGGCAGCCTCGCACATGCAGCAGGTGCGGATCTCAGAATTGTCCTGGGCCTGACCGGGGACAGGGCCGAGGTGACAACGGACAGCTTTGCCAACGAGGCCTACCTGCGTGGTCGTGCACTGAGACTGCAGGGCGATGTCGCGGGGTCGCAAAAATACTATGCCCTGGCCATGGAGCAGGCGCCCGAATCATTCTGGCCTCGTTACGAGCACGCCCTCGGTCTGCGCGATCTTGGCGACCGGGAGGCCGCCGAAGCACGCTTGCGCGAGTTGATGAAGGAAGCCGACACCCATGGCTCGGCACGGCAGGGCAGTTCGGTCCGCAATGCCCTCGCAATCATGAGCTGGCGCAATGGAGATCTGGACACAGCCGCGACCTTGCTCGACGAGGCCTACCAGATGTCCCTTACGCTTGACGATCCCGATCGATCCTCGGGCCTGCTGATCAATCTCGCCATCCTGGCCAAGAACCGGGATCAGCTCGACGTGGCGCGCGACTATCTCAATCAGGCGGCCGAACTCGAATTGGCCGCGGGCAAGGAGATGCCATCGGGAAACGTCATGCACACGCTCGGTCAGGTCGAACTGAAACTTGGCGATCTGGAAAGTGCGGGCAAGCATTTTCAATCCGCGATCGATCGCTTCGAACTGGTGGGAGAGCGTCGCAATGCGGCGATTGCCGGCAACTCGCTGGCAAATCTGCGCTGGCGCGAGGCGCGTACATCCGAAACACGCGCACTGTTCGAAAAAACTCTGGAGCAACATCGCGAATTGGGCAATCGAAGTGCCGAAGCGACCTCCCTGATCGGATTGGGCCAGGTCGAGCTGGATCAGGGACACTTGTCCACGGCTCTCGAGTTTGCACAGAACGCGCTGCTGATTGTCGATGAGCTCAAGGAAATACCGAAGAGCATCGATGCGACTTCCTTGCTCGGAGAAATAGAGGAAGCCCGGCAGGATCACGAGGCGGCCAGAAGGTGGCAGCTCAAGGCGCTGGACAATGCACGCGAGATCAATGAAACGGACAGCGTCCTGCGCCTGCGCTTGCTGCTTGCAGGGATCGATTGGCGAACGGGAAAGATGACGGATGCCGAGCAGGAAGCCCTCGCCGTTCGCGATGAGGCGCAGGCTGGAGGATATGTCCTGCGCGAGATTGATGCCTTGATCCTGATGGCCCGCATGCAGGGCGATGCGTCGAATTGGGAACCGGCCAGGGCATCGCTGAAGGCGGCCATGGCCCTGCTCGATTCGGTGAACGATCCGCGCAGGAAGGCCGCCGCACAACTAGCATTTGCGGAGATCGATCTGGGCGCAGGGGATATCGCGGCAGCAACCGCGCAGCTCAGACTCGCGGAGCCGGTGCTCGGAACATCGCGGGAATACCTGCAGCTGAGGGCGGTGCTGGCGGCCGCTCAGGGCAATGCCGACGCAGCGCTGGATGCCGAGCTCGCGGCCAAGGCCGCGGCCGCTGAAACCTGGACCCTGGAAGACGAGAAACGCCTCTCCGAGCGGCGCCGGGCCGCGTCCTGAGGCCGCAATACAACATACTGATTGCATTGACGAAAACGGCAGGATCAGACTTGGTCAGTGATTGGTCAAGGATCGGTCGGGCATTGATCATGACCTGAACCTCGCAGCGTCGCAAAACTTCGGACCGCGGAATGATCCGCGCTATTCCGAAGGTTCCCATGTCCTACCTGCACTCCGGTCCGCTCCGTGAATTCCACGCGGCATCCGACCCGTTGAACAGCCACCGGCGCGGCTCAAGCTCCGAGAGCCCGCGCGTTTGGCACCTTCTGAGCGCCGGGGCCGATCCGCGCCCGCAGTCTGAATTCGCGTTGCGCTTTTCCAGCGACGCATTGGGCGCCGGCCATTTCCCCGCAGCCAATGACCCCGTATCGGCCACGTGTTCGCGTGGCTGGCTCATCCTGCTGCTTCAAGAAAATTCAACAAGAGGAGACTCGCGATGAATGCTGTCGCAATACCCGCCAGGGACAATCGTTACGCAAGGTGCATCGAGGTATCGAAACGCATCTGCTGGGATATCGACAGGGATGTCATCCGGGGCCGTCGGTTCGACTTCCGGCAAAAGTTCCTGCCCGAAGGACTGACTCGGCTGAATCGCCTTGATCTGCTCAGTGACGAGGAAAAGAAGCTCATGAGCCAGATCCAGGGCCGAACCTACGCCTACCTTTTCGGGCTCGTGGAGCGCTTCATCAATACCATGGTCCTCGAGCGCTCGCGCCAGCATGAGCAGGGAGATGCCGTTGCCCATGAAGCGCTGATTCGATTCAGCGAGGAAGAGGTCAAGCACATGGTGCTGTTCGGTCGCATCGAGGACATGATCGCCGCGGACATGCCACCGGGCTATGAGCACACCGCAGATGCGCAGGCCGTGGCGTCGGTGGTGCTCGGCAAATCGACCTGGGCGGTATTGGCATTGACCTGCCATATCGAGTTGTTCACCCAGGCCCACTATCGGCAGAGTATTGATCCGGATGCAGGAATATCCCCCTTGTTCAAGGACATCTTCCTGTATCACTGGCGCGAGGAGTCGCAGCACGCCATTCTCGATGAGCTGGAATGGCGACGCGAGGACGCAGCGATTTCGGATGATCAACGCGACAGCGCGGTCGACGACCTGATTGCCCTCGTCGGTGCCATCGATGGCATCCTGCAGGCACAGGCGTTTGCGGATGCCGACTATTTCTGCGCGATCATTCCGCGTTCGATCGGTGTTGAGGATCAGCAGAAGATAGAAGCCGCCACGCTGGCAGCGTATCGTTGGCAATACATCCTTTCCGGCGTGCAGGAGCCGCGCTTCCAGTCGCTGCTGGCGGAATTGACCTCGTCCGAACAAAAGGATCGCATCGGACAGGCATTGGCTCCGCTGTTCTCGTCAGTTCACTGATCGAGGTCTCGCCAAGAATCGCTTGCATCGTCACGCATCGCCGCTTGCCGCAATGCCTGCGGCGACGCCGGCAACAGGAGTGGATCATGTTTGAATCCGTAGTCGATACGATCGGTAATACGCCGATCATCCGTCTCGGGCGGATGGCGCCTGAAGGCATCAACCTCTTCGTCAAGCTCGAGTCGCGCAATCCGGGGGGTTCGGTCAAGGATCGGCTCGCCCGTGAAGCGATCGACGAAGCCGAGCGCAGCGGTGCATTGCGCCCTGGCCAGACCGTGGTGGAAGCGACCAGCGGCAATACCGGAATTTCGCTGGCCATGGTCTGCGCTGCCAGGGGATACCCGCTGGTGGTCGTGATGTCGGAGAACTTCAGTCTGGAGCGGCGTCGACTGATGCGCCTGCTCGGTGCGCGCATCGTTCTGACCCCCGCCGTCTACAAGGGCAGCGGCATGCTGGTCAAGGCGCGCGAGCTGGCCGAGCATCTGGATGGCTATCTTGTCAGCCAGTTTGACAACCAGGCCAATGCGAGGGCGCACGAGCGCACCACAGCGCAAGAGATACTCGAGGCGTTCAAGGAAAAACCCCTTGACTACTTTGTAACCGGTGCCGGAACGGGTGGAACCCTGCGTGGCGTTTCAATGCGTATGCGCAAGGACAGCCCGTCGACGCGCATCATCGTCTGCGAGCCTGACAATTCCCCGGTACTGGCCAGCGGGCGCGCACAACCAAAGGATGGATCCAGTCATCCCGATTTCCGCCCGCACCTGATGCAGGGCTGGTCTCCGGACTTCATTCCATCACTGACGGCCGATGCGGTGGCGGAGGGTTCGGTCGATCGCATTGTTCCGGTGGCCGGCGAGGACGCGCTGCAGGCGGCGCACGAACTCGCGCGCAAGGAAGGCATCCTGGCCGGCATCACGGCTGGCGCAACCCTGGCCGGCGCACTCAGGATCTGCGCCGACGCCAGGCCCGGCAGTTCGGTGCTGGTGATGTTGCCGGATTCGGCAGAGCGCTATCTGAGCACGGCATTGTTCGATGGCATCATCGACGACATGAATGACGCCGAGTGGGCACTCTCGCGGGCGACACCGCATGCAAGATTCGACCAGCCGCCGCCAGTTTCCGCGCCTGCTGCGCCGCCGCAGGCTGTCGACGCAGAAGCCAGGCAAGAGCTTGAAGGCCTGCTCGCGGACGACGGCAATCCTGTCACCGTTTTCGCGCTGACCTGGTGCGAATACTGCGGCGCGTTGCGCAAGCTTCTGAATCAGGCTGGCATTCCGTTTCGCAGCGTTGATCTTGATACGCCTGCCATGCAGGAAGAAGACCACGGCGGGCGCTTGCGCAGAGCGCTGCAAGCGAGAACAGGGATGCCCAGCATTCCCCAGGTTTTTGTCGGTGGCGAGTTTGTCGGTGGCTGCAGCGAGACGATATCCGCCTACCAGGACGGCAGCCTGGTCAGCTTGCTCGACAGGGCGGGGTTGAGCGGAATGGTGCTGAAGGCGATCGATCCGTCCGAGATTCTTCCGCGATGGCGCCAGCCGAACAGGCGGGCATGAATCCGGCGAGCGCGCTATTCTTGGTGCCAAGACCGATACACCGGATCAAACCGAGGAGGCGAACATGGCGACCGGTTGGGCAGGCGATGGCGCTGTCCAGGACCAGATCGATGCCACGATAAAGGATGGCATCAAGCGTGCGCGAACGCAGCTGCGGGCCGGCCCGGGCCTGAAGCACTGCGAGGAATGCGGGGCACGAATACCGGAGGCCCGGCGCAAGGCCGTCCCCGGGGTTCGCCTGTGCGTGGCCTGCCAGGAAGCCAGCGATCAGGCGGCCCGCAAGGCCGCCGGTTTCAATCGACGCGGCAGCAAGGACAGTCAACTTCGTTGAGCCCTTCGAATCCTGCTGCCTTCTGATGTCCCGCCTGGACCTGGCCAGGATTCGCGAGCGGCTGCTTGCCCTGCAGGGCGAACTGAAGCAACTCGAAATCCTCTCGGAGGATTCGGATCTGCCGGTCGAACTGGATCAGTCGCGTTTTGGCAGATTGACGCGCATGGATGCCATGCAGGCGCGTGAACTGGCACGAGAGGCAAGACGTCGGCGGCAGATCCAGCGGACTCGGTTGGCTGGCGCATTGCTTCGGCTGGAAAAGGGCGAATTTGGTTACTGCCACATCTGCGCAAACGAACTCGACCCGCGTCGGCTCGGCATGGATCCGACCCTCACTCGTTGCGTAGATTGCTCGGATATCTGAGCCGGATTCGCCGTTATGGTCGGCCCATGAAAAACGGCGACCGGAATCCTCCGGTCGCCGTTGCTTCAAATCCGGCACAAGCCGGGATTGGATGACCGACTAAGGGGTAAACGCCGGTGTCAGCGTGACTCCGGAGAAGGTCGCGTAGGCACGAATGGAAACGTAGTACGTACCGGCTGCTGGAGCGGCAAACGTGCAGGTTTCATTGTTGCCGCTCAAATACGGGCGGCAGGTGTAGCTTGTCGTGGTTGGCGCCGAGCCGAGTCGGACATAGAGATCGGCATCTCCGCTTCCGCCGGCAATGGCGATTGACAGATTGCTGGCTCCTGCCGGTACGACCAGGGTGTAGACCGACGTCCAGTTGTTCTTGGTTGCCGCCAGTCCGCTGACCGGAACGCCATTCTGCAGCACGTTTCCGCCGCCGGATGCCGGCGTGTAACTGCCGGTCAGGCTCATGCCGCTGAAGGTGGAGTAGGCATTGATCATCACGTAGTAGGTGCCTGCCTGAGCACTGCTGATGTTGCAGGTCTCGTTGTTGCCGCTGGCCCATGAGCGGCAGTCGTAGCTCGACGTCGTCGGTGCGGAGCCGAACTTGACGTAGAGATCGCCATCGCCACTGCCACCGGAGGTGACGAAGCCGAGGCCGGTCGCGCCTGCGGGTACCACCATCGTGTAGGTCAGCGTGTTGCCCGTCGTTGCGGCCAGCCCGGTCACGGCGACTCCATTCTGCAGAACCGTTCCTCCCGTTCCGCTGGTGACCGTGACCGACTTGGTCGTCGAGTTGCTTGCGCCGCTGTTGTCGGTTACCGAGAGGCTGACGCTGTAGGTTCCGGCAGCTGCATAGGTGTGCGACGGATTGGTGGCAGTCGAAGTCTGGCCATCACCGAAGTTCCACGAACGCGAGGCGATGGTGCCATCGCTGTCGGTCGAGCTGTCGCTGAAGCTGGCGACCAGGTTGCTCGTCGTGAAGCTGAAACTGGCTACCGGCGGATTGTTGGTGACGACGGTGTAGCTGCCGGTCAGCGATACACCGGAGAAGCTGGTGTAGGCCTTCACACGCACGTACCAGGTGCCGGCCTGCGGGCTGGCAAACGGGCAGGACTCGGAATTGCCACCGACATAGGGTCGGCAATCGTAGGTCGAATCCGTCGGTGCACTGCCGAAGCGCACGTACAGATCGGCATCGCCGCTGCCACCGCTCATGACGAAGTTGAGGTTGCTGGCGCCAGCCGGGACAACCATCGTGTAGTTGATGTCATTGCCGGTGGCGGCACTCAGTCCGCTCACGGTCACGCCATTCTGAAGCACGTTGCTGACCGGAGGAGCCGAAACGGTGACGGCCTTGGTCACGGTGTTTGTGGCTCCGCCATTGTCGGTGACGGTCAGGCTGACGTTGTAGGTGCCGGCGGCTGCATACGTCTGACTGGGATTGGTCGCCGTCGAGGTGTTGCCATTGCCGAAGTTCCAGGAACGCGAGGCGATCGTGCCGTCACTGTCGCTCGATGTGTCGGTGAAGTTCGCAACCAGATTACTGGTGGTGAAAGTGAAATTTGCCACCGGCGGGGTGTTGCTCGCGGTTCCGCTGAAGTTCTGGCCTGAGACGTTGGCATTGCTGACGCTCACGCTGCGGCTGGCGGGCGCAAAACTGTATCCGCTCTTGCTCGGGGTCAATGTGTAACTGCCATTGGCGAGATTGCCGAGGGTGTATGCACCGCTCGAATTGGTCGTCGTGCTGACAGAGCCCGTACTGATACTCACCCCGGAAATGCCCACGCCGGTTCCGGTCGTGACACTTCCCGAGATCGAATATGTAGTCGGAGCCGCACCGCAATCGTCGAACTTGAAATCCTGGATACGGGTGTTCCAGCTGCCCGACGGGCGGTACATGCCGACCATCCAGAACGTGCAGTCGTCAGAAGGATCGACAGCCATCTGGAAGTAGTCGCCCCAGCGACCGGAAGTTTCCGCCGCCGAGCCGGCAGCAACCAGGTTGGCGCCCTGGGTCATCACGCCCCCGGCATCGCTGGCCTTGCGCCCGGTGTATCCGAGACTGGCATAGGTGGTCGGCGAGGACGTCTTGGTCGTGTTGTAGCCCAGACCGATATTGCCCTTGTTGTCGGTGGCAATGGTGCCGACCAGATGATGGGTGTTGCTGTCGCCCGGGGCGTAGGTGCCTTCCTGATGCAGTGTCCAGTTGCCAGAACCGACCTTGCGCAGCTCGAACCAGCGGATACCGGCGTTGACGGTCGTGCCGGTACGCGCAGGGTTCACATTGGTAGCGAACTGGCCGACGATCGACTCGTGGGTACCCATGTTGCGATAGACCAGCGAATTCAGGATCACTTCGCGGATCGGATCGAGCAGGGAACTGGAGCCAGGCTGCGGCACGGTTGCAAACGACGAGTAGTTGCGGAACCAGCTGTTGAACTCGGTGATCGCGATGCGCGGCAAGGTACTGATGCTGCTGCTGCCCGGCGAGTTCCAGTTGATGTTGATCGAGTACAGGTCGATGAAGTCGCGAGTCGCGTCGGCGGATCCGCCTGCATGGGCTTCGTCATCGTTGTGGCGTGCAAGGATCTGTCGGGTCGAAGCCGGCGGTGCGCTGGCGGCGGTGCCCATGAAGGTAACCGGCGTCAAAGCCTGGAATCCGTAGCCACCAAGCTTGGGTACGCTGGCGAAGCGCTGTTGCGGGCGTGCGGTTGCACCGTTGAGCATGTTGGCGCGGTCATAGGCGTAGGCCGTGACCGAGCTGCCGCCCTCATTGTCGGTGCACACATAGGCGTCGCCCCAGACGCCGCAATGCGGGTAATCGTTGAGTGCGGGCGTCGAGAAACCGTAGAACCACCAGCCGCCGGAAACCGGGTTCGATGTCTTGGAGACGTAGATGCACATCTTTGGTGCCGACGAGGTGCCGCCCATTTCAAGCAGGAACCAGCGGTTGGCGAGACGGTCAAACAGGACAATCGGATCGCTGACCGAAGTGCGGCAACCATCGCCGCTGGGCGCCAGCGACGAAAACGTGGTCGGTCCGGAAAGCTTGGTTCCGGACTTGTTGTAGATCGTGAACGTGGTACCGCTGCTGCCATTCACGCCATAGACGATGTGATCGGCGCTGACATCGACAACCGGGTCGCCGGGCGAAACTCCGGTCGAGCCATTGTTGATGCTGACCCGGGTCTGCGGCTGCGAATCAAGCGAGCGCAGCGGTGCGTTCTCGTCCCACATTTTCTGCAGTTCAGGCAGGTTGTCCGGTTCGGTCAGGATCCACTTCGGTGCCGATGTGTTGAGCTGATCCGGTGGAAAGAACTGGCGCTTGTGTGCTTCCTTGATCGGCATGCCCGGCCGCCAGGCGGCTGCAACCGGTACATCGCGAAGATCGACATCGAGACCGATTGCTGAAACGGGTTCGCCAATCTGGACACCGCCGGGCGATTCGGAGCCCGGGGCACCAATGGCGATGCCGTGGAGTGTCAGCAACGCCACGAGCGCGATGCTGACCACGCAGGTTTTTCGCAGGTTCATCTAGTTTTCCTCATTCGGGAATCATCTGGAACTCATGCGTTCCGCGCTGCCTTCCAGGGGCGGCAAACCGGAACGGCCGTTTTCAGTCACTGTCACTTTCCACTTTTCTGTCGTCGACGGGTTTCCCGTCTGTCGACGTGAACTCGCTCCAGCGCAACAGGCGAATCTCGCCACGCCGGCTTTCCACAATGATGGTGGCTTGATCCTCGCCAATCACGGCTATGGCCTTCTTGTTCGGTTCCTGCCCAGGAATCCGCTCGACCTGCAACGAAAATTCGGTTGCAAAGGCCGCCGATGTCGACATTTCCAGATGGGCATCGAGCGTGTCGTCGACAGCGAGGATGATGGTCCCGGTGCCGGTGGCCAGGGTCTGCGTCGAGCCGGCAGGGGCAGGGCCCAGCGATGCTTCGATCGAGCCGGATCCGGTTCGGGCCTGGATGCTTCCCTGGGTGCCGCGAATCGCCATGTCTCCGGAAATGCTGTTCAGGCTGATGTCGGCGCGAATGCCTCGGCTTTCGATCAGGCCTTGCTCGGTGCGCGCAATGACCGGGTGTCCCTCGGCGACAAAGATGACGAGATCAAGACGCTGGCCATCGGCAAGCCGGCTGCCTTCGGGCAGTCGTGGAGCGATCCGGTACTGACCGTCGACCATGGCCGGCTGCATTGCAATGACGGATGCGCCAGGCGGCTGCTGGACGACGGCATGGGCATCGATCCCGTGCTCGTAGCCACCGAAGCGAAGGCGAACATCACCGTAGGGATTGTCTACCACCACCGGCACGCCGGCGACCAGGACGACCGACGTATCGATGCGCGTTATCTGCGCCTCGGACGTTGTTTCGGTCGTGGTTCTTGTGTTCGCGCTTGATGTCGTCGACTGTGCAATTGCCAGCACGGGCATGCACAAGACCATGATGGCAGTGATCCTGCCAAAGTTCCGAATTCGCAAAACTGTCTCCCCAGACATTCAACAATCCGAAATGCGTGCCAGGTGGCGACGACCGTCGCTGACCGGTTCCCTCACGCGTCCCGAGATGGGCGGATGCACCGCCCTGCGACTGACTTCGAATCAAACCGCCGGCGGATCATGCATAGATTGTCGAGTTGTTACAAGTATCAAGGAATTGCGTTTTTAGTGCTTCACGGATTCGTCGGAAAGTCATGCCGCAGTGCGGCATTCGCACTGCCGCCGACTGTCGATCGCGTGAAACCGGCAAGACCCTGACCGGTATTCCTTGTCGATCAGCAGCTTCGCGTGAGAACCTGAGGCAGGACTCAAGGATAGAGACCTCAAACTCGATTGCGTGCAATTCGATCCTGCCTTGACTCAAGTCGAAGCAAGCCCGGCTTCGGAGTTGCCAACGGGGTCACACCTTTGGAATCCGGCTTCGACGCCACCGAAGTCTGCTGCGGACCCGATCCGGAAGCGAACGACGCGCAGAAGCGGATAAGTCCTGGCGGGTTGCACGCGCTTTCGGGCCGGCAGGCGATCCGCTTCCCACGGCGGCTGCAGGACTTCCCGTGCGCGACACAGGATGTCTCTGGGCGGGGCAGGGACGCATTGGCCTGCTTCGCAACGACCTCCACTTCATGCGCAGTCGTTCACTCGTTCATCCACGCGCGGGGGCAAATCGCGTAGCATTGGTTCCGCTATTCTTGCAAGAAATGACTGCAAACGGAGCCCCAGCATGACTGATGCGTTGCCAGATCGCCTCTCGGTAGATCCGAAGAGCCCCTACCACGACGCCGACTTGCTGGCCCGAGGTGTGGGCATCCGGTTCAACGGCGAAGAACGGACGACGGTCGAGGAGTACTGCGTGAGCGAAGGCTGGATTCGTGTAGCTGCCGGCAAGTCGCTGGATCGGCGCGGGCAGCCGATAACGCTCAAGATCAAGGGAGAGGTGGTTCCTTATCTTCTCGAGAAGGCGGCACCCGAGCCGGGCTGAACTAGCGGTTTCTGCTTTCGCATTCAGCCTTGTTGCGTCCGCTTTCCCCTCGTTGGCATCGGTTTGCCAGCGGGCATGACTGTGGAGGGAAGCGGTGCCGCATTCGGTAGTCCGGTTCGATCGTTCGCGAATGTCCACGGCCGGCTGGCACAGGCAGTCCGTTGCCGAGCGGCGCGCCATGCTCACCGAGATTCTCGCCCAGGTTTCCAGTGAAGCGCTGCAGGGCGATTCGCTTGAAGCCGTGCTCAAGAGGATTGTGGACTGCCTGGTTGCGCGACTGCCGGTGACGATCGCCAGCATCATCCTGCTCAATGAGAGTCAAACGCATTTTGTTCAGGAGGTCTGGTCCGGAGAGCTTGATCTCGAATTGCCGGCCGAACTGCCGTGGCCGGTCGAACTCGGAGCAGCGGGACGATGCGTGCGCAGCGGCGAGGCGCAACTCATTGCGGATGTCCGCAGCGACCCCGACTACGTGCCAGGCAACAGCCGGGTCAGCTCCGAATATCTGGTTCCCATCATTCACCGCGGTTGCCTTCATGGTGTGCTCAATCTCGAAAGCACCGAGGCGCGCTTCTTCACTCGTGAAGTGCGCGCCGCCTTCGATGCGATAGCCGTGCAAATCGCTGGCGCCGTTCATCTGGCCTGCGTGGTTCGCGAACTGGAAGTGGCCAACCGGAAACTGCAGCAATTGTCGATGAGTGATGGCTTGACCGGCATTGCCAACCGGCGCTGTTTCGACGAGCGTCTGGCGGCAGAATGGTCGACCCATCTCCGCGCAAAGCGCCCCCTTGCCCTGCTGCTGGTCGACGTCGACTGCTTCAAGCTGCTGAACGATGCACGCGGACACCTGCATGGTGACGAATGCCTGCGTGATCTCGCTGACATATGCACCGAGGCCATCGGAACGAAAGAATCGCTCGTGGCGCGCTTCGGCGGCGAGGAGTTTGCCGTACTCCTGCCCGGTTGCGACCTGCGCACGGCACGCCGGGTCGGTGAAGGTCTGCGCCAATACATCGACGAGATGGAATTGCCGCATCCGACCTCAACCGTTTCTGATCACGTTACCGTGAGTGTAGGCATCAGCGCGATCAAGCCGCGCGCGTCGCAGCGCTGCGAAGTCCTGATCGAGACGGCCGATCGTGCCCTGTATCAGGCAAAAAGCCGCGGGCGGAATCGTGTCGTCGCGCGCTCGGTTCCAATGCAGGGGGTATCCCGGTAGCAGTCGGGTCTATTCTGCAATGCCGGACTTCTTGTCCGGTCTGGTTGCATCGACGACAGGCAGGATCGCGACTTCCTTTGCCCTTGCTTCGGCATCTATCCGAACATGGTTTTCAATCAGCGTGTCAGCCAGTGCGCGATAGACTGGCTTGCGACAGACCAGAGACGATGTGGCGCGGGCCAACAGACAGGCGGCCATGATCGGCAGGATCATCTGCTGATTCGCAGTCAGTTCCATCGAGATGACCGCCGCAGTCAAGGGCGCCTGGGTGACGCCGGCCAGGTAGGCTGCCATTCCGAGCAGCACGACCGCGGAAAGTCCGGCGTCAGGCAGGAAGGCACTGAGGTTGGCACCGAGTCCTGCACCAACGGCGAGCGCCGGCGAGAAGATGCCGCCGGGAATTCCGGCCCAGTAGGACGCAATGTTGGCGCAGAACTTGAGCAGGCCGAATGCCTCGACCGTGCTGGTGTGCCCTTCGAGAATAGCCTTGGCCTGATCGTATCCGGTTCCGTACAGGCCTTCGTTGGTGAGCTGGCTGAGCGCAACCAGGACGAGTCCGCAGACGGCTGCAAACACCACCGGCTGACGCTTGCGAATCCTTCCGACCAGGCCGCGCAGTCCGCCTTCGGAGGGAATGATCAGTCGCGCGAACAGTCCGCCCGCCAGTCCGCAGACAGTTCCCGTCGCAAGCACGGCCAGCCATGCCTTGCCGAGCGGGAGGCCGATGTCGAATCGGCCGAAATAGGCGTAGTTGCCGAGAATGCCGAGCGAGACCACGCCTGCGATGATCACTGCAGTCAACAGAATGCCACTCATGCGGTGTTCGAATGCACCGGTCATTTCCTCGATCGCGAAGACGACACCTGCCAGCGGCGTATTGAAAGCCGCAGCCAGGCCCGCGGCCGAACCAGCCAGGATGAATCGTGAACTTGCTGCCGCGTCATGTGCGCCGAAGCGCCGTCCAAGCGAGTAGAGCAGGCCTGCGCCTACGTGCACGGTCGGGCCTTCGCGTCCGATCGAAGCTCCGCCGGCCAGTGCTGCAAGCGTCAGCCCCATCTTGCCGATGGCCATGCGCAAGGAGAGCAGGGTGTCGCGAAACGATGTGTCTTCCAGTTTCAGGGCCGCAATGGCTTGCGGGATGCCTGAACCGCGCGTGGGCCTGAGGGCGCCCTGAGTCAACCAGGCCAGCAAGGCGAAAGTCAGCGGCGTGAGCAGAAACGGCCAGTAGCCGTTGTGCCTGACGATGGACTGGAACAGGGCATAGGCATGATCGGCAGCCTTGGCAAATCCGACCGCAGCGAGGCCGACCAGGATGGCCCCCGACCAGAACAGCACACGGCGTTGCCATTGGGCTGGTGAAAACGCCGACTCCGCCATCGAGCGCCATGATGTCGAGGCCGAATCCCCCTTGTCAGGCTCGTTCATCGGATTTCATCAGATCGCTCATCCCGGGCTCATGATACATGGACGCCTCGGCAGGCTTGCCGGTCACTTCGCGACCAAAGATCGCAGCGGTGCAATTTCGCCAGTGAATTCATGTCCGACGCATGCCATTTGCAGACTGGCCGGACTCGACAATTCCTGCCGGGCGAGCGCTGAATCGCACTGCGCGCGGCCATCGACTCACCAGAGTTGCGGCTTGAACACCATCAACCAGAACACGACGAGTACGCCCAGGAAGGCGGGCCATCCCAGCATGTACCAGATGTGCATGAGGCGGTGGTAGCGGGCGGGCAATTCTGTCTGGTCGCTGGCTGCCAGCGAGGCCAGCCGTGCAATCCGGATCTGGATCCAGACAACCGGCAACCAGCAAAGTCCGATCAGGACATACAAGATCAGGCTCGCCACTACCCAGGAGGCGTGCAAGGGAATCCCGAGTTGATGAAGCAGGGCCAGGCCAGTCAGCGGCTGCAGGATCACTGCGGGCGTCGTGAAACACCAGTCGGCGATGACAACCTGACGCGCAACGCTGGCAATCACGATCGGTTGGCCGCCGCGGTCGGCGCGCCAGAGATAGAAAGCCGTGCCGAGGCCGGTGCCGAACAGCAGCGTGGAGGAAAGGACATGCACGAGCTTGAGCAGTAGATAGGTATTCATCAGCGCGCATCATCGATGGCAAGCATCACCATCAGCAATCCGGCAATGGCGAAGTTCTTGATCAGACCGCCGAGTGGGTCGAGCCAGAGCGCGCCCGCCATCGTGCCCAGCAGCAGCGTGTAGGCGAGGACCGAGACCAGCATGAGGCCGAGCACGAGCCGGGTTCGCCAACGCAGCAGCAGGAGACATCCCAGGGCGAGATCGAGCAGGCTGGAAAAAAGCACGAGGCTTCCTTGCAGCGTGGCGGGAATGCGCAGTGCGTCGAGTGTGGCGGCGTAGTCATTGCTGTTGGCGAGCAAGCCCGCAATGCCGGAGCCGAGCCAGATCATCACGAGAATCAGCCAGAGCAGCGGACGCAGCGCATGCAGACGCGCGTGCCAGCGGTCCTCGACGAAGCTGGGCGCGATCTCGAGTTCGGAGCGCAACGAGCGTGCTGCGTATCCGCTTGCCTCGGTGGTGGCGGCATGCGCGCCCTGCACACCGAAATTGCCCCGCTCGAGCATGCTGCCCATGGTCTGTCCGATTGGCCCGACATTGATCCGGTCGCCGATCCAGGCTACGAGTCTGACCAGCAATCGGGGCACACGAATCCAGTGCGGTGGCGAGAAGTCCATCCACTTGCGAAGCAGGCCGAGCGTCTGCTTCAAGGACAGCACGTCCTCGCCGACGACCTGCAGGACTTTTCCTTTTGCCGCGTCTGTGGTGAGACAGCGCAGCACGATCTCCGCGAGGTCTTCGGCGAGTACCGGCTGCAGCTTCTGCTCGCCGTTGCCGGGCAGGAAAACCACAAGCGGCGATGCAGCAAGGGCGCGCAGCAGGGAAGTGCCTCCATAGGAACCGCGCGTAGAAAGGACAACGGAGGGACGCAGGACGGTCGCTGCGAGTCCGGATTCGAGAAGCTGACGATCGAAACGGTGTTTGCTCGCAATGAACGTGCCATCAGCGGGGTCGCCGAGCGCGGATATCTGCACGAACCTGGCCGTACCTGCATCGATGCAGGCCCCGACCAGTGCGGCGGGCACCTCGACATGGATGCGTTCGAAATCACCGCGCCGCGCTTCACGCAGGATACCGGCGCAATTGACAACCGCATCCACGTCTTCGAGCAGAGCCGGCCAGTCGGTGCTGCCGGCTTTCATGGAGAAGTCAATCGGCACGAACTGAACCCGATTCGAAGCCGGAAGATTTCTTCGGCTCCTGCAACAGGCAAGCACGTCATGCCCATTGCGCAACAGGGATTCGACAATCACGCTGCCAATGAATCCGTTGGCCCCGGTGACCAGAATTTTCAAGCGCCGAACCTCGTTGCATTACCGACGATGCGGATCAAGCCACTATCATTGAACACGCCCGGCAGTTGCAAGGGCATGGCCGTTCTTGAACCGCCACGGCTTTCAATCTGCTCCATCCATTCAACGAGGAAGGCAATGTTCCTGCGAGCTTCAATTCAGTCGATCGTCCTGCTCTGCGCCATTTTCGTCACGCCCCAGGCGCCAGCCACCGAAACGGTACCGGCACACGAAACCCTGCAGATCGAATCGCGGGAGCTTGGCGAGACCCGTGTGGTCAATGTCTGGCTTCCGCCGGGGTATGAGACCGGGAAAGGCCATGGTTATCCTGTTCTCTACATGCCCGATGGCGGTATTGCCGAGGACTTTCCGCATGTGGCCAAGACGGTGGATGCTCTGGTTCGTCAAGGCAACATTCCGCCGATGCTGGTGGTCGGTATCGAAAACACCCAGCGCCGACGTGACCTGACCGGCCCTACCGAAGTCGACCAGGATCGTGGGATTGCGCCGGTCGTGGGCGGTTCGGCGGCATTTCGTGCCTTCATCGCGGACGAATTGAAGCCGCTGATTGGCAAGCGCTACGCGGTCAATGACAAGTCGGCCATCATGGGTGAATCGGTTGCCGCTCTGTTCATCGTCGAAACGCTGTTTCTGCAGCCGGACCTGTTCGACATCTACATTGCACTGGATCCCAGCCTCTGGTGGAACAACGAGCAATGGACACGCGAAGCCGGAGCCAGGCTCGAAGCTGTCGGAGCAATCGATGTGCGGCTTCTGCTTGCGTCTGCTGACGACAATGGCAATCGCATGGTGACCATGAACCTGGTCCGTGCCTTGTGTGCGCATCCGGCTGCAGGATTGCATTGGACACATGCGGCGCATCCCGAACTTCGCCATGACACCATTTACCGAAGTCTGGAACGACAAATGCTGGAGCAGGCCTTTTCCGAGGACTTTGACGCAAAGCAGGCTTGCAACGCCGATACGCCGCGTTGATCGCATGCCGGAACCATCACCCAGGTCGATCGTGAAAGTAAATCCGCAGTGGCCAGCTCTTCTATCCATTGTTCGACCAACGAGGATTCCGTGATGATTCGATTGCTGTTCGCTTCCCTCATGCTTCTCAGTTCCGCGACCATGGCCGCCGGCACCCTTGCAAACTCGGCCACGGATGTCTGTCCGATCCTGCTCGGCTCTGCCATGCCGGATGTAGCCCTGCAGGGCGTGGATGGAAAACCCGTCACGCTGAAACAGCAGGTCGATGGACGGCCGGCCATCCTTGTGTTCTATCGCGGCGGCTGGTGCCCGTATTGCAATACCCAGCTCAGCGAACTTCGCCTGATCACCGCCGAGGCCGAGAAACTCGGCTACCAGGTCATCGCGATCAGCCCGGACCGACCCGAGGAGCTTGCCAGGACAATGACCAGGGACAAGCTCGACTACACCCTGCTGTCCGACAGCAAGGCCGATGCATTGCGCGCCTTTGGCATCGGGTTCCGCGTTGATGACGCGACCATCGAGAAGTACAAGGGCTATGGCATCGATCTGGAAGCATCCTCGGGCGAGAACCACCATGCCTTGCCCGTGCCCTCCGTGTTCATCGTCGATGCTGCAGGTGTCCTGCAGTTTTCCTATGTGCACCCCGACTACAAGGTACGTGTTCCGGCTGGCGTGGTCCTGGCCGCGGCCAAGGCCATTGCCGGACACAAGCACGAGGTCAAGCCCTCGAAATAGGCGACTGCGGGCCGCGTTGCAAACCGCTTCGCCAATGCCGGCATGCGTGCGAACATGTACCCATGAAGTCCGATGAGATCATCCTCGAAACGAGCGCCAAGCTCGACATTGCCAGTGTTCTTGAAGAGATCGCCGGCGAGGTTGCCCCGCTGGTAGGACAGGGCGAGGTTGCGAGTTACATTCCGCGCCTTGCCCGTGTTCCTGCCAACCGGTTCGGCATGGCGGTCGCCACGCTGGATGGTCGCTTGTTCAGCGTCGGCGATGCCGAAGAGCGATTCTCCATCCAGAGCATTTCCAAGGCCTTCAGCCTGACCCTGGCTCTGGAGGCACTGGGGGGTGAACTCTGGAAGCGTGTCGGTCGCGAGCCTTCCGGCAACGCATTCAATTCGCTGGTCCAGCTCGAACGCGAGAACGGCATTCCGCGCAACCCGTTCATCAATGCCGGCGCGCATGTCATTGCCGACGTGATCCTTTCGCAGACGCCGAAACCTCTGGAAACCCTGCTTGAGTTTGTCCGGGACAGATCGGGCAACGCAGAGGTCTGCATCGACGAAGAAGTAGCCAGCTCCGAACGCGAAGCCGGCTTCCGCAATGCCGCACTGGCGAATTTCATTCGCAGTTTCGGCAATCTCGACAACCCGGTCGAAGACGTACTGGACTTCTACTTCCATCAGTGCGCCTTGCAGATGAGCTGCACCGATCTTGCGCGTGCCTTTCTCTATCTGGCCAATGAGGGGCGTTGCCAGCGTTCCGGTGAATCCGTCATCAATCCAGAGCGTGCCAAGCGCATCAACGCATTGATGCTGACATGCGGAACCTACGATGCCGCCGGCGAATTCGCCTTTCGTGTCGGCCTGCCGGCCAAGAGTGGCGTGGGCGGAGGCATCATCGCCGTGGTGCCAAAGGTGCTCACTGTTGCAGTGTGGTCGCCGGGGCTGGATGAAAAAGGCAATTCGCTGGCCGGCGCAACTGCCCTGGACCTGTTCACGACTCTGACCGGCTTGTCGGTGTTCTAGGGCAACGCTGATCAAGTGGCACAATCGTCATGGCATTCAGGAGGTCTGCCAGTCGCGCTGCGAGGCGAAGTGAAGGCTGGTGGCCTTGACAAGACTCGCGGTGCGACTGGCGGGCCTCCTGAAAGCCACCTGTTTCAACAGAGAGTCAATCGGTCAGGCGACGTCTGTCAGCGCGCAGCTTCTTGTTGCGCTGCCTTGAAGCGGCTGCATGGATGCAGGAGGTAGAGCAACGCAGGAGCAGTTGCCGAGACGGCCGGTCCATCTGCGTCAGCGCGCCGCGATCTGCACGCTGACAGACGTCGTGACGGTTGCGTCACTTGATCTGCGTTGCCCTAGCCGCGACAGGTGCCCGTGTTCAGGGGTGTGGATTGGCAGGCAACGAAACCTCAAGCAACTCGCAGGACCCCGTGACGGCCAGCTCGTAGTCGACGAAGGACGGCAGCAGGCTCGCATCATCCACTTGCAGGCGCGCGCTGCCGATTCCGGCCACGTGCAAATCGCAGGATCCGTCAAGCACGAACAGAAACAGGAATCGACCGCTCGTCGCCGCCAGCGAGTGATCGATGCGCAGCACTCTTGCGCTGGCCATCCCGATCGTGGCGGCCGAAATGCCGGTATAGCGGATGCTGGCTTCACCTCTGGTCAGTGGCAGCCATTGTGCATTCGCTGCAACGTGGTGAACGAAGCGCTGTCCGCCATACGTTTTTGTTGAATCCGCTTTCGTGGTGGGCAGGATCAGCGCGTGATCGCGCCATGTTTCGTGCTGCGCAGGACTGCCCAGCTCAATCACTTCGAAGCCGTCCGAGGCTTCCAGAACCTGATGCCGGATCGTGGGCGGCTGCAGCACGCAGTCCCCGGCATTCATGATGAAGGGAGGGCCCTGATCCTCGTAGACAAGTCGTGCCCAGCCGCGCCGGCAGTAGATCATCTGGAAACCGATATGGTGGAAGTGCACGTAGTCGGCAACGGGCCCCGCCTGCCTGATGCGGATATGCGAGGCGATCACGCTTTGCTGGCGACGGCCGGGGATCAGATCACGGTATTCCATGCCGGCACGTCCCTGCATCCATGCCGTGCCGTCTTCGGCACGTGAAATGATCCACTCGGGTGATTCCGGAATGTCCGTGCGACTATCAGGTGCGGCAGCGCTTTCGAGAACCACGCCATCCGGCCCCTTGATCGAATCGACCTCCGTATCCAGTGGCAGGCGGATCCTGAGCGACGCGCGTTCCGGGTCGATCGCCATGCCTGCCTCGAGTCGCAACACCAGGCTTTCGCGAGACACCACCGCCACTGCGGGTGCATCGGCCGGCATGATCATGTCGAGACGGAATCCGGCGACCCCGGTGAAGAAGGCGATGGCCGCATCGAGATCGGAGCAGGGCAGGACCACTTCCGCTCTTTCAGCTGGATCTGCTGGGCGTGCGCGGGAATCGTCATTCATGCAGGGGCGACCGACTGTGCCATTTGCACAGTATGCCCCCAGACTGGCAATCAGGCTTGCATCCAGTCACCCGCAGGGGCATGCCATTCGAGGTTTGGCGCCGGGCTTGCCTTGACCCCGACGGCGTTCCCGGTCAGTCTGACTGCAAGCCCAACTGGATATTCAATGACGACCGCAGCAAAGGTTTTCGATGAAATGGGATGGCCCGAGGACATCCGACCGCCCTACACGCTTGTGGATGCCTGGCTGAATTCCGTACCCGCCGAACAGCTCGCCCTCAAGCGGCGCGAAGCGGAAGTGCTGTTCCGCAGGATCGGCATCACCTTCGCGGTCTATACCGAAGGCGGTGACCCCGAGCGTCTGATTCCGTTCGATCTGATACCTCGCGTACTGGCGCAGGCCGAGTGGCAGAGTCTGCGCAAGGGACTCGAGCAACGCGTGCGGGCCCTCAACGCGTTCATCCACGATGTCTATCACGATCGCGAAATCATCCGCGCGGGGAAGATGCCCGAGCGCCTGGTTCTCAACAATCCGCAATTCCGTCCGGAAATGGTCGGCCAGGATCTGCCGCACAACGTCTATACGCATATCGCCGGCGTCGACATGGTTCGAACCGGGCCGGATGAATATTACGTGCTCGAGGACAACTGCAGGACGCCCTCCGGTGTTTCCTACATGGTCGAAAACCGCGAAGTGATGATGCGCCTGTTTCCCGACCTGTTCAGGCGCGCTGGTGTCGCACCGGTTGCCCACTATGGCGATGAACTGCTCGAAACCCTGCGCTCCGTGGCGCCCCCCAATTGCCCTGGCGAACCCACCGTGGTCGTGCTTACGCCCGGCATTTACAACAGCGCCTACTACGAACACGCATTCCTCGCCGACGAAATGGGTGTTGACCTTGTCGAAGGCGCGGATCTGCTGGTCAGGAATGAAATCTGCTACATGCGCAGTACCAGCGGACTGACGCGGGTCGACGTGATCTATCGTCGCATCGACGACGACTACATCGACCCGCTCGTATTCCGTCCGGAGTCGATGCTCGGTGCACCCGGACTTCATTTCGCGTCGCGGGCCGGAAATCTGACCCTGGCCAATGCGATCGGTGCCGGCATCGCCGACGACAAGGCGGTCTACATCCATGTGCCGGAAATGATCCGCTTCTACCTCGGCGAGGAACCCCTGTTGCAGAACGTTCCGACGCACGATTGCAGCAAGCCCGATGATCTCGCTTATACCCTAGCGCATATCGAAGAGCTCGTGGTCAAGGCCGTGCACGGCTCCGGTGGCTATGGAATGCTGGTTGGACCGCATGCGAGCAAGGAGGAGATCAGGACCTTCGTCGAGCAGCTCAAGACACGGCCACACGATTACGTGGCGCAGCCGACCCTGGCACTTTCCACTGTGCCCACCTTCGTCGACTCTGGCATAGCGCCACGCCACGTCGACTTGCGTCCCTTCGTGCTCAGCGGCGACAAGATCCGCATCGTACCGGGAGGGCTCACGCGTGTCGCCTTGCGCGACGGTTCGCTGGTAGTCAATTCATCACAGGGAGGCGGCACCAAAGATACCTGGGTGCTGGAACGCTGATGCTTGCGAGGACTGCTTCCAGCCTGTTCTGGCTGGCCCGCTATATGGAGCGTGCCGACTATCTCGCCCGCCTGTTGCAGGTGGCGGGCCACATGAGCGCCGTGCGATTCGACGCCGACAACAACAGCGAGTGGGAATCGGCGATTGTTGCGTCCGGTTCTCAGCAGGCTTTCTTCGAAAAGCATGCCAGCGCGAATCCGGAGACCGTCGTTTCGTTCCTGGCTTTCGATCGCGACAATCCGTCATCCATCTGCAATTGCATCGAGACATCTCGCCGAAATGCACGCGCGGTGCGCACGGCGCTGACGACCGACATGTGGGAGGCCGTCAACACGAGCTGGATGGAGTTGCGCGATTTCGAAGCAGGGGAGATGACTGAGGATCGGATTACCGAATTCCTCGACTGGGTCAAGGCGAGAACCAGTCTGGTCCATGGCGTCTATGCGAATACCATGTTGCGACGTGACGGTTTCCACTTCACCCGGCTGGGCCAGTTTCTCGAACGCGCCGACAACACGGCGCGCCTTCTCGACGTGAAGTATCACGTGCGCCTGCCGACTGTTCAGGATGTCGGTGGCGTCGTCGATTATTACCAATGGTTGGCGATCCTGCGTGTTCTGGGCGCACGCCGCGCCTATCGGGTTCTGTTCAAGGGGCAGGTAGAGCCCGTCCATGTTGCGGAGCTGCTTCTTCTTCGGCTGGAGTTCCCGCGCTCGCTGGCATTCTGTTTCGAGCAGATCTGCCTCAACCTCGATCCCATCAGCAGTCAGGATTCCGAACTCAGTGCCGAGTGCAAGCGGATCGCCCACAAGCAGTTCGCCGAACTTCGCTACGGGCGTATCGAAGACATCATCGAGCGTGGACTGCATGAATATCTGAGCGAACTGATCGAGCGCTGCGCACTGCTTGGCGAGCAAATCGCACGCGGCCACAATTTCTGATGCAACTTGCGATTCGACACAGGACCCACTACCAGTACTCGGAACCGGCGCTGCGCGTCACCCAGGCGCTGCGCCTGTGGCCGGCCAGTTCCGCGAGCCAGACAGTCGTGGACTGGCGCGTCGAAGTGGATGGGACACTGCTGCCCTGCATCACGAAGGACGGTTTTGGCAATCCCGTTGCAACCCACACCGCCGATGGCGCCGTCAACGAGGTGCTGGTGGAGGTCAATGGCCGCGTACAGACCAGTGATCATCACGGTGTCCTGAGTGGCACGGTTGAACTTCTTCCTGTCCAGTTCTTTCTGATCGAGACGCCGCTGACCCGGATCGACTCTGCCATTCGTGAAATGGCCGGTCAGGTGCCGAAAGGGGACGGCGACATCGATCGCCTGCATCGACTGTGCAACCACGTGCGCGATCGGGTTGACTACGTCCCTGGCCAGACCGACTCCGAAACGACCGCTGCCGAAGCGCTCGAGCAGGGTCTCGGCGTCTGCCAGGACCACGCTCACCTGTTGTCCGCGGCGGCACGGGTTCTCGGCTTCCCGGCACGCTACGTGAGTGGCTATCTGTGCGCCGGAGCCGAGACTGGCGAGGCGGCCAGCCATGCCTGGGCTGAAATATTCGTCGAAGACGTGGGCTGGGTGGGCTTTGATGCTGCCAACCGGATTTGCCCGAACGAGTACTACGTGCGCATCGCTTGCGGGCGCGATTATCACGACGCCGCTCCGATCCGGGGCGTCCATCAGGGCGGTAGGTCGGAATCCATGGAAGTGAGCGTCAGTATCAGCGAAGAGGCGCGACCCGCTTCCGAATCCGGTTTCCAGCAGCAGGGTTCGATCCAGCAATAGTCACTGAATGGCCGAGGTCATCCGGCGTTGGCAGTCGCTCCTGCAATGTTTCTTCACTCTTGCCGGTCTTCTTGCCCGTACGGGTCATCTGCAAGCGGATGCCTGCATCGGGCAGGCCCAATGGTCCGCGCGCCGGTTCAAGTCGAATGGAAGACGCTCATGCTGAAACTGCTCGCGACCACTGCCGCAATTCTGTGTTCATTGCCTGCAATCGGTTCTGCAGACGCGACCTGCGCCACATCGAGCGGCAACAGTCTGGTTCCCCTGGTCGAGCTCTATACCTCCGAAGGGTGCAGCAGTTGCCCACCGGCCGACCGCTGGTTGTCTGCCCAGACGGGGCGGGCCGATATCAACCTGCTCGCATTTCACGTTGACTACTGGGACGCCATCGGATGGCCAGACCGTTTTGCCCTGCGCGAAAGTGCCGATCGACAGCGCAAGCGCGTGAATGCCGCTGGCGGGAGTACTGTCTACACACCTCAAGTCATGGTCGGCCGACAGACACGCGTGCAGTGGAATTCCAAAGAAGCGTTTGAATCGGCCCTGTTCGAGGGGAACACCGTGGCCGAAATGGACCTGGCGCTTGAACTGTCCGAGAAGGACGGCGAATGGGAGCTCGCTCTGGAGGCTGGCAAACCGAAGGTATCCGCGCCGAGCGCCCGGGTCTGGCTGGCGCAGACTCTGGATGGTCAGACGACCAAGGTCGGGGGCGGCGAGAATCGCGGCGCAACGTTGCGGCATGACCGCATCGTCACGCAGCTCTGGGGACCGTGGACGCCGCCGGTTCGCCAGATGATTCGTCTTGCCAGGCAGACTGCCGGACAATCCTCATGGCATCTGGTCGCGTTTGCGCAGGATGGCGACGGGCACACCTTGCAGTCATTGGCCTTGGCGGGTGATTGCACGGTGACTGCGCACTAGCCGGAACTGGGGGCACGATTCGTGCTGCGTCTGCAGTTTCAGGCAGACGCAGGACCGCGGACCTCAGGCATCGGGGTTCTTCCGATAGACATGCACGAAGCGGTCGGTCTTGCCCCGGATGCTTTCATCGAGCGCGCCCTTGTCTCGCGGATCGTCGGGGTTGCGCAGCACATCCGAACTGGAAATCAGCTCGAGTCCGTGGCTGCTGATATCAGCCCTGGCGAAGGATTCCTCGATGCGGTGCAAACTGTTGGCGTCCGAGTTGCCGCTGCCCTCGCGGGCGGAATGGTCCACGATCAGCAGAACACCTCCGGGCTTCAGTGCCGTCGCAATCTGGTCGAGGAACTGTCCGGCATCGATGGCCGGCCATCCGTTTTCCGGGTCGACGACGTAGAGGTCGTGGTAGGACATGACGATCATCGCGCCATCGAGGGTCGAATCGCCCAGTTGCATGGCGTCATTTGGAACGATGTTGTATTCGACATTCGGCAGGCGCCCGTCGGCGAGTCTCGGTTCAAGGCCTTTCTTCGCATAGGCGTCGTAGGCCGCGTTGTTGATCAGCACGACTTTTCCCTCCACCCCGACAACGCCCGAGAGAATCTCGCTGTAGTAGCCGCCGCCACCGAAAATGTCGGCAATGGTCATGCCGGGTCCGAACCCGGCCAGGGTCAGCACGGCTTCGGGTTGGTCGCGCGCGTCGCGTCCGCGGTCGGCTTCGCTACGGGCCGGATTGGCCAGAACTGCGGCGATACCCGGATCCTTCGTCGCCACGTCGCCGGAGCCGGATGCCTGTGCAGGTCCAATCGATTCCGCGGCACTGGTTGCGGGCGAGGGCGCAGCAGGCGGTTCGGAACGGGAACAACCGATGATTATCGAGCTCAGTGAAGCGAACAGAAGGCTGAGGGTGCGCATTGGATTGTCCCCTGGAAGGTATCCCTACTATGCGCGCTCGAATTTCATGCACACGGCCCGAAAGTCACAGGTGGTCAGGCCATGCTTTCTCGAAATTCCCTGTACGCGGCTGCGACGCCAGCCGGAGACTCGACTTGCGGATAATGGCCGATACCTGGCAACTCGGTGATGTTCGGCCGCGGCACGATTTGCCGATAGCGCTCGACCATGTGCGCGCCCGAGATCGGGTCGACAGGTCCATTGACGAGCTTCAGCGGCCGGCTGCTCCGCTGCATGGCTCCGACCCAGCGTTCACGGAATTCAGCGCGCTCGCGCACATAGCGGATCAAGTCCGCAATGCATTTCTTGCCGTCATTGACAGTCAGCAGCCACCAGAACCCGTCCAGCAAGTCATCGTCGGGCTGAGTGTCCGGGCCGAAGATGTTGCGCATGCTGATGGCCAGACTCCTGCGGCTCGAGAGGCGCGCAACCAGCGGGCCAATGGGAGAGAGCAACAGTTTCTGGATGGTCAACAGACGGTGTGATTCCGGAAACAGGCCGCCATTGAGCAGACAGACACTGAGCAGCGTGCATGCCTGGGGGCCGTCAAGGTCGCGGGCCAGCAGTTCCTGCGCGACCGTGTCGCCGTAGTCGTGCGCAAGGATGTGGTATTCGCTCGCGCCGCAATGCCTGAGCACGGCCTGCGCAATGTCGGCCTGCTCGAACATGGAATAGCGATGACCTGCCGGCTTGTCGGAAAATCCGAAACCGAGCATGTCGAAGCTGATCAAGTGATGGGTGTTTTCCAGTTCCGGCCAGATGGGCTGCCAGTCCCATGAGGACGTGGGAAACCCGTGAATCAGGAGCAGGGCAGGTCCATCGGGGCGGCCTCCCGAGCGAACGAAGATCTCATGATGGCCGAATCGGAGCATGCATCCCGCGTCGCGCCATGCCTTGATATCGGCCTTGGCATTCAAGCAAATGCTCCAGGGGATGCATGCCCGTTTCGTAGACGGGGATTCATGCGTCAGCCAGCTTGGCTACACGGGCCGCGGCTTGCTGAATGCGCACGATATCGTCTGTCAGGCTCAGGGACGCTTCTGCACGCGCCAGTGCATGTGCCGACTGGCGCGCGGCCGCGCGCAGGTATCTCCTGTCGCCAAGGCTGGCCAGAGTCAGCAGCATTTTCTGAAGGTGAATGCCCACTTCGACCAGCCCGGCACCGTCTCGTGCGATCGGAATGAAGAAGTCGTCAAAAAGTTCTTCCAGTTCGAGCGGAGGGACATGCACGTTTGGGAAGCGAATGGAGTCCTCCTTCTTGACCTCGATCGCATGAGGGTGATTTTCCGACCACAGCGAAAGCATGCGTGCACCCCGGCTGAGTACGTCGATGGCCGTGCCGGGATCATTGATCGCAGGTGAGAGCGCGCGCGAAGCAATTTCTGAAAGCACGCAGACACCGAAGCGCGGATCCTGGTCGAAACTGCGCGAAGCAGAAATGCTGAACGCCTTGCGAATCTTCCTGATCGATTCCTCCGGAAGAGCGCCCTTGATTCGAGCCAGGGGCTGCGCCGCACCGGCAAAGTGTCCCGGCAGGGCGACCAGGTAGATTTCCGTTTCGCAAGCTTCGGCGGTTTCCTGCAAGGCCTGCATGTCGATGTGCTCGATATAGCCGAATTCATCCGTCTTGATCGGCATGGTTCCTTCAGGAATACCCGTCTCACCGGCTTCGCGGGGTTGACCTGCCAGATAGGGGGAAGCGCGCCGCCGCCGGATCGCGGAGGTTGCGGCGGCTTCGACACGATCGCAGGTCGGGCTGACCCGGCCAAGGCGCAGCACATAGTCGCTCCAGCGCAGCAGCGTGATCACGATGACGATGATGACGCCCAGGGTTACCGCATACAGGACGACGCGGCCTGTATCGCCATACAGGCCTGTTTGCAGCACGATGATGCTGACGAGACTGAACAGGAATGAGCCAAGAAAGGTTGCCAGCGCATTCTGCGCCGTGCTGTCGGTGAGCAGGAGATGAGTCGCACGCGGCGTCGTGTTGCTCGTGGCAGACGCATACGCGGCAACCATCGTGCTGAGCGAGAATATCGTCACGGACAGCATGCTCGTGGCGATGATCTGCAGCAGCGTATCAACGGCATCGGCACCAATCGTCGCCGGCAAGTGATTCGGTATGTATTGCTTGACGACCAGGGCGACCAGCGCGGTCAGGATGCCGAGAACTGAGAATGCCGTTGCGCGCACCCAGAGCATGCGTGAGAGCTGCAGCAGCAGCCATTGCAGTCGAGAAAACATTCTTGTACCGGTCAGAGGCTTTCGACAATGATGCCACTACGGCAGCGCAGCGTCCCGGACGATGCGGAAAAGCAGTTGCATTCGTTCAGGCTGGCAGCTGCTGTGAGGCTTGAACCCCGGTGACGGGGCGATTGCGCCAGTCAGATCGCGAGGCCGGCGTTCAGGTGTCTTTCGATCGCGAAAACATGAGCGTCCTGCTCACCCATGTCGCGCAGGGCATCTGCCAGATGCGTCAGGTAGTCGCGATTCAATCCGCTGGGTCCCCTGGACCGCGCGATCTGGGCCGCGATCTCGGCATCCGAGGCATGGCCAAGAAACGCTTCGTTTTCAGGTCCCGCGATGTAGATCAGGCCGTCGACGGTTTCACCGCTCTTGAACTCGATGCCGACCACTTCGCGCAGGTAGCCGTTCTTCTCTCGCATGTCGAGGTGGTCAAACACGGCTGGCGCAATCCGGTAGGCCATGCCCGCACAGATCGCGTTCGGCTCGGCAATCAGCGTGGCAACGCGGCCGGGAGCCTCGGCTGTGCCGCGATGGTCGTGCGAACCTTGCCAGAACCGGCGCACCCAGCCATGAATGCGCGCAGGACGTCGCTCCAGATACGGGAAATCCACTTTCCAGATCAGCGATCCATAGCCGAACAGCCAGATTTCCTCGTGACCGTCGAATCTGTTCAGCCGCTGATTGATCGCGATGGTATTGACCGACATGCACGCCGCCGCAGTCTGGAACGTGAGAAGGATCGTATCCTCTGGGCAATACCAGCGGCCAGTCCGCGCACGATCCGCACCGCTCGCGCTATGCTCTCGACATGGAATCGACCAGAACCGTACCCCTGCAGGATCGGGTGGACGCCGACGATGAAAGGATTCTGAATCGTGCACGCCAGCTGCATGCCGAATTGTCCACGCGGCGAACCGTGCGCGACTATTCTCCGCGGCCGGTCCCGCGCGAGATCATCGAGGAGTGCCTGCGCGCTGCCGGTACCGCGCCGAGTGGCGCCAACCAGCAGCCCTGGCATTTCGTGGCCATTTCCGATCCCGCCATCAAGCGGCGGATCCGGATCGCCGCCGAGGCGGAGGAACGGGAGTTCTATGAAAGACGAGCGCCCGAGGAGTGGCTGCAGGCGCTCGCTGCGCTCGGAACCGACGAGCACAAGCCGTTTCTGGAAATCGCGCCATGGCTGATCGCGATCTTCTACGAACGCACCGGCCCCATGGTCGACGGGCGCAAGGCCAAGCGCTATTACCCGCATGAGTCGACAGGAATTGCCACGGGCATGCTCATTGCAGCGTTGCACAAGTCCGGCCTGGCCAGTCTTACGCATACGCCGAGTCCGATGGCCTTTCTCAACGAGATACTTGATCGTCCGAAAAACGAAGTTCCCTATCTGCTGCTGGTTGTCGGTCATCCGGCCGACGGCTGCCGGGTGCCCGACATATCTCGCAAGACCTTGCAGCAATTCTCGACATTCGTCGAAGCCAGGCAGGACGCGGATTGAGCCCTGAAACGGCGAAACCCCGCAAGGCCGGCTTCTGCGTTGCATATTTCGGAATTCTCCAACCAGGAAAAATCATGCGTACAGGACTTCTCGCTGCCGCCATTGTCACGATACTGCCGTTTCAGGCTGCTGTCGCTGACGCCCCTGACTACTCGCTGACCATCTACAGCTCGGCCCAGCCAGGCCAGATCAGTACCGAACGGCTGGGAAACTATGGCGCGGCATTGCCCGGCTACGCACTGGTGCGCGACGGTCGCAAGATGACCCTGCAAGCAGGTAGCGGCATGCTGCGCTTTACCGACGTGGCGAAGCGCATCGATCCGACTACGGTATCGTTCGAATCGCTCACCGATCCGGCCGGAACGCGCGTTGTCGAGCAGAACTACCAGTATGACCTGGTCAATCGCGACAAGCTGCTCGAGCGCTACGTGGGCGAGCAGATCACGATCGAGCAGTTCAATGGCAGTGCGCTAGAAACGATCAGTGGAACGCTGCTTTCCGCGGCGGGTGGAAGTCTGGTCCTTCAGCGTGGAAGCGGCGAGGTGCTGAGCATCTCGAACTTTGGCAACGTACTGTTTCCGAGCCTGCCCGGTGGCCTGATCACGAAGCCGACCCTGGTCTGGCTGGTGGATGCGAGACGTGGCGGCACCCATTCGACACGGGTCTCCTACCAGACTCAGGGCATGACCTGGTGGAGTGACTACAACATCAGCTTGCGCGAGTCGGACAATGACTGCCAGATGGATCTTTCCTCCTGGGTGACGATTGTCAATCAGTCCGGTGCGAGCTACCCGTCGGCACAACTGAAGCTGATCGCCGGAGAGGTCAATCGAGCACCTGCAGCGGCGCAACCGCAGACGGTCATGATGAAGCGGGGTGGTGTCATGGCCGAGGCGGCGGAGCAGGGCTTCACCGAGTCTTCCCTGTTCGAGTACCACCTGTACACGCTGGGGCGCCGCAGCGATCTCCCGGACAATTCGACCAAGCAACTGGAGCTGTTTCCAACGGCGGTCAACCTGGCTTGCAACAAGCAACTGGTGTTTACCGCATCCCCGCAGCCCTGGAACCACTGGTCACAACCGATCTCCGATCAGGGTTATGGAGCAACCACCGAAGGGAACGTCGGCGCATACCTGGAATTCAAGAACAGCGAAGCCAACCAGCTTGGCGTTCCACTGCCTGCCGGTCGCATGCGCGTCAATCAGGCTTCGGTGGACGGTACTCTCGAATTCATCGGCGAGGACGTGATCAAGCACACGCCTCGTAACGAGACCGTGCGCATCAAGCTCGGCAATTCGTTCGATGTCGTCGGCGAACGGCGCCAGACCGGCTTCACGCTGGACAGCGCCGGCCAGATCATTGACGAAAGTTTCGAGATCAGTGTGCGCAACCGCAAGAAGTCGGCCGTGGACGTGGTCGTGCGCGAATACCTGTATCGCTGGAGCACGTGGCGCATCACGGCGAAGAACCATGATTTCGTCAAGCAGGATGCGCAGACGATCGACTTCCCTCTGCGGATCGCAGCAGATTCGGAGGCCAAGCTGAGCTACACCGTGCGCTACACCTGGTAGCGGGGCACGTCGCATGGAACGGTTCGCGTACCATGCCGGTTTCCCACGCCGGAGCCTGCGTTCGTGAACCTGTTCCTGACTGTACTGGACTATGCCGGTACCTTCGTATTCGCAATCAGTGGCGCCACCGTTGGCGTGCGCCACCGACTCGACCTGTTCGGCGTACTGGTGCTCTCCTTCGCAGCAGCCGTGTCCGGCGGCATCATTCGCGACGTGCTGATCGGTGCGACGCCACCGTCAGCCCTGGTTGGTTGGCACTACGTGGGTATTACTTGCCTTGCCGGTCTGCTGACCTTCTTTCGCTGCGAGGATATCGAAAGGCTACGCAATCCGGTCCAACTGTTCGATGCGGTCGGCCTGGCCCTGTTTGCCGTGACCGGGGCCAGCAAGGCACTGGCATTCGGGCTGGGCCCTGTCTCGGCGACCCTGCTTGGCATGCTCAGTGGAATCGGCGGCGGCATCGTGCGCGATATTCTCGTTGCGCAGACTCCGGTTGTACTGCGTTCGGAGCTTTACGCGGTGGCCGCCCTGGCCGGCGCATCAGTCATCGTGATCGGCAAGCAGTTTTCCCTGCCCGAGCTGCCGGTGCTGGTCGTCTCCACCAGCCTGTGTTTCGGCCTTCGCTTCATGGCCATCCGCTACGGCTGGCGCCTGCCGATCGCGGCGGGACGCGACGATCAATAAAGGACGCGCGTGCGCAACGTGCCTTCGATCGAGGCCAACGCTTCCTTCAAAGCGGCGGCCTGGGTTTCGCTGGTCGATACATCGACCACGACATAGCCAATATTGGCATTGGTCTGCAGGTACTGTCCGTCGATGTTGACGTTCTCGCGCGAGAAGATCTCGTTGATTCGCGAGAGCATGCCGGGCATGTTGCGATGGATATGCAGCAGACGATGGCTGTCCGGGTGCTCGGGCAGGGTGGCTTCCGGAAAATTGACCGCCGACAGCGTCGAGCCATTGTCGCTGTAGCGCACCAGCTTGGCCGCGACTTCGATACCGATATTGTCCTGGGCTTCGAGCGTGCTGCCGCCGATATGCGGGGTCAGGATCACGTTGTCCATGCCGACCAGCGGTGAAACGAACTTTTCTCCATTGGCCTTGGGTTCGACCGGAAACACATCCACGGCGGCACCGGAAAGATGCTCGCTACGCAGGCTTTCGGCGAGGGCGTCGATATCGACCACGGTGCCGCGGGATGCATTGATCAGGGCGCTGCCCTTGCGCATCATCGCGAACTCCGCCTTGCCGAACATCATTTCCGTCTGCGGTGTCTGCGGAACGTGCAGGGTGACGATATCCGAGCGTTGCAACAGGTCCTTCAGGCCGGCTGCGGCGCGCGCGTTGCCGAGCGTCAGCTTGGGTTCGATGTCGTGGAAGATCACGCGCATGCCCAGGCCTTCGGCGAGCAGCCCGACCTGGGTGCCGATATGCCCGTAGCCGACGATGCCGAGCACCTTGTCGCGGACTTCGAAACTGCCACTGGCCGATTTCGACCAGCCGCCACGGTGGCATTCGGCATTCTTCTGTGGAATCCGCCGCAGGAGCAGGATGGCCTCGGCAAGCACCAGTTCGGCCACGCTGCGCGTGTTCGAATAGGGCGCGTTGAAAACCGGTACGCCCAGGGCCTGCGCAGCGTCGAGATCGACCTGATTGGTGCCGATGCAGAAGCAGCCCACGGCGATCAGGCGCTTGGCCTGGGCCAGCACATCGGAGCTCAACTGGGTGCGTGAACGAATGCCGACCAGATGCGCATCGGCAATGCATCGTCCCAGTTCATCCTCGGGCAGCGACTTGTCATGCAATTCGATCTGCGTATATCCGGCGGCCTTGAAGGTGTCCACGGCACTCGCGCTGACGCCTTCGAGCAACAGCACGCGGATATCCTGCTTCGGGTAGGAGGTCTTCTTCATGATGGGTCGCATGGGCAGAGTTGGTTTCAGCGGATACCAGAAGGCAATCGCCCGGTCGATGCCGACTATGCCAGATCCCGGTGCTTTTGCGGCAGTGCAGCAGTAGACGCGATGCCGCATCACTGGCACGCTGATGGCTTTACCCTCCCGCGATACGGAAACCCCGCGCATGACCGATTCACCCCTGTCGCGACTGAGCCGAGATCTGTCGGGGCTGATGCTGAAGAAGAGTCCGGCCGATCTCGAGTTCTATGGCCGGGACTGGACCCGACGCTGGGCACCTGCGCCACTCGCCATTGCATTGCCCGCAAGTATCGGGGAAGTGCAGGCGATCGTGCGCTGGGCATTGCAGGAAGCGATATCGCTGGTCCCTTCCGGTGGTCGTACCGGGCTGTCGGGCGGCGCCGTGGCGTGGCTGGTGAGTTGGTGGTCAGTTTCGAGCGCATGAATCGCGTGCTCGCATTCGATCCGGTCGACCGCATTCTTGCCGTGCAACCCGGTCTCGCGCTCGAGGCCCTGCAACGCGCTGCTGCATGGGCGACGCAATCTGCCGGTCGATTTCGCCGCGCGTGGTTCCTGCTCGATTGGCGGCAACATCGCGACCAATGCCGGTGGCATCCGGGTCATCCGCTATGGCAATACGCGCGAATGGATTGCCGGGCTCAAGGTGGTTAGCGGCAGCGGGGAACTGCTCGACCTCAATCGCGGCCTGGTCAAGAACTCCAGCGGCTACGATCTTCGCCATCTCATGATCGGTGCAGAAGGCACCCTCGGACTGATTGTCGAGGCCAGTGTCCGCCTGACCGATCCGGCCCCGGCTTCAAACGTGATGCTGCTCGCGGTACCTGCCATGCAGGCGCTGATGCAGGTGTTTTCGAGTTGCCGCCGCAAACTCGGGCTCAGCGCATTCGAATTCTTTACCGATCGCGCGCTGGCCCACGTTGTCGCCCACGGGGCACAGGATCCCTTCGAGCAGGTTTCGCCGTACTACCTGGTGGCGGAATTCGATGCGGCAGACGAGACACAGCAGGCCCTGGCCGGTGAAGTCTTCGAGGAGTGTTTCGAAAATGGTTGGGTCAACGATGGCGTGATCAGTCAGAGCTCGTCGCAGGCGGCATCTCTCTGGCGTCTGCGCGAAGGCATCACCGAGAGCCTGGCACCGCTGAAACCGTACAAGAATGACATCTCGGTGCGCACCAGCGCGATACCCGCATTCATGCAGGCAATGCGCGAGATCTTCGATCGCGAATACCCCGAATGTGAAGTCGTCTGGTTTGGCCATATAGGCGACGGCAACCTGCACATCAACGTGATCAGGAGCGCAAGCACCAGCGAAGAAGCATTCATCGCCGATTGCGAACGCGTAACAAGCTTGCTTTCGGAAACACTGGCCCGCTTCGGCGGCAGCATTTCAGCGGAGCATGGCATTGGCCTGGTCAAGAAGAAGTACCTGGCCGGCACCCGCAGCGATGCCGAAATCGCAATGATGCGTCAGATCAAGAGGGTGCTCGACCCGAGCGGCATCATGAACCCGGGCAAGATTTTCGACAGCGACTGATGGCCCTGCCTGTTCTCTATTCGTTCAGGCGATGCCCTTATGCGATTCGCGCGCGCATGGCGTTGTGGATCAGCGCCCAGACCTGCGAGTTGCGCGAGGTCGTGCTGAGCAACAAACCTGTCGAGATGCTGGCGGTATCTCCGAAAGGCACGGTCCCGGTGCTGATCGATGAAACGGGTCACGTCATCGAACAGAGCCTCGACATCATGCTTTGGGCACTGCGGCGTCGAGATCCGGCGTTCTGGTTGCCACTGAGCACGGAATCGCTGTCCGATGCCCTGGCGCTGATCGCGGCGTGCGACGGAGAGTTCAAGTCGGCTCTGGATCGCTACAAGTATCCAAATCGATATCCGGATTCGATCGCGCAGGAAAGTCGGGAGCAGGGCGCGCGCTATTTGCGCAGTCTGCAAGCCATCCTCGAAGAGCAACGATGGCTTGGCGGCGAACACGGCGGCCTCAGTGACCATGCGATCATGCCATTTGTCAGGCAATTCTCGATGGTCGAGCCCGACTGGTTCAGCGCACAGCCCTGGCCGGATCTGAGGGACTGGTTGAAAAGCCTGCTCGCAGCACCGGTGTTTGTCGAAAGCATGTACAAGGTACAGCCGTGGACAGCCGACCGACCCGGCGTGGTGTTTCCATTTGTCGCCGATTCAGCATGAGCCAAGGTTCCCTTGAGCTGTACACAACAGGCTCCATCTTGATCTCCAGACACCGATCGCGACGAGGCGTTCATGGTTGACAAGACATTGATGATTCCCTGTTTCCATTGTGCTGCGATGAATCGGGTTCCCGAAAACAGGCTGGCCGACAAGCCGGTCTGTGGCCGCTGCCAGAGGGCCCTGTTTAGCGGCCAGCCGAACGAGCTCGGTTCTGCAGATTTCGACGCCAAGGCCCTGCGCGGGGATCTTCCCGTCCTGATCGATTCTGGGCACCGTGGTGCGGTCCCTGCCTGTCCATGGCACCGCACTTTTCGGCGGCTGCCGGCCAGCTTGAACCGCGCCTGCGCCTGGCCAAGGTCGATACCGAGGCGCAGCAGCAACTGGGTGCGCGTTTCGGGATCCGCAGTATTCCGACCCTGATTCTTTTTCGCCAAGGCCGTGAACTGGCGCGCCAGAGTGGTGGCATGAGCAGCACCCAGATCGTTCAGTGGACCCGACAGCAGCTGCCGTGACCACGCACGATCTTCCCGAGCCGCAGAGGCCGGTCGAGCCGGATCCGCTGGACTGCTGTGGTTCGGGCTGCGTGCGCTGTGTGTTCGACCTCTATGACGACGCCATGCAGCGTTATCGCGAGGAATTGGCAGCCTGGGAGGAATCCCGGCGTGGAGGCAACTCAGGCAACGCGTAGCGGAATGCGTGCGTCGCTGAATTTCTGTCGCTCCAGGCGGCAGTAACCGCCGCCCATGGCGAACCTGCGGCAGACCCTGGGTCTTTGTGCGTAGATGCTGCAACCCATGGTTGTGCGATCGAGCGCGATGCACCAGCCGTCCGCGGCATGCGCCATGACGTCGACCCCGTTGGCGCCATGCACCACCAGTTCATCGGAAATCTGGTCGGATGCATCGAGCACCACGGTAAGCCTGCAGCAGACTGCCTCGCAGTTCGAGCAGGACACTGTCGGGTCAAGCTTGGAGTCGTCGGGATGAATGTTCAGGGCCATGCGGGAATCCGGGTTTGGCTCAGCGTCGATAGCTGAGCAGACGGCCACGAAACGGTGGCAGGTCGCTTTCGTTGAAACGACTGCGCACTTCGGTGACGCTGTAGCCCTGTTCGAGACAATGCTCGGGTGAACGGAGCACTGTTGCCTCGACCGGGGTCGGTAAACACGATCTCCGCACAAGCCTGGGCATGTCGCTTGAGCACGTCGGCCAGTTGTTCGATGTGGCGTCGTTCGTAGAGGATGTCGCTGCCGATCATCAGATCGAAGCGGCCGAGGGTGTGATCGGGAACAGCCCAGTTCAGATCGCAGTAAGCCAGTTCGGGTAGCTGGTTCAGTCGCGCATTACGCGCCAGGAACGACTGGGCCAGCGGATGCTGGTCGCTGGCCGTAATGTCGGCCTTGCGTCGTTGCAATACCAGGCTCGAGAGACCCAGGCCGCAGCCGATTTCAAGGATGCGCTTGCCAGTGACTTCAAAGCTGCACATCGCCTCCGCCAGAACTCGACCGGAAGGCCAGACCTGCCCGAACAGGCTCCATTGCGCAGAGGAAATTCCCAGACGATCGGCAATACCGAGCGGATCGGCGAACTGTTGCAAGTCGCTGAGCGCACGAATCCTGAAATCGTGGCCGCCAAGCCGGACGACCAGCTGGCGGGTACGGTAGCCCGGCATGGGCACTCCCGTGGAGGCGTCAAGGCAAGGATCGGAATGACGGCGCGAAAGGGGCGTAACGGCGACGGGGAATCGGCCGATCGAGACGCGCTCAAAGGACAAACAACACGCACATACTACGGCAATTGCGTGCGTCGCGCCGGTAATTCGGCGGCGGCATGCAACCGGTGATGTCGGCTGAAACCAGGCAGCATCAGCGCGTGCGTCTATCCCGGAAGGGTTTGGGCGTGAATGGCGCTGACTTCAGGCGCGTCGTTTCAGCAGAGGCTGCAACCCGCATCCCGGGCTTTCACGGCAACGCTCCAAGAGGAACCGGATGAACAGCCGTCTGGCTGCTACGGGCGCGTCCTGCCTTCGCAGGGATGCCCAATGCCATGGGGCGGCGTCGATTCGGGACCCAAAGGGGTGAGTGACCCCACTGGTCACGAACCGAAGCGGGTCTAATGTTTCTTCTCGAACAGGTCCGACTTCTTCAACCTGATCTCGAAGACCTTCGGCCACCATTTGCCAGTCACGAACAGGCTGTCGTCTTTCGGGTTGTAGGCGATCCCGTTGAGTACATCCACGGCAGGTGATCGATCGCTGGCAGTGAGCAGGTCGGGCAAGTTGATCTGGGCGGTAACGCGGCCATCGGCAGGGTCGATGACAACGATACTATTGCTTTGCCAGACGTTTGCAAGAATGCGTCCACGCACGAATTCCAGCTCGTTGAGGTTGGCCAGAGGCTTGCCCTCATAGGTGACTTCCAGGGTGCCTGTTTGCTCGTGGGTCTCCGGGTCGAGATAGCGCAGCGTCGCCGTGCCATCGCTCATGATCAGCTTGTGGCCGTCCTGAGTGATGCCCCAGCCTTCGCCCCGGTACGTGAAGCTGCCGGTGGGCTTGAATGTCTTCAGGTCGTAGGTGAGAGCCAGCCCGGATTGCCAGGTAATCTGAATCAGCTGGTCTTTCCAGTCGGTCAGGCCTTCAGCGAAATACTTGGCGTCGACTGTCTCCCGTTGCACGACTTCCCCCGAATCGGGCTTCACCTTGCGCAGGCTCGAATGTCCATTCAAACCTGTGCTCTCGTAGAGAAATCCGTCGCGATAGACCAGACCCTGGGTGAATGCGCCACGGTCATGCGGAAAGGTATTGAGAATGTCGTACTCGAGGACAACGGGCGGAATGGCGGCGGTGGTCACCAGAGGGACATCGGCGGCCTGCGCATTCGAAGTCGACAGCCAGAGGCCTGCCACGGTCAGCAGGGTCACTCGAAAGTCGAATGCAGAACAGGGAGGGGGAACGAGGCGAACCATCAATTTTCCTGTAGCGGCGGGAAGGCGCGGCATGAAGGGCTGGAAGTCGCTGCCTGCAACGCGGCCGGCAGCGACCCGAAATGTCAGATCACCTATTTGCTCTTCTTCTTTTCGGCCTTCTCGGCACGCTTTTCCTTGAGCGTCTTCTCCGGCTTCTTTTTCGTCTGCTTCTTTGAATCCATACCCTTGGACATGACATCCTCGCTTGTGCGCTGGCACATTGTGGTGGCTTCGATCTTGCCCCTTGGCAGGGGCATGACCTTTTAGCGCGGATTGGACTGCCTGACCAGTGCGAAGTTGCAAACGCTCGACTGCCCGATGTCGTAAAATTGGCGAATGATCCTGAATATCGCCGCTTACCGGTTTGTCGAGATCGACGACCCGGAACATCTCATGACCGGGCTCCGCGACCTGGCCGGGGAGAACGCGCTGCTTGGCACGATCCTGGTCGCCCGCGAGGGCCTGAACCTGTTTCTGGCCGGCCCCGATTTGGGGATAGAGTCGTTTCTGGCCGGCCTGCTGGCCGACGCACGATTCTCCGGCATGGAGATCAAGCGCAGCCACAGTGCCTCGCAACCGTTCGCACGACTCAAGGTCAAGGTCAAATCGGAAATCATCAGCTTCCGCCAGCCCAACGCGGAGCCATTGACGGGCAGGGCACCTGCAGTCGAACCCGAACAGCTCGCACGCTGGATCGCGAACGGCGAGGATGATCAGGGCAATCCCCTGATCCTGCTCGATACTCGAAACCGGCAGGAGGTGGCCTACGGCAGCTTTGCCGGCGCCTTGACCCTGCCCATCGACAAGTTCACCGAACTGCCGACGGCCGTCTCCGAACGTCGCGATCAGTTGCAGGGTGCAACCGTGGTCAGCTTCTGCACCGGCGGAATCCGTTGCGAGAAGGCCGCGCTATGGATGCAGGCCGAAGGCATTGCCAACGTGTACCAGCTGGATGGCGGAATTCTTCGCTACTTCGAGCAGGTGGGCGGGCTGGGCTATGAGGGGCGCTGTTTCGTCTTCGACGAGCGGATCGCGCTCGACAGCGCGCTGGAACCGCTGGTGAGCGATACGCCGGAATAGGCGCATTCCGCCGGTCATTCTTCTTGCGTGGCAATGTCTGGGCTTGCGCGGGAACTTCTTGAGAGCCTTCAACACCAGCCAAAAGCCGGCGGACAGCGGGGCACACTCGAACTGCTCTGGCGCGCAGATTTGCGCAATGGCCAGACACCCTAGGAGTCGGTCAGGACTCCACTTGGCGCTTCGCCAGCGCGGCAAGTATTTCGCGTGCGACCCGAATGCGCTCGCTGGCGCCCTCCAGCTTGAGCTTGATCCTGAGCTTGTCCTGGCCATCCAGCGCATAAACCTTGGGCAGGGTCTGGATCATGCGGATCACGGTCATCGGGTCGATTTCGGGTTTCGGTGAAAACAGCACGCGTCCGCCATTGGCGCCGAGCTCGAGTTTGCGGATGCCCAGCGGCGTAGCCAGCAGTTTCAGTTCGGTTACCGCGAACAGATTCCTGATCGCATCGGGCAGCAGGCCGAACCGGTCGATCATCTCGACTTGCAGATCCCGCAGCGCTTCGTCGTCGCCGGCACTGGCAATGCGCTTGTACAGGGTCAGCCGTGCATTGACGTCCGGCAGATAGTCGTCGGGAATCAAGGCAGCGAGATTCAGTTCGATTTCGGCCTCATGTTCGCTGGTCAGGTCGAAATCGGGCACCTTGCCGGACTTGAGCGCGCGTACTGCGCGATCGAGCATGTCGCGGTACATCGAGAATCCGATCTCCTCGATCTGTCCGGATTGCTCCTCGCCCAGCAGTTCGCCGGCACCACGGATTTCCAGATCGTGCGTGGCCAGGGTGAAGCCGGCGCCGAGTTCTTCCAGCGACGCCAGCGCTTCGAGCCGCTTCTCGGCATCGGCCGTGATCGAGCGCGTGTCCGGAACGATCAGGAACGCATAGGCGCGGTGGTGGGATCGGCCGACACGTCCACGCAGCTGATGCAGCTGGGCCAGTCCGAACTTGTCGGCGCGATTGACCACGATGGTATTTGCGCTGGGTACGTCGATGCCGGACTCGATGATGGTGGTGCATACCATCACATTGAAACGCTGGCGGTAGAAATCCAGCATGACCTGCTCGAGTTCGCGCTCGGGCATCTGGCCGTGGGCAATGCGGATACGCGCATCCGGGACCAGCGCCTCCAGCTCGCGCGCCATCTTCTCGATCGTGTCGACTTCGTTGTGCAGGAAATAGACCTGGCCGCCGCGCTGCAGTTCGCGCTGGAAGGCTTCGCGGATCAGTGCGGGATCCCAGGCGCCGATGAAGGTCTTGACCGCGAGACGGTGCGCCGGTGGCGTCGCAATGATGGACAGGTCGCGCAAGCCGGCCATGGCCATGTTGAGGGTGCGCGGAATCGGAGTCGCGGTCAGGGTCAGCAGATCGACTTCTGCGCGCAGCTTCTTGAGTTTTTCCTTCTGGCGCACACCGAAGCGCTGCTCTTCGTCGACGATGAGCAGGCCGAGATCCTTGAAGCGGACATCGGGCTGCAGCAGTTTGTGCGTGCCGATGACGATGTCGATCTGGCCATCGGCAAGTTTCGCCAGCGCCTCGCCGGTTTCCTTCTTCGACTTGAAACGCGAAAGTACTTCGACACGTATCGGCCAGTCGGCCAGTCGATCGCGGAAATTCTGGAAGTGCTGCTGGGCGAGCAGGGTGGTGGGCGCGAGGATACCGACCTGCCTCCCGGCAACGGCAGCAACGAATGCCGCGCGCAACGCGACTTCAGTCTTGCCGAAGCCGACATCGCCGCACACGACGCGATCCATCGGCCGCGCCCTGGCCAGATCGCCGATCACCGCTTCGATCGCCTGCAACTGGTCCGGCGTCTCCTCGAACGGAAAGGCCGAGGCGAACTGGTCGTACATGAGTCGGTCTATCGCCAGCGCGGTACCGGGACGCGCTTCGCGCTGGGCGTAGATGGCCAGTAGTTCGGCCGCCACATCGCGGACCTTCTCGGCGGCACGCCGCTTGGCTCGTTCCCAGGCTTCGCCGCCCAGCGAGTGCAGGGGCGCCAGCTCGGGTGAGGTTCCCGAATAGCGACTGACCAGATGCAGCTGCGAGACGGGCACGTAAAGCTTGTCGCCCTTGGCGTATTCGATGGCAAGGAATTCGCCGTCCGCGCCGCCGACATCGAGCTTGAGCAAGCCCTGGTAGCGGCCGACACCGTGATCCACGTGCACGATCGGCGAACCGATCGCGAGCTCGGTCAGATCGCGGATGACCGCTTCTGGATCGCGCGCGACACGCTTGCGACGGCGACTCTGCTGGGCGCGCTCACCCAGCAGCTCGCGCTCGGTGAGGACGCTGATGGCCGGCCTGGAAAGGGCGAAGCCCTGCTCGAGCGCGGCAACCGTGATGGCGAAGCGGTCAGTGGATGCAGCAGCCGCAAACTCCTGCCACGACGCCACCGAAGCCAGCGACATGCCCGCAGCGCTGAGCTGTTCGATCAGGGCTTCGCGGCGTCCGGCCGATTCGGTTGCGATCAGGACACGGCCCGGATAGGTGCTGACGAAGCGTTGCAACTCGGCCGCCGGAGCCTCGTCCTTGCGGTTGATCGGCAGCATGGGCACGGGCTGCGTGCCGAGATCGAGAGCGCGTTCGTCGCTTCCCGGCGCCACGAGATCGATGCGCAGCTGCTGGTTCAGATGCTCGCGCAGTTCCTGCACGGACAGATAGAGTTCGGCAACCGGCAGGATGGGGCGCTCGATATCGTGCGCACGCTGCTCGTAGCGGTCCGCTGTTTGCCTGGAGAACTGTTCGGCCGCCTCCAAGGCGCCGTCATCGACGATGAACAGGGCGCCCGGCGCGAGATAGTCGAACAGGGTTTCGGTGGAGCCGAAGTCTGAATCGGCAAAGAACAGCGGCAGGTAGTACTCGATGCCGGCAGGCGCCGTGCCTTCCTTGATGTCCTGGTACAGCGGACAGCGCCGCGGGTCGATCGGGAAGCGTTCGCGCAAGGTATTGCGGAAACTGCGCGCGGTGTCTTCGGTCAGGGGGAATTCGCGGGCCGGCAACAGGTGGACGCTGTCAACCTTGCCTTCCGAGCGCTGCGACTCGGGGTCGAACGTGCGGATGGAATCGATCTCCTCGTCGAACAGCTCGATGCGGTAAGGCGTCGAGCTGCCCATCGGGAAGATGTCGACGATCGCGCCGCGAACGGCAAAATCGCCGGGTTCGAGCACTTGCGGCACGTTGCGGTAGCCTGCTGCGGAGAGGCGACGCTGCTCGGCGCCCAGGTCGAAATGCTGCCGGCTGTCGAGGACCAGACTGGACCCGCTGATATAGCTGCGCGGCGCCAGGCGCTGCATCAGGGTCGCGATCGGCACGACCAGCACCCCGCGATTCAGGCTCGGCAGTCGATGCAGGGTTGCAACGCGCTGGGAGACGATATCCGGATGAGGCGCGAACAGGTCGTAGGGCAGGGTTTCCCAATCGGGAAACTGAAGCACTTCAAGCTCGGCACCAGCAAAGATGCCAATTTCCGACTCCAGCGCGTGCGCGCCGTGGGTATCGCGAGTCAGGACCACGACCAGACCCGGATGCCGATGACCGGCTTCGGCGAGGGCCAGGGCGAGAGCGGAGCCGTGCGGGTTGTTCCATTGTCGCCGCTGCTTGGGACCGGTCGGCAGCGTGGAGTGGATCAGGGTGGTTTGGGTCATTGAAGGCAACGTTGATCAAGTGGCGCAATCGTCACGACACCTGTCTGCGTGCAGATCGCGGCGCGCTGGCGCTGATGGACGGGTCGTCTCGGCAACGGCTCCCGAATTGCGAAGCACATGGATGTACACGTGTCGCGTGCGCAACAGGCGCAGAAGCGACTTCTGCTTCCTGCATCCATGCAGTCGCTTCAGGGCAGCGCAACAACAAGCCGAGCGCGACAAACAGCGCCGGCAACGCGATGCCACCGGCGCGGGGCGCGCAGTTTACCTTGGCTGGCGACCGGAGGGTGCGCCGTCGGGTCTCATGCCGCGTTGGACAATTGGGGCGAAGCCTGCTGCGCCCGCAGAGGCAATGTCATCCTGACCAGGGCCGCATCTTCGGACTCCGGCTGCAGATCGAAGCCCAGTCTCCTGGCCAGGGCCAGCATGCCCGCGTTGTCGGACTGGGTTTCGCCCCAGATCTCGTCCAGCTGTCGAGCCCGGCATTCCTCGATCAATCGCGACAACAGCGCCCGTCCCAGCCCCTTGCCGGTGAAGGCAGGGTCGATCGCCAGGGCGAATTCGGCGCTTTCCGTTACGGTATCGATGTGCACCCGCGCTTCCCCGCGAATTTCCGCGCCGTCGAGATCGGTGGCGACGAGGGAAACCGTGCTTTCTGGGTCAATGTCGCACATGGCGGCGGCCACGGCAGCAGGCAGTTCGGTCAGGGTATGGAAAAAGCGCGAACGAACCTGGCCCGGAGTCAACCGCTTGAACGCGCGCTGCATGGCGTCAAGGTCGCCAGGCCGGATAGCCCTGACCAGCACACGGGATCCCGCAGCGAGTTCCACGTTTTCGGCCCGGGCAGGTGCCGCGTCCGATTCGGGCGCCGTGGTCCGCGAACGTGCTGCAGGCATGCCTTGATAAAGACGCCAGGCATCAAACCCGTCGCGGCAGCGCCAAAGTGATCTGAGATAGGTATTCATGGCGCAAGGGTGACGCCAGCAATTGGAGTTGACTATCAAATCCGGCAGAGCGTTTCTGCCCCGTTCAGACAACTGACATCAAGTTTCCTTCCTATCCATATGATTTGAATAAGCTTTTAGCCTTTCCAGGACATCCTCAACCTCGATAAGATCCATCACGTCACGGTATTCAAGCTTGCTGCCCCAGGGCAGCTGATCTGCCGGCTTGCGCCTGAACTTGCGCGCTGCGGCGTCGTAGCGGTCAACGCACCATTGACGGTCCGAATAGGGCCCGGAGCGGTGCGGATTGCTGGCTGCGTGCAGGCCCAGGACCGCTGTTCCCACGGCATTGGCCATGTGCATCGGTCCCGAATCCGGAGCCAGTACGAGATCGGCGCGTCGCAACAGGGCCAATAGCTGCTTGAGCGTGTCCTTTCCGGTCAGGTCGACGCTGTGCGATTGCATGCGGGAAAGGATCTGGTCGGCAAATTCGCGCTCGAAGGCGCTGGGCCCCCCACAAAACACGACCCGCCAGTCGAGCTGACTGACCGCGTAGTCCGCTACCGCGGCATATCGTTCGGGGCGCCAGTTGCGCAAGCGGTGGCTGGATGTCGGGCTGATCAGCAGGATTCGCTTGCCCTTCGGCAAGTGGTGTTCGGCAAACGCCTCTGCTTCGTCCGGAATGGGAATGTCCCAGCGAACGGATTCCTGGCGGATGCCGAGCGGCTCGAGAAAGCTGGCCATCGCATCAAGCACATGCTCACCCTTGCGCGAGGCAATCCGGCAGTTGATGAACAACCCGTGGAGATCCTTCGAGCGTGCGCGGTCATAGCCAATGCGCAGCGGTGACTTGACCAGCAAACTGAGCAGGTTCGAGCGCAACGCGACCTGCATGTGCAGGAGCACGGAGAACTTCCTTCCGGCAAGTTGCCTGCGCACCGCGCGGAACCCTTCGCGTCGCGCTGCCTTGTCGAAGATGATGAACTCCACGCCTTCGATGTCGCCGACGACGCGGTGCTCGAGCTTTCCGATCAGCCAGGTTATCCGGGTGTCCGGCCAGACAGTACGCAAGGTATGTACCAGAGGCACGACATGGGTGACATCGCCGATCGCCGATGTGCGCAGAATGCAAATGGACTCGGGAGGATTCGGGGGCGTGGCATCAATGCGTGGACGCATGCGGGTCAGCTGGCCGGTTGCAGTGGGGCGATCGAGCATTGTCGCAGGAATTCATCGCTTTTCCGCAGACAAGATCGGTACAGGCGAGGCTGCAAGACTGGGCGGTCCGTCAGGATGGGCCAAACTTGTTCCTGCAGACACGGGTTCGGCGCGTTTCCTGGCCGCGTCCTTCGCGCAGCAGGATCATCACGCTGTCAGCTCAATCTCCTGGCCCAACTTCCGGTACCCGCGTTCCCTCATGCGGCTTGCTAGACTTCGGTTCAGTCGGCACTCGCTGGCATGTCCGGAATTCCATGGCGTCATGATCAAGGCTCAAGTTCAACCGACGAAGACGGGCGCCATTCTGTTTGACGCGGCGCAGATGTCCGTGGCTGAAGAAAAGTGGTTCGAGCGCGGTTCGGAATCCGAGGCCGCACCGGCCGATTCGGGCGGCCGCGGCCGTGTCCATTTCCTTGATACGCCGTTCGGCGCGTGCGTGTTGCGCCACTATCGGCGTGGCGGACTCGTTTCGTTCTTCAACAAGGAGCGCTATCTCTGGAGCGGGCGCAACCGGACGCGGGCATTTCGGGAGTTTCGCCTGCTTGCCAGATTGCACGAGGCCGGTCTGCCGGTTCCTTCGCCGCTGATGGCGAGGTACACGCGCAAGGGACTGGTCTACCAGGCCGACCTCATTACCCGTCAGATTCCCGGCGCCCTTACGCTGGCGGCGCGTCTTGCAGCACAGCGCCTGGATGCTGCCCTGGCCGTCCACGTGGGACGTACCCTGGCCGCGTTTCATGCGTACGGTCTCTGGCATGCGGACCTGAATGCGCACAACCTTCTTGTCGATTTCGCCGGCAAGGTCTGGCTGATCGATTTCGATCGATGCCGAATGCGCAAACCGGCCATGAACTGGCGCCAGTCCAACCTCGATCGTCTGCTGCGCTCGTTTCGCAAGTTGCAGGCCGCAAAGCAGTTTCCGCAGTTCGAGACGCAATTCTGGCACCCGATGCTGGCCGCCTATCATCGTGGCCTATCCGACCACTATGCGCGCGGGCAACGCGCATGAGCCTGGCCCTGCGCTTCCTCGGTGTGGGCAACGCCCAGGCGGTCGAACTCGGTTCGGCCAATGCCGTCATCGAGCGGGACGGGCAACCCCTGCTGATGATCGATTGCGGTCCGGACGCGCTGACTGTCTACACGGCCCGCTATGGAAAGGCGCCGAAAGCGATCTACCTGACCCACGCCCACATGGATCATGTCGGCGGTCTGGAACGCCTGTTCTTCTCGACCTATTTCAATACGGAGATGCGCGGAAGGGTTCGCCTGTATGCGCATGCCGCGCTGATTCCGATTCTGCAGTCGCGTGTCGCCGACTACCCGGAAGTGCTGGCCGAGGGCGGCGCGAATTTCTGGGACGCCTTCCAGCTGATTGCGTGCAGCCGCGGGTTCTGGCACGAAGGCCTGTGGTTCGACATTTTCCCTACTCGCCACCATGCGCCCATGACATCGTTCGGCCTTTCCCTGCGCGCCAGCATGGTCTGGACCGGGGATACGCGACCGATCCCCGAAATCCTTTCCTGCCACGCCGGTTCCGGCGAAATCGTCGCCCATGATTGTGTCCTGCACGGCAATCCCTCGCACAGCGGCATCGAGGATATCGAGCGCGAATATCCGGCGGAATTGCGCGAGCGCCTGCTGCTTTATCACTACGGCTCGCTCGAGGAAGCGGGCAAGCTGCGCGAGCGCGGGTACCGGGTTGCAGATCGCGGCGAGGCGGTGGAGCTTGCCTGGCCGCATGAGTCGGTGGTGCTGAAGAAGGCGGATAACGTCTGATGGCCGCGCGGATTCCATTGCGCGTCGATCACGGCCTGCCGCGGGATCGGCGTGCGCGCGTCTTGAGCGATCTGCGCATCTCGGTGATCGACCGCTGCAACTACCGCTGCCCGTACTGCATGCCTGAGGACGATTATCCTCGCGATCACAAGTTCCTGAGCAAGGCGAACCGGTTGCGTTTCGAGGAGATCGAGCGGCTGGCTCGCCTGTTCGCGAATCTTGGCGTGCGCAAGCTGCGACTGACCGGTGGCGAGCCCTTGCTGCGCCGCGAACTTCCGGAGCTGGTGCGTCAGCTGTCCGCCATCGAGGGCATCGACGATATCGCCATGACCACCAATGGCAGCCTGCTGCCCGCGTCAGTCAACGCCCTGCGAGACGCTGGTCTGGATCGAATCACGCTCAGCGTCGACAGTCTCCACGAGACCACTTATCGGGAGCTTTCCGGCGGGCGCGGCGAAGTCGCTGAAGTCTTCGCGGCCATTGGTGCTGCGACGGCTGCCGGTTTCGCCTCGCTCAAGCTCAATTGCGTTGTCATGCGCGACATCAACGACGGCCAGGTTCTCGACATGGTCGAGCATTTCCGAGGCACCGGGCATGTACTGCGTTTCATCGAATACATGGATGTCGGAACCTGCAACGAGTGGAATCAGGATCGCGTCGTGCCAAGTGCCGAACTGCGTGAGCGCATTGGTGCGCGTTGGCCGATCCGGCCGTTGCCGGCGAACTACGGCGGCGAAGTGGCCCAACGCTGGTCGTTTGTCGACGGCTCCGGCGAAATCGGATTCATCAGCTCGGTCAGTGAGCCTTTCTGCGGTGATTGCACGCGTGCGCGACTGTCTGCCGATGGTCGTCTGTATACCTGTCTGTTTGCCGACCATGGGCATGATCTGCTCGGCCCGCTGCGCGCAGGTGCCAGTGACGCCGATTTGAGTCAACTGATCACGGCGATCTGGACGGCGCGCGATGACCGCTACAGCGAAATTCGCGGCGCGGCGGGTTCGAATTCGCGCGAGCGCGTTGAAATGTATGAAATTGGTGGTTGAGGAGCGAATATGAAACCGCGCGACACCACTTGTTCGGCTGACAAGCCGTATCAATCCGGCGCGAGAGCTGGAGATCCGGGAGCACCGCCCTCATCCCCCTTCGGGACCTTTTCCCGCCCGCGGGGGAAGCAAAGCCTCATCGACTTCATGTCGCTTCCGAGCTCGATGAATCGTGGAGTGGAAACAGCATGCCCGCCGAACTGACCCATATCGACGAACACGGCCGACCTGCCATGGTCGATGTCGGTGGAAAGTCCGTCAGCCTGCGTGTTGCGGTCGCCGAGGCGCGCGTCCTCTTTCCTGCCGAGGTTGCAGCCAGCCTGAAGGGCGAGGGCATGCGCACGAAGAAGGGGCCGGTGCTCGATACCGCCATCATCGCCGGCACCATGGCCGCAAAGCGCACCCACGAACTGATTCCGTTTTGCCATCCGCTGGCGATCGAGCGTTGCCGCTTCGAAACCGAGTTTGTCTCCGATGTCGAGCTCCGCATCCGTTGTGAAGTGGCGATTACGCACAAGACTGGCGTCGAGATGGAAGCGCTGACCGGTGCCAGCGTGGCCGCGCTGACGGTCTACGACATGTGCAAGGCGCTCAGCCACGAGATTGTCATCGCCAGCGTGCGACTACTCGAGAAATCCGGTGGCAAGCGCGAAGTGCGTCAGGCACAGGTGGGCAAATGAAGTACCGCCTGCTGTACTTTGCCAGCCTGGCCGATCGCGCCGGCTGCGCGGAGGAAGACATCCAGAGCGCGGCGGTGGATGCGGCGACGCTTTACGATGAAGTCCGTGCCAGCCACGAACTGCAGATGACGCGCGAACGCCTGCGCGTGGCCGTCAACGGCCATTTCGTCGACTGGAATCATCGCCTGAAGGAAGGTGACGAGATCGCGTTCCTGCCCCCGGTGTCCGGAGGATGAGTCGCTTCGTCCTTTCAGACGCAGCGATCGACGGCGTCGCACAGAAACGCACGCTGGACGATGACGCCGCAGGCGCCTGCGTTATTTTCGAAGGATGGGTGCGCGACCACAATGACGGACGCCAGGTGCGAAGGCTGGACTATCAGGCCTATGCGCCGCTTGCATGCAGTGAAGGCGAGGCGATCATGACCGAGGCTGTGTCTCGCTTCGAGTTGCGTGGGGCACGCGCTATTCATCGAACCGGCAGCCTCGAAATCGGCGACCTGGCGGTCTGGGTCGGTGTCAGTGCCGATCATCGCGATGCCGCCTACGCGGCCAGTCGCTGGATCATCGACGAGATCAAGCAACGCGTTCCGATCTGGAAGAACGAACACTACGCGAATGGCGAATCCGGATGGCTGCACCCGGACAATTCACCGGTGGATCCCGGTCTCGGGCCGCCCCGCTGATCGCGCTCCCGCAGGCCGGCCCTCAGTCGATCCGGTAGACGCGCGCCTTGGGCATGTCCTCGACCACTTGCAGGAACCAGCGCCCGGCAAAGCCGGGTACCACCTTGATCTCCGGTTCCAGCAGCGGTTCGCGCAGGGTGACCTTGCCCTTGAGCACCTTCCATTGCTGGCCATTCTCGAGTTCGAAGACCGTGCCGGGCTCCCAGCCGGAAATGGTGCCCTTCAGACGGCTGCTGATCGGCGCCTCGTTCAAGCCGATGAAATTGGCCGATTTCCCCGAAGCTCCGGCATCTCCGGAAGTCGCTGCCGCAGCCGATTCCATGCGGGCCTGTTCGACTTCGGCCTCTACCGACACCCTGATTTCATCGCTGAGCAGGCTGTTCAGCAGCTGAAGTTGTTCGCTGGACAGCGTGTCGAGCCCGGTCGCACGCATCTGCTCCGCACTGAATCGCTTTTCGAGTTCGACATACGGCTGCTTGGCCAGGGCAGAAAAGGCGGGCAATGCCAGCAGGCAGCCCATCAGAAAGAGTCGACGCATGGTTTCGTGGACCGGCAGGTTAGTCAGATTGCGATGATGTTCCCGTTTCGTTTCAGATTCATGTCAGCGAAGAAACGCGTCATGAAGTCCAGCAATGCACAATACATATCCATATTAAACAACGGGTTGGTGATCATTTCTCAAGCATTATCGCCCAGCCCTGCAGGCCTTCGACCCGGCTGCAGATGATCTTGAGGCAGACCAGCATGGGCACGGCCAGAAGCAGGCCGAGAATGCCCCACATCCAGCCCCAGATCATCAGCCACAGAATGATGGCCAGGGGATTGAGGTTGATGGTCTCGCCGAGGGCCAGCGGTGTGGCCATCTGGCTCTCGAGCAGGTGCAGGGCCAGATAGCCGGCAGCGGGCAGAAATGCCATGCCCAGCGTAGGAAATTGCGACAGCCCGACCATGCTCAGCAGCACGCCCATGATCAGCGGTCCGACATACGGCGTCAGGTTGAGCAAGGCGGCCATCGCACCCCAGAGGAACGGGTTCTCGACGTCCAGTGCCCAGAGCAGGGCGCTGGTGGCGATCCCGAGCAGGATGCTGGTGCTGCACACCGTCAGAAAGTATCGCGACAGGTCGTTCTGGATCGAGCGCACGATATCAACCGTGATGCGTTTCTGTTCCCAGGTGGAACGCATCATCAGGGTGCGGCGCAAGACGGTGTCGCCATAGAGAAGAAAGAAGTAGGTCAGCAGGACCACCGCCAAGACGCTCGCCAGCACGCGCGGGGTTGTCGTCAGCAGGCTGGCCTTCGGCGGCGCCTGTACCACCACGGTCTTGTTGCCGGATTTTCCTTCCCCGGCCATTTCGCTGAGCGACTCACCGACCTTGTTGGCTTCCGCGATCGGTCGCATCAGAGCCTTCAGTTTAGGGGTGACATTGCGCATGACCTTGGGTGCCTTCGCGACCCACTCGGAAGCGGGCGTGTACAGCACGTTGCCAATGCCGACAACAGAGGAGACCGAGATAAGGATCAGCAGCAAGGCCGCAATCCAACGCGGCAGCCAGCTGCTGGAAAGGCGCTTCATCAGCGGGCTCAGCAGCAGCGCAAGAAAAATGGCCAAAAGGATCGGCAGGATCAGTTCGGCAGCGAAATAGCAGGTGTAGAGACCGCCACCGACGACCAGGATTCCGAGCAGGCGATGGATGCGCGCGTTGAGATCCAGCTGCGACTCCCGGATGGCACGATTCAGGGACGCGCCTGAAGGCGCCGGGGCATTCGCAGGGTTTGTCGCAGCTGGTTTCTGCGCGGTGTCATCGACTGAAGTCGTCGAGCCCCCGTTTGCCTCTTCCTCGTTGCCACTGGCCGTCATGGTGAAATCCGCTGACTTGGGATTCCGCATTCTGCACGTCATCGGGGCCGTTGGTGCCACAGGCGCGAATCGCGTTCATGTGCGGTTGGTGTTCAAGTCCCGATCAAGCATGTTTCATGGCGCCAGCGTGAATTTCGGGTAAACAGCGCCTCAAATCGCGAGCGAGCAGTGGATCGGGTCCAATAGCACCTGATCGGCATCGATGTTGAGCCGTCAAAAGCCCCTCTCCCGCCGGGAGAGGGTTGGAGAGAGGGTTCGGGCGGAGTGAACCGAGTAGGGGTTCACAACTGCAGGTCCGCGCCAGATCCGAACCCTCATCCGGCGCTTCGCGCCACCTTCTCCCGGCGGGAGAAGGCTCAACTCGGCTGAAATTCGGGGCCAGTCACCAGACCTGCGTTCGTGATCCGCCAGTTTTCGCGCCTTGCTTCGCAGGTTTACCCTCATCCTTCCAGCATCGACAGGGCCACTGCTTCGGCCACCTTGATGCCATCGACCGCTGCCGAGAGGATGCCACCCGCATAGCCGGCGCCTTCGCCAGCCGGATACAGGCCACGCGTATTGAGACTCTGAAAGTCGTCATCATTGCGCCTGATCCGGATCGGCGAGGAGGTTCGCGTTTCGATTGCGGTCAGCAAGGCGTCATCCTGGTCGAATCCGCGAATCTGCTTGCCGAATGCCGGCAAGGCCTCACGCATGGCCAGCAACGCGTAATCAGGCAGCGCGGTAGCGAGATCGCACATCTGCACGCCGGGCTTGTACGACGGGAGTACGCTGCCCAGACTCGACGAGGCACGACCAGCCAGGAAATCGCCGACCCGTTGCGCGGGCGCGTCGTAGCTCGATCCGCCCAGTGCGAAGGCGCGTTCTTCCCAGGCGCGCTGGAAACGGATGCCGGCGAGCGGGCTGCCTGGATAGTCGTCGGGAGTAATGCCGACGACGATGGCGCTGTTCGCATTGCGCTCGTCTCGCGAATACTGGCTCATGCCGTTGGTCACCAGTCGGCCCGGCTCCGAGGCGGCCGCGACCACGGTGCCGCCCGGGCACATGCAGAAACTGTAGACCGAGCGACCATTGCTGGCGTGATGCACGAGCTTGTAGTCGGCCGCACCGAGCATGGGATGGCCGGCACTCGGGCCATAGCGGGCGCGATCAATTATGGATTGCGGATGTTCGATCCGGCAGCCGATCGAAAATGGCTTGGCCTCGATGTAGACGCCGGTCGCGTGCAGCATCTCGAAGGTGTCTCGCGCGCTGTGGCCGATTGCCAGGATCACGTGATCGGAGCGGATCTCTTCGCCGTCCGCCAGTCGCACGCCGCGGATCCGGCCATCCTCGATGTCCAGTCCATCGACCTTGCTCGAAAAGCGAAACTCGCCGTCCAGCGACTCGATCGTCGCACGCATGTGTTCGACCATCTTGACCAGGCGAAACGTGCCGATATGCGGCTTGCTGACGTAGAGGATTTCCTCCGGTGCACCGGCTTTGACGAACTCGGCCAGGACCTTGCGGCCGTGGTGGCGCGGATCCTTGATCTGGCTGTAGAGCTTCCCGTCCGAAAAGGTGCCAGCGCCGCCTTCGCCGAACTGGACATTGGATTCCGGATCCAGCACGCGCTGGCGCCAGAATCCCCAGGTGTCCTTTGTGCGTTCCCGGACCGCCTTGCCACGCTCCAGGATCAGCGGTCGCAAACCCATCTGGGCCAGGACAAGAGCGGCGAGAATGCCGCAGGGTCCGGTTCCGATCACGATCGGGCGCGGCGATCCGGCGGGCCGCGGATCTCTTCGGGTAACAAAGCGGTATTCGGTGTCCGGTGTTGCACCTACATGCGGGTCGCTGGCGAATTGCCGGAGCAGAGCGTCGTCACGCGTCGTCCGAATATCCACTGTGTAGATGAAGTGAATCGCGGACTTGCGCCGCGCGTCCACACCGCGCCGGAACACCGTGTGCTCGATCAGCTCGTCCGGCTTCAAACCGAGACGTCGGCAGATCGCATCGGCCAGCGCATCGGCAGGGTGATCCAGAGGCAGCTTGATTTCAGTCAGTCGCAACATGGCCGGATATTCGATCAATTCAGACGGCCAGGCCGGCCGCGTTCCCGGATGCCCAGGCCCACTGGAAATTGTAGCCGCCCAGGTGACCGGTTACGTCGACCACCTCACCGATGAAGTAGAGGCCGGTGACAAGCCTCGACTCCATCGTGGTCGATGACAATTCGCGTGTGTCGACACCGCCGAGGGTGACTTCGGCGGTGCGATAACCCTCGGTGCCACTGGCTACGATTGGCCAGGCATTGAGCTCGTCACCGATCGCCTTCAGTTCGGCGCTGCGGTACTGCCGCATCGGCTTGCTGCCAACGCGAATCTCGCACAGGCGCTGGGCCAGCCGCCGCGGGAGGCTTTCGCCGAGCACGGTCTTGAGTTCGGCTGCCGGGCGCTCGCGCTGTTGATCAAGCAGCCAGGTCCCGGCATTCGTGTCCGGAAGCAGGTTCATTCGCAGGTCGTCGCCGGGCTGCCAGTACGAAGAAATCTGAAGGATAGCCGGACCGCTGAGTCCTCGGTGGGTAATCAGCATGTCGGCGCGGAAGTTCGCGCCGTTGCAACGGCTTTCGACGGGCAGGGCGACACCGCTGAGGTCCTTGAGATTGTCCTGGTGCTTGCCACTCAGGGTCAGTGGTACCAGTCCGGCGCGCGTGTCCAGCACCGTGTGCCCGAACTGTCGTGCGAGCTCGTAGCCGTAGCCTGTCGCACCCATGCTCGGAATCGACAACCCGCCCGTCGCCACGACCAGGGCAGGGCATTCGATCCTGCCTTGCGTAGTTTCAATCAGGAATCCCTGCTCGACTTTCTGCACCTTCTCCACGCTGCAGCCGGTTTGCACCTGCACGCCGGCACTCGCGCATTCGTCCATGAGCATGCGAACAATCAATTTCGACGACTCGTCGCAGAACAGCTGGCCGAGTTCCTTCTCGTGCCAGGCGATCCGATGTGCATCGACCATGTCGATGAAGTCAGTCGGCGAGTAGCGCGCCAGGGCCGACTTGCAGTAGTGCGGGTTGGCCGAAAGGAAATTGGCCGGTGTCGTGCCGGTATTGGTGAAATTGCAACGCCCGCCGCCGGACATCAGGATCTTCTTGCCGACCCGATTGGCGTGCTCGATGACGCGTACGCGCTTGCCGCGGCGCCCGGCCGTCAGCGCACACATCAGCCCGGCCGCACCGCCGCCAATGATGGTGAGGTCGAGAGACTGCATCAGGTGATCAACGCCCGGCGCGAACCGGCGCCATGCGAACCTGTGGGTCGATGCCGATCACGCTGTCACCGGCCAGGATCTGGATATGGCCATCCTGAATCAGGCATTGCACGCGCAGCCCGCGCTCGGCGATGGCTGCCAGCGCCTCGACCGTGGCTTCGGCGATATCGATGATCGTCAGATTCCTGGAGCGCTTGAGCTCCTCCGCATTCTTGTCCCACCAGATATCCGCGCTGCGACCACCGTAGCTGATCACGACGACTTGACGCGCTCGCCCGCAGGCCTTGCGAATGCGCGCGGGCTCCGGCTGGCCAAGATCGATCCACAGATCGATATCGCCATTGCGTTCCTTCAGCCAAAGATCCGGCTCATCGTCCGTACTCAGGCCCTTGCCGAACTCGAGCCGCTCATCGGCGTTCAACGCGAAAGCCAGCAGACGAACCATCAGGCGCTGCTCGGTTTCCGACGGATGCCGGGCCAGGGTCAGCGGATGCGTCGCATAGTAATGACGATCCATGTCACTGATCTGCAACTCGATTTTGTAGACCGTAGCCTTGAATGCCATGGGTCGAGCCCTGAAGGAAGGCCGGCATTGTATGCGTAGCGAGTCCGCAGCGCTCGCAGCGGGGGGGGAATGCGCTTCCCGCGGAATCATGGGCCGGGAGCGCCCGCTGGATCTGGGGAAGTCCAGGGCCTTAGCGAAAGTGTCCGCAGTGCCGAGGAAGAACCCAAGCACCTACAACTGGCACAAGCTATCTCGGAATCCTGGGTGTCCCGGTTCTTGGCGATTGAATGGTTACCCAAATGCAAACAAGCGAGAACACGAATTGCAGCAGGGAGTTCACTCGATCCGCGACGGCAGAGACCTACAAACAAGTTGAGCCATCTTGCGAGGTAGTTGGCGACGGATTAAGGTGCTTGGCCTCTTGTTCTCTTGAAGCATTTGTTGACGTAGATGGCTTTTCACTTGTATGGAATAAGCACAAGGCGGCAGTTTTCAAAGTACTCAAAGATTCGGCAGATTCAGTAGTCTATAAAGGGTTAAGAAGTGGAATGCCAGTACTAGGGGAGATAGACATGGCGCTCGATGTATTTGGTACGATCAGTTGTACGATCACGCGCGTTAGAAGTTAGCGGCTGTGCGAAATGGCGCCGAAAATGTGCTTGCGATTTGCCTGATTCTTCTGGCGCTTGTGTTCTTGTTTGTCAAAGCGGGGTATAGGGAAAGCGTTCACGGCGATTTCTCATTCTTTTCGATGAGTACGCTTATTGCTCTAATTCCATATGTATGTATATCGATAGGAATAGTATTGTTTCACATGCTCTGTACATATTTGCGCAAGAAGAGAAAGCGAGAAAGCAGGCGGCCTAGGGCAGACTGAGGATCTAATCGGGGACACCCAAGATTCGCTTCCGCAGACAGACGTTCACGGGACGCAGTGTCAAATCGACTGCTTGGCGAAGCTTTTGCAAGACCCCGGGAGAGGTTGCAAGCAGTTTCTTGAACGGGAGTTGGTCAAGACACAAAAGCAGCATGAAAGGTGCAAGCGCTCAACAAATCCAAGGGTTGACTGTAACTTCCCATAGAGATTTCAGCATGAACAACATTTACAAGATATTTTTGATGGGCCTGCCGATCGTACTACTGGGGATATTTCCGATCGGTGTCGTGATGGCTGAAGGCATGCTTCTGCGTACATCTGTCACCACCATGCTCATTGACGAAAATGACGTTGTACTGGAATTCACGGTTAGGTTTGAGGGCGGCCAAGCGGTACAGGTAAACGCAGGTTCCGTTCCCGGATTTGGCGATCGATCAGCTGTCAGAGTTAGCGCTGAGAGAGTCCCCGATCTTGATGAAGCAAGCAGAAGGCCATGTCAACAATTGATTGAAAAGATCTATATCGATGAGGTTCCAACGCATTGGATAGAGATCAAGCCTGCGTCCGAGTTTCGCCACAAGATTAGGCTAAGTGATCTGTATGACGGCGTTGGGGGGAATATTGGCCAATGCGATTTAATAATTAACTGGACGTACAAGATCTACACTGAGGACGCAGTTAGGTTCCCTAGGGTGGCGGGTACGGCAGTGGTTTCCAGTGATGGCACGGTTTCATTGCCGACGACTACTTTGGTTCTTGGAAAGAGCTGGAAATATACGGAGCGGAGCGATAACGGGGACGCCCTGGATCACCCCTGATTACTCGCACACCAAAAAACGGGGAAAATATCGCGCTGGAGGTGTTCGATGGAAAAGCGTCGACGCCTATAGGTTAGCCATGACGTACAGGGCGAGGTAGAACATGAAATACAAGGGGGTTGCAATTGCGAGCGTAGGCGTTCTCGTCGCACTTTGCACTTTACTTCCTATTTCCAGTTCTTTTCCTGAGCTTGCAAAGTTCTTTTTTGGGTCCGGGGCATTGTTGGTTGCAGTAGGCGGGGGTTTACACATTGGCCTATTGGTCGGCAAGGGCAACTCGAACCCGACCTCGGGCGATTGACAGCCGATATGGCAGGTATTCCTTAACAGGCAAGCCGGGCCCAAACGGGGACACCCAAGATTCGCTTCCGATACTCCCTTTTGAGCCGGGTCGCCGTCAAATGGGCTTGGAGTCGTGGGAGAAAGGGGTCAGGTCTTGAATCTTGAATCCGCCCGATTTTGAGGGGTAGTCTTCAGATATGGCCCGTCCCCTTCGAATCGAATTTGCCGGCGCGTTGTACCACCTCACGTCACGCGGCGACCGTCGTGAGGATATCTATCTGGACGACGCTGACCGGGCGATGTTTCTCGAGATTTTGGCTGAAGTCTGTGACCGTTTCCGGTGGGTGTGTCATGCCTATTGCCTGATGAGCAACCACTACCATCTTCTGATCGAAACCCGCGAGTCGACGCTTGCCAAGGGCATGCGCCAGTTGAACGGCGTATTCACCCAGCGCTCCAATCGTCGGCACCACCGCGTGGGGCATGTGTTCCAAGGGCGCTACAAGGCGATTCTCGTGCAGAAGGAGACCTATCTGCTGGAGCTGGCGCGCTACGTCGTCCTGAATCCTGTCCGCGCCGGCATGGTGCGATCCGCGCGTGACTGGCCCTGGAGCAGCTATCGCGCGACGGCGGGTTGGTCTGAAATACTAGGCTGGCTCAACATCGAATGGCTGCTGTCGGCATTCGGAGCCCGGTGCAAGGCGGCCATGGAAGCGTATCGACGCTTTGTCAGCGAAGGTAAGGGAGCGGGCTCGCCATGGGATGAGCTAAAGCGGCAGGTCTACCTGGGCGATGACGCCTTTGTCGACAAGATGATGGCCAGTCTGGGTGACGACACCACGTTGTCGGAAATCCCGTCTACACAGCATCGACCGCCACCCAAGCCGCTGACGCACTATGCAAAGGTCAATCGTGAGCGCGACGTTGCCATCGCAGCGGCATACAGCAGTGGGGGCTACAGCATGAAAGACATCGGCGATCACTTCGGACTGCACAATTCGATGATCAGCCGCATCATCAAGAAGTCGGCCGATTCAAAATACAAGACCTGCCCCTTTTTCCTCCGTGTTCGATTTTTCACTCTGGAGCAAAGCAAGGCAATCGAGTGCCACAGGAAACTGGTTGGCTGTTTTAATGGATGGGTCAATAGTTGAGTCGATCATCAACTAGATTGTCCACAGCACGCTATGCCAGCGGCGAGTGGTTGATGGCAATTTCACTTCGACATTCTCAATCTGTGGGAGCCTAGATATCGGAATTCGTTAGGAGTTCAAGGCCGTGTACTACGCAAACTGGAAATTGGCTTGGGTGCTGCTGCTCGTCATAGTTTTACCACTTGGATGCAGATGGAGTCCCAGAGACGAAAGAGACATGGCAATCGAAGATGCACGCTCGGACGTCATTGAAATCTCCAGACGTACTGGAAAGCATGTGGAGATTGCAGAACTAGACCTTGTAACGACGAGCGCCGAGCGAGGCGAAGGGGGGGGATGGATTGTTACGCTGACTTATGGAGACTGCACTTTCACCGTTCATCAAAAGAAGGGGATGCTGGGAAGCACCATTGCCAGGGAAGGTTGCGCAAGAATTTATCCTTGACAGGACGGATTACTGGGCACGAAAGCGCACGGAGGAATTGATCCCTGATCTGCAAGGAATGACGTTGCCATCGTTCATCGTCTTCGCAAGAACTGCGATGAGACGGCTTCGAAGGCCGCCCTGGCCTGCGTTAATAGTGTTCGGACCCGCTCTACTTGCCTGACTTGGGCGAGGGCACTCGAGTCCCGGTGCCAACGGGGCAGGCTGCTTGTTCGGTAAGGCTGCTTGTCGTCGCATCAGCCGTTGGGCGCTGCTGGTTTCTTTAAACCAGGACTATCCGATGGCTGCCCGCCAATTGCTATTGCACCTTGGCCGACAATACCGCGCTACTGCCATCGTCGAAACCATCCGCAAAGATGAAGTCCGGGTTGTCGCTCATGAAGATGCGGTTGCCGGTGCAGGTCGCGATCCACAAGTCGAGTTTGCCGTCGTTGTCGATATGGAAGGCTGCGACATCCTGGGTACCCTGCGGTGTCCAGGGGCGACTGCCGCCGGCGAGGGGATCGAAGTAGGTCACCGCAGGCGGGGTGCCCTGTCCCTTCATGATCACCAGTTGGCCGTCGCAACCCGGCACGTCGGTGTCGACGTCGGCCACGAAGACATCGAGGACGCCATCGGAGTCGAGGTCAGCAAAGCCGGTGTTGCCGCCGAAGAAGGTGGTGTTGGGGCTTGGGGCGCTCGAGCTGGTGGCGAATTGGGCGCGGCCCTGGCCATCGTTTCCGGTGTTGACGAGGTAGTGGTCCTGGCTGTCGTCGACCACGAAGAGGTCGAGGCGGTCGTCCTGGGTGAAATCGGCCACTGCCACCATGTAGGGAGCATCGGCATTGACGGTGTCGAAAACGCTGAAGTGGCCGGTGCCGTCGTTGTAGAGAATCATCACCGAAGGCGAGTTCGGTCCGGCGATTTCGGTGCCGGTCGCATTGTCCTTGATGATGTCGTTGAAGCCGTCGCCGTTCATGTCGGCGATGTCGGCGTCGGTGCCGAACGTGGAGTTGGTCATGACCGAGGTCAGGCGAGTGGCGGTTTCATCGCTGAAGAAGCCATTGCCGTCGTTGATGAGCAGCTTGTCCTCGAGGTCGTTTGCGTAGTCCGTGAAATAGAGCTCGGGTCGGCCGTCACCGGTCAGGTCGCCCACGCCGAGGCCGCAGAACTTCGGGCCGTTGCCGGTGCCCGAAAGCAACACCGGCAGGCGTGCTGGCTGATAGTCGAAGCCCTGCCACACCCCACCCACACGGGCGAGGTTGATCAGGATGCGCGGTTGCTGATTGAAGGTGCCTGCGGTGACTATGTCGAGCCAGCCGTCGCCGTTGACGTCGACCAGTTCAACATCGCGGTCGTCGGTGGCGTCGAGGAAATCCTCGGCGAACTCACTTGTGCGGTCGGTCATCACGCCTTTTTCGTTCATGAACAGGACGTTGCGAAATCCGCCGGGGTTGGTGAACGGGATCTTGCGAACCACCACCAGGTCGGTATCGCCATCCTGGTCGACGTCACCGGTGGCGAGGTCCTTTTCGCGAATGTCGTTGGCCCCGACGTTGGGGTCGCTGGTGACAAGGCGGGTACTGGTCGCCTCGGTGAATGTGACCCAGTCCTCGCCGGCAAGGGCCGGATTTGCGGACGCCAGGGCAGCCAGCAGCAGGCTGCCGGCTGCATTGATGATCGGGCTCGCTTTGAATCGCATTGGCACCATATCTCCTGTCGTCTCTGCGCGGCACCGGTACTATACCCAACTTGGTGATTCAGAGAGGCGGGCGCAATGACCAGAAGTTCAGGTTTACGGGATGGATTGGGGAAATGCGAGGGCAGGGTGCCCGGGGTGGTCCGCGTAATCGTTACGGCTGTCAGACGCATCGGTATCCTGGCTGTCGCCTCGTGCGCGATCGTTTCCTTGGCCAGCGCGCAGGTTCTTCAGCCACCGCCGGTGCCGGCCGGCAACCCGCAGACGCCCGCCAAGATCAAGCTCGGCAAGGTGTTGTTCTGGGAAGAGCAGCTTGCGTCGACGCGCAGCGTCGCTTGCGGCACCTGCCACATTCCAGCCTCGGGCGGCAGTGACCCGCGCTCGGTGAGCCCGGGTGGAGTGCACCCGGGGCCGGATGGCCTGTTCGGGGGTGAGGACGACATACTCGGCTCCCCAGGGGTTCCCCTCAACCAGAGCGACGGACTTTACGCCTCCAGTCTGAGTTTTGGTCTCGGCGCCCAGGTGACAAACCGCCGTCCGGTGAGCATGGTCAACGCCGCCTATTCGCCGCGGCTGTTCTGGGACGGTCGCGCGGAGGGTCCGTTTGTCGACCCCGTTACCCTCGAGGTGGTCCTGCCGACCGGCGGAGCACTCGAGAACCAGGCGCTCGCACCACCCCTCTCGGATATCGAGATGGCTCACATCGGACGTGCATGGCCGGACGTGGTCGACCGCCTCGCCACGATCTCGCCACTCGCGTTGTCCCCGGCGGTTGCAACCGAACTGCTCGACTGGATCGCAGGCCGCGGCTACCCGGCGTTGTTCGAGGAGGCCTTTGGCAGCCCGGGAGTTACCGCGTCGCGAATAGCCATGGCACTGGCGAGCTACCAGCGGACCTTGTTCACCAACCAGGCGCCGCTCGATGTGTGGATTCAAACCGGAAACGGCCTGACGCCGCAGGAGCTGGCTGGGCGCACCGTGTTTGTCGGAGTGGCCCAGTGCGACAACTGCCACGCGGGCGCGATCATGAGCGATCATGACTTCCACTACACGGGAGTCCGCCCGAAGAGCGACGACCCCGGTCGGCAGGAGGTCACCGGGAATCCCGACGACGAGGGCAAGCTGCGCACGCCCTCGGTGCGCAATGTTGCCTTGCGCGCCCCTTACATGCACAACGGACGCTTCGCCACTCTCGAGGACGTGGTCGATTTCTACGACCGCGGTGGCGACTTCACCCCTAACGAACTTGTCCCGCTCAACTTGACGCCTCAGCAGCGGGCCGACCTGCTCGCGTTTCTGCGTCGACCCTTGACCGATCCGCGCCTGGCTGAAAGCACCCCGCCGTTTGACCGGCCGATCCTCTATACCGAGTCGATGCGTGCGCCACAGGTGGTGGGCAGCGGGCTGGCCGGAAGTGGAGCCCTGGTGCCGCAGATGCTGGCGGTCGAGCCACCGCTGATTGGCAACCCGAGCTTCACCGTTGCAGTGGAAAACGCGCTCGGTGGAGCCAGCGCCTCGCTGGTTATCGATACGAGCGATCCCGGGTTGATCCAGCCGGTCGCCGGGGCCTTTGCCTTCGAGTCGATCGTACTCGCCGGTGCCGGTGCCGGCGGCGGATACGGCTCGGTGAGCATTGCGATCCCCAACGACCCGGGTCTCGATGGCGTCCAGTGGTTCGGAAGGTGGTATGTCGAGGACACGGGCGGCGGTGGCAGCGTTGCGGTTAGCCCGCTCCTGCGCTTCCACACGTTTGCCGGCGCCGTAGCCAACGAGATCTTCATCGACGGCTTTGAGGCAGGTAGCACAGCCGCCGGATCGGTTACGGAGCCGTAGCCGACTTCGCCACGAAGATCTGGTCGAGTTCCACGCTGCGCCACTCGCGCGGGGGTTTGCCGGGCAGGGTGACGCGCACCGTGACCCTCGTTTCTGCCGGCAGATCCCCGAAGCCGAAGTAGGCCTCGGGGGCGTCGGCCGACTGGAAGCTGCCGCCCCCGATCCAGCGTCGTTGTATCCCTGCCGGGCCCTCGACCTCGACCATCGCGCCATAGCCATGGCGGTTGGGCGGTGGGTCGTCGATGCGGACCACCAGCGAACGCCGCGCCGCGATGTTGTTGCGCAGGACGACCACTGGTCCGTTGAGGGTGGTGATCACGGCATCGGTGTCGCGGTCGCCGTCGATGTCGCCAAACGCCACTGCGCGTGCGTGGAGCGGTTTCCTGCACCACTCGGCCGCGCAGCTCGAAGCCTCGAAGCGTCCGCCGCGCCTTTCTAGCAGCAGCAGGCGCTGCGCCTGTCCGCCCGTTGTGCCCGATACCTCGGCATTGTCCATTTCGGGGTAGACGTGGCCGTTTCCGATGAGCAGGTCCTCGTCGCCGTCGAGGTCGAAATCATAGAAGCCGCAACCCCAGCCCAGCAGGGGCCGACTGATCGCGGCGACACCATAGGCAGCCGAGCGGTCAGCGAAAAGCCCGTCACCCTGGTTGAGATGGAGGGTGTTCGAGTCGTCGGAAAACACCGTTATCAGGAGATCGGGTTGGCGGTTGCCATCGGCGTCGGCCTGGCAGATTCCCATGGTGGCCTGCGGCCTGCCGTTGCCATTGGTCGCGAGGCCGGCGCTCACGCCAACTTCCTCGAACTTCATGCCACCGAGGTTGCGGTAGAGCTGGTCGGGAGTCGAGTCGTTGCCGACGAAAATGTCGACCCGACCGTCGTTGTCGACGTCTAGAATCCGCAAGCCAAGTCCGTAGTCGAGTTCGGTGGCCGATATAAGGCCGGCGGACCGGGTGACGTCGCGGAAGCGACCGTTGCCGAGGTTTTCATAAAGTGTGTCCGGTTGCGCCTTCGTGCCGGTCGGTCCGCCCATCACCGGCACGCCGCGGTAGGCCTTGCCGGCACGCTCGGGTGGGTGGGCCGGGTCGAACTCAAGGTAGTTCACCACGAAGAGGTCAAGGTCGCCGTCATTGTCTAGGTCGGCGAAGGCGGCGCTGGTGGACCAGCGCGAATCGGCAACGCCGGCAGAGGCCGAGATGTCGCGGAAGTGGCGACCGCCGTCGGCAGCGGCTTCATTGCGCAACAACACGTTGGCGCCGTAGCAGGTGACGTAAAGGTCATCCCAGCCGTCACCGTCGACATCGCCCACCGCAACCCCCATTGCCCAACGCTGCAGCGAAATACCCACTGCCGCGGTGACATCGTCGAACTGGCCATCGCCGCGGTTGGCGTAGAGGCGCGAGCCCGGGCCCGACTCGGGGCTGGCCATGGTTGCTCCGTTGGCAAGGAACACATCGAGGTCGCCATCGCGGTCGTAGTCGAAGAGGGCGATGCCGCCTCCGTTGACCTCGAGGATTTCGCGGCTCGGGTTCGCGCCGCTGGTCATTTCCAGGTCGATTCCTGCCGAGTCGGGTACTACGCTGAAATCGAACGCACGGGTGGATTGGGTGGTCGGCTCCACCGGTTGCGGCGGCATCGCAGTGGGGAGGCTTTCCAGCTTCTTGCGCGCCCGCTCGGTGAGTTCCATGTCGCCTTGTGCCGTGGCGAGGCGCGCGGCCATCTCGAAGTGTTGGCGCGCTGTGGCGATGTCATTCCGGTCGAGGGCGACCTGTGCGAGCCCGGCGTGGCCGGAGGGGTAATCCGGCAGACGGGCTACCAGCTGTTCGAATATTGCCTTGGCTTCATCGTGACGACCCAGCGCCTGGAGGGTCCAGCCGTATGGGGGCAAGACGGCAATCTCCCTGGGATCGGTCGCCAATGCTCGCGCAAACAGGGGTGCGGCGACCTCGAAGCGATTCTCCTTGAAGTACGTCAAGGCGAGCAGCGCGATGGCGCGCGCCCAGCGTGGGTGTGCGTCCACGAGCGGCAACAGCCTTGCGCGCGCCGCCGCGGGTTGACCCGCGTCGATCAACGCCTTGATGCGTGCGAGTTCCCCGGGTGGCGGAGCGGGTGCGGAGCTCGGCGAGTTCGCCTCGGGGGCAACTGTGCCGGTGTTGGCGGGATCTTTCTGTGCCATTGCTGGCGCAGGGGCCAGTAGCAACGCTGCCCATGCCCACAAAATCGTTCGCGCATTGACCATGAGTGCCTTCTATCACAGCGCTGCATGCAGAGGGAATTCACGCATCCCGATTTGCTTTGGTCAGGAGACCCCTCGATAGACCACAAGACGATTGCGGCCTTCGCGCTTGGCGCGGTAGAGCGCTTCGTCGGCGTGATGGACGAACTGCTCGAACGTCATGCCTTCTTCGTAGGCGGCAACGCCGGCGCTGACGGTGACCGCTGTCTGCTGTTCGACATTGGCACGGATGCGTTCGGCAATGTGCGTGGCGCCATCGACTTCCGTATGCGGCAGGACAATCAGGAACTCCTCGCCGCCGTAGCGCACGACGAGATCTTCCTCGCGTGCTGATTGCTGCAGAATCTTCGCCACATCCGCCAGCAGGTCGTCCCCGGCATTGTGTCCGCCTTGGTCATTGAACCGCTTGAAGTAGTCGATGTCGATGAGAACAAGGCTAAATGGAGTGCCGCTTCGCTTTGCTCCCGCCATCCACTTGTCGATCCGGGCGTAGAGCGCATGGCGATTGGCGAGCCCGGTCAAGGGATCGATCAGGGCGAACTCGCCATGCTTGATGCGCAGGGCAATGTTCTGCACAAGAATACGATGTTGTCCGATGGTCAGCCGCAGAAGCTGCAAATAGCCAAGCAGAAAAACCAGCGCGAACAGGAGAAACGTGCCGTCCTGAAGCAGGATGAATCGAACCACGATGGCCAGCGTGACAATGCTAAGGAACATCAGGATGCCGGGCAGGGAGGTGCTCAGTACCAGTACGCCGCCAGTGGCCATGATCATGAACACGAAGGCGCACAGCGCGGCTGCGACGGCTCCGTGCTCGCCGAATGGCAGGAACATCACTGACACGAAGGCGAGGTAGGCGATCGCACTGCACAGTGTGAGGATTCGCTCCCAGTCACGAATGCGCTCGTGGGCAATCGCCTTCGACTTCATCCTTGCAGCAAACGCGATCGACACGATGATGCGTGGTGTATTGCCCAGGATCATTGCGAGCAGCCAGACGTTGGCCCAGCCGGGCGAGGCATATCGAGCGGCCACGAAGTACAACATCACCGTTGCCGAGAGCACACCGAGGTAGCCGAAACGGACATTGGCGAACAGGATCCTGACGCGTTCCTGGTCCAGTTCTCGCGTAAACCTGGAACGGCTGTCTGGCTTCGGCATCGGTGGCGGACCCTTGGGCTCTCGGGACAATAGCGAAAAACGGGGCAGGGAGTATGCTTCCGGGTAACCCGATGGCATTCACGGACAACATGGGTCCGGTACCGAGGTCGTTCCGTATGCGCGCAGGCAATCCTGTTTCCCGATTTGCCGTGTATGCGCCCTTCACGCCTAGCCGTCACTACTGGAGTCCTGTTTCGACTGTGTGGGGAGCCTTCGTGCGCCTGCGACCATCGCCCGCGCCCATCGTCGTGCTGCTTGCGGCATTGCTGGCTGGCTGCGCCACGGGCAGCGATCAGCGTCCGCCGTTGATCTCCTCGGCTACCGTCGACCTCGAGCGCTACATGGGCGCCTGGCATGTGATCGGGCGGATCGACTACTTTGGTGAGCGTGGCGATGTCGCCAGCGAAGATGTCTACACACTGGCCAGCAATGGCCAAGTCGACACCGTCTACCGCTACCGGAAATCGTTCGACGATGACGCGAAGGTCAAGACGCTGAAATCGGTCGGCCTGGTACAGCCGGATTCCGGCAACGCGTTCTGGCGTATCCGCTTCTTCGGGCTGTTCAAGGCCGACTACCTGATTCTCGAGGTTGCCGAGGATTATTCGTGGGCGCTGATTGGCCAGCCCGATCGCAGGCTCGGATGGATCTTCGGCCGCCAGGCGGTCATGCCGGATGCACTTTATGCCGAGTTGCTCGCGAAGATGCGTGGCTACGGCTACAACAGCTCAAAGCTGCTGCGTGTGGCCCAGGTGCCCGAGCAGGTCGGCAAGCCCGGTTTCCATGACTGAACCCGGCTTGCTGGCCCATTGTTTGATGCACAATGCATATTATGTCAAATACGAGATCGGGTGCCAAAGATGCTATCCGGCATTGCCGACAGAGCTGGCCAGCACCCTTTCAGCGAGAATGTGCTGGCCAGGCCTCAATTGTGAACCTAACGCCCGGGCTTCCAGCGCGCGATCTATCGCAGCACGAGTACGGCAATGCCGCTGTGCGTCAAGACCTTGTGCGTTTCGCTGCCAAGCAATACCCCGGCCACTCCGCGGCGCCCATGGGAGGCCATCAGGATCAGATCACAACCCCGCTTCCTGGCAGTATCAATGATGGCCTTGTGGGGATGATCCGACACGGCGATTTTCGTGTCGCATTCAACCCCGGCTGCCTTGGCGGCCTTGCTCAGTACATCGAGGATCGCCCTGGCGCGTGATTGGGTTGCTTCGTTGAGGGATTCGCGTGTCTCTTCGAGGATCTGCAACTGGTAGTCGATCAGGTGAAGCTTGGGGACCACGTTCAGGCCGGTGACCGACGCACCGATTTCCGACGCGAACTTGATGCCTTTCTTGATCGCCTTGGCGGAAAGCTCTGAACCGTCTGTGGGTATGAGGATGTGCTTGAACATGGCTCTGGACTCCATGACAACGGCAAATTCCGTCTTCGACCAGCCTACGAAGCGATGAGCCTCCGACCATTGACGCAGATCAACGTATGCGCAACCTTTCTCCGCTTGCTCACCAGCTTGTGGGTTTGTAATCCTTCAGGAACTGGCCCCAGACGTGCTCGCCAGTCTTGATTCCATGGATGATCGGATCAACGATTCGAGCCGCGCCGTCAACGATGTCGAGCGGCGGATGGAAGCGCTCCTCGAGAATCTTGCGCTCGGCGATCTCCACCGGATCCTCATCGGTGACCCAGCCGGTGTCGACGCTGTTCATGTGGATGCCATCGTTGTGGTAATCCGTCGCCGAAGTGCGCGTCATCATGTTGAGTGCCGCCTTGGCCATGTTCGTATGTGGATGCCTGGTTGTCTTGAAGTTGCGGTAGAACTGACCTTCGACCGCCGAGACGTTGACAATGTGCTTGTCGCGTTCCGGTGTACGCAGCATCAGTGGCTTGAGTCGTGCGTTGATGATGAACGGCGCAATCGCATTGACCAGATGGACCTCGAGCAATTCGATCGATGGGACTTCAGCCATCAGCAGGCGCCAGGAGTTGCGTCCGCGCAAGTCGACTTGCTGAAGGTCCTTGTCCAGAAGCCCTTCGGGAAACAGATGTTGCTGCGCAAGCAAGTCCTCGGGCATCAGCCTCAGCTGCGAAAGCCTTGCAGCGGCGGTGATGCCGGGATTGGAAGAACTCGAAGGGCTCTGGCCAGATCGGATCGAGCGCCCTTCCCCACTTGCGGTTCTATCGTCCTTGCGCATGTCCTCGTAGCTGCGGATCAGCCTGCGCATTGTCTCGGGAAGGTCATCAATTGCCGCGGTTTCGCCTTCCATCATGTGCGCATAGAACTCGGGTGGACGGCGAACTGTCTGGCAGGCATTGTTGATGATGAAATCCAGCCGCGATCGGCTGGCCAGCAGCTCGGCGCAAAATGCCTCGACACTGGGTGTGTGGCGCAAGTCCAGACCGAACACTTCGAGCCGATGTCCCCACTCGTCGAAGTCCGGTTCCTGCGCATAGCGGGCCGCCGAGTCACGCGGGAATCGCGTCGTGACGATCAGCTCCGCTCCTGCGCGCAGCAGTTTCAGCCCGGCCTGGTAGCCGATCTTGACCCGTCCGCCGGTCAGCAAGGCGACCCGACCTCGTAGATCAGCCAGTTCGGTGCGCTTGCCGAAATTGAAGGCCGCGCAGTCCGGACACAGTTGATCGTAAAAGTGATGGATCAGTGTGTACTTCTGCTTGCAGACGTAGCAGTGCTGCTGGTCGATGGATTCGCGCCGGGCCAGGGATTCGCTCTCCGTATCCCGGGTTTCGTGACTCTCGGGCGGAAACACATTGGGCGTGGTGAATACCGGCTTGGCGCGCAACTTGCGGATGCCGGTAGCATTCAGAACCGCGTCGTCCTTGCCGACCTTGCGCTCGGCGCGCTCGCGCTCGGCAGCCTTCATGCGCTGGCGACGCGATACCGGATCAGGATGGTAGACGCGCGCGACTGCCTGATGCAGCAGTTTGCGATCCTCGGGGGCAAGCTCGTCGAGCAAACTCCAGTTGTTGGCGACGGCCAGCAAGGTGGCGGTTGCGTCACGCAGCCGTTCGATCAGCTCGGAACGATCACCGGCATCGGCCGGCATCGGGTCATCACGGGTCACGGGGTTTGGTCGCTGGCGGTGGACTGCGCATGATCGCATGCGAGGCGATCATGCGTCGTCCCTGCAGACAGGGAAGCCGGTCCTACCGGGTCAGGGACAGCGGGCTGGATGACCGGAATCCATCTGCCCCGACAAACTCACCGCCGGTGATCTGCAGAACCGGCGATCTCACGCGAGGCCCGGACCCGGCTATACCTCTTCGCGCCATCGCGCCGCACCAAGGAAAATCACGCGCAACTGCCGCACGAAGTTCTCGATGAGTTCCTGCTCACGCCTCGGTTGATCCGGCGCAAGGTCGAGGATATCCGAGGCCGCGTTCAGCATGGTGGTCACGACCAGACCGCAGATCATCTGCAGTGTGCTGCTCGAAAGTTCCGGCAAGGTGCCGATGGCGCGCAGGTCCTGCGCCATTTCCGAGGCAAAATGGCTTTCTTCGGTGCGTATGGCGTCCCGGATGCTGCGTGATCCACCGCCGCGTTCGCCGGCAATGAAACGGAACACCAGGCTGCGTTCCTCGACAAAACGCTTGTAGATCAGTACCGAGCCACGAAGCATGTCGGTCGGCGGAATGCCATCGCGTCGTGCTTCGCGCAGCAGGCGTCTCAGAGTCACTCCACCCATCTCGACCAGGGCCAGGCCCAACTCGTCGAGATCGCGAAAATGCCGATAAAAGGCGGCCGGCACGACACCCGCTTCGCGAGCCACTTCGCGCAGGCTCAGCGCGGAGAAACTACGGCCCTTCCCGATCAATGCCAGTGCCGCCTCGATCAGACGCTGGCGCGTGCGTTGCTTGCGTTCGATGCGGGTGACTGGGGCTTCCGCGTCGCTGCGCGTGGAAGCTGGCTTGGTCGGGGACAAGGCGCTCTCCGGGCGAAATCGATGTCATTGGCAGGCTCCGGAGTATAGGCCGTTGGCCGGCCGCCTCTGAATTGGAGTGGAAACTCCAGAGGATTTCGGTAAACATATGTGCACTGGATTTAATGGTTTCCGAATGAACGCGTTCCCGGCCACGCTTGAAAACACGCTTTCCACGATGGCGCGATGGCTCCGGCATCCCTTGCTGGCCCCTTTCAATGCCGTCGAGGACTGGGATCGCCTGGTATCGGCACTGAATCCGCTCTGGTCCCTGGTCGGGCCGCGTGCACGCGTCGTACGCGTTGTCGACGAAGCGCCGGACGTGAAGAGCCTCTGGCTGAAGCCGAATCGCCATTTCAGAGGCTTTCAGCCCGGCCAGCACGTGTTGCTGGAACTCGATGTAGACGGCGCGAGTCATGCCCGCTGCTTCAGCGTGTCATCCGCGCCGCGCCGAGACGGGTTGCTGCGGCTGACCATCAAGCGCAAGGACGACGGGCCCGTTTCGACGGCTGCGCATGCACTTCAGCCCGGACAGGTGGTGAGACTGGGTCAGGCCTGCGGGCAATTTGCTGCCAGGGGTGACCATTCAAGCCTGCTTCTGGTCGCCGCCGGCAGCGGCATCACGCCAATGATGTCCCTGCTGCATGCCTGGGCCGATCAGGGCGAGTCACGCGACATTGCCCTGCTCTACTGCAGCCGATCGCCGGTCGAAGCGATATTCGAGACCGAACTGCGGTCGCTGGCCGGGCGCATCCCCGGATTGCGAGTGCATCTGCATCACACTCAGGAGTCGGGCAGACTGGATGCAGACGCTGTCAGCAGCCTGGTCCCTGATTGGGACGAGCGCGAAACCCTGGTCTGCGGTCCGGACGGCTTCATGCAGGTAGTCGAGTCGATGCATGCGGACTCAGGCCTCAGCGACAGATTGCAGAGCGAGAGCTTCGGCCGTCGTGCGGCCGTCGTCGATGCACAGGCCACCGAGCACGCCATCCGTATCGACAACCCTGAACAAGCGTTTACTGTACTTGCGGGACAAAGCCTGCTTGAAGGCGCCGAGGCGGCTGGCTTGCGGCCGCGCTTCGGATGCCGGCGCGGCATCTGCCGGACCTGCCAGTGCCGCAAGCGCAGCGGAACCGTACTCAACCTGCTAACGGGCCAGGTTTCTGGCCCCGGCGAAGAACTGATCCAGTTGTGCATATCGACTCCGTTGGGCGGGGTCGAACTCGCACGGCAACCCACATGACCCGAAGGACAGCCACGATGACCGGCAAGACCCGCCTTGATTCAGATGCACTGGCCCGATTCGAAGCGGAGCTCGATGCGCTTCGGGTAGAGGTGCTTGATGACCTTGGCGAACGGGATGCCCGGCATATCCATCGAGTGCGCGGCATCGTCCAGGGCTCGGCGATTGTCGGTCGCGGTCTGCTGATGTTCGGTGTCGGGCCGTTCAGCTGGGTCGCTGGCGTGATCGGGCTTGCGCTGGCCAAGATCCTCGAGAACATGGAGGTTGGCCACAATGTCATGCACGGCCAGTACGACTGGATGAACGACGCCAGGTTGAATTCCCTGACCTATGAGTGGGATATCGTCTGCGATGGCGATCACTGGCGGCATTCGCACAACGTCGAGCATCACGACTTCACCAACATCATCGGCAAGGACCACGATTTCGGCTATGGCATGCTGCGCCTTAGCGAGCAGCAGCGCTGGTCAAGGTCTTGCCTGCTGCAGCCGTTCTGGTACCTGATGCTTGCGCTGAACTTCCAGTGGGGTGTGGCGGTTCACGATATCAAGATCGGTCGCTTCCTGAAGGGCCGGATGAAGCTGGACGAATTTCGCAGTCGCATGCGTCCATTCCTGCGCAAGGCAGGTCTGCAATTGTTCAAGGATTACGTCATGTTTCCTGCATTGGCGTTCTGGCAGTGGCCGCGGGTCCTGCTGGGCAATCTGGTTGCGAACGGCATCCGCAATGTCTGGACCAACGCGATCATCTTCTGCGGACACTTCACCGGCGAAGTGCAAACCTACTCGGTGCGCGAAGTTGCCGATGAAACGCGCGGGCAGTGGTACCTGCGCCAGATCCAGGGATCGAGCAATCTTGAAGGCGGTCGACTGTTTCATCTGCTCACGGGACACTTGAGTCACCAGATCGAGCATCACCTGTTTCCGGACATGCCGGCGCCGCGCTATGCCGAAATCGCCCCTCGCGTTCGCGAGATCTGCATGCGCTACGGCATCCACTACAACACCGGTGGCTTCTGGCGCCAGTACGGCAGCGTCATTGCCCGCATCTTCCGGCATGCCTTGCCCACTCGCCCCGCCCTGTCGGCCACCTGAAACCGCCTTGCAGTCCTGCGGCAGCCCCAAGGGTCACCGATTTTCGGCTGGCCCCTGCGCGAACCTGCCCAGGAAAGGCCGGTAGTAGGCCAGTTCGGCGATCGAATCCCTGACGTCACTCAGTGCGGTATGCGCGGATTCCTTGCTGAACCCCTTGCTGACCTCGGGCGCCCAGCGCCGCGCCAGTTCCTTGATTGTCGACACGTCCAGGTTGCGGTAGTGAAAGAAGCGTTCCAGACGCGGCATCAGGCGATGCATGAAGCGTCGATCCTGGCAGATCGAATTGCCGCACATCGGCGATTTTCCTGCCGGGACCCATTGAGCGAGGAATTCAACGGTACGAACCTCGGCCAGGGCCATGTCCGTTTCGGATTCGAGCACCCTCTTCCAGAGCCCTGATTTGCCATGCTGGTTGCGATTCCAGTCGTCCATGGCATTGAGGCGCGCTTCGTCATGTCGAATGGCCAGCTCGGGACCCTCGGCAAGAATATTCAGGTCGCGGTCCGTCACGATGGTGGCAATTTCGAGAATGGAATCGTTATCGGTGTCGAGTCCGGTCATTTCCAGATCGATCCAGATCAGATTGTCCTCGTGCGCTTTTGACACGTTTGCCAGCGGCATCGCGATCTCCATGAATGAGCAGGCTCCGATTATTGCCGCGAACCCTGCGCGGGCCAAGCGCCCGCCGGAATGCAGTGATCAGGCGAGCTCCGGGTTAGCATGTGCACAATGGCCTCGACAACCTTTTTCTGGCACGACTATGAAACCTCGGGTATCGACCCGAGGCGGGACCGGCCGGTCCAGTTTGCGGGAATGCGGACGAGTGTCGATCTTGAAATTGTCGGCGAGCCGGTCATGCTCTACTGCAAGCCGGCGCGTGATCTTCTGCCCCACCCCGAAGCCTGTCTGGTTACAGGCATCGTGCCTCAACAGGCCGAGCGCGAGGGTCTGATCGAGGCCGAATTTGCCGCTATCGTGCATGAGGAGCTTGCTGCGCCTGGCACCTGCGGTGTCGGCTACAACTCGCTGCGATTCGACGACGAGTTCACGCGAAACCTGCTCTATCGAAATTTCCATGATCCGTATGAACGGGAATGGCGGGCCGGGAATTCGCGTTGGGATCTGATTGATCTGGTCCGCATGTGCTACGCCCTGCGTCCGCACGGCATCGAGTGGCCGCTGCATGAGGAGGGTTCACCCAGCTTCAGGCTGGAAGATCTTGCCTCGGCGAATCAACTGAAGCAGAACCGTGCCCACGACGCCTTGTCCGATGTCGAGGCGACCATCGATCTCGCTCGACTGATTCGCAGGCAGCAACCCCGCTTGTTCGACTTTCATTTCGACATGCGTCGCAAGCAGCGCGCTTTCCAGCTTCTCGATTTCGCCCATCGAACGCCAATCGTGCACGTTTCTTCACGGTATCCGGCGACACGGGGTTGTCTGGCGATTGTTGCCCCGCTGGCGGCGCACCCGCAGCAGTCAAATGCCGTCATCGTCTACGACCTCGATATCGACCCGCGACCGATGCTCGAGCTTGAGCCGGAGGAAATCGCGGACCGGGTGTTCGTCTCCAATGCCGATCTTCCCGAGGATGTCGAGCGCATTCCTCTCAAGCTCGTGCACGCCAATCGCTCGCCGGCCCTGGCTCCGATGAGCGTGCTCAAGGGTATCGACAGCAAACGGATCGGCCTGGATAGCGAACGTGCCTTGCGCAACCTCGGGTACCTCAACGCTGCAGAGGGCCTGGCTGCGAGGGTGCAGGCGGTATTCGAGGCACAGGCACCCTTTGATCCGGCTGCCGATCCCGAGCTTGCCCTCTATTCGGGATTCCTTCCGGATGCCGACAAGCCACTGCTGCGCAAGGTTCGCCAGACGCCCGGCGAGCTTCTGGGCGATTCGGGCATCCGGTTTCGGGATCCGCGCTATGCCGAGTTGCTGTTTCGCTATCGTGCGCGCAACTGGCCACAATCGCTGAGCGACGAGGAGTCGGCGAAATGGCTGCAATTCCGCTGTCGTCGCCTGAATACCGAGTCGGCACTGACCGGGTTGACCCTGGAGCAGTTTTTCCAGGTCATTGGCGAAAAGCGCAACGACGTCTCGGCGGACAAACTTCCCTTGCTTGACGCACTGGAGGATTGGGGCCGCGAATTGCAGCGGGAGATTCAATAGAGGCCAGCGTCACTCTCAATCTTGCCGGATTCCTCCGGAACCGGCGAACATGGCATGGGCACACGCAAGACACGAGACCTTTATGGCAACCCCCTATTTCTCCAAAGCCACCTTCCGCTTCCTGCGCGACCTCAAGGCCAACAACAACCGGGTCTGGTTCAACGACAACAAGGCGCGCTACGAGGCGGACTTGCGCCAACCGTTCCTGCAACTGATCGCCGACCTGCAGGCGCCGCTTGCGAAGATTTCTCCCCACTTTGTGGCGGATCCGCGCAGTCAGGGCGGGTCGATGTTTCGCATCTACCGAGACACGCGTTTCGCCAATGACAAGACGCCGTACAAGACCTGGTCTGGCGCGCGCCTTTTCCACGAGCGCGCTCGGGAAGTCGATGCGCCATCGTTCTACATGCACTTCCAGCAGGGTAACTGTTTTGTCGGTGGCGGCAAGTGGCATCCGCAGTCGCAGTCCATCAAGCGCATTCGCGAATTCATCGTCAACAATCCCGCGGCATGGAAAAAGGCCACACGATCGAAAGGATTCTCCTCGCACTTCACCCTGGGCGGCGACACGCTGATTCGTCCGCCACGCGGATTCGATCCCCAACATGAGCTGATCGCCGACATCAAGCGCAAGGACTTTGTTGCCTCCGAGCGCTTCGCCGACAGTATCGCCATATCGACCGAGCTCAAACCCTTCCTTGTGGATCGATTCAAGCGGATCGCACCGATGGTCGACTATCTCTGCGCGAGTCTCGATCTGGAATTCTGATTGAACTCAACCGATGCCAGCACGAGCCAGCGTGTACCGATGCTGCGCCTGTCGAGCTTCTATTTCGCTTACTACGCGGCGCTTGGAGCGTTTACGCCGTACTGGAGTCTCTACCTCAAGGGCACAGGGCAGGATGTGGCGGCAATCAGCGTACTGATGAGTCTCTGGTATGCGACTCGCGTCGTTGCCCCGAGCACCTGGAGCACCCTCGCGGCGCGATCGGCCAATCCCGTGCACTGGCTGCGCATCGGATGCGTGCTCACCTTGCTGAGTTTTTCCGCTTTCACGCTCGAGCTCGACTTCGCATGGCTGTTTGTCGTGATGTGCGTGTTCTGCTTCATGTACAACGCCGTGATGCCGCAGTTCGAATCGATCACGCTTTCGCACCTGGTAGGCAGAGCCGAACGCTACGGGCGTATCCGCGTCTGGGGCTCGATCGGGTTTGTTGCGGTTGTTGCGTTGTTTGGAGTGTCCCTCGATCATTTGCCTGTCACCGCTCTACCGTGGCTGATGCTTCCGCTGTTCGCCGGCATGCTGGCTTCTGCAATGATGAATGATTACGGGAGGACGCCAGCTGCACAGGCCGAAGCCGATACCGTCAACTTCCTGAGTCGGCTTCGTCGGCCCGAGGTCATTGCGTTCTTCATTGTCGCCCTGCTCATGCAGCTTTCTTTCGGGCCCTACTACACCTTTTACTCGATCTATCTGGACGAGCATGGCTATAGCAGTTCGGCACTCGGCATGTTCTGGTCGATCGGCGTCATCGTCGAGATCGCCGTATTCACCTTCTCCACGTGGATATTCCGACGCTGGAGTGCTTCGACCGTCTTGCTGATATCTCTTGTTGCTGCAAGCCTGCGTTGGGCGGTCATTGCGCTGTGGCCGGACAGCGTTGCATTGATGACCATTGCACAGACCCTTCACGCACTGAGCTTCGCGGGTTTTTTCGCGGCCAGCATGCAGTTTCTCGTGAAATTCTTTCCTGGCAGGCAGAACGGTCACGCGCAAGGCATTTTCTACGGCTTCTCTTCCGGTATCGGCGGTGTGCTGGGTGCGCTGTTGTCGGGGCTTGTATGGAAGGTCAGCGGCGGAGACACCGCCTTCCTTCTCGCCTCGGCAACCTCAGCCGTGGCCGCTGTCGTGGCCTGGGTCTGGATCCGGCCCCGGAGACAGGAAGCGCCCGCCTGACTGCATTGCTCAGGATCTGGCGAACTCGAATGCAAGAACGTCGCCGATGGAAGCACTCCCGCTGAGGCACATCAGCAAGCGTTCGATACCGAGGGCCACCCCGGCGCAGCGCGGCATTCCGCCCTCCAGAGCCATCAACAGGTTCTCGTCGATGGGCAGTTCGCGCTGGCCACGCAGCTGACGGCGGCGGTTGTCGTTCTCGAAGCGGCCGCGCTGTTCGGCGGGGTCCGTCAGTTCGTGGTAACCGTTGGCGAGTTCTTGGGTGCCAAGATACAGTTCGAAACGTTCGGCAACAGGGGGTTCCCCATCGCGGATTCTTGCGAGCGCGCACTGGCTGGATGGCCAGTCCCGTATCACGGTGATCCGGTCATCGGGAAAATCGGGTTGAATTCGATGTGTGATCAGCAGATCCAGCCAGTCGTCGCGCTGAAGGCCTTGCCCGTCGAGATCAATGCCATGCAGTGGCTCGCGCAGGGTGTCGATCGACGCAGTGAACGGATCGAGATCGAGGACCTCGAGAAATAGTTCGCGATAGGTCAGCGATGCGAGACCGGCTTCGCGATCGACCATGCGCAGGCATTGGCGAACGAGTTCGACGGTCTCGTCGATCAGGCGCCGATGGTCCCATCCGATGCGATACCATTCGAGCATCGTGAACTCGGGATTGTGCCGCCTGCCCGCCTCGCCATTTCGAAACACGCGGCCGAGCTCGTAGCAATCGCCGACTCCCGCGGCGAGCAGGCGCTTGAGGGAGAATTCCGCCGACGTGCGCAGCCAGCGCTCTGGCGAACCCGCATCGACGTGGCCCGAGAACTGCGTGCTGAAACTCTCGATATTCGGTTCGGTGTTCGCCGCCACCGACAATACGGGCGTTTCGACTTCGAGCACGTCACGCTCGGCAAAGAAGTTGCGGATCAGCGCGTTGACTCGAGCGCGCAAGACCAGCGCCTGGTGGCGATCCCGGTTGTTCAAGCCGGATTCCCGGCAAGGAATTCGAGCAGGCGTGCCTCATCCCAGATTTCGATGCCGAGCGACTGAGCCTTGTCGAGCTTGGAGCCGGCCGATTCGCCGGCCACGACAATGGCCGTTTTCTTCGACACGCTGCCGGCCACCCTGGCGCCGAGCGCTTCAAGTTTCGCGCCGGCCTCATCGCGGGTCATGCTCGAGAGCGATCCGGTCAGGACGACGGTCATCCCGTCCAGTGGCAATGACGCTTCGCTTGCGCTGGTGGAGCCCGCCAGTTCGCGGAGTTGATTCCAGCTCTTCACGCTTCGCTGGAGCAGTGTCGAATGGGCGGCGACTTCTCGCCAGCGTAGGAATGCGGCGGCCGTCTCAGCCGGCAAGCCTGCCGCGACGAGCGGGTGTTCCGGTGCAGACACGAGGTCGGACAGATCGTCGAAGGCGGCAGCCAGCTGTGCAGATCGCTTCTCGGTCAGTTTCGGGATTTCGAGGCTGGTCAGCAGCAAGGCCGGGGACAGCGATTGACGCAGTTTTGGCGAAACATCATGTTCGTCCTTGAAACTCACGCCACGCATCAGCAGCTCATCGATGGCCGACTGGTTGCCCTCCTGGGCAAAGAAGCCATCAATGGATCGTGCGACCTCACCACCGATATCCGGCACCAGCTTCAGCAATGGCCATGGCAGATGGCGGATGAGTTCGAGGCGACCGAACCAGGCTGACAGGGCCTTTGCCGTGCTTTCGCCGACATGCTCGATACCGAGGGCAAACAGGAAGCGCTCCAGTGTGGTTTGCTTGCTGTCTTCGATGGCTTCGACCAGGTTTTCGGCCCATCTGGTGGCAACCTTGCCCGCCTTGACGGTTTCCGGCGTGGTGCCATCGCGTTCGTCCGCGCGTCGCTTCATTTCGATGAAGTCATCGAGGCGAAGCTTGTACAGATCGGCAATCGAGACGACAAAGCCCAGATCGCAAAGATCCTCGATCAGACGCGCACCCAGCCCGTCGATATCCATTGCGCGACGCGACGCGAAATGAATGATGGCCTCCTTGCGCTGAGCCGGGCAGATCAACTCTCCCGAGCAGCGCCAGACCACCTGGCCCTCCTCGCGAATCAGTTCGGACTGGCAGATCGGGCAGTGCGTCGGCATCTTCCAGGGCGAGGTGTCGACTGGCCGCTGATCCTCGATTACACGCACGACTTCGGGAATCACGTCGCCGGCACGTCGCACGATGACCGTGTCGCCGACACGCACGTCGAGCCGCTCGATCTGGTCTGCGTTGTGCAAGGTGGCGTTGGTGACCACGACGCCGGCTACCTGCACGGGATCGAGTCGCGCTATCGGCGTGGCTGCTCCGGTGCGACCTATGTTGATATCGATTGCAAGCAGGCGCGTGCTCTGCTCCTGTGCGGGGAACTTGTGCGCGATAGCCCAGCGTGGCGTGCGGCCGACAAAGCCGAGTTCCTGCTGTGCCTCAAGATCGTCGACCTTGTATACGACTCCGTCGATATCGAACGGCAACGCATCGCGCTGTTCACCGATACGACGGTAGTAGTCGAGGCAGCCACGGGCACCGCGGGCCGTCTCGACCAGGTGGCTGACAGGGAAGCCCCATTCGCGGAATTTCTGCATCAGCGCCGAATGGGTATCCGGCAGCGATCCTTCTTCGACTGCGCCCGGAGCATAGGCATAGAAAGCCAGTGGTCTCGACGCCGTAATCGATGAGTCGAGCTGTCTGAGCGAGCCTGCTGCACCGTTGCGCGGATTGGCCAGCACCTTGCCGCCGTGCGCGCGGGCGTGCGCGTTGTAGCGCTCGAAGTCGGCGCGTGGCATGTAGACCTCGCCACGCACCTCCAGCACCGCCGGCCAGTCATTGCCGCGCAGTCGCAGCGGTATCGCCTTGATCGTGCGCAGATTGACCGTCACGTCCTCGCCCGTTTCACCATCGCCGCGAGTTGCGCCCTGAACAAAGACCCCGTCCTCATAGCGCAGGCTGATCGCCAGGCCGTCGAACTTTGGCTCAACGGAAAAAAGCGGATTCGCGACGTCGAGACGCTGTTCGACGCGACGAACAAAGTCCTCGATCTCCTCATCATTGAAGGCATTGGCCAGGGACAGCATGCGCAGTTCGTGGCGGACTTCGGCGAACTCGCGTGACGGGCTTGCACCGACCCGGCGCGTGGGTGAGTCCGCGCCAGCCAGTTCGGGATGCGCGGCTTCCAGGCTCTCGAGTTCGCGCATCAGGCTGTCGTAGTCCGCATCCGGAATCCGGGCATCATCCAGAACGTGATAGCGGTAATTGGCCTCTTCGATCTGTTTTCGAAGTTCGGCAGCGCGGAGGGCAGGTTCGGTGGCCATGTTCGGGACGTTCTTCAAAACGGGGAAGTCGCAGGTCGAGAGTCTGGGGACGGAAGTGGTCCGGCTGGACTGACTTCACGGCCCTGCTGAAGTTTAGCGGCTTGCCGCCGGATGCGGTGCAGGTGCAGGATGCAGCCTGGCGATTCGAGGATTGCATGATGGCAAAGAAGAACTGGGCCGCGTTTCCGCACAAGGACAAGTCCTATGACTACCCGGGGGACAAGCTGGCCAAGGCCTGGCCCAGGTTGCACGCGGGAGATCTGGAGCCCTATCCGGATGAAAAATACGTGGCCAGCCTGCTCAAGGCCAATCCGAAGCTGGGCAAGGACAGTGCATCCATCGCCAATCAGCTGCAGGATGCCTGGCGTGATTTTCATCGCGGTGAATTCCAGCAAGCCTACGAGGCCGGCGTTGCACTCAAGGCGATCGGCGCTTCGGTGGCGATCAAGGCGGCCGGTATTCACGCGGCCTATCTGGTTGACGACGAAGATGCGCGTACGAAGCGCTACGAGGACCTCGTACGCCTTTCCGACGAAGCATTGATTGCCCTGCCCTCCCTGGCCAACAGCCACTACAGAAGGGCCTATGCCATGGGCCGGCTGAGCCAGTCGATCTCGATTGCCAAGGCGCTGGCGCAGGGACTGGCCGGCAAGGTGCGCGAATCACTGGATGCCACGCTCAAATTGGCGCCGAAACACGCTGAAGCCATGACAGCTCTTGGCCTCTACCATGCCGAAATCGTCGACAAGGTGGGCGGCATGCTGGCGAAACTGACCTATGGCGCCAACGCGTCCGATGCCGAAAAGCACCTCAAGGGGTCGCTCAAGCTGACGCCGGCATCGCCCATTGCCTGGATCGAATACGGCAACGGACTGCTGCTCCTGTACGGAGAGAAACGAGAGGATGAGGTCGCCGAAGCCTACGACAAGGCCGCCAGACTGAAGCCCCAGGATGCCATGGAAGCGCTGGATGCCAATTGGGCGCGAGAGCAGATTGAATGACGGATCGGGGCAGAGCAGTCTTTCCGATGGGGGAAAGCGGGATTGAGGGTTGTGGATTGGGGATTCGATAGCGGGTCAACCCCTGACTTGATGGGTGGCGACGCCGGCTGGCCTGGTAGTTAAACCCCGCATCCCACCTTGATGCGTTGAACAACGCGACCATGCTGATGACGACTCCCATGGATTGCCTTAACCTCGCAGCCATGGGGACGGAAAGAACGGATGAGGAATTGATGCTCGCGTACGCCGGGGGTGACCTGCTTGCCTTCGAGCAGCTCTACCAGAGGCATCGCGGCACCCTGTATCGGTTTCTGCTCAGATCCTTGCGCCAGCGCGCCGACGCAGACGAGCTGTTTCAGGAAACCTGGAGCCGGGCGGTGGCGGCGCGCGAACGCTATCGAGTCGAAGCGAAATTCACGACCTGGTTGCTGCAGATCGCGCACAACCTGCTGATCGATCGCTATCGGCGTGCTCGCCCACAGGCATCGGCTGAAGAGAGCGAGGCCGTGTTCAACCGGCTGGATGCGCCCGACGAGGAGCAGCCGGATCGGATGTTGAGTGAGTTCGAGCAGCGTCGGCGCTTGCAGATCGCACTTGAGGAATTACCTGAAGAACAGCGCGTAACCTTCTTGTTACGTATGGAAAACGGGCTTGGACTTGAGGAGATATCAGAAGTGACTGGCGTAGGCCGCGAGACGGTGAAATCACGCCTGCGCTATGCCCTGGCACGCATCCGTGCGAGGTTTGAATCGTGAAAAAGCGACTGACATCGGAACAGGAGCTGCAGCGCCTGCTCGACGAGGACCGAGGCGAGTTCGGTGCAATCTACGGCCGCCTGTCCCGTCCGGAGCCACCTCGGCGACTGGACCGGATCATTCTGGCCGACGCAGCTCGGGCGGTGCATGGCCGGCGTACCCCACGGGCGCATCGCTGGACCCTGGCCCTGGGCTCGGCTGCCGGAGTCGTGCTGGCCGCTGGCATCGCCTGGCAGGTCGGCCGGCAGATGCAGTCCCACGAAAGCATGCCGGAAGGCTCGCGGGCGATCCAGGATGCCCGGGTGGTCCCGGTCGAGGCAATCACCGAACCGCGGTCGCGAAAGAAGACGCGATCCGACCTGATCATGCGCGACGGAGAAATACCGCTTGATGCCAGCGGGGTGGCTCCAGAAGCGATGTCCCGCGTGAGCAAGGAAGACAAGACGTCAGCAGCGAGTCCTGCCGAACTCCCGGTTCCCCAGGCACCCGCGGCGCGACCACTGCCTCAAGCCACGAAAACTGCGCAAGAAAACCCTGGAGCCTCGCTGTCTTCCGAAAAATCGGCCCCGGCGCAAGCCCGTTCTGCCGCTCCTGACAAGGCGGAGGCAGAGGCGTTTGCACCGGATCGGGAGGCTGTTCAGGAAGAATCCCTTTCAAGCGTCAGGCAGGCGCGGCCAGAAGTGAAAAGCTCCGCTGCGGGAGCGGCAGGAAATGGCGAATCGATGGAATCGCGCGGCGGCGCCGTTGCACCGCAATCGAGTGCCGCAGCGGCCATATCTGCAGATCAGGCATCGGTTGCGCAGGAGCAACTGTCTGCCGAAGCCTGGCTCGAGGAAATCGAACGCCTTGCCAGTACCGGTCAACGACGCAAGGCCATTGAAAGTCTTCGCCTGTTCCGCATGCAATATCCGGATTGGCCGTTACCTGACGCGTTGCGCCAGCTAGAGCAGTGACGGTCCTGCATACCCTTGCAGCTCGAGCCAGTCTGCTGCAGGAAATCAGGAAAAGCCGATTTCTTGCTCAAGCCGCGCGGGTTGATGATCCGGATGCGGCCATGGCGATCATTTCCGAAATCAGCGATCCGCTCGCAACCCACAACTGCTGGGCCTATCGCATTGGCACAGCCTATCGGTTTTCAGACGATGGTGAACCGGGTGGCACGGCCGGTCGGCCTATCCTCCAGGCCATCGAAGGACAGGGCTTTGATCAGACGGCTGTCGTGGTTACGCGATGGTATGGAGGCACGAAGCTCGGTGCGGGCGGTCTTGCCAGGGCGTACGGCGGCTGTGCTGCGGAATGCCTGCGCCTCGCCCAGCGGGTCGAGATCGTCGACACCATACGCGTATTCGTGCGCATCGAATTCGCCCTGCTACCGATACTCAGCGCGCGATTGACGGAGTTTTCTGCGCTGTCAGTCAACGAGTCGTTCGACGCCGAAGGCGTTCGTCTGACGCTGTGCATGCCGAAGGCAAGCACCGGGGCATTCGCCGGCTTTCTGCGGAACCTGAGCAGGGGCAAAGCCGAACTGGAGCTTGAGACAAGCTGAGATCGCTGCTCTGGCTCATGGCATGGGCCTTGAAAGTGGGTTTGTGCAGTCCCACTCAGGTAGCAACCCGCACCTCCGAGCGTGTCTCGGGCAATCGTCAGCCACCCGCCTGCGGCGCGAGCGTCCGCGTCGTCACATCCGTTGTGCGGACCAACCCCGGCGAACAACATCCAATGCCAGAAACCGAATTGTCCGCACCGAAGAAACTGGGTGCCTATCGTCGACTGATTCCGTACATCCGTGAACAGCGGCTGTTGATCTCGGGCTGGTTGTTCTTCCTAGCCATCTCCTCGGCGGCCACCCTAACCCTGCCGGCCGCGGCACGATTCATGATTGATCGCGGGTTCGGGCAGACCGACCCTGGCTTGCTCAACGCGGGCTTCATCGGCTTGTTCGGTGTCGCCGTGATCATGGCCATCGCCGGCGCCTCGCGATATTTTTTCGTGACCCTGCTGGGGGAGCGTGTCGCAGCCAGTTTGCGTACGCGCCTGTATGCGCACCTGCTGACGCTGGACCAGGCCTTTTTCGAGCGCACGCGCTCCGGCGAGCTGGTATCGCGACTGGCAGCGGATACCGAACTGGTCCAGACCGTGGTCGGATCCACCCTGTCACTGTCGTTGCGCAGCGTGGTCATGCTGATCGGTTCCACGACGATGCTGGTCGTCACCAGTCCACGACTGGCCGGTCTCACCGCACTGGTCATTCCCGCAGTGATTCTTCCGATCGTGTTTCTTGGTCGCAGGGTCGAGAAACTCTCACGCGAAAGCCAGGATCGGATGGCCGACTCGTCCGCCATCGCCTCCGAGTCACTGAACGCCATTCACACGGTCCAGGCCTATGCGCGCGAGTCACGCGAGCGCGAACGCTATACGACGGCAGTCCTCAATGCCCTTGCTACCGCACGCAAGCGAATCGGCACCACGGCAGTACTGACGGCCCTGGTGATACTACTGAGTTTCGGTGCCATCACCCTCGTGCTGTGGGCGGGCGCGCACCAGGTCATCGCCGGCGACATGGACGCCGGCGTTCTGGCCCAGTTCGTCCTGTATGCCGTCGTGGCGGCGGGATCGGTCGGCGGGTTGACCGAAGTCTGGGGCGAATTGCTCCGCTGCGCCGGTGCATTGGGCCGAATAAGCGAGTTGCTCGATACCGAAGCGGGCATCCGTTCGCCTGAACGCTTCGAGTCGCTGTCCCGGCCTGTCCGCGGCGAGCTGCGATTCGAGCATGTCGGTTTCCACTACCCATCGCGTCCGGACAAGCCTGCCCTACTGGACCTGTCACTGAGCATCGAACCGGGCCAGACCGTGGCCCTGGTCGGTCCGTCCGGTGCCGGAAAGACGACCCTGTTCCAGCTGTTGCAGCGTTTTCACGATCCGCAAGCCGGACGCATCACGATCGACGGCAAGGACCTGAAAACCCTGGATCTTGCCGACTTGCGCCGATGCTTTGCCCTGGTGCCTCAGGATCCTGTGCTGTTCGGAGCCAGTGCAGCCGACAATATCCGCTTCGGGCGAGCCGATGCCGATGATGCAGCGGTCGAGGCGGCGGCGCGGGCAGCCGAATCGCATGAGTTCATTGATGCGTTGCCCGAGCGCTATCAGACCTATCTGGGAGAGCGCGGCGTGCGGCTGTCAGGAGGCCAGCAGCAGCGGGTGGCAATAGCGCGCGCCCTGCTCCTGGATGCGCCCATCCTGCTGCTGGATGAAGCGACCTCCAGCCTGGACGCGCAGTCGGAGCGCCTCGTCCAGCATGCGCTGGAGCGGCTCATGAACAAGCGAACCACGCTGGTCATTGCGCACCGGCTTGCGACGGTTCAAAAAGCGGATCGCATTATCGTGCTGGACGGAGGTCGCGTCGTGGCCCAGGGCACGCATGCGGAGCTTCTGCGCGAGGGTGGCCTGTATGCCGAATTGGCCCGATTGCAATTTGCAGCGTGAATCAGTTCAGGCTGCGAGCATGGCCTGAAGGATCATTGGGATCCGCGACGTAGCCTGTTCAAGATTGGCGAAGATCTCGTCGAGACTGATCTCGGCTTCATCGCCGCACCCGGCCGCCCAGTTGGCGACCAGGGCCAGGCAGGCATAGTCGAGATCCAGTTCTCGAGCCAGCGCTGCCTCGGGCATGCCAGTCATGCCGACCAGGTCGCAGCCATCACGCTTCATGCGCGCGATTTCGGCCCTGGTTTCAAGTCGCGGGCCCTGAGTGGCCCCGTAGCAGCCACCGTCGACAATGGCGACTTCGGCGCGACGACAGGCCTCGATCAAGCCATTCCGCATCGATGCCGAATAGGGTTCGCTGAAATCGATGTGCCGAACAGCGACATCGCTTCCGTCGCAAAAGCTCGTGATGCGTCCATGCGTGTAGTCGATGATCTGATCGGGCACCGCAAGCACACGCGGGCCCATGTCTTCGCGGATTCCGCCTACCGCATTGATGCCGATGACGCGTTTCGCACCCAGCTGCTTGAGCGCATCGAGGTTTGCGCGATAGTTTATCTGGTGCGGTGCAATCGAGTGATTGCTGCCGTGGCGAGCAAGAAAGGCGAGTCGTCGGCCATGCAGATTGCCTGTGACGACTGCATCGGATGGCCTCCCCCAGGGCGTATCGACGCGGTGCTCTGCAACGTCTTCAAGTCCGGCCAGCCGGTACAAGCCGGTGCCGCCGATCAGGGCAAGGTCGGGTGCAATGGAAGCATTCAAAGTGCGTAGATCCCGGGCAGGTTGCGTCCCTGTTCGTGATAGTCCATGCCGTAGCCGAACACATACCGATCAGGTACCTGGACGCCGACAAAATCACCGGCCAGACCGGGAACGGTTCTCCCATGGCGCTTTTCGCAGAGCACAGCCAGCAAGACGTTGGCTGCTCCCTCTTCATAGCACCACTCGCGAATCGCATTGAGCGTGTGGCCTTCATCGAGGATGTCATCGACGAGCAGGACGGTTCGCTCCTTGAGCGAAGTGTCCGGCCGGCGCTTCCACTTCAGCTCGCCGCCTGTCGTGGTGCCGCGAAACCGTGTCGCATGCACATAATCAAACTCGAGCAGCGCGTCGATTTCGGTCGCGAGTTGACCGGCGAACACCAGTCCACCTTGCATGATGCTGAGGAAGACGGCCGAATTTCCCGCAAGAAACTGGCCTATTTCGATACCCATCCTGGAAATCGCCGCCTGCAGGGCAGCATGATCGTGAACAAGCTCGGCCCTGCTCAGGGCATCGGCGAGTTGCGGGCGGCTCATTTCTTCACCGGTTCGGGCATGAACTCGGTGAGTCGCTTAATGATCTGATCGCGCTTGGGATTCTCTTCGAGCGCCTCCCAGGTCGGCGCCACCGCGCCGCGAAGGCTTTCGACACGTGCTGCAGGACACGCCGGAAGATGTGTGCTCGATGTCACGGCCTCGTCTACGATGGACGGGCTGCATGCAAGCACAAGATCGCATCCGGCCGCCAGGTGCGCCTCTATGCGGGCGGGAATGCCGCCGATCGATTCGGCTGCTGCCATGCCTATGTCATCGCCGATGACGATGCCTCCGAACTTGATTTCATCGCGAAGGATGTCGCCGATCCAGGTCTTCGAGTAACCCGCAGCGAAGACATCGATTTCCGGATAGGTCACGTGGGCAAGCATGACTGCTTCTGCGCCAGCAGCGATTCCGTCGACGAATGGAACCAGATCGCAGGCACGCAGGTCTTCCAGAGTTCGCGAATCGGCCGCGACATCAAAATGGGTGTCTGCAATGACAGTGCCGTGCCCGGGGAAGTGCTTCAGGGTAACGGCCATGCCGGCAAGATGCATGCCGCGCGCATAGGCCTGGACCAGGTCCGAGGTAATGGCCGGATCGGCGTGGAACGCACGTTCTCCAATCGCGATATTGCCGCAGGCCAGGTCTGCTACAGGGGCAAAACTGAGGTCGACATCAATGGCACGCATTTCGCTGGCCATCAACCAGGCATGTTCTTCGGCCAGTGCAAGTGCCCGTTTCGAGTCGCGAGTGTAGAGTTCTCCAAGCCTGGCCAACGCAGGCAACCGGGTGAATCCCTCACGGAATCGCTGGACGGGCCCGCCTTCCTGGTCCACGCAAATCAGAAAGGGATCGTCTGGCCGCTCCATCCGGATATCGTCGATCAGGGACGTAATCTGATCCCGGTTCAAGAAATTCCTGCTGAACAGAATGACACCACTGACCTGCTTCGCTGAAAGCCAGACTCGATCGTCGTCGCTCAGGGTCTTGCCGGGAATGCCGATGATCAACATCTGTCACCTGCCTCGCGTCTGATAGTCAACATGAATTGAATTGGATCCTGATTGTGTCGGTGTCGAGTGACGGCCTTCTGGCGTCACATCCTACCGTCCGATCAGCGCTCGAACAATGCGATTGATTCGACATGTGCGGTGTGCGGAAACATGTCCATGACACCGGCTCGAACCAGCCGGAACCCGTGCCTGTTGACCAGGGTACCTGCATCGCGTGCCAGCGAGCCCGGGTGGCATGAAACATACACGATCCGGTCGGTCCCCTTGCGTGGCAGATATTCAAGGACTTCCGCAGCACCCGAGCGGGGCGGATCAAGTAGCAACTTGTCATACGGTTCCCTGGCCCAGGGTACGCTGGCCTGGTTCCGTGAGAGATCGGCAGCGTGAAAGACCGCGTTCTCGATGCCATTGCGAGTGGCGTTTTCCGCGGCCCGCGCAACCAGTCCATGATCACCCTCCACACCGGTCACGCGGGCGACGCGACGGGCAACAGGCAGGGTGAAATTTCCAAGCCCGCAATACAGATCCAGTACGTTGTCGGTCGATTGCACATCCAGCAATTCGATGGCGCGCGCCACCATGCGCTGGTTCATGCCGGCATTTACCTGGATGAAGTCGAGCGGCTTGAAAGACAACTCCACGCCAGATTCGTGAATGCCGAATTTCAGATCGATCTGTTCTGGCCAGAGTGGATGGACGCTGTCCGGGCCCTTGGGCTGCAACAGAATTGCGAGGTCATGTTCCTTGCCGAAGGCAATCAGCTTTTCGAGATCGTCCTGCTCAAGCGCAATCAGGTTCCGGAACACCAATGCCACCGCATCGTCACCGGCCGAGATCTCGATTTGCGCAATCTGCCGACGCGCATGCATCGAGCCAATCAATTCGGATAGCGCGGCAATGCGCAGCCCTACCTCGGGCAGAAGCGTATGGCAGATCGAGAGATCCGCCACAAATCGTGGATTGTCTTCCCTGAATCCAACCAGGGCCTTGCCCTTTTTTTCCACCCACTTCACCGACAGCCTGCCCTTGCGCCGATATCCCCAGGCCTGATCGGTCAAGGCGGTCAGCCAGTGATCCGGCCGGACCTTTCCGATACGTTCGAAATTTTGCGCCAGGATCTTTTCCTTGGCTTCAATCTGCCTTGCCGCAGGCAGGTGCTGCATTGCGCATCCGCCGCAACCTCCAAAGTGGGGGCAGCGGGCTTCGATTCGGTCACCGGATCTTGTCAGTAGCTCCTCGACTTTGGCCTCGTCGTAGCTCCGATGGCGCGCGGTAATCCGCACAATGGCGCGTTCGCCCGGCAATCCGCCGGCGACAAAGACCGCCTTTCCATCGACCCGTGCCACACCGCGGCCATCATGATTCAGGCTGTCTACTTCCACTTCTGTGAATTGCATGCTGGATCGGGCTTCCCTTCAGGCTGGCAGGATTTGGCGCGTGCGCATGTTATCAGTGAACCGCGCCTTCCCAGGAAGGTCACAGCCGCTACCGCACGCGAAGGCTGATTGACCATGGATCGCATACGACCGATCCTTGGGCCGATTCATCGACAGGGAATTTCGAAAATGGCAAGGATACTGGTTGCCGACGACAACGCGCTGAGCCTGGAGTTTTTCGCCGAATCCATTTCCCGCATGGGGCACGTCGCTGAAACTGCCAGGGATGGAATGGAGGCATGTCTGCTCGCATCGTCGCGACACTATGACTTGATGTTGATCGACTCGCGCATGCCGTTACTGGGCGGAGCGGACGCCTTGCGACGCATTCGTTCCCGGAGCGGGCCTTCCCGATCATCACCAGCGGTGGCCACCACGGCTGACGCCAGCCCTGGATCTGATGACTTGCTCGACGCGGGATTTTCCACGGTCGTGATCAAGCCCATCATGTTCGAGGATTTGCGCGCCGTGATCGAGAGTCAATTGGCAACGGCCTTGGCACGCGATGAGATGCTGGATGACGGCCTGGCCATGGCGAAGAACGGTGGCCAGAGGGACATCATGCACGCGCTGCGAAAACTGTTTGCTGCTGAGCTTGATGCCATTCCTGGCGAGATCCATGCCCTTGCGGCCAGCAACGATACGGTTGCCCTGCGGGATCGCCTGCACAAGCTGGATGCCTCGGCCGGTTTCTGCGGAGCGATCAAGCTGGCTGGAGCCGTGCGGACGCTGCGTGATGTACTGGACGAAGAGAAGGGTTGGCCAAACGACGCGGTCGACAGGTTTCTCGCAATCAGCGCCGAAACGCGCGATTCACTCGGCTAGCAGCCTGCCTGGTTTTGCTGCTTGAGGCAGGAGCTCGACTGCGCAAGAACAGATTCCTGGCGATTGGCGTGGCCATGGAGGATCCGTGAGCCAGAAGCGGCGGGATCATGAACCGTGCAGGCAGATTCGCGGTTCAGCCGTGCAAGGCTCGAGAGACTGCCGGATCAGGCTTTTCCCTGGCCTGCCCTGATTTCCCAGGCGTTGAGGCTTCCACCATTGAGCTGATCCTGAAGCAGCGCTCGCATGAGCAGACGCAATTCCCGTTCGGCTTGTGGTGTGGGCCTCTCATCGGCATGCAGGGCAAGCAACGCCGCTCCGCTGACTCGCAAGGCGCCACCATTCGGACGCCACTGCCGCGGGCCCGAGTCCATCACGTAACTGTATTCCCTGTCCGCCTGCAATGCCGAGCCGTCGTCGACGTCCCGGTCCAGAACCAGACCGTAGCCAAGCGCGACCATCAGATCACGCTCGAATCGGCGCAGCGTCCAGCCCTCGGGTTCTCCTGCCGCGATACGATTCAGACAGGTGCAATAGTGCTCGAACAACTCCGGTTGCGGATCACCACGCGCACACAATCGAAGAACAAGCTCATTCAGATACATGCAGGAATAGAGGCGTTCGCCGGCAATCGGCAACGGTGGGGCAGTCGACTCGGCATGAGTCAGCGTAAACAGCTCACCATTCCCCAGCCAACTCAGATTCAAGGCCTGCAGGGGCTGCAGCAAGCCGCGTGGCAAACGCGACTTTTCGCGTCGCACGCCTCTGGCAACCAGGCCGACTCGGCCGTATTCCGGAGTCAGACATTCGAGCAACAGTGAGGTTTCTCGCCAGGCACGCGCATGCAGTATCAAGGCGGGCTGGGCATCAACACGCACGGCCCGGGATACTCAGCCGGTATAGCCAAGCTGTTTGAGGGAGGCATCGTCGTCGGACCAGTTCTCACGCACCTTCACCCAGAGCTCGAGAAACACCTTGTTGCCAAACAATTTTTCCATGCGTCGGCGAGCCTGACTTCCAATCGCCTTCAGTTGCGCGCCGCCGGCGCCAATGACAATCGCCTTCTGACCTTCCCGCTCAACCCAGATTGCCGCCGCGATACGGGAAAGGTTTCCGACCTGCTCGAAGTGTTCGATCTCGACCGATGTGGCATACGGGAGCTCTTCGGACAACCGCAGCATGAGTTGCTCGCGAATCATTTCCGCAGCGATGAAGCGTTCGCTGCGATCGGTCAGTTCGTCCTCGGCGTACTGCGCAGGCGCCTCGGGAAGCAACTTGACCAGATCGGATAGCAGCGCCTTGAGCCCCTTGCCATGCGTCGCGCGAATGTAGTGCACCCCGGTGTACTTGCGGGTTGCGGAGATCTCGGCAACAAACGGCAACAGGTCTTCCTTGTTGGTGACGCGATCGATCTTGTTGACCGCCAGCAGGCACGGTGCGGACTGGCGCGATACGAGGTCCCATACCTGCTCGTCTTCGTCGGTCCAGCGCGGAGCCGCGATGACGTGCACTATTGCATCCGCCTCTTCGGGCACCTGCCTGGCAACGCGGTTGAGCTGACGATTGATGGCACGTTTGCCACCGAGGTGCAGACCCGGCGTATCGAGAAAGGCGATCTGCGAGTGCTCATGGGTGGCGATACCCAGAATCCGGTGACGCGTGGTCTGCGGCTTCGGGGAAACGATGCTGAGTTCGGAACCTATCAAGGCATTGAGCAAGGTGGACTTGCCCACATTCGGTCGTCCGACCAGGGCAACCTGGCCGAACCGGAATGAATCCGATATTTCAGTAGTCATGCCTTGCGCTTCTTGTTGTTCGTGGCGATCGCCGTACGTGTTTGAGCGAGTATCGAGTCTGCAGCCGCCTGCTCTGCCGCGCGACGGCTTGAACCCCGACCCAGGGTGCTGAGGCCCAGGGCGCTGATGGTGCAGTCCACTTCGAACTCCTTGTCGTGGTCATCGCCATGCGTCGTGACCAGTTCGTAGGCAGGCAGCGCAAGCGCATGCGCCTGCAGCAATTCCTGCAGAGTGGTCTTGGCATCTTTCGAAGTCTTCACGTCCGCATTTTCGAGCCGACTGGAAAAGAGGTGGATTACGCGCTCCCTGCAGCTGTTCCAGCCGGCATCGAGATAGATGGCCGCAATCAGCGCTTCAAAGGTATCGGCGAGTATCGAGTCGCGACGGAATCCGCCTGTCTTGAGCTCGCCCGGCCCCAGCTTGAGGCTCTCTCCGATATCCTCTTCACGAGCCAGTTCGGCGAGCGCAGCACCGTTGACCAGTGATGCCCGCAAGCGGGTCATCTCCCCCTCGCTGGCCTTGGGAAACCGTTCGTAGATGGCCTCGGCGACAATCAGGTTGAGCAAGGCATCGCCAAGGAACTCCAGTCTCTCGTTGTTGCGGCGCCCTGCACTGCGATGGGTCAGGGCCTGTTCGAGCAGCAAGGAATCGGAGAAGCGGTGGCCAAGGGCGATTGATTCGCTAGCCATCCGTACCATCTAGCCTGACGCTTTTATCGAAGGTTGCCAGCAACTCGATGTTGTGAATCCAGGGTACACGGCGTTCGTACTTGATACGCAGTGTGGAAACATTGTTCTCACGCTTGACCTGGATCGCCTGGGGAGGAATGGCAGCCTCATCGACATATTGGGTGTTGAACTTGAAATACAGATTTCGCCTTACTTCTTCAGGCGACAGGTTTCTCGAATTCGGTTCAGACTGTAGCTGCTTCATGGCACGAACAACGCCCATGTATTCGATATACATGGGCACGAGGCGCATTCCCAGATAGCCGAAGAAGCCGACTACGCACAAAAGCATGATGAACCCAATCAATGTAATGCCGCGTGTACGATACCGAGTGGACATGCTGCCTCCTTCCGCTTATTTGATGACCGTGCCGATACGGTGGTAGTCGATGCTGTTGTCCCAGTTCATCCAGATGACGATGGCCCGACCCACCAGGTTGGCCTCTGGCACGAAGCCCCAGTATCGACTATCCGCGCTACTGTCGCGATTGTCACCCATCACAAAATAGCTGGCTTCGGGCACGCGCCAGGTACCTTCATGCCCCGAGTCGTGCGGCATGGTCATCATGCGGTGGGCTTCGGCCGACAACATCTCGTCCTTGACCTGGGCCTCGCTCAGGTTCCGGCCGTTCTCGGACGGGCCGATATAGGGGCCGACGTAGGTTTGCGGGATTTCCTGACCGTTTACATAGATGATCTTGTTCCGGTAGGTGATCTCGTCGCCGGGCAGGCCGACTATGCGCTTGATGTAGTCCTGCTTGGGCACAGGGGCGTAGGCTTCGAAGCACGGGTTGCCGCTGCGAATCGGCTTGCCGTCCCGCTCGCACTGAAAGCCGGGATAGCGAAATACAACCACGTCACCACGCTGCGGTTCCCCAATCTCGACAATCCGGTTGTTGAGAACGGGCAGGCGCAGGCCATAGGCGAACTTGTTGACCAGGATGAAGTCGCCGACCAGCAAGGTCGGCATCATCGAGCCAGAGGGAATCTTGAACGGCTCGGCAATGAAGGAGCGGAAGATCAGGATCAATACGAGCACCGGAAAGAACGAACGCGCGTATTCGGTCAATACTGGCTCACGCAGCGCCTCCTGGACGCGCGCCTTCTTCTCCGCCTCGGAAAGAGCCGATATGTCATCGATGCTTTGGGCGCGTTTGATGCGATTCGGCGCAAACGCGATCTTGTCGATCAGCCAGATCATGCCGGTCAGGGCGGACAGGACAACCAACAGCAGGGCAAGATCAAAATTCATTCAAACTCCCGGGAAATGCACCGAAGTCACGATTCTTTCGGCAGCTTACTTGTTGTCTGATTGGAGTACGGCCAGGAACGCTTCCTGGGGAATATCCACGCGCCCCACCTGCTTCATGCGCTTCTTGCCTTCCTTCTGTTTCTCGAGCAGCTTGCGCTTGCGCGTTACATCGCCGCCATAGCACTTCGCCAGAACATTCTTGCGCAAGGCCTTGACCGTGGAACGCGCAATGATCTGGGCACCGATCGCTCCCTGGATTGCCACGTCGAATTGCTGGCGGGGAATGAGATCCTTCATCTTGTCGACCAGTTCACGTCCCCTGCGATCCGCCGCAGAGCGATGCAGGATCAAGCTCAGGGCATCCACCCGCTCGCCATTGATCAGGATATCCAGGCGGACCAGCGGCGCAACCTGGAACCGCTCGAAGTGGTAGTCCATCGAGGCATAGCCGCGCGAGACCGACTTGAGTCGATCGAAAAAGTCCAGAACGACCTCGGCCAGCGGCAGCTCGTAGCTGATCTGGACCTGGTTCGCCATGTAATTGATGGATCTCTGCACGCCCCGTTTCTCTTCGCAAAGCTTGATGACGCTTCCTATGTGATCGGGCGGCGTGAGAATGTTGGCCACGATGATGGGCTCACGGATTTCATCGATATTCTGCGATGCCGGTAGCTTGGCCGGGTTGTCCAGCGACAGGATGCTGCCATCCGTCTGCAGCACCTCGTAGATGACGGTCGGTGCCGTGCTGATCAGATCCAGATCGTACTCGCGCTCGAGCCGCTCCTGGATGATGTCCATGTGCAGCAGACCAAGAAAGCCGCAGCGGAATCCGAACCCCATGGCCTCGGAGCTCTCGGGTTCGAAGTGCAGGGCGGCGTCGTTGAGCTTGAGTTTCTCGAGGGCCTCCCTGAGCGAAGGGTAGTCCTCGGCATTGACCGGGAAGAGGCCCGCGAACACACGCGGCTGCACCTTCTGGAACCCTGGCAGCGGCTTCGATGCCGGATCGGCATTGAGGGTCAGCGTGTCGCCGACGGGAGCGCCATGCACCTCCTTGATCGAGGCGTTCACCCAGCCCACTTCGCCGCCACTGAGTTTGCTCTTGACCAGGCGCTTGGGTGTAAACACGCCGACCTGGTCGACCTCGTGCCAGCGCCCGGTCGACATGACGAGGATCTTGTCCTTGGGCTTGATCTCGCCTTGCATGACGCGCACCAGCGATACAACACCCAGGTAGTTGTCAAACCAGGAATCGATGATCAGGGCCTGCAGCTTTGTCGACTCGCGCGGCACAGGCGGCGGAATGCGCGCCACAATGGCTTCCAGTACTTCGATCACGTTGTGACCGGTTTTGGCGCTGATTGCAATCGCGTCCTCGGCGTCGATGCCGATGACAGCCTCGATCTCCTCCTTGGCCCGATCAATATCGGCTGTTGGCAAGTCGATCTTGTTGAGGACTGGGATGACGGTAAGGCCCTGTTCGACAGCCGTATAGCAATTGGCTACCGATTGCGCCTCCACCCCTTGTGCGGCATCGACCACCAGCAGGGCACCCTCGCAGGCGGCAAGCGAGCGACTTACCTCATAGGAAAAGTCGACATGGCCCGGGGTGTCGATAAAGTTCAGCTGGTAGGTCTTGCCGTCACGAGCCGTATACGGCAGCGAGACGCTCTGCGCCTTGATCGTGATTCCGCGCTCCCGCTCGATCGGGTTCGAGTCGAGCACCTGGGCGGACATTTCGCGGTCCTGCAATCCTCCACAGAGCTGGATGATGCGATCAGCGAGCGTCGATTTGCCATGGTCGACATGGGCAATGATCGAAAAATTTCGGATAAGGTCCATCGGGTTTGCCGTAGAGCACCGGCCCGGCGGGCGGCACAAAGGCGGCGATTATCGCAGAAAGCGCCGGTTTTGGCTGCGCTGCAGCATTCTCCCGAATTGGCAGGCGCGGGGGGTCTCATCCCGCGCCTGCCCTGCCTGGGACAAATGCACTGCCCGTGGTGCGCTTCCGAACCTACTCGGACCCATCCTTTGGCACGGTCAGCGCGACGAAGGATGTCGTCTCGTTGCGCCGGATCAGCAGCATGACCGAATCGTCCTGCTTGAGCGCGTTCACCGCCGACTGGAAGCCTTCACTGGTCTTGATCGAGGTACGCCCCACCATCAGCACGATGTCGCCGGGCTGCAGTGCCGCACGTCGAGCGGAACTGCCGGTAATCCGCGTGATCACGACGCCTTCGTCCTTCAGTCCTAGCTGCTTGCGCTGTTCTGCACTGAGGTCCTCGACCAGAATGCCGAGCTTGTTGGCCGGTGCCGCGGTCTTCGGCGCGGCCGCCACGGTCGAAGCGACGTCCTGCGGCAGCTCGCCGACCGTGACCGGGACCGTCAGTGTCTTGCCATTGCGGAAGATCTCCAGTTCCGAGCGGGTTCCCGGTGGCGTCAGGCCGACCAGGGGTGGCAAGTCAGAAGAACTGACTACTTCCGCTCCATCAAAAGACAGGATGACATCGCCGATACGGACCCCGGCTTTTTCCGCAGCGCCCCCGGCCGTGATGCTGTTGACGAGGGCGCCGCCGCTGCGCGGCAGCCCCAGCGCCTTGGCCGAGTCGCGATCCACGTTCTGGATCTGCACGCCGATCATGCCGCGCGAGACATGGCCCTTCTCCTTGAGCTGGTTCATCGTGTTCATTGCCACGGAGATCGGAATGGCAAAAGACACACCCATGTAGCCACCGGTGTTGGAGAAGATCTGGGAATTGATGCCGACAACCTGACCCTCGAGGTTGAAAAGAGGGCCGCCACTGTTGCCGGGGTTGATCGGGACATCGGTCTGGATAAACGGCACGTATTGCTGACTGCGGTCGTAGCCGCGACCGACAGCGCTGACGATGCCGTGGGTCACGGTGTGGTCCATTCCGAACGGAGAACCCACTGCGACGACCCATTGCCCCGGCTTGAGTTGCGTCGAATCCCCGAGGCTGACGACGGGCAGCCCGGTTGCCTCGATCTTGAGCAAGGCAATGTCCGTCTGCTCATCCTTTCCAATGACCTTGGCGTCGAGTTCCCTGCGGTCGGACAAGCGCACGGTGACCTGATCCGCATCACCAACGACGTGGTTGTTGGTGAGGATGTAGCCGTCTGCGGAAACGATGAAGCCCGAACCTGCCGATCGACGTTCGCCACCCGGCGGCTGCCCACGCGGGATCGGGCCGAAGAAGCGTCGGAATATCTCCGGCACATCTTCTGCGTCTGCTCCCGGATCCTGGCCCTCGGCCCGGGCTTCGGCAGTCTCGGTGGCGCGAACATTGACGACGGCGGGACCGTTCTTCTCCACCAGACTGACGAAGTCCGGCAGGTCCGCCGCGAGGCTTTGTCCGGCTAGCGCCAACATCGCCATGCAGACGGCCGACATGAATATCGATCTGCGGGTGGCTGAAAAATTGATCATTATCCTCTTCCTCGTTACAGGGTTAGCGAAGGTGTATTGCCGGGTTTCGGAACCGGGTTGGAATAGCCTGACCGGATCAAAGTTCCCGGCCGCAGCACGTGACTGATGGCATCCCTACTCGTCTCCTGGCGGGGGCGTTGCATCGCGTCTGAGCGAACCGACGATCGCCGACAGCGTGGTCGCAGGCACGTCTCCAACCGCGGTTATTCGCCATTCGTTGCGGGTAACGGCAAGAATGTTCAGGGGGCCGCGCTCGTTGAGCGTCGCACTCTCCAGTATTTCACCCTGGCTCGGCTCCAGGTAGATCGAAATGTTCGCGAGTCCATCGCTGTAGACCAGATGCTCGACAGCGTCCGCCGCGAGCTGTCGCGACCGACGGACCGAACTGAAGGTGAAGCCGGGAGGGGGCTGGGTCACTACCCACTCCGACTTCCTTTGCAGCACCCAGTCATCTGCCTGGGCGGAGCGTGTTGTCAGCAATTCCCTTTGCGACGGAATCAGTTCGGTCTCGTCGGGCAAGGGACCAATCTGCAGGGCAACAAACATGAATTGCTCAAGTATCCGGCGCTCGCTATCCAGCACCATGGAACGCAGCAACAATCGCGAGTTCCTGTCCAGCCAGAGGCGATAACCGTAGCGCCAGGAATCGCGCGCTTCGACGTCAACCACGTCCGCATCGTATCCGGCGACTCTGTCCGTGCCCACGATAGTCAACCGATAGTTTGCCTCGAGCGACCTGGCCCCGGTACCGGGAACCAGCGGCAACAAGCCTCGCCCGGAGTTGCTCGGATAGATGAGCGCGGAACCGTCCGGCTGGACAAAGGTGACATCAGGTCCGTTGCGGATGATTTCGGTACGCGGTCCATTGAGACTGACCAGGCGTTCACGTTCACGCGAGCCCCCAGCGTGGACGACGCGCAGAGTGTCGATCTGTCCCGCATGCTGGTAGAGGAAAGAGCCCTGGTAGTCCAGCGACTGGATCGCCGTGGCCATCTCTGCCAGCAAAGCCTGCGCATCGGGTTGCCGGGCAAATCCCGGCCCCGCACATGCCGCACTCAGCACAAGGCTCGCGCCGAACTTCCAGACGGATCTCAAGACACGCAGGCAGACGCCCGCTCTTTCCAGAGAGATGGGATGCATCGGGCCCTAGCGCTGCTCCGCTGCCTGATTTGCGGGCGCCGAGGCTGCCTGCGGCGCCGATGGCACAATCAACAGGACGTACGGCAACATGCCCGGTTGCCCATTGCTGCCGGTAGCGTCGTAGTGCCTGACCAGGTATGACTGTGTACGCGGGTCGATCGGTGCGGGCTGTGCAGAAAAACCGGCTGTACTTGCAGAAGCCGGCTGTACATCGAGCACAGGCGAAGCCATCGGTGGACGGAAATCCGCGATTCGGTTCGACGCCGGGATTGCCGCGGTGGCAGCAGGAGAAACGGGGGTCGGAACAGCGGCGCGCGATGCAACGGAGTCGCCAGACAAGGGTGCCGTAGCATCTTGCGGACCACTCAGGACCAGCGCAGCGACCGCGACCGAGGCCGCAATGGCGCCACCCGAGGCCCATCGAAGCCACGTTCCTGCCCTTCTGGTCTGCACTGGCGTTTCGTCCTCAAGACGCGCCAGGATGCTGTCTGCGAAATCCGGCCGCAACCGGACAATGACCTGGCGGCGCAAAGCCTGCCTGGCCACATGAAAATTCGACCAGGATGAAACGAGCGCCCGATCGTGCGCAATGCGGCGCATCAGGAATCTGGTTTCCTCCCCGGATAGCTCGCCGTCCATCAAGGCGGACAGTTGCTCGCGAATTTCCTGGCTCATTCGGATCAATCCTCGTTTTCTGAGAGTAACGGTCTCAGCTTTTCATCGATGGCCTCTCGCGCCCGGAAGATTCTGGAACGCACGGTGCCAATGGGGCAATTCATCGCCTCGGCAATTTCCTCGTAGCTCAGACCGTCCACTTCCCTCAAGGTGATGGCGGTGCGAAGCTCCTCGGGCAATTCTTCGACCGTGGCAAACACGGTTTGTTCAATTTCCTGGCGCAACAATTCGCGCTCCGGCGTGGCCCGCTCTCGCAACTGCGAGGCGCCGTCCAGCAGTACCGCATCTTCAATGGCTATGTCGCCGATAGGCGGTCTGCGGCCCTTGGAAACGAGGTAGTTCTTCGCCGTGTTGATCGCAATCTTGTAGATCCAGGTATAGAAGGCACTGTCGCCCCGAAACGCCCCTATCGCGCGATAGGCGCGAATGAAGGCTTCCTGGGCCACGTCCTGGGCTTCGCTCCAGTCGGAGACATAGCGTGTAACCAGGCTGATGATCTTGTGCTGGTACTTGCGCACCAGCAGATCAAAAGCCCGCTTGTCTCCTTTCTGGACGCGCTCGACAAGCGCCTGATCCAATTCGCTTTCGCCCATGCGGGCAGATCTCCTTGCCGGCGATGGGTTCGAGGCACAAGGTCCTAGACACCATCAACCGGAAATAGTTTCACACTCAATGATGACCGGTAAGGGCCGGAGAATTCCAGTCTGGCGCCGGGTTGACCATTCCTGTGCGCAGCTCTGCAAAGGGTCGGGCCGAATCAGAGCTCGCTACGGCTGACCGGCAATTCCGCATGCAATCGCTCTCGCTCGGACATCAGGCTCTCGAAACTGGCCGCAGGCAGGGGCCTGCAGAAAAGATATCCCTGTAGCACCTCGCAACCGAGATCACGCAGGAAGTCCAGATGGGCTTCGATTTCGACGCCTTCGGCGACGACGCCGCGATTGAGGTTGTGGGCCATGCCGATGGTTGCACGGACGATGGCCTCGTCATCGGGATCTAGCCCGATATTGCGCACGAAGGCCTGGTCGATCTTGATCCGATCGGCCGGAAACCGCTTGATGTAGTCGAGCGAGGATTGCCCCGTACCAAAGTCGTCGATCGATATCTGGCAGCCCAGCTCACGCAGGGCCTGCAAGGTTTCGAGCAGGTTGGGGATGGATTTGACGCTGATGCTCTCGGTGACTTCCAGATCGAGCAGGTTGGCTGGCACCCCGGTCTCTTCGAGAACCGCAGCCACCAGGCTAACCAGATTCGGCTGGCGCAACTGCAAGGGGGAAAGATTGACGCTGATCCGAAGCGGCATCGAGTAGCGAAGCTGCCAGCGACGGGCATCCTGGCAGGCCGCACGCAGGACCCATTCGCCGATCGGGATGATGAGCCCGGTTTCCTCGGCAAGCGGAATGAAGAAGCCGGGACTGATCATGCCAAGCTCGGGGTGCTCCCAGCGGATCAGCGCCTCCATTCCGACAATATCCTCGGTCGCGGTATCCACTTGGGGCTGGTAGAACACGCGCAACTCGCCATTGCGCTCCGCCTGACGCAGCTTTGCCTCGAGCGCGAGGCGCTGCTGGTGAGACTCCTCGGGTACCGCGACATAGGCCTGATAGTTGTTTCGGCCCATGCCCTTCGCGGTGTACATCGCCACATCGGCATGCTTGAGCAGGCGCTCCGCGACCGTTGCATCGTCGGGATAGAAGCTCAGCCCGAGGCTGGCCGTTATCTGGATCTCGAGGCCGTCCGGCAGCGTCAACGGCGCTTCCATGACGCGCACGATCTTCTCTGCAATCCGCATGACATCATCGCGCTGCACGATGTGGCGCAAGATCATGGTGAACTCGTCGCCGGCATAGCGGGCAACCGAATCCGAGGCACGCACGCACAAACGCAGGCGACGCGCCACAGCCACCAGAACGTGATCACCCACGCTATGGCCGAGCGAATCATTGATGTTCTTGAAGCGGTCGAGGTCCACGAATAGAACCGCGAACATCTCGCCAGTCCGATGGGCCTCCTGGATGACCGATTCGAGACGGTCGTTGAACAGCAACCTGTTCGGCAAGCCGGTCAGTGAATCCTGCAAACCACGGACACGTCCTTGTTCGCGCGTCCTGCGCAATTCAAGCTCGAGGGCAAGTCTGTAGGCCACTGCACGCAGCCCTTCGATCATCGGGGACAGCTTCTGGAACGGTTCGCGCCTGGCCACGATCAGGGCGCCCAATGCGACCTTGCGCTCGTCGCACAGAGGCAGTCCGATCAGACACTCGAAGCGCCGCTCGCGTACGAATCCGTTGTCCGAGCTCAGGCGCCAGGCGTCTGCAAGCTGGATCAGCTCCTCGCCATCGAGCACGCTCTTGACGGTCCCCTGTGCAAGCGGGTCAGGCGTGTCGTCAGCGGGACTGAAACGGTGGAACACCACGAGCGGCTGGGTCTCGCCAGCCTGATCGAGCCGCAATGCCACCAGAGCGACGAAATCCAGCGACAGCCAGTCGACCAGGCTGCGGATCGCTGCATTGATACCTTCGTCTCCGCCGCCGGTCTGGGTCAGTCCCGAAATGACCTGCAATGCCTGTTCGTAGCGGCCAAGCTCGCCAACCTCCCGGAACGTGTAGAAATGTGCGACGCGGCCGTCCTGCACGGCAAGCTGCACATGAACGTCAACAGGATAGGCACTGCCATCGGCGTGCGGCTTCTGTGCGCGGTACTGGATGCGACCCTCGCGCTCCAGTTTCATGCCGAGCTCACTGCGCATTCCCGGAGCAATGACTCCGTCGAAATTCTCGATGCGACCGCCCAGCAGCTGGACCCTCGAATACCCGCTGCGCTGGACAAAAGTCGGATTGACCTCGAGCAGGCGACCGCTCTTGGGATCAACCAGGGCCAGTTCATCGAGACTTCCGTCAAAAGCATATTGATGTGGTGTGGAGTCGTTGCCGGCCTGCAGCTGGCCTGCGCTTCCTCCGCTATTTCCGAGCCGTGCATGTATCCGCGCCAGCGCTTCCGCCGGGTTGATCGGGCTGGAGAGCCATTCGACGACCCCGGGAGGCATGTTTTCCCAATTCCAGACTTGCTCGGCGGGCGTCGAGGCGATCACTCCGATCACGGGAATGGGCTTTTGCGGACGAAACTGGATCAGTTCACTGCAAAACGAGACCGCGTCCGTCGCCGCTCCGATAAACTCGAGCAGGACCAGATCGATCTGTGGGTCCTGATCAAGAAACGTCCGTGCCTGGCCAATGTCCTTGGCGGTATAGATCGCATCGAACTCCTGGGCATCCAGGGCATCGAAAAGAATGCGCCGGTCATCGCGGTCCGTAGCCACGATCAGGACTGCACCATTTTCACGTTCCGCTGCCATCATCGTACCCAGCGGCCATCGCGCAATCTTGGGCGCTCGTTCGAGCCTGCGCCGGCAATCAGGCGCTCGACCAGGCCCTCGATCTCTTCGGGAAACGCAAGCCTGCGCGAAAGAAACACGATCTTGCGCTGATTGCCGGTTCTGACGCGTGCAAAGCGACGCAGAAGCGCGGTGTTTGGTGGTTTGATCTGGTCATCAAAGTCGATCAGCAGGTAGACCGCGAATTGCATGCTCTGCAGGATAAAGCGCAGCGCATCATTGAGACGCTTGGAACCGGGAATGCGCATTTCACTTTGCCGCAGCGCGGCTATCCCGTTTTCGGGATCCCACAAATAGACCGATTGTCCGCTGCGCATGGCGAGCTGACGAAACTGCTCCAGGGTATCGCCGAGCTGCGCGGTCTCGATGCCGACCAGGTTGCCCTCGGCATTGAGTATCTGCTCGAACAATCTTGGCGTGACTTGTACGCTCGCCGATTCCTGCATGACCTCGACCGGAACCCCTCCCCTGAAGCTCTGCACCTTAGTCTGAACCGGGTGCATTGACCAGAGGCGCGGCTTGCCCGGATCATAGCAGTCCGATTTTGCGAGGATACTGCCATGTTCGAAGGACTCCGATTCAAGCACTGGAGCAACGAACAGGATGCCGACGGCATCGTCGTCCTGACCCTGGATCGGGTCGGCAGCCCGGTCAATACATTTGCCCGCGTGGTCCTCGAGGAACTCGAAGAGATCGTCGAAAGGCTTTCGTTCGACCCGCCGCGCGGCCTGGTCATCCGCTCGGGCAAGGCCGCCGGATTCATCGCCGGTGCCGATATCAAGGAATTCGAGAGCTTCGACAAGGCAGGTACCGTTCTCGATGCCCTGAGCTACGGCCAACGCGTCCTGCAGGGCGTGGCCCGGCTGCGGTGTCCGACCGTTGCCGCCATTCATGGGCATTGCATGGGCGGTGGTACCGAACTGGCCCTGGCCTGCCGTTACCGCGTCGCCAGCAGCGATCCGTCGACGCGTATCGGTCTTCCCGAAGTCAAGCTCGGCATTTTTCCTGGCTGGGGAGGGAGCGCTCGCCTGCCCTACCTGATCGGTGCTCCGAAAGCGCTGGAGCTGATGCTTACCGGACGCGCCGTCTCGGCCCAACACGCGCGATCGATAGGACTGGTCGACGCTGTCGCCTCGGCGGACACCCTGCTCGAACGCGCCCGCGAGATCATTCGCAGACCACCGACTCGCTCCATGCAGCAGCGTCTGCAGGCCTGGGCGACCAATACCTGGCCGGCTCGGCAGGTGCTTGCGTCGATCATGCGCAAGCAAACGGCGGCCAAGGCCAGACCCGATCACTACCCTGCTCCGTTCTCGCTGATCGAAACCTGGCGGCGCGGCGGCAGCCTTTCGCAGCGACTGAAGAATGAAGCGAAGGCCGTTGCCAGGCTGGCAAAGACCGGGACGGCTCGCAATCTGATCCGGGTCTTTTTCCTGCAGGAGCGACTGAAGGGCCTTGGGGCCGGAGTCGACCATGGAATCAGTCATGTCCATGTGATTGGTGCCGGTGTCATGGGCGGCGATATCGCGGCCTGGTCTGCGCTGCGCGGATTCAATGTCACTCTCCAGGATCGCGAGCAGAAATACATCGACCCGGCGATGAAGCGGGCCGAAGAGTTGTTCACGAAGAAGTTGAAGACCGCTGACCGGATAGGTCCGGCACAGGCGCGACTGAAATCGGATGTGGAAGGCAAGGGTGTCGCAACGGCTGACTTGCTGATCGAGGCCATCTACGAGAATGCCGAGGCCAAGGAGTCGCTGTACAAAAAGGCCGAACCCGACATGAAGGCGGACGCCTTGCTGGCTTCGAATACTTCGAGCATACCTCTGGACGAATTGCGCAAGGCGGTGGCCGACCCGGGGCGCTTCCTCGGCCTGCACTATTTCAATCCGGTGGCCCTCATGCCGCTCGTGGAGATCGTGCGTCATGACGCTCTGGACAAGGACAATGAACGCCGTGCCATGGCCTTCTGCAAGGCGATCGACAAGCTGCCGGTTCCGGTCAAGGGAACGCCCGGCTTCCTCGTCAATCGCATCCTCATGCCGTACATGCTGGAAGCGGTGCGCCTTTATGGCGAGGGTGTTCCAGGCCCGGTGCTCGACAGGGCAGCCAGGAAATTCGGCATGCCGATGGGGCCGATCGAGCTGGCCGACACCGTTGGTCTCGACGTTGCCGCTTCAGTCGGCAAGGAGCTTTCGGAATTCCTCAAGCTGGACATTCCCGAGGGCATGGAATCCCTGCTCGCCTCGGGCAAGCGCGGCAAGAAGGACGGTGAAGGTTTCTACAAGTGGGAAAACGGCAAGCCGGTGAAGCCTGAGGTCGACCCATCCTATTCCGCGCCCGAGGACATCGAAGACCGGATGATCTTGCCGATGCTCAACGAAGCAGTGGCCTGCGTGCATGATGGTGTCGTCGATGACGCTGATCTGTGCGACGCCGGGGTGATTTTCGGTACCGGATTCGCACCGTTCCGTGGCGGTCCCATCCAGTACATCCGCGATACGGGTGCAGAGGGTTTGAAGCAGCGCCTGCTCATGCTCGAGCAGCGTCATGGTGCGAGATTCGCACCTCGCAGCGGCTGGGACAGCCCCGAGCTGAATACGCCGGCTCAATAAGCGGGCGATCCACACTATCAGCGCTTGCCCAACCGGGCCTCGTGCACGCGCAACTGGATACATGCGGCACTGAGCAAGGGAGCATCAACGCCAAGCGCATTGGCCCTGGCCAGCATGTCACCGAGCACATGTTCTGCCTCGGTCGCTCCGCCTCGCTCGACATCGCGCAGCATCGAGGCCTTCAGCGGTGAATGGGCCGCAGTGAGGATATTCATGGCCTCGACCATGGCCTCGTCTCCCGGGGCATGGCCGCTGCGCCGGGCGACTTCTGCGCACTCCAGGTACAGCCAATTGATCAGGTCTGCGCCCTCTGCGACTGCCACGATCTCGCCAATGCTGGCGCGCATCAGGCAGGTAATTCCCGCAAGCGCCGAAAGGAAGGCAAACTTTCGCCACATTGCGGTGAGCACCTCTGCGCTGTGAACGACCTCGAAAGGCATTGCCAGCAGCGTGCGCGCGATTTTCGGATCGATCGCTGGAGTGCCTTCGCGTTCGCCGAATGTCAGCCGGGCAATCGAGCCCACTTGTCGGATGGATCCATCCGGGTTCAGATCGACAGAGACATGGCAAAGCCCGCCGAGAACGCTGTCGCGGCCAAACGCCAGGTCGAGTGCATCCAGATGCCGGATTCCGTTGAGCAGGGGCAGGACAAGCGCGCCACGCCTCACCGCGGGCGCGATAGCCTCGATGGCCGATTGCAGGTCATAGGATTTGCAGGACAGCAGCACCAGGTCCCAGACCTGGTCCGCTTCAACCTGGGTCAAGACCTCGACGTCGGCCCGGATTTCCCCGCCAGCCGCATCAACGCGCAAGCCCTTCTGGGCCAGCAGCGCAGCGCGATGCGGCCTGACGAGAAATGAAACCTGTGCACCCGACTGGAGCATGCGGGCGCCGAAATAGCCGCCGGTCGCCCCTGCACCGAGAACGAGAACGCGCATCACATGGTATGGGTCGGTCGTTCCTGCAGCAGGATGCCGGCGAGAATGGACTCGATCTTCGTCCGCGCTGCATCACCGTCGCTGGATTCATTGAACTGGACGCCGATGCCCGCCGTACGATTGCCCTGGGATCCCGGCGGTGTAATCCACACCACACGTCCAGCCACGGGCAAGCGATCCTTCTCGTCCATCAGGGAAAGCAGGATGAACACTTCATCGCCCGGATTGTAGCGCTTGCTCGTCGGGACGAAGAGCCCGCCACCCTTGACGTAGGGCATGTAGGCATTGAACAGCGCGCCCTTGTCCTTGATGGCCAATGACAGGATTCCCTGTCTCGGCATGCCGCCAACTGGGGGTGTCGACATTTCATGGTCTCCGTGGCATTTGCCAAGCATGCAGCAGGTCCAGCACGACCAGTTCGCTGCGCAATTGCGTATTCAGCAGTTCGCGCGATCGATTGGCCGCGGCAAACCACGCTGCTAGCTTGGGTATTTCGCCGGCCCCGGTCAAGCCGAGTTTGCCCGGCTTGCCATCGGCAAGGCGCAGGGCCTCGTCGCGTGCGATCACGGCAGCGTGCCAGAGCCGTTCGGCCGGTCGGTCTGCTGCCCAGGCATCGGCAACGGTCAGTGCGCTGGTCCTTGCCGTGTTCAACTCGAGCAGGTCTCTGGCGCATTCGCCGCGCAGGCCCAGGACTTCATTGCTAATGGCGCCCAGGGCTTCGCCCGGATTTCCGAGAGCCGATTCCAGCGCCTGTTCAGCGAGCTCGATTGAAATGCCCTGTTCCACGAGCCATTCCATGGCCCGGGCTCGCTCCGGGACTTTCAACTCGATGCGCTGGCAGCGGCTGCGAATGGTTGCCGACAGATGAGCTGGATGATCGCTGACAAGTACGATCACCGTGCTGGCCGAGGGCTCTTCAAGCGTCTTGAGGAGCGCGTTGGCAGCACTCGTGTTCATCTTGTCCGCAGGATCGATGATGACGATCTGCAAACCACCATACTGGGTCGACAATGAAAGCCGCTGAGAAAGTTGGCGAATCTGCTCGACGGTAATTTCGCTGCGCAGCTTGCCATCGTCACGCGCCTCGAACCCGACCAGGATATGGTCCGGGTGCGACCCGGCAGTCAGCAGCTGGCAGGACTTGCAGATACCGCAGGCATGACCATCCGCCTGACGTGCTTCGCACAGGGCAGCGCTGGCGAGCGCGTTGGCCAGCGAACGCTTGCCGAGCCCGGCATCTCCGCAGATCAGCACGGCGTGGGGCAGCTCATTGCGCTGAAGCCGCGTGGCAAGCACGCGCCAGTGTTCGCCGAGCCAGCCCTGCAGCTTCATGCGGAATTCCTTCTGGTTGCAATGAACTCAGACACCGCGGCACAGGCGCTGGCTGTCACGCTGCCGACGTCGAGACTGGAATCGATGATGCGGAATCTCGACGGTTCGCTTTTTGCACGCTCGCGGTACGTTGAGCGGACCCGATCAAAGAAGCCGGCCTGTTCGCGTTCAATGCGGTCAGGTTCGCCCCGAATCTGGGCCCGCGCGAGCCCGACTGCGACTGGCACATCAAGCAGCAGGGTCAGATCCGGCCGTATTCCCTGGGCAGCCCATCTCTCGAGATCGGCGATGCGTTCTTCGGGTTGACCACGCCCGCCCCCCTGGTAGGCAAAACTCGCATCGGTAAAGCGGTCGCTCAACACCCACGTGTTTTCGCTCAGGGCAGGCACGATCCGTTCACGCACCAGTTGTGCTCTGGCCGCAAACATCAGGAGCAGTTCACTTTCTGCGCACACCTGGTCGATTCCTCCATCAAGAACAACCGAGCGGATCGCCTCGCCAAGCGCCGTGCCCCCGGGTTCGCGGGTGACCAGCAGCTTGATTCCAGCCGCTTCGATGTGTTCGCTCAAGGCATTGAGTACGGTGCTCTTGCCCGCACCTTCTCCACCCTCGAGAGTGATCAGACACCCTCTCATCGATTCCTGCTCCGGTTCAGATACCTTGAAACCGCGCGGTTGTGCTCGCTCAGGGTAGCGGAAAATTCATGGCGACCGCTGCCGTCGCCGACCGCTACGAAATAGAGCGCGTTGCCGCCCGCCGGATGCAATGCCGCCTCCAGAGCGGACAATCCCGGCAGTGCTATGGGTGTAGGCGGGAGACCATCGCGCGTGTAGGTATTGTATGCGGTATCCGTTTCCAGATCGCGTCGACGGATGTTTCCGTCGTACTGTTCGCCCAAGCCGTAGACCACTGTCGGATCGGTCTGCAGTCGCATGCCGATTTGCAGGCGTCGGCTGAACACGCCGCTGATCATCGCCCGTTCGTCCGCAACGCCGGATTCCTTCTCGATGATCGAGGCCAGAATAAGCGCTTCATAGGGGGATTCCAGTGGAACTGCCGGGTCGCGTTCCGGCCAGAGTCGCTGCAACGCCGAGCGCATGGCCGCGTGCGAGCGTTCCAATATGGCGAAGTCATCGTCGCCCTTGACCCATGCATAGGTCTCGGGGAGGAACCAGCCCTCGGGTTTGCCGTCAGGGATGTCCAGTCGGGCGGCTATGCTGGCGTCGTCCAGCCCGCCCAGGGTTTGCCCGATTCCTTCCGCAGTGGCCAGTGCAAGGCGCAGCTGCCTGAAGGTCCAGCCCTCCACGATCGTGAAGTGATGTTGCACGACTTTCCCTGCGGCCATCATTTCGATCAGACCGCGCGGCGTCAATCCTGGTTCAAGCGAATACTCGCCCGCATGCAATCTCGACGCGACATTCAGCTCGCGCGACAACACGCGCCAGTAGAACGGCGAGCCATCGGTGATTCGGTCACGCCGCAATTGACGGACGATGTCCCTGAATCCCTTGCCACGCGGAAACTCGATGACCTTCGCCTCCTTGAGCAGCAAGGGGGCATCGACGAATTGACGATAGTCGTTCCACGCCAGCAAGGCTGCCGCGCAGCCCAGGGCCATTGCAACCAGTATCAGTGATAACAGCCAGCGGACCTTGCCTGCCTGGCCATGCATGCGAAGCTCTTGCATGTGATTTCCGTGTTTTGACGACAAAGCGTAGCAGGGTTGCCCCCAAGACGGACTCAGCCATCGATGCCGAATGCGCGCAACAATCCACGCGCCTTGTCCCGAGTCTCGGCGACCTCCGCCTGCGCGTCGGAATCGACGACGATGCCGGCCCCCGCACGCAGGCTGACATGTCGGCCCTCGACCGTCAGGGTACGGATCAGGATATTCAGATCCAGGTTCCCGTTGTTGTCGAGATAGCCCACGGCGCCGGTAAACGCACCGCGAGCCGAGTGTTCGAGTTCGGCGATGATTTCCATGCAACGGACCTTGGGACAACCCGTTATGGTGCCGCCGGGAAAAACCGCACGAATGACCTGACCCGGCGTAGTGCCCGGTCGCAACCTGCCACTCACGTTCGAAACGATGTGATGGACATGGGCGTAGCTCTCGACACCCATAAGCTCGTCGACAACGACACTTCCGGGTACGCACACCCTGCCGAGATCGTTGCGCTCGAGGTCGATGAGCATGACGTGCTCCGCGCGTTCCTTGGGATGCCCTATCAGTTCACGTATTCGTGCCGCACTGTCCTCCCCTTGCAGGCGCGGGCGGGTTCCCGCAATCGGGCGCGTCTGTACCCTGTCACCGCGCGTCTGCACAAGCCGTTCCGGCGACGAACTGACTACCGCCCAGTTGTTCCACTGGAGCAAGCCGGCGAACGGTGCGGGATTGGCCCGGCGAAGCCGCTCATAAATCGCGGCAGGCGCCGTGGTCCGCGCAAGCTCGATTCGCCACTGCCGAGAAAGGTTGACCTGGAAGACGTCGCCATCGCGCAAGTATTCGTGAATACGTTCGACAGCACGCATGAAGATTTCCGGATCGTCTTCTTCGATGGAGGCCACTTCGAGACTGGATTCCGGCAGGTCGGGAAAATCCTGCATATCGGCTTCCATCTGGTCGAGCAGATGAGCAAACCCTGCTTCCGCTACCAGATGGGTCCGATCGCTTTCGTGGTCGACGATGGCTGCGAGCGGACAATGAAGGGCTAGCGCAACAGGTAGGTTTCCGGGTGCCGCAGGCAATTTCAGTCGCGGCTCTATCTCTCCCGCCAACTCGTAACCCAGATAGATCAACCAGCCGCCATGGAAAGGCAATGCGCTATCGCCATCGGCGGCCGTTGTAGTGCCGCGCTGCCAGGCACAATCCAGCGCGTCGAGAAATTTCGTGCCGTCCATATTCCCGGCTGAATCGCGGACACGACCCTGACTGTCCAGCTGCAGCGAGGATTGCGGAAATCCGAACAGGATGTCGTGGCGCGCCTGCAGGGTGCCGTCTGCCGCACTCTCAAGCAGGCCGGGATAGCGCTGCGGGTGTGCTGCAGCGAGAGCCAGCAGATCCCGGCGCCCTTTCAGGACCCGGATGATGCGTGTCGGTCCTGGCATCGGACTGCCCGGAATTTCGCTGGTCAGATCCGTCGGAATACCAGCGTTCCATTGGTACCGCCGAAACCGAATCCGTTGGAAACGGCGATCGAAATCTTCTTCTCTCGAGCCACCTTCGGAACGTAGTCGAGATCGCAGCCCTCGCCCGGATCATCCAGATTGATGGTCGGAGGAATGATGCCGTGATGCAGGGCGAGAATCGTGAAGATGGCTTCGACGCCTCCCGCTGCGCCAAGCAGATGCCCGGTCATCGATTTGGTCGAGCTGACCATGGTGCGCCTGGCGTGTTCTCCGAGAGCACTCTTGAGTGCCCACGTTTCAGCGAGATCACCCAGGGGCGTCGATGTGCCATGCGCATTGACGTACTCGATCTGGTCGGCATTGACGCCGGCGTCAGCCATGGCTGACACCATGCAACGCGCAGCGCCTTCGCCGTCTTCCTTCGGCGCGGTCATGTGGAATGCGTCGCTGCTGCTGCCACTGCCTGCGAGCTCGCAATAGATCCGCGCACCTCGCGCCCTGGCTGACTCATATTCCTCTAGCACGAGGATGCCGGCGCCATCGCCGAGCACGAAACCGTCGCGGTCCTTGTCCCAGGGCCTGCTGGCCAGGGTCGGATCGTCATTGCGTGTCGACATCGCCTTCATCGAGCAGAAGCCACCCACGGCCGTCGGCACGGTGGCATATTCGGCACCACCCGCAACCATGATGTCGGCGTCACCGTACTGGATCAGCCGCATGGCCATGCCAATGCTGTGATTGGACGTTGCACAAGCCGACACCGCTGAAAAATTCGGGCCCTTGATACCGGTCATGATCGACAGGTGACCAGCCACCATGTTGATGATGGTCGATGGCACGTAAAATGGGGAAATCTTGCGCGGCCCACCCTCGTGCCATGCGACCGTGGTCTTCTCGATGCCGGCAATGCCGCCTATTCCCGAACCTATCAGCGCACCTGCCCTTTCCGCATTGGCTTCGGTGATCTCCAGCCCTGCATCCTTCAGAGCCATCAGGCCCGCGGCGACGCCATAATGGATGAAGGAGTCCATTTTCTTGACTTCCTTCGGCGGTATCCACGTCGCCGGATCAAAATCGCGCACTTCGCCGGCAATACGCGTCGGAAACGCGTCCGCGTCAAAATTGGTGATCGGGCCGATACCGCTCTTGCCAGCGGTAATGTTGTCCCAGGCCGTGACCAGATCGTTTCCAACCGGGCTGACGATACCGAGACCGGTGACGACGACGCGACGTTTGCTCATGTTCGTAGTTCCGCAGTTCAGGCAGCGCTGCGCGTAACATACGCATGCGTAGCGTTGCCTGTACTCAAAATGAAAGCTGCGCCTCGAGGGCGCAGCAGGATGTAGCGTTCAATGTTCAGTCGGCCGCCCCGATCGCCCGCGTCTGGGCGCGCAACGGCAACGCGACTGCTGAAGATCTGGCCGGTTCGCAAACTCCCCGGCGATCATTCATCAGGACTTGACGTGCGCCTTGACGTAGTCGACGGCTTGCTGGACGGTCGTGATCTTTTCCGCATCCTCGTCCGGAATTTCGCACTCGAATTCCTCTTCGAGAGCCATGACCAGCTCGACCGTGTCGAGGGAATCAGCACCAAGATCATCGACGAAAGACGCATTCGGCGTGACTTCATCTTCCTTGACGCCCAATTGCTCGACGACGATTTTCTTGACGCGTTCTTCGATAGTGCTCATAAGTCTCTTGTCTCCCGATGGGATCTCGTTTCGTGATTCGGATTGCGGAATGCCGGTGGCAACGCGCTAGGTCCGGGTTCCGCTACGCGGGAAATCTTCCCGCGAGGCGCGGCGAATTGTAGTTGAACAGGGCGGCACCTGCTAGCGTTCGCCTCGCAAACCGGCGCCAGCCGGTACTTGTGGCACACAAAGCCGCCTATGGCCGGTGAATCGATCAGACAGCCGGATGGGTGCATCGTTGTCACTCCAGGAGGGGCAGAATCACCCGCAACGGGGTTCAGGCCATATACATTCCGCCGTTGACGTGCAGGGTTTCCCCGGTGATGTAGGCAGCCGCCGGGGACGCTAGAAAGGCGACGGCCTGCGCAATGTCCTCCGCCTCGCCGAATCGCTGCAGGGCAATTTGTCCCAGCAACTGGGCGCGCTGCTCATCGGCTAGCGCGCGCGTCATGTCGGTATCGATGAAGCCCGGGGCCACGACGTTGACGGTAACCCCGCGTGATCCGATTTCGCGTGCCAGCGACTTCGAGAATGCAACAATTCCGGCCTTGGCTGCGGCGTAGTTGGATTGTCCGGCGTTGCCGATTGAACCGATCACCGACGCCACGCTGATGATGCGGCCCTTGCGTGCCTTCATCATGCCGCGCAAGACCGCCTTGGACGTCCTGAACACCGAACTCAGGTTGGTGTTCAGGACCGCCTGCCATTCTTCCTCTTTCATGCGAAGCAGCAATTGATCGCGCGTGATTCCGGCATTGTTGACCAGGATGCTGACGGTGCCGAATTGATCGGAAATTTCAGAGATCAGCCTGTCCACTGCGGCGCTGTCATCCACATCGAGGACGCGCCCGCTGCCGCCGCGCGATGCCAGCCGCTCGGAGATGGCCGTGGCGCCTTCCTCGCGGGTTGCCGTGCCCACGACGCGAGCACCACGCGCAGCAAGCTCGTCGGCAATCGCTGCACCGATGCCGCGACTGGCTCCGGTTACCAGGGCAATTTCGCCCGAAAGTGAATCATTCATCGATGGGTCCCTTGTTCGATTGACTCAGTCGGCGTCCGAGTACTGATCAACTCCAGGCTTCTCGGGCCGCATCCAGTTCGGCAGGCTCGCCAAGAGCGCGCATCTCGATGCTCTTGTCGATTCGACGGCTCAGTCCGCACAGCACCTTGCCGGGGCCACATTCAGCCATGCGTGTTGCGCCGGCAGCAAGCAAGGCCTGGATGCAATCCGTCCAGCGCACCGGCAGATAAAGCTGTCGTGTCAGCGCATCGCGGATATCAGTCGTCGATTCGTGCACGCCCGCATCCACGTTCTGAATGACCGGAATGGCGGGTTCCCGCCACTCGTAGGCACTCATCGCTTCGCTCAGGCGATTGGCTGCTTCGCGCATCAGGGGCGTGTGCGATGGCACGCTGACGGCGAGCTTGACCGCCTTGCGCACGCCGGCCTCGGAAAGCTTGGCCAGTGCGGCGTCCACGGCTGCGGCATGCCCGCCAATGACGATCTGCCCGGGGGAGTTGTAGTTGGCAGGCACGACAACATGATCGCCGGACACATCCCGGCAGATGGATTCGACCAGGGCTTCCTCCGCCCCGATAACGGCAGCCATGGCGCCAACTCCCGCTGGCGCGACCGCCTGCATGGCCTGCCCGCGGATGCGCACAAGGTGGGCCGCATCGGCAAGGTTCAGCACACCGGCCGCGACCAGGGCACTGTATTCGCCCAGACTGTGGCCGGCCATCGCGATCGGCGTCGCACCCGCGCACGCCTGCCAGACGCGCCAGACAGCGATCCCGGCCGCGAGCAGGGCCGGTTGGGTGTATTCGGTGCGGTTGAGCAACTCTTCCGGACCGCCCTGGCTGAGCGCCCACAGATCGGTGCCGGCCCCTTCGGAAGCCTCCACGAAGGTCTGCTTGACGATCGCATGCTGTTCGGAGAGATCGGCGAGCATGCCGACCGACTGCGAGCCCTGTCCGGGAAAGACAAAGGCGATGGCGCTTGAATTCGAGCTCACACGAAAATCCCCATGATGTTCATATGCAACGGAAAACCATCATCGTCTCCCAATGCAAGACTGGCCAATGCCATCGCAACGAGCAGCGCGTGGCCGGCAAGATGGCGCAAGGTTCGCAATGCCGATTGAGTCTTGCCATTGCCGCGCTGGAATGGCCAGAACATGGCGGCAATCCTGCTCAGCCGGCTTCCGGCATCAATGACGCGTTGACGCACGTCCGGGCTTGACCGATCAAGCCCCGCCTTGAGCAGCGTCGCCAGTGCGGCCTGCTCGTCCGGATAGAAGCGGGCCGTGCCATGCACGAACAGCAGCCAGTCACGCGCCTGCGCAACATCCCGAGACATGATTTCGCCGGGATCCTCCTCGAAATCGAGGAAGCCGATACAGTCGTTGCCAAATGTCATGTTGCGCGGGACAGGATTGCCGAGATAGAGCCCTTTTGCGTGCACATCGGCAATGGAATCGATGGCCAATGAAACCAGATGGTCTCGTCTGGCTGGATTGCCGCGGGCCTGCTTGAGGCAACCTGAAAGTGAGATGCCTATATCGGCAAGCAACAGCATCGCACGCCCTTCACCGAGTACTTCGGGAACATTGACGTCGGCGGCCTTCAACTCGCGAACACGTCGGGCCTCATTGTTTTGCGCCTGCTCGCCAACGTGATGCGGTGGCGGTCGCAAGGCCTCGATTGAAAGGCCGCGCGCGATCCGGTCGAGCAATCCCAGTGCAACGCGCCGGTTGCCGCTGCGGTATTGCTTCAACCATACCTGACGTTCATTCAGGAACAGCCGTTTCGCCATGACTCACCTCCTTGCACGAAACCCGTGAACGTCGCCGCACGATCCTAGTAGCGCAGCAATGCCGAAGCCCAGGTGAAGCCGCCACCGAATGCTTCCAGCAGAATGTTCTGTCCACGCTGTACCTTGCCCGAGCGTACGGCTTCGTCGAGGGCCAGTGGCACCGAACCCGACGAGGTGTTTCCGTGGCGATCCACGGTAACCACAACGCGATCCATCGGAAGCTTCAGCCGCCTGGCCGTGGCCTCGATGATGCGCAAATTGGCCTGATGCGGAATCAGCCAGTCGACCTGGGACTCATCCATTCCGGCCGCTTCCAGCGTTTCACCAACGATTCGGTCCAGGGTCTTCACGGCAACCTTGAAGACTTCATTGCCGGTCATGATGACGCGCACGCCGTGGTTGGGTTCATCCTTGAAGCCGGCGGAGACGCCGACAGGGTTGTAAAGCAGATGCTTGTAGCCGCCATCGGCATGCAGCTTCGTCGTATAGATGCCCGGTTCATCGGCGGCTTCCAGGACGACCGCTCCGGCACCATCGCCGAACAGCACGCAGGTACCGCGATCGCTCCAGTCGAGCATCCGGGTCAGGGTTTCCGCGCCGACAACCAGAGCCTTCTTCGACTGGCCGCTGCGAATGAACGAGTTCGCCACGCCGAGCGCATAGACGAAGCCGGAACAGGCTGCATTGACGTCAAACGCGGCACAGCCGTTGGCACCGAGTCGGTGCTGCAGGAGACATGCGGTGGAGGGGAAGATGATGTCCGGCGTGGTCGTGCCGAGCACGATCAGGTCGATTTCCGACGCATCCACGCCAGCGGCCTCGAGCGCACGCGTGGACGCGTGGAAGGCCAGGTCGCCAGTGGTCTCGCCGTCGGCCGCCTTTCGGCGCTCACGGATGCCTGTGCGCGTGCGAATCCACTCGTCACTGGTCTCGACAAATTGCTCGAGATCCTTGTTGGTGACGATGTTCTCCGGCAGATAACTGCCCGTGCCCGCGATGCGTGAGTAGAACAGGACCGTTTCTCCCGAATGGAACGAAACGGCGGATCCATTGAGGAAGTCCGCCGTTTCCGAGCTTCAGTTCCGCGATGTTATTCCGAGTCGGCAACCGCTGACTTGGTCTCGATCACCTTCTTGCCACGATAATAGCCGTCCTTGGTGACGTGGTGGCGAAGATGCACTTCGCCCGACGTCGGATCGGTGGCCAATTGCTTGGCGGTAAGGGCATCGTGCGAACGGCGCATGCCGCGTTTGGACGGGGATTTACGACTTTTGGCGACTGCCATGACTACTCTCCAGATGAAACCGGTGGCTTGCATGCAAGCTGTGTGATGGATCAATTGTATCGCGGCCGGGCCTCGCGGCCGCAACCGGGAATCTCAGTGTTTCGTATTCTTAAGCTGTCCGAGCACGGCGAACGGGTTCGACGGCTGCTCGCTGTCCGGAGCCGATCCGGCACCAAGCGGAAACTCCTCCAGCGGCGCACCCGGACTCAGCGCGACCAATGGCAGGGCGAGCATCAACTCGTCCTCGATTACATCCATCAGGCGCAATTGCCCATCGGATATCAGCAATGCCTCATACCCTTCGGGCAATCCGGCTTCTTCGGACTCACGCCTGATCAGACCGAGCTTCTGGTCGATCTCGACGGCTTGCACGAAGACCTGCATCGTACGCTGGCAGACCAGAGACAAACCGGCTTCGACGTGCAGGTCGGCAAAAGCGACATCGAATTCGTCATTGCCAAACTCGACCCTGTAGGCGACCTCGCCATCGGGACTGGCCAGCAGGCCGGCCAGACGTTCCAGTTGCCTGACGGGAATCGTTCCCTCGAACACCCGCCGCGCTTGCACCATGCGCCAGGGATCAAGAATGTCTGGCACGGTGTTCGACATGGGCGCGCGATGGTAGGTGCGACCCCGTCCAATGTCAAATCGGAAAGTGCCGCAAGCAATTGACTCGAAGCGGAATTTTAGCCGGTTTGGCGGAGAATTGCTGCAGTTGCCGCCAACCGGCAGACTAGGGCCAGGGCCGGGCACGTGGCGCAGCCGACGCGCAAGGCCTTTCAAGGAGATAACCGCATTGCTCAACTATTTGCTGATTGCCGCCCTGCTGCTGGCCCCGATCGTCATCGTGGTCTGGCTGCGCGAGCGCCATCTGAGCGCGCGAACCAACGCCCTGCGCAGCGTCCTCGACCATGCCGATGCCCTCGAAAACGAGCTGCAGGAATGTCGTGCCCGTTTGCGCGAGATCCCCGCTCTGGTCAGTCAGCTGCCACCTTCGATCAGCCTGTCGGCGCATGCCACCCTGACCGCCGAGCCGGAAGTCCAGGCGGCACTGCACGATCTGCTCCAGCATCGCCTGTGGCTGCGCCAGTATGGTGCGGATGCCTCGCTGGACGAGTTGCGCACTGCTGCGGCCGCGCTCGTGCGTTCGCGGGACAAGCTGGCCAGCCAGCTCGAGCGCCTTGGCGAGGTTCGCCAGGAACTCGAATCCGCCGGCGCCGAAATGGACCCGTCGCCACATTGACTCCCGCCATGCCATCGGTTGTTCTCGCATCAGGTTCCCGCTATCGGGCTGAACTTCTGCGTCGTCTGCTGGATGGTTTCACCTGCCTCGCCACCGACGTGGACGAATCGCCCGTCGCTGGAGAGCGCCCGTGCGACACGGCCGTCAGGCTGGCCCGGCTCAAGGCCTGCTCCGCTGCGGAACATCATTCCGACAGCCTCGTCATCGGTTCGGACCAGGTCGCCGAGCTCGACGGACAGGCGCTGGGAAAGCCTGGCAGCATCGAGCGGGCGCAAGCCCAGCTACGCCAATGCGCCGGAAAGACCGTGCTGTTTCACACGGCCGTCTGCGTGGCGGACAACCGCAGCGGAACCATCGCGCTGCACGAAGGTCTGGATATCACACGTGTCGCATTTCGGCCGCTCGATGACGCCGAGATTTCGCGCTACGTGAGTCGGGACATGCCGCTGGATTGCGCCGGCAGCTTCAAGATGGAGCGACTGGGCGTGTCCTTGTTTGATCGCGTCGAATGCGCAGACCCGGCCGCTATCGTGGGTCTGCCGCTTGTCATTCTGTGCCGGTTGCTGCGCCAATGCGGCCTCCAGATACCCTGATCCAGAACTCACACCTCGCGAACAAGCGGCGCTAGACTCGCAATCGCCTCCGACGACTCTTCATAAGGAAAGCGCCAACCTGATGCCGGATTCCGCTACGCGTGCGCCAGCCAACCAGAACCTCCTCGACGCCGAACTGAGGAATGCGCTTGCGCGCAGCATTGCCCAGGTCAATGACATCCTGCTGGGCAAGAAGGAGCAGGTCCGGCTCGCCTTTGTCTGCTTGCTCGCGGGTGGACACCTGCTGATCGAGGACATGCCGGGAGTGGGCAAGACCACCCTCGCCCATGCACTGGCCATCACTCTCGGTCTGGATTTCCAGCGCGTCCAGTTCACCAGCGACCTGTTGCCATCCGACATCATCGGGGTCAGCGTCTATGAGCGCGATCCGGGCACGTTCAAATTCCACGGCGGGCCGGTTTTCACCCAGCTGCTGCTTGCCGACGAGATCAATCGCGCAACACCCAAGACGCAGAGTGCGCTGCTGGAAGCCATGGCCGAGGGCCAGGTCACGATCGACGGCCACACGCATGCGCTGCCGAATCCGTTCTTTGTCGTGGCGACCCAGAATCCGGTCGACTTCGCCGGCACCTATCCCCTGCCCGATTCCCAGCTTGATCGTTTCATGCTGCGCATGAGCCTGGGTTATCCGGATGCCGAGTCCGAGCGAGCCATGCTCTCCTCGACGGATCGACGCCAGTTGCTTGAAGAGCTCACTCCCTGCCTGGCTTCGGCTCAGATTCTTGCCTTGCGCAAGGCAACTACAGCCGTATTGTCCAGCTCGGCCCTGGTCGCCTATGTGCAGAACCTGCTGGAAGCGAGCCGTCGCCATGCCGAGATCCGGGTCGGGCTGTCCCCCCGCGCCGGACTCGCCGTGCTTGCTGCCGCCCGTGCGCATGCCCTGCTCGGCGGTCGCAGCTATGTCATTCCGGAAGACGTGCAGGCGGTATTCCCGTATATCGCCGCTCATCGACTGAGCCTCGGTTCCAGCGCCCGGACCAGCCGCGCGACCCTCGTCGAAGGCCTGATCGAGAACACCAAGGTGTGATGAGCGCCGACGGCGCAGCGAGTCTGTCCTGGCGGCAGCGACTGCTCGCGGTGGCCGAGCGCAGGCTGCCCGCACTGACCCGCCTGCGCGCCGCAGAATCGCTGCCGGTGATCCTGCACCGCAGGCGCATCTACGTATTGCCCACCGGTTTTGGCATCGTTTTCGGCATTCTCCTCGTCGTGATGCAGTTGGGCGCGCTGAACTATTCCAACAACCCCGCACTGCTGCTGACCTGCCTGCTGGCGGGTGCCGCCTGGATGAGCATGTTTTCGGGTTTCCGTACGCTTGCCGGCCTCGAGTTGATCGGCATGAATGCAGCGGACTGTCATGCTGGTGATGCGGTGGCCGTGCATTTGCTTTTCGCGGAGTCTCGACGCGCCCGACCGGCCCTGCAAGTCGACTGGAATGGAGTCCATCGCGCATTCGCGATCCACTCGGGCCCTTCGCAGGGTCTGACCATCCCGTTGCCAACCAGACAGCGCGGATGGTTGCGCCCCGGACGACTGAAACTCTGGACCGAACAACCACTGGGGCTGTTCGTGATCTGGAGCTGGGTCAATCCGGATGTGTCGATTCTTGTCTATCCCGAGGTCGAGTCGAATGCGCCGCCGCTGCCCAAGGGCACGAGCAACCAGGGCGATCGCTCGACTCCGGGGGAAGGCGACGACTACTCGGGGTTGCGTGACTACCGCAGCGGAGATCCGCAGCGACGCATCGCCTGGAAGGCGTCCGCACGGCACGACACCCTGCTCGTCCGCGAAAGCGAGAGCCAGGTCGATGACAACGTGACTCTGGACTATGCGGCATTGGAGGGACTCGATCGCGAATCCCGGATTCGTCGCCTGACCGCATGGGTTCTGGCCGCGGATGCCGCCATGATCAGCTACGCCCTGTGCGTGCCGGGACAGGTCATCGGCCCCGGCATCGGCTCCCGCCATCGCCAGCGTTGCCTGCGTATGCTGGCCCTGTTGCCCGATGCGCCTCAGTAACCGCCAATTCAACCTGCTCGCCGTGACTGCCTTGCTGGCGGTACTGACGCATGCGGCGCGCTTGCCATGGTGGCTGACCGCGGTATTCCTCCTGATTGCGCCGCTACGGATGATCAGCCGCAGCCGCGGAAGCAAGCCCATCTCTGCGTGGTGGCGCGTGCCGATGGTCGTCGCTCTGTTTGCGGTCATCATCCTGCACTACGGCAATTTCTTCGGTCGCGAGCCCGGCAGTGCTCTGGCTTGCGGTCTGCTGATGCTCAAACTGCTCGAGAGCGAACGCGTGCGCGATGCCCGCGCGGCGCTCGGATTCTCGGCCTTTGTCCTCATGAGCGCGCTGCTGGGCACCCAGACTATCGGATTCACCCTGGCGGTCTGTGCCAGCCTGATAGTGCTGCTGGCCTCGCTCAACGCGTTGCAGCCTGCTCCGCTTGATCCGGGCAGGCCGCTGCGCGGCGAACTGCGCCATGGCGCGCTACTGTTCGGCTTCGGTTTGCCGCTGGCAGCGGCTGCCTTCCTGTTCATCCCCAGGCTTGGATCGCCGCTGTGGGGCACACCGGGCGGGCCACAGGAGGCACGTACCGGTCTCAGCGACAACATGTCGCCCGGTTCGATGACTGAGTTGCTGGTCGACGATTCGCCCGCATTGCGTGTGACCTTTACAGGCGCTCCGCCAGCGCCACCGTCCAGGTATTTTCGCGCCATCGTGCTCTGGGATTTCGATGGCCGGACCTGGAGCCGCGAAGACGGACGGCCCCAACGCGTCCTTGAACCGGTCGTTCCCCTGGCCGCGGAAGTCGACTATGAAATCACCCTGGAGCCTACGGATCGACCCTGGCTGGTTGCCCTCGATGTGCCAATGGAGGCTCCCGAACAGGCGCGAATGAGCAAGGACCGCACCCTGTACGGGCGCAATCGCGTCTCGCAAGTGCGTCAGTATTCGGTACGTTCGGTACTCGCGTACCAACTGGCTCCCGAACTCGAGGAGTTCGATCGCAGGCGCGCCCTGCAGCTGCCGGCCGGATTCAATCCGGAGACCATTGCCCTGGCCAGGAGCTGGCGCGAAACCGATCCGCGTCCCGAATCGATGGTCAGGCGCGCGCTGGATCTCATCCGCGACAATTTTACCTATACGCTGGTTGCCCCGCCGCTGGGCAGAAACTCCGTCGACGAATTTCTGTTCGACACGCGCGCAGGGTATTGCGAACACTTCAGTTCTGCATTCGTTTTTCTGATGCGAGCGGCCGGCATCCCCGCACGTGTCGTGACCGGCTATCAGGGCGGCTGGTGGAACGTGGCTGGAGACTACTTGCTGGTCCGCCATTCTGATGCGCACGCCTGGGCTGAAGTATGGCTGGAGGGGCGCGGCTGGGTTCGTGTTGATCCGACCGCGGCGGTCAACCCTGCCCGCATCGAGTCCGGTTCTTCCTCTGCTGCGGACCAGCAAGGCTGGTTCGCGGGCGACTGGCTGCTCGAGATTAGGAACCGCCTCGATCTGGTCAACCGCCTGTGGACGCAGACTATCGTCCAGTTCAATGCACTGCGCCAGAAAAGTCTGCTTTCGCCGATCGGCATTTCCGAGGCAAGGCAATCTGACCTGCTGCTGGCGCTGGTGATCACGGTTGTTGTGGTGCTGCTGATCGCTACGGGCTGGGTCCTGAGGCCCGGCAAGGTGCGATCCGTCGACAAGCTGGACGCCGCCTGGCAGGCATTCCGGCAAAAAATCGCGCGCCATGGATATCCGGCGAAACCCCAGGAAGGCCCGATCGCCTGGCTGAACCGGCTCAAGCCACAAATCGGCGCATCGAACGACCGAAATCGGATCGAACACATCGTGCGCCAATACGTTCAGCTGCGTTATGCCCAATCCGAGCCCGACGCGCGCCAGGTTTCGATCCTGTCCGGGGAAATCAGGGAATTTCGACTGAGCGGCAAACTCGGACCATCCGAGAATCAGGCCGCGACAGATTCCGGCGATTAGTCATAAGCTATGATTATCCCCAGCATTCAGGAGAGTGCCATGCGGCGATTCATCTACATGCTACCCATGGTGGCCCTGCTGGGGGCCTGCGCCACCGTTCCGGTCCCCCTGAAGGGCGAATTCGCGAGCGTGAATCCCGGCCAGGCGGCCAGTAGTGGCCAGACAGGCGAACAGGTGCGCTGGGGCGGCGAAATCATCAAGGTCACTCCCGGCGAATCCAAAACCTGTTTCGAATTGCTCTCGCGAGAACTCGACTCCCGAGCACGGCCACGTCAGATCGACTCCAGCGAGGGGCGCTTCGTTGCCTGTCGAGCAGGATTCTATGACCCCGAAGTTTTCCTCAAGGGTCGCGAACTGACCGTCACCGGCACGGTCGAGGGTACCGAAAAGGCTCTGGTCGGCCAGTACGACTACACCTATCCGCGCGTCGCCGCCGACACGATCTATCTTTGGCCAAAACGCCCGATCATCATCCAGACCGAAGATCCCTGGCCGTATACGCCGTACTGGGGCGCGTTCGGGCCCTACTGGGGTGCGGGTTTCTGGGGACCGTGGTAATCGGCCCACTGGAGGCTATCGACGGCAGACTGCGCGCCTGACCTTCAGCCCGGCGGCCAGTGCATCTGGCGCCCGCCAAGCAGGTGCAGGTGCAGGTGGAATACGGTTTGCCCGCCGTGGCCGTTGCAGTTGATCACGCAACGATAGCCATCATCGGCCAGACCTTCGGCCCGGGCATAGCGCGTTGCTGCAAGAACCAGCTTGCCGATCAGGACGGCATCGCTTTCCTGCAGATCATTCAGGGTCGCGATGGGCCGCTTCGGAATGAAAAGGACGTGCGTTGGCGCCTGCGCGTTGATGTCCCTGAACCCCAGTACATCGTCGTCCTCGTGCACGATGTCCGCCGGAATCTCGCGTCGGATGATCTTGGAAAAAATGGTGTCTTCCACGGGGATTCTCCTCAAAGCAGCGACTGGCGACCGCCAAAGGCATGCGCCAGCGTGCCGCGGTCGATGAACTCGAGTTCTCCGCCAAGCGGCACGCCATGGGCGAGACGACTCGCCCGCACATTGGCAGCACGCGCCAATTGCGAAATCATGTGCGCCGTCGCCTCGCCTTCCACCGTCGGATTGGTGGCGACGATCAATTCTTCCACTTCCCCTTCGGCCAGTCGCGCGGCCAGCACGTCCAGCCCGAGCTCCTTCGGCCCCAGCCCGTCCAGCGGCGACAGTCGGCCCAGCAATACGAAGTAGTAGCCGCGGAAACCGGTTGCCTGCTCGATCACCATCTGGTCCACCGGCGTCTCGACGATGCACAGCAGCGACTTGTCTCGTGATGGGTTGTCACAAAGCGAACAGATCTCCTGCTCGCTGAATCCTCGGCATCGGCGACAGTTGCCGACTTTTTCGACGGCCAGGGCAAGCCGCTCGGCCAGGCGCTTCGCTCCCGGGCGATCGCGCTCAAGCACATGGAACGCCATGCGCTGCGCGCTTTTTGCGCCGACTCCCGGCAGGCAGCGCAAGGCCTCGATCAAGTCGCTCAACAGGGGCGATCCGGTACTCAAAACGGCATCTTGAACCCGGGTGGAAGATTCAGGCCGGAGGCCAGCCCGCCCATGCGCTCCTGGCTTTCCGACGCCACCTTGTTAACGGCGTCGTTGAAGGCGGCAGCGACCAGATCCTCGGCCATTTCGGCGTCATCGGCGAACAGCTTCCGATCGATATTGACCCGACGGACTTCGTGACGTCCGCTCATGACGACGCTGACCAGCCCGCCACCGGACTGGCCAGTTACTTCGAGCTGGGCGAGTTCTTCCTGCGCGCGCTTCATGTCTTCCTGCATGCGCTGGGCCTGCTGCATCAATCCGGCAAGGGGACCTTTCATCTCATCTCTCCAATGGGCGCACCGAATCGCTGATGATTCGCGCACCAAACGTGTCTATCAGTGATTGCACCGCCGGATCGGATTGCAAGCCCTCGCGAGCTTCCTGACGACGGGTTTCATGGGCCCGTGCCAGCGCATCGGCCGGGCTCTCTTCACCATCCGCCACTTTTTCGATTCGAACCCGCAGCGGACGCCCGAGTGTCTTGCCCAGGCGCTTTGCGAGCTGCTCAAGCAGAGGCTCGGATATGAACCCCTCGTGTGCGGATTTCATGCCCAGGCGCAGCAGGTTGCCCTCCACTCCCAGCAAGATCGTGTGCAGGGCCAGTTGGCCGACCGGTCCACCCAGGTCAGAGCGATTCAGCAAGTCGGTCCAGTCATCGATCCGCAATGGCCCGGCGTCCGCCTCCGGTTCCCTGACCTGATCCCTGCCCGCTGCCGCTTGCAGCGGAGCATGGCTGGGATTACTACGGGCAGATGCCGGACTCGCAGCGGCTGGCTTGCTCGCGCCTGGCGCAGGGCCTGCAGCGGGCCTGGACTTTCGTTCCGGACCCTGGGTGCCGCCCGATGAAGTCTGTGGCGCGAACGCCAGCATGCGCAGCAACGCCATGTCGAATCCGACGCGCTGGGTAGGCGCCAGCGGCAAGTCGCGCCGTGCAGTCAGCGCAATCTGGTAGTAGAGCTGCACTTCGCGAGGATCTATCCGGGCAGCCAGTTCGGCAACCACCGGCTCTTCGTCGACCTGGATGCCCTCGACCAGCTGGTTCAGCTGAATCCGGTGAAGCATGCCGGCGAGCTCATCCAGAACCTGGCCAAAATCCGGAGCGAGCTCGGCGATTCGATCGATCTCCTCGAACAGACGATGGCTGTCGTGCGCCACCAGCGCCTCAAGCAGCACGCGCACCCGCGCCCGCTCCACGGTTCCCAGCATCGCATGCACATCCGCTGCCGCGAGCTTGCCGCCGCCGTGGGCAATGGCCTGATCCAGTAACGACAGCCCATCACGCAACGAGCCATCCGCGGCGCGCGAAAGCACGTCAATCGCCTCGGCCTCGAACTCCACGTCCTCTTCCCCGAGAATATGGCGCATCTGACCGACGATCTGTTCAAAGGTGAGCCGCTTCAGGTTGAACTTGATACAGCGGGAAAGAACGGTAACCGGGAGTTTCTGCGGATCCGTCGTGGCAAGAAGGAACTTCACATGGGCGGGCGGCTCCTCAAGGGTCTTGAGCAGGGCATTGAAGGCCGCCTTCGACAGCATGTGCACCTCATCGATCAGGTACACCTTGTGCCTGCCACGGGCCGGAGAATACTGCGCGTTGTCGATCAATTCGCGGACATTGTCGATTCCCGTATTGCTGGCAGCATCGATTTCGAGCAGGTCGACAAAGCGCCCTGAATCGATCTCGTTGCAAATGCTGCAGGTGCCGCAGGGGGTTGAGGTCGGTCCGCTTTCGCAGTTGAGCGATTTGGCGAAAATCCGGGCAATCGTGGTCTTGCCGACCCCTCGGGTGCCGGTGAACAGAAACGCATGATGGATCCGGCCGCCGTCCAGCGCATGCGACAGGGCGCGGACCACGTGTTCCTGACCGACAAGTTCAGAGAACTGGCGGGGACGCCATTTGCGTGCGAGGACCTGATACGACATGGTGGCTTCCGGGAAGTGACCTGCGATTGTGCCAAGTTATCGGGGATCTGACCAAACCCCATCATGGCGAACTTGTCTGAATCGGGTATGCCTAGTATCCTCCGCCGCCCGTCGGAGTCGCTGTGTAAAGGGATTCGGGCGGACAGCGTGTTGCGGAGAGGTGTCCGAGTGGTTGAAGGAGCACGCCTGGAAAGTGTGTAAGCGGCTAAACCCCGCTTCGCGGGTTCGAATCCCGCTCTCTCCGCCAGTTTTGAGGTAAAGGTACGCCGCGCGGCAGTGTGTAGCTGCGGCGCCAAATCGTTTTATGGTGGCTCCGTTGGTGCCTTCGCGACGATAGCTTGTGAACTCCGCCAGGTCCGGAAGGAAGCAACGGCAGCAAGCAACTCGGGTGCCGGAGTGTCGCTTGCGGAGCTGCCACTCCCTCCAGATCAGAATAAAAGCGCCGTTCGGCAAGCAGCCGTCCATGGAGCTATTCCCGGCCCGGCCATCCATGGCCGGTCGCTCGGCAACGCATGCGCTGTCCGATGACAGCGCAAAGGCGCGTCACCTCGCCCGCCAGGTCCGGAAGGAAGCAACGGCAGCAAGCAACTCGGGTGCCGGAGTGTCGCTTGCGGAGCTGCCACTCCCTCCAGATCAGAACTCAGCCGACTCTCGGCATGCAGCCATCCGTGGCCTGTTTTCGGTCCGGCCATCTTGGGGAACGCCCGTACCAAGCTTCGCCTTGAAATCATCTATCAATAATACGAATCTCATTGATAGTTTCTATCCCGAGATATGCCTCAAGATTAGGCTGTCGAATTAGACGGCACGATTACCCTAAACCATTGAATCTATTAAGCGCTTAACTACAGCTTTTGCTTAGTTGTCCATGTTAGACTGCGGGATTAGAATGCTCTTCGTGACCTGCCCCCAATCTCAGTGCCGGGAGGCGTTAGGCAGATGAAAAAATTCGCGCTTGGCATTGGCTGCATCCTAATTTCAATCTGCAGCACTAGCTGTCTTGCCGCTTCAACTATTGTTTCTGTCGCTCAAGTTTCCGAGTATCCGCGACCAGGCAAGGTGTCTAGCTATCCGCCAGGCCTTCTTTTCGAGGTTTGTACTAGCGGAGCTGTCTTTCGAGCATTTGGCGAAGGCAGTCCAAGTCGCGCTGAGAAAGGCGTCTTGGAAAAGTCCGCGCTGAAGGACTTTCGTACCGTCTTGGAGAAGGAGTGGTTGGCTCCACTCAGAGCTGAGTGCAAGGCGCGAGGAATTATTGTCGACGCCGCATCCATTCGCATTAAGGCAGCCTCTGGGGAATTTGACTGCAGTCGATACAACGAGGGCGAAGCCTTGAAGGGTTTCGAATCGAAGATTTGGTCGCTAGAGTTGAAAGAAGTGAAAATAGTCGATCCTCGTATTCACGGCAGTTGCAAGTGATCTGCTAGGCTGCCTCACTAGTCAATCAAGCCGGCCGCTAACGCGGCAGCCTATTTCTGGCGTTGAAGCTGTAGAAAAACCCCTTTCCGCTCGTCAACGCGTCCGCCGTGCTGGCGGATTTTCATTTCGGGGTTTTGGGTTTCCTTGCTCACCGTTCCTGGATCGCTCAGGCGGTGTTGTTCGTCGTCTATCGGGCGTTTTCCGGCCTGTTCTGCGCGCGCATTTCCGCTTACGCGGCCACCCTCCCGTAGACCAGCAGTCTCGCCACGTTGTGGACGATACAAAACAGCTTCCATTGGGTGTCGACTTTGGATTGACTGCGCGACGTGAAGCATCTCAGGCCGCGTTGCTGGATGTGACCGAACACCGGTTCGATCAATCCCATCCGATGGGCGTGAATCGCACGACCCTTGTCGCTGTCGATCTTCTCGCGCATGGCGCGGCAGTTTAGATTCGGTAGTTTGATCGGCATCGGCCGGACAAAACGTCTCGGGCTGCAGGGAAATGCCGGCTGCCTTGCTCACGAAGTCGCTATTTGATTCGAAAGGTTGATCCCGGCTTCCGATCTCCTGGGTGGGCACCGAATTCTGAGCTCCCCAGGACTGCCCGAATTTGCCGCCGCGGCAAAACGGCATACCTTCAACCGGTCGGCGCCAGGTCAGCGTCCATACGCATTGAATACGCCAGTTTCGCGCCTGCCCCGGGTTCACCGTACAATCGGCTCGAACTGATCGGTTTTCCGCCGCGTTCCAGTTCGCTCCAGCGAATAGAACCTTGAATCTGCCGCCCCTGGGTCTGATGACCACTATTCCGAAGCGTCACTCCGAATCATGAATTGGCCAGTCCGCGCAGTCTGTTTGTTGGCCATGCTGCTCCCGCAAACTCCCGCGTGGGGCACTGATTCCGACGCCGCTCGACGGCCGGAGGCTGCAATCGCGGCCAAGCAGTTCGCCGAGTGCGCGCAGCGAAACCTTGTCGTGCCCAGGCTCCTCGGGGGAGGGCTGGGCGGAGCACGGATCGAACTCGTCGTTGTGCAGATCGAAGCGCACCTGATGCAGGCTCTGCACGCGTCGGCACCGGCACGGTTGGCCTGGCGACGGGTGGAACGCTTTGCCTTGCTGAGCGGAGAAGCGACTACCCGCATGCATGCGCTTGAACAGCAAGCGGAAATGACTCTGGTGCTCAGCGACTATGCAGCAACGAAGGAGATTGCCCAGTCCTTGTTGATCACGGCCAGGCGTGAGCGCTCGACCGAGTATGAATCGGCGGCCCGCGGCTATCTCGCCGTGCTCGCCCGTCGCCGCGGTGATCTGGATGCCGCGCTCGAGCAGAACATTCGTGCGATCGAACTCCTGGGTGAGGACGGCAACCCGTTCCGGATGGCCCTCATGCTTACCAACATGGGGACCGTCTATCGCGACCGTGGAAACTTTGCGCGCGCGCTCGAGCTCCAGCTCCAGGCCCTCGAAATCCGCGAGCAAATCGGGGACGCTCTGGAAACCAGCCTGCGCAACATTGCCCTGCTCTATCGTGAAATCGAGGATGAACAGACCTCGCGCGACTATTTCAAGCGCGCACTCGACAGCGTGGACCACGATACGAGTCCCGAGACCTATGCGCCGATCCTTGGCAGCTATGCCAGCCTGCTCAATGACGTGGGTGACCATGAGGTGGCACTCGCTGCAGCGAATGAAGCTCTGGTCATCCATACGGCGCTTGGAAACCGTGCCAACCAGGGATTCGAGTTTCTCGAGGCAGGTCGCGCCTACTGGGGCATGGGGCAGCCCATCGAGGCCACGGAATCGCTGGAAGCTGCGCTGGAAATCGGACGCGAACTGAATCAGCGGGAGATCGTTGCGCGCTCATTGCTGCACCTTGCGGAGATCAACCAGGCTCAGCGCAATTCATTGCGGGCACGCGGCATGATCGATGAGGCCATCGCCGGACTCGAAGCCGCCATGCTGCGCCCGCAGCTCGTTCAGGCCTATTCGGTGCGCGAGAAGATTGCCATCGCCGAACATGACCTCGAGACCGCCCTGCGCTACCTGCGCCGTCATGCCGAGCAGCGCGAGCTGTTGCTGGGCACCCGGGCCAGCAGGCAACTCAGCGACCTGAAGGCACGGCATGCGCGCGCCGAGGCAGAAAAGGATCTCGCCCTGCTGCAGAAGGACAATGAACTGCAGACCGCACGGCTCGACAAGCAGGAAGTCCAGGGTCAGTTGGGTATGGTCGCGCTGACCGGGCTTGGCGTGGCACTGCTGCTTGCCATCTGGCGCTTTCTCGGGGTGAAGCGACTCAATCGTACGTTGCTGGTGCAGCGCCAGGAGATCGATGCGCAGTCCCGGGCGTTGGCAACAGCCAATTCGCAACTGGAAGAGCGTGCCGCGGCGCTTTACCAGGCCTCGATCAAGGATTCCCTGACCGGGGTATTCAATCGCGCGCATCTGCGTGAACAGCTGGAAAAGAAGCTGCACGCCTGTCTTGATACGAAGCGGCCGCTTGCCGTTCTCCTGATTGACTTTGACTGCTTCAAACTGGTCAACGATCAACTGGGCCATCTGTTTGGAGACCGCGTTCTCGTCGCGGGAGTAACCGCCATTCAGGCCAGGCTGGAGCATGCCGATCTGCTCGGCCGATTTGGCGGGGAGGAGTTCGTCGTGGTGCTGGAAGGCGAACGTGCCGAAAAAGCAGAGACGGTGGCCGAATCGATACGCCAGCATGTGCAGGAATCACTGGCCGGCATGCATACCCGGGGCATTCCGGTGACCGTCAGCATTGGCGTGGCCGACCTCGAGGGTCTTCCGGGCAATCCCCAGCCCGGGGTAGACACCTTGCTCGATGCCGGAGACCGCGCGATGTACGAAGCAAAGGCCGCGGGTCGTAATCGGGTCGCAAGCTTTTCCCGAGTGATCGGGCCGGTTGAGGATTTCATCAATGGGTAGCCGGATCACGATCGGCAGTGACGGCATGCAATGCATCGGCGCCTACCTGGCCCAGCCCGAACACGCACCAAGAGGCGGCATCGTTGTGGCGCAGGAAATATTCGGCGTCAATGCGCACATTCGCAGCCTGGTCGATCGATTTGCCGCGCATGGATACTGCGCGATTGCACCGGCTTTCTTTGATCACCTGGAGACTGGCGTCGAACTCGACTATGACGCGCAGGGAGTGGCCCGAGGCCGTGTACTGGTCGATGGGCTCGACCTGGATACGGTGATGGCGGACGTGGCCAGCGCAGCCGACGCCATCGGTTCGGCGGGTCGAATTGCCGTGATCGGCTACTGCTGGGGTGGAACCGTCGCCCTGCTGGCTGCATGCCGCCTCGGCCTGCCTGCCGTCAGCTACTACGGTGCGCGCAACGTCGCCTATCTGGACGAAGGCAGCCGCGCAGCCCTGCAATTTCATTTTGGCGAACGCGATCAATCCATCCCTGCGATGGCAGTTCAACGCCACCGCGAAGCATTTCCGGAAGCCGAAGTGTTCGTGTATCCGGCCGGTCACGGCTTCAATTGCGACCGGCGCAAGGATTACGATGAGCCCAGCGCCACGCTTGCAGCCCGGCGAACCCTGGATTTCCTCGAACGAAATATCGGAGCCGGTTCATGACAGCGCATTTCGTGCTCGATTCGCGTCTTGCAGCCGACTCGCACCCATTGGCCCGGTTCGAGCTTTGCGACGTTCGCCTGATGGACGACAGTCTCTATCCCTGGATTATTCTCGTTCCCCGCCTTCCCGGCTTGCGCGAACTGATCGATCTGGAACCGCCCCAGCGCCGTGTGCTGGGTGACGAGGTCGATCGTGCATCGAGACTGCTGCGCGATGCGTTCCGGCCCGACAAACTGAACGTAGCGGCTCTGGGCAATGTCGTTGAGCAGTTGCATGTGCACGTTATCGCGCGCTTCGAGAACGACCCGAGCTGGCCCGCACCTGTCTGGGGGAAAGTCGAAAGCAGGCCGTACACGCCCGAGTCCCTGCTGGAACGCGTCTCGATGCTGCAAGCTTTGCTAGTCGCGTGAGCGAGACCTTCGCGATCGAAGCGCTGGGAGAAGACGCTCTGCTCTTGCGCCTTGGCGAGACGCTGGATGAAGATCTCAACCTGCGAGTACATGCGCTTGCGGATCAGATTGCCCGGCATGCACCCGCGTGGGTGCTGGATATCGTGCCGGCGTTCGCCAGTCTGGCGATCTGCTTCGATCCGCTTGCTTTCGCCAGCGACGTCGACCCCTGCCAGGCGGCCAGGTCATGGCTGAATGGACTGGATTTGCAACAGGCGCAGTCCAGGGAGCGACTGGATGCCCGCCTGCACGAGATTCCAGTGCGCTACGGCGGCGAGTTCGGTCCTGATCTGGAGGCGGTCGCGGAACACTGCCAGCTTGAGCCGGCCGAGGTCATCCGTCGCCATGCCGCGGCCATTTATCGCGTTGGCATGCTCGGCTTCGCAGCCGGTTTTCCCTACCTGCTCGGCATGGATGCCGGCCTGGCCACGCCGCGTCGGGCAACTCCTCGAACCAGGGTTGCTGCCGGCAGCGTCGGCATCGGTGGCGTCCAGACGGGCATCTATCCCCGCGAAGGCCCGGGTGGCTGGCAGATCATCGGGCGCACAGCATTCTGCCTTTTCGATCACCTGCGTGATCCCCCGGCGATTGTTGGACCAGGCGATCGCGTTCGCTTCATCGACGCGACCCTTGACGAGCGGGACGCACGATGAGCATCCGCGTGCTGGCTCCCGGCCTTTCCACCAGCGTGCAGGATGCGGGGCGCGTCGGTTATCGCAAGCTTGGCGTCAGCCAGGCGGGAGTCATGGACCCCTACTCGTCGAGTGCGGCGAATATCCTGCTCGGCAATCCGGAAGACTCTGCGGTCATCGAGATCACCCTCAGCGGGCCGCAGCTGGTGTTCGATTCGGCTGCACGAATTGCCCTGTGCGGTGCCAGCATCGATGCCCGTGTCGACACTCATGTTCTTCCCTGCTGGCGACGCATCGAGCTTCCCGCCGGAAGCGTCCTGACGCTGGGCCCCTGCCGCAAGGGCGCTCGCGCCTACCTCGCGGTTGCTGGCGGAATCCGGGTTCCACCGGTACTCGGAAGTGCGAGCACCGATTTGCGTTCCGGATTCGGCGGGCTGCACGGGCGTTGCCTGCGTGCCGGCGACGAACTGCAGCTCCTGGATAAAACCGCAGGCGTGAGGCAACTGCATGTGGATACGCGCTGGGTCGATCCCGCCGAGGATCTGGACCTGGAGGGTGTCGCTCGCATCCGCGTCCTGCCAGGCCGCGACCATCTGAAAAACACGGACGCGCTGCATGAGTCCGACTGGCAGGTAGACGCTGCCAGCAACCGCCAGGGCCTGCGCCTCAGCGGAACGCGACTGGAGATTGCCTCGGAAAGGGAACGCATCTCGGAACCGGTCATGCCGGGCACCGTGCAGTTGCCGCCGGATGGCCAGCCCATCATCCTGATGGCCGACGCACAGACACATGGCGGCTACCCGCGCATCGCGCATGCCATCCGCGCCGACCAGCCCCGGCTGGCCCAGCTCCGGCCCGGAGAGCGGTTTCGCCTGGTTGCGTGTACGCCGCTCGAAGCGCAGCGGGCCTTGCATGAACAACGCCAGCGACTGGCTCGCATCAGGGTGGCGATGGAAGGCATCGGCTGAGCATCCGGTCGGATTGCAGCTTGTCCGCTGAAAGCCTAGTCTGACCGGCCCGTATTGATGGAGTCGCTCGATGGCCTGCGCTCGCAATCTGTTGCCTATCGCCCTGTTCGGATTGTTCGTGGCCGGCTGTCAGCCGGCGCCGCCGACGGCGCAACCCGCTGAACCCGTTTCAGCAGCCAAAGTTGAGGCGCCGGATCCCGGCATCGCCTGGCAGGCTGCAGTAGACACCTTCATCGACGGCACATTCAGGCGCGACCCGGTTTTTGCGGCAAGTTCGGGCAAGCATGAATTTGACGGCAAGTTGCCCGACTACAGCCCTGGCGCCTTGGCGGAGAAGGCAAGTTGGCTGCATGCACAACGTGATGCCGTGGCGGCTTTCAAGGACGAGGTACTCGACAAGCAGCAGCGCTTCGAACGCGAGTACGTGCTGTCGCGGATCGACAGTCAGCTTTTCGCACTCGAGGATTCCGGTTTCCCCTACTCCAACCCGGTCTACTATGTCGGGGATCTGTCACCAAGCATGTACCTGACCCGGCCTTATGCGCCGCTGGCCGAGCGCATGGCGGCCTTCGTCAGCTATCTGGAAGCGCTGCCCCGCGCTATTGAACAGATTCGCACGAACTTGCGTCCGCCGTTGCCGGTGACCTATGTCGATCTGGGGATCAATACCTTCGCTGGCTATTCGCATTTCTTCGCCAGCGACGTGCCGGATATCTTTGCCGAGGTTGCCGACAGCGAGTTGCAGGCGCGGTTCAAGCGCGCCAACGAAAAGGCCGTCCAGGCCACTCGCGAGATGGCGGACTGGTTCACGACTCTCAAGCCTGAAGCCACCCGGGATTTTGCCCTCGGTGCCGAAAAATTCAGTCGGATGTTGCGCATGAGCGAGCGCGTCGACCTGCCGATCTACCAGCTCAAGGCGGCCGGCGAAGCGGACCTTTCGCGCAACCTGACCTCGCTGAAGTCCGCCTGCCATGAATATGCCCCAGGCAGGTCGCTGAGTGACTGCGTGGCGAAGGCGGCCAGCAACAAGCCCGAAGGTGGCGCAGTCGAGGGGGCCCGCAAACAACTCGCCGGGCTGCGCAGTTTCCTGATCGAGAAGGACCTGGTCTCCATTCCGGGCACCGAGGAGGCAAAGGTCGAAGAAGCTCCTCCTTTCAACCGCTGGAATTTCGCCTATATCGAGATTCCGGGCCCCTATGAGACCAACCTGCCATCGGTCTACTACATCGCACCGCCGAATCCGGATTGGCCGAAGGCCGAGCAGGATGCCTATGTTCCCGGCAAGGCTGCGCTGCTGTTCGTTTCCGCACATGAAGTCTGGCCGGGCCACTTCCTGCAGTTTCTGCATGCGAACCGCTCGAAGTGGATCTTCGGCCGCCTGTTCGTCGGCTATGCCTATGCCGAAGGCTGGGCGCATTACACCGAGGAGATGATGTTCGATGCCGGGCTGGAGGGTGCAACACCCGAAATCCATATCGGCCAGCTGACCAATGCCTTGCTGCGCAACGTGCGCTATCTCTCGGCCATTGGCCTGCATACCGGCGGCATGACTCTGGAGGAATCCGAACAGATGTTCCGCGACCAGGCCTACCAGGATCCTGGCAACGCTCGCCAGCAGGCCGCTCGCGGCACTTACGATCCGGGCTATCTCAACTACACCCTGGGCAAGCTCATGATCATGCAACTGCGCGAAGACTGGACCGCTGCTCGCGCCGGCCGAGACAGCTGGAAAGCCTTCCATGACGAATTCCTGAGTTACGGCGGACCGCCTGTTCCGCTGGTGCGCGCTCAGATGCTCGACACTGCGGCGGAAACACGACTGTGGCAGGCGCCAGCTCTTGGACCACCCGCACACTGAGAGGAGCAGCAGGTGCAACGCCGCATCGATTTCAACTGTGACCTGGGTGAAGGCTGCGGCAACGATGCGGCGATCATGCCGTACATCAGCTCGGCGAATGTCGCCTGCGCCGCGCATGCAGGCGATGAATCCAGCATGCGCTCCACCCTTCGCCTGTGCCGGCAGTTCAAGGTGTCCGCCGGCGCCCATCCGGGCTTTGCCGATCGCGAGCACTTCGGCAGGCTCGAACGGACCTGGACGGCACGGGAAATCCGCACCCTGATCAGCGAACAGCTGGTGCGACTCGCCGAGATTGCCGGCCAGGAAGGCGTTCGCCTGGTCCACATGAAGCCGCACGGTGCCCTGTACAACCAGGCGGCACGAGATCCCGAACTCGCAAGTGTCGTTGCCGAGGCGGTGCGCGATTTCGATGCAGGCATGATCCTGGTGGGACTGGCGGGCAGCGAGTTGCCACGAGCCGGGGAAGCGGCGGGTCTGCGTGTCCTGCATGAGGCCTTTGCCGATCGTCGCTATCTCGACGACGGCAGCCTGGCGCCACGGAGCTTGCAAGGCTCGGTTGTCGCCAAGCATGCCGATGCAATCGAGCAGGCTCGCTCCATCGTGCTCAGAAACTGCGTCAGCACTCTGGACGGGAACAGTCTGGCATTGCAGGCCGATTCGATCTGCCTGCATGGTGACCGCGACGATGCAGCCGAATTCGCCCGACGGTTGCATCAGGCACTGGTCGAAGCAGATGTGACGATACAGGCACCACAGCTCGACTGATTCCGAATCGCGAGTCCCTGTTCAATTCCGGCGTCAGCGTGCGCAGACGGGACCTGGCACAGGGTCATTCCCTGCCCGTCGCGATTTGTTCGGGTTAGCATGCCGGTTGATTTCCCCGAACGAGGTTGGGCGATGCCTGCCGATATCAATTACTGGCCCCTGCTCGGTGTAGCCGTTGTCATCGCCGGATTCACGATGCGCCGCAACCCGGTACTGGTTGTTGTCATCGCCGGCCTGGTCAGCGGACTGGCCGCCGGAATCTCGATATCCGATCTGCTCGGCCTGCTCGGAAAGACATTTGTCGATATTCGTGTGCTCCTGCTGTTCCTGCTGACCCTGCCCGCTATCGGCTTGCTCGAGCATTTCGGCCTGCGCGAACGCGCGCGCAGCTGGATAGCCGGGTTCCGCGGGCTGACCCTGGCCCGCTTCCAGATTTCCTATCTGGGCTTGCGCCAGCTTCTGAGCATGATCGGCCTCAATCACGTCGCGGGACATGCGCAGACCGTGCGCCCCCTGGTCGCCCCGATGAGCGAGGCGGCAGCCGAACGCAGCCTGGGCCCCCTCACCGATGACGAGCGGAACACGGTTCGGGCCAGTGCTGCAGCCACCGACAACGTCGGGCTTTTCTTTGGCGAAGATGTCTTCATGGCGTTTGGCGCCGTGCTTCTGATCCAGGGTTTCTACAGCCGCAACGGCATCGAGCTGGAACCCCTGTCGATTTCCCTGTGGGCACTGCCCACCGCATTGGCCGCCTTTATCATCCACTCCGTGCGCGTGCACTGGCTGCAGCGAAGGCTGATCCGCGATCGAGCCTGTCAGGATGTCAGCGAGGCCGGAAAATGATTCTTGTCGGGTATCTCTACTGGCTGGTCGGTGCGTTCCTGATCGCGGCCGCCTGGCTCAACCTGCGCGAACGGCATTGGGTCATGGCTGCCTTCTGGCTGATCCTCTCGGGGCCGTTCATCCTGGGCGACCTGATTCTCGCGGCGCATGAGCAGGGCAATGAAATTCCCGCCCAACTCATGGGAGCAGGCGTGGTCGCGCTGGGCCTGCTCGCTGCATTCAACAAGCTGGGACTTCGCGCGGAACCCCCCGGCGACAGGGAGCGGCGCGAACGCACTGCCGCTCGCTTCGGCAATCGCCTGTTCCTTCCTGCGCTCGCCATTCCCGTGATTACCCTGCTTTTCTATATCGAGGCCCGCTACATTTCCTGGGACGGCCATCACCTTCTTTCCTGGAACGGAACACCGCTGCTAGACCCCGGCGCGCTGACACTGACTTCGCTCGGACTAGCCAGCATTTTCGCCATGCTCGCTGCCATCCGTGTCACCGGGGCCCGGCCCGCACAGGCCATCATCGAGGGACGACGTCTCCTCGATTCACTGGGCTGGGCTGTTCTGCTGCCGATGATTCTTGCCACGCTGGGCGGCGTCTTCGCGGCAACCGGTGTCGGCGAAACCATAGCCGCGCTCACCAGTGCCGTCATTCCGATCGACAGCCGCGTCGCCTGTCTGCTTGCGTTCGCCTTTGGCATGGTCGTTTTCACGATCATCATGGGCAACGCCTTTGCTGCATTTCCGGTCATGATGGCGGGCATCGGCCTGCCCTTGCTGATCATTCGGCACGATGCCGATCCGGCCATTCTGGGCGCGATCGGCATGCTTACCGGCTACTGCGGAACCCTGTTGACGCCGATGGCGGCGAATTTCAATATCGTGCCTGCCGTACTGCTGGAACTGCCCGACCAGCACGGCGTGATTCGCTCGCAGATTCCGACCGCGCTGGTCCTGATGCTGGTCAATGTCCTGTTGATGGTTTTTCTGGTATTTCGATGAGCAGTCCCGTCGTACTCCTTGTCGGTTTCGAGCCTTTCGATACCGAGACCACGAATCCGTCCATGCAGATCGCGCGCCGCCTCGACGGCGAATCCATTGCCGGCAGGACCGTTGTCGGAGGCATCCTTCCGGTCACCTTTGTCGATGCGCCAATCGCACTGGCGGAACTGATTGATCGTCGCCAGCCGGAGCTTGTGGTCGCCCTGGGCCAGGCGGGAGGTCGCGCGGAAATATCACTGGAACGTGTCGCCATCAATCTGATCGATGCACGCATCCCCGACAACAGCGGCTTGCAACCGATCGACAAGCCGGTGCTGGAGAACGGTCCTGCGGCCTGCTTTTCTACCCTGCCCATCAAGGCCATGAAGGCACGGCTAGATTCGCTCGGCATACCGTGTGCGCTGTCACTGAGCGCCGGCAGCTTTGTCTGCAATCAGGTTTTCTACTGGCTCTGCCATGTGCTTGGCAACGAATATCCTTCGGTACGTGGAGGATTCATCCATGTGCCCTGGCTGCCGGAGCAGGCAGAGCGTCACCCGGGTCAACCCGCAATGGCCTTGGCCACCATGGTCGACGGCATACGCGCGGCCATCGAATGCGCCCTGTTGACGAAATCGGACTTGCATGTTGCCGGCGGAACGACCCACTGACTGCGGGCCGACTCAGCAGCCCTCGCCCTTGGCACTGGCACGCGCAACCTCGACAATCACTTCACCGGTGTCGACATAGGGCAGATTGGACTTGATCGAATTGGTCTCGTAGTAGAACCCGCCGGTGGTCGGGGCCTTGATCTTGTCCCGCGGTGCGGACTGGAAATACTGGCCTCTGGCCGACAGCGGCGTTGCAAGAACCAGTCTGCGAACGTTTTCCAGTGGAATGCAGGCCAGAAGACGAGTCGGCCGAAACGGTCGTATGTCGATGTGCAAGGGTTCCGCATCCCGGGTTTCACGCACGTCGCCGCTGTCATCCAGCACGTAGATGACCGGCTTGAAAGCGGTGTTGCCACGGCCTTTCGGATTGGGCCTGGATATCACTTGAAGACGAACGGCCACATGGGCGTAGTCGCGCGGCAGCTCCAGCTCGCGGTAGCGACTTCTGCCTTTGGGAAAGTCGCGCTGATCCGCATCGGAGTCGACGCGGACACGTTCCGGCCGGTCAAGATCCAGAACGACCACGCCTTCGGCGGGCGCGGTCGCTATCCTCGAACCTCCTGCCGGCCCGCCAAAAAGGCGTTCAGTCCATTCGGCCAGCGGGTTGGCGCCCAGCGCAAGGCCATGCCACGTCAACGCGAATGCGATCAGTACGGCCGCAGCGTGGCGAGGTGATGCACTCCTGTGCAGAAGCCTGCGGAGATTACGGTACAGCTGGCGGATTCCTTCCGGCCGCGCGGATCCTTCAGTCCATGACCAGCGGCTGGATGTCGCTGCCATCCTGGGTGAAGGTTTCGAGCTCAAGGGTGTTGCCGATGCTGGCAATCGAATGGCGCTGCTCGTCGGTGGCCGTTGTGCTCTTCTTGTGTCCATCCTTCAGCACGATTCCGGTGATGTTCTTGGTTTCCTTGAGTTCACTCAGATAACCAAAAAGTTCCGCCTTCCCGAACGTGTAGCCATCGACCTGATAGCGGTCATCCTTGGCCGGCTTGATCGTCACCCGACCGTCCTTGATGCTGCCCGCCTGGGCCGAGCCGGCGACAAAGAACGCGAGCAGGAGGAAGACCAGCGACTTGCGGAACTTGGTGATCAGGGTATTCATGTCGTGCACCTTTTCAGTTGTCCTTGATGGTTGTGCGAATCTCGTTGATTTCATCGTCGTCCTGAACAAAGGCGGTGAAACCCAGAGCTACCGAAATCTGGGCCAGCTCGGCGATGTGCCTGTCTGTCACCTTCTGCTTCTCGCCGCGCTTGAGCAGGACCGTGCTCATCGGCAGGGACTGATCCTTGCGGTAATTCAGCGCAGCACGCAGGCTTTCCTGAGTGAGCGGCACATCCTGATAGTCGAACTGGTATTCCTTGGCCGCCAACAGGGTGACATCAAAGCTCGCCGGAATGTTGACCGGCGCCATCGTGGCATCGGTCTTGACGCCCCTGGCACATGCTCCGACGAGCATGGCGAACACTGCAATCGCCAAGCCCTGAACGACTCGATTCCTTGAAACCAGCCACATAGATGCACTCTCCGCAAGTAGACAGGGTGGCAAGCCTACCACCGTCAGGTGCGCGGCAGTGTAACCCCTTGCTGGCCCATGTATTTACCACCCCGATCCTTGTAGCTGGTCTCGCACTCCTCATCCGATTCGAGGAACAGCATCTGGGCCACGCCCTCGTTGGCATAGATGCGAGCCGGTAGCGGGGTCGTGTTCGAGAACTCGAGCGTGACATGACCTTCCCATTCGGGTTCCAGCGGCGTCACGTTGACGATGATGCCGCAGCGGGCGTAGGTCGACTTGCCCAGGCAAATGGTCAGCACCTTTCGTGGTATGCGGAAATACTCGACCGTGCGTGCGAGGGCGAAGGAATTCGGCGGAATGATGCAGACATCTCCGCTGAAATCGACAAAGTTGCCGGAATCGAAATTCTTCGGGTCGACAATGGTCGAATTGATGTTGGTGAAAATCTTGAACTCGGCGGCACAGCGCACGTCGTAGCCGTAGCTCGAGGTCCCGTAGGAAATCATGCGCCCACCGGAAGCATCCCGCTTGACCTGGCCCGGTTCGAAAGGCTCGATCATCTGCTGCTGTTCAGCCATTCGGCGTATCCACTGGTCGGACTTGATGCTCATAAGGTGCTCTCGATGGGAAGTTTCTTGAATTGGATGCAATCTGCCGCTGCGATCACGGATCAGGCGAAGCGGCGCTGGCGGGACCGGCAAAATACCGGAAGTGCCCGGTCATCTTCCACTCGAACAGGACGTCCTCGACCTCCACACCGTTGCCGATGTTGTGGATGATCAGGTATCGCCGACCGTCGGCACTTGGCGCATTCGAGACGATTCCGATATGCGGCTGGCCCGAATCCAGGCGCCATGAAACGAAATCACCGGGCCGGAACCGGGCAGGATCCCCGCTGGTCGGCAAGCGCTTGCCTTGGCGTGTCAGGTAGCGTTCGAGATTGGGCACGCGACGATGATCGATGTTCGGATCCGGTCGCTGGAGGCCCCAAATGCGGGGATAGGCTGCAAAATCCGAGCGCATGTCGCGATTCACCTCGACCTGCAGATCCACGTCAACGGCTCGCAGGGCGCGAATCAGCACGTCGGTACAGACCCCGCGATCGATCGGCACGTCGCCACCCGGAAAGTCCAGGCTCTCGTAGGCGGGCGCATAGCGCACGGTGACGCCCACTTGAGCCTGCGCGGCGGCAATCATTCGCTCGACTTCCGATTGCGCGCGGGCGGGAGTGCTGTCTACCAGCGTCCCGACCAGGACTATCAGGCCTGCAAGTCTCACGTTCAGGTGTTCTGGATCACGATCTTGGGGAACTGAATGGACTTGTTCCGCGCCTGCAGCGACAAGCGTGCCGATGCGTTGCGGGCAATGTCACGATAGCGGGCGGCCAGATCGGAATCGGGCAGTGCGGCCACGGTCGGAGTGCCGTTGTCGGCCTGCTCGCGAATGCGGATATCCAGCGGCAGTGAGCCCAGCATCGGCACATCGTACTGCTCGGCCATGCGCGCACCGCCCCCCTCGCCAAAAACATGCTCCTCGTGCCCGCATTGGCTGCACACATGTGTCGACATGTTTTCAATGATTCCGAGCACCGGCACGTTCACCTTTTCAAACATTTTCAAAGCCTTGCGCGCATCAAGCAGGGCAATGTCCTGCGGCGTCGTGACAATGACCGCACCAGAAACCGGCACGCGCTGGCACAGCGTGAGCTGGATATCACCGGTGCCGGGCGGCAGATCGATGATCAGATAGTCCAGATCGACCCAGTTGGTGTCGCTGAGCAGCTGCTGCAGGGCCTGGGTCACCATCGGGCCACGCCAGATCATCGGCGTGTCTTCCTCGATCAGGAAACCGATCGACATGACCTGGATGCCGTGGTTGATCTTGGGTTCTATGCGATTGCCATCCTTGGTGTCCGGCTTGCCGGAAAGCCCGAACATGCGCGGCTGGCTGGGCCCGTAGATATCGGCATCAAGCATGCCGACGCTGGCGCCTTCGGCGCGCAGGGCAAGAGCGAGATTGGCGGCAACCGTGGATTTTCCGACGCCGCCCTTGCCGGAGGCGACTGCAATCACGTTGCGAATTCCCGGCAATGGCGTCAGTCCTTCCTGCACGCGATGGGCGCCCACGCGGCAAGAGACCCCTACAGCGGCCGAATCGATCGCCGGATCCGCCTGCAACGCATCGCGGGCCAGCTCACCGAGCTGTGCCTGCCATGAAAGGGCCGGATAACCCAGCTGGATGTCCACCGAGACCTTGTCGCCGGAGATGCCGACACCGCGCACCACGCCGGCTGAAATCAAATCCTGTCCGCAATGCGGATCAATGACGCCGGAGAGAATTTCCCGGACCCGTTGTTCGCTGATTTCGCTCATGGACTCGATCAAACTGGCAAAGATGCCTAGTATGCCTCACCTCGGAGGATGGACTTGAACCTCTCCTGCACAATGGACCACCCCGGGACCCGACTTTCGAACTCCAGCGTGCATGCGCAGTCAAACGGTTCAACGGCCCGGCCAATTTCGAGCAAATTCATGAAACTACTGCGTTGCCTGATTCTTCTGTCCTTCATTCTGACTGCCGGCGCCTGCAATCGCAGTCAACCTTCCGGAGTGCCTGAAACGGCTGGCGGCTCGCCCCCTCCCGCACCTGCACCCGCACCGACGCCGGCCACGGCGCAGTCCGATCCTGCACCGGAACCGGCTCAACCGGTCAGGGAACTCAAGGCGCCGCCACCCCTGGACAGCGATATCCCGCCGTTTGCCAAAACCGGATTTCCGGACTGCGACAACTACATCGAAGAGTACAGGCAGTGCCTCAACTCGCGGCTCGGCGCAGATGAACGCAAGGCGGCAGCGCACGAACTGACCGCTTCCATGAATGCCATTCTTGGAAATATCGCGCGTGGCGTCGAGCCTTCGCGCATTGCCAGTCGGTGCAAGAAATCGCGCCGATTGGCCGCACCCAAGATGGAGGGATACGGCTGCATCCTGCAATCACCGTAGTCGCGCGCGGGGTTCCTGTTGCAATGAACCCCGGCCAGCTCGACGATCCACGCCCCGAGAGTTGCATGCAATAATTCCTCGCCCCGTACTTCGTGGAATCCCGCAGGAATGAGCACACCCGCACGGAAGATCCTCGTCACCAACGCATTGCCCTATGCGAATGGCCCGTTACACGTGGGTCACCTGCTGGGCTATGTGCAGGCGGACATCTGGGTGCGTGCCCAACGCATGCATGGCCATACGGTCCATTTCGTCTGCGCGGATGACGCGCATGGAACCCCGATCATGCTGGCCGCCGAAAAGGCCGGGTTGAGTCCCGAAGAGTTCATCAAGCCCATCCAGGCTTCTCACGAACGCGACTTCGCCGACTTCGCGATCGACTTCGACCACTACCACTCGACCCATTCTGCGGAAAACAACGAGCTGGCGGTCATGATCTACACACGCCTGCGCGACGGTGGGCATATTTCGCGACGGACCATCCAGCAGCTCTACGATCCGGTCAAGAACATGTTCCTGCCGGATCGTTACATCCGCGGCGAATGCCCGAAATGCGGAACAGCCGACCAGTACGGGGACAATTGCGAGAATTGCGGCGCGACGTATGCGCCGACCGATCTGAAGAATCCACGCTCCGTGATGTCTGGCGCTGAGCCCGTGCTGCGCGATTCCGAACATTTCTTCTTTGGCGTGGGCCAGTTCACTTCGCTGCTGCAGGACTGGTTCGCTGGAAAACTGACCGAAGGGCAGCCCGTCGCCCATTCCGGCGTGGTCGCCAAGCTCGGCGAGTGGCTGAATGCGGAAGGCGGGCTGCGCGACTGGGATATTTCACGCGATGCGCCCTACTTCGGCTTCGCCATCCCCGACGCGCCCGGCAAGTTCTTCTACGTCTGGCTTGATGCGCCGGTCGGCTACCTGGCCAGCTTCAAGGCACTCTGCCAGGAAAAAGGCTATTCGTTCGACGAATACCTCGCTGCCGACAGCCAGGCGGAAATGCATCACTTCATCGGCAAGGATATCGTCAACTTCCACGGCCTGTTCTGGCCTGCGGTCCTGCACGGAGCGAGCCTGCGCGTTCCGACCGCGCTGCACGTGAACGGCTATCTGACCGTCAATGGCGAGAAGATGTCGAAGTCGCGCGGCACCTTCATCATGGCGCGTACCTGGCTTGATGTCGGGCTAAAGCCCGAATACCTGCGCTACTACTTTGCGGCCAAGTCCTCGGGCGGCGTGGTCGATCTTGACCTGAATCTCGATGACTTCAGTCAGCGCGTCAATGCAGACATCGTCGGCAAGTTCGTCAATATCGCGAGTCGATGCGCAAAGTTGCTCGAATCGAATTTCGACAACCGGCTCGCTGCGGACTTCTGGACAGAGGCGTCGACCACCAACGCCGAGGATCCTGCAGGCAAGGCCCGGACCCTTCTGGAGCAGGCAGAAGCCCAACTGACGGACGCCGTGCAAAACTACGCCCGCGATGACTTCAATCGAGCGATCAGCACCATCATGCAGGTCGCGGACAGGGCCAACGAATACATTGCCGAGACAGCGCCGTGGGCGCTGGCCAAGGACGCATCGCGTCGAGGGGAATTGCACATCGTACTTTCGACCGGTATCAACCTCTTCCGCGCGATTGCCTGCGCGCTGAAACCGATCCTGCCGGTCCTCGTGTCGCAGACCGAGGAATTCCTTGCCCTGCCGGGTGGCCGCTTTGAACGTTTCGAGGAGATCTCCGAGCGCCTCGGCGACCACTCCATTCAAGGCTACAAGCCCCTTGCAACCCGGGTCGACCCAAAACAGATCGCCGCCATGATTGAAGCATCGAAGGATTCGCTTGCAGCACCGGGACAACCGGCGCCCGCAAGCGGGAAAGGTACGACCCCTCACAATGCATCCTCCAAGGCAGCGGACAAGGCTTTGGGCGAAACGGACGGTGCAGCCGGAACCATTTCGATCGATGACTTTGCCAGGCTCGACCTGCGCATAGGCAGGGTCCTTGAGTGCGGGTTCGTGGATGGCTCCGACAAACTGCTGCGCTTCAGGCTTGACGGTGGCGCACTCGGCGAACGCCAGATTTTTTCCGGAATTCGCGCGGCCTATTCCGAACCTGAAAAACTGGTCGGCCGCAATGTCGTGTTCATCGCAAACCTCGCCCCGCGCAAGATGCGATTCGGCATGTCCGAAGGCATGATCCTTTCGGCCGGTTCGGGTGGCGCCGACCTCAAGCTTCTCGACGTCGACCTGGGCGCCGAGCCAGGTGCAACCGTTCGCTGAGCCCGGAATGAACGAGCATTCCATCCGCTGCGTCGACTGGACCCCGGACTATCTGGACGGACTGGTGCTTGTCGCCCTGCTCCGGTCAAGGGATATTGACGCGCAACTGTTCGACGAGAATTTCGTCCGACAAGACTGGTTCAGAATCCTGGCATATGGCGGATTCCGGATAGCAGTGCCTGCACTGGATCTTCAGTCCTCGCGCGAAGTCCTCACAGACTACCGTCGCGGAGCGCTGCAGCTGCCCGATGAGGAACTGCATGGGCCCAGTTGCCCTGCCTGTCACGATTCTTCTGCGGGCTTCGATCATCGACAGCGCCGCTGGATCTTTCTCGCCTTCCTGTTCGTCTGCACTGCACAAACCATTTCCATCCTGGCGTTCGATACACCCGCACCCTATCTGATCCTCCAGATCGTCATCAGTCTGGCCATGATGATGCCCTGGCTGGTCCGCTACGTCGTCAACAACAGGATGCGCTGCCCGCAATGCCTGCATGCCTGGCGCGAATTGCCGCGCATTCCGTTTGCACGGCAGCAGAAGGATGCGGATATCGCCTTGACTGCAACACCGGCATGAACCAGTCCCTTGCCACTCGCCTGGATCGGCTGTTGCCACAAACCCAATGCACGCGCTGTGGCTATCCTGCCTGCCGGCCCTATGCAGATGCGATTGCCGAAGGCGCGGCGGACATCGATCAATGTCCACCTGGCGGCCAGTCCGGTGTCGATGCGCTGGCGAGCCTGCTCGGTCGCGCATCCAGGCCCCTGAATCCCGGTTATGGCCTCGAAACGGCGCCCGCAGTTGCCGTGATCGACGAAGAGGTCTGCATCGGTTGTACCAAGTGCATCCAGGCCTGTCCGGTCGATGCGATTGTCGGCGCTGGCAAGCGCATGCACACGGTCATCACCGCGGAATGCACCGGCTGCGAACTCTGCATTCCACCCTGCCCGGTCGACTGCATTGACATGCACTTCATCCAGAACGAGCCGCTTGGAAGAACGGCCATTCTGGAACGCGCGAGCGTGGCGCGGCGTCGTTTCGAGAATCGAGCCGTTCGCCTGGCGCGCGCGGAAAGCGGGCGCGCGGCCCGACGTGATTCGGCAATACGAGCGGACGCAGCCAAAGCGGAACCGATCAGCCGGGCGGATGTGCTTGAAGCCATCGCTCGTGGCAAGGCGAAGCGCCGGAAGCAGATCGCGGCAAGCAGGAAACCCGCGTCGAAATGAAGCGCGAGAACGTGATCGAGATGTTCACGCGCCTTCGCGATTTCAATCCGAAGCCGACTACCGAGCTCGACTACTCGACGCCCTTCGAGCTGCTGGTCGCGGTAATCCTTTCCGCCCAGGCCACCGATGTCGGCGTCAACAAGGCGACCCGTCGCCTGTTCCCGATCGCCAATACGCCCGAGGCGATGCTGGAACTTGGCGAGGAGTCCCTCAAGCAGGCCATTTCGACAATTGGTCTCTACAACGCCAAGGCGAAGAACGTCATCGCGACCTGCAGGATCCTGGTGGAACAGCATGGTGGCGAAGTGCCGAGGAACCGCGAGGCGCTCGAAGCCTTGCCGGGCGTTGGCAGGAAAACAGCGAATGTCGTGTTGAACACTGCATTTGGCGAGCCGACCATCGCGGTCGACACCCACATCTTCCGGGTCGCCAATCGGACCGGCCTGGCTCGAGGTGACGACGTGCGCAAGGTCGAAGACAAGCTGGTCAGGCACGTGCCCGCGGAGTTTCGCCTCGATGCGCATCACTGGCTGATCCTGCATGGCCGCTACGTCTGCAAGGCACGTCGTCCGGAATGCCCGCAATGCCTGATTCGCGACCTGTGTGCCTACAAGGCGAAGACACTCGTGTGACAGGGCCGCTGCTGCTGACCAGCCGCGATTGAAACGAAGAAGGGCGATGCGCAGCGCGCATCGCCCTTCCGTGACACATCGACAAACTACTTGTCGAGACTTACCAGTAGAACTGCAGGCGCGTTTCGAAGATGTTCGGATCGTCGTTGACGTTTTCGCCTGCGCTGGAGCTGAACTTCGAGCTGGAAACGGCCACATAGTTGACCATGAACTTGAAGTTCGAGCGCCAGTAGTAGTTCACGCCGAAGGTGATGTTGTCTTCTTCACCGCCCTTGATCGGCCCGTCATTCAGATTGATGCTGTCGTAGCGCAGTCCGACCTGCCACATGCCCTTGGCCGGATCGTTGGGCAGGGGCGTCCTCGGCAGACCACCCTTGTATCCCCAGGTCTCGCCGGTGATGTTCCACACACCCGAGACGTACCAGCTATCCGTATTGAAGTCAGGTGCCGTCGTGGCGCTGGTGCGCGACGTGTTGGTATCCATGTATTCGGCCTGGACCTTGAACGGCCCGCTGACCCACATGCCCTCGAGTCCGAGCGTGGTATTGCGATCGGTGTTCAGGATGTTGCCGGTATCGACCAGACGCACGCTGGCAAGATCGGCATCCGGGCGCGTGCGCCAGCGCTGCGTGTCGTTGGCCGTGTCGTAGTCGACTGCAGAAATACCGAAATGGAGGATCTGTCCGCTGTCGACGATGGGCGCATAGTAGAAGCGGCCGCCGTAGCCGGGACCATAGTTGCGGTTCTCGGAGAGCTCCCTGGTAAAGCCGCTGACGACATAACCCCAGTTCTTGTGGTCATCACCAAAAGCGACACCCAGCCTGCGAGAGACGCCAAACGTGTTGGTATTCATCGCCTTGGCAATGAAGTCATTGTTTTTCGTGCTGCTCAGCTCTTCGAGACTGTTCGGCTGCTTGAACTGGCCTGCCTGCAGGTACATCGAACCCATCTTGTACTTCAGGTTCACATCCAGCCACTTGTCGGCGTAAGCGTCATAGCCCATGACCCAGTCGAACATCGTGCCCTTGCCTTTCAGCACAAGTTCGGCGCGACGCATGCCCGTCGCGCTGCTGGAGCCAAACGCTTCATCGGCAGAACCACCATTCAGGTTGACACCGTCATTGTCGAACCAGTTTCCATCAGCCTGAACCAGGCCTTCGAAGCTGACCTCGGAACCACCGATCACGTCGATGGCTATATCAGCATGGGCTTGCGAGGCAAACGTCACGAAAATCGCGGCTGCGAGCAATCGGGTTGCGGGTCGTTTCATGATTGGAATCTCTTAGAGGGAATTGAATTGTTGAGGAGGCGTTAAATTGATTCGGCGATGCGCAGCCTATTGCGGGATTGTTACTGCCGCGTGTCAGCGGCATATCGCATTTGTTACAGCAGGAACGTTCGTTCGCTTGTCAAATAACGGGGTCTGCCGGTTCGCTGGCGCAAGCATGGCTGCCATCGGGCTTCGACCTGGCTCCGAAATCAGCAGCCGTGCCGATGCCGCTGATCGGCTATGCTTTCGCCATGTCCGAACCCACTTCTGTTCACCGCATCGCCGAGCGATTCCGCGGATTCCTGCCTGTGGTCGTCGATGTCGAAACAGGTGGTTTCAATGCGGACCGCGATGCCTTGCTCGAGATCGCCGTTGTTGTCATTGGCATGGATAGCCAGGGATTCCTGTATCCCGAGCCTGTGGTTTCGACGCATGTCGAGGCCTTCCCGGGCGCCAATATCGATCCCAGGGCCCTGGAGATCACGGGGATCGATCCGGACCACCCGTTTCGAAACGCACTCGAGGAGCGCGCGGCGCTCGATCACGTGTTTGCGCCAGTCCGGAAGGCAATGAAGGCTGCGGAATGTCAGCGCGCCATCCTGGTAGGTCACAACGCGGGCTTCGACCTGGCCTTTCTCAATGCGGCGGTGCGCCGAACAGGGCACAAGCGCAACCCTTTCCATCCATTCAGCAATTTCGACACGGTGACGCTGGCCGGCCTGGCTTTTGGTCAGACCGTACTGGCACGCGCGGTAGGAGCCTCGGGAAAAACCTGGGATCCCGGCCTCGCGCATTCTGCCGTCTATGACACCGAGCGCACCGCCGAGCTGTTCTGCCAGATCGTCAACCGCTGGAAGCATCTGAGCGATCTTGCCGGGGCTGAGGAAGTGCTCGACCCCCTGCAAGCCCAGGCCCGGGATTGATCCTGGCCTGCGCAGCACCCATGCTTGCAGCATGCCGATCTACCAATACCTCCCGGATGACAGCGGATGTGACAAATGCCGTAACGGCATTGAAGCATTGCAGCGCTTGTCCGACCCTCCGTTGTCACAATGCCCCGACTGCCACGCCCCGGTTCATCGGGTAATCAGTGCCCCTGAGATTGTCTCCGGGCAGGCCCACCGCTCCAGTGAGTCCCACGTTGGCAAGCATGGCTTTACCCAGTACCGCCGCGCCGGGAAGGGCGTCTATGAAAAGACCGTAGGAAAGGGTCCGGATTACATCAGCGGAGACTAGCGCGGGAGTCGAAACAAGTGGCATTTTCGAGCTTCTCGTCTTAATACCCTGTTTGTCCTAGCTTTTCCACAAGCAGGATCTACATTCTCGGTCAGTGAGAATGAAGGAAGCCGGCCTCAAGACGCCTGA
>NZ_JAWLAR010000009.1:0-184427 GCF_041395345.1 Dokdonella sp. | reverse complement strand
CGGCGCGGCAGGCCAGCACGATCACGGACTACCCGGCCTTGGTTGAGGCCTTCATGCGCGGCGCGACGAATTCATTCTTGACGGTCTGCTTCAGAACCGCGGGCGGCAGCAAGCCCTGGGCGAGAATGAAGTCATGGAAGGCCTGCGCGTCGAACTTGTCACGCAAGGTCAACTCGGTCTCGGCGCGCAGCGCGAGCAGATTTTCGTAACCGTAGTAATAGGCCGTGGCCTGTCCCGGCGAGCGGAAGGTGTAGCGGTCGATTTCCGTCTGCGCATTGCCGTCATCTTCGACCACATCTTCCATCAGTACGCGCTTGGCCTCTGCCGGCGTGACCAGGCCCAGGTTGATGGCCGGATCCAGCCAGATGCGTGCTGCGCGCAAGAGCCGGTATTGCAGCGAGATCAGCTGCCCTTCGAGCGGCATGCTTGGCTTTGCGATCGCCTCGGCGTAGAGGGCCCAGCCTTCGACATTGGCCGAATTGAACGCGAACAGCGCTCGCGCCGTAGAGACGCCGCCACGCAGCATCGTCGTGAACTGCATCTCGTGGCCGGGGCGTGCTTCGTGCGCAGACAGCGTCCACATCATCGCCGGATAGGCATAGTCGCTGTCCGGCCAGGTGCCGTCCTCGTTCTGTTCGATCTTCGGCACGATGAACTCCGGGAACTCCCCGGTATTGCCGACCAGGCGCGGAATATCCAGATGCGCTGCCGGTTGTTGCGCTGTTTCCGCGGTTGTGGCCATGCGCACGCGGGCGGGCTCATTGGGAAGGGTCGCCAGCTTTTCCTGCGCGATGATCTTGTCCAGCTGCTTCATGACGTCCTGATAGTTGGCGATCAGTGCGTCACCGTGAATCTGCTCCTTCTTCAGCAGCTTGATCACCTCGCGATAGTCACGGGTGTCGAAGCCCTTCTCCCTGGCCACCAGCGGAGCGAGCGCGATCATCTCGTTGCGGATATTCATGAAGGCGACCTGGCCGATCAGCATCAATTCTTCCGGCGTCGCGTTGACGCCGTAGTTCTTCAATTGAAGCTCGTAGAGCTCGCGCGGCAACATGGCGCTATCGCGCGTGTTCGGCAGGATGGTCGCCTCCACCCACTTGTTGTAGTCGCGCAGCTGGGATTGCAGAAGCGCCAACGACTCCTGCCAGCCGTCCAGACCGCTGGCCTGGAAAAGTTGCGTGAGTCCGTCGATCATCTTCGGCGAATCCTCGAGATCCTTCTCGACCTCGCCGCGATAGGGTTCGATCAGGCCAGGGATCTTGTTGCGTTCGGTCAGTCGCTGTTTGGCCAGATTGACCAGCGGCTCGTAGCCGTCGGCCTCGCCGGTGTATTTCTTCAGGCGCACCAGAGCGGCCTTGCGCTGCTCCATCGGCACCTGCTTGTCGAGCTGGCCGCGAAAGCCGGCGAAGATCAGGCCACTGATGTTTCCGTACGGAACGACGCGGTCAAAATTGATCTGGGTCGCTTCGATGTTGTCCTTCTGCGACTGGATCATGATCTGCAAATCCTGCTTCACGCGCGGATCGGTTTCCTTGGCGAGCAGGCCTTCGAGCATGTCGATACTGGCCTGCGAGGCCGCGATCTGCCTTTGCGCAAGATTCTCGCCGAGATCGAAAATCTCCTCGTCAAACCCGGATACGCCGGTCTGGCTGGAAAACTCCGGAGCGAACTTCGCCTGCGACTTGAGCACCTCATAGGCGATCTTGTTGGACCGCTCCACCCAATCCGCCTCTTGCGCCGCAGCACCCGCGGTCGATGACATTGTCGCCCCGACGACAAGCCCGGCGATCAGCACAACCTTGAACATGGTATTTCTCATCAGGTATTCGGAAGCCCATCCTGGGCTTGGCGCAGCGCCAGCGCGTGGGCCGAAGGTCACTGCTTCGTGGCTTGGGGGAGGGCGTCTGCGCTCCGAACTGTGCAAGAAGTCATGCCGGATGGCAGATCGGCCGAGGCGGACCGTCGAGATCCTTATAGTCGAGCAGATCCGTCGGCCATGCAGCGAATCAGGTTCGTGAGTGTGCTGCCACCCGACCTGAGGCATGATTGAAGATCGACAGTCGAATACTTTGCGGGGAGACGCCATGCGCTGGTTGCTGCCAGTTTCAACACTCTTGTTCCTGGGCCTGGGCACTGCCGGCGCATCCGCAGCCGAGGCCACGAACAAGGCGCCGCCAGTTATACCTGCGCCCGCTCGAGTGGAAGGCGAAGGGCCGTATTCCCAGTTGATCCTGCGCGGTGGGACCGTGATCAATGGCACCGGCAGTCCGGCATTTGGTCCGGCCGACATCGTGATCGAAGGCAACCGCATTGTCGCCGTACAGTCGGTCGGTTCGCCCGGCTCGACGATCAAGGCTGATGCACGGCCCGCCCTCAAGCCCGGCGGTCGGGAAATGGACCTGACCGGCAAGTACGTGATTCCGGGACTGATCGACCTGCACGGCCACATCGGCGGCGAGGAGCAGGGCGTGCCGGCCGAGTATGTCTACAAGCTATGGATGGGTCACGGCATCACCACGATCCGCGACCCCGGCTGCGGCAACGGCCTGGACTGGTGCGTCAGCGAACAGCATCGCAGCGAGAAGAACCAGATCACCGCACCGCGCATCTATCCCTATGTCTTCTTCGGTGCCGGACGCGATGCGCCGATGACCGAGCCGGAGCAGGCGCGCCAGTGGGTGCGCGACGTCAAGGCCAAGGGTGCCGTTGGCATGAAATGCTTTGGCTATCGGCCGGATATTCTCGCTGCTGCACTCGACGAATTGCAGAAGCAGGGCATGCAGAGTGCCTGTCACCACGCGCAGCTCGATGTGGCGCGGGTCAACGTGTTGACCACGGCACGCCTGGGACTTACCACGATGGAACACTGGTACGGCCTGCCCGAAGCGCTGTTCGATGGACAGACCGTGCAGGACTATCCGGCCGCCTACAACTACAACAACGAGGCCGATCGATTCGGCCAGGCCGGACGCCTCTGGGCGCAGGCCGCCGCCAGGGGCAGCGAAAAGTACGAAGCTGTCATCAACGAGTTGCTGGAGCTGGATTTCACCATCGACCCCACGCTGACCATCTATCTGGCGGCGCGTGACCTGATGCGCGCACGCCAGGCGGACTGGCACGACGAATACACGATGCCTTCGCTGTGGGAGTTCTACACGCCCAATCGCGACAACCACGGCAGCTTCTTCTTCGACTGGACTACCGAAGACGAAGTGGCCTGGCGCGAAAACTACAAACTCTGGATGGCATTCCTGAACGACTACAAGAACCGGGGCGGGCGCGTCACCGTCGGCTCGGATTCGGGCTTCATCTACCAGCTCTACGGATTCGGCACGATCCAGGAACTCGAACTGCTGCGCGAGGCAGGCTTCCATCCGCTCGAAGTCCTGCGTTCGGCCACGTTGAATGGAGCCGAAGTGCTGCGCGCCGACGGCCGCATCGGATCAATCGAACCGGGCAAGCTCGCCGACCTTGCCATCCTCGGCGAAAATCCCATGGCCAACCTCAAGGTGCTCTATGGCACCGGCCACATCAAGCTCGATGCAGAAGGAAAGTTGAGCCGCGTCGGCGGCGTCGACTACACGATCAAGGACGGCATCGTCTACGACGCCAAGGCGCTACTGGCCGACGTACGCAAGATGGTGGCCAAGGACAAGGCGCAGCGCGGCATTACCGTATTGCAGCAGCCGTGAGGCCGTGAAAACCGAACTATCGTCGTTGGACACGACCGCCTGTGCGCCTGCAGCCGTCGCCACGTCCAGCAGCCGATCAGGACTCCGGTCGACCTTCGGCATCAGCTGCCGGCTGGGCGTCCTTCTTGAGGTCGGCGAATACCCTGTGCCTGACATAGGCGGCCGTGGATGGATCCAGTGCGGTCTTGATGGCTCGTTCGAATGCCGACTCCACCCGGTCTCGATGGGCCTTGCTTGTGGTCCGCCAGTAGTCGGCCAGCTCCCTGGCCGGAGAGGCTTCCGAAAGAGCACAGGTGACCAGATCCGCGTTCGAATCGGGATGCCAGCCCACGCTCGCGAGCAAAGCCACCGCGCCTGCAGTACCGACGAAGTTCCCCTCATCCCCCTGGACAGCCTCACCCGACAGCGTCCCGCTCATGACGGGATCCAGGCAGGACGCAAAAAGCAGAAGCGCCCCGCCTGCGACCTCACTGTTCGATGGATCCTTCTTTACAAGGTAGGACGACTCGATGGCGTCGGACACCACCCGCTTCAGCTCCCCGGGGTGCAGCTCGAGGTCCTGAAGCATGGCCTGAGTGCGAAAAGCCGAAGCAAGAGCGCAAAGATAGATATACAGATTGGTCGTCTTGATGCCGCCACAGGTATCAATCTGCAGGGTGCGGCGAACCATTGCCGCAAAACCGCGGAGGTTTTGCAGACGGGCACGCCGACTCAGATGCATGGCGACGGCCACCGCTACTATCGCCAACAGCAGCAAGAAAAGGCTGGTCAACACAGACGAACTCTCCTGAATCGATATCCTTTGCCAGGGCAAACCCTGTCAAGCGCCGTGCAACTCAAGCTTGCCCGCACTATAGCTCGTTCGGACGCAACATGACCTTGTTGGAGTGGGGGCGTGTTGATTGTTTACCAAGCCGCAGGCCGGCCGGGCGGGCCCCATTCGCGGGCAGCGTGTTCAGGCGAAACGTCCGCCCTTGCCCAAGCGAGGCGCCTGGACGAGCTCCAAACCATCGCTGCCGGAAGCGAAACCTGCCGGGCAGAGGTCTGCCGCCAGCTGAAGTCGCTTCGCTCGAACTTTCGGGTTTGGCAGCGGTGTTGGCCGATGCTCCGGCGACTCCCGTTCGAACCCAGTGAATGACGCGCACGAATCAATTCTGGTCCAATGCCCTCACCGCTCACCCCGAGGCGTGCCCATGGACATTTCTGGAAGTTGTCACTGCGGAAACATCCGCTTCACCCTGCACTGGCTGCCTGAGCCTGAAGAGATTCCGGCGCGCGCATGCGACTGCTCGTTCTGCGTCAAACACGGTGGTGTCTGGACATCCTGTCCGACCGGTTCCCTGGAGGTGGATGTCCGAGACCCCGAACAGCACTCGAGGTATGCCTTCGGAACCCGGTCAGCGGAATTTCACATCTGCGCAAACTGTGGTGTCGTACCGCTGGTCACCAGCGAAATCGAAGGAAGAACGTACGCGGTGGTCAGCGTCAACGCGATGGAAGGGGTTCCACCCTCTCTCTTCAACCGATCAACTGCCTCTTTCGAAGAGGAGGACAGGGAATCCCGCCTGGCGAGGCGCGCCAGAGGCTGGATACCGGATGTCCGCTTCTTGAACAGGAATGCCTAGCGCCTGGTTCAAACGGAGCGAATCGTTCTTGCGCTGTTTCCTACGCCGCGTGAGTCGTGGACTGGGGAGTGTCCGCCTCTTGCCGACTGCTTCCGACCCGAAGCGGACTGTCGGTCGAGACGGCATCAGAATCTTGCAGCACCTGTGTCAGGTTTCGTCGTAGGAAAACTTTCACAGGGAGGTTCACGCCACGCAAAGAGGCCGCACCCTCCGGGGCAGAAACTACTCCAATACAAGATTACGGGATTAGGCTGCCCGATGGTCGCTGCGTGGTTATGCGTATAGAATCACTTCTGTTCCAATTAACCAATTGGCCATGATCGGCTTGTGTAATAGAGTCCAGTATGGGACCCAATAGGCGGCTCGGCCCAATGCAGGCGTCATGCTTCGCCACACAGGGGAAATCTATGCTCAAGAGACCAGCTTTTATCGTTCTCACCGTCGCGCTTCTTGGCGGGTGCGCTTCCGTGCCAATTGCCGACCAGTCGCAGTCCACAGAAGCCAAGCTCTTCGCTTTGCCAAGTACAGACAAGGCGGGGTTGTACGTATATCGCGACAGCAACTTCGGGGCTGCGCTGAAGAAGGACATATTCATTGATGGGAAGTGCCTTGGTGAATCCGCGCCGAAAACCTTCTTCTACAAGGAGGTTCAGGGCAACCAGGAGCATACGATTTCGACCGAATCAGAATTCTCACCAAATGATCTTGTCATCTACATGAAGGCCGGAGTCAACTATTTCGTGCGCCAGTACATCAAGCTTGGCGTTTTCGTCGGCGGAGCCAACTTGGAACAAGTGAGCGATCAAAAGGGGAAGGACGCAGTGGGCGACCTCAAACTCGCAGTCTCCGGGAATTGCAGCAAGTAGTACAAAAGGCGATCCTGCGGAACGAACGGTTCCAGCGCTTTGGCAATAAGCATCAAGTAGCCATGATTTTCGAAGCATCCATTTCTGGCCGCTAGCTGGCCTCGGTGGGCAGCAATTGTGTCTTCCGGCGAACTGATCATGATTCGCCGGCGTACGCTTTTGCTCTCAAAAGGCGGAATGTCATTTCGCAATGTAGGTAGCCATGGTGTTCATATCGCAGATCCGCATTCAGACAGCGCTTGTTGTCTTTTTCGTGGTCGTCTCGGCAACTTGTATAGCCGATTCCTGAAGGAAGAGGGTCAGGTCTTGAAACTTGAATTTGGTTCACTGCCAGAGACTATTTCCGGACTTCCGCTTTTGGCCGTCCGCTGCCATTCGCGACGGGCTGTGGCCGACCCGAAGGAGGCGCTTAGCAGCGTCTACGGAACCAGCGGCGATTCAGTACCTGCACGCAGATTGGAGCAGACCTTCCCGCACTCATTGCGGAGTTGGGCACCGTAGTTGGCGGTTTCTCTGGTCCAACCTACGTAGAATTGCCCATTATCCGAGATAATCCGGATCAGACTCGCAACGGGTTCCACGTACATATCGTTCAATATGCAGACGGCGTTTGGCAAATCTCAGGAACGCAAATGCAATGAAGCGCCTACTGATAGTTCTCGCGGTACTGCTTGGCTTGGCAATCGGTCCTTTCGTGCCGCAGTTGATCGGTTATGTGTCTGCAAATATACCCAAAACCGGGGTCGTGGTTGATGACTCAACAGGCAACCCAATGCCAAACGTCACAGTGATCGCAGTGGCCAAGCTAAGGGCAGGCCCAGTACTTGTCGGTACTTCAGGATTTGAGAACTACTTCCAGCGGATAGTTACGCATACCGATAGCAATGGTCGCTTTTCGATACGACCGACTTGGTCAGAATTCAACATTCACTGGCCGAGCGCTAACCCAGAATACAGTTGGGTCATCACGGTGTTCCACGTTGGCTATGCCGTGGCCGGTGACAAACCGCAAAAGGAATTGATCACATTTGGAAATCCTTGGTATGACAATCCCTCAATGGCGTTTTCTCCGAAGTATACCTTTCGAGGGACCTCGTTTGAGATTACGCCGATTCGCTTGTACCAGCCTACGCTTACTCTAAAGGACGCTGCGAACTACTACAGTTCATTGCAGAGATTCGCCACGGGAGATGAGCGCCGTTCTCAGCCCGAGTTTGCAAGCATGCGCCAACAAGGCAATGCACTGCTCGCGCCATGGGTGTGTGGGCTCGATGAAGATTTTCGGCTAGATGCTGAAGTGAGAGACGCAATACTCGATTTTCCGCTGAATGACGAATTTGCAACGAAACTCAAAATTGAATACGCGGAAGCTGGAGGCTACGAATATTTCGGCGCCGCACCAAGCACAACAGCGGGGATCGTGTGCAAGATCATTACCAATGGACGAGGTATTTGATGACCCCTGAGCTGCCCCCATTTTCAGTGCCAGCAAGCTCGAGGGAGTCTCTTTCAGCCGTCCTTTGCCCAGCCTGTGTAAGTCAGGGAAGAAGGCGGCCCCTTGGTGTGCAACTGAACAACCGCTCCTGGCTGGCTGCAGCCGCACCAATTCGGGCCATTGCCGATTGAGAATCGCCAAAACACATTGGCACTGAAACATGGGGGCAGGTCAACATGTTCCCAGAAGTCGGGGCCAGTACGCTCGAAGCACAGCCTAGGAATTCACCTTGGCCAATTTCGCCTTCCGCGGGATCACGACGGCAGCCCAATGCGCGCGTTTGAACGTCCGCTTCTGGCCGAATCCAGCCCCTCGCCAGCTTCAATACAGGTCGTGCGTTACCTGCTGATTGGTGGGGTAAACATCGCTGTTCCGCACACAGCGCGAAGCTAGCGAAGCTCCCGCCTCAGGATCTTGCCGACAGCCGATTTCGGCAGGCTGTCGCGGAATTCGATGACTTTCGGTTGCTTGTAGCCGGTCAGGTTCTTGCGGCAGTGGGCGCGAAGTTCGTCTTCGGTCAGCGCGGGATCGCTGCGGACGACGACGAGGCGTACGGCTTCGCCGCATTTCTCGTCCGGCACGCCGACTGCGGCCGCTTCGAGCACGCCGGGGTGCAGGCCGACGACATCCTCGATCTCGTTGGGGTACACGTTGAATCCGGAGACCAGAATCATGTCCTTGCGTCGATCGAGCACGTAGTAGTAACCCTGCTCGTCGGCGCGCGCGATGTCCCCGGTGCGGAACCAGTCGCCATCGAAGAACGCGTTGCGCGTTTCCTCCGGCTGGTTCCAGTATTCCCTGGTCATCTGCGGGCCGCGTGCGCAGAGTTCGCCGGGTTCGCCGATTGGCACGACGCGACCCTCTTCATCACGCAAGCTGATCTCGACTTCGGCCAGGGCCATCCCGATTGAACCGACCGGATTCTTGCCGTCGGGCCGGTTGTAGGTAATCGCCGCGGCTGTTTCGGAAAGGCCGTAGCCCTCGACGACCGGACAGCCGGTGACGGCGAGCCAGCGCTCGGCGGTACCACGCCGCAGCGCGGTTCCGCCCTGCAGCGACAATTTCAGATTCGAGAAATCCAGCGAGGCAAAGTCCGGATGATTGAGGATGGCGTCGTAGAGCGTGTTCACGCCGGAAAAGAACGAGGGCTTCAGTTTCGCGAAGGTTGCGACGAGGGCAGGAATGTCTCGGGGATTGGTGATCAACACCGAGTGGAAGCCGTGCGCCATGTTGAAGATGAGGTTGCTGTAGGCGGCGATGTGGTAGACCGGCAGGCAGATCAGTACGGTGTCCCTTGTCGGATCGAGCAGTCGACCGAAGCACTGTTCGGCGGCGGCGACATTCGCAACGACTGCGCTGTGTGGAAGCACGGCGGCCTTGGCCAGCCCGGTCGTGCCGCCGGTGTATTGCAACTGTGCCGTGTCGCTGGCGCGCGCTTTTGACGCGATACGGGGCAAGCCGGCGCCCCGCGCCAGCACGCGTGGCCAGCGCTGTGATCCGGCAATCGAAAAAGGCGGAATCATCTTTTTCACATGCTTGAGCACGAAATCGACAATCATCGATTTTGGCCAGGACAGCATGTCGCCGACACGCGTCGTGATGACTTGTCGAACAGCGGTGCCCTTGAGCGCTTCGGCGGCGACCGCACCGAAGTTGTCGAGCACGACAAGCACGGAGGCGGCGGAATCGCTGAGCTGGTGATGCAGCTCGCGCGCCGTGTACATCGGGTTGACCAGCACGGCGACGAGATCGGCACGCAATACGCCGAGCAGGGCGACCGGATACTGCAGCAGGTTCGGCAACATGATGGCTACGCGGTCGCCGGGCTCGAGTCCGAGTTCTCCGCGCAGGTAGGCCGCGAAATCCGCGCTCAGTCGATTGACATCGGCGTAGCTCAGGCTGCAGTCGAGATTGCTGGCCGCCGGAAGGTCGGCGTTGCGTTCGCAGGAAGCGATCAGCATTTGCGCGATCGTCTGACCGTTGTCGAACGCGTCGCTGGCGACATTGACGAAATCAGCCTGACTGAGATTTGACTTCACGTTGCTGCCGAATGGTTTCATTCGCGATCTACTCCGCTGCTGGCCCGGTGCGTCTGTTGGCTGCCGAGGTCGACCATAGCGAAATGGCCGGCCGCTGGATAGCGCCGGCTTTCCTGCAATGCCCTCGATGTCAGGCTTGACAGTTCGGCTCAGTCCGATGGCGTAGCAGCGGACTCGTCGTTGCGCGCCGACTCGCGCGGGCCAAGGCGCGCCATCGTCGCGACGGGACGCAGGTCATGTGCCGGCACCATGGCGATCTGCGGAAACTTCTTGTGCAGCGCGGCAAGATGCGAGATCTGTTCGCGCACCTGGTCGGCATCCTGGTCCACCAGATGGCGCGCAATCCAGGGTCTCTCGGCCGGACGCTCGATGCCTTCGCTCTGCCAGACGATGTCGCCGACAAAGGCGTAGCGTGCATCGGGCAGGGTGACGAAAATCACCACGGATCCGGGAGTGTGCCCGGAAGCCGGGACGACAATGATCGAACCGTCGCCCCAGACATCGAGGCTGCGCGGATAGCCAAGATAAGGCGCATCGGCAAAGGCATACGGATGCAGTTCGAGCCCGGGCAGGGCGTGGGCAACCGCCGCCATCGGCGCTTCGGAGCGAACAAAGTCCGCCTCGGATTCGGGTAGCCAGGCCGGGATACCCGGGAGATCGGTCATGCCGCTGACATGGTCCCAGTGTGCGTGGGTGAGCAGAACTCCTGCCAAGGACGCTGGATCGATGCCGGCATCGACAAGCTGGTCGCGCGCCGGCATTTCCTTCGAGTAGGTCGAGGTCATCTGCATCAGCGGTGCCAACTGGGCGAACTGTGCATCAACCTGCGAGCCAAAGCCGCTGTCGATCAGCAGGTCGCCGCGTGGATGACGTACGAGAAAGGCGGTCATCGTGAAATTGCGCGACTCGCCGGGTGGGCCACCGCGATAGGCAAGCATGGCCTGCGAATGCATGGCGCCGGTCGGCAGTGCGTAGATGGCCATGTCGGCCGGAGTATTCGCCGCTGGCAGACCCAGCTCTGCGGGCAAGGCTGCAATCGGCAACCGCGCCGGCCAGAACATCCAGACGAGCAAGATCACTAGTACCGCCAGAAGTGCCGCCAAACCCTTCAGAAATCGCTTCATGGAGACTCTCCCTGGCATCGGGCGCTGATACGGGGTACTTCAGTCAACACGGACATGCTTGAGTCATGCCACTACCGCAACGACGTGCATCCGGATCTAGCTGGATCGACAACCGCCAGTTGCGATGCGTTCGCGATCGCCATCGTCGTAGTGGATATCGAGCTGGGTGCCATCCTTGCTGATACCGGTGATCTTGCCACCATACCAGTCACTGCCGCCGGCCCAGCGACACTCCACGCGGGAACCGAGCGTCCAGTTGTATGGCCGTACCCGGTCGGTGCTCAGGGTTTCGCGAGTGCCGTCGTCATAGATGATGGTCACGTTCTTGCCGCTGCGCGATTGCACGACGCCAGGGAACCAGTACTGGCCTCCTTGCCATCGACCGAGCACCCAGTCACCGGGGTCTTGCGCCATCACCGGGGTCGGAACCAGCAAAAGCATCGCAAGGCATATCGCGGTCAGTTTCATGCGGGAACCCCCTGGCGCGTGGGACATGACGAACTGCAGTCTAACCGCGCAGGCTCTGAACAGACAGCAGAAGGGCTGAATGCTGAAATGACCGAGGAGAAGTCGAAATCATTCGCAGGTTTCGTTGCACGATTTGTCGACGGACGCTCTTGTGCATATGACAGACCTCATTCGACAGGCTGCCTTCGACACGCTCATGGCGAACGGTTGGAGGGTACGTGGATCGTCCTTCGACGGGCTCAGGACGAACGGCTGAGGTGAATGGGGCTCTCCTCGACAGAACCGAAGACGAGTCAGTGCCACTCGGCTCAGATCCTCTCCCGCATCTGATCCGGGAAGAAGGGTCGAAGCACTTCAGATGCTCACCGACTCGGTGCAGGATCTGCTTCCACTTTTTGCGGCCGAAGGGTGAGGGTCAGCAGGCTGGGCAGGAACGTCAGCGTGACCACGCTGGAACAGAGCAAACCAGCGAGTACGATGACGCCGACACCACGGTACAACTCGGTGCCGGCCCCCGGGATCAGGACCAGGGGCGCCAGTCCGAATACGGTGGTGAGGGTCGCCATCATGATGGGGCGCACGCGACTGCGCACTGCTTCACGCACGGCCTCGGCGACGCTGGTTCCCGCCACACGCAGATTTTCACGGGTGCGATCGACAATGAGGATCGGGTTGTTGACCACGGTGCCGAGTAGGATCAGGAATCCGAGCATCGTGATCATGTCCAGCGATTGCGTCACCGTGCCGAGGCCGAGCCATCCGAGCATGGCGCCGGCACCATTGAGCACGTGCAACCCGAGTATGCCGCCGGCAATGCCCACCGGGACGGTTACCAGAATCAGCAGGGGATATCCCCAGTGGGAGAAAATCGCAACCAGAAGCAGGTAGCAGAGAATGATCGCGATCAGGAAGTTGCCGCCAAGCGCCTCGCGCGTGGCATCGAGCTGGTCGGCAGCACCGCTGATGGCGATGCTGACACCCTCACCGACTTCGCCTGCCTCGCGAAGTGCCGGCAACATCTCGGTGCGGACCCGCTGCACGGCCGTTTCCAGGGCCACGTTGCGCGAGGGAATGATGTACAGCGTCACCGTACGTCGGCCGTCCACGCGGCGCAGACTCGCACTGTCGACGGTTTCGATGATGTCGGCCAGCGCAGACAGCGGCACGATGCTGCCCGAAGGGGTGAGAACGGGCTGTTGCGGCAGGCCGGTCAGGGTCTGGTCGGAGCCGGCACCGCTGTATAGAAAGATGTCGATCTGGTCGTCTTCCAGCAGAAAGTCGTCGACGTAGGCTCCGTCGGAAAGCGCGGACACCGAGTAGCCGAAATCGCGTGCGCTGAATCCGCTTTCTGCCAGCAGGTTCCAGCGAGGCCGGACTTCTATCAGCGGCTGGTCGAGGGAAAGCGATGAAGGATCGGAGTTCAGCTGTGGATCATCGAAAAGGTCCTGCGCACGCGTCATCGCCGCCTGCGCGGTGGTGTAGAGCGAGGCCATGTCGGGGCCCGAGATATCGAGGGCCACGGCGCGGGTGCCGCCATCGTTGCTCGAAATGATCGAGCCGCGTGAGGAGAATGCACGCATGCCGGGATAGCTGCGGAACAGTTCGGTGAGGCCATCCATCATCGCTTGGATATCGCCGCCGTCGACCGGTTCGCTCATCACCACCAGACTCCCTGCGGAGCCCCACATCGAATAGCCGACCAGTGGAGGAATTGGTGACTTTCCTGCTTCGAAGGCGTCACGCGATGCATGAACGGTCGGGTCCAGTACGGCCCGAATCTCCGTGGCGATGCGCGACATTTCGGTGAGGTTGTATCCGGGCGGAGCGATCATTCTCGAAAATGCCTTGGGCTCTTCGCCTTCTGGCAGGTACTCGGCTGGCGGGGTCAGTTCGAACACGATGAACAGGGTCGCGGCCAGCGTGGCGCCGACGCAGACCGATGCCCGCATGCGCGATGCGGTGAACCAGTCGCCGATGCCGAGCAAGCGCTTTGCCAGGCGATTCTGTTTCGGCTCAGGTGCTTCGGAAACGCCGAGGCCCAGACGCGCGGCAGCGGTGGGAATCAGGCCGATGGCGACCAGCATCGAGGCAAGGATCGAAGCCGACAAGGCAATGGCGATGTCGGAATAGAGCTGGCCCGCTTCCTCTTCCACGAACAGGACCGGTACGAATACCAGCACCGTGGTCATCGTCGATGCGAGCACTGCCGTCCACACCTCGCGCGTGCCCTGCAAGGCCGCCTCGAAACGGTCCAGTCCGCGCCGCCGCGCCTGCTCGATCGATTCCAGAACGACAATCGTGTTGTCCACCGTCATGCCCACGGCGAAAGCCACGCCGGCGAGCGAGATCACGTTGATCGTTCGACCGAACGCCAGCAGGCCGAGGAAGGCGGCAATCGTGCAGATCGGCAGGCCGATGGCGGCGATCATGGTGGCGCGTGCCGAACGCAGGAACAGCAGCATCACCATCGTCGCCAGCAAGGCACCGATGCCAAGATTGGTCCAGACGTTGCGAATCGAGGCCTGCACATAGCGCACATCGTCGCCGAACAGCGTCATCTGCAACCCATTCGGTCGCAGCAGGTCGCGGTTGATGTCGTCGACAACCGGCAGCAGGGTGTTCTTGATGTCGATGACATTGGAACCGGACTCGCGGCGCACCGACAGGTTCATGCGCGGGGAGCCGTCGGCGAACGCGATGCCGCGCAGTTCGTAGTGATCAAGTTCGACCTCGGCGACATCGCCGAGACGCACGCTGGCGTCACCGCGTCGAACGAGGATCAAGTTCTCAAGCTCGGCAATCGTTTCGAAGCGGCCGACGGTGCGGATCAGGTAGCGGCGCTTGTCGCTGTCGAGGTCGCCGGCCGAGGTATCGGAATTGCGCGCGCGCACTGCGTCGCGCACGTCGGTCAGGCTGAGTCCGCGCTGGGCCAGCCGTGCCGGGTCGACGTGGATGCGGACCTGGCGCTCGGCGCCGCCGCCCACATCGACCTGGGAAATGCCCGGTACGCGTTCCATGATCGGGCGAACATTGTCTTCGACGAAGTCGCGCACCATGTCCATGTCGAGGTCGAGCGGATTGCCTGGCAGCGGCGACAGTGCGAAGTACATGAACGCGTTGTTGGAGAACGAACTGCTGTACAGACGCGGCGGATCGACATTCTCCGGATAGCCGCTGACCTGGGACAGGGCATTGCTGGTGCGGATCAGGGCTTCGTTGATATCGACGCCGAACGGAAACTCCAGTTCGATCGAGGCGCGGCCGGTTTCCGCGAATGCGACCATGCGGGTGAGGTTGGGCAGGGTGCGCAGGAACCGTTCCTGCTCGATCAGGATCTCCTTTTCGACATCCTGCGGCGTCGCTCCGGGCCATTGGGTCTCGACTCGAATCGTGCGCACTTCCAGATCGGGAATCATCTGCACCGGAATGCGCAGCGCAGCCGAAATGCCCAGCACGCAGACGATCAGCGCCACGACCGTGGTCAGGGTGCCTCGCCGGAGCATTTCCTGAAGCATGGCCGGTCTCAGCCCTGCGGTGCGACGACGCGCACCGTATCGCCGTCGCGCAACGCCTCATTGCCACGCGTGACCACCGATTCGTCGGCTTTCACGCCGGCCACGATCTCGACCAGGCCATTGCTGTCGCGACCCACGCTGACCTTGCGTCGACTCGCCACGCTTTGCTTTCCGTTTGTCTCGACGACGAACACGCTGTAGCCGCCGTCAGGATGACGCAGCAGGACATCGCGAGGAAGCTGTACCGCACTGGCGCCGCTGCCGGCCAGACTGAAACGCGCTGTGGCCGAAGTGCCGGGAAACAGGGCGGCACTGGGCTCCGACGCCACCACGCGCACAAGGAACGTGCGTGCACCGGAGCCACCGCCGACCGGCACGCGTGCGGTGATGCGTGCGTCAAGAACCGTATCGGGGAGCGTGTCGGGAATCAGTTGTACTGGCGTGTCGTCACGCAGCGCGGAAAAGATCTCCTGAGGTGCCTGCACATCGAGGCGTACCGCATCGAGCGAGACCAGATCGAGAACGGCCGTGCCACGCGCCACCCATTCACCGGCTTCGGCGTGTTTGGCCGTGATCACGCCTTCGAACGGTGCCTTCAGAACATGCCGCTGAACCAGCTCGTCCTGTTCGCGCGCACTGGCTTGCGCAGCAGCGAGGGCTGCCTCGGCCAGTTCGAGTGCAGCGATGCGTGCTTCCAGCTCGGTCTTCGGCAGGGTCTGCTGCGGCACCAGCTTGCGAGCTTCATCGACCCGGCGTTTCGCTTCATTGCGCGAAGCCTGTGCCTGTGCGGCCTCGGCATCCACGCGACGCTGCACGGCCATGGCCAGGGTGGCATCAAGCTTCAGCACCGCATCGCCGGCACTGACCTTGTCGCCGGCATCAACGAGCACCTCGGCGACCAGGCCGTCAACCCGTGGCGACAAGCCGGCGCGGCGCTCCGTTGTCAGCGTGCCGCTCAGTCGCAGTTCCTCGACCACCTTGCTCGCTTGCGCGCGTACCACGACTACCTCGCTCTGGCCCAGGCATGGACCGAAGGCGAGCAGTGCAACACAGCTGAACAGGGTGACGGAGAATCGGCGCACGTAGCGAGGGACAAGAGATGGAGACATGGATGCGGGTTCCTGCGTGCGACGCCGTGGCGCTGGGAGACAAACCATCATACCGGGTCACCGTGGGGTGATTGGTCCGTGAGGGGCAATGGATTGTTTCAGGGTACTAAAGTGCCGGTCGCAAATACGTGCAAGCAAGAACGGCATCAAAACCCCGCCTAGCAAGCGCGGAATCTACGGGCAATTCACGACGCCTGCGTCGATCGCCGGATTGCTGGACCGGTATCGCTGGACCCTGAGTGCAACCCTGGCGAGGTCTCTCCGCAGCCAAGCGCTTGCCTGCTTGCAGATCGTGTCCCTGGATTCGGTCAACGTGGCATCGCCCAGATCGACAATCACCACAGCTCCGTTCGTGCCATCGGTTGCACCCATCAATTTTACCCTGGCGATGCGCAAGCGCTGCTCTTCCCGCCGCGATGCATCGGCGGCCCGCGCAGATTGTTGCGCGCGTGCACGGCTCTCTTGCCGGAAATCTTCCCCAGCCTTCTCAAACTCCTCACCGAGCGTTTCAAGCATGCGTGCTGCGATAACGGAATCCACCCAGCGCTCGTACCAAGGATAGATGATGACGACGGCAAGCAAGATAGACATCGCGACAACGAAGCGACGGCCCCAGGGGTCAGCACGGTCATCCGAATGGCGTCGCCTTGAATACCGAGATCGGGCAGATTCCCAGCTATCGCCACGATTCTCATCGTCCATGACAGAGTTCTCCCTGATTCGACTGAACGCGCATCCAGCCTGAGTCTACAAACTGCCGAGCAACCGGGTCGAGTCGGACGGTAGCGCAATTCGACTCATATGGATGTATCCCAGCCGTTCGTCCTGAGCCTGTCGAAGGACCATTCAAACCTGTTGAAATGCCTTGGAGCACTCAGATCTTGGCGCCTGTCGGCAGGAGTCAGGCAGGTCTGCCAGGAACGAAACATGTCCGGATTTTCCGTTTCGTTCAGCCTCCAATCCAGGCCTGAGAGGCCACCGGATCCAGAGCATCGCGCAGGTTGCAGGCGCCGACGTCTGCGCTGTGGCTGTCGATGTCTTTCTGCAGGGCGCGTACACGCTGTGACTCGATCCGACCCGAATTGATTTCACCCATGGATCGGGACAGTTGCATGGCATTTTCGGCGCAGGGCCAGTTGTGCAACATGGCGTGGGCCTCGGCCAGCTGGAAATACGGCAGGTAATCCAGGTACCACATGCCGTAGGTGCGCTTGCGAGGTTGTGATTCGGGTTTGAGCTCGATGGACTGGCTCAACTCGACGATGGCGCGCTGTGCATCCCCTGCCTCAAGCAAGGCCCGTCCGTACTCGAAATGGAAATACCAGGGCAGCACGTAACGATTCGGGTCAATCCCGCACTGGATGAGTACCTTGCGCCGCAACGCGTCGGCTGCCGTCGGCTGCAGGCTGATCGACTGATACATGTTCGAGCTGGATTCCTGTGCCCGTTCGCCTGGAGAGGGCGCAGCCCAGGCACAGACAGAAAAGGCCAGCGCCGTACCGGTGGCGAGCGCCACGCGCAGCATCGGATTGAACACCATGACCCACCTCCGAAACGCGGTCGCTGAAGGGCGACGTCCAACAATAGAACGAATGGTACTCCTGCAGGCGGCCTGAAGCATTTTCGCGGTGGCCCGGGCCCGAGGCCGGCGCCAACCGACGCGCATCCGCATTGAGCCGAGGATCGCGTGGCCGGATAAACTGTTGCCGACTGATCGCCTGTATGGAGCGAATGATGGCAAAGGGTTCCTGCCTTTGCGGTGCCGTGTCGTTTGAGTTCGACCTTGCTCGGGAGCACGCACCGGATGCCTGCCATTGCAGCCAGTGCCGCAAGCATTCCGGCCACTACTTTGCCTCGACCAACGTGCCTCGATCGGAACTGACGATCCACGGGCAAGACTCGATTACGTGGTATCGCTCGTCGGAACAGGTCAGGCGTGGCTTTTGCAGAATCTGTGGCTCGTCCCTGTTCTGGGATCCTGACCGGACCGCCCACGCGTTCATTTCGGTAGCGATGGGCGCCCTGGAAGCGCCGACCGGATTGAAGTTGGCCAGGCACATCTTCGTTGCCGACAAGGGCGACTACTACGATATTGCCGATGGACTTCCGCAGTACGAGAGGTACTGAGCTGCAACGACAAAACCGGAGTTCAGCCGCGGACCTGGAAACCGTTCTTGGCCAGTTGAAGAAGGCTTGCTGTTGGTATCAATGCTTGAACCATCAGCTGCCGTTCTCGGGTTCTCTGCAACAGGTCAACCCATGTTCTAAAATGCGAAGCCACTTGAATCCTGGCTACTCGTGTCTGACTTGGAGTCAATTCGATGGTGCGTACACTCGTCCTTCTCGCATTGGCTGTCATTGCGGTGCTTCTGCTTGCGATGGGCGGGGTCTATCTTCTGAGTGAAGCGAAATTGAGGGACTTCACGCCCGGGCCTCGATTCACGCAAGCCATTCCGACCGATGCCGCATCGATCGAACGCGGGCGCCATGTCGCGCGCACACGTGGCTGCATGGGCTGCCACGGGCAACAGCTCGAGGGCAAGGATTTTGACGAGCAATGGGATTGGCCGGAGCGCGCGGTGGCTCCCAATCTGGCGCGCTACGTGCGCGAGCATGATGTAGCAACGATAGAAGCGGCGATCCGGCAGGGAATAGGGGCTGATGGCCGGGCGCTCACCTCGATGCCATCGTTCAATTTCACGCGCCTCGGCGATGAGGATCTTGTCGCACTGATCGCGTTTCTCAAATCGGCGCCGATCGTCGAGATCGATTTGCCGACGCCGAAACTAGGCTGGGCGGTGCGCTGGTCTTTTGCGATTGGGGAGGAGAAGCACATGGCGGAATGGGCGGATGCAGTGCCGCCCTTGCGCGTCGATTCCAGGGCAGAGCCGCAACGTGCCCGTGGCGAATACCTGGCACTGACCATGTGCAACGAATGCCATGAGCTTGATGTGCGCGGACTGTCGGTGTTTCCACCACCCACGCCGGACTTGGCGATGGTTGCAGGGATCCCGCGCGCGAATTTCGAAACGCTGATCAAGACCGGTACGGGATTGAACGGTCGGAAGCTCGGTTTGATGGAGTTGGTTGCGCCGGACCGCTTCCCCGAACTGACCGACTCCGAAATCGACGACCTGCATGCCTACCTTTCGTCGCTTGTAAACGAGCCAGCACCTGAGAACGTGTTCTGGCGACCACGGCGCAATTGACGAGGCTTCCAGTTTAGGCCCCGGACGGATGCCGAATTCGCGCAAACCGTTGCAGCAACCAATGGCACATGGCGCAAATTCCGGTGCCGGGTGAGGATTGTTGCGCACGCTCGATGCGTGCCACGGCGAATACCCTTCCTGACACCCGCGAGAGAGCTGCATGAAACGGATCTTCCTCGACGACGAACAGCGTCTGCGCAATGGCTGGTGGATTCTTCTCTTTGTGGGCCTGTTCCTGGCTAGTCGGGCCCTGTACACACCGTTGTCGCGCGGGCTCAGGGAGCTCGGCGTGGCCGGCGAAGTGCTCGAACCGCTGCGCTTCATCATGGTCTTGCTGGTGACCTGGGCCTGCACCCGGCTACGTCGTGAACCGCTGTCCAGCGTTGGCTTCCGGATCGGCCGGCGCTGGTTTGCGCAAGCGGCCACGGGTCTGTTGATCGGCATCTTGGCCATGCTGGTCATCGTCGGCCTGATCGGGATCGTGGGTGGAGTGCAACTTGAGCCGGATCCGGCGCGCAGTGCGAACACATTGTTCTATGGCCTGTATCTGTTCCTGTTTGTGGCCTTGTTCGAGGAAACGCTTTTTCGCGGTTTCCTGTTCCAGCGCCTCGTCGACGGTGCCGGCATCTGGTTCGCGCAGTTGTCACTCGCTGCACTGTTCGCCATCGGCCATTGGGGCAACCCTGGCATGCAGGGCGTTACCGAAGTGGTCGCGATGCTGGATCTGGCGCTGGGTGCGATCCTGCTTGGCCTGGCCTATCTGCGTACCCGCAGTCTGGCCCTTCCGGTCGGCTTGCATCTCGGCTGGAACTGGGCGCAAGGCCACCTGCTGGGTTTCGGGGTCAGTGGCTTCGACTACACCGGCTGGTACCGACCCGTCTTCCAGGACAAGCCGCAATGGCTGACCGGCGGCGAATTCGGACCCGAATCAAGCGTCTTCGCCCTTGCTGTCGATGCAATCCTGATCCTGATCCTGTGGCGCTGGAAAGGCACGACGCCCGCCAAGCGAAAGGCGGCCTGATCCGCAAGATCAGAACGCCTCGTCGATCGCCGTCACCGGAATCGAGAAGCCGATGCCCTGGCTATCCCTGAGCACCATGGTGTTGATGCCGACCACACGTCCTTGCGGATCGATCAGCGGGCCACCGCTGTTGCCGGGATTGATCGGGGCATCGGTTTGCAGGAAACGCCGGCCATCCTCTTCCCGGAATCCGGAGAAAACGCCCGAGGTCACCGTCCAGGTCAACCCTGAAGGATTGCCTATCGTGAACAGCTGGCCGCCTTGTGCCAGTTCCTCAGGATCGCCCGCAGCCAGGAACGGGCAGTCGATACCGTCGATTGTGAATGCGGCGAGATCGTAGTGCTCCGAACTTTGGGCATTGCGCACGGAATACTCCGTGCCGTCCACCAGCGTAACCGTCAGGGCCGAGTCCTTGTATTTCCACGCCTCGTCGCTGATTTTCTCGTCGATCTCGGCGCGAACGTTTTCCGACAGCGTGTCGAGCTCGCTGCCAAGGCGTTGCAACTCATCGCGCAGCTCCTGCAGTTCGGTGGAAGATCCGCCCATCTGCAGCGCCTCCTGAAAGGCGACTTGCAGGCGCTGGATCTCGATCATCAGGGCCTGGCGTCGTTGCAGGTAGGCAGCCTGGACTTCGTCGGAGGAAATGACCTCCTTGCGCAAGCTGGACGAGTCGAATTCGACGACATGCCGATTGGTGATCACGCGACAGGCCGAGTCGACAATGAAGCCCGAGCCGGACGCTCCCCACTCGGTTTCGATGAACACGGTGGCATTGCGGGCGCGCTCGATCTCGTTCTTCGGCGGATGGCTGGCCTCAAGGCGCGCACGGACGCTGCCTGCAGGCGGCTCCTGGTCGATCGGGTCCGGGCTACGTTCGACGACAGCGGCCAGCGTCGGTTCGGGTTCCTTGTCGCGGCTGCCAGCGAGAACAAACCAGCCCAATCCAAGCAGGGCAAGACCCGCTCCCGCAAAGATGGCAAGGCTGGCCGGACTGCGCCTCTCTGATGCCGTCGAAAGTGCAGCCCGTTGCTGCGCTTCCTTGTGAGCCAGATAGGCTGCGTATTTTTCGATGTAGATGCCGCAGGAAGCACACTGGGCGGCGTCAGCCTGATCCGTTCCACACTTCGGGCACTTCATTCCTTGCTCGAGTCCTTTTGTCAGAGTCAGACCAGACAGCCAGCGCGCCCGGTTCAGGCACGATACCCAAGCCAGAGCGCCATGCGAAGACTTCGGTGACCGACCGGCAGGCCGCGAAAAATGACCGGACGACCGAAAAGGCTGCTGGCCCGTCGCCGAACTGTTGACAGGCGTCGCACAAGCTCGCACAACACAAGTTCAGGCGGGGTCTGTTTCAGGCCAGGTGGCACCGAGATTGCATCTCACCGAAGAACCTGGATCCAGCCTCGATGTCCAATCCCGGCAGCGCACATGAAGCGCAGGCCTGGACCCGGGCCGGCCTTGAACAGAAGACCAGACTTTGCCCCCAACCGGTCGGATGACGCCACGAATGGAAATCCATCTCAGTCACGGATTGACGCCCGCGAGCACGATCGCCCGGCTGCTTGCGCTTGCCTGGCGATGGGTCTTGCTGGCCGGCCTTGTCCTGCTGGGCGTTGCCTATCAGTCTTGCCGGGCCGAGTCCGTCGCCAACGAAGACCTCATCCGCCAGCTGCAGGCCTTGCGGGTTGCAGGCGATGTCTCGACCGACGTGCAGCAGCAACTGAAGCAGATCGAGGCACAGATTCCGGCCAGCGCGGATTATCCGCTGCAACGGGAACGTCTTAAGACCCGATTGGCCGTGCTGCACGGGCAGCGCAGTTTCGACGAGATGCTGGCGATGATGCAGGAGCTGCGCGCTCTTGCGGAAGCCAATGGGGACTCGGACACAGTCAACCTGATGGACATCCGCCGGGTGTTCATGAGTCATGTCGATGATGACATCGGCAAGTACATCAGCCAGCTCAACGAAGTCCACGCGCGCATCAGCTCGGATGCTTCCGCAGAAGTCATGGAGGCGCTCGAAGTCAGCTACGGCAACATGTATTTCGATGCGGGCAACTTCGACTCGGCATTGCGCCACCAACTGGCTGGACTGGACTGGGCAGCAAAGCTGCCCGTCGGAAGTGAGCGCGCGCGGCTGTTTCGCCTGGCCACGATTGCCGAGCTCTACAATGCCATGGACTTGCCCGAATCGGCGCTTGAAACGATTGATCGCGCGTACGCATTGCCGATCAAGACCATGCCCTTGCAGAACCGGATCTCACTGCTTGCTGCACGCGCCATGGCGCAGTTGAAGGAGGGCAACCTTGATGCTTCCGAGGAGTCGCTGGGCGAGGCCGAGCAGCTTGCGAAGCAGGACGACTCCACCTTCACGGCGCTGCGTCTGGGAAACCTGCGCGCGGAATGGCAGCTTGCCAGTTTCAGGCCGAAGCAGGCGATCGAGGTGATCGATCGCAACGAAGCCCTGGCCAGGAAATCCGAAAACACCTATTACCTGGCCAAGTGCTGGATGTTGCGCGGCCATGCCCTGATGCAACTGAACCGGGTCGACGAAGGTGCTGCGCTGATGCAGAAGGCGACCGACTTCTTCCAGGGCAAGGGCCAGATGATCGACGTGCTGGATGGACTGGATCGACAGATAGAAACCCTGCGCGGCAAGCAGCAGTTCGAACGTGCCGTGACCCTGATGGAGCAGCGCCAGGCTCTCTGGACGCAATTGTTCCGCAACGAAAGGGCCCGCGCCATCGCCGAACTGCAGGCACGCAATATCGCGCGCGAGCTGGAGCACCGTGTAGTCACCTTGTCGGCCGAGAACCGCATGCAGGAGGAGCGGCTGCGCGCCGAAAAGCTTGGCAAGGCCCTGGCCGTGGTCATTGCCTTGTTCGCCATCAGTCTTAGCGGCCTGTTGTTCCTGGCAATCCGTCGCGCGCGCAAGGAGCGCGACAAGCTTTCCGACATCGTGCGCCTCGACGCGTTGACCGGCGCTTCGAGCCGCTACCAGTTCCAGCGACGCGTCAAGAAGAAGCCTTCATCGTCGACAGGTTTGAAAACGGGACTGTTGTTGCTCGATCTCGACCACTTCAAGGCGATCAACGATCAGCACGGGCACGAGGCTGGCGACGCCGTGCTGATAGCCGTAGTCGAGCGTATTCGGCGAGTGCTGGGCGCGGACGATGAACTCTACCGCTGGGGCGGCGAAGAGTTTCTGGTCATATTCAATGATCGAGATGCCTCGGCCCTGGAGCGCGATGCCCTGCGTCTGCTCAAGGAGGTCGAAAGCGAGCCCGTTCCCTGGCACGAGCAGTCGATGCCCGTCAGCGTATCAGGCGGCTATGTCCACCATCCGCTCGAAGCGAGCTGGAAAGCGCCTCTGGTCGATGCCATTCGCTGGGCCGACGCGGCGCTCTATCACGCGAAGAATTCCGGTCGCCGACGTGTCGAGTTTGTCGAGTTGACAGAAGCCGGCCGCACCGAGCTGGTCGGACGACGACCGATCGACATGCCTCAGTTGATGGACTGGCAGCGGCGTGGCTACGTGACCTTGAAGTCCCTAGTCACAAACAGCACGGCGACTGGGGCAGGCTGAATTCTTGTTGTTGTCAGGTGAATGGCATCGCGAGCTTCGTCAGACAAGCTCGCATTCAGGCTCGCTGGCGAATCGCTGTTTCACCCGTTGAGCACGGCAACGGCGGCCAGCACCAGCATCGCCAGCACCACGATGCAGCCCAGCATGAATACGGGACGACGGATGCGCACGATGTTTGCGCCCGTGTGGACATACGCATGCACGATGCGACTGGCAACGAACAGCCAGGCGAGCCCCTGGGTCAGCACTCCGGTTTCGCCAAGCTCGTACAGCATCAGGACAAGTGCATAGAAGAGCACCGGTACCTCGAACTGGTTGCGGATGTTGTTGTTGATCTTCTGCACGCTTTCGGGCCAGGCATCGGCGTGCAGCGCCCTGCGTACGGGATCGACCTGTCCGTGCTTCAAGGCGCGCGCCTTCGCTACTGCCAGCCCGACATACACGATGACGGTAAGCAACACCTGAACCAGCAAGGGCAGAAATATCAGTGGGTCCGATGTCGCCATGTTGGAAGCCTCGCTGGAGCGTCAATAGTCAGAGTCTAGCGAAGGCAGCGAAGCGGCGTCTGCATGGATGCACCGACAACAAGACAAGCTGGCATTCGCAACGTCAAGGGGGAGACCAAACAGAAGACTCCATGTGCTGGCCGACGGCCACCGACTACCCGAACGTCAGGAACGTCGACTTCAAGAACGGACTCTGGATGGTCGAAGCCGACAATGGCAAGAGAGAAGAATTCAAACCCATGATCGATCCGGACGATGGTTCGGTGATTGGCGAAGCGATGAACTGATCGGGATACACTCATCGCAAGTGATGACTGAGTGACGGAGAGGGCGAACCTGCAGGGATCGCCTTCTTTATTGCGGACCTTGAGATGACACGAACCACTGAACCGGTCGGGTTGACCATCTGCTTGTGGAAGGGATAATTCCTTCGCCCCCTATCAGGATTGCGAATGGCAGACACAACTGCGAATAGCCACGCGAATGCGCGCGTATCAATGACTCGCCGCTTGCTGGTTCTGCTGGCATTCCTGATATGCGTGAATCTGCTGGCTGGGTATGCAGCCATCACGCTGGGGTACCCGTCGTTGTATAATGTCAAGTCCAGTTTTTCGGAATACGCCGTACCTCTGCCATTCTATTGGGGATTTCTTCATATCCCCTCCATGCTGGTCTACGGAACAGGGTTGGTTCTGCTTCCCGGGCCAGGTCAGAAGTGGACGGGTTACTTCCGAATTCTCTGCGTGCTGTCGTTCGCGCTGCTGCTAATGGAGTGGGATAGAAAAATTCCGTTCCTGCTGTTTCCCAAGGTCGACGCACTGGCAGCGCTCGCCTTCAGTCTATTCATTGCCCCGCCGAACAGGCGGGACAACCCAGTACTGACAACAACTATCAAGCTCTCACTCGCGTTGGGAACGATACTGCTCGGCTATCTTGGGTACTCACTCTGGTCGCACCGTGCACCTGAAATATCCAACACTCGGTATGCAAGCGGGACCTTTGAGCTGAAGTCGATTTCGGTCAGGAACGATTTCAAGAAGAGCATGGTGTTTGATGTTGATCTCAAAAGCGAGCTTCCGGAAGATCAACTGTGCGTGCTTGCGCAGAGCCTGGCTGCGGAATTGTTGACGGACTACCCGTTCGATGAAACCTACACCAAGGAAGTGGCCGTCACCTTCAAGCCGCTATCGTTGTCGTCAGGGTCTGAGGCCTATGAGCTTGGAGTCATCACCCTGAGCGATCGCTACAGGGAAAACGATGGAAGCTTTCCCTGCTACCTGAAGTACAGGACCCGCCCGCCTGCATAGACCAGGTTCGGCGAAGGACGAAGCAGGTTCAATAATGCTGGAAAATTGGCCAATCGGCTTTTTTGCAGTGCGTCTTGCTTTTTCCATACGGTAGCGTACAGACTCCCGGAGAGCCTTCCATCGCGGGGAGCTGGGTGCCGATAAGGGGATTGTCGGTACGCAGTGCGATAGCAGGTTCATTGCGGTCGCCCGTATTCGGAGGCCAACCCTGTCGTTCAACCAATGCCTTTCCTGGGAGGGAATGCTGTGAACCGAATCAATCTCGCACTTTCAGTTCTCACGCTATCCATTTCTGCACCCTTGATCGCCGCCGAAGGTGCAGCCGACGTGGCGGCTTTTGCAAAGCAGCTTTCCGGCCCGGCATCGGAGATTGCAAGCATGCGTGCGCCATCTCCGGTCGACGCCACCATTCATTCTCGAAGCGCGCTGTTGCCGGTGCATTTCGCCGGTTCCGGTTCCTCCGAGCGCAGCTGGCAAGCCACGCTGCCGAATGAGAACGGCAAGCTGCGCTTCCTGGTGTTTGAACCGGCCGACGCAAACTGGCAGGTGGACATGCTGACCGCCACAGGTCGCTCGGCACCTGCGGCTTCACGTGCAGCTCGCGTGATCCAGTCCGATTTCGGTATCGAGCGAGCGCGCGTTCCGGCTACTCGCTATGACTTTGAAAAGCTCGATGGCGACAGCTGGACTCTGAAATTGCATGGTGCTGCCGGCTCGAGGGATGGATTTGTCCTTGTCGAAGGGGACGAAGCGACCGAGCTTGCTTCCTACCAGACCCACACCCGCCAGCTGGTCGGACAGCGTCTCGGCCTGACTGCGCTGGTGACGACATCCAGCGACAACAGCGTACAAGTCGGCAATACGGCGGGACGCATCAACCAGGCCAGCATCCGCGTCACTGCTCCGGATGGCAGCCGTTCTACCTATCCCATGTTCGATGATGGTCGGCACAATGACGGCATCGCCGGTGACGGCCTGTTCGCCGGCGACTTCCCGGCTGGCTTGGCAGGGGACTACATCGCACAAGTCGAAGTGCGTGGCGTCAATCATCGCGGCAGGAATTTCGTGCGCACGGCCGAGCACCTGCTGCCCGTCGTCAATGCCAGCATCGACGTGACTGCAACACGCGCCATTGCTGAAGCTCTCGACGATGATCGCTTGTCCATCCGCGTGCCGGTAGAGGCGCGTTCGGCAGGTCAGCACTATCGCGCGATTGGCGAAGTCTGGGGCACGGACGCTCGCGGCAATCCGGTCGCGATTGCCTGGCTCGGTGGCATGGTGAGTCCGAAGGATGGCGCCCTGGCACTGGGCTTCGACGAACGCTGGATCGCCAAGTCAGGCGCGAAGGCCCCGTTTGAGCTGCGCAACCTGCGCATCGAAGATCCGGATCACTTCATCGCGGTCGCTTCGGCCGGCAGCATGGCTCTTGAGCTTCCGAACCTGCGCACAACTGCCCAACCCGCCGACATCGTTGTCGATGAACGCATGACCATGGGACCCCGACCGGCCAGTGTGAGCGGTGCCAATGGGGTCGGCACGCGATTGCTGCTCGTGCACGGCTATTGCTCGGGAGGCGTCTGGCCCGCCTCGCAGTTCAGCAACGATTCGACCTTCCTCGATGTGAACCAGAATCGCAGTCACGATCAGTTCGCGCTGCGCATCCGCGATTTCGGCTCGACCTGGAACTCCTTCGGAACGGTATCGCACAGTCAGGGCGGCGCCGCTTCGCTGCACCTCTATACCTACTACTGGAGCGGCCTGGACAATGCCACCGGCAATCGCCTGATGCAGTCGGTCGGCACGCCTTACCAGGGCACCAACCTGTCCGGCATTCTGGCGACGCTGGGCAGCTGGTTCGGTATAGCCTGCGGTTCCAACAGCGACATGACCTACAGCGGCGCCTCATCGTGGCTATCGGGTGTTCCGAGCTGGGCACGCGCCAAGGTCAACTACTACACCACCTCGTTCAAGTACACCCACTGGTGGGTCAACGACTACTGCCAGTTCGCCACCGACCTCGTGCTGAGTGACCCCGAGGACGGCACCACCGAGCAGACCAAGGGCCAACTCTCTGGTGCCATCAACCGCGGCCACGCCACCGGTCAGTGCCATACCAGCGGCATGCGCGACCCCGCCCAGTACCTGAACTCGAGTCGCAATGCGACGATGGACAGCAACGCGGCGCGCTAGCATCCCTGAGCAGTTCAGCTTCCGCTCGTGGTGAGCTTGTCGAACCATGAGCGGAAGCTTCAGGCGTGAGAGGCGCAGCCCACAGTTGAATACGTCATGGGATGAATCTGCCACACGAACAACTGACTCCGACAAGCGAGGGAGCAACTTGAGGTAGATCCCCAGGGAAGGCGGTCTTGCCTACTTTACGTAGTCTTTCGAAACCGTCAAAACTCCTATATTGTCGATTCGGCAACAAGTTGCCAACGGGGGCGGCGATGTGCACCAAAATGGTGGCGGACGAGCGCCTGCAAACCAACACTGAGTCGATCGGTAGCAGACGCGTCACCGGTGAACAAGACCGGCTGCGCCTGGGTTGCGAGGCTCGACGCGACCCTACAATCCCTTTCGCAATCTCCTGGTCAATCCGTTCCGGCAAGACCATTGCTCATGCGGGATTCTCCCTTGCTGAACTGCTCCTAGTAGTGGCAATCATCAGCATTCTTGCTGCCATTGCCCTCCCAGCCTACCGGGACTACGTCATTCGTTCAGAGGTCGCCGAGGGACTGGTATTTCTTGGCGATGCAAAAATTGCGGTCAATGACTTCTACTCGCGATGGGGGCGAATGCCCGCCAACAACGAAGAAGCCGGGCTGCGCGCGCCAGAGGACCTCCAAGGCAACTACCTGCAGGGTCTCAGCGTGAGCGATGGCTCCATGGTCGCAACCTTGGCGTTAGGCAAGGGCCACAAACGTCCGGCCATGTATCGAACGCTTACTTTCCAGCCGTTTGTGAACGATGAAATCCGTGGCAGTCCTGTTGTCTGGTCTTGCGGGGGTAAAGATCCAGAGTTGTCCAACGGGTACCACGCGATAGGCAACATCGCCGAGGATCCGGTCGACTCAAGATGGCTGCCGTCGATCTGTCGGAAATAGATTGATTACTCACCATTCTCAAGGAATTCAGGAGCATCGATGGCCAGTGCAGCAAATGTTCGTCGCCATCTAGCCGAAGTCTCGCGCCGGCTACTGGCGCTGCTTGAGGAATCGGTGACGCCGGCAAACGCTGTCCAGATACTGGTAGCGGAGAAGATTCTTCCGCCGCAGGCCGGCTCAGCATCAGAATTTCCCCTGTCGTCCGCCATCAGCGCCATCATTCCATCATCGGGCAACCTTCCAAACTCCGCAGAACACGTTGCCAGCTTTGTTCATGACTGCGAAACACGGGGGCGGGGTAAATCGGCGTTGAGGTTGATCGGTCGCCAGAAAATCAAGCGTGCTCAAGGGCGCGTCTCCCTGGGCCTCATCGGGATCGAATTGATTTTGCTGGTAATCGTGCTGACAATTCATTCGATATTTGTGCTACCGCAGTTCAAGGCGATGTTCGAAGCGGCCAATACGCCCATGCCGGCAGTGACGCAGCTTGTGTATGCGTTGATCGGCCCCTCGGGCCCCTTCATCTATGTCGGTATCTTCGTGTTGCTCGCCTTGGTCATCTGGCGAGTATTTCCTTTCTTGTTCGGCCCTTTGCTTCGGCCAATCGACCGACTGCTTCTGACCCTGCCACTAGTTGGATCGGCCATCCGGCAGAGCAACAGTGACAGGATCTCCGGGTGGCTCGGATTCGCTGCTGCTAATTCGTCCTCGCAAAAAGCAGCGATCGAAGCGGCGAAGGACTGGTATATGGGCGATATCCTTGCAAGAGAGTGCGCAGCGATTCTTCACTCAGCGCATCTCGGTCAGGACATCTCGACCTTGCTGGAATGTGCCCCTGGTTTTGATAGCGCATTTCGAGCGGCACTACGAATTTCCGACTCTGAAGACTCGCTCGCGGCAATGCGCGCTCGCTGGCGCATCGCGGATACGCTGCCTGAGCATCAATCAGCAATCGCGCCTGCACTTGCACAGATTGCAATCGGAGTTGTCGTGGCTGCGGTCGTGATCGCAATGTACTCGCCCATCTTCAAATTGGGTGCGCTAGTAGGAAACTGATCGCCATGAAAATACAGGCTGAGAAGAATCGGCTTTGCCACGAAGCTTCCGGGTTCACCTTGATAGAGCTCATGATCGTTATTGCGATCATCGGAATTCTTGCAGCAATGTCGCTGCCAAACTTTCAGGACCGCGTCATTCGCACTCAGGTTCAGGAGACGGTTGTCTTTGTCGAATTTGCCCGTGACGCGGTGCAGGATTTCTACGCGAGGAAGCATCGCCTGCCGGTCAACAATGTCGAAGCCGGACTGCCGCCGGCGGGGCAGATACTTGGCAACTTCATCGCGCAGGTTGAAATTGAGCAAGGGGCGATCAATATTCAATTCGGAAATCGGGTGAACAAATCGATCCAAGGAAATTGGCTTACGTTGCGTCCCGGCGCTGTTGCGAGTGCAAAGCAGGTGCCCATCTCCTGGCTTTGCGGTCTAGCAAGGCCGGTCGACGGCTTGTCCTACAGTGGCTCGAATCGCACCGATCTCCAGCCGCCGGTCCTGCCGATAGAGTGCCGACTGTAGGCGTTCAATATAGGGACTCCTCGAGATGGGCGGGGAAGAGTCTTTGGTGGTCAATCGCTCTCTGAAAAGGAAAACGAATTACTGATCCATATTGCCGGCAGTTGCGAGGTCTCCATGCAAGTTGCAGGAACCGATTCGAAACATCTGGCACAAGCTAAATGCAAGGCAAGCCCGTGGTTACAAGCAGTTCGTAAGCAGGATCATAGAAGCAACTACTACGAGTGGGATCCATTGAGTCGCCTTCAGGCACAACGACTACCATTCCTTGGCGTGCGCGGGTCAACAAGACTCGGTAAGCATTGAGCAAATATCGTCGCCGTTCGTCCTTGAGCACTCGCTGCCAGCGGCTTCCCACGAATCCGAAATATTCCCAACCATCGACGCCAACTCGAAGGTCACCATCCCAGACAACGCATGCCCAGTCCAGTTCAAGGCCTTGGACCTGAAACTCGGTTGCGACATCCTCCATGTAGTATGAGGAGCGAACGTCAAACTTGTCGTGCAGAAACCAATGAATGGGGTCGACCGTCGCTCGAACATCAATTGCATGCGGCTTTAGTCGTTGTGCTTGCGATGAAACAACTATTCCATAGCGCTCGCTCCCACGGGCCTGACTTCGAAGCCAATTCTTTGCTGTCGAAAGATCACGAGTGAGTCGTATTGGGAAATGATGCAGCACTGCTGAAAGTGTGTGCTTTGCCGCCTCCAAATCCAGTGCGAGTAACTGATTGACGAACGATGACACTTTCTCCGACCGAAATGAACGCATGGACGTCGAAAGGTGCAGCGATTCGTCATAGGAAACTTGACTCCGTTGCGCAAGCCTACTTAGCTGGTCGGCGGCGTGATACTCAATTTCCACAAGCCTCGGCGACAGGTGTACGTGCCAGTCTGGAAATCTATCCTGTACCGCGTCCAGCCAAGCGGCAATCCCCGCCTCACCTGTATTGATCTCCTGCCCGCATCCAACGAGGCAAACAACCACCGCCCAATCCTGGTGGCGGTCCATGCAGGAAATCAGGAACTCGGGCTCGGATGCGCTGAAACCGGACAATCCGCGCTTCCTGCGCATGAAGTCGGCGGTCTTTGCCTGGTCCCACGCGCGCTGCGCCTCATCAAACAATGCAACGTGCTCGATCGGTGGCTTCTCGTCGACAAGGCCCTCGTCCCGAAAATGATGAATTGCTTGTATGAATCGCTTGACCGCGCTGCGCGCTTCACCGATTCGTTTTCGATGTCCCTGCTCTTTGCAACGTTGAACCTCGTCGCGCGCCAGTGCCTCGATCAAAACGCGCACAAGTGGGCCGTTGCCAGAAAGAAACACGCTGTAGAGGGCATCGTCCCTGGCGGTATGACGGTTTGCCACGTCCAAACCAATAAGGGTCTTGCCGGAGCCGGGAACGCCAGTGACAAGGCAAATGAACTTACGATTGTGTTGACGTGCCTGCTCAATAAGTTGGCTGATGCGATTCGCGGTCAATGCAAGGTTTTCCGCCCCCGCATCACTACGAGATATGTTTTCGACGGAATGACCGGCGTATAGAGCAGCGGCTGCTTCCACAATGGTCGGTGTCGGGTGATAGCTACCTGCTTGCCAATGCTTCCAGTCGATTGGCGGCGCCTTGAAGAACGCTCGGGCCATGTCAATGACGTTCTTGAGATTGTCTGCGTTCGCTCTAATTGGTTGCAGCAAACCGTCATTGTGATCTGTCACGAGGGTAGCGAGCGGGACCCCGCGTGCATGAGTTGCGACAAGAACGGGTACCAATGGGAGATCATGCGAGGGCTTATGGAAGTTCTTGAGGTCAAGCGCGTAGTCCCAGACCTGGTCAAGGCCGCTCGAAGGGTAGCTGCGCTCACCCACTTTGAATTCCAGGACAAACACAACGTGGTCAAGAATCAGCACTACATCTATTCGCCTTCCAAGGCGTGGAATGGCGAATTCAAAGTAGAGTGCGCCGCGATTTCCGCTGTAGGCCAGTAGCTGCTTGAGTACACTGATCTGCTCTAGCCAGGCTCTCTTCTGGGTCTCTTCAAGCGGGAAATCAGACGCGTCCGCAAGCTGTCCGAGGATCGCGAGCGGGTCGTCTCCAAGGAACGATCCAATGGGTGCCATGTACGCCCAACGCCGCCAACCGATTGCTCCCACAATTCGTCATCCCCAAATCGAGCATGGTTCACCAGGTTACCTGGCCGAACTGTCCGAGCGCAAAGGGGGATTTATTCGGGCTGGCTAGGCCTACTGCGACGCAAACTTTCGGCCGTTCGCGATCCATGGGAACGACTGAGCGAATGAATATCCGGAGCTCTTGCTGAGATAGGCGAGGAGAATCAACTCTTGCTCTTGCAATAGGTTGCCCCTTGCTTTTGGCGAAATGCTTCCACGAGGAGCGCTTCCTTGCCCGTCTACAGCTTGTCGCCGACGGTTGGCATGTGGAGCCTCGGTATTCGTTTTGTGCGTTGTCTGACCATGACGAGCCGCTCGAATAGTTTCTGAGCTCGAAAAGTTGGGCTGCGGATCAAGCCGCACATCGGGCAGGCATTTTGCTTCGCGCTTTTCGGATTGTTGGATCAAGGACTCCAAAGTACACTTCGCCGTCCACCCTGATGGCGGATCCGCATGAAGTTGATCTGGAAGCTCCTCTGCACGCTATGCATTGCGATCAGTTCGCTCGCGCTGGCGGCCGGCGATCCGCCGAAATGGATCGCAGAGGGTCCTTATGTGGACGAGACGTCGATCGAGATCGATGTTCCGATGGAAGTCCTGGCAACCAAGCTCTTTGTGGAAGTGGAAGTGGGCGGTCTGCCGCGCCGCTTCGTGTTCGATACGGGTTCACCGTCGATGATCAGTGCACAGCTCGCATCGGAGATGAAGCTGGAGGTTGTCGACAGGACGAAAGGCAAGGATGCGCATGGCGCTGTAGTCGACACGGACATCATGCAGGCCGATTTCAGCCTGGGCGGGACAACGTTCCACAAGGTGCCAGTTTTCGTCGCCGAGTTTCCGAAGGTGGCGCAATGCCTGTTCGACGGTGTGATCGGATCGGAACTGTTGCCACTGTGTGCGTGGCAAATCGATGTGCAGGATTCCCGACTGCGCTGCAATACCAATCTGAAAGCACTCGAGCACGTGGAAGTTGCCGGTCGACAGACACTTCACGACTTCGGCTATCCACACGCTCCGATTTTCGATATTCGCCTTGCACGCGAAGCCAGCAGCAAGGCCATGCTGGATACGGGCTCTCCCGAGTATCTGGCGATTTCGCCTGCAGATCTTGAGGGCGCAAGGCGAAACGGAGGTATGGGCAAGACCGTTTCCGGATACGGATCCAGCGGTGGCTCGCTGGGTGGGCGTGCGCCAGACACGACCCAGCAGCAGGCCGAACTGAAATCGCTGTCGATCGGAACCCTGTCCCTCGGTCGTGTCGTCGCTACCTTGCGGGAATCGGCACCCAGTCTGATCGGTGCATCAGTGCTGGAGCATTTTGTCGTGACGCTCGACAATCGCTTGCTGTCTGCGTATTTCGAATCGTATCGGGATGGCCCGTATGCCCGGTCCTCTTTCGGCTTCAGCCTGGATTTCGAGGATGCCGTCACGGTAAGCCGGGTCTGGGATGGCTCGCCCGCAGCCAACGCCGGATTGAAGGTGGGCCAGCGCATTGCCTCGATCAATGGTCAGGCAGTTGAGACTTCATGCGCAGGTATTCGCCGTGCGATGAAGGCGGTTTCCGAAAGCGATGCCATCACGCTCGAGACCAATGGTGAATCCAGAACGCTGGAGCGCAAGCCCAATATTCCCTAGCGTTGTGCGTGCTTCGGAAGGGTTTCCCGACTACTCGCTCTTCAGTCTCTTTTCCAGACGTTCACGCGCGGAATCGGCATAGGCGGTACAGAGCGTGCCTGAATTGCCCGGGGACTTCGGCACCTGATCAGGATGTGCCGCCATCGCCACGTCGCACGGAAGCGCGGCCAGCCGATCGATACTCGCCCGCAGCGCAGCCAGCGTCTGCGGATGGTCGCTGAAGCGGTAGTCGTCCGAAGACACGGCATTCAGGCTGTCGAGATAGACCACGTCGCGGCATTGATTTGCATCGCAGGATTGCCAGGTCCAACTCATGCCACCCGGTGCGTGACCGGGCGTAGCGATCGCAGTGACGCGGGTTTTGCCGACGCGGATGACATCGCCATCGTCGACGGCGAATACGGAATCCACGGAGGGGTAGCGTGCGCTTTCGCCAAAAGCAGCTTGCGGGTCGCCTGGACTATAGGGGCCCCGGGTCAATGCGATGACGCCATCACGACCCGCCGCGACACGTGCCCCGGTCATTCGCGCCAAGGCGGCAATGCCGCCGGCGTGATCGAAGTGCGCATGCGAGTTCAGGATCCAGCGGATGTCTGCCGGGTCATGGCCTGTCTTGCGCACGTTCTCGAGGATCTGCGCCGCAGACTGGGGCAGGCCACCGTCGATCAGGATGAGGCCGGCATCGTCCACAATCAGCACCGAAGCAAGCCCCTTGGTGCCGACATACCAGCTGTTCTCGCTGAGCCGCCAGGGCTCGACCGGCTGATTCCAGTCGGTACAACGCGTGCACTTGAACGGCTCCTGGTCGGCTGGCAATGGTGCGACTGGATCGCCCGCGACGGATATCGAAGTCGAAAGAATCAGGATTGCAACGACCACTAGTTTCATGAGCAGATCTTCGGGGGAAGCAAGGTGTCATCATGGCGACTGGTTGTGGCTGAAATCTAGCTCAACAATGACGACTTGCTGACGGTCGTCAAGAATGTGACAGGTCAAGTGCAAAAGATGCCACTCTGGCGTTGACCGGACAACCGAGCAGAACGACCGATGCGTCAACGGGCACTGTGGCGACGTGGGTCCATCGATCGGTGCAGGGAACGAAAGTCTTCCGCCAAGCTCGACGCCTGCGCGCGGAGAATAGGGCGGAATACAAGGCGTCGTTCAAAGTGTGCCCATGGAATAGGGGCGAGCGTTCTTGCCAGTTGCCCACTGCTTGTTCGGTTCGGCCTGCATCGTGAAGTGGAGCTCTCCACCGGCCATGATTTCCTCATGGCGAATGAAGCTGCGTTCGAGCGGCTTGCCGTTGAGGGTGACGCTGCCGATGTAGGTGTGCGCGTCGTCGAGATTCTCGGCAACGATGGTGAAGCGCTTGCCGTTGGGCAGGTTCAGGGCGACGCGATCGAGAAAGGGGCGGCCGATCACGTATTCGTTGCTGGCCGGCGCAACCGGATAGAAGCCGAGCGCGGTGAACACGAACCAGGCGGACATCTGGCCGAGATCGTCATTACCGGCGAGGCCGTCGACGCGCGCGGCGTACTGTGAATCCATGATCTGCTTGAGGCGTTCCTGGGTGCGCCAGGGCTGGCCGGCGTAGTCATAGAGGTAGGCAACGTGGTGGCTGGGTTCGTTGCCATGCGCATACCAGCCGATCAGGCCGGTGATGTCTTCCATGTGCTCGAACAGTTTCGGATCGACTTCGGCATCGAATACGGCGTCGATGCGCTCGACGAATGGAGCATCGCCACCGTACGCCTGGATCAGGCCGGCAATGTCCTGCGGCACATACCACGAGTATTGCCAGGCATTGCCTTCGGTGTAGTCGGTGCCATAGCCGCTGGCGGCAGGATCGAACGGTTCGCGGAACTGGCCGTTGGCCAGCTTCGCGCGCAGGAAGCCGGTTTCCTCGTCGAAGGCATTGCGCCAGTTGCCCGCACGCTTCCCGAACTGGAGCGCCACATCCTGCTTGCCCATGGCTCGCGCCATGCGCGCAATGGTCCAGTCATCGTAGGCGTATTCGAGCGTCTTCGACGCAGCCTCGCCTTCGCGATCGATCGGCACGTAGCCCAGTTGCATGTAGTCGCCGAGGCCGTCGTAGGGGGCATAGCTTGCACTGGCGATCATCGCGTCGAGCGCGGCCTCGCCGTCGTAGCCACGGATACCCTTCATCCACGCATCCGCGATCACCGGCACGGCGTGGTAACCGATCATGGTCCAGGTTTCCTGCCCCTGGAAAGACCACACGGGCAGGATGCCGTAGGCGCTTTCGCGACGTGCGGCGAGCAGCGAGTTGATGAAGTCGTTGGTACGCTGCTCAGGCTGGATCAGGGTCAGCAACGGGTGCAGGGCGCGATAGGTATCCCACAGCGAGAATGTCGAGACATTGCGAAACCCGTTGGCCTGGTGCACGGCATTGTCGGGCCCGCGGTAGCGGCCATCGGCATCCATGAACAGGCTGGGCGCCATCAACGCGTGATAGACCGCCGTGTAGAAGCTCAATCGCATCGATGCGGGCGCTTCCACTTCGAACACGGCCAGCGCATCGCGCCAGGCCTCCTCTGCCCTGGCGAGCACGGCGTCGAAATCCCAGCCCGGCATTTCGGCATCGAGATTGGCAATCGCATTGTCTTCGCTGACCGGCGAGATCGACACCTTGATGACCAGTTCGCGCATGTCGGTCGGAAAGTCGACCACGCCCACCAGCGCCCGACCTTCGATCTGCGCGCGTGCTGAAGGGTCATCGACGGCAGGGGGCGCGAATCCCTTGTAGAGGATGTCCTGCTCGGTGCTGTGCAGGGCATGGCCGATGGCCGGCGTCGAAAAGCGCATCGCGAAATAGAGCTGTCGTGCCGGTGCCCAGCCGCGGGTTTCGCGGAAGCCGGTGAGGGTACCGTCGGCACGCAGGCGCAACCGGGACCACAGGACCTTGCCCGGATAGTCGTACATGCTGGTGCGCAGGTCGATCAGCACATGCGCGGGCTGGTTCGCGGGAAACCGGTAGCGGTGCACGCCGATGCGTTCGCCCGCGGTCAGCTCCGCGCGAATGCCGTAGTCGGACAGGGTGACGGCGTAGTAGCCGGGACGGGCTTCCTCGTCATCGTGCGTGAAACGCGAGAAATAGCCGCTGCCGGGTTGATCGATGCTGCCCGGCTCGATTTTCACTTCACCGGCGATCGGCATGACCAGCAGGTCGCCGAGGTCGGAATGTCCCGTGCCGGAAAAATGCGTGTGCGAGAAGCCGAAGATGGTGTTGTCGTCGTAGCGATAGCCCGCGGCCCAGCCATAGCCTTCCTTGCGGGTCTTCAGCTGTGTATCCGGGCTGAGCTGGACCATGCCGAACGGCACCACGGCGCCCGGAAAGGTATGTCCTTCGCCACCGGTGCCGATGAACGGATCGACCTGCGGGGCTGCGGGCACTGACAGCACTCCCTCTGCGGCAAGGCAGGACGCCGCTGCGAGCGACAGCAAGCCGGCACTGGCCATCGCCAGGACCGCCTGCCGGACAGAGGTGAACACTGGGGCTGCAGGCATTCTCGATTCCTTGGTTTTAAGGGCGCGCCGGGAACGGCCAATGGGTACGCGCCGCACTACATGGCGGCAGGGGCATTCAGTGGCTGGATGGATGCAGCACTTGCATCGATCCAAATTCGCACGCTAGCACGAGGAAGCGGGCTGGTCTTGCTGCAGCGCGTCGTGGAAATCCTGTGGAAGCAGGAGCAAACTGGCACGGTTTAGATCGATCCAAACCCCATCCGCGATGACAAAGCCACGCCAGAAACTGACTCTCAACGATGTCGCCCGCGGCTGCGGCGTGTCGCGGGCGACCGTTTCGCTGGTGTTGCGCGGCAGTCCGCTCGTGCATGCAGAGACCCGGGCCCGGGTCGAGGCCGAGATTCGCCGGATCGGCTATATCTACAATCGCGCCGCTGCGAACTTGCGTTCCCGTTCGGCGTCGAGCATTGCCCTGGTCGTCAATGACCTGTCGAACCCGTTCTTTGCCGAATTCGCCGCAGGCGTCGACGAAACCCTGGCGGACGTCGGCTTCGTAACCCTGCTCGGCAGCACGGGCGAATCGGTGCAGCGACAGCAAGCCGTGCTGGCTTCCCTGGTCGAGCACGCACCGGCCGGAATCATCCTCTCGCCCGCCGAAGGCAGCGATGGCAAGAGCGTGGCACGCGTGGTCGGCGAGCATATGCCGGTACTCGTGTTCAATCGCGAACTCGATGGCGAATGGGACTACCTGGCCATGGACAACCGGACCGGAGCGCGACTTGCCTGTGAACATCTGATCGCGCTCGGTCATCAACGCATTGCCTTCTATGGAGGCCATCGCGACTCCAGTTCCTGCCGGCAACGTCGCGAGGGCTATCTGGAGGCCCTGGCAAATGCCGGCATCGTCGCCGAACCGGGTTGGCGCATCGAGACCGCACCCACGCGACTCGAAGCGGCTCGACAGGTTGGCGCACTGTTCGCGCGTGATCCGGCACCGACGGCCGCCGTTTGCTACAACGATGCCGTTGCCCTGGGCTTGCAACTCGGCCTGGTATCTCGCGGGCGCAGGCCCGGCGTGGATTTTGCCGTGGTCGGATTCGACGACATTCCCGAAGCAGCGCTCAGCGTTCCACCCCTCACGACCCTCGCAACCGCACCGCGCCTACGAGGGCGCCAGGCCGCCGAACGCATCCTCGAACGCATGCGCGATCCCGAAGTCGGCATCGAGAGTCGATCCATTCCGGTCCAGCTGATCGTGCGAGAAAGCACCTGTCCGCCACCGACCTCAAGCGGAAAACGACCCCATGAATGAGCGCATCGCAAGTCCACGAACGGCGCTGATCGTCGCTACCACGCTGTTCTTCATGTGGGGCTTCATCACGGTGCTCAACGATGTGCTGATCCCGCATCTGAAATCCCTGTTCACGCTGAACTACGCGCAGGCCATGCTCGTGCAGTTCATCTTCTTTGGCGCCTACTTCGTCATGTCACTGCCGGCCGGCAAGCTCATCGCAAGAGTGGGCTATCGCGGCGGCATCATGTTCGGACTCGGCCTGACCGGTGTCGGCGCGCTGCTGTTCATCCCGGCTGCGCAATGGATTTCCTATCCGGTGTTCCTGGCGGCATTCTTCGTGCTCGCCAGTGGCATCACTCTGCTCCAGGTCGCCGCGAATCCCTATGTCTGCCTGCTGGGCGAGCCGCGACTGGCGTCGAGCCGGTTGAATCTCGCCCAGGCACTGAACTCGCTGGGCACCACGATTGCGCCTGCGCTCGGCGGTGCGCTGATACTATCCGGTGCGGTTCTTGGCGCTACCGAACTGGCCCGACTCGACCCGGCTGCGCTGCTGGCCTATCGCAGCGAGCAGGCGGCGGCGGTGACGGGGCCGTATGTCGGCATCGCAGCCACCCTGTTCGTGCTTGCATTTCTCGTCTGGGCGTTTCGTCTGCCCAACCTGACCGAGGCCACCGAACGAGCCGATGCCGCGCACCATCGCTTCGCCGATGTGCTCGGCTTTCGGCATGTGCGCCTCGGCGTGATCGCGATCTTCCTGTATGTAGGCGCCGAAGTATCGATCGGCAGCTTCCTGATCAACTACCTGTCGATGCCCTCTATCGGCGACATCAGCGAATCGGCAGCGGCGCGCTATGTGTCCCTCTATTGGGGCGGCGCCATGATCGGTCGCTTCGTTGGTTTCGTGCTGCTCCGGCAGCTGGATCCGGGCCGCTTGCTGGGGGTGTTCGCGACGATTGCCGCCGTGCTCGTGGCCATCACGATCATCAGCGAAGGACGCATTGCCGTGTGGAGCATTGTCGCGATCGGCCTGTTCAATTCGATCATGTTCCCGAACATCTTCACCCTCGGCATCGCGAGAATGGGTGCGATGACCGACAAGGCCTCCAGTCTCCTCATCATGGCCATCGTCGGCGGCGCGATCGTGCCGCTGCTGCAGGGAATGCTTGCCGACCGCATCGGCGTGCAGTTCGCCTTCGTGCTGCCGCTGCTGTGCTACCTCTACATCATCTACTACGGTCTGCGAGGCTCGCGCATCGACAGTGACGCGCAGGTTCCCGGCGATGTCGACACGAATCGCGCGGCGCGCGCGGCAGGGCACTGACATGAAGGCTGTCGTCTGCTTCGGTGAGGCCCTGATCGATTTCCAGCCGATAGGGCTTGCGGATACCTCACCATCCCGAAGCTTCCAGCAGCATGCGGGCGGCGCGCCGGCCAATGTTGCGGTCGCGGTGGCGAGGCTGGGTGGCAGGGCAGAATTCGTCGGCACGCTGGGCACCGACATGTTCGGTGATTTCCTGCTCGACAGCCTGCAGGGTGCCGGCGTGGGTACCCGTCACATCCAGCGTACCGGCGCGGCACCGACGGCGCTGGCCTTTGTCGCACACGATGCCCGGGGTGAACGCAGTTTCAGCTTCTATCGCGGTCCTGCCGCCGACCTGCTGTTTCGCGAGAACCGGCTATCGGCCTCTGTGTTCGACGACGCATCCGTCTTCCACGCCTGCTCGAACTCATTGACCGAGGAGGGGATCGCCCGGGCAACGCTTGCTTGCCAGCGTCGTGCCCGCGAGGCTGGCGTACTGGTCAGCTTCGACATGAATCTTCGTCCTGCTCTGTGGCCGCAAGAAACCGATCCCGCACCGCGGATCCGGTCCGCGCTGGCGCTGGCCGATGTGGTCAAGCTTAGCGTCGAGGAACTGGCCTTCCTCGCCGAATCCAGCGGCAGTGAAGAAGCGGCACTACGGGAAATCTGGACGCACCACGCCGAGCTCGTCATCGTCACCGACGCGGAGCGGCCGGTACGATGGCATACGCGAAACGCGAATGGCTCGATGGAGGCCTTCGTTGTCGACGCGGTGGATACGACCGCCGCAGGCGACGCGTTCACTGGCGGACTGCTGTTCATGCTGGCCAACCAGGCGTCCGGCAGGGACCGCCTGATGGAACTCCTTGCAGACGTGCCCCGGTTCGAGAACGTGCTCCGGTTCGCCGCTGGTTGCGGCGCGCTTGCCGTGACCCGGCGAGGTGCGTTTGCGGCCATGCCGAGCTCCAGCGAGGTCAATGCGCTTCTGCGGCGCGATGAGGTGCTGTCGATGCAGGTCGCGTCTTCATGATTCCGCTTCCGGATTTCTGGTCGATCGATTTCCTGCGCTCGCACATTGCGCAGACGATGGATTTCTACCATCCGCGCTGCATCGATGCGCGTGGCGGGTTCTTCCACTACTTCAGGGATGACGGCTCGATCTACGACCACAGCAACCGGCATCTGGTCAGCAGCACGCGATTTGTCTTCAACTACGCGATGGCTGCGCGGGAGTTTTCCCGAAGCGATTACCTGGACATCGCGCGGCACGGCCTGTCCTACCTGCGCGAGGCGCACCGCGATCCGATCAGCGGTGCCTACGCGTGGACGCTTCATGACGGAAAGGTTCTGGACGCGACACGCCACGCCTATGGCATGGCCTTCGTCATGCTCGCCTATGCCACTTCCATGAAGGCGGGTATCGAAGCCGCGATCCCGTGGCTCGACGAAACCTGGCAACTGCTTGAAGAACGTTTCTGGGATGCCGAATCGGGTCTCTATCGCGATGAAGCCGATGCCGAATGGGTGTTTTCGCCGTACCGCGGACAGAACGCCAACATGCATCTGACCGAGGCGCTGATCGCTGCGTTCGAAGCGAGTGGCGAGCGCCGCTATATCGAACGTGCACTGGTTGTCGCAGACGCGATGACCCGACGCCAGGCGGCGAAGGCCGGCGGTCTGGTCTGGGAACACCATGATGAGAACTGGAACATCGACTGGGACTATCACCGCGATGACCCGAAACATCTGTTCCGGCCTTGGGGATTCCAGCCGGGACACCAGACGGAGTGGGCCAAGTTGCTGCTGATCCTCGACCGTCACCGGCCGCATGACTGGCTGCTGCCGACTGCAACCCATCTGTTCGAGACAGCGATGGCGCGTGCCTGGGATGATGTCAATGGCGGACTCTGCTACGGCTTCGCGCCGGACGGTGTGATCTGCGATGCCGACAAGTATTTCTGGGTGCAGGCCGAGTCACTGGCCGCAGCAGCCCTGCTCGCTGAGCGCAGCGGAGACCCGCGCCATATCGATGACTACGACAAGCTTTGGGCCTACGCCTGGCGCAATTTCGTCGATCACGAACACGGCGCCTGGTACCGCATCCTCGATCGCGAAAACCGCAAGTACTCCGACGAAAAGAGTCCTGCAGGAAAGACCGACTACCACACCATGGGCGCCTGTCACGAAGTGCTGGCCATGATCCGGCGCAGGTCTGCATGAACGCGGTGGGCAGACCTTGAGCGCCATGCGGTTCGCAGATTCCGGCATGCGCGGCGCGAACCCGAACCATCACGATCGCACGCGAGTGGAAGACATGAAAAACGGCTGGCTCGTAAACCTTATCCTCGCAACTGCGTTGTGGATCAACCCGACATGCGCTGCCGAGGTTGTCGCTCCGGTGGATACCGCCGAATCCGCGAAGCTCGCAGCCGAGGTCAAGGCCGAGTTCCTGCATGCCTGGAACGGCTACAAGCAATACGCCTGGGGGCATGACGACCTCGCGCCGCTCACGCACAAGCCGCACGACTGGTATGGCGAATCGCTGCTGATGACGCCTGTCGATGCCCTCGACACTCTGATCCTGATGGGCCTCGACGATGAAGCCGATGCAGCCCGCGAGCTGATTGCGACCCGGCTTGATTTCGATCGCGACATCTACGTGAAGAACTTCGAGATCACGATTCGACTGCTCGGTGGGCTGCTATCGGGTTACCAGCTGACAGGCGATGAGCGATTGCTGGCAAAGGCCGACGATCTCGGCCGCCGCCTGCTTCCGGTGTTCGATTCGCCGACCGGTCTGCCCTGGGTCGAGGTCAACCTGCGCACCGGCAAGACCCGAAATCCGAAGACCAATCACGCCGAGACCGGAACCCTGCTGCTCGAATTCGGAACCCTGTCGAAGCTGACCGGGAATCCGGTCTACTACGAGAAAGCCAAGCGCGCGCTGGTCGAAACCTGGAACCGACGCGCAGCGACCGCTCTGGTCGGTTCGTGGATCGATGCCGAGACGGGACAGTGGCTGGAGACCGACTCCCACCTTTCCGGCGGCATCGATTCCTACTACGAATACCTGTGGAAATGCTGGCGTCTGTTCGGCGACAGGGAATGTCTTTCGATGTGGAAATCGGCCATCAAGGCGGCCAATACGTATCTGGCGGACGAAGTCGAGGGCGCGCTCTGGTATGGCGCTGCCGACATGGTCACCGGCAAGCGCACGAGTACGACGTTTGGCGCGCTCGATGCCTTCTTTCCGGCATTGCTTGCGCTATCGGGCGATGTTTCACGTGCCGCCCGATTGCAGGACTCGTCGTTTTCCATGTGGCAGCTGCACGGCATCGAACCCGAGGTCTACGACTACCGCAGCGGCGCGATTCCCTATCCGGGCTACGCATTGCGGCCGGAAATCGTCGAATCCACCTATGCCTTGAGCCACTTCAGCGGCGATCCGAAATACCTGGCCATGGGCAGGACGCTGTTCCGTGACTTCGTTCGCTACTGCCGCAATGATGTCGGCTACGCGGCCTTGCAGAGTGTCATTACCAAGCAGAAGAAGGATCGCATGGAGAGCTATGTTCTCGCCGAGACCTTCAAGTATTTCTACCTGCTGTTCGAGCCCGGCGCGCTGGACTTCGATGCAATCACCCTGAACACCGAGGCGCATCCGCTGCGTGCGACCTGGAAAGAGCAGGACCCGGCCGCCGAGGTCGATCCCCGCATTGGCACGGCCCATGGCGGCAACGTGTATCCGGGTGCCGTGCGGCCATTCGGCATGTTGTCGTGGAGTCCGGAAACCTCGCGTGGCGACCATAGTCGCGTCGCCGCACCCGGTGGCTATGCCTATGACGTCAATCGCGTACGCGGATTCAGCCTGACCCATCTCTCCGGCACCGGTTGCCGCGGCGCCAGCGGCGATATCCCGTTCTTGCCCATCCTGGGCGAGCCCGAGTCTTCGCCCGCGATGGATGCCAGGGACGAAACATTTGTCAGTCGCTACTCGCACGTCAACGAGATCGCCGAGCCGGGCTACTACGCCGTACGTCTGGACAATCGAGTCAAGGTCGAACTAGCCGCAGGCATGCGCAGCGGCATCGCCCGCTTTCGTTATCCGACCGGCGCGCCTGCCGGCATGCTCGTGCGCAGCTCGGATTCGGAAGTCGGCAGCAGCGATGCGAGCGTGGTCATCGACACGAATGCAGGCACGGTCAGTGGTTCGGTCACGAGCGGAAATTTCTGCGGCTATCTTGACGAGGAAACACGACGCAGTTACTACACTCTGTATTTCGTTGCCCACTTCGATCGCCCGATTGTCGGCCACGGCACCTGGCACGACGCCGCAATCCAGGTCGGCGCCGTGTCGGCGAGAGGCGGCACCGGCTATGGCAGCGACGGTTACCCGGAGGTCGGGAAAGGCAGTGGTGCCTGGCTGCGCTTCGATATGAATGATCAGCGTGATGTCGGTGTTCGCGTTGGCATTTCCTATGTCAGCCTGGCCAATGCGCAGGCCAATCTCGATGCCGAAATTCCGATCGGCACACCGTTCGCAGAAGTTCGCGCCGACGCGCGCGCGGCCTGGAACGAACGACTCGGCACCATCCGCATCGAAGATGGCACCGATGACCAGCGCCGGATCTTCCGGACTGCCCTGTACCACTCCCTGTTGCATCCCAACGTGTTCAGCGACCACAACGGCGAGTACGCCGGATTTGATGGCAGGACGCACCGACTGATTGCCCCGCAGGGTGCGCAATACGCGAATTTCTCGGGATGGGATGTGTATCGGTCCCAACTGCAGTTGGTGACCCTGCTCGATCCCGCTGCGGGCAGTGACATGGCGCAGTCCCTGCTGAACCAGGCTCGGCAACATTCAGACGTATGGGACCGCTGGACCCACAACACGGGCGCCACGCATGTCATGAATGGCGACCCGGCCGCAGCCGCGGTAGCCGCAATCCATGCATTCGGCGGCACGCGCTTCGAAAGCCAGGCCGCGCTGGCATCGCTGGTCCGTGCAGCCAGCGTGCCGACGCCGGGTGACAGCGACAAGCGCGGTTGCCCGATCATGTGCGTGGGCCAGCGCCCCGATTTGCAACGCTCGCTGGCACTGGGCTACCTGCCGGCCGATACCTTTGCCTGGGGCGGGGGCGCCGAAACGCTCGAACAGGCCAGCGCGGACTTCGCCCTGGCCGCGTTTGCGCAGCGATTGGGGGATTCCGCCACCGCTGCACACATGCTGGAACGCTCGGGGCAATGGCGAAAGTTGTTCAATCCTGATGCGTCGCCGGCCGGTGGCTATATCCAGAATCGCAATGCAGACGGTTCCTGGCCGGCATTCGATCCGGTCTCCGATGAAGGTTTTGCCGAGGGAAGCGCGGCGCAATATCTGTGGATGGTCCCGCACGACGTGCATGGACTGTTTGAAGCGCTGGGCGGGAAGCAGCGTGCGGGGGAGCGTCTGGATGCCCTGTTTCATGACGAGGATGGCGACTGGGCACTGACCGGAATGGGCGGTCTGCACGCGGAGATGGACAACGAGCCGTCCGTCGCCGCGCCGTGGCTGTATATCCACGCCGGGCAGGCCTGGAAAACGCAACAGACCGTGCGCCAGGTTCTCGACACGTTGTGGAAGGCGGCACCCGATGGCATACCGGGCAATGATGACCTCGGCGCGATGTCGTCGTGGTACGTGTGGTCGGCCCTGGGCCTGTATCCCCTCTGGCCCGGTCGCGCCGAGCTGGTGATTTCCACGCCCCTGTTCCCGCATGCGACGGTCCGCCGTGCCGCGGGCGATATCGTCGTGGATGCGCCCGGCGCGGGTGCTGGCAGCACCTATATTCGAGCGCTGGAAGTCGATGGGGTGCCAACGTCACGGGCCTGGCTGCCGGCGACGTTCGTCGAACGCGGCGGACGGTTGCGCCATGAGCTCTCGAAATCCCCCAACAAGAGTTGGGCAAGCGCGGCAGAAGACGCACCACCGGACATGCTTTCGACGCTGCGCGCAGGGCAGTAAGCCGGGCAATCGATATCGGCACCCGGCATCAGCGCGCCGACCTCAATCGCCCTCACGCTGGACGGCGCAATGACTGCGCCGACCCCGGCACAAGGCCGGGATCGGCAATCAGATTCGCCTATTTGGAAGCGGCGCTGCCCGGTGGGAAGTCGGCGAACATCTTGGCGATGCCGGCGTCGATCTTGGCGTTCTGCGCCTTGGTTGAACTGGGCACCGTGGCCGTGGCGGTTCCGCGCCAGATGGCCTGCTGGGTGCTGGTATCGAACATGTCGAGGACAAGGGTGCCGACATCGTAGGTATTGACCACGGTCTGTGCGCTGCCCATGCCCATTCCGACGCCGCGCCAGCCCCAGCCGCCGTAGCGTGTGCCGGTATAGAAGGTATCCATGGTCTGCTTCTGGCTGGTGGCCACGTGTGCAACGAGGGTGACGTCTCCCTGGTCAGACTCGGTCCATCCCTTGGCCTGCAGTTGTGCGTTGACGTCGGCAACGATGCGTTGGCCGGCGAGCGGATTGCCGGTGTCGGGCTTGTCGCCCCAGGTGAAGGTACGGTACTTCGAGAAATCCGTGCCGGGGGCGGTATCGGTGGTGGTCGTGGGCGTGCTCGCGCAAGCGGCAAGCATCAGCGGAACCAGGAGCATTGCAACGCGTTTCATGTGGGTGAACCTCGTTGTTGGGGATGTTGATGCTGCTGCAGATCGAAATCGTACGCAAGCCTCGACTGGCCTGTCACAGTCCGGGCAAGTCAAGCCCGGCGAAGTTGGCCAGACTCGCAATCAGGCCATGTCAGACCTGCTCGATCGCGAAATGGGCAATGCATCGAGAATTGCAGACGCACGTTCAGGGACTTTTCTTCGACGCACTCGACACTTCGGATTCCGTCTCCCTTCCGAGTGCATCGTAGGACACCCGCGTGTCGACTTTGCCATCTAGGTCGACGTCGACCTCCGCGCTGACGAGCGCGTTGAGATGGTAGTGCGCGATGCGAGCGGACCGGCCAGTCTCGGGAACAACTGTCTCCACTGTATCGATGACGCCCTTGTTGTAACGCCAGCGAATATTGGGCTTGCCATCGCCATCGGTGTCGGTTTCCGCGAGATTGATGTTGCCGCGAACGTAGGTCAGGCTCGTTTCCATCGTGCCGTCGAAATCATCGTCGCTGCTGCCGTCCTTGATCCGATTTCGGCGATCGTAACGCAGGATCAGATCGATCCTGCCGTCGAGATTGCGATCCATCTCGAATCGGATGGGGTGGCCTGCTGGGGAGTAGGTCACGATCTCGTCGAGGGTCCCATCGTCGTTGTAGTCCACGCCATCGCTGGAAGACGGCGCCTGGAAGTAGAAGAATGATCCGCTCACACCCAGCGCCAAGCCCAACAGGAGTGCGAGGCCGGACCATAAGAACTTGCCGACGGCGGACTGATGCTCATTGACGGGCTCGTTGGCCCGTTCGGCTTCCCAGCGGGCGACCACCTCGCGAGCGCGTTCTCGATTTTCGCTGTTGACGAGAATGCTGATCAGACCACCTGGAGGCAATTCGCCGACGGCTCCTTGCAGATACGCACCATGAATCTCTGCCGGAATGCCTTCAGCCTCGAGCCGATCGACCAGCAGCTGTGCTTCGATTCCATCGTTGGCCCGATAGATCACTTCCATGACAGGGTTTCCTTGCTGCATGAACTGGCTTCGGGGAATTCTACGCAATTGTGCTTTGGCTCACCGGCACGCTTTAGCCGCGCGAATTTGCCCCCATATCAGGCGCTCGCGGGTCAATGACAGGGCAGGACTGATTCAATGAGTGCGCACGGGACCCGGCCCACTTCCGGCAAAGTCGAATTCAATCGCGGGTTTCGCGGGGCATTCCGGTTCAGTGCCCGGGCCGTGCAGCTGGTCTGGTCAACCAGTCGCGCGCTGACCATCGGCCTGGCCCTGCTGACCCTGGCTGCGGGCCTGCTGCCGGCCGGCATTGCCTGGGTCGGCGCGCAGATCGTCGACAGCGTTGTTGATACCGCGCGAGCGGTTCAGATCGATCCGGCAACCGATCTGGCGCCGCTGTTCTGGCTGGTTGCGCTGGAGTGCCTGCTGGTGGTCGCCATGGCCGCTGCCCAGCGCGGCATTTCATTCTGTCAGTCCCTGTTGCGTGCGCAACTGGGTCAGCGCGTCAACGTGATGATTCTGGAAAAGGCGCTGACTCTTGATCTTGCGCATTTTGAGGATTCGGAGTTCTACGACAAGCTCACACGGGCCCGTCGCGAGGCTTCGAGTCGACCGCTGTCGCTGATCAATCGCACCTTCGGCCTCGCCCAGAACCTGATCGCCTTGAGCAGTTACGCGGTGCTGCTGATCAGCTTTTCGCCCTGGGCCATGGCGGTGCTGTTGCTGGCCGGCCTGCCTGCCTTCATCGCCGAAGCCAAGTTTTCCGGCGACGCCTTCACGCTGTTTCGCTGGCGCTCGCCGGAAACGCGCATGCAGCTGTATCTGGAGACCGTGCTGGCACGCGAAGATGGTGCGAAGGAGGTCAAGCTGTTCGGCCTCGGTCCGATGCTGCTGGATCGCTATCGCCGCATTTTTCACAAGCTCTACAGTGCCGATCGCAGCCTGACCTTGCGCCGCGACAGCTGGGGCCTGGGGCTGGGCCTGATTGGCACGCTTACGCTTTACGGTGCCTACGCCTGGATCGCCTTCACGACCGTGATGGGGCGCATCACCCTGGGCCAGATGACGATGTATTTCATGCTGTTCCGGCAGGGCCAGTCCGCGGTCTCGGCGATCCTTTCTTCGATTGGTGGCATGTACGAGGACAACCTCTATCTGTCGACGCTGTACGAATATCTCGAAACGCCCGTGCGTGCATCGACCGGCACGGCAACGAAAGGCACGGATCCCAGCGACGGCATCCGCTTCGAGAATGTCAGCTTCACTTATCCGGGCGCCGAAGCGCCGGCGCTGATCGATATCAACCTGCATATCCGGCCTGGAGAATCCCTGGCCCTGGTCGGCCAGAACGGTTCCGGCAAGACCACCCTGATCAAGCTGCTGACGCGACTTTACTCGCCCGATAGCGGGCGCATCCTGCTCGATGGAACCGATCTGCTGGAATGGGACGAGGTCGCACTGCGCCGACGCATCGGCGTGATCTTCCAGGATTTTGCGCGCTACCAGATGCGCGTGGGTGAGAACGTTGGCGCCGGCGACGTGGCCCATTTCGAAGACGAAGCCATGTGGCGCGAGGCCAGCGAAAAAGGCATGGCCAGCGAGTTCATCGACAAGCTGCCGGATGGCTACAACACCCAGCTCGGCAAGTGGTTCAACGATGGGCGTGAACTGTCCGGTGGCCAGTGGCAGAAGATCGCACTGGCACGGGCCTTCATGCGCTCGCAGGCCGATATCCTGGTACTCGATGAACCGACTGCGGCCATGGATGCCGAAGCCGAGGCCACCATCTTCGAGCACTTCCGCGCCATGTCGACGAACCGGATCGTGATTCTGATTTCACACCGCTTCTCGACCGTGCGCATGGCCGACCAGATCATCGTGATTCAGGACGGCCGCATCATCGAACATGGCAGCCACGCCAAGCTGGTGCAGCAGGAAGGGCACTACGCGCATCTGTTTTCGCTGCAGGCGAAAGGCTATCGGTAGCCACGTCCCAGCAAGCGTGCCGCAGGACCGACGTGCTGGTCAGTGCCTGAGCAAGTCCGTCGGGGACTCAGTCCACCACCGAGGTGCCTTCGGGGTAGTGACTGATCTCGAAGCGGATGCCGTCCGGATCTTTCATGAACAGCGCAGTGACACCGCCGAGATTCTGAATCTCGGGAACCTCGAATCCGGCTTCGGCCATCTGGCTGCGAATGGCCGATACCTCGTCCGGACTGGCCACGGAAAAACCGAGATGATTCATGCCGGCCCCGTGGCGTTCGTACGGCGTGGTTCCTGACTTCGCCGCGCGAAACTGGAAGAAGAATCCCTCGCCATCGGTCCACACGTGGTTGCGCAACTTGCTGAAACCGAGCAGGGGCAGCAGCGCGTCGTAGTAGCGCATGCTGTCCTCGAGCTTGCTTGAGAGCAGGGTAACGTGATCCAGCTTGAGGGCCATGGCCCAGTCCTGATTCGATGGCGTTGAGGGGAGAGTGGATGCCTTCGGCTTGGTTTCAAGGTGTGGCCGAGCGGGCCGGCACAGTGAAGATCGAGGCATCGAGACTGGCATTGTCGTATCGTTCGCCAATCCAGCAATACCGTGCATCCGCGTTCCCGCTTTCGACTCCGCAGGAAAACCCATGGCGACATCCGGCAAGCACTCTCCCGGTTCGGCGCGGCGATCAACAGCCGAACGACAGGTCAAGTTCCCAATCGACAGCGCCACAAAACCGATCAACCTGGCCTTGCAGGGTGGCGGTTCGCATGGCGCGTTCACCTGGGGCGTGCTCGATCGACTGCTCGAGGACGGAAGAGTCAGCTTCGATGGCATTTGCGGTACCAGTGCCGGCGCGATGAATGCCGTACTGGTCGCGCATGGCCTGATGCACGGTGGGCACGAAGGCGCACGCGCCAGTCTCGCGAAATTCTGGGAGAGCGTCGGCAAGCTGGGGGCCATGCTCAATCCGATTGCCGCAATGGCCGCAACGAATCCGTTGAAAAACGCGGGGGTGGATCCGGTGCTCGCCGCACAGCAGTGGGCTGCGGAATCCTTCACGCGAACGTTTTCGCCGTATCAGTTCAACCCGATGAACGTGAACCCGCTGCGGGATCTGCTCGAGAGCTGTGTGGATTTCGAGGCATTGCGCCATTGCGGCGAGGTCAAGCTGTTCCTGTGCGCGACCAATGTGCGCAGCGGCAAGGTACGCATCTTCAACAACAGTGCGATGTCGGTGGATGCAGTCATGGCGTCGGCCTGCCTGCCGCATCTGTTCCAGGCCGTTGAGATTGACGGCGAGCACTACTGGGACGGCGGCTACGTCGGAAACCCCGCGCTCTATCCGCTGTTTTACGAGACGGCAACGCGTGATGTCGTCGTGGTCATGGTCAACCAGATGTGGCGCGACGATGTGCCGACCACGCCCGCGGAAATAGAGGATCGCGTCAACGAGATCAGCTTCAATTCGTCGCTGATGCGCGAGATGCGCGCAGTCGAGTTTGTCAGCCGTCAGCTCGGCGAAGGCTGGCTCAAGCCTGAATACGCCAGGCGCATGCGCCATGTACTCGTGCACCTGATCCGCGCAGACGCTTTCATGGGCACGCTTTCGGCAGCGACCAAGATCAGCACCGACATGCAGTTTCTTGCAGGCCTGCGCGATCTCGGACGCGCCAGCGCCGGGCAATGGCTGAATGAGCACCACGACGCGATCGGCAAGCGTGGCACGGTCGATCTGCGCAAGGAATTTCTCGACTAGGCGGGTCGCGCAGTCGAAGCTGGAACGGATTCGAAAACCAGGCTGCAGCAGGTGACGGCGCCTTCCGCCTTCTGCAATTCCGAGACATCAACGACATGGGAATCGAAGCCGGCGGACCGGATTCGATTCCGCGTGCGCGGAAAACACTCCGGCATGACCAGTTGATCGCCAATTCGCAAGACGTTGGCGGCATGCGCCTCGTCAGGATCCACTTCCAGGATTCGAAACCGGTCGAAGTGGCCCGGGTCCACCCAGGCCGGTTGCACGAGTACGGTCTCGTCATCGAGTGCGGTCACGGCCGACTTCAGATGCAGGCATTCCCGGATCGGAATCGCCTGCACCTCGAAGCCATGAGCGGCCACCAGATCGCGCAACTGGGAGATGCCCTCGGCATTGCTGCGACTGGACTGGCCCACATAAAGGGACCGCCCGATGCGCAACACATCCCCGCCATCGAGCTGCCCCGTTCCCTCGATGCGAAGCAGTGCCCTGTAGTCCTTCAACGCGGTCGCCACCGACGCGCTCTCCGGGCGGCGCGACGCGGCGCCAGGGCGCGTCATCACGGCAATTTCGTCGAGCACGATGGCAATGTCCTCGACGAAAACCGAATCGGGCAAGTCGGGCTCTGCATCAAGCTCCACGACACCACACCCGGCTCGCGCCAGGACTTCCAGGTAACGCCGATGCTGGTGCTCGGCCAGAGCCAGGTCGATTGGCGCGCGTTGCAGATGGGTGAGTTCGCAGTCGGCCAGACGGGAACTGATCCTTCGGGTCAGGGCGATCAACATGATGCGGATGGATTCTCCATGGCGGCAGGCGCCTCCGTCCCTATCCTGGCACAAGGCCCCCTAGAATGGGTCCAGCATACTTGAGCCGCAGAAAATGCCCACGCCTCGCACGCCGGATGCCATCCTGTCCCTGCCTCGCCTGCTGGCCCTGACGGCACTGGCCATGCTGGCCTTCGCGGGGAATTCGCTGCTCTGTCGTGCAGCGCTCATGGATGCCAGCATCGATCCGGCCAGTTTCACGACGCTACGCCTGGGTTCGGGCGCGCTCATGCTCGGGATACTCGGACTTCGCCGAAAGCACGGGCCCGGTGTCGGCGGTAGCTGGATTTCGGCGCTTGCACTGTTTGTCTACGCCGCCGGTTTTTCGATGTCCTACGTGTCCCTGTCTGCCGCGACCGGCGCCTTGCTGCTGTTTGGCGCCGTGCAGATCACGATGATAGTCGCGGGACTTGCCATGGGCGAGCGCCTCAGGGCTGCGCAAGTGGCGGGACTGCTGCTGGCCACGGGAGGACTGCTGGGCCTGCTCCTGCCCGGTCTGTCGAGACCGCCACTGATTGGCGCGCTGTGGATGATTGCCGCCGGTACTGCCTGGGGCGTCTATTCCCTGCGTGGACGTGGCGGCGGCGACCCGATCTGGACCACGGCAGGAAATTTTCTGCGCGCGGTACCGTTCGCAGTTGCGCTGAGCCTCGTCCAGCACGATGCGATCCGGGTCGCTCCGGACGGGATCGCCTATGCCACCGCATCCGGCGCACTCGCATCGGCTTGCGGCTATGCCATCTGGTATACCGTTCTGCCCTGGCTCAAGGCCGCCCAGGCCGCAACGGTCCAGCTCAGCGTGCCGGTGTTGGCGGGCGTTGCGGGCGTCCTTCTGCTCGGAGAATCGCTCAGCCTGCGCCTGGGCCTGACCGCCATGGCCATCCTCGGTGGCATCGCGCTCGTCCTTGTCGCGCGCAGGCAATAGCGGCATGCACCGCACCTGACCCGCGTTGTCCAGGAGTTCGAATCGGCCATGGTTCCGGCCGCACCGACACGCCGCGCATGACCTGAACGTGACTTGCGGCGATCGTTGTCCGGCGGGCCAGCCGCGTATAGTGCCGGCATGCGAAAAGCTGCCGCCCCGTCCAGCAACCGATCCCGATCCGCAGGCGAAGCGAAGGCTTCGCGGCGTGCGGTTGGTGACGAGCTCAAACCGTTGCGAAGTGCAGGAAACAAGAAGGTACTTGGCTGGAAGGAATCGGTGGTCCTGCCCGACCTCGGCAACATCCGATTGCCGGCCAAGCTCGATACCGGGGCGCGCACTTCGGCCCTGCATGCGGTCGACATGAAGTACAGCAGGAGCCGGTCCACCATGTGGATCGAGTTTGACCTTCCGGACATCGACCAGTCCAGGCGCCACCGATTCCGGTTGCCCGTGGCCGAGCATCGCACCATCAGGAGTTCGACCGGAACGGCGCAGATTCGCCCGGTCGTGATCCTCGCCCTGCGCCTTGCCGGCCAGGTCTGGGCGACCGAAGTCACCCTGACGGATCGCTCGGACATGGAGCTGCCCATGCTGATCGGGCGCTCGGCACTGAAGGGAAAGTTCGTCGTCGACCCGGCGCGCACGCGACTGGCCGGGCCGATCAGTTCCACAAACCATGTCGGTGCACCGGTGCGTACGACGGTCATCAAGAAGCCCAAATCCAAGCCCAGGACCTGATCCGGAACCTCCATGAAATTCATGATGCTGGCACGCAATGCCAATCTCTATTCGCACAGGCGCCTGGTCGAGGCGGCGGAGGCGGCCGGCCACACGCTGGACATCGTCAATACCTTGCGTTGCTACATGAACATCACGTCGCATCGACCCGAGGTCTACTACAACAGTCAGAAGCTCACCGGCTACGACGCGGTGATACCGCGCATCGGTGCGTCGATCACCTTCTATGGCCTGGCCGTGTTGCGTCAGTTCGAGATGATGGGCGTGTATCCGCTCAATGAATCGGTGGGCATCGGTCGCTCGCGCGACAAGTTGCGCTCGATGCAGCTGTTGGCGCGAGATGGCATCGGCCTGCCGGTGACGGCTTTCGCGCAGGATCCGAAACAGACCGAAGAAGTGCTCAAGGTGGTGGGCGGTGCGCCCGTGGTGATCAAGTTGCTCGAGGGCACCCAGGGTATCGGCGTGGTTCTGGCCGACACACCGCGCTCGGCGAAGTCGGTGGTCGAGGCGTTCCGTGGCGCGCACGTCAATATCCTCGTGCAGGAATTCATCAAGGAAGCCGGTGGCGAGGATATCCGCGCGCTGGTGATCGGCGGAAAGGTGGTCGCTGCCATGCGCCGCCGTGGCGCCGAAGGAGAGTTCCGGTCCAACCTGCATCGCGGCGGCAGCGCCCAGCCCATCAAGATAACGGCGGAAGAACGTTCAACGGCGATTCGCGCAGCCAAGACCATGGGATTGAACGTCTGCGGCGTCGACATGCTGCGATCCAACCACGGCCCGGTCGTGATGGAGGTCAACTCCTCACCGGGTCTGGAGGGGGTAGAAAAGGCAACAGGCATCGACGTGGCTGGCCAGATCATTACCTTTCTCGAGCGCAATGCGCGCCCGGGCAAGACGAAGACCAAGGGCCGCGGTTGATGTCCTCCGATTCAAGGACGCCGTCTGGCACGGGCAAAGGAAAAAGAACCAGGGAGAGCAGGAGCTTCTTCGAGATCGGTGGCGTCAGTATCTCGGCCGGCGCCAGGCAAACCGTCGAGCTTCCGGTCAGCGTGCTTGCCAACCACATACCGGTCAGCCTGCCGGTTCACGTCATCCACGGACGCAAGCCGGGCCCGGTCGTCTTTCTGTCCGCGGCCGTCCATGGTGACGAGATTGTCGGAGTCGATATCATCCGGCGCGTATTGCAGAACGCGGCGTTGAACAAGTTGTCGGGAACGCTATTGGCGGTTCCGATTGTCAATGTATTCGGTTTTCTGAATCAGTCGCGCTACCTGCCAGACAGACGCGACTTGAACAGGAGTTTCCCGGGTTCGGAGCGCGGTTCGCTGGCGGCTCAACTTGCGGACCTGTTTCTCAACGAGGTGGTGCGCCGTTGCGAGTTCGGCATTGATCTTCACAGCGCAGCGCAGCACCGCATGAATCTTCCGCAGGTCCGTATCAGCCCGGATAGTTCTGCCCGACTCAAGGAGCTTGCGCGCGCCTTTGGCGCACCGATCACGCTGACGTCCAGCGTCCGCGAAGGATCATTGCGTGCCGCCGCGAAAGCGGCCGGCGTGGAAACCCTGCTGTACGAAGCCGGCGAGGCCCTTCGCTTCGACGAACTGCCTGTCAGGGCCGGCGTGCGCGGCATCAATTCGGTGTTGCATTATTTGCGGATGTTGCCGGGTCGCTATTCGAGCGAGCGCCGAGCGGCGCCACTCGAAGCGTCGGAAACGCGATGGGTGCGCGCGCCGAGGGGCGGGTTGCTGCGTGCCTTCAAGACCATCGGCGAAGCGGTCGAAAAGGGCGATCGACTCGGTATCGTTGCCGATCCGTTCGGCGACAGCGAGGTCGATGTGCTGGCGACCGGCAAGGGCCTCATCATCGGACGCACCAACCTGCCCCTGGTCAATCGCGGTGACGCCTTGCTCAACATCGCCTACATGCATGATCCGGATTGCGCGGAGGAACACGTCGTCGACATCCAGGATTCGCTGGAATCCGACCCGTACTTCGATGATGGCGATGGCTACTGAAAGGCGCCTGAGGCAGGTCCGCTTGCGCTGCTAGACTAGAGGGCCCAGGAAGAAGTCGGAATTCCATTGATGCGAATGCCCGTGTCGGTCCTAGCCGCGTTCCTGATCTGCGCCGCTCCCGCATCAGCCGAGGAATGGTCGATCGACGCCAGCTGGCAGACGCCGGCCGATCTGGCGCGCATTGCGCCCCACTTCCAGCATCTGGATGTCGATCGCAAGCGACAGACAGTGCGTCTCATTGCCGACGATGCGCAACTGGCCCTGCTGGATCGGATGGAAATCACCTACACGATCGACCTGGCCGAGACGGCCAACATGCGTACCTTCTACGCGGAAGTGTTCGATCGCGGACGCAGCATCCCCGGCTATGCCTGCTACCGCACGGTGGAAGAAACCTACGCGACCATGGATCAGCTGGTCGCGGCCCATTCGAGCCTGGCCCGGATCGTCGACATCGGCCCCAGTTGGGAGCGCACGCAGAATGCTGCCGAGGGTTACACCATGCGCGTCTTGCGCATTGAAAATTCGGCGACCGATGCAAGCATTCCGAACAAGCCGGACATGATCGTATTCAGCTCGATCCATGCGCGCGAATACGCGCCAGCCGAACTCAATACGCGCTTTGCAGAGTGGCTTCTGGATGGCTACGGGTCCGATCCTGAAGCGACCTGGCTGGTCGATCATCACAACTTTCATCTGATCCTGCAGGCCAATCCGGATGGCCGCAAGAAGGCCGAGGCCGGAATTTCGTGGCGCAAGAACACGAACACGATTGCGGCGAATTGCGGCAACAGCTCCGGCGTCGATCTCAACCGCAATTTTCCCTTCCACTGGGGCATCGTTCCGGGCGATGGCGGGTCGAGCAGCCTTGCCTGCGATACCACGTATCGCGGGCCGGCCTTCCAGTCGGAGCCCGAGACCGACAATCTTGTCAGCTACGTGGCGGGCGTTTGCAGCAGCGATGGGGTATGCACTGGCGGCATCCTGCCCGATCTCAGGGACGGCCCCATGCAGCCACCGACCGTGGCAGGTGATGGTGGCGACGCCGCGCCGGACAACTACCCCGGCATGTTTCTCGACCTTCACAGCTATTCATCGTTGATTCTGTGGTCGTGGGGTGATCGCTCCGATGCGGCTCCCAATGGCGCCGCATTGCGCAGGTTTGGCCAACGCATGGGCTGGTTCAACCAATACTCTCCCGATCAATCGGACACGCTCTATCCGACCGATGGCACCACCGTCGACACGTTCTATGGAGCACTGGGCGCTCCGTCCTACACCTTCGAGCTCGATCAGGCCTTCTTTCAGCCGTGCACTTCATTCCTGCAGGATACGCTGCCGAAAAACCTTCTGGCGCTGCGCTACGCTGCTCGCAGTCTCCATGCACCCTATCTGTTGCCCGGCGGTCCGGATGTGACCCGCATCGAAGCAACTCCCGATCTCGTTGCCGCAGGCACTGCGGTTTCCATAGCCGCGAGGCTGGATGACAGTCGCTTCAATCAGGTCAATTTTGCCGAGCCCGTGCAGAACATTGTCTCGGCATCCGCCTATTTCGGTGGCCTGCCCTGGGAAGGTGCCCTGGCAGTCGCAGCCCTGCAGGCGGACGACGGCAACTTCGACAGCCCCATGGAGGATGCCAGTGCAAGTATCTCCACCACGGGTTTGAGCAACGGCAAGCACCTGCTCTTCGTGCAGGGTGTGGATGCCTCTACTCAGCCGGGCACCCCGAATGCCGTGTTCGTTGAAGTGGCGGACGCCAGTGCCATCGCCACCCTGTCCGGCAGCATCACCGCCTTCGACACGGGTGCGCCGCTGGCAACGTCCTTGCGCGTGACCAATCCGTCCAGCGGAGAGTCTCGTACGGCTTCAAGCAATCCCGTCGATGGAGGCTACTCGCGCACGATGCTTGCGGGAACGGTGGACATCCGCGTCGACCCGCCGCAAGGCTATCTGGGAGAAGATATCGATGGCACGGTTCTGGCAGCAGGTGGCGTCGTGACCAGGAACGTCTCCCTGCTCAGAGCCTGTACCTTGCTGGACGACGACGTCGAAACGGGCAACAGCGGCTGGACCGCACAGTCGCCCTGGGTGCGCACGAACGCAGTGCCTGGAAATGCGGGATTCGTCTGGGCTACTCCGCAGTATCAGAACAATCTGAACAGCAGTCTCACGCGAAGCATCGACACCACGGGCTACTCCGAGAGCATCCTGCAGTTCGACGATCGTTGCGATACCGAGGCGGGCTACGACTTCGGGCGCGTAGAGGTTTCCGTCAATGCCGGCGCCAACTGGACCACGCTCTACCAGTGTTCGGGGCGCACGACATGGCAAGACAATCGCATCGCGTTGCCCGCATCGACCGAGAATCTCGCCGATCTGCGCCTGCGTTTCCGCCTTACCAGCGATACCAATGTTACCCGCAGCGGCTGGGCCATTGACAATATCCGGATAGAGTCCGGCGGGGCGCAATGCCGAGCGGATCAGCTCGATCGGATATTTTCAGACGGGTTTGATTGAGTCCGGTTTCGCGGACTTCGCGATGGAATCAGAATCCCGGGGCCAGCGATGGCGACTGGATCAGTCCGCCGCATGGCCCGGATCCACGCCGTGTGGCACCCGATGCAACGTGATTTTCGATGGCGTTATCGCGCTCGCTTCAGGCGCGATTCGCGCAGGCCTGCTGATCGCGGAAGCGCTTGAGTGAATCACGCAGCGCTTCGCTGCGATCGCGCATCAACTTGAGCTTGGTGCGGGCGGTAATCACGCGCACCCTGAATTTCTCGCTCTGCTGCCATTGGCCTGCCGCGATCGGCTCGCTTGAAGGAGCGGACGGCGCCACTGCAGGTGCAGCCTGTTTGAGTTGGCGCAGCGCGGTGTCGAATTCCTCGGCGTTGAAGTTGGCTGGCATGGATGGATCCTCGGCTACGCGATGACTCGGTTGGTTTGTTGCGAAAGCGCCTTGCGGCATGCCAAAGCGCTGCTAGTCCGGGGTCTGATGGCGGTCAGCTCGGCCAGCGTGTCCATGGCATGGCTCCAATGTGCCGAATGCGCGGTCACGAAAATGTGATCGCCACCACGGGATTGCACTCCGATCGGGCCATGCTCGGGCTCCGCAAGGCGAAAGCCGCCGACCTTCCGGACTGCCACCGGCTTTCGGCGCGCCGACCCACCGGCGTATGCTTGGCATCGATCGAACTCAGGGGGATGAGCCATGCAGATCGAAGAGATGGTCCGTGCCGTCCAGGAAAAGCTGGGTGTCGATGTGGATGGACGTGCCGGCCCGCAAACCTGGGGTGCCATCTACAAGCGGATCGTTGACCGTGGTTCGCCCCTCGACGCCGCCCTGAGCGAAACACAAGACCGGGCCAACACGCGCAGCGAAAAGGTGATCTCCACCCTGCATCCGCTCGTGCAACCCTACGCCCGTGCGCTCTACTTCAAGGCCAGGAGTCATGGCCTTGTCATCAATATCATCAGCGGATCGCGCAGCTACGCCGAGCAGGATGCGCTCTACGCGCAGGGTCGAACCCGGCCCGGGAACGTCGTTACCAACGCGCGCGGCGGCTATTCCAATCACAACTTCGGCATCGCCTTCGATGTCGGCCTGTTCGAGCGCAATCAGTACCTTGGCGAATCACCGATGTACAAGGCGGTAGGCGCGCTCGGCGAGGAGCTCGGTCTCGAGTGGGGCGGGAACTGGCGAACCATCGTCGATCAACCGCACTTTCAGCTGCGACCCGAGTGGGCCTCGGGCCTGACCGAGCGCCAGATGCTGGCCGGACTGCGAGAGCGCGTTGCAATGGGCATTGACGCGTTTGCCTGATCGAATTCGGGTCGGCAGCGAGCTGCCGACCCGAGCGCGCGCTCAGGCGGCGTTTCGACCCGCTGACGAATTGCGCCAGGCGCTGAGCAGATCATCCTGGCGCTTCATCGCATCGGCATGGAAACGCTCCTTGATGTGCCCGTAGCCGCGGATGTGCTCGGGTATCGAGGCAATGTCTACGGCGAGCGCGTGGTTTTCGCTGTCGAGGCCAGCCAGCAGTTCATCGACCTGCCTGAAGTAGTCGGCGATGAGCCTGCGCTCCATCTTGCGTTCGGCGGTGTAGCCGAAGATGTCGAGCGCGCCGCCGCGCAGCCCCTTCAATCTGGACAGTATGCGGAATGCCTTGAACACCCAGGGTCCGTATTCGGCCTTGCGCAGGTGGCCCTCCGAATCCTTCTTCGCCAGCAGGGGCGGGGCAAGATGGAAATGGATCTTGTAGTCGCCTTCGAACGTCTCGCGGATCTTCTTCTCGAAATCGCCGCTGGTGTAAAGACGCGCGACTTCGTATTCGTCCTTGTAGGCCATCAGCTTGAATGCGTAGCGTGCGACGGCCTGGGTCAGGCTGGTGAAGGCCGGGGTCTTTTCCTGCTCGACGCCACGCACCTTGTCGACCAGTAACTTGTACTTTTTCGCATAGTCGGCGTTCTGGTAGCCGGTGAGGAACGCGACGCGGCGGGCGATCTGCTCTTCAAGTGAAGTGCTGAGGCTCAGGTCGTCGAGTGCCTCGGCACCTTTCGGAGTGGCGATGTCGCCGTTGCCGGTCTTGGCGCCTGCCGGATGCATCGGCAGATTGAGCGGAATCGCGCCGGAGGGAAGCTTTGCGGCACCAACCCCGGCCGCCCTGCGCACGAGGGCGACATCGTGCGCACCCATGCGGCCCCAGTTGAACGCGGCCTTGTTCATTTCGATTGCCGCGCCATTCAGCTCGATCGCGCGCATCAGCGAATCCAGGCTCACCGGTACCCAGCCCTTCTGCCAGGCGTAGCCGAGCATGAACAGGTTGGCCGCGATCGTGTCGCCGAGCAGGGCGGTACCCAGCTGGGTCGCATCGATCAATTCCGGTTCATCGCCCTCGAGAGCGGTGCGTACGGCATCGATGATCTTCTGTGCGGGGAACTGCATGTCCGGATGTGTGGTGAATGTGCCGGGCATGGCCTCATAGGTATTGAGAACGACGTTCGAGCGCTTTGCGCGGATCTTCGACAGCGCCCAGTAGTCGTTGACCACGACCATGTCGCAACCGAGCACGAGGTCGGCTTCGCCGGCGGCGATGCGCACGGCATGGATATCGGATGGCTCTCTGGCAATGCGCAGGTGGCAGGTGACGGCGCCACCCTTCTGGGCGAGGCCGGTCTGGTCGAGCACGGTACTGCCCTTGCCCTCAAGATGCGCGGCCATGCCGATCAGCGCACCGATCGTGACCACACCCGTACCACCGATGCCGGTAACCAGAATGTTCCACGGTCGATCCAGGGTCGAGGCGATCGTCGGCATCGGCAGGCTGTCGAAATCGACTTCGCCGGCGCCGGCCTTGTTCGCCTTTCTGAGGCCGCCACCGTGTACGGTGACGAAGCTCGGACAGAAACCCTTCACGCAGGAGTAATCCTTGTTGCAGCCGCTCTGGTCGATCTCGCGCTTGCGCCCGTATTCGGTCGCCTTCGGCAGCACCGAAACGCAGAACGACTTTTCGCCGCAGTCGCCGCAGCCTTCGCAGACCAGCGAATTGATGAACACGCGCTTCTTTGGATCCTCGAGCTTGCCGCGCTTGCGCCGGCGGCGTTTCTCGGTCGCGCAGGTCTGGTCGTAGATCAAGACGGTTGTGCCGGGAATCTCGCGCATGCGCTTCTGCACGGAATCGAGTTCGTCACGATGGAAGAATTCGACGCCGACCGGGAAGATTTCGGGTTTCGACCACTTCTCGATATCGTCGGAGACGACGATGATGGTCTGCACGCCCTCGGCGCGCATCTGGTGCGCGATATCGGGAACGGTGAGCGTGCCGTCGACTGGCTGGCCACCGGTCATGGCCACCGCATCGTTGAAAAGAATCTTGTAGGTGATGTTGACCTTGGCCGCGATCGCCTGGCGAATCGCCAGTGATCCGGAATGAAAATACGTGCCATCGCCGAGATTCTGGAATACGTGCCTGGTTTCGGTGAATGGCGCCTGGCCACACCAGGTCGTGCCTTCGCCGCCCATCTGGGTGAACGTGTCGGTGTTGCGGTCCATCCACGTCACCATGTAGTGACAACCGATGCCGCCGTGCGCGCGCGAGCCTTCCGGCACCGCGGTCGAGGTGTTGTGCGGGCAGCCCGAGCAGTAGTGCGCCGCGCGCGGAAAATTGGCGCGCGGCAGGGTCAGCTCCTGCTCCTTGGCCTGAATCCAGGCGACGCGCGAGCGGATTGCCTCGCTGGTAAAGAAGCGGGCGAGACGCTTGGCGATGACCAGCGCGATCATGGCCGGGGTCAGTTCGTTGGTGGAGGGCAGCACCCAGTTGCCGTCCTCGTCGTACTTGCCGACCACGCTCGGACGCGTAGTCCAGTTGTACATGTATTCCTTCATCTGCGATTCGATGAAAGAACGCTTTTCCTCGACAACGATGACGTCTTCGAGGCCATCGGCGAATTCGCGGATGCCGACCGGCTCGAGCGGCCAGGTCATGCCGATCTTGTAGACACGGATACCGATCTCGCGTGCATCTTTTTCGTCGATGCCGAGGTATTCCAGCGCCTGCAGTACATCAAGATAGCTCTTGCCCGTGGTAACGATGCCCAGTCTCGCCCTTGGCGAGTCGAGTACGATCCGGTCAATGCGGTTGGCGCGGGCGAATGCCGTCGCCGCCTGCACCGCGTACTGATGCAGGCGCATTTCCTGGTTCAGTGGCGGATCGGGCCAGCGGATGTTCAGGCCGCCCTCGGGCAGGATGAAATCTTCCGGCATGACGATGTCGAGCTGGTGCGGATTTACATTGACCGAGGCCGAGGATTCGACCGTCTCGGCAATTGTCTTGAAGCCGACCCAGCGCCCGGTGAAGCGCGACATCGCCCAGCCAAGCATGCCCATGTCGAGGATGTCCTGGACACCTGCGGGATTGAGGATCGGCATCATTGCCGAAACGAATTCCAGTTCCGAGCCGTGCGGCAGCGTGGACGAACGACAGGCATGGTCATCCGCGGCAAGCGCCAGCACGCCGCCGAACTTCGAGGTGCCGGCGGCATTGCCGTGCTTGAACACATCGCCGCAGCGGTCCACGCCAGGACCCTTGCCGTACCACATCGAGAATACGCCGTCGTATTTCGCGCCTTCGAACAGGTTGGTCTGCTGGGTGCCCCAAACCATGGTTGCACCCAGGTCTTCGTTGAGTCCCGGGGTGAACTCGATATTGGAGGACTTCAGGTGCTTCTTCGCTTTCCAGAGCTCGAGATCGAATCCTCCCAGCGGCGACCCGCGATAGCCGGAGATGAATCCCGCCGTGTTGATCCCGGCGGCGCGATCGCGCATCTGCTGCATCAGCGGCAGTCTCACCAATGCCTGCACACCCGAAAGGTAGATTCGTCCTTCCTTGCGCGTGTACTTGTGTTCGAGCGTGTAGTCGGTGTCGATGGCTGGCGCGAGCGAGCTGGCGGGGACGGACATGACGGATACCAATCTTTGAAGCGAGGGGAAGAGCGGAATTGTACCAGCGCTGGGCTGCTTGCCCGCAGGCCGTACCGTCAGGGTGGGTCCGGCAGGGGCCGGGTCGCCGCGATCGGGTCGAAGCGCAGGGAAGGGCAAGGCTGAATTCAGTCGTGCCTGCCGGCCAAAGCGCTAGCGCAGGCTGAACGAGCAGTTGAACGCGACCGTGATGCGTTCGCCCTCGCCGTAGAACGGCAACACCTGGTGCAGGAGCCACGAAGGAAACAGGACAAGCTGTCCCGGTTGCAGCATCAGCCCGTAGTTCTGGATGCCGAACGGCTGTTTGAGATGCTCGTTGCCCGGATCGACATACATGGCCTGTCCGATATGCGGGTGCAGGAAATTGAGCAGGCCACTGTCGGGCTGGTCGGCATCGTTCTTTCCGGCAGACACGCAATACACGCCGGACCAGCTGGCCAGGGGATGGTTGTGCACGCCGAAAAAGCCATTGCGGCGGGTCACGTGGAACCAGGCATCGGTGCGGATATCCAGGCGTGCCCTAGTGCGCTCGTCATAGCCGTTCAGTTCGCTGACCAGTTGGGCCAGTCGCGACAGGCAGAAATTGCGCAGTTCGACGATTTCCGCATCCGGCCAAGAGAAAAGCTTGAAATGACTTTCGAACAACTGCTCGTTGCGCAGCGTGATCGGGCCCGGATTGGCATGCCGTGAGCCCTCGGCCTCTCGAGCCAGGAACAGGCGGCGCAGGGCCGTGTTGAGCGCCTCGGGATTCGGGTACTGGTCATACCCGAACGGGACCGGGAACAGGCCCTTCATTTGCATCATGGTGGAGGGTCGCTTGCGGGGAGTGTGCTGATTTTAACGAGATTTTGCCCCTGTTGCCCCTGGCAAACGGGCCCGCAAGAACCGGTCAGCCCTTGGGCCGGGCCCGGAACGGAAACATCTGCTGGGCGAAGAAACCATCCGGCATGTAATCGCCGACCACGCCGTAGTGGTTGGGCAGCGAGCGATCCGCCTTGACCGCCGTACCGAAAAGGTAGTCGAGAAACGCGTAGTGGGCGGCGTAGTTGCGGTCGATCGCCTCGTCGTCCGAGGCGTGGTGCCAGTGGTGGAAATCCGGGGTCACGATGAGGTACCGCAAAGGCCCCCATGGCACGCGCACGTTGGCGTGATTGAGCACGGCCTGGAATCCGACAATGATGATGTAGGCGTTGATCACGGCTTCGCTGAAGCCGAGCACGAACAGCGGGGCGACCACGAGAACGCGCGTGACAATGACCTCGAGCACGTGCTGACGCGAACCGGCCAGCCAGTCCATCGACTTGGTGCTGTGATGAACCGAATGGAATTTCCACAGGAACGGGATCTCGTGGTAGGCGCGATGCGTCCAGTACTGGGACAGGTCGGCCACCAGGATGCACAGCAGCAGCTGCGGTACGAACCAGATCCCCTGCACGACCAGCTGGAAGTCGTGCTGCACCATCCAGCCAAAGGCGTTGTGGATGACGAAGTTTACGGTCAGCAGGATCAGGCCGACGAGGAAGTGATTGACCGCGAAGTGCTTGAGGTCGGTCTGCCATTCCTTGCGGAAAACCGGCTGGCCCTTGCGCAGCGGCAGCAGCTTCTCGATGGCGACAAAGACGAGGGTGGAGCCGAGCAGGTCGAGGATGAACCAGTCGAGTCCGATGTAGGGCGTATTGTCCGGAAAATCGCCCACCGGAACCCGTGAACCGCCGAGGGCCACTGCGATCATGACCAGTGCGAATGCGAGCATATTGAGGTTGCGGCGCACGCCGAGAATGATGTTGGCCAGCGAGAGTCCGCCCGCGACCAGCAGCGCAACCAGCAATGCCTGACGCAATACCTCCACGGAATACTGACGACGCAGTTCGGGCGTGGTCAGGTACTCGGGAAAATGAAAAGCGAGCACGCCGAGCAGGCAGAGGGTGCCGAGGCTGAGGGCAATGATCGTCGAGATCAGGCCATGGCCGAAGCGAAGCGGGCCACTGGCACCGAGCAGGCCGGCGGTTTCATCGACGGTCGACCGGACGACGCTTGCCGGCTTTCGAGCGGGCTTTCCATCGGAATAGGGAGTTCTGCTGACAGAGGGTTTGTCCATGATGCCTCGCTCTCACCCGACCACACGGCGCTGTCGGGTAGCGGCTGCATTCTATACGCAGCCAGGGCGCATCGTGTCCCTAGGGCTGCACCGAAAGCTGGCCTCGCTGCTGCAGCTGCATCAGCGCAACCAGACCCTGGTCTTCATTCGGTGTCCAGCCGCCTTTTGGCGAGTCAACCCGGCGCAGCGACTCGAGGAGTCGAAAGTAGCCGCGATCATCAATACCGGCCGCGTCGAGCAGCAAGGCGGGCAAATAGAAGGAGGCGGTCGATTCGCTGTTCGCGGTCGGGTGGGAACGCTGGCTGTCCACCAGCAGCCAGGGTACCGGCTGCAAGGGGCCGCTGGCACCGTCTTCGAAGCCCAATTCGGAATAGATCCTGGGTAACGCAGGCAGATGATCGCCGTAGAAAAGCAGCAGGCTGGGTCGCGATCGGCCGCGCAAGGCCTCGGCCAGTCGACCCAGCTCTCGATCTGCATTTTCCAGATGATAGAAATACCCGCGCAGGCGCGCAGCCGCCGAGGCGGTCAGGTTGGCGGGCACGGGCTGTGCGGCCAGGTGGTCCGGATCGGCATTCGGAAAGTCGTCGTAAGGACCGTGATTCTCGATGCTGATCGCGAATATGAAGGACGGACCCTTCGTCTCATCGAGCCGCGCAAGCACATGATCGACAAGATCGGCATCGCTGGGATAGTAGCCAATGCGATTGGCGTCGACGAATTGCTCGGCGGCGTCGAATTCCTCAAACCCCAACCGCCCGAATGCACTGGCCCGATTCCAGAAATCGCGCGAGTTGGGATGCACCGCGATTGTTCGGTAACCCTTCTGGCCGAGTACGCTGGCGAGGCTGGATACGGTTCCGGAGATAGCCAGGGAAAAATAGGGATACTCGACTTCGGGAAAGCTGCGCATTGCCAGGCCGGTCAGGACCTCGAATTCGGTCCGGATGGTGCCACCACCGAAAGCCGGTACCCAGAGATCGCCATGTCGATTGCTGCGCATCAGGTGCTGCAGTTGCGGCAGCAGAATGCCCTCGTCCACGCCACGCAACCGGGCCGGATCAAACAACGATTCGCTCTGGAGCACGATGATGTCTGGCAGTTCGACGGGCTCGGGAACTGGGGGCGGCAGCGGGTGTCTCCGCAGAATTCCAGTTGTTGCCGCATGGTTGACATGCACGGAAGCGTAGTTCATCCGCCAGTTGTAGTTGAGCAAGGTCACGATTACGCCGTCCCTGGCCACGGAGCTGGCCGGCGACCAGGCTTCGAAGCCCTTCAGAGGCGCCGCATACACGGTCGACCAGGGCTGGAGTTTCAGTAGCAGGGTACCGTTCGCGAACAGAGCCGCGACCAGCAGCATGGCCCTTCGCCTTCCGGACAGGGCGGTCCAGGGACTTTCGAAATAGAGCAGCAATGCGCAGGTCATTGCGATGCAAGCCGACAATGCCAGCTGGGTGGCTGACACGTAGCGGGACAGCAAGGCAGCGTCCTGGCCGAGGTGGGCCAGGAACTGGAAGTCGCCGGGCAGCGGCGGCGTATCGAGAAGTTCCAGTTTCGCGCTATTGACCGCATGGACTGCGACCATCAGCGACAGCATTATCAGAAGCGAGAGCGCGCCCCGTCGTGTCAGCGCCAGCAGCAGGATCGCGACCAGTGCCGGGGGGATGGCATTGAGCAGGAGAGATGCCGAATCTGCCGCCATGGATGCGCCATCGGCTGGAAGAAACGCTGGATCAAGGCTGACCACGACAACGGCGGACAGTCCGAGCCCCAGGCCCAGGAAGGCGAGGAGGTTTAGAAGCAGCAACAAGCTTGCCCGGGGTAAGCGTCCTTTTCCTGGATCAGGCATGCCGGGGTCCCTTTGGCTGTGGCTGAATTTCTCGAGGCAACTCCCAGCAACGACGAATAGCTGCGTGCCTTCGTTGCAAATTGTCAGCCGCCGTATTGCGCGTCGCTTCCGTGTTGTTCTACGCTGCCGTATTCGCGCGGCACAATTCTACAGGGGAATTTCCGGATGATGCAGGCTTTGGGCCATATCGCATTTGGTCTGTTCGGCCTTGCCGTTCTGATTTCCATTGCCGTGCTGTTCTCGAATAATCGGCGGGCAATCAGCTGGAAGCTGGTTGCAACAGGTGTGCTGTTGCAGGTCGTCTTCGCCGCACTCGTACTCAAGGTTCCCATGGGTCGGGAGATCTTCAACGGCATAGCCACCGGCTTCGTCAAGTTGCTCGACTACGTGCGTGCCGGCTCGGACTTCATATTCGGCGGTTTCATGGACACTTCGAAGTTCGGCTTCGTGTTCGCGATCCAGGTCTTGCCGACCATCATCTTCTTTGCCGCGCTGACCGGCGTGCTCTACCACCTCGGCATCATGCAGATGATCGTCAAGGGCATGGCCTGGGTCATCACCAAGGTCATGAACGTATCGGGGGCCGAGACGACGTCGGTCTGCGCCAGTGTCTTCATCGGCCAGACCGAAGCGCCGCTGACGATCAAGCCCTATCTCGAGCGCATGACCCAGTCCGAGTTGATGACGGTGATGATCGGCGGCATGGCGCATATCGCCGGCTCCGTCATGGCCGCCTATGTCGGCCTGCTGGGCGGTGACGACGATGGCCAGCGCATCTTCTATGCCACCCACCTGCTGACCGCAAGCATCATGGCCGCGCCGGCCACGCTGATGCTGGCCAAGATCCTGATTCCCGAAACGGAAGAGCCGCTGACCCGCGGCCAGGTCAAGCTCGAAGTGGAAAAGACCACGGCCAACGTCATCGACGCCGCTGCCACTGGCGCGGCGGACGGCCTGCGCCTGGCACTCAACGTCGGCGCCATGCTGCTCGCCTTCATTGCCCTGATTGCAATGCTCAATGCGCCGTTCCAGTGGCTCGGCGGGCATGCCTGGGGCGCGGATCAGACATCATCGCTGAATGGCTGGCTCACCGTTCAACTTGGACACCCGGTCGAACTCTCCCTGCAGACGCTCTTCGGCTGGGTATTGGCGCCGCTGGCCTGGGTCATTGGCGTGCCCTGGCAGGATGCCACCCTGGTCGGCAGCTTCATCGGCGAGAAAGTCGTCATTAACGAGTTTGTCGCCTATGTCGACATGGCCAACAACATCGACAAGCTCAGCGAACACAGTCGCCTGATAGCGACCTACGCGCTGTGTGGCTTTGCCAACTTCTCCTCGATCGCGATCCAGATTGGCGGCATCGGCAGCCTTGCCCCAAGCCGCCGTCCGGACCTCGCCCGTCTCGGCCTCAAGGCCGTGCTCGGCGGCTCGCTGGCCACCTTCATGACCGCGACGATCGCGGGAGTGCTGAGCCTGCTGTAGCAGCAGACCGCGGGACGCTACTCGCCGAGCTCCTCACGCATGAACTCGGGCATCGACAAGGCGGACTTGTGGATCTCGGCGTTGTAGTAGCGGGTGCCGAACTGCTTGGTCTGGGCGCCGCGTTCGCGGAAACCCGACAGATCGGCGCCCTTCCTGGCCATCGTCGCACTCCACCAGCCGGTCGGATAGCAGGGTTGCGGGAAGGTCAGGGTGCGAACAGCCTGGAAGCCTGCCGTGCGCATGGCCGAACGCATCGACTTGATCAGGCCAAGATGGGCCAGTGGCGACTCACTTTGCTGGACAAAGATGCCACCGCTGCGCAGCGCCTTGAAGCAGCTGGAATAGAACGCAGCGTTGAACAGGCCTTCGGCCGGCCCTACCGGGTCGGTTGAATCGACGATCACCACATCCAGCGAATCCGGCTCGCAATCGGCCATGTACTTGATGCCATCGTCGAAGAGCAGCTGCGCGCGTGGATCGCCGTTGGCCTCACAGAGCTCGGGAAAATACTCTTCGGCGAGTCGCGTGACGCGCTCGTCGATCTCGACTTGCACGGCGGATTCGACCACTTCATGGCGCAGCACTTCACGCAGGGTGCCGCAGTCGCCACCGCCGATGATGACGACACGCTTGGCCCGGGGATGAGTGAACAGGGCCGGGTGCGACATCATCTCGTGGTAGAAAAAATTGTCGCGGGTGGTCAGCATCATGCAGCCGTCGATGACCATGAGCTTGCCCCAATCGGTCGAGTCGTAGATTTCGATGGACTGGAACGGCGTCTTTTCGGCGTGCAGGCGTGCATGCGTGCGAAAGCCGATCGACGACCCGGACGACTCGTGGGCTTCTGTGAACCAGCTCTGCTCGGATGTGGACATACGGACTTCCTGGATGGGGTTGGCCAGGCACACCATGTGGGGAGGGCGGGCCGGTTGACCCGGGATTGTAACGGTTTGCCCCTGCGCACGGGCAGCTTGACCCGAATTGTCACGCGTGTTTGCCGATCGCACGCGGCTCCGTCAGGCAGGCTCGTCATTGCAATGGTTACAATGCGCGCCCCGATCGACCCCGCGGCATGCGAGGCTCCCGGTCGACGGGGCTCTTGCGTCAAGGCCTGCCGCTGCGACGTCGATGTCATCCGGAGGAAACAATGACTGCATCCTGGACAACAGACGACGCCCGCCACACCTATGCGATGGCGAACTGGGGCGAGGGCTATTTCGACGTGGGCAAGGACGGTGGCGTGCAGGTGCGTCCGCACGGTGCCGGAGGACCCGAGCTGAGCCTTCCGGATATCGTCGATGCGGCCTGCGCGGCCGGATCGCGCCTGCCTTTGCTGATTCGATTCGCCGACATCCTCAATCATCGCCGTGCCCGACTCCAGGCTGCATTCGCGAAATCGATGGTCGACACGGGCTATTCGGGGGGTTACACCGCGATCTATCCGATCAAGGTCAACCAGCAGAAAAACGTCGCCGGCGAACTGGCAGCTGGCGGCGATGAGGGGTTCGGGCTCGAGGCGGGCTCCAAGCCGGAATTGATGGCCGTGCTTGCACTGGCGCGACGCGGCAGCGTGGTCATCTGCAACGGCTACAAGGATCGCGAATACATTCGCCTGGCCCTGATCGGACGCAAGCTCGGGCTGGAGATCTTCATCGTCATCGAAAAGCCTTCCGAACTTCGCTATGTCATCGAGGAAGCCAGCAGTCTCGGCGTCGAGCCGCTGCTGGGCGTCCGCATGCGACTGAAGAGCCTCGGCGCGGGCAAGTGGCAGAATTCGGGCGGCGACAAGGCCAAGTTCGGTCTCACTCCGCGCCAGTTGCTGACCCTGATCGATCAGCTGAAGTCGGCGAGTCTCTCGCACACGCTCAAGTTGCTGCATTTCCACATGGGTTCGCAGATGTCGAATGTGCGCGACATCGCGCGTGGCATGCGCGAGGCGGTTCGCTACTTTGTCGAACTCTCGCAGCTGGGCTTGCCGATCCGCTACATGGATGTGGGTGGGGGGCTTGGTGTCGACTATGAGGGCACACGCTCGCGCTCGGAGTGCTCGATCAACTACGGGCTCGATCAATATGCCTCCAGCGTGGTCGGCGCACTGGCTGACGCCTGTGCGGAGAATGATCTGCCTCATCCGCATGTGCTGACCGAGTCGGGTCGCTCGTTGACGGCCCATCACGCGGTGCTCGTGGTCAATGTCAGCGAGATCGAGGAATCGCCGCGCGGATCCGTTCCAGACGTCCGCGAGGACGAACCGGCCGTTCTGCGCCGTTTGCGCGAAGTGCATGCGGAGATCGGATCGCGACCGCCGACCGAGCTTTACCACGAGGCCCAGTATCACCTCGCCGAAGGCCAGTCACTGTACGCACTGGGCCAGCTTTCGCTCGCGGATCGCGCACAGCTCGACGATCTCTACTACGCCGTCGTCAATGCGGTGCGTGAACGCCTGAAGCCCGACGAACGCTCACATCGTCAGGTGCTCGACGAACTCAATGAAACCCTGGTGGACAAGTACTTCGTCAATTTTTCGGTGTTCGAATCGGTGCCTGACATCTGGGCGATAGATCAGGTCTTCCCGATCGTGCCGATCAGTGGTCTCGAGCAGAGGCCGGACCGACGAGGCGTGCTCGCTGACCTGACCTGCGATTCGGACGGACGTATCGATCACTACGTCGATGCCGACGGGGTCGATGTCAGTCTGCCCCTGCATGCGCCTGCGGCGGGAGAAACCTACCGTTTGGGTCTGTTCATGGTGGGTGCGTATCAGGAAACGCTGGGCGACATCCACAATCTCTTCGGTGACACCGATGCGGTCAGCGTGAAACTCACCACCGACGGCTACGATCTGGTCCAGCAGCGCCGCGGCGACACGACCGATCTCATGCTCGACTATGTTGGCTACGATCTTGCGGTATTGCGTTCGGAGTACCAGGCCAAGATTGCTGCGGTCGGAATCGAAGGCGTGGAAGCCGCGCAGCTTGCGGCGACACTGGAGGCGGGTCTGACCGCCTACACCTATCTTGCGGAGACCGCAGAATGAATGACATCAGGGCCGGCTTTGTCGGACTCGGCGCGATGGGACAGCCCATGGCCGGGCACTTGTCCCGTGCAGGTCTGCTTGCATCGGTATGGACGCGCACACCGGCAAATACCAGGGCGATCGCTGCCGAGTTCGGCCTTGGTGAGCCGGCCTCGCTGGCCGCACTGGCCGGACACTGCAACGTGATTGCCTTGTGCGTTCCAGCCGACGCCGACGTGCTTGCCGATGTCGATGTCATCGCGGCCCATGCCCATCCAGGCACCATCGTCATCGACCACTCGACGGTATCGTCCGTGACTGCACGCGAAGCGCGCGACCGAATGCTCGCGGCAGGCGGTGACTTCATTGATGCACCCGTTTCCGGCGGCGTGGAAGGTGCGCGCAACGGCAAGCTCTCGGTCATGGTCGGTGGTGAAACAGCTGCCCTCGAGAGGGCTCGGCCCGTACTCGAATGCTATGCGGCAAGGATCAGCCATATGGGCGCCATCGGTGCCGGACAAAACACCAAGGCCGTCAACCAGGTGCTGGTGGCAGGAATTGCCCAGGCGGTCTGTGAAGGTCTGGCCCTGGGTGACGCGCTCGGCCTGGACGCCGACACCCTGATACCGACCTTGCTCGCCGGTGCTGCAGGCAACTGGTTTCTGGACAAGCGTGGAGCAACCATGCTGCGCAACGAATTCAAGGTTGGATTCAAGCTCGCTTTGCTGCACAAGGACTTGAAGATCGTGCGAGAGCTGGCCTGCGACGCGGGTACCGACCGCAGCGTCATCGAAAAGTCGCTGGCCGACTACGCCGTTCTCATGGCGCAAGGTCACGGTGATGACGACATTTCAGGGCTGATCCGGCTCAAGCGCAACGTCGCCGTACGCTAACGCGCGGTTAACGATAGCGCAGCTACGCTTGGCAGCGGGTCATCCACGACCCCTGCATCTGGCAATCCTGTCACAAGTTCACGTCCTCGTGCTGGCATCGGCATGCCGGCCACGCAACACTTCACGCAACGCAAACTGGAGTCTCGAACATGTTCGTTTTTCGCCTAGTCGCTGGAATCACGCTGGCCCTCTCTGCCGGTTCCGTTGCGGCGCAGGCCATTCCCGGTCTGTCCCTCGAGAACGTGCCGGGCAGCTATTCGGAGCCCGTTGCCGTACGCGCCCCGCACGACGGCAGCGGTCGAATCTTCATCGTGCAGAAAGGCGGCCAGATCAAGGTGGTCAAGAACGGGGTGGCCCTGGCAACGCCGTTCCTGACGAAATCGGTCACGACTTCGAGTGAAAGCGGCCTGCTCGGCCTGGCTTTCCATCCGAACTTCGGCAAGGTCGGCCTGCCGCACAACAACGAGTTCTATGTCTTTTATACGCGTCCGAGCGGAGATCCGCGCCTCGGTTCAACGCCTGATCAGGCCATAGCACGCCACACCGTGCCGACACTGGATTCCGATGTCGCCGATGCCTCCGGTACCATCGTCTTGCGCATTCCTGACCTGGCCGGCAACCACAATGGCGGTGACATCCACTTCGGTCCGGATGGCTACCTGTACATTTCATCAGGTGATGGCGGCCCGCAAAACAATCCGCACGGTTTTGCCGAGTGCCTCTGGAAGAAGCCGGCCGACAGCAACCAGAATTCCTGTGGCACGAACCCGAGCGGCACCCAGTACTTCATGCTCGGCAAGATCCTGCGCATCGACGTCGACAATCGTGGCGGGGCCGCGACCGCCGACATGTGTGGATCAAACGGGATCAGCCCGGCCGAGTACTCGATTCCGGCCAGCAATCCCCATGTCGGCACGAGCAGCACTTGCGACGAGATCTACCTGCACGGATTCCGCAATCCCTGGCGCTTCAGCTTCGACCGCGCCAATGACAATCTGGTGATCGGCGATGTAGGCCAGAACACCTATGAGGAAATCACGGTCCAGGCTGCAGGTGTAGGCGGCAGCGATCACGGCTGGAGCCGTTGCGAAGGGCGTCATTTCTTTGACGCGGCAGGGTCCGGCACCACCTGCCCTGCGGATACGGGCACGGTGGCGCCTGTCTTGGAGTATTCGCACAGTTCAGGCTGCTCGGTCACCGGTGGCTTTGTCTATCGCGGACCTTCCTCGAGCCTGGATGGAACCTACTTCTTCGGTGATGCTTGCAGCGGCGTCCTCTGGTATGCGACAGCGGGAGCGCCAGGAACCAGCTGGTCACCCGGCCTGAACAACACCACGCTCAGCGTCGGTTCGACCTATGGCTATGGCGAAGACGAAGTCGGCAACATGTATATCGCCCAGGCCAACGGCAGCGTGCGCAAGATCGTTTCCGACTTCATCTACCTGGACGGATTCGACGACTGAGGCCTCGCCACCCGGCGCAAGCGATCCGGGGTCGGATCCTTTCCACGGGCCCTGCTTCAAGCCAGATGACAAGGGCTTGAGGCGGCCTTCGAAGGCGCGGCCGTCCACGTGGAAGGCCGCACCCGGATTGGTCTGCGCAACACGTCTGCGCAGGTGCTCTCTCATAGCGGAGGATCGGCATGGTGATCCTGCTTGCGGCACTCTCAATGGCGCTCCTGGCCATGACCTTGCTGCCGCTGCTGCGCAGCGAACGCTGGTGGATTCGCGCGCTCGAATTTCCGCGACTTCAGCTTTGCGCCCTCGCCGTGGGCATGCTGGCGCTCGAAGGGATTATTCTTGATTTCTCCAAAGCCGAGGCCTGGCTGTTCTGTTCGATCGCGACAGCCTGTTTGCTGTGGCAGCTTTGGTGGATCGCACCTTACTCGCCCCTGCATGGCACGGAGGTCCACAGCGCAACGCACGTCGACGGCAGTCGCCGAATACGTCTGTTGAGTGCGAACGTTCTCGGGACCAACAGGCAAGCGGACAGATTTCTAGGACTGGTCGACAAGCATTCTCCCGACATCGTGCTGACGCTCGAGTCAAACAGCTGGTGGCAATCCCGGCTGGATGTGCTCGAATCAGACTACCCGTACACCATGAAATGCCCGCTCGAAAATCTTTACGGCATGCATGTCTACTCCAGGCTTCCGTTGGAACAGACGCGTATCGAGTATCTGGTGAACAAGGAGGTACCTTCGATGCATGCAGCAGTCAGACTGCGTTCGGGCGACTGCATTCGCGTTCGCTTTGTCCATCCCGCGCCGCCGAGCCCCAACGAATCGACCGATACGACCGAGCGCGATGCCGAATTGCTGGTGATTGCGCGCAATCATGACCGGGAAGGGGTGCCCACCATCGTTGCTGGCGATCTGAACGATGTTGCGTGGTCAAGGACCACTCGGCTGTTTCGCAAGATCAGTGGCATGCTCGACCCGCGAATCGGTCGGGGCATGTTCAACACCTTCCATGCAGCGCACTGGTTCTTGCGCTGGCCGCTCGATCATCTGTTTCATGGTCCGCAGTTTTCACTGTGCCACCTTGAGCGGCTGGAACCCTTCGGCTCGGATCACTTCGCTCTGCTCAGCGAGCTTCAATATGAGCCGGCCAATTCGAAGTCCGGAACGAACTCCCTGAGCCGCGATGACTCGGACGAAGCAGAGTCGCGGAGAAAGATCGACCAGGGCAAGGTCGATGGCAGTGATGTTCCGGACCCTGATGGCGGGTGAACGACGCTGCGCCCTCGCCTGGACCCTGAGGGTGAGCGGTTCGACCTTGCGGCAGTTCGCCCCAATGAAGGATTCGTGCAGGATTCACTCGCGCGGTGCGTCAGGGTCGAGCAGGTCGCTCCCTTTGTGTACGTGCTGTTCGCTCTCGATCTGATCCGCGACGTCCAAGTGGACCCGGGTATCCACTGGCGTCGAGTCGTGCGTCGTGGCTGGCGACGGATCGCGCAGAGGCGCGCTGTCCGCAACGGATTTTCCCACTTCGCGAAGCTGTACCCGATAGATCGGTTCGGGCATGTCCATGCCGGCCTCCTCGAGGATGAGCTTGACGCGTCGGATGGCTTCGCTGCGCACTTGCAGGAACTCATGTTCGCGCTGGTCGACCCAGCCGTGGAATCGCACCTGGACATTGGAATCCCCCAGGGCCGTGATCATGGCTCGCGGTGGCGGCTTGTCCATGACGCCATCGATTTGACCCAGCTCCTGAATACCCAGTTCCTGCGCTCGGATCAGATCTTCATTGACGCCAACGCCGATCTCGAAGTCGAATCGCCGACTCGGATTCCGCGTGTAGTTGAGGGTCACGCTGCCAAACACGAGCGCGTTCGGCAGGCGCAGATGATTGCCGTCCAGCGTCATCAGGATGGTCGCGCGCGAATTCAACGAAACGACGATGCCTTCATTGCCATCAATGACGACATGGTCGCGCGGCGAAAAAGGCTGGCGGATGCTCATGAGTATGCCTGCCAGATAGTTCTCGAGGATGCTCTTGAAGGCGAATCCGAGCACGACACCGAGTACGCCAGCGGTGCCGAGCACGGCTCCGACGAGGGCGGTTGCCTGCATGATCTCCAGCGCGACCAGAACGCCCAGGCCGAGCACGATCCAGCGTATGGTCGTTCGCGTGAGTTCCTGCAGGAACGGGTTCGATCTTGCAGCGCGAGCCACCCATGCGCGCCGAGACACCCAGATTCCTGCATGCCAGGCAAGCCACACAATCAGCAGGGCCAGCAACAACAGAGGCAGGGCTGCGATCAGCCGATAGGCTTCATCGAGCAGGCGCTGGCCTACGGCAGCCATATCGAAATTCAAAGCGTCAGGCATGGCGAACTCGTCTTGAACGGATGCTCCCATCATAGGACTTCGCAGTTGAACTGCAGCCAGACGCAGCCATGGGGGCATGCTTGCCCGGTACCGACGTCAAGCGGCTTCAAGCACCTTTCGGCGCCCGAGGGCACGATCCGCGTCGCTTTTTTCGGGCTCGATTGCCGGTAAAGTCCATGGCTAGCGCCACGCTCCGCCTGAGGCAGGGTCGTTCTCGGGCAGAATCGGGAGTAGCTGCACGATGAACGCGCCACGACACTTGTTGCTGCCTGCCGTCCTGTCCGGGTGGCTGCTGGCCTGTGCGGCGTCGGCGCAAACGCTGCCGGCGCATGCGCCGTTGCGTATCCTGATCGTCAGTGACGAGGTCAATCCACACGCTCTTCCACCCGGGCAGCTGACCCAGCCGGGCGAGTTGTCTGCGGCGATGGACAATACCCCGGCACTGAACATTGACGCCTTGCCCGAGTCCCTGCTGGAACTTCCCACCAACGCAATCGAGCAGGCGACCAGCCGGCTGCAATTGCCACCAGCCGATCCCGCTGGCTATGACGTGCTGATCTACTTTGCCCATCGCGTGCCGGACAACGGCATGGACGACCAGGTCAGGCAGGAGGCTTTCGTGGCCGCGGTCAGCCAATTCCTGATTGCCGGTGGCGGTGTGGTCTCGTTTCACCACGGCATCTATGAAACGGCCGGAAAGGCATCCATGCAGGATCTGCTTGGCGCCCAGGCCACGGGTGCCGTGCCGTGGAACACGACGACAGGACAGAACGTCATTGCGCTGAGTTCATATCATTTTGTCTCGCACCACGCCGTGCTTTATCCCGGCCGGGTTGCCTACGCGGACCCCGGTATCGGTGTGGCGACGGGCGACTACCTGGCCTTCAACAACACCCCGGACGAGCGCTACCCGAATCTGGCCCTGCGTGCGGGCACGTCGGGCATCGAGGCACTTTTCGGCAGCGACTACAGCGAGGGTGGATCTGCGCACTTGCTTGGCTATGCGCGCAGTCAGGCGCCGTGGCAGGGCGTTGTGGTGGTCTATCAGCCCGGCGAGTACGAGCCGAATGCATTGGGCCCAGGCAACAACTACCAGATCCTGCTCAATGCGATCCTGTTCGCCGCCAACTATCGTACGGGCGACTGGTTGTTCATCGACGGATTCGAGGGCGGTTCCCTGGAATGAATCAACGCCATCCTGAGTCCGTCACGGTCTGCGGCCTGGCGTCAGTCGGGCCGTCTGCCGATACCTATTGGCCGGATTCCTCTTTCAACGCAATCGCATTGAATCCATTGTCGGCCAGCGCTGCCTTGGTCGTTTCCAGTTGCCCGGCACTGGCGAAGGGACCCAGGCGCACGCGGTTCCAGGTCTTGCCATTGATCGTTACCGGCTGGACGTGGGCCACAAAGCCAAGGATGGCAAGCTTGGCCTTGACCTCGTCGGCGGCCTTGGCCGAAGGGTAGGAGCCGGCCTGGAGCAGGTAGCGGGACGTCGCCGACACCGCAGGCGGGGTGCCGCTTGCGGGTTGCGCGGCTTCGGCGCGCGCCTTGGCCGAGATTTCCGAGTCCGGAATGACGACTTCCATCTCTGGAAGCACCGAGTAGAAGTCATAGTTCTTGCGTGGCTTGTCCTTCGCCTCGACGATCGGCGGTTCGCTTTCGCGCGGAGCTACAGCTTCCGGATTGGGTTGCGGACCGGCGTTCTTGCGCAGCATGGGCGCCCAGTCACTGCCGAGAAACACCATGGCCACGACCAGCCCGAGGACGACGCCGAAGGCAAGCCAGATCCATGCGGGTACCGCCGGTCGGGAGCTGCCGCGGGTTGCCTGCTTGCGTGATCGTGAAGCCATCAACTGTTCTCCGGGTTTGTGGGCCTGCCGAGCCTTGACTGCCGTAGGGGGCGGCCTGGCAGGTGAATCATCACATGCTCTGCGGCGCAGATACACCGAGCAGGTCGAGACCGCTGGCGAGCACGATACGGGCCGCGTCAGCGAGGGCAATGCGCGCATTGCGCATTACCCCGTCGTCGACGATGAACTGGTGTGCGTTGTAATAGCCGTGGAACGCTGCGGCCAGATCGCGCAGGTATTGCGCGACGAGCTGCGGATCAAGATTGGCTGCAGCCGCTTCGAGCACTTCGGGATAGCGCGAGAGCTCGCTCATGAGCGAGCGTTCGTACTCGCTGTCCAGCCGCTCCAGTGCGTTCAGACCTTCGGCCCTGTCTAGGGCGATTCCGCGCTCCGCGAGCTGCCGATGCACGCTGCACACGCGAGCGTGGGCGTACTGGATGTAATAGACCGGGTTGTCGTTGGTCTGCGCGCGGGCCAGGTCGATGTCGAATACCAGTTGCGAATCGGTCTTGCGCGCGACCAGGAAGTAGCGCGTGGCGTCGCACCCGACTTCATCGATGAGGTCGCGCAAGGTCACATAGCTGCCGGCACGCTTTGACAGTTTCACTTCCTCGCTGCCGCGCATGACGGTCACCATCTGGTGCAGCACGTATTCCGGCCAGCCCTTCGGGATGCCTATGTCGAGTGCCTGCAAGCCGGCACGAACCCGGTTGACGGTGGAATGGTGATCGGCACCCTGCTCGTTGATGACACGTTCAAAGCCCCGTTGCCACTTGTCTTCATGGTAGGCAACGTCGGGCACGAAGTAGGTGTATCCACCCTCCGACTTGCGCATGACACGATCCTTGTCATCGCCGAAATCGGTGGTCTTCAGCCAGAGCGCTCCGTCCTTTTCGTAGGTGTGTCCGGCCGAGACCAGCTCCCGGACCGTCTTCTCCACCCGACCCTCGCTGTACAGGGAGGATTCGAGGAAATACACATCGAACTCGACGCCAAAGGCGCGCATGTCGAGGTCTTGCTCGCGACGCAGCCACGCAACCGAAAACCGGCGTATGGCATCGAGATTGTCCACGTCTGCGGCAGCCGTGACGTCCTGGCCGTCTGCATGCACGGTTTCACCGGCCAGATAGTCACGCGCAACGTCCTTGATGTAATCGCCGCGGTAGCCATCTGTCGGCCAGTCCGCGTGATCGGGTTCGATGCCCTTGCAGCGCGACTGCACGGACAGCGCCAGGTTTTCGATCTGCGCACCGGCATCGTTGTAGTAGAACTCACGGCTTACGGCCCAGCCATTCGCGGTCATGACGCGGGCCAGGCTGTCACCGACCGCCGCACCGCGGCCATGGCCCACATGCAGCGGCCCGGTCGGATTCGCCGACACGAACTCGATCTGCAGCTTGCGGCCGTTGCCCGAGTTGTTGCGACCATAGGCATCGCCCAGATCGAGGATGCGCACGATCTCGGCGTGCACCGCAGCCGGGCTGAGAAAGAAATTGATGAATCCCGGGCCGGCGATTTCCGTGCGCGCCACGCGCGGATCGTCGATGGCGGCCACGATGGCCTCGGCGATCTCTCGTGGCTTGCGCCCGGCCAGCTTGGCCAGGGTCAGGGCAACGTTGGAGGCGAAATCGCCGTGCTCGCGATTGCGGGTACGTTCCACCACGAAGGCGGGTGTCTGGCCTTGGGGCAGGATTTCCTGCGCACGCAGATTTGCGAGCGCTCCATGGACCAGCTCGCGCAGGACGTCTTTCACGGCGTGATTCTTGAGGAAGCGGGCCGGCTATTGTAGAGGGCTGGCAGGGATTCCCGAAACCCGGGTGCGCGGGTGTCTCCAGGAGGGGTCGGGTTCGAGTCGAGGCAACCCGCCCGGGCCGCCCGGGAAATCCTGCGAAGGCAGCGCGAACGGTCCCCGGATCGACCCCGGAGCCGCATCAACTCCCAGGCTTCTGCCAGGGCTGATCGGAGCCCGGGCAGGGGACGCCTGCCTGATCGTCCAGGTACAAATCGGGACTGCTGTCGCGACCGCAGGTTGGCGCTCGTTGTGTCTGCAAAAAAGCAGGAATGTGCTCCAAGCGCTTGTCGGGAAAGCCCAATCCGGCATTTGCACCGGCTGTGGATAACTCTGTGGGGAACATGCTGCCGTGCAGCGACGAGCTTGTCGGCAAATCAGGTCCGATTTTTGCTGGAGGAAGGAGAGATGTCCTCAGCTTATTGATTTTTAAGAAAAAAGTGTGGATGAGGCTGGCTTTAGCAGGCGCCTGTCCCAAAACGGAGGCCGTTCAGCGCGGATGTGTATAGTTTGCGCCCGTTGCAGCCAGGCAGCGTCATTGGGCCTCAAATCAGGCCTGCCACCGTTTCACCGTAGGCATTCAGGACCTGGCGGCCACTTTCGGGTTTTCCGCGCATGGCGATGCGCGCCCGCAAGCCCAGACTGAGGGATTTCAGTCGCGCCGCATTTTGCTCCTTGGCGGGCCCGAACGCCTGCCGACCCAGTTCGGAGCTGAACCGGTGCAGGTCGAAAAAGAAGCGATCCTGGCCATCGGTGAGGAAGCCGAGTACCGGCTGGGCACTTTCTCCGTCATCCAGATCGCGGCGGCACAGCATTTCCCGTTCGAGGCAGAGGTTTTCGGCGCTTGCGGCGAAACGGTCGAACGATTCGGCGACGTTGGCGGTGTCCAGATCCGCGGCGATCAGAGCCAGCTTGTGAGCATGCACCAGCCGCTCGTCGCCCTGCCAGCCTGGCCGGTGCTTGTCCAGCTTCTGAGTCAGTTTGGCCGCCAGTGCGCCCCCGGATTGAACCAGTTCTGCCGCATTGAATGCCGCGCCACCCGGCGGCGGACGTGCATCGAACGTGCTGCCCGAGATGGTCAGATCGAGCGCGAGATAGAGGTCCGCGTCATCTTGCGGGGAAAACCCGCAGGCATCGAGCAATCGAAAGGTCTCTTCGATACTGGCTCTTTCGTTGGCACCCACGCCCGCTTCGTAGACTGGTTCCTCGCGCTGGCGCAAGTCGTGACAAGCGGCGAACATGTTGAGAACGCACCAGTCTCTGAGTCCCAGGGCGAATACACCGCTGGCCGCAATCAGCCGACTGATTCGCCCACCGAGGATGTCGAGAATGTGTTCCTCGTTGTGGTAGGCGTGATATTCGTCACTCAGCGTGCCGTGGCGGCGGGCCAGCCGCGCATAGCCGATACGGATGACATCAGCACAGCGTTGAAGCAGGATTTCCCCATCGAGTTCGGTCGACAGCAGGGGGGCCAGTTGCGCATGACGCTCGGCCAGGGCCTTTTCCAGCGGCTGCAGCTTCGCGCCCATCAGCGATCGCGCCGCGGCAACATCCGGCAATGCCAACTCGACCGGGTCGGCTGGATAGCTTCGTGGAAAGCCGAATATCACGTGGCTCGGGTGCCTCTTGCCCTGTTTGCCCCGAGTATAGTGCGCCCGCGCCTGCCCGGCATCCTCTCTGAAGGCCGTCTAGATCCAGCCGCGTCGCGCCAGCGAAGTGGGATCGCCGGATCCAATGACGAAGTGATCCAGAATTCGGACGTCGACCAGGGCAAGGGCATCGCGCAAGCGCAGCGTGATCGCACGATCCGCCGCGCTGGGTTCGGCTACACCTGACGGATGATTGTGCGCGAGGATGACGGCCGCGGCATTGTGGGCCAGGCAATGTCGGACGACTTCGCGCGGATGCACGCTTGCACCATCGATGGTGCCGCGGAACAGCTCTTCGAACGCGATGACCCGGTGTCGATTGTCGAGAAACAGGCAGGCGAATACCTCATACGGGTAGGCGCCGAGTCGGGATTTCAGATAGCGCGCACTGGCTGCCGGATCGGTCAGGGCTTCGGTCTCGCGCAACTCCGAATCGAGATAGCGACGACCCAGCTCGAGCGCCGCCTGGACGCGGCACCAGCTGACCGGCCCCAAGCCGGATTCTTTTTGCCCGGAATGCAGCAGGGACTTGAGTCCGCCCGCTGAGACCAGCAGCTCGCGGCCGACCTCGACGGCGTTCGAGCCGCGACGTCCTGACCCTATGAAGACCGCCAGAAGTTCGGCGTCGGAAAGGCTTCCGCTGCCTCGGGTACGCAGCTTCTCGCGCGGTCGTTCTCCGTCCGGCCACTCTCGAATGCTCATGCATTGTGTCCATCGCTGGCAGGGAAGCCACACTTTGCATGTCGATTCGGGACTCCGATAGCAGCCGGGCCCGCAATTTTGGGTAAGCTTAGAGATCTTCCTCGCGTCAGAAATTTCCTACATGAGTGATGGACCCCTGGAGCGTGTACACATCCTGCTTGGCGTCTGCGGCGGTATCGCCGCCTACAAGGCCGCCGAGCTGGTAAGACGCTTGCGCGATGCCGGTGCCGAAGTCCGTGTGGTCATGACCGAAAACGCCACGCGGTTTGTAGGCGCCACGACATTCCAGGCGCTTTCCGGCAATCCGGTTCGCACCAGCCTGTGGGACGAATCCGCGGAAGCGGCCATGGGCCATATCGAGCTGGCACGCTGGGCCGATCAGGTGCTGATAGCGCCGGCTTCTGCCGATTTCATCGCAAGGCTCGTGCACGGACGTGCCGATGATCTGTTGAGCACTCTGGTCCTGGCCACGTCGGCACCGGTTTCGGTCGCCCCGGCCATGAACCAGCAGATGTGGTCGAACGCCGCAACGCAGGCCAACGTTTCGCTGCTTCGGAATCGCGGAGTGCGCGTCATTCCGCCGGCTTCCGGGAGTCAGGCCTGTGGCGAGGTGGGTGAAGGACGCATGCCCGAGCCTGAGGTACTGGTTGACGAACTGGCGGCGTCGCGCGTTCCTCCCGTATTGGCTGGTCTCAGGGTGCTGGTCAGCGCCGGTCCGACGTTCGAGGATATCGACCCGGTACGATTCATTGGCAATCGCAGCTCGGGACGCATGGGGTTTGCGGTCGCGGCGGCCGCGCAGCAGGCAGGCGCCAGGGTCACCCTGGTTTCCGGGCCGGTCAACCTGCCGACGCCTGCCGGAGTGGGGCGGGTCGATGTGCGCAGCGCGCGCGAAATGCGCGACGCGGTCGTGAAAGCCTGCGCCGACAGCGACATCTTCATCTCAGCCGCCGCCGTCGGTGACTATCGGGTTCAATCGACCAGCCCGACCAAGCTGAAGAAGACAGGCAAGCCAATGGTAGTGGAACTGGTCCAGAACCCGGATATTCTTGCCGAGGTGGCCGGTTTGAAGAATCGGCCGTTCCTGGTCGGCTTCGCAGCCGAAACCAATGACGTCGAGCGCTATGCGCGCGACAAGCTCGAGCGCAAGAAGCTCGACATGATTGCCGCCAACCAGGTCGGCACCGGTCTCGGATTCGAGGGCAGCGAAAACGCGCTACTGCTGATCTGGAAGGATGGCAGCGAAGATCTGGGCAGGGCCGACAAGAAGGCGCTGGCTCGCACCCTGGTGGAACGGATTGCCAGCCGCTATCGGGTCACGATTGAAACGGTTGTACCGGCATGAGCATTCCAGTGGAGATGATCGTGCTCGACCCGCGTCTCGGCACGGAATATCCGCTGCCCGACTACGCCACCGCGGCGTCTGCCGGCATGGACTTGCGTGCGATGATTGAGGCGCCCTTGCGGCTGGAGTCGGGCGCCACGGCGCTGATTTCCAGCGGCATGGCGATCCACATCGGTGATCCGACCTTGTGTGCGATCTTGCTGCCGCGTTCGGGGCTTGGGCACAAACACGGCATTGTGCTCGGCAATGGCGTGGGCTTGATCGATGCCGATTATCAGGGGCCGTTGATGATTTCCTGCTTGAACCGCTCGTCGGAAGCGTTCACGGTGTCACCAGGCGAACGCATCGCGCAACTGGTCTTCATGCCGATTGTGCGAGCGAGCCTGGTACGCGTCGAGACATTCGATCCCAGCGCGCGCGGGGAAGGCGGGTTTGGCAGTTCGGGGAGAAACTGAGCGAATCGTTGCAGGGTTCCGCGTTGTTTGGACTTCGGCGATCCGAGGCCCGAAACCGGCTTGTTGATGAGATACCCTGCATGATGGTTCCATGTGGGCACTTGGCGGGCCAACCGCTGCTGGTCGGGTCCGCTTGCAGCGCGACGCGGGATTCCGTTCCACGGACTCCGGCCTTGTTCGCAGCGTGAGCAACCGTGGGTGAGGCGAGGGTAGAGAACATGGCGCAAGAAGATCAGACAGAGACTGCGGCCAGGCCCGCAAAGTCAGGCTCCGCCGTGACGGTTGCGCGTCTATTGCCGCGACTCAAGGTTCTTGTTCCATTGGCCGTGGCTACCGTGCTCATGCTCGCCGGATTTTTCCTTCTCTGGCAGACCTCTCTCGTCTACAGCGAGAGCGACAAGATTGCCGAGGCCGAGTCCGCGCGCATTCGCGTCCAGCAGGCCATTGCACAGAAGATTGAGGCGCTCAACCGGAAGGCCGAACAGGTCGTGCTGTCCGGACCGGTTCTGGCCGAACTGAGCGGAAACGACGAAGCGAGCCTCGAGCGCGCCGCGGAAGTGGCGCGCACAGAGTGGCCCGAACTCGAGCAAGCCAGTTTTTACAGCCCCGTTCTGCTCGAAGTTCGCAAGAAGGACCTGAAAAGTTTCGGCTATTCGCGTGCACAGATGCTGATGCAGGCTCAGGCGACGCTGAAACCCGCACCGGTCCAGATTCGCCCATCTTCCTCGGGTGGCCAACAGCTGGTCCTGGCCGTACCGGTCAAGCCGGAAGCCAATCCGCTTGCCTATGCCTATCTGGCCCTGCCGGCCTCGGTCATCCTCGATATCCTGCAAGGCGAAAACCGCACTGGCATACGCATCGACCTGCGCCAGGGGGACGGTCGCGGAGACACGATGGTGGCCAGTTCGGGTTCCGGTGCTGGAATTTCCACTGGCGACCTTGGCATTCCGATTGCCGGCTCACAGCTGCGTCTGGCCATTGCCGACCCGAACATTCAGATTCTGATTACCCGCAATTTGTGGGTATTGGTCATATTGACCTTCCTGTGCCTGCTTGGCGGCTTTGTTGCGTTGTGGCTGAGGCAGGTTGGCATGCAGGGGGCCGCGGCTGCTTTCCGCCCGGGTAGACGTTCGCAGACAGAGGAAATCACCTTGGCCGAGGCCATCGAGCAACAGGCTGCCACCGAAGTGGCAGTTGCAGCGGCCAAGCCAGCCCCGGTCAGGGAAGTCCGCGCAAAATCAAAACCCGAAGAAAAGAAGGTCGCGGTAAATCGAAGCATTTTTCGCGCCTACGATATCCGCGGCATTCTCGGGCAGACGCTGACCAACGACATCGCCCGTCAGATCGGTCGCGCTGTTGGCAGTGAAGCGCAGCATCGCGGACTGCGTGAAATCGTTGTCGGCCGCGATGGGCGCTTGTCGGGGCCTGATCTCTCCGGAGCCCTGATCGAGGGATTGCGCGCTGCCGGCTGCGATGTCATCGATATCGGCATGGCGTCCACGCCGCTGACCTATTTCGCCGCTTTCCATCTGCAAACCGGTTCCTGTGTCTCGGTTACCGGCAGCCATAATCCGCCGGACTACAACGGATTCAAGATCGTGCTGGGTGGGGAAACGCTTTCCGAAGATGCGATTCAGGATCTGTACGCACGAATCGCCGAGGATCGCCTGAGCAGTGGGTCGGGCGGACTGCAGGTCATGAGCCTGAGCGATGACTACGTAACCCGGATCAGCGACGACGTCCAGGTTGAAACCAAATTGAAGGTTGTGGTCGACTGCGGCAATGGTGTCGCCGGGGCGATCGCTCCCGCGGTGCTTGAAGGCATCGGCTGCGAAGTGCATGAGTTGTACTGTGAAGTTGATGGGACGTTCCCGAACCATCACCCCGATCCCTCGGATCCCCACAACTTGCAGGACCTTATCCTGTCAGTGAAGCAGACGGGCGCCGATATCGGACTGGCATTCGACGGGGATGGCGATCGCCTGGGCGTGGTGACACGCAAAGGCGAAATCATCTACCCCGACAGGCTGCTGATGCTGTTCGCCATTGACGTGCTGAGCCGAAATCCTGGCGCCACGATAATTTACGACGTCAAGTGCACGGGCCATCTGCAGCCCCTGGTTCTGCAGCATGGTGGCAGCCCGATCATGTGGCGCACGGGGCATTCGCTGATCAAGGCCAAGATGCGCGAGACCGGAGCGCTTCTGGCAGGGGAAATGAGCGGTCATTTCTTCTTTTCCGAACGCTGGTACGGCTTCGACGATGCCGTATACGCCGCCGCCCGGCTGCTGGAAATTCTTGCCGGCGATATCGATGGGCGTCCGCCAGAGGAGATTTTCGCGGCCCTGCCCAAGGGCGTTTCGACGCCCGAGTTGAAAATCGAAATGCGCGAGGGCGAGCACTATCGATTCATCCAGGCATTCAGGGACAAGGCGAAATTCGAGGGTGCGCGACTGACCACCATTGACGGCCTGCGAGCCGACTGGCCTGACGGCTGGGGTCTGGTTCGTGCGTCCAATACGACACCGGTGCTGGTGCTGCGCTTCGATGCGGACAACGAGGTTGCCTTGAAGCGCATCCAGGCGGAGTTCCGCGAACAACTGCTGGCCCTGGATCAGGCACTTCCGCTGCCGTTCTAGGCCCCATGATTGAAGTATGGACCAAGGGCCGCCGCAGGCCCGGTTGCCGGGATTTGTCTCCAGGACCACGGCAGTCGCGCTCCGGCAGGCAGCACCGGATCATCAATGCTGCTTGTATTTTTCCTTCAGCGCACGGTAGCGCTCGATCTCGGCATCAAAGCCCTGGAGAGTCTTCGCACGTTCCGCCTTGTTGCGTTCAAGCAGGGCGTACTGAGTGTTGATCTTGCTGCGCACCTCACCGATCTGATTGTTCAGTTTCTCGGGTACGGACGTTTCGCTGCGCTCCAGGTCGGCAGCGCGCCCGAGCAGGTCGGTCAGGCTGCGTTCCAGACTCTGCAGGCTCGTCTGCACGCTCTTGATCTGCAGATCGAGCATCTCGATTTGCTGGGCCTGCGTCTTGAGCAAGTCGGCCTCGGTCGGATTGGCAGCGAGCAGCTGCTGGTCATTGCGTGACTGGCGCTCGGCGGCGTCCTTCTCCGCCCTCTGCTTTGCAGCTGCGGCCTTGGCCACGGCCTTTTCGTCGGCGGTCATGGCGGGCTCGACACGCTTGACCAGCACGCCCTGAGCATTGATGACGTCGTAGCCATAGATGCCTGCTTCGGCCGGCAAGCTGTCCGAATAATGCAGATTGCCTTCAGCATCGCGCCACTTGTAGCGGACATTGCCAGCCGCAAGCACGCTCAATGCCAGCGTGGGCACAAGCAACAGCAGGGCGAGGCGGTACATCGATGATCGCATTCTGGACTCCTGGACCGACCCGTTCACGGGGCCGCGGCAAATCGCGTCTTGACCGTCAAGTATAGGCGAGGCGGGCGCGGTGACGCAGTGCCCGAGATCACACCCCGTATTTGTGGCGGTATTCCTCAAGCAGGGAAAGCTCGGCGGCGTACTCCGCATGCTCGCGCGTATAGTCGAGCAATTCGGTCAGACTGACGATGGGGATGACCGGGATGCCGAATTCATCGGAGATCTCCTGTGCCGCCGAGCGTTGGCCTTGCCCACGCTCCTGGCGGTCCAGCGCGATCAGGACGCCTGCCATCCGGGCACCGTTGCCGGCAATCAGCTGCAGTGACTCCCGAATCGCGGTTCCGGCCGTGATCACGTCGTCAACGACGAGCACGTTGCCGGCAAGCTTCGCGCCTACCAGATTGCCGCCCTCTCCATGATCCTTGGCTTCCTTGCGGTTGTAGGCGAAGCCGCAATCCTTTGCGTGATTTGCGGACAATGCCGCTGCGGTCAAGGCGGCCAGCGGGATACCCTTGTAAGCCGGTCCGAACAACAGATCGAACTCGACACCGGCCCTGATGGCGGCGGCAGCGTAGCATCGGCCCACCGTACTCAGCGCCGATCCTGAGTCAAACAGGCCTGCATTGAAGAAATAGGGGCTGACGCGCCCGGATTTGAGGGTGAACTCCCCGAAGCGCAGAACCTTGTGCGAAATGGCCAGTTCGAGGAACTCGCGCTGGTAATCGTGCATGCGGGTACCGGGGGTTCGAGATTGGGGAGGGGATTGTGCAAGACTCCGTGCAATCGCGAAAGCCGGCTTCGCTGCGCAACCACCCTGCCATGGCACAACACAGCAGTTCCGGTAGTCTTGCTTACGTTTCCCCAACCCCCATTCGCCACTCCCCATGACGAGAATCATCAGTTTCAATGCCAATGGCATCCGTTCCGCGGCCAACAAGGGTTTCTTCGAGTGGCTGAAACTCCAGGAAGCCGATGTCACCTGCATCCAGGAAACCAAGGCGCAGGAGGACCAGTTGATCGATCCGATGTTCCGTCCGGACGGTCACCACAGCTTCTACAAAGACGCGTCGACGAAGAAGGGATACAGCGGTGTCGCAATTCTGGCAAAGCGTGAGCCCGATGAGGTGCGCACGAGCCTCGGCTGGGCGCCGTTTGACGACGAGGGGCGCTATATCGAGGCACGATTCGGGAACCTGAGCGTCGTTTCCTTCTACATCCCCTCCGGGTCGTCGGGCGAATTGCGCCAGGCTTTCAAGTTCGAAGTCATGCGGTGGCTGAAGCCGATTCTTGACGAATGGCTTTCCAGTGGGCGCGACTACGTGCTTTGCGGTGACTGGAACATCGTACGCAGCGCACTGGATATCAAGAACTGGAAGTCCAACCAGAAGAACTCCGGTTGCCTGCCGGAAGAGCGCGAGTGGTTGAACAACCAATGCGAGCCCACGGCTTCCGGCTGGATTGATGCCTACAGACATCTGCATCCGGAGGGGCAGGAGTACACCTGGTGGAGCAATCGGGGTGCGGCGCGCGCGAACAATGTCGGCTGGCGCATCGACTATCAGCTGGTGACACCAGGCTTGCGCGAGCGCCTTGAAGCTTGCTCCATCGAGCGCGAGAAACGCTTCTCGGATCACGCACCGTTCACGGTGGACTACAGCGAATGAACGCACCCGGCCCGACCCGAAAGCGCGGATGGCGCGCTGCCGCTGCGACATTTGGAACTCGCTCCGCGCTTACCCTTTTCTTCCTGGGCTTTGGTTGCGGCCTGCCGTTCTTCCTGGTCGGCAACACACTGGCCATCTGGTTGCGCGATTCCGGGTGGGCGCTGGGCCCGATCGGCCTGGTCAGCTACCTCACGTTCTTCTACGTGTTCAAGTTTGCCTGGGCGCCGCTGCTGGACACCCGCAAGCTGCCGTTCTTCGGCCGGCTCGGCCGCCGCCGTGGCTGGCTACTGGCCGCGCAACTTTCTATTGCCGGCGGACTGGCGGCGCTGGCTCTGACCGGCCCGGTCGCTTCCGTGCCCCTGTTCCTCGCCCTGGCCGGATTCACTGCAATGGCAGGTGCCACCCAGGACACCATGGTCGACGCATACAGGGTGGAGATCGCGCCAATCGATGAACAGGCTGCACTGGCAGCCACCTACACGCTGGGTTACAGGATAGGTCTGCAATTGTGCGGCGGTGCACTGGTCCTGTACCTGGCGGACTTCGCCGGCTGGCGCATCGGATATCTGTGCATGGCCGCACTCGCCCTGGTGCCTGCACTGGCGACACTGATGTCACCGGAGCCTGCCTCGAGCAAGCGAATCGATTCCGAGGCCCGTCCCGGTTTCATCGAGGCCTACATCAAGCCTTTCGCGGAATTCTTCCGTCGCAACGGCTGGGTGCTCGGACTGGTCCTGCTGGCCTTCGTCGGTTTGTTCAAGATGCCGGATCAGATGCTGAGCATCGCCGGGCCGTTCTATCTCGACACCGGGTTCAGCAAGAGTGACATCGCCACCGTTTCAAAGATCTACGGCGTCTGGATGGGTATCGGAGGTGCATTTCTTGGCGGCTTTGCGGTGGCTGCCATGGGCGTGCGCAAATCGCTTCTTGTCGCCGCGCTTGCGGTGGCGCTGTCGAACCTGCTGTTTATCCTCATGTCCTTGCATCCCGGCGAAATCTGGACTTTTGTCGCGACCATTTCGGGCGACAATCTGTCCCAGGGATTTGCCGGAACGGTCCTTGTCGCGTTCATATCCGGCCTCGTCGACAAGCACTACACCGCAACCCAGTACGCCCTGCTGTCGTCTCTGGCCAATCTGCCTGGAAAACTGGTCGGCGGCTTTTCCGGATTCATCGTCGAGGCGTCCAGCTACACGACGTTCTTTGTCATCAGCAGTGTGTCGGTTATCCCGACCTTGCTGATACTTGCCTGGCTCTGGAAAAGGATCGCTCCGGCGGCACACGACAATTCGGAAGCGGCCAGCGCCTGAGACGTGTCGGAATGCCCTGAAAAATGCCGGCAAAGTTGCGACAATCCCCGCACCACTGAATTTGACGACTGGTCATGGCGGAAATTCGGGTCAAGGACATCGACGAGGAAACCTTCGAGCGTTTGACCGCGCTGGCCAAGGAACGCGGCTGGACGATCAACGAAGTGGCCCTGCGTGCGCTGCGCTACGCGCTCGGATTGAGTACCGAACATCTGGCCGCGCAGGATCGTCAGGACATTGCAACCATGCGTGGAGTCTGGAACCAGAGCGAGAACCAGGCTTTTCACGAAGCCATGGAGGCATTTCGCCAGGTCGAGTCGGGCCCGACGTTCGAGTCGGTAGTGCCGAGGAAACGGAGCTAGCCCGCAGCCCGGGCCAGTGGATCGGTTCAGGGCTCAGGGTGGTGCAGCGAAAATCGCCCCGAGCAATCGCGGTCCACGCGCACCGCTGACACTGGGCAGGTTGCCGGCTCGGCCGGACAGTCGTTCGCGAGCAAGCCAGGCAAGCAACGCGGCTTCGACGAAGTCGGGATCGAGGCCGGCGCTCGCCGTACTTTCCACAGGGGTCGGAGACAGCGCGACGGTCAGCGCGGCCATCAATCCGCGGTTGTGGACGCCGCCACCACACACGAGCACCCGTCCGGGCCTGAACGCTGTCGCAGACAAGGCGTCTGCAACCGTGGTGGCCGTCAGTGCCAGGAGGGTCGCCTGCACGTCGGCGGGCGACCTGTCGCGATTGCCGAGGCGATGATCCAGCCAGTCCAGGTTGAATACCTCACGCCCCGTGCTCTTGGGCGGAGAAAGCCTGAAGTAGGCATCGTCAAGCAGGGTATCGAGCAATTCGGAATCCACCTTGCCCGTGGCCGCCCATTCGCCGTCCCGATCGCAAGGGGTTCCGCGATGGCGCGCGTTCCAGGCATCGAGCAGGCAATTGGCAGGCCCGGTATCGAAACCGATCACCTCGGTGCCACTGTCGAGCAGGCTGAGATTGGCTATACCGCCAAGGTTGAGAACTGCGCATGGCAGGTACCGGGTCAGGGCGGCGGCGTGGAAAGCCGGCGCAAGCGGGGCGCCCTGTCCACCAGCGGCAACGTCGGCCCGTCGAAAATCTGCCACGGTGCAGATGCCGGTTTTCTCGGCGATAACGGCCGGGTCGCCGATCTGCATCGTGAATGGATGAACCCCATTCGGTCGGTGGCGGATAGTCTGGCCGTGCGAACCGATCGCCTCGACTTCCGCTGCGCGCAGGCCGGCATGTTCGAGAAGTTCGATAGCGGCCATGGCAAAGCATTCACCGATCTCGACATCCAGGGCGCCCAGGTGATCCAGCGGAATGGACGCATCAGGCGCGGTCAGCGCCAGCAACTTGTCGCGCAATGCGGCGGAATATCGTGAGGTGCGCGCCGCAAGGACCCTGATCCCGGGATCGAACTGAACCAGAGCGGCATCGATGCCATCCGCACTCGTGCCCGAGATCAGCCCGAGGAACAGTGAGCTCATCGGTGTTCTCAGTGATTCTGGGCGAGGCGGATCGAGTCGACCATCTTGAGCCGCGCCAGCAGGGTGGCGGAGCCCTGGTTGAAGCGGGCCAGTTCGCTGGCAGGCAAGGGCTCCTGCTTGGGCAGGGTGACGGTCAGCGGGTCCCTGTGCTTGCCGGCTACGCGGAATTCATAGTGCAGATGAGGCCCGCTGGCCAGGCCGGTCATGCCGACATAGCCGATGGTCTCGCCCTGGCTGACGCGCTGTCCGACCTTGCCGCTCGCGAAACGCGACATGTGTCCGTACAGGGTGGTGAACTTGCCTGCGTGCTGGATGATGACCACGTTGCCGTAGCCGTTCTGGCGGCCGCGGAACACGATCTTGCCGGCGCCGGCTGCTCGAATGGGGGTGCCCTTCGGGGCGGCATAGTCGACACCACGGTGGGCGCGCATCTTGCCGAGGATCGGGTGCATTCTTCCGCTGCTGAACTTCGAGGAGATGCGCGTGAACTCGACCGGCGTGCGCAGGAAGGCCTTGCGCAGCGGGCGGCCATCTTCGGTGTAGTAGAGCGTCTCGCCTGCCGAGTTCGTGTAGCGGACGGCAGTGAAGCGCTTGCCCTGGTTGGTGAAGGTCGCGGCGATGATGTCGCCGGCACGCAGGCGCTCGCCTTCGCGATAGAGTTCGTCAAAGATGACGCTGAAGCTGTCGCCGGTGCGCAGGTCGCGGGCGAAATCGATGTCGTATCCAAACGCATTGGCGAGCTTGAGTGTCATGAGGTCGCTCATGCCTGCCTGGTCGCCGGCCTCGAACAGGGAGCTCGTGATGACGCCGTGGGCAACCTGCACGCGTCGCTCGACAGCGCGATCCTGCAAGGTCTCGACGACGGCATCGTCGTTGAACTCGAGAATGACCCGGGTTGCTTCATCGCGGTCGAAGCGGAATGCCTTGAGGGTTCCGTCGCTGCCGACGTTGAACGCGAATTCGTCGCCGGGTCGAATCTGCCGCAGCGATGCGGCATCGGCCTGGGAGGCTAGAGCGCGATTCAATACGCTGGCACCCAGACCCTGGTTGCTGAAAATCTCGGAAAGGGTCTGGCCCGGCTCGACCGTGACAACGTCCCAGTTCAAATCGGAACTGTCGTCAGCCAGCAGCGCAATGGCTGCCTCTGCATCTGCGCCGGCTGGCAAGGGAGGCAACTCCAGCGCCCTTGTCGTGAATGGCATCTGCGATGCGTCGCCACGCGTTGCACTGGCGAACGTCGGCATGATGACGCCAACAAGCACGGTAAGCAGTATCGCAGTCCCGCCCAGAATCCAGTGTTCCTTCTGCCAGGAGACCGGAGCAGCGGCGACGTTGCGCAGAAAAGTCCACTTGTGGTTGCGCAGGTAGAACTTGAGATGCTGACGACGAGCCCGGCGCCGGACTGCGAGTCGACGAGCCATTTGTCTGGCACTCTGGGTCGGCGGGTACGTCTCGGTCACAATCGCGTTCCGGATACTGGCGTCGTACCATAGCGGCCGTTTGCGAGCGGCGTCAATGTCAATAATGGCGCGGGCCTGCTAAAACTTTCCTCGATTAACAAACACTTAACCTGATCGTCTCGGATTGGGGTGAGCCAGCGGTCCGCCGCGCCATCCCCACCGCGCATCCCCATTATCCAGAGGACTCCATGGTCGACATCTCATCAGCGCTCGAATTGATCGATCGCGGCGCCGAAGAAATCATCAAGCGCGATGAGCTGGAAGCGCGCCTGCGGCTGGGTCGGCCCCTGCGCATCAAGGCCGGATTTGATCCCACGGCTCCGGACCTGCACATCGGGCATACCGTGCTGCTCAACAAGATGCGTCAATTCCAGGATCTGGGTCATCAGGTCATTTTCCTGATTGGCGACTTCACCGGAATGATCGGCGATCCGACCGGCAAGAATGCGACGCGCAAGCCTCTGACACGCGAAGATGTCGAAGCCAATGCGGTTACCTACACCGATCAGGTGTTCAAGGTGCTTGACCGCGAACGCACCGAAGTGCGCTTCAACTCCGAGTGGTTCGCCACTCTGGGAGCCGCCGGCATGGTCAAGCTGGCCGGCCAGTACACCGTTGCGCGGATGCTAGAGCGAGACGACTTTGCCAAGCGCTACGCGGCCCAGCAACCCATTTCCATTCACGAGTTCCTGTATCCGCTGGTTCAGGGCTATGACTCGGTGGCCCTCAAGGCCGACGTGGAGCTTGGCGGCACCGATCAGAAGTTCAATCTGCTGATGGGGCGCGGCTTGCAGGAGCATTTCGGCCAACCGCCGCAAGTGGTTCTGACCATGCCCCTGCTCGAAGGGCTGGACGGCGTAGCCAAGATGTCCAAGTCACTCGGCAACTACATTGGTATCAATGAGCCGGCCATCGATATCGTGACCAAGACATTGAAGATCGGCGACGAGCTGATGTGGCGCTGGATCGAGCTGCTCAGCTTCGACATTTCGGTTGCAGAAATGGAAGTCCTCAAGGCCGATATCGCCTCGGGTCAGCTCAATCCGCGTGATCTCAAGCTGCGCCTGGCGCGAGAGCTCGCCACTCGATTCCATGATGCCGCCGCCGCCGAGCTGGCCATTGCGGGCTGGAATGCAGTGGTGCGTGGCCAGGGCGACACCAGCCAGCTGCCTTTGAGCGAGATCCCGGTTCCGGCCGAGGGATTGCGCCTTGCTGCATTGCTGACTGCCTGCGGGCTGACCGCCAGCAACTCCGAGGCCAATCGCAAGCTCAAGGAGAATGCCGTGCGTATCGACGCCGAAGTCGTGGTGGATTCGCAGCGTGTCTTCGCGCCCGGCTTCGAAGGTGTCGTACAGGTCGGCAAGCGCAATTTTGCCCGCGTGCGTCTGGTCGAGAGCTGAGTCGATCGCGGTAACACCGTGCTCGATTCGATCCCCGACAAGCCGAAATTCACCGGCAAGGCACAAAACCGCTTCCCCAAACTCCCGCCTGCGGTTAGGATGCGCGCCCCGCCGAGTCAGGGCCGCTGGAAGGGACCGTGATTGGGGGGTGGGTTGGCAGGCTGAGACGCCGCGGGATGGGGTGTCGCAGGGTGTTGACGGTTAGAAAAATGGTTGTATGATGTGCGGCTCGCTGACGACGAAAGGTGGTCAGGTGCCGGGATGCAAATTCCGGCGACGCGAAGGTTCTTTGACAGTGTGCGCAGGTATCTTGTGTGGGCGCCTTGGTGTGGACGAAAGTCCAAAGCATCAAGAACGTCCAAGCAAGATCAAGCAAAAGCTATAAGCCATAGTTTGAGAAAGCTTGGGTTAAACGTTCAGGAACAAACCGGAAGGGGCAACCCGGAAGGTTAGAAGGTTCAACTGAAGAGTTTGATCCTGGCTCAGAGTGAACGCTGGCGGCAGGCCTAACACATGCAAGTCGAGCGGCAGCGGGTCCTTCGGGATGCCGGCGAGCGGCGGACGGGTGAGGAATGCATCGGAATCTACCCTGTTGTGGGGGATAACGTAGGGAAACTTACGCTAATACCGCATACGACCTACGGGTGAAAGTGGGGGACCTTCGGGCCTCACGCGATTGGATGAGCCGATGCCGGATTAGCTAGTTGGTGGGGTAAAGGCCTACCAAGGCGACGATCCGTAGCTGGTCTGAGAGGATGATCAGCCACACTGGAACTGAGACACGGTCCAGACTCCTACGGGAGGCAGCAGTGGGGAATATTGGACAATGGGCGCAAGCCTGATCCAGCCATGCCGCGTGTGTGAAGAAGGCCTTCGGGTTGTAAAGCACTTTTGTTGGGGAAGAAACCGACCGGACTAATACTTCGGTTGAATGACGGTACCCAAAGAATAAGCACCGGCTAACTTCGTGCCAGCAGCCGCGGTAATACGAAGGGTGCAAGCGTTACTCGGAATTACTGGGCGTAAAGCGTGCGTAGGCGGTTAGTTAAGTCTGCTGTGAAAGCCCTGGGCTCAACCTGGGAACTGCAGTGGATACTGGCTAGCTAGAGTGTGTCAGAGGATGGTGGAATTCCCGGTGTAGCGGTGAAATGCGTAGAGATCGGGAGGAACACCAGTGGCGAAGGCGGCCATCTGGGACAACACTGACGCTGAGGCGCGAAAGCGTGGGGAGCAAACAGGATTAGATACCCTGGTAGTCCACGCCCTAAACGATGCGAACTGGACGTTGGTCTCAACTTGGAGATCATTGTCGAAGCTAACGCGTTAAGTTCGCCGCCTGGGGAGTACGGTCGCAAGACTGAAACTCAAAGGAATTGACGGGGGCCCGCACAAGCGGTGGAGTATGTGGTTTAATTCGATGCAACGCGAAGAACCTTACCTGGCCTTGACATGTCTGGAATCCTGTAGAGATACGGGAGTGCCTTCGGGAATCAGAACACAGGTGCTGCATGGCTGTCGTCAGCTCGTGTCGTGAGATGTTGGGTTAAGTCCCGTAACGAGCGCAACCCTTGTCCTTAGTTGCCAGCACGTAATGGTGGGAACTCTAAGGAGACTGCCGGTGACAAACCGGAGGAAGGTGGGGATGACGTCAAGTCATCATGGCCCTTACGGCCAGGGCTACACACGTACTACAATGGTCGGTACAGAGGGTTGCGAAACCGCGAGGTGAAGCCAATCCCAGAAAGCCGATCTCAGTCCGGATCGGAGTCTGCAACTCGACTCCGTGAAGTCGGAATCGCTAGTAATCGCGAATCAGCATTGTCGCGGTGAATACGTTCCCGGGCCTTGTACACACCGCCCGTCACACCATGGGAGTGGGTTGCTCCAGAAGCAGGTAGCGTAACCGCAAGGGGCGCGCTTGCCACGGAGTGGTTCATGACTGGGGTGAAGTCGTAACAAGGTAGCCGTATCGGAAGGTGCGGCTGGATCACCTCCTTAAGAAATGGCTTCGCCGCGTCAAGGCGTCCACACAAGTTACCTGCATTCAGAGTTCCGGTTGATCGCTGATCAACGCGGGAGCGTCGTGATTTGGTGTGTGGGGTCGTCCTCGCACAGTCAGACACCTGGGGCTTTAGCTCAGCTGGGAGAGCACCTGCTTTGCAAGCAGGGGGTCGTCGGTTCGATCCCGACAAGCTCCACCATCGATGGGCTTTGGCGCCGGATTTTGGGTCGCTGGCAAAGGGGCCGCCGGAGCGAACGAGGGAGCGTACATCAGTACGTGACCGAGTGAGCGACAAGGGCGCTGCCGTCCAGCGGGCCAAAAGACAAGCCAAAGAGGGTCTGTAGCTCAGGTGGTTAGAGCGCACCCCTGATAAGGGTGAGGCCGGAGGTTCGAGTCCTCCCAGACCCACCACTCTGAATGTACTGCGTACACACTTTTGTAAACGAACCGGCGTTGAGGCCGGCTTCGTGATCTTTGAAAACTTGGGACGTAATAAGCGTTTTGGCTCGAACGAGTCGAACGTGTCGTTGAGGCAAGTAGGCGAAGTAACACGAGTGGTTTGCGTGTAATCCCGAGGTAACTTGGGGTTATATGGTCAAGCGACTAAGCGCATACGGTGGATGCCTTGGCGGTCAGAGGCGATGAAGGACGTGGCAGCCTGCGAAAAGGGCCGGGGAGCTGGCAACAAGCATTGATCCGGTCATGTCCGAATGGGGAAACCCACTCCTTTTAGGAGTATCCCGCGCTGAATACATAGGCGCGTGGAGGCGAACTCAGGGAACTGAAATATCTCAGTACCTGAAGGAAAAGAAATCAACAGAGATTCCCTCAGTAGCGACGAGCGAACGGGGAACAGCCCAAAAGTTGCACCAGTTCTAGAAGAAGGGTCTGGAAAGGCCTGCCATAGACGGTGATAGCCCGGTATTCGAAAGGGCTGGTGCGATGAAAGTGAGTAGGGCGGGGCACGTGAAACCCTGTCTGAACATGGGGGGACCATCCTCCAAGGCTAAATACTCCTGACCGACCGATAGTGAACCAGTACCGTGAGGGAAAGGCGAAAAGAACCCCGGAGAGGGGAGTGAAATAGAACCTGAAACCGTATGCGTACAAGCAGTCAGAGCCCCTTCGTGGGGTGATGGCGTACCTTTTGTATAATGGGTCAGCGACTTACGTTGTGTGGCGAGCTTAACCGTCTAGGGGAGGCGAAGGGAAACCGAGTCTGAATAGGGCGCACAGTCGCACGGCGTAGACCCGAAACCGGGTGATCTATCCATGCCCAGGGTGAAGGTCCGGTAACACGGACTGGAGGCCCGAACCCACGTCTGTTGCAAAAGACGGGGATGAGGTGTGGATAGGAGTGAAAAGCTAATCGAACCCGGAGATAGCTGGTTCTCCTCGAAAGCTATTTAGGTAGCGCCTCGTGTATCACTGTTGGGGGTAGAGCACTGTTATGGCTAGCGGGTCATTGCGACTTAGCAAACCATTGCAAACTCCGAATACCAGCACGTGCAAGCACGGGAGACACACGGCGGGTGCTAACGTCCGTCGTGAAAAGGGAAACAACCCAGACCCGCAGCTAAGGTCCCAAAGTCATAGCTAAGTGGTGAACGAAGTGGGAAGGCATAGACAGCCAGGAGGTTGGCTTAGAAGCAGCCACCCTTTAAAGAAAGCGTAATAGCTCACTGGTCGAGTCGGCCCGCGCGGAAGATTTAACGGGGCTAAGCCATGCACCGAAGCTCGGGGTTTACTCGCAAGAGTAAGCGGTAGAGGAGCGTTCCGTACGCCTGTGAAGGTGGATCGTAAGGTCTGCTGGAGGTATCGGAAGTGCGAATGCTGACATGAGTAACGATAAGGGGGGTGAAAAGCCTCCCCGCCGAAAGCCCAAGGTTTCCTAGCGCAACGTTCATCGGCGCAGGGTGAGTCGGTCCCTAAGGCGAGGCGGAAACGCGTAGTCGATGGGAAGCTGGTTAATATTCCAGCACTTTATCGCAGTGCGATGGGGGGACGGAGAAGGGTAGGTGTACCGGGCGTTGGTTGTCCCGGGGAAAGGAGGTAGGCATGAGGCGTAGGCAAATCCGCGCTTCTTTATGCCGAGCACCGAGACGAGTCCTTTTAGGACGAAGTCACTGATCCCACGCTTCCAGGAAAAGCCTCTAAGCTTCAGCTGCGATAGAACCGTACCGTAATCCGACACAGGTAGGCAGGGTGAGAATCCCAAGGCGCTTGAGAGAACTCGGGTGAAGGAACTAGGCAACATAGCACCGTAACTTCGGGAGAAGGTGCGCCCCGGTCTGTGGCTACATGCGTAGCTGAGCAGACTGGGGCCGCAGTGACCAGGCCGCTGCGACTGTTTATCAAAAACACAGCACTCTGCAAACACGAAAGTGGACGTATAGGGTGTGACACCTGCCCGGTGCCGGAAGGTTAATTGATGGGGTCAGCCGCAAGGCGAAGCTCTTGATCGAAGCCCCGGTAAACGGCGGCCGTAACTATAACGGTCCTAAGGTAGCGAAATTCCTTGTCGGGTAAGTTCCGACCTGCACGAATGGTGTAACGACAGCGGCGCTGTCTCCACCCGAGACTCAGTGAAATTGAAATCGCTGTGAAGATGCAGCGTTCCCGCGGCAAGACGGAAAGACCCCGTGAACCTTTACTATAGCTTTACATTGAACGTTGAGTTCGTCTGTGTAGGATAGGTGGGAGGCTTTGAAGTGTGGACGCCAGTTCGCATGGAGCCAACCTTGAAATACCACCCTGGTGTGTTTGAGGTTCTAACCTTGGCCCGTGATCCGGGTCGGGGACCATGTATGGTGGGTAGTTTGACTGGGGCGGTCTCCTCCCAAAGAGTAACGGAGGAGCGCGAAGGTACCCTCAGCGCGGTCGGACATCGCGCACTGTGTGCAATGGCATAAGCGTGCTTGACTGCGAGACCGACAGGTCGAGCAGGTACGAAAGTAGGTCTTAGTGATCCGGTGGTTCTGTATGGAAGGGCCATCGCTCAACGGATAAAAGGTACTCCGGGGATAACAGGCTGATACCGCCCAAGAGTTCATATCGACGGCGGTGTTTGGCACCTCGATGTCGGCTCATCACATCCTGGGGCTGTAGTCGGTCCCAAGGGTATGGCTGTTCGCCATTTAAAGTGGTACGCGAGCTGGGTTCAGAACGTCGTGAGACAGTTCGGTCCCTATCTGTCGTGGGCGTTGGAGGTTTGAGAGGGCTGCTCCTAGTACGAGAGGACCGGAGTGGACGAATCCCTGGTGTTCCGGTTGTCACGCCAGTGGCACTGCCGGGTAGCTAAGTTCGGAAGCGATAACCGCTGAAAGCATCTAAGCGGGAAGCGCGCCTCAAGATGAGACCTCCCGAGCCACAAGGCTCCTGAAGGAACCATGAAGACTACGTGGTTGATAGGGTGGGTGTGATCGCAGTAATGCCGAGCTAACCACTACTAATGATCCGTGCGGCTTGACCATATAACTCCAAGTTGCTTCATGTGTGCATCGCTGCACGAAGAAGCGGTTCCAGACCGCACTTCTCTGAAAGCCTCTCGTTGAAGCTTTCTTGCGGCATGAACACAGCTACAAGCCTCAGCAACACAGAAAACTCTCGAGCCAAAACGACTTATTACGTCCCAAGACCCCCTGTGAGACTGGCGCATACCCATGCGCTGTCTCCACCGCTTGCTCAGCGAACATAGCGCTGTGGAACCACCCGATCCATCCCGAACTCGGAAGTGAAACGCAGCAGCGCCGATGGTAGTGTGGCTCAAGCCATGCAAGAGTAGGTCATCGCTGAGCGCTTTATCCCAACCCCGCAGGAGTCCTCCTGCGGGGTTTTTTATTGCCCTCTTGCAGCCGGCGGCGCGCCGCACGAACTGCAATCAGGGCCCGGTAGGGGCGAGTCTCAGACTCGCCCGCTCTCAGGCCAGAAGACAGGATCGATTGACCAGGCGGGGACTCGGCGAAGCCCGACGTTGCGTGAATCCCGGTCGCAGCCATGGTGTAATGACCCAGCACTTTCTGCACAGGTTAGGCCGCTAAAGCATACGCCTGAGCGGGGGTTTTCATGTCGAGCGCCTGATGCGGGCGCTCGGTGTTGTAGAACTGGATCCAGTCGCCGATCGTTCGGCTGGCATGTTGCAGACTCTCGAAGCGATGGCGGTGTACGCATTGCTCTTTGAGCGTCCGGATGAGGCGTTCGACCATGCCGTTCTGCTGCGGGCAGTACGGCGTAATGAACTCCTGCTCGAGGCCGTAGCTGCGAACCAGGCGCGTGTAGCTGCGACTGGTAAAGACCAGGCCGTTGTCCGAGCGCAGCAGGAAGGGAGCCTTCACGCGCCCGAGGGTTCCAAACCGAGCGATGAGCGCATGCTCCAGGGCCGCCGCGGCCGTCGTGGCCTTGCCACTGCGCGACAGATGCCAGCCCAGCAGTTCGCGCGTATGGCAATCGACGACCAGGGCGAGAACCAGCCAGCCATCACGGCCACCCCAAACCCGGCACAGATCGGTCGACCAACGCTGGTCGGGGCGCTCTGCCACCGACTTCTTAGCCTCAATGCGCGGCCGGCTGCCGACCGCACGCTTGCGCACCTGCCAGCCCTTGAGCTGAAAGATCCGCTGGACCGTGTTCTTGTTCATGTCGAGCAAGCCTGCGACCGTTCGATAGCCGAACGAGGGCTCCTTCTCGATGAGCGCCTTGATGGGCTCGGCCAGTTCAGGCCTGACCTTGGCAGGCGCCTTCCGAGAGCGGTAATACATCGATCGACGAGGCACCGAGAACCACCGGCACAACCGCGTCATCGAGACCTCCACGCCTTCTTCCCGCAGTCCCTGCTGGATCGTGACCATCAGGTCTCGTCCTTGCCCAACAGGGACTGCAATTTTTTTCGGGCGCGCAACTCCAGCATGGCCTCGCCATACGCTTCCTGCAGGTCCTTGAGCTGGCGCTCGTACTGCTCGCGCACGTCTTCAGGCTTGGCACGCAAGGCATTCTCCATTCCGGACTTACCCTGTTCGACCCATTCCTCGATCTCGGCCGGTGTCAGATCGAACTGCCGACTGGCCTCGGCTACCGTCGTCTTGCCCTGGATGATTTCCAGAACCAAGGCGGATTTCCGCCGTGCCGTCCAACGTTTGATGTCTTCTTCCATCACTGCACTCATGGGTGTTTCCTCCGAAGGTTACACCTGAGCAGAGATTTACTGGGTCATTACAATGGGCTCATGCGTTTGTGCAACCCTCATGGTCAGCGTCAACCGGAGCGCGTCGATGCTGTGATTCGCCGACGCTCACTCCAATCTGCATGGTCCATGCCCCGCCCAACTGCTAGGCTTTGCGCTCCACTTGCTATGCGGTCCCCACATGTCCGGTACTTCCTCGCACATCGCTGCCATCGAGCACTACCTGACAGGATTGCAGGATCGGATCTGCATGGCGGTCGAGCAACTCGATGGGGTCGCGAAATTCAGTGAAGACCTCTGGCAACGCGCCGAAGGTGGAGGAGGTCGAACAAGAATTCTGGTGAGCGGCGACGTCTTCGAGCAGGCCGGCATAGGCTTCTCCAAGGTTCATGGATCCGCCTTGCCGCCGTCCGCATCACAACACCGCCCGGAGCTGGCTGGAAGAAGCTGGACCGCCCTGGGTGTATCGCTGGTGTTTCATCCGATCAATCCGTTCGTGCCAACCACGCACATGAACGTGCGCTATTTCGAAGCCAATGCGGAAGGCAAGGAACCGGTCTGGTGGTTTGGCGGTGGTTTTGACCTGACCCCGTTCTACCCGTTCGATGAAGACGTGCGACATTGGCACGCGATTGCGAAACAGGTATGCACCACGGCGGGAAACGATGCCTATCAGAAGTACAAGAAGTGGTGCGACGAATACTTCTTCCTGAAACACAGAAACGAAACGCGTGGAGTTGGCGGAATCTTCTATGACGATCTCCACGAGGGCGGATTCGACCATTGTTTCAAGTTCATGCAGGCGGTCGGCAATGGTTTTCTGCCGGCATACAGTCCGATCGTGGAGCGCAGGAAATCAACCCCGTTTGCCGATCGCGAGCGGGAATTCCAGCTCTATCGAAGAGGGCGCTACGTGGAGTTCAACCTGGTCTACGACCGCGGCACCCTGTTCGGGCTGCAATCCGGAGGACGCGCTGAGTCGATACTGATGAGCATGCCCCCCAGGGTCCGATTCGAATACGGCTTCCAGCCCGAACCGGGCAGCAACGAGGCGCGACTCGCAGACTACCTGGTGCCGCGGGAGTGGTAGGCAATCCGGCGGACGGACACCTTCCGCATCAGTCCCATTGATAGAGCGAGAAGTAAACAGGTGAAACCGGCCCATCCAGAGCATCGCGATCCAGTCGGCCATCGCCATTTTCATCGCGATACATTTGCTCGGGACCATTCTCGGGAATGATGTGGACCATGCGCAAGATGCCGTTCTTGCGGTATTCCTTGACCGTATCGGTACCCTGCTTTCGCTCGGAGACCGAATCACTGGTGGCAATGATCTGCTCCGGGGTCGGCTTGCGAGCCGCCTGCGAGCGAACAGGGCTGGTGTCAGGCATTGCCGGCTTCAGAGAGTCTGAATCCGAACTGGCGGCTGTGGCGGCAGAGGAGGTGGGCGCCGGTTTGGACACCACACCCGGATCATTCATGCCCGGTGGCGGGGGTGCGCTACCGAAGGTTTCCTGCGCAGGGGGTGTCGCCGTATCTTCATCGGACCAGGCGATTCCGGTGGCCGCGATTGAGGGCAAGAGGGCCAGCAGGATGAGTGTGCGCTTCATGATCGAACCTCCCAGACAATTCATGGGCATAGTCTAGCCCGAAAAATCCCGAGGCCGCCGGTATTCCCGTTGGCCAGGCATCAATTTCACGTGCTGAACGATTAAACCTTGCGGCGAGCCTCATATCAGCAGAACGAATCGCGGTCCAGGGGCGCTGACCCGCCCCGTTCAGGACCTGCACTGACGAATCCCCCGCCCCTGCCGATCCGCCGCCCTTGTCTCCTGACGAATACGGGAACATCGTCGGCCGTCGGCAGCCCTCGACGAGCCATGGCGCCATGTGCGCTGTTGACAACTTCCTGTTTCAGACCGTGGCCACGCGATGAAAACGGAAGCGCGAAACTGGCCAGGAAACTCCCCGTCCTCGCCGTTGCATTCGCGGGTTTCTCGGGCCAAGCTGGCATGCTCGACACAACGTGAATCTGCCATGACGTCCTCGCGAAAGCGCCTGGTCCTGATCGACGGATCTTCCTACCTGTTCCGGGCCTTTCATGCCCTGCCCCCGCTGACCAATGCAGCGGGTGAGCCCACGGGAGCCCTGTTTGGCGTAGTCAACATGCTGCGCGCCACCTTGAAGGAACGACCGGACTACGTCGCCTTTGTCAGCGACGCCTCGGGGCCGACCTTTCGCGATGAAATGTACCCGGAGTACAAGGCCAACAGGGCGCCCACTCCAGAGGACCTGAAGGCGCAAGTGGAGCCCATGCTTGCCATTGTCGGCGCACTTGGCTTTCCGATCCTGCGCGTTCCCGGTGTGGAAGCGGACGATGTCATCGGTACGCTTGCTCGCGAGGCGGAATCGTTGGGAATTGACGTGGTGATATCAACGGGGGACAAGGATTTTGCCCAACTGGTCTCGCCGTGCATCAGTCTGGTCAACACCATGACCAATACGAGGATGGATCAGGAAGGTGTATTCGAGAAGTTCGGCGTGCCTCCCGAGCGCATCATCGATTTCCTGGCCTTGACCGGAGACACGGTCGACAATGTTCCCGGCGTCAACAAATGCGGGCCAAAAACCGCAGCCAAGTGGATTGCGCAATTCGGTTCACTTGACGGCGTCATCGAGAGCGCGGGTGATGTCAAAGGCAAGATAGGCGAAAACCTGCGTGAGGCATTGCCGCACTTGCAGTTGTCGCGGCAACTGGTGACGATCAAGACCGATGTCGAGCTGGACACCGGAGTCACTGGCCTTTCGCTCCGCGAGCCGGACATTGAGCAGTTGCGCGAACTCTATCGTCGCTACGAGTTCAACGCTGCGCTCAAGGAACTGGACGCGAAGGCGGAGGTATCCTCTCCAGCCGACGAGCAGCAGGGTCCCAAGCAGGCAATGGAGAGTCCTGCTGCTCCAGCGCCAGTCGAGGGGCTGGATGCCGCGCTGCAGGGCCCGGGCACCCAGGAAATGGTCGTGGATGAGGAGCGTTTCCAGTTCTGGCTGGACCTGCTGGCCAAGGCCGACTTGATCGCTTTCGATACCGAAACAACATCGATCGACCCGATGCGCGCGAAGATCGTTGGCATCTCGCTTGCGGTCGAGCCCAAGGTGGCGGCCTACATACCGCTGGCGCATGACTACGCGGGCGCCCCCGCCCAGCTCGATCGCGAGACCGTGTTGGCGGCATTGAAGCCCATCCTCGAAGATCCGGACAAGGCCAAGCTCGGCCAGCATGCGAAGTACGACGTCAATGTGCTTTCAAACGCCGGCATTCGGGTTCGTGGTGTTGCCCACGACACCATGCTCGAATCCTATGTTCTGAATTCAACGGCCTCCCGCCATGACATGGATACGCTTGCGCGCCGACACCTGGGTTATGAAACCATCCATTTCGAAGATGTTGCCGGCAAGGGGGCCAAGCAGATCCTGTTCTCCGAAGTCGATCTGGATACCGCGACGCGCTACGCGGCCGAGGACGCGGATATCACCTTGCGTCTGCATCGCGCCTTGTGGCCTCGGCTCGAGGCGGACGAGAAACTCCGCACCGTTTACCAGAATATCGAGATTCCACTGATACCGGTTCTCGCTCGCATGGAGCAGACAGGGGTCCTGGTTGACGTGGAGGCTTTGCGCAAACAGGGACGACAATTGGCAGCGCGCATGCAGACGCTGACCAAGGAGGCGCATGCATTGGCGGGACGCCATTTCAGCCTCGATTCGCCCAAGCAGTTGCAGGCATTGTTGTTTGACGAGTTGAAGCTGCCGGCGGTTCTGAAGACACCCAAGGGACAACCGTCGACAAATGAAGAAGCGCTTGAGGCCATCAGCGATGCGCACGAACTGCCGCGTTTGATACTGGAATATCGGGGCCTGGCCAAGCTGCGTTCGACCTATACCGAAAAGCTGGCTGAAATCGTCAATCCGGATACCGGTCGGGTGCATACCAGCTATCACCAGGCGACTGCTGCAACCGGGCGTCTATCGTCCTCGGACCCGAACCTGCAGAACATTCCGATACGCACGGAGGAGGGCCGCCGGATTCGTCAGGCCTTCATTGCGCCACCGGGCTGGAAAATTCTCGCGGCTGACTATTCGCAAATCGAATTGCGAATCATGGCCCACCTTTCCGGTGACGCCGGCTTGCTCTCCGCGTTCCACGGAGATCAGGACATTCACAAGAGCACCGCCGCCGAAGTGTTCGGCGTTCCCTTGTCGGATGTCGACAGCAGCCAGCGTCGTGCGGCCAAGGCAATCAACTTCGGACTCATGTACGGCATGGGTGCGTTCGGATTGGCCCGTCAGCTCGGCATCGGGCGTGGTGAGGCGCAGGACTATATCGCCCGCTACTTTCAGCGCTATCCCGGGGTTCACGAGTTCATGGACCGGGTTCGAGCCAAGGCGCATGAAGAGGGCTATGTGGAGACCGTGTTCGGTCGCCGGCTCTACCTGAACAACATTTCATCGCGAAACCAGGCGCAGCGGGCTGGCGCGGAACGCGCCGCGATCAACGCTCCGATGCAGGGTACGGCAGCCGACATCATCAAGCGCGCCATGCTGGCTGTCGGCGACTGGCTGCAAGACCGGGGTGATCAGGCGCGCATGCTCATGCAGGTGCATGACGAGCTGGTCTTCGAAGTCCGTGAGGACTGTGTGGAGCCGATCAGGGAAGGCGTCCGCGAACGCATGGCTGGCGCGGCAGAATTGGCCGTGCCGCTGATTATTGATATCGGTGTCGGCGACAACTGGGATCAGGCGCACTGACGGCCTGCAATGCCGGTGGGATTTCCAAAGTGAATAGCGGATAAACGAATTCCGGAAACTCGACGAGCGGACGAAACTATTTGCTGCCAACACCCGTCTCTATCATCGGGTGCACGCAACGGCACCCCCGGATCCCTCCACCTCCCTGGGAGGATCCCCGGAGATCGGTCCCTCCCCAGACCGGTTTTCGAACCGGCCCCGAAGGCTTCCCCTGGCCTTCGGGGCTTTTTATTGGCCGCGTTTCTGGCCAGGATTCGGTCATGCTGCAGACAGAGTCCCACTTGCTTGCTCTTGATCAACTTTCAGAGATGGCCGAGATCAGGGCCTGGCGCGGAAGCTTGCCTGTTTCATTGCGCGGCAAGGCATCGACCAGGCGCAGCGGCCGTGGCAGGAAAACCGGATCAATCAGCTTGCGCATTGCGCCGAGCAATTCCTTCTCAGATCGGCCCGGCGCAACGGCGAGGGCGGCGATACGCCGAACAGGAGAACCGGCATCGGCGTCGACCTGAAACACGACTGCGTCGAGAACGCCATCCAGCCCCAGCAAGCGATGCGTCAGATCCGCCAGCGACGCCCGCTTGCCGGCAATCTCGAGCAGATCGGCGTTGCGACCCTGCAAGCGGAACCTGCGCCTGGAGCGCAGTTCAAGGATGTCCTGCAGAAGCGTTGGCTGCGACAGGTGTGATGCTTCGACCCGCGTGCCGTCAGCTTGCGCAACCAGTTCCACATTCGGATACAGATTCCAGTCTGATTCGCTCGCCGTGCGGCGGTGCGCGATCACGCAGGTTTCGGTTGATCCGAAAAGCTCGATAACGGGCGCACCGAAACGCTGTTCGACCTCGTTAGCCAGTTCGGCAGTCAACGGCGCAGTCGCCGAAATGAAGGCCGTGATGGATGGCAACTCCACAGCGGAGTGCAACAGCGCACGCAGGTGCACGGGCGTGGTGACCAGCAAGCGTGGTTCAGGCATCTGGGCGAGCGAATGGGCGACATCGGCAGGGAAAAAGGCTTTTCCCGAATGGACTGCGAAGTTCCCGAACAGGGGCAGCAGGACCGACATCTCCATGCCGTACATGTGCTGCGCGGGGACGGTCGCCAATACATGGGTTGTCTGTGCCGCGGACAAGCCCGTTGCCGCGTGAATGGCATCGATGTTGTTGGCGCTGCTCAGTCGAAAATTGCCCCAGCTCTTCGTATTCGGCTTGGGCAGACCGGTGCTGCCGGAAGTGAAGCCGATAGCGACAATCCGGGCATCCTCAATCATCGGCACCGGCGCGCCTTCGTTGAACGCTGGATGCCCCAGTTCAGGCAGGCGAATCAGGTTCGGCAAATCCATACAGCACGATGCATCGCCGACCAGATAGGCGCCGGGATGATCGGACTGCACATCGGCAATGGCCTGGTTGGCGCGGGAAGTAGGCAACAAGGTCGCCTGACCCTTGCTGGCGACGGCGCAAAAGGCCACGATGAAGCCGTAGCGATCCTCGCAGAGATTGATCGCGCAGCCCGCTGAAGGCAGCTGCCCGGCGACCTTGCGTATGTCGTCGAGGAATTCCGAGACACGTATGCCGCGACCGTTGCGCCAGGCAATGATGCGATCTCTTGCGGCGGCGGCCAGCAGCGGCGAAGCGCCTGAAACATGTCGCTCGCCGGCGGTATCGAACACAGCGGCCATCAACCCTCCCTCAGTCACGCAGCCATTCCCCGCTGATAGCGTCGCGTATCGGTGTTGGACGCTCAAGCCCGCCAAGTTCGCCTTGCACGATTTCGGCCAGATCGGAGCCGAACATGTCGCGAACTTCACCGGCGCTGCGCGCAGCCGGCTGGCCATGCCGGTTGGCGCTGGTCGAAATCAGGGCAGAGCCAAAGGCCTCGCACAGTGCACGAGCCACGGGATGATCGGTGACTCTTAGCGCGATACCTGCATGTTCGCCGACGATCCAGGATGGAACTTGCTCTTTTCGCGGAAATATCCAGGTGCTCGGACCGGGCCAAGTCGCCTTCGCACGGGCCAGCGCCGAGTCCGGGCAGGCACCGACAAAGTCCGCGAACTGTTCGAAATTCGAGCCAATCAGGAGTACACCCTGGCCCGGTGGCCGTTGCTTGAGATCAAACAGCCGGGCAACGGCGCCCCGATCAAGCGGATCGCAGCCCAGCCCCCAGACCGCTTCGGTCGGGTATGCGATCACGCCACCCAGGCGCAATGCGGCGACCGCACGATCGATCTGGCTCGCCATCAGCTCTCGCCGGCAGCTGCCGGGCTGGTCGGCGCTTTCTTTTGCGCAGGCGCCTTCTTGGCGGCAGTCTTCTTCGTTGCAGTCTTCTTGCGCGCCGTCTTCTTTTTCGCGGTTTTCTTGCTCGCCGTCTTTTTCTTTGCAGTCTTGCTCGCGGCGGCCTTCTTCGTGGCGCCGGCCCCTGCTGCCTTCTTCGCAGCCGCCTGCTTTTTGGCGCCCTTGGCAAAGCCACGCTTGGGCCGGAACGGGGCGGCAGCCAGCAACTCGACGCACTCGGCCTCGGTCAGTGTCGGCGGTTCGCGGTCCTTTGGGATGCGCGCATTCTTGTCCCCATCGGTGATGTAGGGGCCATAGCGACCATTGAGTATCTGTATGCCGTTGCCAAAGTCCTTGATGATGCGATTCGCCAGGGCCTCGGCCTTGGCCTTGATGAGTTCTTGCGCACGCGCCAGTTCGATCGTGTACGGATCGTCCTCCTTGGTCAGCGAGGCGTAGGTCGAGCCGACCTTGACGAAGGGTCCGAAGCGACCGATGCCAACGGTAATCTCCTCGCCGTCCTCGGAGGTGCCCAGAGTACGCGGCAGCTTGAACAGCTCCAGCGCCTCTTCCATGGTGATCGTGTGCATGCTCTGGCCCGGACGCAGGCTCGCAAACTTTGGCTTGTCCTCGTCGTCCTTGGTGCCTATCTGGGCGAAGGGTCCATAGCGACCGAGTCGAACCGACAATGGTTTGCCGGACTTGGGGTCTTCCCCGAGCACGCGGCTTCCGCTGGCTTCGGACTTGTCGACGGTCTCCATCTTTTCGTCGATCTGCGCCTTGAACGGTTTCCAGAAGCGACTCAGAAGGGGAACCCAATCCTCTTCGCCACGACTGACCGCGTCCAGTTCGTCTTCCAGCCTGGCGGTGAAGTCGTAGTCGACATAGCGGGCGAAATGGCTGCCAAGGAAGCGACCGACCGCGCGCCCGACATCGGTCGGTTTGAAGCGACGACTGTCGAGGATCACATACTCGCGGTTGAGCAACACCTGGATGATGCTGGCATACGTGGACGGACGTCCAATACCGTATTCCTCGAGGGCCTTGACCAGGCTGGCCTCGGAAAAGCGTGGCGGCGGTTCAGTGAAATGCTGGTCGGTGAGGATGTCGCGCAAGGGCACGGCCTCACCCACCTTCATCGCCGGCAACTTGCGTGCATCGTCTTCGTCGTCGGCGCCCTTCTGGTCGCGGCCTTCCTCGTAAACGGCGAGGAAGCCCGGATCAACCACCGTTGTGCCGGTGGCTCGGAAGGCTGCGTCCGGACCACACGGAAAATCCACCGAGACGGTATTCATGGTCGCGTACTGCATCTGGCTGGCAACCGTGCGCTTCCAGATCAGTTCGTAAAGCCTGGCATGATCCGGTGAAAGATAGGCCGCGACCCGCTTTGGCGTCAGCGCAGCCGAAGTGGGCCGGATTGCCTCATGGGCTTCCTGCGCATTCTTCGATTTCGACTTGTAGACATTCGGTTGGTCAGGCAGCGACTGGCGGCCGAACTCACGCACGATCACCTCACGCAACTCGCCCGTGGCTTCGTCGGAGATCGATACCGAGTCGGTTCGCATATAGGTAATCAGGCCGACTACGCCGTCGTCGCCAATCGCGATGCCTTCATAGAGCTGCTGGGCCAGGCGCATGGTGCGGCTGGTCGCGTAGCCAAGCTTACGTGCCGCTTCCTGTTGCAGAGTCGAGGTGGTGAACGGTGCGGAAGGGCGACGCTTGCGTTCCTTCGACTGCACTTCGCCAACCACGAGGCGCCCTTGTGCCGCCTTGTGCAGTGCATTGCGCGCGGCGTGTGCATCTTCGGTATTGGTCAGGTCGAATTGTTCGAATTTCTTGTTGTTGAGCTTGAGCAGGCGCGCCTTGAACGGCTGGTCGGGATGGGCCAGGTCCGCCTCGACCGACCAGTACTCGCGCGGAATGAAGGCTTCGATCTCTTCCTCGCGCTCGACGATCATGCGCAGGGCCGGAGACTGCACGCGTCCTGCCGAAAGGCCGCGCTGAACCTTGCGCCAGAGCACCGGCGAGAGATTGAAGCCGACCAGATAATCGAGCGCGCGACGCGCCTGTTGGGCATTGACGAGCTCCATCGACAGCTGACGCGGATTGGCTACCGCTTCCTTGATGGCCCGTGGCGTGATCTCGGAAAAGATGACGCGATGCACTTCCTTGTCCTTGAGCAGCTTCTTTTCGCGCAGGATCTCGGCGATATGCCAGGAAATGGCTTCTCCTTCGCGATCCAGATCGGTTGCCAGATAGAGGGCGTCAGCCTGCTTTATCGCCTTGACGATGGCGGCGACATGCTTCTCGTTCTTCTCGATGAGGTCGTAATTCATCGCGAAGTCATGATCCGGATCTACCGCGCCTTCCTTGGGTACGAGGTCACGTACATGTCCATACGACGCCAGGACCTGAAAGTCCTTGCCGAGATACTTGTTGATCGTCTTGGCTTTGGCGGGCGATTCGACGATGAGTAGGTTCTTGGCCATGGTGCGGTCCTTGCCGCCGGGTTGTGACAACGCCGGATGGGGCGCCGTGAATCTGAGTTGAAAGGGGAGAAATACGAACTTGCCTATTCAGAAGGACACACGAGTTTGCGGACTGTCAAGTCTGGCCGCTTCGCCTGCTCGTGCCAAACCGCCACCCTTTTGCCTCCTTCTCGTGGCCGGCCCGAACTTCCGGACTGCTCCAGCCGTCGCGTTGCCAGCCTGCGCAGACGCCCCGCCGCGGCGGCGCACTATACCCAATTGGGACGCCTGTCGATGTTCCGGTGCCAGGCGAGGCAGTTGCCCGGCAGACGCCGAGGCTCACGGTTCAGCTGGGAGCCGGGTGTATTTTCCGCCTCGGGCAGCCGAGACCAGGCCCTCGAGCTCGAGTACGAGCAGCATGGAAGAGAGCGCCGCGATGGTCATGCCGGTCCGTTCGGCCAGCGTATCGAGCGCCACCTCCTCGTGTCCGAGCGCATCCAGCAACCGAAGGTATTCCGGATCCAGCTTGCCCGGCAGCGCCTCGCGTCCGCTCGCGACCTGCGCTGGATCGGTCGGGCCAGCCTCCAGGCGCGCGCGCAGGCGATCGCCGAGACTGGCCGCCAGGCTGGACAGGTCGCCGATGATGTCTTCCACCGACTCGGTCAGCCGGGCTCCCTCGCGGATGAGCTGATGACAGCCGCGTGCCAGCGGATTGTTGATCGAACCGGGGATGGCGAAGACTTCGCGGCCCTGTTCGTTCGCGTAGCGGGCGGTGATCAGGGACCCCGATTTCAAGCCGGCTTCGACGATTAGCGTTCCCAGAGACAGCCCGGAAATGATCCGGTTTCGGCGCGGGAAGTGATCGGGCTTGCCAACCGTGCCGGGGGGGAACTCGCTGACCAGCGCGCCGTTTCCGGCGATCTCTGCCGCCAGACCGCGATGCTTGCGTGGATACACCAGGTCGGGTCCGGTTCCGAGCACGGCGACGGTCTTGCCGCCCACTTCCAGGGCCGCCCGATGTGCGGCGCCATCGATTCCATCGGCCATGCCACTGGTGATCGTGAATCCCGCTGACGAAAGTGCGCGCGCGAATCGACGCGTGGTCGCCATTCCGGCCTCGCTGGCGCTGCGGCTGCCGACCATGGCGATCTGCGGCATCCACAGCAGGCTGGGATCGCCATCGACGAAGAGGGCGGCCGGAGCGCCGGGAATCTCTTGCAGCAGCGAAGGGTAGTCGGGGTCGTTCCAGCCGAGCAGGTGATGAGCGGGCGCCGCCAGCCACTCCAGGTCCGATGCAAGCAGAGATTGATCGGGTGCATCCAGCCAGCCGCGCGCTTCGGGCGTCAGTTCGCGGCCGCTCCTGCCATTGCGCAGGTAGTCGAGCGCAGCGCTGGCCCCGCGGTGTTCGCTGATCAGCGGCCGCAGGAGGGACGGTCCAAGTCCGGGTGTGCGCAACAGGACCATCCAGGATTCCATGTCCGGGTTTCGCATCCTTGTGTTCATCCTTGAAGTCTAGCAGTCAGGCGGATCTCGATCGGCTGATCTTCGAATATTCCAGAACGCTTCCCTTGCCCGCCATCTCTTGTCCCATGAAGCTGCGATGGGCTCTCCCATCGTCGTTGTCCGTCCTGACACTGTCAAACTTTCGCCCCCAACCGCAAGCGCCGGTGATTCGCCCGCGAATCTGCAGTAATGAAAACGGCGCGGTGGAATCCACCGCGCCGCCGGGTCATGCCGTCAGGTTGCTGCTCAGGGCGTGCTGTCGGGATCGTGCAGGAAGTCGCCAAGCGACACCGGACGCACGCCATCCATGATCAGACCGTAGCTGACCCGCTGGAATGTGCGGAAAATCATCACGTGGCCGACGAACTCCGGGGGCAGCTTCACGTTCTTGTCGTGCGGGTTGAAGAATGCCTTCGACGAACCCGTCGGATAGTCCGTGATGTCCTGGACAGTCTCGCCTTCCGTGTAAATCGAGTACGTGGTGCCATTGTCGACGCCATCCTCGCTGCCGCGGGAAAGCGCAACCACCTGATAGGTACCGACCGAGGACAAGGCTCCGGTGAAGGCGACCACGCGCATGTTCTCCGGCATCTGGGCCGGTGGATGCGGCACGTATTGATCGTCGTAGGGTTTCGGGTCCAGCGGCAGGATGTAGTCGCCCTTGTTGACCTCGAAGTCCGCATTCATCACCAGGGCGGAAGCGACTTCGCCGGTGCGCGTGACTTGCACCGTGCCGAAATCGAGCACTTCGTAGCCCAGGAACCGAACCCGGCCGCTCAGGGTGATTTCGTGGGGGCCATGCTGCCAGAGCAGGTTCTTGCGACCATTCCAGCCATCACGATCCTGACGGTAGACTTCGCGCTGTGCACCCTCCTCTTCAGGCGGCATGTCGTAGTAGCGTCCGCCGGCCCGGACCACGGCGAAGCGGTCGCCGACCTGGGCATCCAGATTGCGGATGTAGACCAGTTGCCCGGTGGTTCCGCGCAGGCGGTTCTCTTCGATGCCGACGACGGCAGGCGCGTTTTCCATGGTCGCTTCGTCGACGATGCGCGCATTCTTGAGGAATTGCTTGAGCAGCGACAACGGAATCGGCTTGACCGCGTTTTCAAGCGAGGTCACCCGCGCATGCGGCCCGATCGATCCAGGACCGTGGCTGACGCCATCGCCGGACAGGACCAGTTCGTCACCCGGATAGATCAAGTGGGGATTGCGGACATCCGGATTGAGTTGCCAGATCTCGGGCCAGTGCCAAGGCTTGATCAGGAACTTGGCGGAAATGCTCCACAGCGTGTCGCCTTTCTGCACGACATAGCGGTTCGGCGCGTTCTCGGCCCATTGATTTGCGGCGAAAACCGAAACCGTAAGCAGGAGTCCCGCAGAAATCGAAAGTAGTTTTTTAAGCATGGCTGCCAATTACCTGATTCCCCTATGGCTTTGGCGAGTGTATAGGAAACTTTAACCTGAGAAAACGACCGGCACCCGGAAACCTGAACCTCGTCGCAAACCGCGCCAGCCAGCGACCCCGACAGCAGCGATGCTGCAGCGCAAACGAGGCCGGGAAAGCGGCCTCGGTTGCGCTGATTTGGCCTGATGTGGCCGAAAACCGCCAACAATCGCCTGAAAGGCAGCAAACGCGTAGACTTTTAGCGGCCCAAATGACTTGTCTGCTCCCGTCGCGCCCCCAGATCATCGGGTATGCACGGCAGGCAGACGCTCCGCAAATCCGGATCCAACACCATGACTCTCCTCAATATTCTTGAATTTCCAGATCCGCGGCTGCGTACCAGGGCCAAGCCGGTCGAGAAATTCGACGCGGCGCTGAAACAATTGTCCGTGGACATGCTCGAAACCATGTACGCAGCGCCGGGAATCGGCCTGGCAGCCTCACAGGTTGATCGGCACATCCAGATGCTGGTCCTCGATGTCTCCGAAGAAAAGGATTCACCGATGACCTTGGTCAATCCGCGCATTCTCGAGCGCAGCGGCAGCCAGACCTGCCAGGAAGGCTGCCTCTCGGTGCCCGGCATTTTCGCCGACGTGGATCGTGCCGATCGCATTCGGGTTGCTGCGCAGGACCTCAAGGGCGAGCCCATCGAGCTCGAGGCCGACGGATTGCTCGCGGTCTGCATCCAGCATGAGATGGATCACCTGATCGGAAAGCTGTTCGTCGACTACCTGTCGCCGCTGAAACGGGACATGGTGCGCAAGAAACTCGAGAAGCAGCGCCGCCACGCTGATGTTGCCTCGCCGGCAAGCGCCTGAGCGATGAAAAAAAGCCTGCGCCTGGTGTTCGCGGGAACGCCGGATTTCGCCGTGCCTTGCCTGCAGGCCTGTCTCGATTCGGAAGCCGAGGTGGTAGCGGTTTACACGCAGCCGGATCGCCCTTCGGGACGCGGCCGCAAGTTGGTTCCGGGCCCGGTCAAGCAGCTCGCACTGACTGCAGGAATTCCGGTCGAGCAGCCCGATTCGTTGCGAACCGTCGAGTCAAGGAAGCGATTCGCTGACTGGCGCCCCGATCTGCTCGTCGTGGTCGCCTACGGCCTGATCCTGCCGCGATCCATTCTTGCCATCCCCCGGTACGGTTGCTGGAACGTACATGCCTCGTTGTTGCCGCGCTGGCGCGGCGCGGCGCCGATCCAGCGTGCGATTCTGGCCGGTGACCGGGAATCCGGAGTCGACCTGATGCAGATGGAGGCCGGCCTCGACACCGGCCCGGTCCTGCTTGAGCGGCGCACGCCGCTCGCCGATGACGAGACAGGGGGTTCCCTGCATGACCGTCTGTGCCGACTGGGCGCAGAAATCCTGGCCGACGGGATAGCCCGACTGATTGCGGGTGAGCTTCCGGCCGCCGTGGCGCAGGCTGAGACCGGGATCACCTATGCGCACAAGCTCGACAAGACCGAGGCCCGGCTCGACTGGAACGAGCCCGCGATAGCGCTCGAACGCAAGGTGCGTGCATTCAATCCCTGGCCGGTAGCGGAAACCGTGCTGGCGGGTGAGCGCCTGCGAATCTGGTCGGCTCGGGCTTTGCAGTCAACGCATCAGGCCGCGCCTGGCAGCGTGCTGCGCTACGCCACGGATGGCATCGACGTGGCCTGTTCCGAAGGCACTCTGCGCATCCGCGAAATTCAGCGCGATGGCGGGCGCCGAATGGCAGTGCGCGACTGGCTGAACGCGCGGCCCGGGCTGGCAGACATGGCCGACGCTGACTCGCCGGCATGAGCGGCAGGACAGACAACTCAGGCGCCGCTATCCGCGCCGAAGCGGCCCGAACACTGGCCCGGGTCGTGTTCGATGGCGTATCCCTCAGGGTTGCATTCGATGCGCGCGCGTCACGCAGTGCAGATCCGCGCGATCGCGCCCTGCTCGCGGCGACCCTGTTTGCGTCTGCGCGCTGGTGGCTGCGCTTCGATGCCGTTCTGGGGCGGATGCTCGAGCGCGGCTTGCCCGATAAGGCACGCGATATTCACGGCCTCCTGGTACTGGGGTTTGTGCAGATCGAAGTCATGCGCATGCCCGACTACGCCGTGGTCGCCGCCTGCGTGGATGCGGCGAGATTGCTCGGCCAGCCGCGTCACGCTGGCCTGGTCAATGCGGTGCTGAGACGCTTTCTGCGGGAACGAGCCTCGCTGCTGGCCGAGGCCGATCTCGATGAGGTCAGCCGGCATGCTCATCCGCGCTGGCTGATTGATCGCATCCGCAATGACTGGCCACGCGATGCGGACAGCATTCTCGAGGAGAACAACCGCGAGGCACTGCTGACCTTGCGCGTGAATCGCCGCCGTTGCACGCGCGATGCGTTGCTTGAGCGGCTGCAACAGGCCGGCATGACCGCGCACGCGCCCTTGCACCTGGCCGATGCGATCACGCTTGAGGAAAGCACCGATGTCAGCCGCCTGCCGGGTTTTGCCGAAGGGCATTTCTCGGTCCAGGATGGCGCAGCCCAGCAGGTTGCCGATCTGCTCGATCTGAAGGATGGTCAGCGCGTGCTGGACGCCTGTGCCGCCCCCGGAGGCAAGACGGCTCATGCCCTGGAGCGCGCCAATGTGGAAATGACGGCACTGGATTCTGATGCCGGCCGTCTGCCGCGCTTGCGAGAGAATCTGCTCCGGCTCGGACTCGAAGCCACGGTCGTACATGCCGATGCGTCGCGCTCCGACGACTGGTGGGACGGGCGCCCGTTCGATCGCATCCTGCTCGATGCGCCCTGTTCGGCAACCGGCATCATTCGGCGTCAGCCTGACATCAAGCTGCACCGGCGTGCAGCAGATATCGCCCCGTTGGCGGCGATCCAGGCAAGACTTGGAACAGCTCTGTGGCCTATGCTCGCCCCCGGAGGCAAGCTGCTCTACGCAACCTGCTCGTTGTTGCGTGCCGAAAACGAGGCGACGGTTGCCCGGTTGCTGGATGCCTGCAGCGATGCCAGGGCTCTGCCCATCCAGGATCGCCATGGACGTGCCGCCGGTGCCGGTCGGCAAAACTTCCCGGGGCACAAGGGGATGGATGGTTTCTACTATGCGCTACTGGAAAAAACTCGCTAGCTCGCTTTGCCTGGTCGGCCTTCTGGCCGGCTGCGAAGTATTGCGCGACCAGGCGCCCGGAACCCTTCTGATTCGCGATGCGCAACTGGTTGCCGTTGCCGAAGGGCCACGTCTCGAACTGGATCTGGATTGCCAGTTGAACGGGCCGATCAGCGATGCGCTCGAGCACGGTATTCCGATCACGCTGGAAGTCCGCCTGCAAGCTGAAGGCGAGCACGGACTCGCACACGATCGTCGGCAGGTTGAATTGCGTTATTTTCCCCTGACACGACGATACCAGTTGCGCGATACGAGTACCGGCGAGTTGCGCAGCTTTCCCGCCTACGGATACCTGACCGACGCGCTGGCTGCCCTGCATCTGCCATTGTCGGGACACTTCGCCAACTTGCCGCCAGGCACGCGCCTCAGCCTCGAAGTCGGTCTCGACCACGCAGCACTTCCTGGCGCATTGCGCCTCCCGGCCATGCTCGAACCTGCCTGGCGACTGATTGCACCGGAGTATGTGTGGACCGTCGCGGCTGGCTGAACTTCATCGGGCGGCGCCTGCTGCCGACGCTGGCCGTGTTCGGCCTGCTCGCGGCTTCGCTGAAGCTGGCCGAACAGGCGGCCGGCGGCACGGGCGAATTTGTCGACGCCTATCGCTGGGTTCTGGGTGCGGCCGTGTTTGCGCTTGTGGTCCTGCTCGCCTTGATCGCCCAGCGCCTTTGGCGACTGCGCCGGGATCTTGTTCGCGACGCGCCGGGCGCGCGGCTCAGTCGACGCCTGCTCCTGATACTCATCCTGCTGGCGGTGCCGCCGGTCATCGTTGTGTACGGGTTTTCCCTGCGTTTCATCAATGCCACGGTCGACAGCTGGTTCGACGTCAACCTCGAGCGCGCGCTTGATGACGCGCTCGAAGTCGGTCGTATCGTCATCGATGAACATCTCAGGAATGCCGAGTCCGGTACGGCCGAGCTGGCCGATGAACTGGTCAGCGTCTTCGACCGCAACCTGCAGGCCAGTCTGGACCGTGAGATCGAACCGCTCGGCGCGATCCAGCTCAGCGTGTTCGATGCCGATCGTCGGGTGCTGGCCATGGCCAGCTCCGATCCGGCTTTTCTCGATCCGCTGTTTCCGGACTCGGCGACGCTGATGCGGGTTAGTGGCGAAAACCGCTTCGCCGCGGCCGAGCCGCTTGGCGACCTGCTGCTGATTCGCGTGGTGATTCCCATTGGTGCCGTCGGGCTCGGCGGCAAGCGGCGCATGTTGCAGGGACTGTTCCCGCTGCCGGAACGCCTGCAGCCGTTGACGCGCAGCATCGAGAACGCGAGCTTCGATTTCCAGCGTCTGAAATATCTGCGCGGTTCGCTGAAGCTCACGTTCGGCTTGATTCTCACCTTCGTGTTGCTGCTTTCGGTGCTGTTTGCGGTGCTGGCCGCGTTTGGCGTGTCGCGTCGACTGCTCGCGCCGGTGGGTCGACTGATCCACGCCACCCGAGCGGTCGGCGCTGGCCGCTTTGACACGCCACTGCCGATCGCGAGCAATGACGAGCTCGGTCATCTGGTCAATTCCTTCAGCCAGATGACGCGCGAACTGGAACTGGCACGCATGCGCGCACAACACAGTGCGCAGGAAATCGACACGCAGCGCGTCTGGCTCGGCGCGGTGCTTGAACGACTGTCTGCCGGCGTGCTCGGATTCGACAACACGGGCATCCTGCGCGTGGCCAATCGCGCCGGCGAAGCGATTCTCGGCGTCCCGTTGGGCAACTACAGTGGCAGCAGCCTGGCCGACATCAAGCGTGCGCGGCCGGAGCTGGCGCCGATCGCCGATCCGCTCGCCCGGCACATGCGCGAAGGCTTGCGCGAATGGCGCGAGGAAATCGTGATCGAGAATGGTGACGATCGCCGTGTGCTGATGTTGCGCGGTGCGGCCCTGCCGGGCGATGGCGGGTTCGTGGCCGTATTCGACGATCTGACCGTGCTCAACAGCGCCCAGCGTGATGCGGCCTGGGGTGAGGTGGCGCGTCGGCTCGCGCATGAAGTGAAGAATCCGCTGACCCCGATCCAGCTTGCCGCCGAACGTCTGCGGCGTCGATTCATCGGGCGGCTGCCGCCCGACGACAGCGAGTTGCTGGACCGGGCCACGCACACCATCGTCAGCCAGGTCGAAGCGCTGAAAACCATGGTCAATGCCTTTGGCGACTATGCACGACCGCCACAGCTGACCACCCGACCGGTTGCATTGCACGCGCTGATCGCGGAGGTGCTGGATCTGTACGCCAATGACCAGCGCCTCAGTCTTACCCGGCAGTTCGTCGATGGCGACCCGATGGTCAAGGTCGATGCCGTGCGCTTGCGCCAGGCCCTGCACAACCTGCTCAAGAACGCCCTCGAAGCGATCGGCGATCTGCGCAAGCCGCAGATCGTGGTCAGCACGCGTGTGGACCAGAGCGGCGATACGCCCTGGGTCGAAGTCTCTGTTGCGGACAACGGTTCCGGATTGCCCGAGGGGTTTGGCGAACGCTGGTTCGAGCCCTACACTTCAAGCAAGTCGCGTGGTACCGGGCTCGGCCTTGCGGTCGTCAAGAAAATCGCGGAAGAACATGGCGGCAGCGTGAGGGCCGCCCAGCGCGAAGGCGGCGGTGCGGAATTCTTCATGCGCTTGCCATTGGGCAATCCCTGATTCAATGGCTGCCGGCCGTGGCTTCGCCGGGCCGCAAGACAACTGCCGAGGGTTCCGCATGTCCGCAACCGATTTCATCCCCGCGCCGCGAACACAGACAGAGCGTCGCCAGCTCTGGTTGTTCATGCTTGTCGCCCTGCTGGTCATCGGGGCAGGTATCGGGCTGCGCGACCCCTGGCCGGCCGACGAGCCGCGCTTTGCGCTGGCCGCCAAGCAGATGGTCGAGAGCGGCAACTGGCTGATCCCGCATCGCGGTACCGAGCTCTATTCCGACAAGCCGCCGATGTTCATGGCCATGCAGGCGGCCGCCTACACGTTGACGGGCAGCTGGCGGATTGCCTTCCTTCTGCCTTCACTGCTGGCCGCGTTGGGTACGCTGTTCCTGATCTACGATTTCGGCCGCCGCCTGTGGACCCACCGGGTCGGCTTGTGGGCTGCAATCGCCGTGCTCGCCACATTCCAGTTCGTCTATCAGGCCAAACGCGCGCAGATCGATCCGCTGGTCACGTTCTTCATCACCCTGGCCAACTATGGGTTGCTGCGTCATTTCCTGCTGGGTCCGAACTGGCGCGCCTACTGGCTCGGATGCTTCGCTGCCGGACTCGGCGTGATCAGCAAGGGCGTCGGCATCCTCGCCCTGTTCATGTTCCTGCCGTACCTGCTTGCGCGCTGGCGCCGCTGGGAGCACCTGCCCCGGTTCGAAGGTGGCGCCCTGCGCTGGCTCGGCGGCGCGTTGGCGTTCCTCATTGCGGTCGGCTTGTGGATCGCGCCCCTGCTGATCGCCCTGGCCACCAGTGACTCGCCCGAACTTCAGGCCTACGCCCACGACATCCTGTTCCGCCAGACTGCAGGGCGCTACGCAAACTCGTGGGCCCACGAGCACCCGCCCTGGTACTTCATCGAGGTGGTGGCCTACGCATGGTTGCCGTTGACGATCGCCATGGTCGGCGCCTTTCCGCGCTGGCTCGAGCGGTTGCGCGCCCGCGACGCGCGCATCCTGCTGCCTCTGGGCTGGGTCGTGATCGTGTTCGTGTTCTTTTCGATTCCCACCGGCAAGCGTGACATGTACATCCTGCCGGCGCTGCCGTGGGTCGCCTTGCTGGTGGCGCCCTACCTGGATGATCTGCGCCAGCGGCCGTGGTTTCGCTGGACCCTGTTCGTGTTTGTCGTGCTGCTCGCGATCCTGTTTATTGCTCTTGGCAGCTACGCGTGGTCCGGATCCATGCAGCGCGCCAACGAACTCGTCATCGAGCGCGGTATCGACAACAACGGGGTGATGCTCTGGGCCTTCATCGTTGCCGTCGGTGCGCTGGCGGCCTGCTCGGCGTTGATTTTCCGCATACGCCGAAGCGTCACCGGACTGGGCGTCACCCTGGCGGGCATGTGGCTGCTGTGGGGATTCTGGGCCTACCCGATCCTCAACGATTCCAATTCGGCCGCCAAACTCATGCGCCAGGCCGGCGAGCTGGCCGGGCCTGATGCGCAGATTGCACTGGTGGGCTGGAAAGAGCAGAACCTGTTGCTTGCTGATCGCGCGGTCACGGATTTCGGATTCCGCAAACCCCGCCATCGGCAATTGGCCGAGGCGATTCAGTGGCAGGAGGCGGAGCCCGCCCGGCGCAGGGTTTTCATCCTCGACGAAGCGATGCAACCTTGCGTGGATCCGGCATTGTCGATCTTTGTCGGCAATGCCAACCGGCGCTCCTGGTATCTGTTTGGACCAGAGGCCGTCGCTGCGGATTGCCGGGGCGGAAGTGTGCCGCAACCGTTGACCGAGAGTATCGAGCCTGATGATGAGGAATAGGACGAAGTCGATTCGGGGCGTTATTCTGTAGGGCAGCGAAGTGACGCCCGGCACGATCCGTACGGGACGGCTTCAACCAGGTACGGACGCAGGTGAATGCAGCGCCATCTTCTTTTTGCGACAACCCTTTACGCACTACCGGTTTTGCGGCCACTGGCCGAAACAATCCACGCATCGGGAGGTGAGGCCGCCTGGTTCGTGGCGTCCGAACTTGCGCCCTACATGAAAGAGGGCGAGCAGGTCCTGCGCCATGCCCGCGAGGTCAGGCGTTTCGCGCCTTCGGCCGTCTATTCGGCGAGCAACTGGGTGCCGCACTTCTTTCCCGGGGTCAAGGTGCAGGTGTTCCATGGCTTCAATGTCGAAAAGCGCGAATCCACGCGGGGTCATTTCCGCATTCGCGGGCTGTTCGATCTCTATTGCACGCAGGGGCCGGCAACAACGGAATCGTTCCAGCAACTGGCCCGCGAGCATGGACACTTCAAGGTGGTCGAGACAGGTTGGCCCAAGCTTGATCCGCTGTTCTCGGGTGATTCTGCGACGGGTTCGGATCTGCATCCGCACGATGGCCGCGTCGTTTGCATGTATGCCGCCACGTTTACCGAAAGCCTCAGTTCCGCGCGCGCCCTGTTCGGCGAAATCGGCAGGCAGATTGCACGCGGTGACCGCTACTGGTTGTTGACCCTGCATCCGAAATCGGATCCGGAACTCGTGCGCATGTACCGTTCGCTGGAAGGGCCGAACGCCCGCTATCTTGAGGCTGTTGATCTGGTCAGCATGATGCGCGCTGCGGATGTCCTGGTCTCCGACACGTCCTCCGCCGTTTCCGAGTTCATTGTCCAGGGCAAGCCCGTGGTCACCTTCCGCAACCGCGCACCGCGTCCGCACATGATCGATATCCAGACTGCCGACCAGCTGGAAGCTGCGTTGCAGACCGCGCTGAATCCGCCAGACGCGCTGATCGACGAAATCCAGCGCTATGCGCTGCATATCCATCCCGCCCGTGATGGTCGCTCCGGCGAGCGCATTCTCGCGGCCACTGATGCTTTCGCAAGAGGCGAGTTGGGCCCGCTCGCGCCGAAGCCCTTGAACGTCTGGCGCAAGCTGAAGGGGCGCCTGCGCTATCTGGGCTGGACCGAAGGATCCTTAAGCGATTGAACCAGCGCAAGACATTCCACGGCGCGCTTTCGGACTCGGCACTTGTTGAGTCCCTGTGGATTCCGCTGTGGTTGCTTGCTTCACTGTTTGCAATCTTCCAGACCGGCTTCATGCCGCTGTACTCCACGCGCACACTCGGTGTTGCATGGGAAATGTGGAACAGCAGCCAGTTTCTTGTGCCTTACAGCAACGGCGAGCCGTACAGCCACAAGACACCCCTGCTGTTCTGGCTGATCCATGCCGGCTGGGCCGCAGGTGGCGTGGGCGACACCTGGCCGCGCGTGCTCGAAGTGCTGATCGGTCTGGGCATTCTCTGGCTGGCGAAGCGGCTGGCGCGCGTCCTGTTTCGCGAATCGGCGAGGGTCGCGGCGCTGACTCCATGGTTGCTCGCTGCGTTCACGTTTACCTTCCTGTTCAGCCTGCAGATCATGTACGAGATGCTGCTAGCACTCTGCGTGCTGGCGGCGCTGAATTCTCTGGTCGGACGCGATCCGGAAAAACGTCCGTGGTTCGGATGGTTTGCCGTGGCTGTCGCGGCCGGACTGCTGACCAAGGGCCCGGTCATGCTCCTGCACATCGCCGCGCCCTACCTGCTCGGGCCGTATTGGCATCCATGGGCACGGCGGTCGCGCGCGCGCTGGTATCTGGGCGGTGGCCTCGCCCTGATCGCCGCCTGTGCTGCACTGGTCGCCTGGGCCATTCCGGCAGGCCAGGCGGGTGGCGAGGCCTATCGCCATGAGCTGTTTTTCATGCAGACCGCGGGCCGCGTCGTCGACAGCTTCGATCATGCCCGGCCCTGGTGGTGGTACGCCTCGGTGCTTCCCGCTCTTCTGCTGCCCTGGCTGCTGTGGCCGAGGGCCTGGGCCGCGCTGGCTAACGGTTTCGCTGGTCGCAGGCATGCAGGCCGGCGCCTGATTGCTTGCTGGCTGGTTTCGGTGCTGTTCGGCTTTTCACTGGTCAGCGGCAAGCAGGCCTACTACCTGGTGCCCGAAATGGCAGGGCTCGCCATCCTGCTCGCCGCGGGTTTCGCACGCCTTGCCGAACGCGACAGACTGGCTCCGTGGTGGGCGGGTGCATGGCCGCTTGCGCTGGCCGGACTGCTCGGCGCCGGCCTGCTGTGGCTGTTGCCGGGCTGGGTCGCGGAGGGTCGCGTGGATGAACAGGCGCTTGTCGATCTTTCGACGGCAAGCCCGTGGTTCGTGATGGCGGGCTTGCTTCTGGCGGCCCTGTTCCTGCTGGCGCCTCGCCGCGATGCGCCAGCGGTGCGATATGTCGCCGCCCTCAGCCTGGCCGCTGCCTGCCTGGCGTACACCTTGTTTGCACAGACTCTGTGGCCAACGTATGACCTTCGACCCGCCGCCGAACGCATCTCGAACTTGCAACAATCGGGTATCCCGGTTGCGCATTTCCAGGTCTACGAGAACCAGTTCCAGTATCTGGGTCGACTGCAGAAACCGCTGGACGTACTGATCGGAGGCACGCTGGAGCCATGGTCGGCCGCCCATCCGGACGGGCGGATCATCTACTACACCAGGAAGCTGACTGTGGAAGATCTGGCCTATGCCGATCTGATCCAGCCATTTCGCTCCGAATGGTTGATTATTGAACGCGCGGACAGTTGGGCACTGCGCAGGCTTGGGCGCACGGTGCCAAGACCGGCGCGGCCCGCCGAGCGCGTACCCCCCGACTACTGGCTTTATCGCGAGCTTTCGGAGGGATCCACGCCCCGGGCTGCCGAGGGCAGGCCCTGACGGCCGTGCCGTGATCGCCGGGCGCCTGCCCGCAACCGCGAGCATGCGCTATGCTGATGTCTCTTTTTTGCAACGAGTAATGCGCATGCCTTCGGCACGTGTCCTGGTCGTCGATGACGAGCCTGATATCCGCGGTCTGGTCAAGGAAATCCTCGAGGAAGAGGGTTACACCGTAGCCGTCGCCGAGTCGGCTGCAGCCGCACGCGAAGCACGGCGCGGCGAGCGCCCCGATGTGGTCCTGCTCGATATCTGGATGCCGGATCTGGATGGCATCAGCCTGTTGCGCGAATGGAACGAACGCGGAGGCCTGCCCTGTCCAGTCATCATGATGAGCGGACACGGCACGATCGAGACGGCCATTGAAGCAACCCGTCTGGGTGCCTACGATTTCGTCGAGAAACCGATTTCCCTGGCCAAGCTGCTGCTCACCGTCGAACGCGCCCTCGAAGCCAGCCGTTTGCGCCGTGAAAACGAGGGCTTGCGCAGCCAGCTCGTGATGCCGCTGGATCCGGTCGCGACCAGTCGCGCGATGCAGGCACTCAAGGCGCAGATGGAAAAACTCACGGCGCACGATGCATGGATTCTCGTGCAAGGCGAGCGTGGCACCGACAAGGAGGCACTGGCGCGCTGGCTGCATGAAAAAAGTGCGCGTCGTGCTGCGCCCTTTATCACGGTCGCGGCGGGATCCATCGCGCGCGATCATGCTGCTCGCGCCCTCTTCGGCAGCGATGAAAACGGCGGCGTCCAGTACGGTCTGATCGAACAGGCCAATGGAGGGACGCTCTACCTCGACGAGGTTGCCGAGCTCGACCCGGAAATGCAACAACGTCTCTCCAGTGCTTTCGCGCGACGCAACCTGATTCGTTGCGGCGCGCCGGATGCCGTGCCGATCGATCTTCGCGTGATTGCGGCCAGCTCTCAGGATCTGGAGGCCGCCGTGCAGGCCGGCACGTTCCGCGAAGAGCTCTACTACCAGATCAATGTCGTGCCATTGCAGGTCCCGACCCTGCGCGAGCGCATCGAGGATATCCCGGAACTGCTGCGCTACTACGCCGACTTCTTTGCCAATCGCGACAAGCTGCCGTACCGGCAATTTCCCGTAGCCGTGCAGAATCGACTGCGCAACTATGCATGGCCGGGAAACCTTCGCGAACTGCGCAATCTGGTCCAGCGCCTGTTGATTCTCGGCAATGCACCCGAAGTGTCGATCGAGGAAGTGGAGCTGGCACTCGGTGCGGTGGGTGCAGCCGAAAAGGCGGCGCCTGCCACGGCGATGGGGATCGACTTCAGGCAACCCTTGCGCGAGGCGCGCGAACAATTCGAACGCACCTACCTGTTGCACCAGCTCAATGAGGCCGGCGGCAGCGTCGGCAAGCTGGCCAAGATGGTCGGCATGGAGCGCACCCACCTCTACCGAAAGCTCAAGGACCTCGGCGTTGATCCGAAAAGTGCCGGTCGTGACGAACAGTGAACTTTCGACCAATCGATTGTGAACGTGAAGTGTGATTCGATGAAACGCTATTCCGAACAACCCGACTTCCCGAAATGCGCACTGTAGGAGGGGCGTCAGTTGCGATGCTGTTGCTTGACGCAGCATTCAAAAAAAGCATCGCGGCTGACGCCCCTCCTACGAAGAACAACCCTTTTCCTTGACATAAATTGGAGAGATTCATGCAACTCGCAGGCAAGGTAGCCCTCGTCACCGGTGCAGCCAGCGGTATCGGCAAGCGCATCGCCGAGGAATACGCAAGGAATGGTGCGGCGGTCGTGATCGCCGATCTCAACATCGAAGGCGCCAGCGCAGCCGCGAAGGAAATCGGCGAGGGCGGTGGCAAGGCCATTGGCGTGGCCATGGACGTCACTGACGAAGCGGCGGTCGATGGCGGAGTCGCAGAAGCCGTCGGAAAGTTCGGCAGGGTCGACATCCTCGTATCCAATGCCGGCATCCAGATCGTCAAGCCAGTCGAGGAATTCAGCCTGGCCGAATGGAGGAAGATGCTGGCCATTCATCTGGACGGTGCATTCCTGACCACGCGTGCCTGCCTCAGGGACATGTACGCGCGAGGCGAGGGTGGTGCGATCATCTATATGGGCTCCGTGCATTCACATCTTGCTTCAAAGCTGAAGGCGCCCTATTGCACGGCCAAGCATGGCCTGCTGGGACTGGCCCGTGTTGTCGCCAAGGAGGGTGGGCCCAAGGGCGTGCGTGCCAATGTCATCTGCCCCGGGTTCGTGCGCACGCCACTGGTCGAAAAGCAGATTCCCGAGCAGGCGAAGACCTTCGGCATAAGCGAGGACGAGGTAGTCCGCACGATCATGCTCAAGGATACCGTCGACACCGAGTTCACCACGGTCGACGACGTGGCCCATCTTGCGTTGTTCCTCGCCGCGTTCGAGTCCAATGCGTTGACCGGCCAGAGCATCACGGTCAGCCATGGTTGGCACATGCAGTGACTACGCCGTTTCATCAGCGTCGCCTTGATCGGATTGCCGATGGACAGTGATGCGCTCGTCCGGCTGCGCGGCCAGATCGGTGGCCCGCGCGATGGAGCGCTCTTGCGTGTCTCCATCGGCAACCTGCTGCTGGCAGGCAAGGATCCGGTTGGCGCAGCAATCGAATTCCGTGCAGCATTGGATTTTGACGCCGGCTATTCCGCTGCCTGGAAGTTGCTGGGGCGCGCACTCGTCGAGGCCGGCGAAACCGAAGGCGCGATCGATGCCTACCTGCGTGGCATCGACGTCGCCGAGCAACGTGGCGACAAGCAGGCGGCGAAGGAGATGCAGGTCTTCCTGCGCCGCTTGCGATGAACCTGGCGCAATGCGGCATGGGTTGCCGCCCGGTATCCCAGGGCGTGACGGCCGCCTGGCTGTGCAAGAACGCCGGAAAGACTTCTTGTCACAATCGGGCAAGCCAGCGGAATGACCACGCGCGTGCCGGAGGGGCGTCGACAAATTTGCGACACTTCCCGACGAGTGTTGACGGACCAGCTTGCATGCGGAATTCGGAGCCAGGCATGTCGCTGGCGCAAAGAAGCCCATCCAATCACTGGCCAACGGACCTTTACGCCACGTCGTCGCGCCTGAACCTGGTGAGCTCGTTTCTCACCCTCATTCCTGCTTCGCATCCAGGAGATGACGATCGAGCGCCGATCGCACACTCCAATCAATCGCGTATCATCACAGCAACCAATCGGGAGTATTCATGAAGATGCATGTCCAGAGCGCCAGAACGCTGTTGGCCACCACGATGGCCATTGCACTGCTGTCGGCCTGCGGCAAGTCGGCAGACCAGGCCAGCGATTCCGCACCGACTAATGCGGCTCCGGCAACCGCCGTGACGGAACCGGCCGCGCCGGCCGGTGCCCCGACGGTCGAAGAGCTCCAGGCGATCGCCGAGGAGAACTTCATCTACGGCCTGCCGATCGTGATGAACTACGCGGTGATGTACGAGTTCGCGGTGGACAAGAATTCGAACCAGTTCAAGGCGCCGTTCAACGAGATCAAAAACCTCACCCATGTAGCAACACCCAAGGACACCGCGGTCGTCACGCCCAACAGCGACACGCCGTATTCGATCCTGTGGCTGGACCTGCGTGCCGAACCGATGGTGATCTCGGTGCCCGAGGTCGAGGGGAATCGCTATTACGCCGTGCAGTTGATCGACGGCAATACCTACAACTTCGGTTACATCGGTACCCGCGCTACCGGCAACAAGGCCGGCAGCTATCTTGTCGTCGGTCCCGACTGGCAGGGTGAGAAGCCGGCGGGGATTGACCAGACGTTCCGCTCGACCACGCCCTTCGTGTTCGCCAACTTCCGTACCCAGTTGTTCGACCCGGACGACATGCCTAATGTTGAAAAAGTGCAGGCAGGCTATAAGGCCCAACCCCTGTCGGTGTTCCTCGGTCAGCCCGCGCCGCCGGCCACGCCGACAATCGAATTCCTCCCGGCCAGTACGCCCGGGATCAAGGACAACTACTGGCAGTACCTCGACGCCGCGCTCGCCTTCGTGCCCGAGAGCGAGAACAACAGGGAAAGCCTTGCCAAGCTGGCGCGGATGGGCATCGGCCCCGCCAAGACATTTGATTGGAAGGATTTGCCGCAGGAATACCAGCAGGCCATCGTCAAGGGCACCAAGGCCGGCGCAGCCAAGGTCACCGAGTTCGTGGCCTCGGGCTCGCATGACCTCAACGGTTGGCAGGTCGGCTCCTGGTTCGGTGACCAGGCCCACTTCAACCGCGACTGGCTTCTGCGGGCCGCATCCGTCCAGGCCGGATTGTTCGGCAATACCGCCGAGGAAGCCTCGTATCCGATCACCCGTGTGGACGGCAGTGGCCAGACCCTGGACGGCAGCCAGCACAACTACACGCTGACGTTCCCGGCCGGCCAGTACCCGCCCGTCAACGCGTTTTGGTCGGTGACCATGTACGACGGCAAGACGCAGTTGCTGATCGAGAACCCGATCAACCGCTACCTGATCAATTCGCCGATGCTGCCGGACCTAAAAAAGAATCCGGATGGTTCGCTGACGCTCTATATCCAGCACGCATCACCCGGCAAGGACAAGGAGTCGAACTGGTTGCCGGCGCCGAATGGCCCGATCTACATGGTCATGCGCCTGTATTGGCCGAAGCCGGCCACGGACAAGCTGTCGATCCTGCCGATCGGCAAGGGCACCTGGAAGCCGCCGGGCATCGAGGTCGCCGGGCCGCCCAGCGCATCGAACTGATTCGCAAACAACTCAAACGACGGAGTGAGTGAAATGAAAAAGCTGTTTCTGGGCGGGGTGAGGGCTTCGCTCTGCGCCCTGGCCATGATGTCCGCGTCCGCCATGGCGGCCGATCCCATCGTCGTCAATGTCGACAACTTCGCCAGGGCGCAGGCCGATCATGAATTTGACGGCATCACCAAGGGCGCCGGCGGAACCAACAAGTTCAAGATCAATCGCACGCCGACGCCGATCGACGACCAGAACGTCATCCGCATGAACCGCGACACGCTTTACAGCCTGGGCGTGGTCAATATCTCCAGAGGCGCGACGATCACCATGCCGGACGCAGGCAAGCGCTACATGTCGTTGATGATCATCAACAATGACGGCTACGTGAACGAGGTCTATTACGGCGCCGGTACCTACGAGCTCACGATGGAAAAGTTCGATACGCCGTTCGTCGGCGCGGTCGTGCGGATACTGGCGAACGCGGAGGATTCGGCCGATGTGGCCGCGGTCAACGCGTTGCAGGATCAGGTCAAGATCAACGCCAAAGCGCAGGAACCGTTCGTGATGCCGAACTACGATGAAGCCAGCTTCAAGGCGACGCTCGAGCCGATTCTTGCCTTGTCCAAGGGACTGAAGCGGGTCTCCAAGGGTTTCGGCAGTAAGTCCGACGTCGATCCGATCCATTTCCTGCTCGCGAGCGCGGCGGGCTGGGGCGGCCTTCCCGATACGGACAGCATCTACCTGAACGTCGAGCCGGGTCTGCCGGTCGGCAAGTACGAGCTGACCGTCAAGGACGTGCCGGTCCAGGGCTTCTGGTCGATCAGCCTCTACGATGCGAAGGGCTACTTCGAAAAAAACGACCTTCATGCCTACAGCCTCAACAACCTGACTGCAAAACCGAACAAGGATGGCTCCTACACCATCCGCTTCGGAGGCTGCACGACCAGCATCGAAAACTGCCTGCCGATCATGCAGGGCTGGAACTACCTGGTCCGCATGTACCGACCCGATCAGCAGATCATCGACGGCAAGTGGGTGTTCCCGGGGCCACCGGTACCGCGCAAGTAATCGACTGGTTCCTGGTTGGCACAGGTTCCGGGGAGGTCCTGAACATGAAGGCTTCCTCGCCTGGGTGCCAGGCGTGACAATTTGTTCGGATTCACCAGCAGTTTTCCGGACACGATTGGATGTAAAATGATCGTTAACGCGAGTAAACTTTGCATTGCTCAATCCTCACTTTACCTAGGAATTCCCGCGATGAAGACGATTCTCCGCCCGACTGCACTTGCGCTTGCCGGTATGTGTGCTGCTTCGTATTCAACTCAGGCCGCTGCGGCCGAGGGTGATAGCTGGAGTTGGGTTGTTGCTCCGTATATTTTCGCCGCCAGCATCGGCACCGACCACACGCGCGACGTTCCGCCATCAGAAACAAGTTCGGACACGAATTTCTCGAACATCCTCGACAAGCTCGATGGTGCATTCATGCTTCATGTTGAAGGTCAGGGTGATCATGTCGGAGTGTTTGCCGACTACCTGTACATGAGTCTCGGCGACAGCAGGGATTTCAACGTCCTGAGCACCGATTCGGATCTTGATGCCACCCTGTTCGACCTTGCCATGGTCTGGAGCCCGGGTGGTGAGCGCTTCCAGGGCTTCGAAGTGTTTGGCGGCCTGCGCTACATCGATGTGGATCTGAAGATCAAGTTCCAGCCGACCAATCCTGATTTCGACACCGTCAGCGTCAATCCCGGCGAGTCCTACAACGACTTCCTGCTTGGATTCCGCTACAAGTGGGACTTCGGCAATCGCTGGGGACTCAATGTTCGCGTCGATGGCTCGTGGGGCGATACCGACGGCACCTTCAATACCGCAGCCACGCTCAGCTACGCGATGAAGAACGGCGAGTGGCTGTTCGGCTACCGCTACATGACTGCCGATCTTCCGACTGCCGTCAGCAGCACCGACCTTACCCTGAGCGGGCCGCAAATCGGTTACGGCTTCAATTTCTGATAGCGCAACACCTGACCTTGCTGTCCTGGACTGGCTGCACAGTCATGTCGTCCAGGACAGCCCCCGCCGTAACCGCGGGGGCTAATCAACGGAGATGAAAATGAAGATCACGGGGCGCTACAGCCTGATTCTCGTCGCCTGCACCAGCCTGCTTGCGTATTCCAGCGGCGCGATGGCGCAGCAATCGGCCGACGAACTGGCCAAGCAGCTGTCCAACCCGATCGCCAGCCTGACCAGCGTTCCCCTGCAGCTGAACTGGGACGACAATGTCGGCCCGGCCGAAGACGGCACCAAGACCACGCTGAACATCCAGCCTGTCATTCCCGTCTCGATCAGCGAAGACTGGAACATGATTTCGCGCACCATCCTGCCGATCATCAGCCAGAACGATATCTTCCCGGGCGCAGGCAGTCAGTTCGGACTCGGCGATACGACCCAGAGCCTGTTCTTCTCGCCCAAGGCGCCTTCTGCCAGCGGCTGGATCTGGGGTGTCGGTCCGGTCCTGTTGATTCCCACCGGCACCGATGACCTGCTCGGAACCGGCAAGTGGGGTGCTGGCCCGACGGCTGTCGTGCTCAAGCAGACCTCCAGTGGCTGGACCTATGGCGCCCTGGTCAACCAGATCTGGTCGTTCGCAGGTGACGATGATCGCGCCGACGTGAACAGCACCTATTTTCAGCCGTTCCTCGCCAAGGGTCTGGGCAAGGGTCGGACGCTCAGCTTCAATTTTGAGTCGACCTACGATTGGGAAACCGACAAGGCGACGGTTCCACTCAATATCGCGTACAGCAAGGTCACGCGCTGGGGCAAGCAACTGGTCAGCCTGCAAGGTGGCGTGCGCTATTACGTGGAACAGCCGCAGAGTGATTCCCAGTGGGGCCTGCGCTTCGTCGTGACGCTGCTTTACCCGAAGTAGCAAGCCCGAAAGAATGCCATCGACATCGGGATGATGTCGGTGGCGGATGTCGCTGGCGTCCTGCCAGCGTCCTGCCGGCAGAAGTGCGTGCTTGCAGTCTGCATCTTCTTACGCGTTACGCGGAAGAACCTGCGGAATCCGAAGCCTCCTGCGCAAGCTCGGCTCTGACTTCTTCGGTGTGCTGCCCCAGGCTTGGCGATGGTTTGTCCAGGTTGAGGCATGCATTGGAAAACCGGATCGGCGTACGTACGCCCGGAACGCGACCTCCCGAACAATCCGGTGCCTCAAGATCCAGCCGCATTCGCCGATGCCGGACCTGCGGATCATCGAATACTTCGCTGAGCGAATTGATCGGACCCGCCGGAATGCCGCGTCGGTCCAGCTCGCCGAGTATGTCGTTCCTGCGATGACACCCGAGCAGCGATGACAGGCGCGCAACCAGGACATCCCGATGGCGGACCCGGTCGGCATTGCGGCGGAAGCGCGAATCGATGGCCAGACCGGGATCTCCCAGCGCTTCGCAAAGTTGCGCGAACTGACTGTCGTTGCCCACCGCCAGCATGATGTGGCCGTCACTGACCGCAAACACCTGGTACGGCACGATGTTCGGATGTGCATTGCCGTGTCGTGTCGGCACGGCGCCGGAGACCAGGTAGTTGAGGTTCTGGTTGGCCAATATCGCAACCATGGTATCGAGCAGCGCGATGTCGACATGCTGGCCGCGACCGGTATGTTCGCGCTGGGCCAGCGCCGCCTGGATCGCGATGACGCCATACAGCCCGGCAAACAGGTCGCCGACCGCGACGCCGGTTTTCTGTGGCAAGCCATCCGCCTCACCAGTCACGGACATGAGCCCACCCATGGCCTGGATCATCGCGTCATAGCCCGCGCGTTGAGCGTAAGGGCCATCCTGGCCAAACCCGGTGACCGAGCAATAGACGAGACGCGGGTTGATCGCATCCAGCGACGCGTGGTCGAGGCGGAACTTCGCGAGCCCGCCAACCTTGAAGTTTTCGATGAACACGTCGGCACCCGATGCAAGCTCGCGCACCAGCGCGATTCCGTTGTCACTGTGCAGGTCGGCAATCACGGAGCGCTTGCCCCGATTGCAGCAATGGAAATACGCCGCTTCGCGTTCGTTGCCGTCGGCATCGTGAACAAACGGCGGTCCCCAGCTCCGGGTGTCGTCGCCGGCGGGTGATTCGACCTTGATCACGTCCGCGCCCAGGTCGGCGAGGGTCTGTCCGATCCAGGGCGCCGCGAGAATGCGGCCCAGTTCGACCACCTTGAGCCCGCTCAGGGGTGCTTGTGCTTGCATCTATGCGCTACCTTGACTGTTGCCGCCATCCTATTGACCCTTGCGCGATAACGCACGCTGCAGCGTTGCCATCGCAAGCAATCCTCTCCTGGATGCTCCTTCGGCCGTGCGCGAACGAGCCCGCTGCAGACTGAACGCTACTTCCGTGATGGGGAGTCGATTCGCTCATCTGGCTCCACGACTTCATAATGTCTGGACCTATGATGCTTTCCTGCGTGACAGCAAGCTGCGCGCAGACAACGGAGTAGTGCCATGACCCAGAACCGAACCCTGCTGCAACGGCGCATCGATGCCGTGCCGCGCGGTGTCGCAACCGCCATGCCGGTTTTTGCCGCGCGCGCCCTGAATTCCGAAGTGTGGGATGTCGACGGTCGCCGCTACATCGATTTCGCAGCGGGCATCGCCGTGCTCAATGTCGGTCACTGTCATCCGCGCGTCGTCGCGGCAGCGCAATCGCAGCTTTCGCAGTTCACGCATACCGCTTTCCAGGTGATGGCGTACGAACCCTACATCGCCGTCGCCGAGCGCCTCAATGCGCTCGCTCCGATTGCCGGTCCGGTCAAGTCGGTTCTGTTTTCAACGGGCGCCGAGGCAGTCGAGAATGCGATCAAGATCGCGCGCAAGGCGACCGGGCGCTCGGCCGTCGTGGCGTTTTCCGGAGGCTTCCACGGCCGCAGTTATATGGCGATGGCGCTGACTGGCAAGACCACACCCTACAAGCGCGGATTCGGACCGCTGCCGAACGAGGTCTATCACCTGCCATTTCCGATCAGCCACGAAGGTATTCACGTTGCGGATTCCCTTGCTGCGCTGAAACGCCTGTTCAAGGCCGATGTCGAGGCCGACGAGATTGCCGCCTTCATCATCGAACCGGTGCAGGGAGAGGGCGGGTTCCACGCCGCGCCCTACGAGCTGCTGGCGGCCTTGCGCGAGATCGCGGACAAGAACGGCATTCTCCTGATAGCCGACGAAGTGCAAACCGGATTCGGGCGTACCGGAAAGATGTTCGGCATCGAGCATTCGGGCATTCAGCCCGACCTGATGACCGTGGCCAAGTCACTCGCCGGAGGCATGCCGCTTTCGGCCGTGATCGGGCGTGCCGACGTGATGGATTCGGTCGAACCGGGCGGACTGGGCGGCACCTATGCGGGATCACCGGCCGCGTGTGCGGCGGCACTGGCCGTACTCGATGTGATGCAGGACGAGAACCTGGTCGCGCGCGCCAACTCGCTGGGTGAAACAGTCGTTGCACGCCTGCATGCGATGGCGGCGCGCAAGGACTTGCGCCCGATCGGACATATCCGTGCGCTTGGCGCGATGATCGGGTTTGATCTGCTTGCCGCGCGCGGCAGCGACGAAGTCGACCCCGAAGCTGCCAATGCGGTCGTGCAGAAAGCGCACGCGCTTGGCCTTGTCTTGCTCGGTTGCGGTTCGCTGCGCGAAGCCATTCGCCTGCTGTTTCCGCTGACGATCCCCGAATCCCAACTGGAGGAAGGGCTGAACTTGCTCGAGCAGGCGCTGGCCATTGCCGACTAAGTCCGGAGCGGACGTGGCGTGTGCCCGCGGCACTGCTATTCTGGACGCGGAATCATGAATTCCCCGACCAGACACCCGTCACGCAGCATGGATGACCTCAACATTGTGCTGGACCCGGCCAGTCCACTGAGCCTGCAGCACCAGCTCCGCCAAAAACTGATCGACGCGATTCATCGTGGCGTTCTGCGTCCGGGCCGGCGCCTGCCTTCGTCGCGCAGTCTGGCCGAACGCATAGGCGTCGCACGCAACACGGTCAGTCTCGCCTATGACGCGTTGATCGCGGAAAACCACCTGGTCAGCCGCGCGCGCAGCGGAATCTTCGTAGCCACCGATGTGCCGAGCGTGCGTATCGCCGTCGGCCAGCGTGGCGGCGGGCTGGAGGGTCCCCTGGCGACCCGCCTGCCGCCCGCGCCCAAGGATGAAGGTTTCCGCTGCCCGGGCAACTGGCACCAATATCCGTTTCCGTTCATCGAAGGATGCGTTGATGCGGCGCTCTTGCCCAATCCCGAATGGCGCGAGGCCTTGCGGCTGGCCTGTTCGAGGCATGAGATCGAAGCATGGAGTCGCAGCACCACCGACATGGATGATGCCGAGCTGATTGAGGAAATCCGCGGCAAGGTGCTGCCGATTCGAGGCATGGACGCAACGCCCGACGAGATCCTGATCACGCTGTCGGCCCGACATGCGTTGCAACTGGTTGGCAGCCTGCTGGTCGGACGCGGCACACCGGTCGTGCTGGAAGCACCGGTCGACGAAGAGTTCGAGCGCCGCATGCGCGATCGCCAGGCGGATCTGTCCATGCTGGACGAATATGTCGATCGGCCGCTGCCGCGCGCGGCCGTCGTCGTCACAAGTGCAAGGCGCAGTTTTCCCTTGAACTCGAGCAGACCGCGCCAGTTGCTGGCCCTTATCAACGCGGCAGACGGTGTGCTGGTCGAGCATGACATGCCCCCGGGTGCCCGCGATGGCAGCCATGTTGCCCCAGCATTGCGCGCCATGGATGCGCAGGGACGCGTCATCTACATCGGGAATCTGTCGCCAGCCGTTTCCTGCGGCGAGTCCCTGGGTGTCGTTGCCAGCGTTCCCGCATTCATCGAGCGCCTGCGCCAGTTGCGTCGAATCCAGGGCACCGCGCCTCCCACCTTGATACAGCGCGGCTGGTCCTATTTCATCGGGCTCGGCCACTACTCGGCGGCCCTGGCCAGAACAGGTCGCGTGCTTGAAGGCAGGCGCATCGCCCTTCGCGATGCGCTCAATCACTATCTGCACCAGCGCGTCAGCATCAAGACACTGCCAGGTGCCAGCGCTTACTGGGTCAGCCTGCCCGAGACGTTCGATACTCGTGATTTCGCGCGCCAGGCTGCCGCCATCGGCGTACTGGTCGAGCCAACCCGGCTCGAAGGAGGGCGCGAGGCCCTGTGCATGGGCATCACCGGTATTGCAGAAGAAAAAATTCGCGACGGTGTCAGGAATCTCTCGCGCCTGATCCGCGGCGACCTGGCCATGGCTCCCCGTCATATCGATGATGAGCCGATTGCACCGCTGCGTGGCGCCGCACTGCGCAGGACCATGGCTGGGGCGACGCTGTTGTACAGCACCGTGTACGGCGATCCCGCCACGCTGGAAATTCGCAGCAATGGAGAAATGGTGGGCATCGCGGGCTATTCCGGCGAAGATTGCGATCGGGGTCGCTGGTGGATCGAAGAGGGGCGCTGGTACCGATGCTGGCAGCGCTGGGCCTACGCCGAAACCTCGAGCTATGCGGTTGTCGTCGATGGCGATCAGTTGCGATGGTACGGCGCCGATGGAATCCTCGCCGACACCGCCGTGATCACGCGTTCCGGGTCGACCGCGCGCAAGCAGGCGCGAAAGCCCTGATGCCACCCGTCGCCTGATTCGAGAATTGCCCACGATCTCCTGAAACCCGGTTCGGCGATGAGGGCTGGCACCAGACAACTGGACCCATACCCAGTCCGCAACTGGCACTAATCGAGCTGCGCACCTCCGGCTAACGTCGTTGCTGTCATCCGCCAGCAACGGAAACTGCCTTGGTCCAGCCCTTTTCAACTGCCATCGCCAACGGTCGTGGTGCCTGCTTCGGCATCGCTGGCTTGCAGACCACCTATTCTTCAGGCGACAACATCGGGAAACTGACCGAAGAAGTGGCCTCGATTGCGCGGCGTTTCCCATGGGTACGCATGGTTGTTGCCGGAGAACTGTGCGGTTTTGGTCCCAACCCCGATTACGCCCAGTGTCTTCCCGGCGATGCCGAAACGCAACTGTGTGAAATCGCGAAGGCCACCGGGCTCTGGCTGATTCCAGGCTCACTCTACGAAAGCCGTGATGGTGCGGTGTTCAACACGACACCGGTGATCGATCCATGCGGACAGGTGATCGGCCGTTACCGCAAGATCTTTCCGTTCCGACCCTACGAACGCGATATCACTCCGGGAAGCGAATTTCTCGTCTTCGACGTCCCCGATGTCGGCCGCTTCGGCCTCTCCATCTGTTATGACATGTGGTTTCCGGAGACCACGCGCTCGCTGGTCAGTCTCGGCGCGGAAGTCATCCTGCATCCGACCATGACCAATACCATCGATCGCGATGTCGAGCTCAGCATCGTGCGTGCCAGTGCCGCGACGAGCCAGTGCTACGTCGTCGACATCAATGTTGCCGGCGGCATGGGTGTCGGCCGATCGCTGATTTGCGGCCCCGGCGGCGAAGTGATCCATCAGGCTGGATCGCAACGGGAAGTCATGCCGTTCGAGGCCGATTTCGGTTATCTGCGCCGCTGCCGTGAGCGCGGCTGGCAGGGACTCGGCCAGCCACTGAAAAGCTTCCGTGACAACCCGGTGGTCTACCCGGCCTATGCCGCAGCCAGGGCGCATTCAGAAGCGCTTTCGCGGCTGGGTCCGCTTGAACTGCCGCAACCCGACTGACCATAGAGCCAGCAACCCGATGCCTCTCGCAACAAGAAAATGGGGAACGCCAACATGACCACGTATCGCAAGAACAACGCACCCACGCCACGCTGTCGTACGCGTCACACGCTGCTGGCCGTGGCCATTGCCTCGGCATTGATGAGCCAGGCCCAGGCGCAGGACGATACCGGCGATTCGACGGAGCTCGCGCCCGTCACCGTCACTGCCCAGGGACGCGAGGAAGATATCCTCAGCGTGCCGTACAACATCAGCGCCATCTCCGGTGAAACGATCGAGGAGTTCCACATTCTCGATACGGCCGAACTGATGCGACTGATTCCCGGCATTGGCGTGGTCGATCGTGGTGCGCGCAATTCCAGTGTCGTCAATGGCATTCGCATCCGCGGCCTGAATGTCGACAGCTCTGCACTTGGCGACTACGCGGTGACCGCCGAGCCGACCGTGGCGACCTATGTCGACAATGTCCCGCTCTACGCCAACTTCCTGCTCTCGGACATCGAGCGAGTCGAGGTGCTGCGCGGTCCGCAGGGCACCTTGTACGGCTCGGGTGCCCTGGGCGGCGCCGTGCGCTTCATCACGCGGGCGCCGCAGCTTGACGCCTTCGGCGGCCAGGTCAGCCTGAGCGGCTCGAGTGTCGATGGCTCGGATGGTATCGGTGGCTCCGGCACGCTGACCCTGAATATTCCGCTTTCGGACACATGGGCGCTGCGCGTCAACGGCATGATCAACGATTTTCCAGGGGCGACCGACTACGTCAACCTCTACGTGCTGGACGAGCAGGGCATCCCGGTCGCGCCCGATGGCGTGCTCTCTGATACTGCTGCCTATCGCAGCGAGAAAGACGCCGATTCCGTCAAGCAGTCCTACGGGCGCGCGTCGCTGTTGTGGAAGCCGAACGACGCGATCGACTTTACCCTGAGCTACATGGCACAGGCCGACCGGTTCGGGGGTCGCCGCGCGTCGACGTATGGCACCGACGGGTATGGCCGTCCATATCAAGATCTCGAAGTGGGTTCGATCCAGGCCGAACCGGCCGCCCGTCACGTCAACCTGACCAGCCTCGAAGCCAACTTCGATCTGGGTTTCGCCACCTTGACCTCAAGTACGGCCGACTACAGCCAGAAGGGCGAAATCACCAGCGAGAACACCGGTTTTTATGCGCAGAACGGGTGGCTCGCCGCGTTCTATTACAACTATCCACGTCCGATGGCCACCGCAGAGCGCGGCTACGGCGACGACGCATTCATCCAGGAATTCCGACTGGTCTCCAACGTTGGCGAAACCTTCGACTGGGTGGCCGGCTTCTTCTACCGCGACCAGGATCGCAACAGCTCGCAGAACAGCTACCTGCGAGGATTCAAGCAGTGGTGGGATGCCGCCTACCCAAGCATTACCGATGCGGTGATCAGCGATCAGGACTACCTGTATCGGCAAAAGGAGAACTTCAAGGAAACCGCCATCTACGGCGAGCTGACCTGGAATGCCAGCGACACGCTGAGCTTCACCGGCGGCTTCCGCTACTTCGATGACGAAGCAAAGACCAATGTCCAGCAGACCACGGGCCTGTACTCGTCCTTCAACGTGAGCTCGGTTTCAGAGGGGACCGAAAAGGATGACGGTACCCTGTTCAAGGGCAATGTCGCCTGGACGTTCTCCCCCGACAACATGTTCTACGGAACGATTTCGGAAGGCTATCGCCGCGGCGGCACCAATGGAGTTCCGACTGACGGCTTCTTCGCCGAAGACCCGGCCTGGTCCATTTACAAGCCGGACTCGGTCACCAACTACGAAATCGGATTCAAGGGCGCGGTCGGCCGCATGACCTACAACGCCAACGTGTTCTATGTCGACTGGCAGGATCCGCAAATCAACAGTGCGACGACGAATTGGGGTTTCTTCGCCGTGGTCAATGCCGAATCGGCTGCGACCAGTGGTATCGAACTCGAAATCGCCGGCAGCGCGGGTGATGGCTTCACCTACGGGCTTGGCTACACCTATACCAACGCCGAGCTGACTTCCGAAGCCGTGGCACCGGACGGCGGCTTTGTCCTGGGTGTGGATGGCGATACCCTGCCAGGCGTGCCGGAGCATCGCTTCAATGCCTCGGCCGGATACGGCTTTCCGTTTGCGTCCGGCCTGCTGACGATCCGTGGCGATGCCTATACCCAATCCTCGACGCAGAATGCGCTGAGCCAGAGTCCGCGCTTCCGCTACACGATGGGCGGCTTCACCATCTTCAATCTTTCGGCCACCTACAGCCGCGACAACTGGGATACGACGCTGTGGCTCAAGAACATTGGCAACGTCGAGGGCATTACCGGCGTCTACACCGAGGAGTACATGGGTACTTCGCCCGAGCAGAACTATTACGGCAACGGGTCCAAGGGATTGATCACGCTACCGCGTACCATCGGCGTGACGGTCGGCTATCGTTTCTGATGGAGGGAGGCATGCTCGCTTGAACATGCCTTTGGGGGAAACCGATCAGGCATTGCGGCAGATCGAAGGGCTGCTCGGACAAGGTGACGGGCCGAATGCGGAGCGTGCGGCTCGATCACTGATGCAAGCGCAGCCCGGCAGCCTGGAGGCGCATGTCCTGCTGGGCCATGCGCAACGCCTGAGCGGAAAGGCCGACGAAGCACTGGCAACGGCGAAGACGGCTGCTGCCATGCAGCCGGACCATCCGGCACCGGCCATGCTGATCGTCGACTTGCTGCACGAGAGCGGCCAGCGTGTCGCCTGCATCGCGGCATTGAAGACCCTGGCTGCACGCACGGGCGACCCACCCGTGCGTCTGCTCCAGGACGTTGCCCAGCGCTTTGCCGTACTCGGACTGCACGCCGAGGCCGAGCAATGCCATGCGCGTGCCCGGCAGTTGCAACCGGGCCATCCGGAATTGATCTACAACCATGCCACCTCGCTTATTGCGCTCGGTCGGCTGGCCGAGGCGGAGGCAGCGCTGGATCAGGTCATTGCGATGCGACCCGAAGACAGTGATGCCTGGTACAACCGCGCCACGCTGCGCAAACAGACGGTCGATCAGAATCATGTCGAGGCGATCGAGTCGCAACTGGCGAAAACGCCGCCTGCTGCGCCCGGTCGCGTGGCACTGGGATATGCCCTGGCCAAGGAGCTTGAAGACCTTGGCGATCCGGTGCGCTCTTTTGCCGCCCTCAAGCAGGGGGCCGACCTGCGCCGGCGCATGCTGAGCTATCGCGTCGAAGAAGACCTCGAAACGATGCAACTGATCGCACAGGCCTTCGATGCGGATTTCTTCGCCCGCGAGCATGCGGGTCATGCCGACGCGCGACCGCTGTTCATCATCGGCCTGCCGCGCAGTGGCACGACTCTGGTCGACCGCATCCTCAGTTCGCACACTGACGTGACCAGTCGCGGCGAGGTCAGCGACCTGGCCATGGCCCTGGTCAAGGGTGCAGGCAAGGTTTCCGGCAAGGCTGAAATGGTCAGGCGCTCGACGACTCTGGATTTCAGGATGCTCGGTGGGCGCTATTGCGCACATCTTCCCGAAGGCGAAGCGGTCCGCTATCTGGACAAGACGCCGGTCAACTTTCTCTACCTCGGCCTGATTGCCGCAGCCCTGCCGAATGCGCGCGTGATCCATCTTCGGCGCAATCCGATGGATGTCTGCTATGCCATGTACAAGACCCTGTTTCGCATGGCCTACCCGTTCTCCTACGATCTGGGCGACCTGGCTCGCTACTGGATCGGTTATGACCGCCTCATGCGACACTGGCGCGCAGTGTTTCCGGCAAGCCGTCTGCTTGAAATCGACTACGAAGATCTCGTAGCCAATCAGGAACAGCGCAGTCGCGAACTGGTCGCGTTCGCCGGCCTGTCGTGGCAGGACGCCTGCCTTTCGTTCGAGAAAAACCCGCAACCCTCACTGACTGCAAGCGCGGCACAGGTGCGTCAGCCGATGTACCGCAGTTCGGTCGGGCTGTGGCGACGCCACGAGAACGAACTGGCTCCCTTGCGGGACTTGCTCATCGAGGCCGGCATTGAAATCGAATCACATCCCACAGGACATCCGCAGTGAGCGAAGCAGCAGCTGAATCGATGGCGCCCGCGGACGCAACGAAACTCTCCGACAGTCTCTGGCTGTACCTGTTGTTTGCCTTGCTGGCGACGGCAGGATTCTTCTACATCAACATCATGTCGGCGATCGTCGATGGTCTGATCACCGGGCTTGGCTTCAGCAATGCCGAGGCCGGCATGGTCGGTTCGGCCAATATCTACGGTGCGAGCATCGGCAGCCTGACCGCCGTGTTTATCGTGCGCCGTGTCGAGTGGAAACCTGCGCTCGGCATCCTGTTCGCGTTACTGATGGCGATCGATCTGGGCTCGGTGCTGATCGGCGATCCGCTCTTGCTGACTATCGTGCGTGCAGGACACGGATTCATCGGTGGCATGTCGGTCGGCATCGTCTATTCGGTGATGGCGCGCCTGAACTCCCCGGATCGTGCCTTTGGCATGCTGCTCGTGCTGCAGTTCGGACTCGGCGGGCTCGGCGTGATGTTCCTGCCGCTGCTGGTGCCGACTTACGGCACGCAGATTCTGTTCTATGTGCTGGCCGGCTTGACCGCGCTGGCACTGCTCTCGATGCTGGCGATCCCGGAAAATCTCGGCAAGAACCGCAGCAAGGCAGAGCTGGCGGCGATTCCGGCCAGCTATCGAAAACTGACCGTCGTCCTCGCCTTGCTTGCGCTGTTCCTGTTCCAGGCCGGAAACATGTCACTGGCCGCCTTCATCATCCGTCTCGGTGAAAGTGCCGCGCTGTCGCGCGACTTCATCGGCCAGGCCCTGGGCTGGGCCACCTGGATTGGCGCTGCCGGCGCCGGGCTGGTCATCTTCATGGGTACGCGCTTTGGCCGCATGCGTCCGTTGATCGCTGCATTCCTGCTGACCCTGGCCGGCACCGCAGGTTTCTTCTGGAGCGAGTACAACTGGGTCTTCCTGATCGCCAATGTTGGAACGGCGATCACCTGGTCGTTCGTCGTGCCCTATCTGTTCGGCATGGTTTCGCGACTGGACCTCAGTGGAAGACTGGCCACCCTGGGCGGCTTCGTCTCGAAGTGCGGCCTGGCCACGGGGCCGCTCGCGGGTGGTTTGCTGTTGGGTGATGGCAACTTCGACCTGTTGATCGGGTTCGGCATTCTGGTCCTGGCGCTTTCCTCGATTGCAGCCGTCTTCGCAACCATACAAGTTGATCAGCTGGAGAAAGTTGCGTGACCTCCGAAAACAATCCATGCGCCAATCTCGGGCTTTCCGATCCGGGACTGCTGCGCACGCAATGCCTGATCGCCGGCGAATGGCGTGGGGCCGTGAACGAGGCACGTTGCGAAGTCGGCAATCCCGCCAATGGCGAATTGCTCGGCACCGTGCCCGATTTCGGCGCGGACGAAACCAGTGAAGCGATTGCTGCCGCAAGCGCGGCGTTTCCTGCGTGGGCGAAGAAGACGGCGAAGGAGCGGGGCCAGGTCCTGCGCCGGATGTACGAGCTGATGCTCACGCACCAGGAGGATCTCGCCCGCATCCTGACTGCCGAGCAAGGCAAGCCGCTGGCCGAAGCCCGCGGGGAGATTGTGTACGCGGCAAGCTTTCTCGAATGGTTTGGCGAGGAAGCCAAGCGCATGTATGGCGACGTCATACCGGGGCACGCGCCCGACAAGCGCATCATGGTGCTGCGCCAGCCGGTTGGCGTGGTCGCCATGATCACGCCGTGGAACTTTCCTTCGGCCATGCTTGCGCGCAAGATCGGCCCGGCACTCGCCGCGGGTTGCACCGTGGTCTGCAAGCCGGCCCTGCAAACTCCGTATTCGGCTCTAGCCTATGGAGTGATCGCCGAACGTGCGGGCCTGCCACCGGGCGTGCTGAATATCGTTACCGGTAGCCGCTCTTCGGCGATTGGCGGCGCCATGACTTCGCATGCCGCCGTGCGCAAACTCAGCTTCACCGGTTCGACCGGAGTCGGCAAGAAGCTGATGGTGCAGTGCGCCGAGGGCATGAAACGGGTCTCGCTGGAGCTCGGCGGCAATGCGCCGTTCATCGTGTTCGACGATGCCGACCTGGATGCCGCCGTTGAAGGTGCCATCGCCAGCAAGTACCGCAATACCGGCCAGACCTGCGTCTGCGCGAATCGCCTGTTCGTACAGGACGGTATCTACGATGCCTTTGCCGCCCGGCTCGCCGAGGCCGTGAAGGAACTGCGCGTTGGCAACGGTTTGCAGGGCCAGACCGACCAGGGACCGCTGATCGACAGCAACGCATTGGCCAAGGTCGAGGAGCATGTCGCCGATGCGGTGGCCAAGGGTGCGAAGGTCCTCAGCGGCGGTCGGCGCCATGCTCTGGGCGGAACCTTCTACGAGCCTACCCTGCTCGCCGATGTCGATGCCTCCATGCTGATCGCGAGCGAGGAAACTTTCGGCCCGGTGGCCCCGCTGTTCCGCTTCGGGAGCGAAGAAGAAGTCATTGCGATGGCCAACAACACCGAGTTCGGTCTGGCCGGCTATTTCTACACGCGCGACCTGGCCCGCAGCTGGCGCGTGGCCGAGGCGCTCGAATGCGGCATCGTCGGCATCAACACCGGAATCATCTCGACCGAGCTCGCCCCCTTTGGTGGAGTCAAGCAGTCCGGCACCGGTCGCGAAGGTTCGAAGTATGGCCTGAACGACTACACGGAACTCAAGTACATCGGCATCGGCGGCATCTGAGATGACGATGGCCCAGTCAGCGAACCGCCGCAGAAGAGTGAAAGCACACCATGGCGGGTCTGCCTTTTTGCGCCCTCTCCCCCCGGGAGTGGGCCGGGGAGAGGGTACGCCCCCCCCGCGCCACCCCCCCTCCTGTCCGCGAAGTTTCTTTCAAAAGCGCACTGACATGAATAGACCCATCCTTTCCCTGCTACTCCTGGTCTCGTTGGCAACGCCCGCGCAGGCTCGCGAAGCGCTGGATTTCGAAACGATGACCTCGGGCGCGTACCCGACCGCTCTGCCCCCTCTCCCCCCGGGAGAGGGCCGGGGTGAGGGTACGCACCCCGCGCCACCCCCACCACCTGTCCGCGAAGTTTCTTTCAAAAGCGCGCTGACATGAACAGACCCATCCTTTCCCTGCTACTCCTCGTCTCGTTCGCAACGCCCGCGCAGGCTCGCGAAGCGCTGGAATTCGAAACGATGACCTCGGGCACCTACCGGAGCAACGTCGACTTCACGGCCTATGCCCCGCCGGCCGATGCCAAACCGCCCACGCACCGCTTCGAAGGGCGCCTGCAGATCAGCGGAAAGCCTTCGACGCGCACCCTCATCGCCAACCGCGACTATCTCGACGCCGCCGATATCGCCGTATCGAAAACCTGGCCCGCGGATTTCGACTACGCCTTTGTCCAGCACGGCGACGTGCTGATTCCGCAACAGCGCGGCCCGATCCGCAGTTCGCATGCCTGGTGGGAAGTGATCCTCGAACCCGGGCGCGTCTGGGACGAACCGGGCGACCACGGCTACACGCGCGCGGCGATCCCGTTCGCGCTGACCCAGAAGAACGCCAACTGCACGCACAACGGCGTGCTGATGATCCTGTTCGGCGATACCCACGTGCTCAAGCGCGCCGCGATGCAGATCGGCAGCGAAACCTGCCTCTACCTGCAGCGCGACATGTGGGGCTGGCTCGAGGCACGCTACACGCCGCAACCCGTCGCCAACGCCGATGCCCTGGTCGAGGCCTACCGACGCGAGGTCGCCGCGCGCCTGCCGACGAAACCCTTGTCCGAACTTGCCACCGATTACCCCGGCATCATTGTGCCGAACCTCATCACTGCAGCTGACAAGGCGCGCACGCGTCATGGGGTGGTGTTCGAGGGCACGCACTATGTGTCGAGTTGCTCGACGCGCCACGGTAACTATCCGTATTGCGACGAACTCGTGGTGCCGTCTTATTCCGTAGCCAAGTCGATGGTTGCCGGTGTAGCCCTGATGCGCATGGAGAAGCGTTTCCCGGGTACAGCGAAAAAGCCGATGAGTCCCCATGTGCCGGCGAGCGGTTGCCGTACCGAGGCCTGGAAGGACGTCGAGCTGCTGGATCTGCTCGACATGAGCACGGGTCACTACGATTCATCGGCCTACATGGCCGACGAAGACGCGGCCAGGATTGTCCCGTTCTTTGATGCAACCCGCTACGCGCACAAACTCGCCTTCAGTTGCGAAGCCTACCCTCGCGCCAGCGAGCCCGGTAGCCAATGGGTCTACCACACGCCGGATACGTATCTGCTCGGCGTGGCGCTAGCCAACGTGCTCAGGCAGCAAACTGGCGAGCCCGCCAGCGACATCTTTCGCGATGTCGTCGAGGCCGACATCTACGCACCACTGCAGCTAAGCCCGACTGCGCGCACGACACGCCGCACCTACGATGTCGATGCGCAGCCATTCTTCGGATGGGGCCTGTTTCTGCATGCCGACGACATCGCGAAAATCGGCCAATTCCTCGGCCCTGACCATGGTCGCATCGACGGCACACCCCTGCTCGATGACACGCTGCTCGACCAGGCCATGCAACGCGACCCGCAGCACCGCGGACTACAAGCCGCCCATCTTGCAAAATTCCGCTACCAGCACGGATTCTGGGCGCGCGACCTGCAAGAGGAACTGGGTTGCGACCAGCCGACCTGGGTGCCCTTCATGTCGGGCTTCGGTGGCATCCTCGTCGTCCTGCTGCCGAACGGCGCCATCTGGTACAGCGTTGCCGATGACGGCGAATTGTCCTCGATCAACTTCGCAAAGCCTGCCATCGAACTGGCCAGGCTGGGAAGCATCTGCGCTGCGCCGTGATCACCCATGAAAACGGCCCGCGATCAGGCGGGCCGTTGCCGTGAGCATTAGTGGATACGAGGACTCAGGCTTTCGCAGCCCAGGCCGAACACCATCCCTTCGGTTCCACCGAGAAGCCGGCGAACAGCGTGCAGCCCTTCGTGTCGGGGTGGAAGAACTGGCAGTTTGCGCAATCGCTTCCGGCCTTGTAGTTCGGTGCGGTGGCCTTGCTCGCATCGGTCGTATATTTCAGCGCGGCTGCCTGCGCATTCGATTCGGGCAGGGGCGGCAGGTCGGCGGCGTGGGCTGGCTGACGCAGCGCCTGTCCAATCAGCGGCAGACTGCCGAGGGCAACGGCACTGGAAACGAGAAAGCGACGGCGGTTCTTGTCGGGTGCGTTCATGAGATTCTCCTGGGCGAAAACGATGACGGGATTCTACTGCTTGACCCGCGAACGATGTCTTGACGCGAATCAATCCTGTTTCGATTCGACATCTTTTGAGCAGGATTTCCGAACGCGAGTTTTCGCGCAGGCACTCCGTTCAGTCGGCTCTCGCATTCCCTTGCGATCGTTGTCGGGCATGGTTCATTGCCTGCCGGGCATTTTCACGGAGATTTTCGGAAGTCTCCTCCATCCAGCACTTTCCGGTGCTCCAGCCCAAACCGGGCAGCTTCCATCCGCAATCTCCGCGCAATCCGCTGGCCCGGGTTCGAATGGATTTCACGCAAGCATGACCACCTGCGTATGATTCCGCTTGCCTGCATCCCGGACATCCCTGGGGTGGGGCGATCTGCCGCATCGCTGATAATGGGGAATGTGCCGGTGACCATGAGCAGTACCCGACCAACAGGACGCCTGCCTGCGTTTGATCCTGAAGCCGGCGATGGCGACGAGCTGAATTTCTGCTCGACCTGCGCATTCGGAGAAGTGTGCCTGCCCGGTGGATTCGACAAGCCGGCGCTGAAGGATTTGCATTGCCTGGTCGAGCACGTCGGGCCGTACCGTGCCGGCGACAGCATTTTTCGCGTGAGCGAGCCGTTCGAGTCAATCTTCGCGGTGCGGGCGGGCACCGTGAAAACCTGCACGGTCGATGAGGAGGGCAGGGAGCAGGTGCTGGGTTTCCATCTGCCTGGTGAGATGGTCGGGCTCAACGCAATCCATCCGGCCCGCTATCCCTGCGATGCCATTGCGCTCGATACGGTCTACTTGTGTCGATTTTCATTCCCTGCGCTGGCGATGCTCGCGACACGCTTGCCGGGCATACAGCAGCAGCTGTTTCGCCTTCTCAGCGCTGATATCGGCAAGGCTGCCTTGCTCGCCAGCGACTACAGCGCGAATGAACGAATGGCCGCCTTTCTGATCCTGCTGGCCGATCGCTATGCGGCGCGCGGATTCTCGGCGACCCGCTTTCGATTGAGCATGGCGCGTGGCGACATCGCCAACCATTTGCGCCTGGCCGCCGAGACCGTGAGTCGCGTGCTTCGACGCTTTCAGGATCAGGGCCTGATCAAGGTTGAAGAGCGTGACGTCGAATTGCTGGACTCCCCTCAGCTGAGAAAAATGGCGCGTTGCATCCTGCACGGCTGATCCCGCCCGTGGCCATTGCCGGAAAACCACTCGGCAAGTCATGACGCCGCTGCCACCTCGCAGGTGCGCGTTGGCTTGATCCAGATCATGGCCGGATTTCCGGAGTGGCATGACAATTGGACATCTTCCTGATTGGGGAATTGCGTCATGTCCACTACCCGCCGCCTCTGGATCGCGCTCGGCATTCTGCTGGGTGTGACCTTTGCCGTACTGCTCTGGATGGGCAACGAAATCCATCGCAGTGCGCCACCCATGCCCGAGCGTGTCGTGACCGCGTCCGGACAGGTCCTGTTTACCCGCGCCGATCTGGAAACCGGACGCCAGGTCTGGCAGTCCTTCGGTGGTCAGCAACTCGGATCGATCTGGGGGCACGGTGCTCTGGTCGCCCCGGACTGGAGTGCCGACTGGCTGCATCGCGAGTCGATGGCCCTGCTCGACATGTGGGCAAGACGCGATCACGCCGCTGCGTACGATGAACTGGATGTGCCGCGACAGGACGCACTGAAGGCGCGCCTGCGCGCCGAGATGCGCACGAACAGCTACGACCCGAACACCGACACGATGACCGTCTCGGAGGATCGAGCGCTCGCCATCTCCAACGTAGCTGCGCATTACGCAAGCCTGTTCAGCAACGATCCGGCTACACAGAAGCTGCGCGAAGGCTATGCCATGCGCAACGACACCGTCCCTGACCTTGAACACCGGCAAAAACTGGCCGGATTCTTTTTCTGGACCAGCTGGGCGGCATCGACCGAACGACCCGACAGCAAGATTACCTACACCAGCAACTGGCCCTACGAGCCCCTGATCGGCAACTCGCCGACACCGGGATCCTTCATGTGGACGGTTTTCAGCGTGCTCTTCATGATCGCCGGCATCGGCTTGCTGGCCTGGCACTACGCGGTCTGGCACAGCAAGGAGCCGCATCTGACGCCGCCGGCCAGGGACCCGCTGGCAGGCATCACGGTGACTCCGTCGATGCGCGCGACGGCAAAATACTTCTGGGTGGTGCTGGCCCTGGTGCTGGTGCAGATCCTGCTCGGTGCGATCACGGCGCACTATCAGGTCGAAGGCCAGCAGTTCTATGGCTTCGATATCTCGAAGATCCTGCCGTACTCGCTGACGCGCTCCTGGCACACCATGCTGGCCGTGTTGTGGATCGCCACCGCCTGGCTGGCAACCGGTCTGTATATCGGTCCCGCCGTGTCCGGACACGAGCCGAAGTACCAGGTACTCGGCGTCAATATTCTCTGGTGCTGTCTGCTGATCATCGTAGTCGGTGCGTTTGCCGGACAGTGGTTCGCGGTCATGCAGAAGCTGGGCTTGGCCAACAATTTCTGGTTTGGCCATCAGGGTTGGGAATATGTCGATCTCGGTCGCTTTTGGCAGATCTTCCTGTTTGTCGGCCTGCTGCTCTGGCTCGGTCTGGTCGGTCGCGCACTCTGGCCCGCGCTGAAGCGCAAGGACGAGATGTCCTCGATCGTCGGTCTGTTGTTCCTCTCGACCATCGCCATCGCACTGTTCTATGGCGCCGGCCTGATGTGGGGCGAGCACACGCACATATCGATGGTCGAGTACTGGCGCTGGTGGGTCGTGCATCTCTGGGTCGAAGGTTTCTTCGAGGTGTTCGCAGTCGCCGTGATCAGCTTCCTGTTCGTCAAGCTCGGGCTGGTGCGCGGAAAGACGGCCACCGTCAATGTGTTGTTCGCGACCTTCGTGTTCATGGCGGGCGGCGTGCTTGGCACCTTCCATCACCTCTACTTCGCCGGTACCACGGTCGGCGTGATCGCACTCGGGGCGTCGTTCTCGGCGCTTGAAGTGGTGCCCCTGGCCCTGATCGGCATGGAAGCCTACGAGACCTGGTCGCATGGCCGATCCACCGACTGGATGCAGCGCTACCGCTGGCCGATCATGTTCTTCCTCGCGGTTTCGTTCTGGAACCTGGTCGGGGCCGGATTGTTCGGATTTCTCATCAACACCCCGCTGGCGCTCTACTACATGCAGGGTCTGAACCTGACCCCGCTGCACGGGCATACCGCCTTGTTCGGCGTCTACGGCATGCTCGGCCTGGGACTGATGCTGTTCTGCCTGCGCGGATTGAAGCCCGACCTGTACTGGAACGAGGGATGGCTGCGCACATCGTTCTGGTCACTCAACATCGGCCTCGCGCTGATGGCCATCCTGACCCTGCTCCCGCTCGGGGTGCTGCAACTCTCGGCTGCTCTGGAACACGGCTACTGGTTTGCGCGATCCGCCGAGTTCATGACCCAGCCGATCATCCATCTGCTAGTCTGGATGCGAGTTCCTGGAGACACCATCTTTGCTATCGGTGCCTTGTTGTTCAGCTGGTTTGTCGCCCGCCTGTGGATCAGGCCGCGCCGCGAGAAATCAGCCTCCAGAGCTGATGGCACGGTACCCGCCACGGCAGTGCTGGCAAAGAAGGTCGACTGATGGTGAAACGAAATACTGGCGGCACGAAGCTCGAGAATCGTGCCTGGGTCAACGACGCACTCGGGCGGCTCGAAAAGGAGGCCGCCCGATCCGCGGATACGCATCTGTTGCACCTGACCTTCGACGGATTTCCGGGAATCGATTTCTACTTCAAGGACGAAGCCGCACATGCATCGGGCAGCCTCAAGCACCGGCTGGCGCGCTCGCTGTATCTGTATGCGCTATGCAACGGCCGTTTGCGAAAGGATCAGGCCGTGGTCGATGCCTCGTCCGGGAGCACCGCGATTTCCGAGGCCTGGTTCGCACGCCTGCTCGACCTCAGGTTCACGGCAGTCATGCCGGCATCCACTTCGCCGGCCAAGATTCGGGACGTGCAGGCGCTCGGGGGTCTGTGCGATCTGGTCGAGGATGCCGGCCAGGTGCACGCGCGTGCGCGCGAACATGCTGCGAAGGGTGCCTGTCATCTTGACCAGTTTGGCCTTGCCGAACGCGCGACCGACTGGCGCGGCAACAACAATATCGCCGAGTCGATCATTGGTCAGCTCTGCAAGGAGACCCACCCTGAACCAAGCTGGATCGTCTGCGGCGCCGGCACGGGCGGTACGTCGGCCACGATCGGGCGATATCTGCGTTACCGTCGACTGCCAACGCGACTGTGTGTCGCCGAGCCCATGGGCGGCGCGTTCGCGGAAGCCTGGCGCACCGGCGACCGCTCCGTGCGGGCCAGCCGCGCGACCCTGATCGAAGGCATCGGGCGCTCCGAAGTCGAACCGGGCTTTCTGTTCGAGATAGTCGACAAGGTTTTCGAAGTGGACGACGCTGCTTCCATTGCCGCTGCCTGGCTGCTCGAGATCCTGCTCGGACACCGCTACGGCGGATCATCCGGCACGAACTTCATTGCCTGCCTGCAACTGGCCACGGAAATGCGCAAACGCGGTGAAACAGGAAGCATCGTGACTTTGCTCTGCGACCGCGGCGAACGCTATCGCGAAACCCTGTTCGACATCGACTGGCTGGCGGCGCACGGCATCGAGCTTGCGCCATGGCGGCATGCGCTCAAATGGGCCATCGAAAGAGGCGAGTGGAAGCTGCCGTAGGCTCGCCGGTATCCGCACGCAATGCCGTAGTGATCAGGTTGCCAGCTTGATCAGCGTCAGCGCGCCCATGAGCATCGTGACGACGCCGATGATGGTTCTGAGCAAGTCCTCTCTGACCACGCTGATGGCAAAGACCGAAAACGGAACCGACAGCAATGCTCCGGCACACATCGGCACGAACAGGATCAGGTTCAGCTGCTCGCCCTGGGCCAGAAACAGGGTCACGGCGAGCAGGCAGGTGAAAGCCTCTGCAAACGAAGTGATGCCGATGGATGCCTTGCCGCTGACGCCGCTGAGAATCTGTCCGCTGGTCACCAGCGGACCGTAGCCACCGCCACTCACAGCCTTGTTGAACGAGGCGACGGCTGCCAGCAGAACCATCTTCCAGCGCCGGTATTCGATATGACGCCTTGAATGAAGTAACACAAAGAATCCGGATGCGAGGATGATGATGCCCACGCCAAGATTGAGCGAATCCTTGGGCAGGTTCAGGGCCAAAGCCACACCGACACTGACCCCGGCGACACTGCCCGCAGCGAGGATTGCCGCGGGAAGAAAGTCGCGTCCACGGAAGCCGAGTTGCACGTTGCGGATCTCGTTGTGAAAAAAGGACGCCGTAAGACCGCTCAGGAGTTCGGACATCAGAACAGTCGGGACGATGTCATGCGCGTCATATCCCAGCAGGAGCAAGGTTGGAGTCAGGATCGTCCCGTAGCCCATACCCAAGCCGCTGTCGACAAGTTCGCAAGCGAAGCACAAGGCGAAAATCAGCAATGCGTCGACCGGATCGATGCCGCCGTGCACGGCTATCGACACGGCAAACGCGACCAGGACCAGAATGATCCAGGCCAAACTCTTCTTCAGGTATTCAGGACTCAAGACCAGCCTCCAGAAGATCAAGAAGCGACCCGCTTTGACTTTCCCGGTGAACGTCGCCAAGTGCGGGCGATGAAGATCGTAGCGGATATGGATCGTCCCGAGAGGCCGCTGTCGGTACTCGCCGTGTGAATAAGCAAACGGGATTCCGGCATAAGCATTTGGCAGAACCCGAAGTGTCACGCATTCATCGAAAATGCTTCGGCTCTCGGCCGCGCCCCGGAACTTGCGATACTGCCTTGCCGTTTCCTCCCGGAAGCAGGGCCTATGGCGCGTTGAGCGTAGCTCTGAATTCGAGTGTCCCCGCATGGGGTGGCACGAGACCGAATCAAGTGATCAGGCCGAACCCGAATTGCAATCCGAAGCCTCGAGGACGCGATGGTCAACCTGACAGCAGTCGAGATCAGAAGCCTTCGAAGTGTATTCCGGGGCAGGGATCATTGAGACGCGGACTCCCCGAATCACATCGAGCGTGCGCCGTGGCCACAAGCGTACAAGCCCGCCACCAAAAGAGGACTGCAATCCGCACCTGCATCGTCAGGGAGCCGGTCCGATCCACTGACCGACGCCGAGCGCATTCATGACGAACTCCACGGATAGCGCCGCAACGATGATGCCCATGACCCTGGTCAGGATCGAGGCTCCATTCACGCCCAGGATCTTGATGATCCGCGTGGAAAGCAAAAGCAGCAGCAGGGTGATGGTGAGGATGCCGACCGTGATCAGTGCCGTCCCCACCTGCACGGAAACAGGATGTACGTGGTTGTCGGTCATCAGGATGACGGCCAGGATTGCTCCTGGCGTTGCCGTGGCAGGAATGGCCAGCGGGAATACGGCGATGTCGTGCTCGGGCTCGGTTGTGGACGTTTGATTTCCCGAGCCGAAAATCATCTGCAATCCAAACAGGAAGAGAATGATGCCGCCGCTGAGCTGGAATGAAACCAGCCGGATACCCATGGCGGTCAGAATGATCTGGCCCACCACGATCGAGCCCAGCAAAACCGTGCCGGCGTAGAGCACGGTCTTGATCGCTGTCCGCCGTCGCTGTGCCGAAGTCTGGTGTGCCGTCAGCGCCGTGAACAGCGCCATCGTTCCGATCGGATCGATGGTGGCCCAGATGATCAGCGCATCCTGTAGGTACTTTTCGAGCATGACGATCCTGTTTCCAGAGCACCATCAAACCAGACTTGATCGACGTCGTCCATGATCTTGTACCTGGCGTATCAATGCCGCTTGTTGAGCTGATCGGGTTGCGCGATTTGCGGGAGTTGCGGGAGCCCGATTGCGTCCTAAGCCAGCATGTTGAGCCTGCCGCTCTGGATCAACCAGGCGAGCGCCCCGACATTGAGTGCGACGACCAACCAGAACGCGATCTGGAATGACAGCTTGCGGGTCTTGTGGCGGAAGGTGCCTTGCGCGATCAGGGCGCCGGGCCAGCCGCACAGCAGTTCCAGCGCGTGCAGGGTGCTTTCGGGGGTGCGCTGACGATCGGTTCGCGCGGCCGACTTGTCGAGGCCATAGGCGAAAAACGCGATCAGGCTCATGCCGATGTAAGCGAGGGTGACGACCAGCGGTATTTTGCCGCCGTAAGTGGCGATGGCCATTGCCAGCAGCACGATGACACCCAGGCTTCGGCGCGGAAACCAGCGGCCATTCCTGCGCGTAGCGGTGGTGCGCGCAACAACAACATGTCGGACCCGCGCCGCATTCAATCGCTGCCGCTGGTCCTTGATCGGCTCGTAGGAAATGAGATCGCCCTCAACCGGTCGACGGCCGCGATTCTCGAAGGCCTTCACGTGGACAAAGGCGCGTTCGCCACCACCGTTGGGCGTGACAAACCCGTAGCCTTTCTCGTCATCCCAGTTCGTTACGCGTCCCACGTAGCGCATCAGCCCGTCTTCCCTGTGGCGAATTCAGGAGTGAAGCCGATTGTGTAGCCCGTATCCGGCACACTCAACCGGGTCCGGCGAGTACGGCGTCGTGCGTCAGTGGCCGGCGTGTTCCGCGCTGGTTCCCGGCAACGGCCAATCCGGATCGATGAAACGGTGCGGATAGTCATCCACGGCCTTGCGCATGCTGGCCAATGCGGCCATGTCCTTCGGATCCTTGTCGAACGAGTTAACGGCGTCGAGCAAGGGCACGAGGATGGCGTGCAAGGCGGCGTCGGCATCGGTCGGGAGTTTGCAGTTCGCAAACAGATAGTCGATGGACGACTGGATTTCGTCGACCTTTTCCACGGCGATGGATTCCGGCATGTGTCCCATCTCGTAGTGGCGCAGCTCGTTCAGTGCCTGGTGGATGCGGCCCATGCCTTCGCGCAAGGGGGCGTCCGTTTCAAACCTCCGAGCCGGATTCGCGGTCGCCGCAGTTGCGAGCGTCTGGCCGTCATGTTCGTGTTCGTGCCGAGCCTGCGCAGCCGGGCAAGCAAGCGGGACCAGCAGGGCAAGGATGAAGGCTTTCAACGTGATCTCCCAGAGGCGCGCCGGTTTGACTTGCGGACAGAATAGGGCGACTTGCCTGTCGATACACTGACTCAGGTCAAGAGGCTGCTGCACGGACTCGTGCGACGCTAAGGCTGGACGGCTTCCACCGCCGCGATGGCTCACCACGGAGAGTTCGGATGTCGGCATCGGGAATGCTGTCACACCAGACCGGCACAAGGGGCCCATGACCCCGACGCGGCCGCCACGCAACGTCAACCTGCAGGGTCTCAGCGCTGCGGAAGCGCAGGCACGTCTGCAGCGCGATGGCCCGAACCTGCTACCGGGTTCGACGCCGCGGTCCCTGCTGGCGATCGTCATCGGCGTGCTGATCGAACCGATGTTCCTGATGTTGCTCGTCGCCGGCAGCATTTATCTCGCCCTGGGTGATCGTGCAGAGGCCATGTTCCTGCTCTCTGCTGTCTTCCTGGTCATTGGCATCACCCTGGCACAGGAACGCAAGACCCAGCGCGCCCTCGAGTCCCTGCGGGATCTTTCCGCACCGCGAGCGCTGGTGCTGCGCGATGGCGAGGAAATCCGCATCCCCGGCCGCGAAGTGGTCGTTGGCGACCTGCTCGTGCTGCACGAGGGTGATCGCGTTGCCGCGGATGCTGTCCTGCGCGACGGACAACTCGATGCCAACGAATCCCTGTTGACCGGCGAGGCGGTACCCGTTGCCAAGCTTCCGGGGGAAAAGACCGGTGCGTTGTTTGCCAGCACGCTGGTGACACGGGGTGTCGGCGTGGCGGAAGTCATCGCTTCCGGCGCGTCAACGGCGGTCGGAAAGATCGGCGAAGCCCTTGCCGCAACCCGCGAGCCGGATTCCGGTCTGCAAAAGGCATCGCGAGGTTTGATACTCAATCTGAGCCTGGCTGGCCTGGCGATTGCGGCGGTCTACGTATTGCTGAACTGGCTGTGGGACGACCACGGCCTGCTCGAGAGCTTCCTCTCGGGAATCGCGCTGACCATGGCGATCCTGCCCGAGGAAATTCCGGTCATTCTCACGGTATTCCTGGCCCTCGGCGCCTGGCGCATCTCGCAGCGCAAGGTGCTGACGCGCCGCGTGCCGGCGGTCGAGGCGCTCGGCGCCATTTCGGTGTTGGCGGTCGACAAGACTGGCACACTGACCCAGAACCGCATGCAGATTGCGGAACTTGACGTGGAGGGCGCGAGCTTTCGCGATGCCGGTGCGAGCGACCTGCCCGAGTCGTTTCACGAACTGGTCGAGTTCGCCATGCTGGCGACGCCGCTCGATCCCTTCGACCCGATGGAGAAAGCCATTCAGGCATTCGGGCTGCGCTGGCTGCAAGGAACCGAGCACGTGCATGCCGAATGGTCGCCCGAATTCGAGTACGCGTTGTCGCCGCAGATCCTCGCCATGACGCGCGTGTTTCGCGCCGATGCGCCCGATCAGCATCTGCTCGCGACCAAGGGCGCGCCCGAGGCGGTGATCGACCTGTGCCATCTCGACAGCGACAACGCCCGGGCCATTCTCGATCGCGTCGAGGCGATGGCCAAGCGCGGACTGCGCGTACTCGGGGTCGCCCGCGGTCGCTGGAAAGGCGACACGCCCCCACGCAACCAGCACGACTTCTCCTACCAGTTTCTCGGCCTGCTCGGCTTCATCGACCCGCCAAGGGCCGATGCGGCGGCAGCCATCGCCGAATGCCGAGGCGCCGGCATTCGCATCCTCATGCTGACCGGCGACCATCCGGCCACGGCGCGGGCCATTGCGCGCCAGGTCGGCTTGAGCGAACGCCCCGAGGTGATTACCGGCACCGAGATCGAAGCCCTGGACGATGCGGCGCTGAGTGACCGCCTGCGTCACGTCGATCTCTGCGCACGCTTGCAGCCGATTCAGAAACTGCGCCTTGTCGAATTGTTGCGCAAGAACGGCGATGTGGTCGCCATGACCGGCGATGGCGTCAATGATGCGCCGGCGCTGAAAGCCGCCGACGTGGGCATCGCCATGGGCGAGCGTGGCACCGACGTCGCCCGTGAAGCAGCTGCGCTGGTCCTGCTCGATGACAGCTTCGCCAGCATCGTAGCCGCGATCCGACAGGGTCGGCGCATCTACGACAACATCACCAAGGCGACCCGCTTCGTGTTCGCTGTGCACGTGCCGATCATCGCCCTGGCCCTGGTGCCAACCCTGCTGCACTGGCCGGCCTTGCTGATGCCCGTGCACATCGTACTGCTTGAACTGCTGATCGACCCGGCCTGCTCGATCGTGTTCGAAGCCGAACCCGAAGCCGCCGACACGATGACGCGCCCACCGCGCAAGCTTGATGATTCGCCGTTTGCACTGCGCCATATAGGCCCGGCAATCTTGCAGGGCATGGGTTTCGCCGTGCTGATTCTGGTCGGGTTCGGAGCGATGCTGCACATCGGCATGCTCGCCACCCAGGCCCGCACCGGCGTCTTCATTGCCCTGGTGACCGGACTGTTTTTGCTGATCCTCGCGAATCGCCAGCCATCGACTGCGCTGCTTGCCCGCCAGCGCCCGGGGAATCGCTGGTTGCCGCGCATGTTCTTCGGCATGGTTGGCGTGCTCGTTCTCGCTATCGCCGTTCCGTTTTTGTCGAGGATCATGCAGTTGAGTGTTCCGACCGCAGCGACGCTCGGCTTCGTGCTTGCCATGCTGGGCCTGACCGTCGCATGGTTGGAGAGCATGCGCTGGATAGGGCGCATTGCAAGCCGACGCAAAGGTCCTGCTACCGTCATGGAAATCCGATGATCATCTACAGTTGCCACGGTGCCGCCAAGCAAGTCACCGGATCCTGTCATCTTCTGGAGTGCAATGAGCAACGCGTACTGATCGATTGCGGATTGATCCAGGGCAGCCGCACGGCCGAGCAGGCCAACCGCGAAGACTTCGGATTCGACCCCGCATCCATCGATGCCGTATTGCTGACCCACGCGCATCTGGATCATTGCGGACGCCTTCCGTTGCTGGTGAAGCGCGGTTTTCGCGGGCGAATCCTGGCAACCGCGGCAACCCGCGAGTTGGCGCATGTGGTCCTTCTGGATGCCGCAGGCCTGCAGGAAGAAGACGCGCGTCGCGCACAGGGCAGGCAGCGAAATGGCGAAGCCGTCGAGCCGCCCCTGTACACGGTGCAGGATGCCCGCCAGGTGATGGATCTGTTCGCCGATGACGTGGTCTATGGCGAAACCATCCAGGTCGCCCCGGGCATCACTGCCCGATTCCTCGATGCCGGACATATTCTTGGTTCGGCATCGATCCTGATCGAAGTCGATGACGGAAGCCTGCAGCGGCGCCTCGTCTTTTCCGGCGATCTGGGCAATCCGAACCGGCCCATCGTGCGCGACCCGATGCCCGCTCCCGCAGCGGACTACGTGATCATGGAGAGCACCTACGGCGACCGACCGCATCGTTCGGTTCCCGACTCGGTCGAGGAGCTCTATCAGGCGATTCGCGAAACGACGGGACGCCACGGCAATGTCATCATCCCGACATTCGCCCTCGAGCGCACGCAGGAAATCCTCTACTACCTGCACATCGGCATCCGCACCGGTGCCGTGCCCGGGCACCTGCGCATCTTCCTCGATTCGCCGATGGCCATCTCCGCCACGGAAATCTTCCGCCGGCATCCGGAATGCTTCGATCTCGATTTCGTCGGGGAGCTCGAACACGGCGATCCGTTCGACATGCCCGGGCTTCACTTCACTCGCGAGACCAGCGAGTCGATGGCGATCAACACCATCCAGAGCGGAGCGGTGATCCTCGCCGGTTCGGGCATGTGCAACGGCGGTCGCGTACGCCACCACCTGAAGCACAATCTGTGGCGCGAGCGCTGCAGCATCGTCTTCGTCGGCTATGCTGCCGAAGGCACCCCGGCACGCCGTATTGTCGACGGCGCCGAAAGCGTGCGTCTGTTCAACAGCGATGTTCCGGTACGGGCCCAGGTATGGACCATTAACGGTTTCTCGGCACACGCCGGTCAGCCGAGCCTGATCGATTGGCTGGGCGATGCGCCCCGACGCAAGGTGTTTCTCGTGCACGGCGAGGTCGATCGCGGCATGGGCCGCCTGCATGATGTGCTGACCGAGCGGGGCTTCTCCTGTCAGCTACCCGGCATGCACGAGCCGATCAAGATCGACTGAAATCAGCTACGCGCATCCGGCCGCCCTCCAGAGGACACTCAAGGGGCGTTATCCACGCTATCGGCATCAGAGGCTGGCGCAGCGCCATGGAAGTCGGCGAGCACGGCGACAATTTCCTCGGCACGGTCGACGCGTGTGAACAGGTCAAGGTCAGCCTTGCTGATGAAACCTTCCTCGACGAGGTAGTCGAAGTCGATCACGCGCTGCCAGAATTCGCGACCGACCAGGACGATCGGTATGCGCGGCATCTTGCCTGTCTGCACCAGGGTCAACACGTCGAGCAATTCATCAAGCGTGCCGAAGCCGCCGGGAAATGCGACCAGTCCGCGTGCGCGCATCAGGAAATGCATCTTGCGCAGCGCGAAATAGTGGAAGCGGAATGCCAGCTCGGGGCTGATGTAGGGGTTCGGCCGCTGCTCGTGCGGCAGGATGATGTTCAGGCCGATCGAACGCGCGCCGGCCTCGTAGGCGCCGCGATTGGCTGCCTCCATGATGCCTGGCCCGCCGCCGGTGACAACCACGAAGTCGCGACGGCCTGCCTGCTGGAAACGAGTCGAGACAAGGTGGCTGAAACGCCGCGCTTCTTCGTAGTAGACCGATTGGGACAAGCGGCGCCTGGCGGTTGCAATCCGGGCCGCCGCATCCGGGCCGTTACCGGCAGGGCCTTGTGCAGAAGCTTGCGCAGCTTCCAGCTCGGCTCTGGCGTCTGCCTCGGAGGCTATACGTGCACTGCCGAATACCACGACCGTCGAGGCAATGCCCTGCTCACGCAGGTCGTGCTCGGGCTTGAGCAACTCAAGCTGCAGACGCAGTGGGCGCAGATCGTCGCTGTTGAGAAATTCGGCATCATCCTGGGGCAGACGATAGGCCGCCCCGCGCATGATTGCCTGTTGCATCGCTTCGAGTTCGGCAGGGTCGATCATGGCGGCTCGGTCCCGGTTCGGGTGTCGGAACAGCGTATCCGATCTGTCGATCTCATGATGCTTTTCGGCGTCGCCTCAGTCGTGGCTGAGGGACTTCTCGGTGAACAGGTAGTCCTTCATCTCGCTGGAGAACTTGGGATCCCTGCGCCGGATCCATTCGAGCAGCATCGCGGCATGTTCCTTTTCCTCATCGCGATTGTGCGCAAGGATCTTCTTCAGCGTTTCGTCGCTGCAGGCATCGCAACGCTGGTTGTACCAGTCCACGGCCTCCAGTTCTTCCATCAGCGAAACGATGGCGCGGTGCATGTCGCGGGTTTCGTTCGAGAGTGATTCAAAAGGTTCGTGATAGCCGACGCTGGACATGGGTGATTCTCCTGTAGGGTGGTGGGTAGTGCGGTGCCTGGTTCTGACCGGTCTTCGCCAGTCTCCTCGTGCGTGACTTTGTCGCGGATATGGTGTTTGCGCACAAACCGGGGGATGATTACCGGGTCAAGGGCAACAACGATGATCGCGGTCCCGTACTTGCGGGTCATGTTGTTGAGGATACCTATTACCGCCATGGTGTGCGCGCTGTCGAGAGGGGCGGTGGATTCTTCGGCAAGGATGACCAGTTCGCGCTTGGCGCAACCTGGTCCAAGAGTGCGCGACTCCGAAAGCAATGTAGGTGATTCAGGCTGGAGCTGCGGACTGCGTCGTGATGCCGGAATCCGGATCGACCCGGCTTGCAATGCGTCGCAACATGCGAATTGTGTGCAGCCGGAGCTGGTTGGCTGCGGCTTCCCCCGTGCCGGAGCAGCTCCCGATCGAGTCACCAAGTGCTTGCAGCAGGTGCCAGCATAGGCAATTGCGCAATGACTTAAGCATGGGAACAGGTTTCTGCTGCATGCTGCGGCGAAAGAGTGCTGCGGATGCGCAGCGGGACAGCGGGTCTGGCAACGCTTCGCGCAAAACGCGATCAAGGAGGTGATGCCTTGCGTTTATTGATTGTGGAGGATTCTCCCACCCTTGCCGATGCGCTGATGGGCAGCCTGACGCGTGAGGGTTACAGCTGTGATCATGCCGCCGATGGCGTATCTGCGGCCGCGTTTCTCTGCAGCAACAACTATGATCTGGTCGTGCTTGACTGGATGTTGCCGCGACGCGAGGGTATCGATGTGTTGCGTGAGCTGCGACGCAAGGGCGGGCGGGCGCGGGTGCTGATGCTTTCGGCGCGCGACCAGGTCGGCGACCGGGTGGCCGCGCTCGATGCAGGCGCCGACGACTACATCGTCAAGCCTTTTGCCCTGAACGAATTGCTCGCCCGATTGCGCGCCCTGGCACGCAGACCTCAGGAATCTGGCGACGCCGAACTGCGCCACGGCGATCTCAGTATCGATCTGCATGCACGACGCGCCCGCTGGGATGGCCACGACCTCCTGCTGACGCCGAAGGAATACGGGTTGCTCGAATTGCTGATACGCGAGCGCGGACGCGTGTTGTCGCGTCAGCAGATCTACGAGCGACTCTACGATAGTGCCAGCGAATCTTCAGACAAGGTGGTAGAAGTGATCATCAGTACACTGCGCGCAAAGCTGGCCGCGCATGGCCAAGCGGATCTGATCGAAACCCGGCGAGGATTCGGTTATGTCCTCGACTGAGTGGCAGTCGGCCAAGGCTGAAATGAGCGACTGGTCCTTGCAGGGTCAATTGGCGTGGCAGCTGACCCTGGCGATCGGCATGCTGTTCGGGGGACTCTTTTTCGTTCTCGATGTTCTAGTGGACCGGAATCTCTACGACCGCCTGGATCAGTTTCTGGCTGCGCGCGCGGAAGCATTTTCCGCGCAGATCGTCGAGCATGATCCGGAGGAATTGCGCAAGCTCCTGCCAGCCTACGATCTTGCTGGACATGCCGAATTCTTCGCCCTGTTCGATAGCGACAACCAGCTGCGACTGGCCTCGGTCAACAGCGGCTCGGGTGCGCTTTCCCTGCCCGCCGCGAGCACCTCTTCACAATTCTACGACACCCCGTTGCCGGACGGTCATGACGGTCGCGCAATCGTCTTGCGATTGCAGCAGGGCCGGGAGCCGATGGGCGACTGGCGACTTGTGCTGGCTACCGAGCGAGAGAGCTGGGACCGAACCGAGCGTACGGTGCATGGCGTTCTGCTCGGCGGCATCCTGCTCGCCATAGGGTTCACTGTACTGATCTGCCTCTGGCTGTTGCGCAAGGCCTTCGATGGCATGCGCATGGAAGGTGAGCGTCTAAGCCGATTGCGTTCCGATGACGATGTTCTCGCACAAACCGGACACTTGCCTCGAGAACTGATTCCATATGCCACTGCTGTGCGCAATTCATTGCAGCGGCTCATGCATTCGGCCGAGCGCGAGCGCCGCTTCTCGCGCAATATTGCCCATGAAATGCGCACGCCAATAGCCGAAATCCGGACCAGCGCAGAACACGCCCTGGCCGTTGGCGACGCGCCGGCGCTGCGCTCCGGATTAGAGGCCGCACTGGCCGCCAATGCCCGCATGGAACGCGGTATTCAGGCCCTGCTGGCGCTCGCACGCTACGAGTCCGGACAGCTCGCGCCGGCGCCCGACCCTCTCGATCTGGCTGCGTTGCTGCGCCAGCAGGTCAGCAGTCTTGGACAGGCGGAAGGCTTTGACGGCGCACAGCGTTTTGCGCTCGAACTGCCGGCCCCGGTCTGGATCCACAGTGATGTAGGCATGCTCGAGCGTATCCTCACCAATCTGCTGCACAACGCGCATGAGTATGGTGACGCCGAGGAACGGGTGCGAATATCGATCGATACGACCGCTGGCTCATACACCCTGTGCGTGCGCAACCGGGCGCACGAATTGAATGCCGGCGATGTCGTGCACTTTGGTGAACGCTACTGGCGCGGGCATGGTGAGGACGCCGATGCCAGCCACGCCGGACTCGGCCTGGCACTGGCAATGGCGATGGCCGACGCGCTGGGCCTGACCCTCGAGTTCGCTCTCGAGGGTGATGCCGTGGTCGCCCGCTTGGGGCCATTTGCCGCCCTATAGCGCAAGAGCGAGTGTTTGACTTAAGCCGGGCCAAAGCTGGCGCCGGCAGCATGGCGGCATTCCCCTTGAACGGTATGCGCATGATGTCGCCAGCACGCCTCAGACCCATCCACTGGATTGCCCTGGCGGCGCTGGTGGCGCTACTCACTCTGGCCGCCTGGTTGTTGCGGGGCTCGGGCTCTGTTGAATCCGCGCACGAGAGCAAGTTGCCGGAGGCTGATGCGCAAGCCCACATACAGCTCAGTGTCACCCAGCGCGATGCGCTCGGCATCGAGCTTATCGACGCAGTCGCAGCCGAAAGCGTGCCGGTAACCGGCCTGCCCGCGGAAGTATTGGCACCACTCGCTTCGAGCACTCAGGTCACCGTGCCCTACAGCGGCGTGGTGACGCGCATACTGGTGGATGAAGGCGAGCAGGTCAGCGAGGCGCAGCCCATGCTGCGCTTGCGCAGTCGCGATCTGATTGAAGCACGCGGTGATCTCGCCCGCGCCCGCGCGGAAACGACGGCGGCTGTCGAGAAGGCAAATCGCGATACCACGCTGGCGCAGGAAGGCATCATCTCCGCGTCACGCAGGAACGACAGCGTGGCGCGCGCAAGAGCGGCCAGGGCCAGCCTTGCCGAAGCGCAGGAGATGCTCTCGCAACTGCGAATGGCCGCCGATGGACTTCCCGGCGAGTATGAGGTTCTGGCGCCACGGGCTGGCCAGGTCTTGCGTCGCCTTGTCGCTCCCGGTGAAGCCCTGCAGGCCATGGCGCCGGCCTTTGTCATTGCCGCGACGGACGAACTGGACATCGTCTTCAGCGTGCCGGTCAACTTGCGCGCCGAACTGCGCACCGGACTGTCGATTGTTCTGCCGAATGGTGCGATGGGCCAGGTAGTCGCCATCGGCGCGGATATCGAAAGCACCACCCAGAGCTTGCGCGTGCGCGCACGCACCGCTGCACCGGGCGCCCTGGTCGTGGGACAGCAGATCGAAGCGTCGCTGCTATTGCCGGCGCCGCCCGAGGCGCTGATTGTGCCAGTCAGTGCACTCCTGTCACATGGACCGCGCGAAGTCCTCTACGTGGAAGAAGACAACGGGTTCCGCGGCATCGTCGTCGACCATCTGGGTGGCGACCTCGACAGTGCCGTCGTGCGCGGTGCTGGCCTGACTGCGGGCATGCGCGTTGTAGCACGCGGCGCCAGTGTCCTGAAAACGCTGGCACCGGTACAGGAGTAGCGCGACCATGCTCGAGCGCCTGATCGAATTTTCGCTGCGCCAGCGCCTGCTGGTGCTGCTGGTCGCCCTGGCAATTTCGGTAGCAGGTGCGATGGCGTTCATGCGCCTGCCCATCGATGCCTTTCCCGACATTTCGCCCACACAGGTAAAGATGATCCTGAAGGCGCCGGGGATGACACCGGAAGAAGTCGAGGCGCGCGTGATCACGCCGCTGGAGATGGAACTGCTCGGTGTGCCGAACGCCGCCATGCTGCGTTCGACGGCCAAGTACGCGATCGCCGACATCACCCTGGATTTCAATGAAGGCACTGATATCTACTGGGCGCGCCAGCAGGTTGCCGAGCGCTTTGCCAATGTCTCCGCCTCATTGCCGGGTGACGTCACGGGCGGTCTGGCGCCGATTTCCACGCCCCTTTCCGATGTCTACATGTTCACCGTCGAAGGTGACGCTCTGAGTTTGCAGGAACGTCGCAGCCTGCTCGACTGGACCCTGCGTCCGGCGTTGCGAACCATTCCCGGCGTAGCTGACGTGAACGTGCTTGGCGGTGAAGCCAGGAGCTTCGTGGTGATACCCGACCGCGGTCGGCTGACCACCAATGACTTGCACCTTGGCGACGTCGTCGATGCGCTTGTGCGCAACAACCGCAACGATGGTGCCGGTCGCCTGCAAGCCGGCGAGTCGGCGTTGATCGTGCGCGCCGAGGGCGCATTGCAGACGGCCAACGATATCGGCAACGTGGTGATCAAGTCCGGCATGCCACCGCTGCGCGTCCGTGACATCGCCGACATCCGCATAGAGGCACTGACCCGCTATGGTGCAGTTACACGCGACGGCGAGGCTGAGGCGGTCGAGGGCATCGTCGTGGCGCTGCGCGGTGCCGATGCCTCGCAACTGGTCGCGAGCGTAGAGTCACGGCTGATGCAGATGCAGGCTGCTCTTCCGGCCGGGGTAAGCATCCGCCCATTCTACAACCGCAGTACCCTGATTGAACGCGCGGTCGGTACAGTCAAGAACGCGCTGGTCGAGGCCACCGTGCTGGTGGTCATCCTGCTTCTTCTGTTTCTTGGCAATCTGCGGGCGGCGATCGTCGTTGCACTCATCCTTCCTTTTGCGGCCCTGTCCACGTTTCTGTTGATGCGGCTGACAGGACAAAGCGCAAACCTGATGAGCCTCGGTGGCCTGGCGATCGCCATCGGCCTGATTGTCGATGCGGCCGTGGTCGTGGTCGAGAACACCGTCACCCGGCTCGATCCGCAGGCATCCAGCGCCCATCTTCCGCGCCTGCATCGCATCTATGCAGCGACTCGCGAGGTCGCCACGCCGGTGGCCGCTGGCATGCTCATTATCGCGCTCACTTTTCTGCCGCTGCTGACCCTGCAGGGACTTGAGGGCAAGCTGTTTGCGCCGGTAGCGCTGACCATCGTGTTTGCGCTCGCCGCATCGCTGCTGGCGTCGCTGACATTCGTGCCAATTCTGGCGTCCTACTTGATGAAGGAAGGGGCGCATGACGAGCCTTGGCTGATGCGCAAGGTCGACGGCTTCTATCGACCCCTGCTCGAGAAGGTACTGGCAAAGCCCTTATACGCGTATGTCGCGGGAGTGCTGGCACTGGTGCTAGGCGCCATTGGCTATCTTGGTACCGGCAAGAGCTTCATGCCGACCATGGATGAAGGCGATGTGCTGATTCAGTTGGTGAAGTCACCATCAATTTCGCTTGAACGCTCGGTGGAACTCGACTTGGCCGTGGAGAAGGCGATCATGGCCGGCATTCCAGAAGTCCGACACATCATCTCCCGTGTCGGTTCCGATGAGCTCGGACTGGATCCGATGAGCCTCAATGAAACCGACATGTTCCTTGAGCTCAAGCCGAAGGATGAATGGCGTGAGCGCGACAAGGAATGGCTGGTCGGCGAACTTCGCCAGATACTCGACGAATTCCCCGGTATCGAGTACGGATTCACGCAGCCAATCGAGATGCGCGTCTCGGAGATGCTGACCGGCAGCCGCGGAGATCTGGCCATCAAGATTTTCGGTGCAGATCTCGGCGAGCTCGGCGATCTCGCCCAGCGCATTGCCAGCGTGCTGCGAGAAACGACGGGTGCTCAGGACGTGCTGACCCAGACGGTCGAGGGGGTCGACTATCTGAAGGTTGAGATCGATGCGATGGCTGCAGGCAGGCAGGGTCTTGCCGTCGCCGATGTGCAGGATGAACTGCGCGCGCAGTTGGAGGGTATCAGTGCCGGTCTGGTCATCGAGCCGGATCGGCGTACCCCGATCCTTGTCCGTGGAGGCGATGAGATCCGCCTGTCCAAGGCGCGCTTCTCGCGCATGAGCATCAGCCTGCCCGATGGAGGCGAAGTGCCGCTGTCGAGCATTGCCCGCATTGTTCCCGGTAGTGGACCCGCGAAGGTGGGTCGTGAACAGGGTTCCCGCTACGCGCTGGTCCAGGCCAATGTCGATGGCCGTGACCTCGTGGGTTTCGTCGAGGAAGCGAAGGCCGCGGTGGCACAGAGCGTCCAATTGCCTGCCGGCTACCATCTGAGTTGGGGCGGGCAATTCGAGAACCAGCAGCGCGCGGCCGCGCGTCTCGCGCTGGTCGTCCCAGCGGCTCTGGTCCTGATTTTCCTTGTTCTGTTCATGACGTTCGGATCGGTGCGCCAGGCTTTGCTGATCCTGCTGAATATCCCGTTTGCACTGGTTGGCGGCATCGTCGCACTCTGGCTATCGGGGCAATACCTTTCGGTACCGGCGTCCGTCGGATTCATCGCATTGCTCGGCATCGCCGTACTCAACGGATTGGTGTTGGTCACCTGCTTCAACCAGCTGCACGAGCAGGGACTCGATATCACGACGGTCGTTCGCGAGGGCGCCTGGCGGCGCGTGCGTCCGGTGCTGATGACAGCGAGCATCACGGCTATCGGTCTGGTGCCCCTGCTGTTGGCTACGGGGCCGGGCTCGGAAATACAACGGCCGCTGGCCATCGTCGTGATCGGAGGACTGGTCAGTGCCACGGCACTGACCTTGCTGCTGCTTCCGCTGGCCTATCGCCGGCATGGGCTGCCGCCGCCCGCCGCAAGCAACGGGAGCAAATCGACATGAACAACTGGATTCGCATGAATCTGCTGTTTCCACCGCAGTTGGAGACGTTGATAACCGAAACCTTGAGCGCAGACCCGCGTATGCCTGGCTACACACTCCTGCGTGCCGAGGGGCATGCGAACAGCTTCGCCCGGGCCTCCGACGCCGAGCGCGTGCGCGGACGCGTGGAGAAGCGCCTCTTGTGGCTTGTGATTCCGGCAGAAGCAAAAGACGACGTACTGCACTTGCTGCGCGAGCACACGGGGTCTCACGAATTGCGTTGGTGGACCGAAGCCGTGCTCGACAGGGGAAGTCTGTGATGAAAAAGATCGTCTGCGTTTCCTTGTTGTTGCAATTGGCTGTGGTGCAAGTTCATGCGCAGGTCTGGTTGCCAGAGCCGGCGCTTGTGGCCACTGCGATCAATGCCCAGCCTGCAGTGCAGGCGGCTATGGGGCGCTTCGATTCAGCCGGCGCCCAGGCGCGCGCCCAGGCGGTGGGTTCGCATGAGTTCGAAGTGACTGCCATTCCGCAATTGCGGCGCGCGAATGGGGTCGGTGGCGACAACACATACAACGAGTTCGAGGCGCTCGTCGGACGCAAGTTCCGCTGGCCGGGAAAGGCGGCACTGGACCGAAAGATCGGCGAGCACGGCATGACGGCGGCGGAACTGCGCCTGGACGACACTCGCCATCAAGCCGCGCGCAATCTCCTGGAACGCTGGATGGACTGGCTGCTTGCCGATGAAATGGCCCGGGCCGCTGCTGCTCATACCGAATCATTGAGCGAGGAGAGAAGAGCTCTTGCCCGACGTGTGCAGATGGGTGATGCCGCACCGATGGACCTTGATCTTCTCGATGTGGATCTGGCTCAGGCACAGGCTGCCGATGTCGCCGCTCAGGGAAAACTGGCGACCGCACATGCCGCGCTTGCCAATGACTTTCCGAGCCTGCCATTGCCACTGCGAGTGCCTTCGATCGAAGAGCCGGGCGAGCTGCCTATGACTCCCGAAGAATGGACTGCGCGCATCGTTCAGCGCAGCCACGAGATAGGCGCGGTTGAAAGCGATGCGGCCAGGGCCGATGCCATTGCTGCCCGCGTTCGCGCTGACCGCCGGCCTGATCCGACAATCGGCTTGCGCTACCTGAGCGACAACGATGGCACCGAACGAGCGCTCGGGCTTGTTTTCAGCATTCCGATTGGCGGGCGCTACCGAGCGGCGCTGGGAGATGCGGCAGCAGCGGACGCGAGTGCCTTGCATAGCGATTCCCTGGTCATGCGCCGTGATATACAGCGAGAAGCAGAACAAACGGTTCGCCAAGCCATTCAACAACGAGATGGGTGGCTCGCACAGCAGCGAGCCCTTCTTGCCAGCACAGAAGCCACTCGACGTATCCGTCGCGGCCGGGAGCTCGGCGAGCTTCCCCTGGTCGAATGGCTGCTCGCCGAACGCATGCAACGGCAGATTGCATTGGCCGAGGCTTCTGCTCGAGTCGAAGCGGAGCGCGCACGCCTGCTCGTGCTGGTTGACAGTCATGAACTTTGGCACAACGAATAGCCCGGCTAGCAGGCGGGGCGAGGGGCAATTGCACGCCCATCGCGATGCTGCGCATCGCTCCGCGAACGATGGATGGACAAACCATTCGCCGTGATCACTCACTTCGCGTTCGCCAACTGGGAAAGCCAGTGCACGTGATCGGGATCAGGGCGGGTCCTGGGTTTCGGCGGCTTCAGCCGAGCTGTCATGCAGAACGGCGCCGGTTGCATCGTGCACACTCACATCCACCGGAACGCCCGAGCGAACGCTTTCGGTAACGATGCAGAAGTTCTCGAATTGCTCGAGTAGGCGATCGATCTGCGCATAGTCGGCCGCTGCATCCGGCAGCTTGATGGCGACATCGATGTGGGCGATGCGTAAGCGCTTCTGTTCGTTGCGCGCCATTCGGGCGGTCGCACGTGTCACCACGCCATTCACACTGTTCTTGTACTTGCCCAGGGCAAACACCAGGCTTGCACTGAGGCAGTTGGCAACGGCCGCAACGAGAAGTCGCGACGGGTTCGGGCCGCTGTCTGCGCCGAGCGGAGATGGCTCGTCGGTATGCAGGTCGTCGAGCGAGGTTTCATCGAAGGCAATACGAAATGCGTAGTCCGACTCCTGGGTAAGGGTCAGGCGGATCTCCTCGGTGTCACTCATGGCTTGTCTCCTGGAATGTGCCCGCGCTGTTGCTGCGTGACAGCCAGCCGTAGTACAGCAACGGAATGACCAGCAAGGTCAGCGCGGTCGAAACGAGGATGCCGAAGATCAGCGAAACGGCAAGGCCCTGGAAGATCGGATCATCGATGATGAAGAAGCCGCCCACCATGGCCGCTACGCCGGTCAGCACGATCGGCTTGGCGCGGACGGCCGCCGCATCGATCACTGCGTCGCGCAGCGGCCGGCCACGGGCGATTTCCTGGTTGATGAAGTCGATCAGCAGGATCGAGTTGCGCACGATGATGCCGGCCAGGGCGATCATGCCGATCATCGAGGTCGCCGTGAACTGCGCACCGATCAGGGCGTGGCCCGGCATCACACCGATTACCGTCAACGGGATTGGCGCCATGATGATCAGCGGTACCACGTAGCTCTTGAACTGGCCGACCACGAGCAGATAGATCAGGACCAGGCCGACCGAATAGGCCAGGCCCATGTCGCGGAAGGTTTCGTAGGTGATCTGCCATTCACCGTCCCATTTCACTGCAGGCGACGTGGTGTCCTGCGGCTGGTCTATGAAGGTCTGCACGAGTGCGGGATCTCCACCGTCGGCCTGCTTCAGATCGCTGACCATGGAAAACATGCCGTAGAGCGGGCTGTCGGTGTGACCGGCATCGTCGCCGGTGACGGTGGCATAGGGCAGCAGATCCTTGTGCAGGATCGCCTTTTCCCAGTTCGCCGCGCGCACTTCGACCACTTCCGAGAGCGGTACCAGATTGCCATTGGTTGCGCGCACGCGCAGCGCCAGCAACTGCTCGATCGCAGCCTGATCGCCGGCGGGCAGGCGCAATCGCACCGGCACCGCATAGCGCGCGTGGCCGTCCATCAGATAGGTCGCGTCATCACCGGACAGGGCCGTGCGCAGGGCCTGCGCAATGCTCGCCTGGTCGAGGCCCAGACGTGCCGCGCGGACACGATCGACAACGATGATCTCGCGCGGCGCATCGGCTTCGACACTGGTATCGACATCGACGATGTCGGATTCGGCGCGGAAACGCCTCTCCAGTGCCAGGGCGGTCTTGCGCACCGTGTCGTAGTCGGGTCCGTAGACTTCAGCGACGATCGGGGCCAGCACCGGCGGACCGGGTGGCACTTCGACCAGCTTGACCGAGGCACCGAACGCCTTGCCAATCGCGGCCAGCTGCGGACGCACGGCCAGAGCGATCGCATGGCTCTGGCGGTCGCGCTCGTGCTTGTCGACCAGGTTCACTTGAAGGTCGCCGACCAGAGGCCCGCTGCGCAGGTAGTACTGGCGCACGAGCCCGTTGAAGGTGATCGGTGCGGCGGTGCCGGCGTAGCCTTGCCAGTCCTTGACTTCGGCCACATCGGCCAGGCTTCCGGCAAGTTTGCCGAGCAGCTCGTTGGTGCGTTCGACCGTGCTGCCTTCGGGCATGTCGACGACGATCTGGAATTCGGACTTGTTGTCGAACGGCAGCATCTTGAGGATGACTGCCTGGATCACGACCAGACCGACCGCCGCCATCACCAGCACGCCCATGGCCGCGAACAGCAGGCGCCGCCGTCGCGGTGCACGATCGGTTTGCAAAAACGGCGACATGATCCTGTGCGATGCGCGATTGAGCCAGCCGCCGCCGGTTTCTGCAGTGTCGGCCTCGCCTTCTGCTGCGCCGTGATGGGCGAGCAGGCGCAGCGCCAGCCACGGTGTCACCACCAGTGCGACCGCGAGCGACAGCAGCATGCCGACCGAGGCATTGATCGGGATCGGCCGCATGTACGGGCCCATCAGACCCGAGACGAAGGCCATCGGCAGCAGCGCGGCGATCACTGTGAAAGTGGCGAGAATGGTCGGCCCGCCGACCTCGCTGACCGCCGCCGGAATGATGTCGCGCAGGCGCGCTCCGCCGAGACGCTGATGGCGGTGGATGTTTTCGACAACCACAATGGCATCGTCGACCAGGATGCCGATCGAGAAGATCAGCGCGAACAGCGAGACCCGGTTGATCGTGAAACCCATCGCCCACGAGGCGAACAGGGTCAGCATCAGGGTGATGATGACGGCGGTGCCAACCACGATCGCTTCGCGCCAGCCCAGTGTGAACAACACCAGCAGGATCACCGAGAGCGTGGCGAACATGAGTTTCTGGATCAGCTTGTTGGCCTTGTCGCTGGCGGTCTGGCCGTAATCGCGGGTGACCGAGAAATGCACGTCCGACGGAATCACTTCGCCACTCAAGGCCTGCAGGCGTGCGCTCACGGCGGTCGTGATGTCAGCCGCATTGCTGCCGGGTTTCTTCGCGATCGCCAGGGTCACCGCGGGGGCGTGGCCACTGGCCGGTCCCGGCTTGCCCGCCGGTGCGCCATACCAGACATAGGTATCGGGCAAATCGGCTCCGGCACGAATGCGGGCGACATCGGAAAGGAACACGGGCTGTCCCTTGTTGAGTCCGATGACCAGTTCGGCAACATCGGCCGCACTGGCCAGGAAGCTGCCGGCCGTCACCGGCAGGGCATGGCCATCGACGACGCGATCACCGGCCTGGCTGACCGTGTTGGCGGCGCGGATCGCACTCGCCAGTTCCTGCATGGAAAGGCCATACGCGGCGAGCTTGGTCGCGTCGAGCTCAACCATGACGGCACGCTCCGGTGCGCCGATGGTGTAGACATCGCGCGTACCCGGAATTCGCTTGAGTTCCGATTCCAGCGTGTGCGCGACTTCGGCCAGCGTGGTCGGATTTTGCTCGGGTGAATCACTCCACAGGGTGACGGCCATGACCGGTACGTCATCGATGCCCATCGGCCGAATCAGTGGCTGGCCAACGCCGAGTCCGGCCGGCACGAAGCCCTGATTCTGGAAGACCTGGTTGTACAGGCGCACGATCGCGGTCTGGCGCGGAATGCCCACCTGGTATTCGACCGTGAAGATCGCGACACCCGGGCGACTCAATGAATAGACGTGCTTGACCCCGTCGATCTCGGCCAGTTTCTGTTCCAGCGGAAAGGCGACGAGGTTCTCGACATCGCGCACATCGGCGCCGGGAAACGGCACGATCACGTTGGCCATTGTCACGTCGATCTGCGGCTCTTCCTCGCGCGGCGTGATCAGGGTCGCGGCAATGCCGAGCAGGATCGCAGCCAGCGCGAGCACCGGCGTCAATGGAGAGGACTGGAAGGTGCGTGCGATGCGACCGGAAAAGCCGAGCCTGGATTCGCTCACTTGGGCTCTCCGCCATGCTGGCGAACCAGCCACTGCGCGGCGACCTGCGGGTCGAGCGCATAGCGTTCGCCGTCGGCAAGCCCGGCCAGGATCTCGACGTTCTCACCGATGCGCCGGCCGCTGCGAATCTGGCGCAACCGGACCGTGTTCCCGTCTACCACGTAGACCGCCTGCAATTCACCGCGCTGGACGAGTGCGCTGACCGGGAGCATCAGGCGCCTGGCTTCTCCGGTGGCGAATGCCGCCTTGACCGTCATGCCCGGATACAGACCGGTGTTGTCGCCGGGCAATTCGAGGCGAACGGTGAAGGTGTGCGTGGCCGGATCGGCATACGGAAACACGGTGACCTTGCTTGCCTTCACCCGTTTCGATTCCTCGCTGTCGAGAAGGATGTCGGCTGACTGCATGGCACGGATGGCTGTGATCGCGCTCTGTGGGACCTGTACCGAGACGCGCAGATCCTTGAGCGAAACGCCTGCCATCAGCGGCTGTCCGGGTTGCACGGTTTCGCCAATCTGCACGTAGCGTTCGGTGACGATGCCGGAGTAGGGCGCGCGGACAACGGTGTAGTCCATCTGCTGGCCCACTTCGCGTGCCTGTGCCTGTGCGGCGACCAGTGCTGCCTTGGCGGCATCTCGGCGCGCGCGCTCTTGATCGAGCTGGGCCTTGGCGACCAGCTTGCGTGCATAGATATCGGAAGTCCGCTTGTAGGCGGCTTCGGCTTCGTCGTAGCTGGCCTGTGCCGATGCGATCTGTGCCTGTGCGCGACTGCGCGCCGATTTCTGTTCCACGTCGGTGAAGCGCACGATCACCGCACCCTCGGGTACGGTGTCATTCACGTCGAACGGCAACTCGATCACGCGTCCGCTGGTCTGCGCCGACACCGTCGCCTGGTTGACCGCCTCGACCACACCATCCCAGACCTGCTCGGAATGGGAAACTTCGGCGCTGGCGACGGCCGTCGCAAAGTCGGGCGTTGCCGCCGAAACCATTTCTTGCGGAGCGGAACGGTCACAACCTGCGAGCATGCCGAGGCCGACCGCCACCCATAGCAGCGAACGCGTGAGGTTCATCAGGCTGCCTCGTCGATCATTTTCTTTGTGGCGGCTTCCACTTCCGCGGCAACGCTGGCCAGCTGTGAATCCTTCGACAACATGCCAAGCATCGGCTCGGGCCGGATCATGCCGATCCGGGTCTGCCCGCCTTCGGTGTAGACCGAGATCCGGCAAGGCAGGGCCATGTTCAGACGCATGTCGCTGGCCAGTACCTTGGCCGCCTGTGCGGGATTGCAGACTTCGAAGACCTTGCATTGCTCGGCGAACTCGACCCCCTTGCTGCGCAGGGTCGCGCCCAGGTCATGGACGTGAAGCACGCCGAACTTGTGCGCCACGACCGTGGCTTCCAGATCGGCCGCGGCCTGATCGAAGGATTTGGTTGAATCGACGAGGTAATACATTGAATCGCTCCATCGGGGAGAGGTGTCTGAAGGCAATGCTGAATAGGTCCGTGCTCGTCCTCCCAGCGCAGGCTGGGATCAAGCTTTTCAGCGTTGAACTAGTGTCGGTTGCCTTGGGATCAGTTGGAGAACGCGGTGCCGGACTTGACCCCGAAGGCACGCAGGATGCTGGCGAGCGGGCAGAAGCCGGTGAACGCCGACTGCAGCAGGTTGGCGCCGACGAACAGCGTCAGCAGCAGCCACCACGGCGAAACGAAGTGGGCCAGGATCACGCTGATCAAGATGACGCTGCCGGCGAATGCAAGGACGATGCGGTCGATATTCATGGCGGGTTTCCTCGTGTTGAAGAGTGTTTCGAATCAGAGGCGCTATTTGCGCCCGGTGTCGCGCAGCGGTCTTTCCGCGCCAGGCAACATGCGCAGCAAGGTGTTGTCGCGAATGAAGTAGTGGTGGAACAGTGCGGCCGCGGCATGGGCGCCGATCAGGTAGTAGCCGATTTCGCCAATCAGTTCATGGATGTCTTCGATTTCGTGGGCGAGGTCCTTGTTCTGATCCCACAGCGGCGGCAGTTCGAGGCCGAAGAAGGGAATCTGTTTTCCCTCCATGCTGAGAATCAGCCAACCGAGCACGGGCATCGCGAACAGGAACAGGTAGAGCACGCCATGCATGGCTGCGGCCATTCGGTGCTGCCATGCGCCGACGGGTGGCTGTATGGCCGGAGTCGGGCCGGTGAAGCGAATGATCAGACGAAATACAAGCAGGCCCAGCACGCTCAGGCCGAGCATGAAATGCCAGGTCTTCAGATCATTCCGGAGCTCGCTTCCGCGCGGGAATTCTTCGCGCAACAGAATGCACGTATAGACGGCGATTAGCAGCGCCAGCATCAGCCAGTGCATGGCAATCGAGAGTTTCCCGTAACGTTCCTGCGTGTTCTTCCAGTTCATGTGTGGTCCTCGCGTAGGGGTTGAAGAATCCGGTTTCGGTTCCGCAACCCCATGCTACCGCTCAAGTCGCTGGCGGGTCGGATTTCAGCCGCTCGATGCCCAGGGCCTTGAGTACGTATTTCTCGTACACGGGATCGGTATTGCCGGTACGCATCTTGCGCAGGTAGTACTTCTCGAAAGCCACCTTGGCCAGATGCACCCATTTGCCGACCCTGGCCCAGGTGACGTTGCGCGGAGGAATCTGCGGCAGGGCCACGAAGGCCGCTCCGGTATCGCCCATGTCGGCGAGACACACTGCATTCCAGGTCGCGCGTGCCTTGCCAACGCGCCCTGCGAGGTCGTCGCGCAGGTTGTGCGCGATGGCAGTGACCATCGATTCGATCATGAAGCCGGTCTTCGGTGCTCCGGTCGGCACGGGCGTGGCTTCAACCGGCGGGATCGCCACACAGACGCCTGCCGCATAGATATTGCGGAAGTTCGGATTGCGCTGGTGTTCGTCGATGAGGATGAATCCGCGCGGATTGGTCAGGCCCTCGATACCGCGTACGGCATCCACGCCGGTAAACGCGGGCAGCAGCATGGAGTAGGCGAACGGCAGCTCGTGCGACTGACTGGTGTTACCCTTGGTGTCCACTTCGTCGACCTTGATCGTGCCGCTCTCGACTGCGGTCACGCGGGCATTGGCAATCCACTTGATATGTCGCTGACGCAACTCGGACTCAAGCAGCGACTTGGAGTCACCCACGCCACCCAGTCCCATGTGCCCGATGTAGGGTTCCGAGGTGACATAGGTCATCGGCACGCGATCGCGCAACTTGCGCTTGCGCAGGTCCGCATCAATGATCAACGCGAACTCGTAGGCCGGGCCGAAGCAACTCGCGCCCTGTACCGCGCCGATCACGATCGGCCCGGGATTCGCCAGGAACGCCTCATACGCCTGCCAGGCGCCCTGCGCATGCGGTCCGGTGCAAACCGACTGGGTGAAACCTGCGCTGGGACCGAGCCCCGGAACCTCGTCGAAGGCGAGACGCGGTCCGGTGGCGATAACCAGATAGTCGTAATCGAGTACGCGTCCACCGACGAGTCGGACCTGATTCTGCGAAGGGACTACGGCTTCGGCCGCGGTATCGACGAAATCGATCGCGTGCTTGCCGAGCGATGGCGCGGCCTCGATGCGAATGTCGGCCGGCTTGCGCCAACCCACGGCGACCCAGGGGTTGGACGGCGTGAAATTGAAGTGCGGACTCTCGCCAACGACCGTGATCGCATGATTCTTGCCGATGGCCGCGCGAATCTCGTAGGCCGCCGCCATCCCGCCCAGACCCGCACCCAGAACGATGATTGTTGCCATGATTCGGATTCCTTCTGTTATGCCAACGATGCGCTGGCGACGGCGAGATACGGTTGACTAAGATCAAGCATATTCTAAATAAGTAGTTGCTAATATACAAGCACCTAATTTAGAATCGCACCGCCGGTCGCCGCTGTCCGGGCGGACGCGCACGCAGAGAGGAGCGAGAACTCGTGGCACTACCCAAATCGAGTGACCTGAGCGCCATGCAGGGCCGCGCCGAAGAAGCCTCGAAGTTGCTCAAGACGCTGGCCAACGCGCAACGCCTGCGCGTGCTCTGCCTGCTGGTCGGAACCGAAATGACCGTCGGTCAGATCAACGAAGAATTGCCCGACCTGAGCCAGTCCGCGCTGTCGCAACACCTGGCCAGGCTGCGCGAGGAAGGCACGGTCAGCACGCGGCGCGAGGCGCAAACCATCTGGTACCGCCTGGTTGACGGACCTGCGCAGGCGGTCATCGCCACGCTTTACGGCCTTTATTGCAATCCCGCCCCGCGCACGAAGGCATCGGCCAGCAGCAAGCGTTTGCCCGCAAAGGCCTGAGCATCGCGGGATCGGATGCACCGGCAGTGCGCCGGATCGACCACCGACCTGATCCAGATCAAGGTGCAGATAAGAATCGTTCGCGATAATTGAGGGAAGGAGGGCGTTTTGTCATTGCGCTGCTCCATCCAGCCCTGATCCTGTCGGAAAGCGTCGATGAACATGGAATCCCAGAGCCTGCGCATTCCCTGCGCGCGCACGATCGAGGCCGAGGGACCCAACCTCGCCTGCATCCTCGAGCTGTCCGTACATGAGGAGTCGGCTTCGCGCCTCGCGGAACTGCCGGCCCTGTTATCCGCTGCACCGCATCGACTGATGTTTTTCGCGGGCGCCATGGCCATCGTCGTTTCGATGCTTTGGTGGGCGTGCGTGCTGGGATCGGGCGTCTACGGTTTCGCGTTTCCGGTATCCCCGGTGCCGGCGGGCTGGGCGCATTCGTTCTTTACCCAGTTCGGCATGTTGCCGTTCTTCATGTTCGGATTCCTGCTGACCGTCTTTCCCCGCTGGATGGCGCAGCCCGCACTGGGCAAGCGTGAATACGTGCCGGTTTTCGCGGGCGTGTTTGGCGGCTACCTGCTGTCGAACGCAGGCTTGCTTGATCACAAGCCGCTGCTGCTGGCCGGGCTGCTGCTGATGCTGACGGGATGGGCGTACGCGCTGACTGTTCTCGGGCGCATCCTTGCACGCAATGGTGCGCAGGATCGAACGGCGATATCTTGCTTCAGTGCCCTGTTGCTGGGCTTTCTCGGCTTGGCAGCGTTCACCGCATTCGCTTTTGGTGCCTCGCCTGAGCTGGCAATTGTTGCGATCAAGATCGGCACCTTCGGCCTGCTGTTGCCGATCTATTTCACGGTCTGCCATCGCATGTTGCCGTTCTTCAGCGCCAGCGCGATCGGTTCGCGCTACAAGGTATTCAAGCCAGCTTGGAGTCTGCCGCTGTTCTGGCTGCTTGCACTCGGTCATCTGGTTATGGAACTGGCGAGGCTTCAACAATGGCTATGGCTGATCGACGTACCGTTGACCGCGTTCTTCCTGGTCCACTGGATCCGCTGGCAGCCATGGAAATGCATGCGCCCGGGTTTGCTTGCAGTCCTGCATATCGCGGCGGCATGGTTGCCGCTCGCGCTTGCCCTGTATGCGCTACAGAGCCTGTTGCTTCATTTCGAAGGCAGCCTGTTGCTAGGGCGCGCGCCCGTGCATGCACTGACCATCGGATTCTTCGGCTCGATGCTGGTTGCCATGGTCACACGGGTGACCCAGGGCCATTCAGGCCGGCCCCTGGAAATGGGCTGCATACCGTGGCTGACATTTGGCCTTCTCCAGGCCGTCGCGCTGATCCGTATTCTCGCCGAGCTGATGCCCGACTCGAGCCGCTGGCTGGCGATGGCGGCGATTGCCTGGCTGCTGGCATTTCTGCCTTGGGTCATTCGTTCGGCGTGGATTTTCCTGACGCCGCGCGTGGACGGAAAACCAGGCTGATGGAGCGAGCAGCGCCATGATCGGCCTGATTCTCGCCTGCGTTCTGGCGCTGGCTGTGGGCTGGGTCTCGCTGCGGCTGCTGCAACGGCGAGCGCGGCGTGAAATAAAGCATATTGCGGCGAAGCTGGAGTCGGCCGCGGGAGATCCGGCGCGGCAGGTAGATTTCTCCGAACTGGTAAATCTTCCCGAAGTCGTGCAGCGCTATCTGCGCCATGTGCTGCAGGATGGCCAGCAGATTGCCCATGTGACCCGGCTGCTGCAACGCGGGACGTTGCGCACGTCCACGACAAGTCCGCGCTGGCTGAGCTTCGATGCCGAACAGGTCATTGCGCCGCATGCGCCGGGCTTTCTCTGGGTGGCACGCATCCGTCTCCTGCCATGGCTGAACCTGCTCGTCTGTGACAGCTTCGTGGACGGCTGCGGCGCGGGCGATGTGCGCCTGCTTTCCGCGTTGCGCATCGCGGCGGATCGTGGGCATCGCGAACTCGACGAGGCGGGCTTGCATCGCTATCTGGCCGAAGCGGTGTGGTCGCCTTCGGCATTGCTGCCAGGTTCCGGAGTGCACTGGAGCGCACTCGACGAGGAATCGGCGCTGGCCACGATCAAGGTGAAGGACGTCAGCGTGTCGCTTGAATTCCGATTCAACGCCCACGGTGAAGTCAGTTCCGTGTACAGCGAAGGGCGCTGGATGCGCGCCGGCAACGGATATCAGCAACGGCCCTGGCAGGGTCGTTTCTCCGACTATGCAAGTCGCAGCGGCATGCGCGTACCCTTGAGGGCGGAAGTTGCCTGGCTAGACGCAAGCGGATGGCAGACCGTCTGGAAGGGGCGAATCGAGGAAATCGCCTGCGAAGTGAGCTGATCGCGGACCTCGCCCGGCAACCCTCCGGCTACTCTATTCATCAACCAAGGCGTGGCCACCCATGATCGAGTTCTATCCGCAAATCAAGTTTGTCCACGTGCTTGCCGTGATTCTTTCCGGCAGCCTGTTTACCTTGCGCGGCCTGCTCATGTTCGCGCATTCGCGTCAGGTCAATCACATCGTCTTGCGCGTCGCGTCCTGGGTCATCGACACCACCCTGCTCACCGCGGCGCTGATGCTGATCACGCTGCTGCATCAGTATCCGTTCGTCCAGGGCTGGCTCACGATCAAGGTACTCCTGCTGGTCGTCTATATCGTGCTCGGCGTGCTTGCGCTGAAGCGCGGCAAGACCCGCAAGGTACGGATCACGTGTTTCTTCTCCGCAATGCTTGTCTATGCCTTCATCATCTCGGTCGCGATCGCGCACAATCCCTGGGGCGTCTTCGCCCGCTTCCTTGCCTGAGGTGGATATGCCGGTATGCCGATGTTCGATCTCACCGTAGTGCCTCAACTGCTGGCTGCCCTCGGCGGCGGCTTGCTGGTCGGAATCGAGCGCGAGCGCAGCAAGGGCAGCGGGCCGGAGCGCGGGTCGGCGGGCGTGCGCAGCTTCGCACTGGCCGCCCTGGTCGGTGCGATCAGCGCCATGATCGGGACCGGCGTGCTGCTGCTCTCGGGCGTGGCCATGGCCGCGCTGATTCTGGTCAGCTACACGCGCTCGATCAGGCAGGAACCTGGCCTGACCAGCGAAGTGGCCCTGTACCTTGTCTTTCTGCTCGGTGCCCTGTCCGCGCAGCAGCCGCAACTCGCGGCGGCGCTTTTCGTCGTCGTTGCCATGGTGCTGACGTTCAAGCAGGCCATGCACCATTTCACCCGGCAAGTCCTTACCGAAGCGGAACTCGGCGACCTGCTCCTGCTCGCTGCCTCGGTTCTGATCATCCTGCCCTTGCTGCCGGACCGGACCGTGGATCCGTTCGACGTGCTGAATCCGCGCAAGCTCTGGTTGCTCGTGGTCCTGGTGATGACGATCAATGCGGCCGGTTATGTCGCCTTGCGCCTGCTCGGCGCGCGTCGTGGTTTGCTTCTTGCGGGCCTGCTTGGAGGGTTCGTGTCGAGCGCGGCGACAATCGGCAGCATGGGCCAGCGCGCACGGCAGGCTCCGGACACGCGCGATGCGGCTGTGGCAGCCGGTCTGATGTCGAATGTCGCGACCGTGATCCAGCTGGTGGTGATTCTCGGAGCGCTGTCGCTTGATCTGCTGCGCGAATTCGCCCCGGCGCTCGCATCAGCGGCCGTCGCGACCGGACTGGTCGCCCTGGTCTCGTTCCTGCACGCTCGCGGAGAGCATCCGCGAATCGATCAGGAGACGACTGCCGAGCGACCGTTTGATCTCGGCCATGCCCTGCTGTTCGCCGCGATCATCGCTGCCGCATTGCTGTTGTCCGCGGCATTGCACGCCTGGCTGGGCAGCGGAGGTCTGATCATCGCCTCGGCCGCCGCCGGACTGGCAGATGTGCATGCCGCCGCGATTTCGCTGGGCCAGCTCACCTCTGCTTCGAGCTTGCCGGCTGGCGAGGCCGGCATCGCCTTGGCCGCCGCGTTTGCAGCCAACTCGCTGGTCAAGTGCATTGCCGCGTTTGCGATGGGTGGCATTGCCTATGCGCGCCCGATGATTCTCGGCATTGCCGTCATCAACGCCGCTCTGGTGGCTGGCCTGTGGCTGATGTGACGAGCCCGCTACCGGGCAGTCGCTCAATAGCGATAGTCGAGACTGGCCCAGATCTTGCGCGTGTCCGAGGAAAAACCGTCGCTGCGGTAGTCGGCGAACTTCAGCAATCCCTTGAAGTGCTCGCCGAACGGATAGGAAAGCGAGGCATCCCATTCGGAGCCGTAGTCGTCACCCCCATCGTCGGCCTTGAAGTCATGCCAGGTGATCGCCCAGGCAGCTTTCTCGATCTTGCCGCCGACACCGAGGTAGCGGTCATCAAGGCCCCTCAAGGGCGTTGCCAGAAACTTGTCCGCCCAGCCGTTGAACTTGTGCAAGGTGGCATAAGGCGTGCTGAAACCGTAGTCGCCGTCGCCGCCCAGCACTTCCCAGCCGGCCGTCATCCTGATTCCTGCCACCTCCAGGCTGGGCTCGATCAACCAGTAGTGGGCGCTGACATCACGCGGGTTGTTGCTCCAGTCCGATTGCCAGGCATATTCGGTGGCCCAGCCCAGGGTGGCGCGATCGAAAGCCTGTGAGCCGGTCCAGCGCAGGCCGTAGGTCTGCGTCGAGTTCGTGGCGATGTCGTCGTTTTCGACCAGATAGGCATAGCCGGTCAGCTGACCCAGCGGAAGCTTCTGGTCGAGATGGAACAGGTTGCCGTTGAGCGACCATTCGCGCAGCAGCGGATTGGGGTTGTCGTGTCCGAACACGCGCAGGACGCGATCGAGATAGACATAGCGCAGGACCGGTCCGGCGCCAGTGGTTCGGGTGCTGAACGAAAACGCATCGAAAGTCTGTTCGTTCTGGCGCCAGCCGACATCACCGAAGAAGCGCTGATTGTCGAGCGTGACCTTCTGCCGACCGAGTGCCGAGTCGACTCGCTCGTCCGCATAGGCAATGAACGCCTGGTTGATCTCGCTTGATTCGGGATCGGCAACGACCGGGTACTCGGTCTTGCCGTTCGCCGTGCTGTTGTATTTCTCGCCGGCAAAGGCTTCGACGTGCTCGCCATCCGCATACAGCTGCCAGCCGGGTGCAAAGACCCAGCGATAGCCCAGACGGACACGCAGGGTATCGGCATCGGCTTCCTTGCTGAACGCCGCATCGTCCACGTTTTCATGCCGATAGCGGAGTTCGATGACCGGTCCGGAGGCGAGCTCGGTGGCTGTCGCCGAAGCCAGTATCGGGGTGCCAGCCGCCAGACCGAACACGATGGCCGCACGAAGCAGGCAGGGCGCACGTTGCTGGGTTGTTGGGCGCATCGAAGGTTCCTCGACGGGGCCTCTTGGCCGGGATGGCCGCAAGATTGCTGCGGTCGCCCGAAATCCGCCTTGACCCGCATCAAGCCGGTCGGCCCGGCAACGCTCACCGCGACCGCTTGCCGCAGCCAGGCCGAATGCGGCCTCGGCCCGAAACTCCGGGCCAGGCCGGACTTCCGTGTATTCGTCGGCATGGCTATACTTGTCCGTCAATTTTGGCGTACCGGTGCCTGATCCGGGCGCCCGCAAGAGGTGGCTTCGTGACCAATCCCGTACCCCAGACCGATGCGGTCTTCCTCAAGCACTTCGCCCAGCTCATTGCCTTCCTGGTGCTGGTTTGCGTGCTCCTGATCGCCTTGGGCTCCTATATCTACAGCGGTCATCCGTCGCCGGAAAATCCCGGCGCGGCCAAGGTCACCGATCAGCGCATCGCCCCGGTCGGTGCGGTCTACGCCGGTGATACCGGTGCAGCCGCGATCGCCGCTGCGGCCGAGGCTGCGAAAGCCGCGGCTGCTTCGCAGGTGGCCTATGACGGCACCCTCGACGGCTCGGTCATCTACGGCAACCTGTGCCATGCCTGCCACGATTCCGGAGCCGGCGGCTCGCCCAAGCTGTCCGACAAGGCGGCCTGGACCGCGCGCCTTGCAACCGGTGCGCAAACGCTCATCAAGCATGCGATCGAAGGCTACACCGGCAGTGCCGGCCTGATGCCGGCCAAGGGCGGCAACCCCGCACTCAGCGACGAGCAGGTCAAGGCCACCGTCGAGTGGATGATCACCCAGGTCCAGTAGTTGCCTGCTCGCTTGCCGCGATGAACAGTCCAAACGCCGCCTTCGGGCGGCGTTTTTCATGGCGCCACCTGATCACCGATGCCTTAAAGTGGGAGACATGTCCGTCGAACGCATCTACCAGCTCGACGATCTGCGTATCGACCTTGATCGTCAGACCGTCGTTCGC
>NZ_JAWLAR010000008.1:0-189593 GCF_041395345.1 Dokdonella sp. | reverse complement strand
ATCCGGAGACAGCAAGGCCTGCCAGGAAACCCAGCAAGTCCGCGGGTCAGAGAGGGGTACGCCCGTGAGTTCCCGCGATCGTCTGCGCATTGCCATCCAGAAGTCGGGGCGACTCAGCGAAGCCTCTCTGGATCTGCTTGCGCGCTGCGGACTCAGCTTTCGGCGCAGCCGCGACAAGCTGTTCTGTTTTGGCGAGAGCCTGCCCGTGGACCTGCTTCTGGTTCGCGATGATGACGTGCCGGGAATGATCGCCGACGGTGTTTGTGATCTGGGCGTGGTGGGGCGAAACGTACTCAGTGAACAGATTCTCGGTTCCGGCGCGGGTGGTCAGCCCGCCCCTTTTCGTGAGTTGCGCTCGCTGGGATTCGGCAAGTGCCGCTTGTCCGTGGCCGTTCCGGATGCATTCGACTACCACGATGCCGACCAGTTCTCCGGCATGCGCATCGCCACGACCTATCCGAACCTGCTCGCCGACTGGCTGCAGCGCAACGATGTCAGCGCTTCGGTCGTCAATCTCTCCGGCTCCGTCGAGATCGCGCCGCGTCTCGGTAGTGCGGACTTCATCTGTGACCTCGTTTCCAGCGGAGCCACGCTGGCTGCGAACCAGCTCAAGGAAGTGGCTGTCGTGCTCGAATCCGAAGCGGTGCTGGCCGCAGGTGCGGAGTTGCCATGCGACGAGCGCGGTGAGCTGATCGACATGCTGCTGCGGCGGATTGATGGGGTTATCCAGGTGCGCGTATCGAAACTGGTCATGTGGCACTCGCCGCGATCCGCGCTGGAAAGCATCCAGCGCCTGCTTCCGAACGGGCAGCAGGCCACGGTCACTCCGATCGAAGGGCTGGACAATGAAGTGGCGGTTCAGGCCATCTGCAATGAGGCCATTACCTGGCAGCACCTGGAGGACATGAAGCGTGCGGGTGCACGCCAAATGCTGGTCCTGCCGCTGGAGCAGATGCTGGCATGAATCGGGTTGACTGGAATTCACTGGACGACGCGGAACGCGTCGCGATTCTGGCCCGTCCTGCGCAGCAGGGCACGGCGGAGGTGCGCGATACCGTGCGCACGATGATTCGACAGGTCCGCAGCGACGGGGATGCGGCCTTGCTCGAGCTGAGCCGACGCCTTGATTGCCCCGGGCTGGATTCGCTGAGCGTTGACGAAGAGGAGTTCGACCGTGCCGAAAGCGTCCTCGCCACCGAACTCAAGTCGGCCATCAACGAGGCGCATGCGCGCATCAAGGCATTTCACAAGGCCTGCATGGTGCCGTCGGTGTACATGGAAACGGCGCCGGGTGTTCGTTGCGAGCGCATCTCCAGGCCCATGGAGCGTGTTGGCTTGTACGTGCCGGCCGGCAGTGCGGCCCTGCCTTCGACCGCTCTCATGCTCGGTATTCCGGCCATGCTGGCGGGCTGTCCGCAGATCGTCCTGTGTACGCCGCCACGTGCGGACGGTCGCTGCGATGAAGCGGTTCTCCACGCGGCCCGACTCTGCGGCATTCGCACGGTGTTCAAGCTCGGCGGCGCGCAAGCGATCGCAGCCATGGCCTATGGCACCGAGTCGATTCCGTACTGTGACAAGCTCTTCGGTCCGGGCAATGTCTGGGTTACCGAGGCCAAGCGCCAGATCGCCGCGGATCCTGAAGGGGCCGTGATCGACATGCCGGCAGGCCCGTCGGAAGTGCTGGTCATCGCCGACGTGCAGGCAGATTCGGAGTTCGTCGCTGCCGATCTGCTGGCCCAGGCCGAGCATGGTGCCGACTCGCAGGTTCTCCTCCTTTCACCGTCGCAGGCGCTGATCGAGAAGGTCATTGCCACTGTCAGGCGCCAGTGCGAGGCGCTGCCGAGAGCGGCCATCGCGGCACAGTGTCTCGCCCGGTCCAGCCTGATCAGGGTCGACTCCCTCGAGCAGGCCGTCGCCATCAGCAACCGCTATGCTCCAGAGCACCTGATAATCAATACGGCAGATGCACGCGAACTGCTGCCTCTGGTGACCAGCGCAGGCTCGGTTTTCCTCGGAGCCTGGACGCCGGAATCGATAGGCGACTATTGCAGCGGTACAAACCACGTATTGCCAACCTATGGCGCTGCGCGCGCCTGGAGCGGTTTGTCCGTGGCAAGCTTCCAGAAACAGATGACCGTACAGGAGTCGAGCTTGGAAGGACTGCGCCATATTGGACCCTGCACCGTGACTCTTGCTCGGGCCGAACAGCTAGAGGCGCACGCGAGGGCGGTCAGCTTGCGCCTGGCTTCAATGGAAGCGGCCGCATGAGCATTCTCGATCTGGCCCGGCCTGAAATTCGCGGCTTGCAGGCGTATTCCTCGGCGCGCACGGAAGCGGCCATGGCCGAGGTCATGCTGAATGCCAACGAATCCGCCTGGCCGCCCGCGGGCGTGCCCATGCCCTTGCACGGGCGATCGCTCAATCGCTACCCGGACCCGCAGCCGCGCGATCTGCTCGCCCGCCTGGCCGAACTGTACAGCGTGGATGAGAGCAGGATCCTGATGGGCCGCGGCAGCGATGAGGCCATCGACTTGCTGATCCGCGCTTTCCGTCGACCCGGAATGGATGCCATCGCGATCGCTCCTCCGACTTTCGGCATGTATTCCGTTTGTGCTGCCATCCAGGGGGCCAAATGCATTCAGGTTCCGCTCGACCGACGTTTCGAGCTTGATGTCGATGTCCTGCTCGAAAAGCTTCCGGCTTCGTTGAAGGTCGTATTTCTCTGTTCGCCCAACAACCCGACCGGCGGCCTCATCAGTCATGCCAGCATCGGGCGGATAGCGACCGCGTTGCACGAGCGTGCCCTGGTCATCGTTGACGAGGCTTACATCGAATTCGCCAATGCGCCGAGTGCCACCGTTCTGCTTGGCCGCCATGAAAATCTTGGCATTCTGCGCACGCTCTCCAAGGCCTGGGGACTGGCCGGCGCCCGGGTCGGCTGTCTGCTGGCTGACAGTGAGGTCATCTCGTTGTTGCGCCGGATCATGCCCCCTTATCCGCTGCCGACGCCCAGCATCGTGGCCGCACTTGCGGCGCTGAACGCCGAAGGGCTTGAACTGACCCGCCAGCGCATCGGCCTGGTTGTCTCCGAGCGGGAACGCCTGGCAGCGGCGCTGGTTCGGCTTCCCTCCGTCGTCGAGGTGCTGCCTTCGCAGGCCAATTTCCTGTGTGTCCGCTTCGACGATGCTGCCCGGGTCCAGCGCAGCCTGCAGCGCGATGGCGTGATCGTTCGCGACGTCGGTCGCCACCCGCGACTCGAAGGCTATCTGCGCATCACCGTCGGCTCGCGAGAGGAGAACTCGCGCCTGCTTGAAGCCCTGGTTCGTCAGGAAGTCTCAGGATGAGTCGTCGCAAACTGCTTTTCGTCGATCGCGACGGTTGCCTGATCGAGGAGCCCGAAGATTTCCAGATTGACCGGTTCGACAAATTCGCCCTGCTGCCCGGCGTGATAGGTGCGCTGTCGCGTTGCGTGGCAGCGGGTTACGAGCTTGTCATGGTGACAAACCAGGACGGACTCGGAACATCCAGTTTTCCCGAGGCCGATTTTCAGGGACCGCAGAATCTGCTCATGCGAATCCTGGGATCGCAGGGCATCTCGTTTCGCGAAGTGCTGGTCGATCGCAGCTTTGCCCATGAAGGGCGCGACACGCGCAAGCCGGGCGTCGGCCTGGTCCGCCACTACCTGGCCGACGACGGCTGGTCCAGAACCGGTTCAGCCATGGTCGGCGATCGCGAGACCGACATGGAATTTGCGCGCAATCTCGGTGTGCGCGGGTTCCGCGTCGGTGCGGGATTCCAGTCATGGAATGAAATCGCGCATGCCTTGTGCAGCTCGCCGCGCACCGGAAAAGTGGACAGGACAACCAGGGAGACCAGCATCCGGGTCCGGGTCGACCTCGACGCGCCCGCGGATTCGGATGTGCACACGGGGATCGGATTCTTCGACCACATGCTTGAGCAGATCGCACGCCACGCGGAGTTCGGTCTGCTCCTCAGTTGCGAGGGCGACACCGGCGTTGACGAACACCACACGATCGAGGACTGCGCGCTCGCCCTGGGCGAGGCCTTGCGCGAGGCGCTGGGCGACAAGCGCGGAATTGCCCGTTACGGGTTCAGCCTGCCCATGGATGAAAGCATCGCCCGCGCGGCGCTGGATCTGTCCGGGCGATCGATGCTGGTATTCGAGGGCAGTTTTCCGCGTGATCGCGTGGGCGATTTTCCTACCGAGCTCGTGCCGCATTTCTTTCGTTCGCTGTGCGATGCGCTGGGCGCCAATCTGCACTTGAGCGTGAGCGGCGAGAATGCCCACCACATGGTTGAAGCCTGCTTCAAGGTGTTTGCGCGTTGCCTGCGGCAGGCCATACGCGTGGAGGGACACGACCTGCCCAGCACCAAGGGTGTCTTGTGAGCACGCCGGACGTGGTACTTGTCGATGCCGGCGGAACCAACATCGGCTCGGTTCGCTACGCGCTCGAGCGCCTCGGTATCGATGCGCCGGTAACCCATAGTGCGGCGCGGATCCGCGCTGCCAGCCACGTGATCCTGCCCGGCGTCGGTGCGGCTGCGCCCGCCATGCGCACGCTGGAATCGCATGGACTTGTCGACGTCCTGCGCAGCCTGCAACAACCGGTGCTCGGGGTCTGCCTGGGCATGCAGTTGCTGTTTGATCATTCCGAAGAAGGTGATACGCCGTGTCTTGGCGTGATCAGCGGCCGCGTGCGCCGGTTGTCCCGTACTCGTTCCCGACGGGTGCCGCACATGGGCTGGAATCGGCTTGAGACGGTCCGCGATGACCCGTTGTTGCACGACCTTCCCGGGAAGGCGTTCGCCTATTTCGTGCACAGCTTCGCGGTATCCAGCGATGTACATACCGTAGCCAGCACCGAGTACGGATCATCGCTTGCAGCCATTGTGCGCAGCCGGAATTTCTGTGGCATGCAGTTTCACCCGGAGCGCTCGGCAGCGGTCGGGGCGCGCCTGCTCGGCAATTTCCTTTCCCAATGACGTTCGAGATCATTCCCGCACTGGACCTGCGTGGCGGCTGCGTCGTGCGTCTGCGCCAGGGCGACTATGCCCGCGAAACCGGCTATGCCATCAATGCGCTGGACCAGGCTCGCAGCTACCTGGATGCGGGCGCAACCCAGCTGCACGTGGTAGATCTTGATGGTGCGCGCGGCGGCAATTTCGAGAATCTGGATCTGATCGAATCGCTGGCCGGTCTCGGCCTCGTTGTCCAGGCCGGTGGTGGCGTTCGCAACGAGGCCGACGTGCGCCGGTTGTTCGATATCGGCGCGCGACGAGTTGTCATCGGAAGTGTCGCGATCAAACAGCCCGATCAGGTGTTCGAGTGGATTTCGACGCATGGGGCGGATCGGCTGGTCGTCGCGCTCGACACTCGACGTATGGATGGCTGTTGGCAGTTGTCGTCAGCCGGATGGACACAGGCGGCCACGCTGACACTCGATGAACTGGCACCGCGCTTTGAAGCCCACGGCGCGCGCCATCTGCTGTGCACGGATATTGAGCGTGATGGCATGTTGACCGGTCCCAATCTGGAACTCTATGCGCATCTCGCACGGATCGCCCCCGGGCTGCTTGTGCAGGCTTCGGGAGGCATGCGCAATCTGGCTGATGTGGCGGCACTGAAAGACAAGGTGGCTGGCGTGATACTGGGCCGCAGTCTGCTCGAGGGCCAGCTTGATCTGGCTGAAGCCCTGGCATGCTGACGCGGCGAATCATTCCCTGTCTGGACGTGCGCGATGGCAAGGTCGTCAAGGGCGTACGCTTCCGCGATCATGTCATCGTCGGTGATATCGTCGAGCTGGCCCTGCGCTATCGCGACGAAGGTGCAGACGAACTGGTTTTCTATGACATCACCGCAAGCCCGCAGGGTCGCCATGTCGATCGCGACTGGGTCGAGCGCGTGGCCCGGGTCATCGACATACCGTTTTGCGTGGCAGGCGGAATCCGCAATGTGGAGTCGGCTCGTGCCATCCTCATGGCCGGTGCCGACAAGATCTCGATCAACTCTCCGGCACTCGAGCGCCCGCAACTGGTGAACGAGCTGGCGGACGCCTTTGGCAACCAGTGCGTGGTCATCGGCATCGACAGCCTGAGGGATGCCGATGGCGAATGGCGTGTGCGCCAGTACACGGGTGATCCATCGCGCATGCGTTCGGTTCCGCTGCGAACCCTCGACTGGGTTGATGAAGTGCAGGCGCGAGGAGCCGGCGAAATCGTCCTCAACTGCATGGGCGCGGATGGCGTGCGCGCTGGCTACGACCTGGACCAGTTGAGCGCCGTGCGCGCACGCTGTTCGGTTCCGCTGGTGGCCTCGGGCGGAGCCGGCGCCATCGAACATTTTCTCGACGCCTTCGTCGAGGCCGATGTCGATGCGGCACTGGCGGCCAGCGTCTTTCATTCGGGTGAAATTCCGATCCCCGTGCTCAAGACCTTTCTGGCCGATTCCGGTCTGGAGATTCGTGCATGAACGATGCTTCCGTTGTCGAACCGCTTGACTGGGCCAAGGGTGATGGTCTTCTGCCGGCGATCGTCCAGCACTGGCAGAGCGGCGCCGTATTGATGCTCGGCTACATGAACCTCGAAGCGCTGCAGGCAACGCAATCCAGCGGCAAGGTCACATTCTTCAGCCGAAGCAGGCAACGGCTGTGGACCAAGGGTGAAAGCTCCGGCAATTTTCTCAACCTGAAATCGCTGCACGTCGATTGCGATGGCGACAGCATCCTCGTGCGAGCCGAACCGGAAGGGCCGACCTGTCACACCGGCGCGGCAAGCTGCTTTGCAACGGCTGCGCCACCGCCTGGCGGATTCCTGGCCCAGCTGGACGCCCTGATCGAGGATCGATTCGCGAATCGACCTGCGGCAAGCTACACCACGAAACTGTTCGAAAGCGGTATTCGCCGAATCGCGCAGAAAGTGGGCGAGGAGGGCGTCGAGACGTCACTGGCTGCCGTGACCCAGGAGGACTCCGAGCTGCTCGGCGAGGCAGCGGATCTGGTCTTCCACCTGCTTGTGTTGCTGAGAGCAAGAAACCTCGGCATGGCAGATCTGATCAGGGTGCTGGAGGAGAGGCACTCGGAGAATCCGCGACAGGGTTGAGTCCCGAGCGCTCTGGTCCGACGCGCAGTTCGCCGGGATTAGCGTTTGCCCACGGGCTGTCGTACACTTCGTCGCACTGTGTATGCCGGAGTCACAATGCATCGTGACATGGGCACAGCTGATCCAGTGATCGGACTGTTCGCCGCGTCTTGCTTGACCCTCCTTGCACACCCAGTACTCGCGCCGAATTTCCGGATTCGCGCACACCCCTGGTTTCAACTTGTTCAAGGATCCTGTCATGTCTGATCGCGAAAACGGCACCGTCAAATGGTTCAATGATGCAAAAGGCTTCGGCTTCATTACCCGTGAATCCGGCCCCGATGTATTTGTTCACTTTCGTTCGATCGAGGGCAGCGGTTTCAAGTCGCTGGCCGAAGGTCAGAAAGTCAGCTTCACCGTAACCCAGGGACCGAAGGGTCCGCAGGCCGAAGCCGTACGCGCTGACGACTGATCGGTAGAGCGCCAATCATGCAGACCCCGGACGCACGCGTCCGGGGTTTTCTTTTTTCAGCCCACAGATTCGAGGTAGCAACATGCAGATCGCGGACAACAGCGTGGCGTCCTTCCACTACACCCTGACCAATGATGCGGGCGACGTGCTCGATAGTTCAGACGGACGCGAGCCGTTGGCCTATCTGCATGGTGCAGGCAATATTGTCCCGGGCCTTGAACGGGAAATGACCGGGCACGCTGCTGGCGACAAGTTCAACGTCGATGTCGATCCCGAGCACGGCTACGGCAACTACATCGATGAGCTGGTCCAGGTGGTTCCGCGCAAGTCCTTCGAGGGCGTTGCTGATCTGGCTGTCGGCATGCAGTTCCAGGCCCAGACCCAGCAGGGCCCGATCGCCGTAGTGGTCACCGAAATCGAGGGCGATGACGTCACCGTCGATGGCAACCACCCGCTCGCGGGAGAGACCCTGCATTTCGCGGTCGAGATCGTCGAAGTCCGTGAAGCCAGCGAAGAGGAAAAGCAGCACGGCCACGTGCATGGCGCGGGCGGTCACCATCACTGAACGAAGGTAAGAAAAGGCTTGCGTAGGGGAGGGTCTCAGACCCTCCCGCTCTCTCGTAGCGCAACGGCCCAGTTTGGCATTCCATGGAGGGAACATGCCCAAGTTTCGCAAGTCCCTTCGATTGCCGAACTACGACTACACAAGGCCTGGCTTTTATTTCGTCACGGTGTGTGTACAGGATCGGGCGTGTCTGTTCGGAGAATGCACTGACGGAGTCATGCAAGCCAACTCGGCAGGCCATATGATCGAGAGGACCTGGCTGGAGCTGCAGAAACATTACGCCCGCGCCGAAACTGACAGGTTTGTTGTCATGCCGAACCATTTTCACGGCATTCTGGTACTCAAGGATGCAGTGAGCATGAACAGCGTCGAGGCCCTCGGCCACGGTTTGCCGGAAATTGTTCGCGCCTTCAAGTCATTCTCGGCCCGCATGGTAAACAGTCTCAACAGGACTCCCGGCTTGCGCGTCTGGCAACGCGGTTACTACGAGCACGTCATACGCGGCGAACAAGACTATCTTCGAATCGTCGAGTACATGGAGAACAATCCCGCCAAGTGGAGCGAGGACAGTCTAAACCCCTCAAATGTCATGGCTTGATGAGGCAATGGAGCCACGAAGCGGGCGAGTCCGGGACTCGCCCCGGCAAGAATCGGGGTGGGGCGAAGTCTGGTTTGTTTCGGCAGCCGGACGATGCAAATGGATCGCGGGGCATGACGATGCGACCCGGCTTGCGTAGGGGAGGGTCTCAGACTCTCCCGCTGTTCGTCTAGGCGGGCCAGGAAGCGGGCGAGTCCGGGACTCGCCCCTGCAAGAATCGGGGTGGGGCGAAGTCTGGTTTGTATCGGCAGCCGGACGATGCAAATGGATCGCGGGGCATGACGATGCGACCCGGCTTGTCTCGAGACGCGACTGCGGCAATCGCCCGAGGTTGCCACCGTGTACCATGCACGCCCCAAAGCCGACCCATGCACAGGCCCATGACTACACGCTCCAACGCCCTGATCTGGCTATTGCTTTCCCTGGCCATACTGGTCGCTGACCAGATCACAAAGTGGATCGTCCTCCAGCATTTCGAGCTGCATGAGTCGATGCCGGTCATCGCCGGTTTGCTCAACTGGACGCTGGCCTACAACGAGGGGGCGGCTTTCAGCTTTCTTTCCGATGCTGGCGGCTGGCAACGCTGGTTCTTCACCGTCCTGGCCATCGTGGTGAGCATCGTCCTGGTTGCCTGGCTGAAGCGCACGCCGCGTTCGGAGTGGACAACGGCATTGCCACTGTCTCTGGTCCTGGGTGGCGCTGTCGGCAACGTAATCGATCGTATGCGTTTCGGACATGTTGTTGATTTTGTTGATGTTTACCACGGAGACTGGCATTTCCCGGCGTTCAACGTCGCGGACTCGGCGATCAGTGTCGGTGCTGTGCTGCTGATCCTGTTCGGGCTATTTGCCGGCAAACACGCGAAAACCTGAAAACCCGCGATTGCCCCGCGGCACGCAAGCTGACGAAGTGGCCGCATGCGGCATCTGCGTCAAGACCGCCACTGAGCGATAATGCCCCCCATGCAAGTACTTCTCGCCAACCCCCGCGGATTCTGTGCCGGTGTAGACCGTGCGATCGAAATCGTCGAACGCGCACTCGAGTCATTCGGGGCGCCGATCTATGTGCGACACGAAGTCGTCCACAACAAGTTTGTCGTCGATTCGCTCAGGAGCAGGGGTGCCGTTTTCGTCGACGAACTGAACGAAGTGCCGGATGGGGCGACGGTCATCTTCAGCGCCCACGGCGTCTCCAGGGAGGTGCGCGAAGAAGCCGATCGGCGCGGCTTGAACGTTTTCGATGCCACCTGTCCGCTGGTCACCAAGGTTCATATCGAAGTGGCCCGGCATGGCAAGGCGGGTCGGGACGTGGTTCTGATCGGGCACGCCGGCCATCCCGAGGTCGAGGGCACCATGGGCCAGTGGAGTGCCGGCAACGCCGGTGACATCCATCTCGTGGAAACCCCGGAATGCGTGGCATCGCTGCAACCAAGTCGCCCCGATCACCTGGCCTACGTGAGCCAGACCACGCTGTCCGTCGACGACACGCGCGCGGTGATCGATGCCCTGCGTGAACACTTTCCGGCCATCATCGGCCCGCGCCACGACGATATCTGCTACGCCACGCAAAATCGCCAGGATGCGGTCCGTGAGCTCGGTCAGCAATGTGACCTGGTGCTTGTGGTCGGCTCGCCCAACAGCTCGAACTCCAACCGTCTGCGCGAACTGGCCGAAAAGCAGGGCGTGCCGGCGTACCTTATCGACGGAGCCAGCGATATTCGCCGGGATTGGCTGGATGCCGGCCCGCGTATCGGCGTTACCGCCGGGGCTTCCGCCCCGGAAGGCCTGGTCAAGGACGTCATCGAACAGCTGCGACAGTGGGGCGCCGGCCAGGTGCGCGAGCTGGAGGGCAAGCCGGAAAACGTGACGTTCGCACTGCCCAAAGAGTTACGCATCAACGTGGTGGCCTGATCCGCCGGGTCAAGCTGGCGCTGGCCGCCATCAACGCCAAAGCCGGCAAGCACCCCGGGCCCTGATCCCGGCGCCAGGGCGGCTCCACCGCTCATCCGCCAATTCCTACCTCGCACACGCAGCGGGCTTGCCCGATTTGGCGGGTCCACGTACGTTCATGGTCATAAGTCCGGTCCGGATCGAGGGGATATACATGTCATTCCAGCGTTTCAGCCACTTCCAGCGCCCTGAACGGGGCGAGGGCGGTTTTGGTCTGATTGAACTGATTATCGTCATCTCGATCATTGCCATCCTCACTGCCATGGCAACGCCGAGCTTCTCGAATCTGATTCGTGGCAATCGGGTCAAGACCCAAGCCAACGATTTCCTCAGTGCCTCCAACTACGCGCGCAACGAGGCGATTACCCGCAGCCGAGGCGTAACCTTGTGTGCGGCAGACACGCGCAATAGCGCTGTACCTGCTGCGTGCGGCTCCTCCACCGACTGGACACTTGGCTGGATGGTGTTTGTCGACGACACCGTCGGAGATGGGGCAACCCCGGTGGCCATCGATGTGGATGACGTGCTGCGCACCTGGGAGGGCAATTCCAAGAACACTCTGATTCCGGATTCGGCAATTACCTTTGTCCGTTACAACCCGCGAGGGCTCACCAACAATATCACTGGCCAGGTGACCTTCACGCTAAAACCTGCCAGCGACTGCTCAGCCAGGCAGCAACGCAGCATTGTCATTTCAGAGCTCGGACGATCGAGTTCCAAAGTCGTAGAAACCTGCAGTTGAGAACCCGGGGCCCATTCATGCGAATCAGAAATCCAGAGCGCGGCTTTACCCTGCTCGAAGTGCTCATTGCGCTACTTGTGCTCAGCTTCGGGCTGCTTGGCCTCGCTGCCTTGCAGGCCTACTCGGTGAAGGCCAACCAGAGTGCCAATTTCCGCAGCCAGGCAACTGCGCTGGCGGGGATGATGCTCGACAACATGCGCGCTAATCGCGCGAATATCGGCAGTTACTACTCTGACAACTATGCAGATGTAGTTTGCGGGGCGGCGCCTGACACGAGCTCGGTTGCGGCTCGAGATCTCAGTGTCTGGCGCGCGCAGATTCGATGCCAGCTTCCGTTGGGGCGTGGCGCCGTTGCGCGCATCAGCGACAATGAGATGGCAGTTTGTATTCGCTGGAGCGACTCCCGTTGGGAGAGCGCGAGCGGCTCGGCCGCTGGCGTCTGTAGTGACGACGCCGACACGTTCGATGCGAGCATTGCCGATGGTGGAACGGGTGCTGGCGCCGACGGGCAGGTCAGTGTTTTCGTAGTTTCGAGCCGGATGTAGCCAGCCCATGAAAAATACTATCCAAGCATCTACTTCGTCCATGCGCCCGAAAGCTCAGGCAGGTGTCTCGCTGATCGAGCTGATGATTGCCATCGTTATTGCCGGCCTGATTTCATTGGGCCTCGTACAGATTTTTGGTGCATCGAGTGCCACTTCACAAATGACGGAAGGGCTTTCGCGTGTGCAGGAAAGTGGGCGTTTCGCTACCCAGTATCTTCAGCGCCAATTGAGGATGGTGGGGTTCATGGGCTGTGGAGCGGATACTGGCCGAACGGTTCAGGAAAGTTTCGTCAACCACCTGGCCCAGTACGATGCGGCCGTTCCGGGCGGGAACAACGTGCCAGGTGGCAACGCCTACCGTTTCCAGCGTCCGATTGAGGCTTTTACCCAAGGTTCTATGACGGCAACCGCAGAATTGGCGACCATTACCGGCCTTGTCGACGGTAGCGATGTCCTGATTGTTCGCGTGTTCACAGAAGAAAGCACGCCGGTCGTGAGCGTCAGCAAGGCCACGGATACGCTCAACATCCTGGTTGGAGATCCGGATGCGCCGTTTCTGCCGGAGCCCAACAAGAGGGTTCTGTTTGGACTGGAAAATTGCCGCTCGGCCGATGTATTTGCCGGCTTGCTCAACGGCAATGCGCCTGGCTCTCTGGTGATTGCCGATGGCAGAGCCAGCCCGAACGTTTACCTGGACCCATCGGTTTCTGCATGCGGCACCGCTCCCTGTCCCTGGGATTTCCGAATTTCCAACGCGTTTCTCAATGCCAAACCCCTGGTTGGCGATTCGAGCCTGAATGCAGAGGTTCATCGAGCCGAGTATTACGCATTTTTTGTAAGGACCAACCCCAACGGCATTCCGTCACTCCACATGCTTCGTTTTGAACGCGACAGCTTTGCGCTCGGTGGTCCTGAAGAGCTGGTCGAAGGTGTCGAGAACATGCAGTTGCGCTTTGGCATTGATACGAACACCCCTCCTGATGGTCGTGTCGATGTCTATCAGACTGCCGCGGATATCGTTGGTGGCGCAGCTACCCCCCTGGCGCTCGATGCGGCGTGGAGTCGCGTGCTCAGCGTACGCATCGGAATGCTGATTCGCAGCCCGGACAGGGCTGGTGCACCAGATCGGACCCACACAATCCTTGATACCAGCGTCACCCCGTCGGCAAACGACGGAGCGATCCGCGAGGTCTATGAAACAACAGTAGCGCTGCGTAACCGACTGTTCAAATCCTGAGAACGCCATGAATAGACCACTCCAACCCCATTTCCAACGCAATCAGGGCGCCATCCTGTTTGTTGCGTTGATCATGCTGCTGCTCTTGACCCTGCTTGGAATCACGGCCATGCAGGTGACCATGCTGCAAGAGCGCATGTCGGGAAACTTCAGGGCGCAGCAGATCGCCTTTGAGCGTGCAGAAGGACGCATGGCTGAAGGCCGCGACAATGTCAGCAATCCGCTCTATGCGTACGACTACATCTCGCCGACGCCGGCGAGACTGCTGTCCGGCAATATTCTGCCCTGGGATTCATGGCTGACCACTTTCCCGCCGACTACCCAGTTCGACCAGAAGGTGAGGGCATGCGGCGGCGCATGTCCCGAACAGCGCGGCAGCATCGTGGCCGATGATCCGAACAAGAAGCCTCGTTTCTACATAATTTCCGGTCAAGAGAAAGAACCGGGAACAGATCCGGAAACTGCGGCATGGGCAACCGTGCAGACCATCTACGTATATTGAACCGTTGCCAGGACGGGAGAAACCTCATGAGAAATTTCAACACGCCATTGGCCGCGATGCTTGCCCTGCTGTGCGCCGCAGCAGGCATTGCTCATCCTGAAATCGCAAATGCCCAGGCCGCTGCAGGAGGAGTGGATGTTGCCCAACAGCCACTGTTCACGGCCAGCGGCCAACCGCCGTTGAACATGCTGGTCATGGGCAAGGATCACAAGATCTACTACGAGGCCTATAACGATGCCTCCGACCTCAATGGCGATGGCGCTCTCGACATCGGCTACAAGCCGGCGGTCCTGGATTACTACGGTTATTTCAATTCGCACGCCTGTTACACCTGGTCGACCGACAAGTTCGTGCCGACCGGCGCAACGGCCAACAAGCAGTGTGCTGGCAACTGGAGTGGTGATTTCCTCAACTATCTGACCACTTCACGCATGGACGCCTTGCGTCGCGTGTTGTTCGGCGGCTGGCGCCAGGTCGACTCGACCACGGAGACGGTTCTGCAGGGTGCATTCTTCCCGCAGGATGGACACAGCTGGGGTAAGGAATACCAGAGTGTCGCGCGTGATGGTTATGACATCAGCAACTACTCGCCTCTGCCTGTCCCTTCGCCAGGACGATATCACCTGTTCGCCGTCACCACGGTGACCGGAAACGGAAATTCATTCCCGGGCTATCAGGCGCCGATGTTTCGCGTGCTGAGGGATACGGACAAGCGCGTCTGGAACTGGTTGTCGATTGAAGGCCCGGTTGCAGGTAACAAGTGCTTCACCGCTGGCAATTCGCGCGTCGACTGCGTTCCCGCGGCATCGACGGGTACCTGGGATCTTATTCCCCCGTCCATGTTCAGCGGCCTTTCGATCAGCACCTGGAAGCGCACGTCCGGGTCCGGCAACCCGACCACAGCCGCAGACTACAACACCCTTTTCAACAACAACGCCAACGCAAGCAATCTCTGCGGCACAGGCACCGTAACCCAGATCAATGCCACAGGCAGCAACAACAATCCGTTCGCCGGAACCAATAGTTGCACCCATGACAACTACCTGACGCGCATTGAGGGGTCGATCATTGTTCCGACGACGGGTCTGTACCGTTTTGCCGTAGATGGTGATGATGGCGTCGATGTCACGATTGACGGTACCGTCGTCACCAGCTGGTATGGCGGCCATGGCAACGACCGAAGTGACGCCGGCCTCCTGTCTCACTCGAATACGATCAACCTGACTGCAGGCACTCATACGGTTACGTTCCGGCATCAGGAGGGATCGGGCGGCGACAACTGGGGCCTGTTCATGTTCACGCCGGCCGTCAATACGACTCGGGAAGATTATCTGGTCCGCGTCCAGACCTGCCCGGCCAGCAATACTGCCGTACATGAGTCGATCTGCAAGGCGTACCCGAACGGCCAGTACAAGCCGACCGGTATCCTGCACGATTACGGCGAGTCCCAGCGCATGTATTTCGGTCTGATTACCGGATCGCAGTTCAACAATCTCGAGGGCGGAGTCCTGCGCCGGAACATTGAAGACTTCGCAAGCGAAATCAATCCGAACACCGGCCAGATTCGAACCAATGTGGATGGCATCGTCAACACGATTGATCGCTTGCGCATGATCGGTGGTGGCTACAACGGCGGCACGACCGATAATCTTAACTCGGACAGCAACTGGAACTGGGCAAACGGCACCGGGACGTGTGCTTCACAGGGCAATCGAGCCCTGAACAACGCAGAATGCCGCATGTGGGGCAATCCGCTGGCCGAGATGCTCTACGAGAGCATGCGCTACTTCGCAGGCGCCGGTACACCAACGGCGCGCTTTGACGCCAACTCCACTGGGGCCGGGGCCACTGCCGGCAACAGCGAGGAAACAACTCTGGCGCTGACCAAGGACACCTGGAAGGATCCGTACGAAGCCGCACCCACTGGCGGTGGCTTCCTGGCCTGCTCGCGCCCGTTCCAGACCATCATCAGCGACATCAATCCGAGCTATGACGGCGATCTGCCGGGCAGTGTATTCAGCGGTGCCATCACGACAACCACATCAACGCCGACATCAATTTCGGGCTTCAACGCCGCGACAGAGGGTCAGGCGATCTGGAATTCGGAGTTCGGGGCCGGCTCCAGGCAGGTGTTCATCGGCGATGTAAACAATACGACCGATGGCGCGCCCACCGCTAAAACTGCCTCGAGTTTCGGCAATATCCGGGGTCTGTCTCCCGAGGAACCGACCAAGGGCGGTACCTACTATTCGGCCAGCGTTGCGCGGTTTGCGCGCATGACGGACTTGAATACGGCTACGGGCCAGCAAAATCTGAGCACTTACGCGATTGCATTGGCCTCGCCCCTTCCGCGCATCGACTTTCCAATCGGCGGCGGCAAGATCACTTTGCTCCCATTTGCCAAGACGCCAAGCGGCACGTTTGGTGGTGGCGTACGCAAGCCGACAAACACGATTGTCGACTTCTATGTCGAGAGCATCGCCAACCTGCCAGGACAACCGTTCGATGCAACGGTGAACGGCGGTCTTCCCTATGCGGTGTTCCGAATCAACTATGAAGACGTCGAGCAAGGTAATGACCATGACATGGATGCCATTGTTCGCTACCTGATTTCGGCCAATGCGGACGGCACGGTGACTGTTACGCTCAACTCCGAGTATGCCGCCGGTAGTGCTGATCAGAACATGGGCTATGTCATGTCTGGAACGACTCAGGATGGTGTCTATCTCGACGTGCGCGACACGGATTCAGGTGCCGGCAGCTACCAGCCCTACGCCCTGAATACGCCCAACCCAGTCTTGCCGGGCGGATGTGGCGTCACCACTCCGCCTGCAGCCTGTGCAACACAGTTGCCACTGAATTCGACGCGAGTCTTCACGCCGTCATCCGCCAGTAGTGGAGCGGAAATTCTGGAGAATCCGCTCTGGTATGCGGCCAAATATGGCGCGCCTTCACCAGCGGCCAACGATGTGGATGGCGATGGGGTGCCGGACAATTATTTCCTGGTGACCAATCCGGCCACCCTGCGTTCGCAGCTTGACAAGGCCTTTGCTGACATCATCAACAACTCGCAACCGACGGCGAGCGTGGCGACAAGTACACCACGCTACGTGCCAGGCGCAACTCTGGCCTACGAGGCTTCGTACAGGTCGCTGGACTGGTCGGGTGACATCAAGGCCTATCGCCTGCGTTCGGATGGTACTTACGATTCCGGTGGTACCGAAATCTGGAGCGCCAGTGGAAGCATGCCGGGACCTAGCTCGCGAAACGTCTACACATCGGAGCCGATAACTGGTGGCTATCAAGGTGTGGCGTTCACATCGACGGGACTCGATGCGGCCATGGAAGCCATTCTGATGGGGTCTCTCGATACGTCCATCTATGACGTCGACGAAGTGATCGACTATCTGAAGGGTGACCAGTCCATGGAGCAGGGCGCCACCGGCTGCACGACACCCGCCAGCTGTCCGTATCGGGTTCGCAGCTCCAAGGTCGGCGATATCCTCAACTCGACGCCGGCTGTCGTGGGTGTATCGAGCTTTGGCTACGGAAGCATTCTGGAAACCGTCGCGCCTTCGGCCGCAGCAAGCTACCCCGCCTATGTGGAAGCCAAGAAGGTCATTTACGGCTCCAGTTCGCAGAATCCCGTGATCTATGTCGGTTCGAACGACGGCATGATGCATGCTCTGGACGGGCGGGATGCGAGCTCTGGCGGCAACGAATTGTTTGCCTATATCCCGAACGCCGTGCTCGGCAACCTTAATCAACTGGTGCAGCCTGGCTATGTCCATCGCTATTTCGTCGACGGCTCGCCGACCGTAACCGATGCGTTCCTGGGCGGATGGAAAACCGTTCTGGCTGGTTCAGTGGGTGCCGGTGGGCGTGCAGTCTATGCACTGGATATTTCCAACCCGCGCGCATTCTCTGCCACGGATGTCTTGTGGGAGTTCAACAGTGACCTTGACCCGGACATGGGCCAATTTGTCGGTCGTCCCTACATGGGCATCACCGAGGGAGGCCAATGGGTAGCCGCGTTCGGTAACGGACTCAACAGCCAGAACCAACGTGCCATTCTCTTTATCCGGGATCTGGCCACCGGTGCCGATATCGCCAAGATCGATACTGGCGTGGGCTGTTTGTCCACCGACACCAGTTGCGTGGAAGGTCCGAATGGCCTGGCCACTGCCGTGCTGGTCGACAACAGTGGCAACGGCGCTGCCGATACCATTTATGCTGGCGATTACCTCGGCAACATGTGGCGCTTCGAGCAAAACATGAGTTCGGGTACATGGTCGCTGGGCAACGGCGGCAGCCCGATCTTCCAGGCTCTGGACCCGACCGGCAAACCGCAGTCGATTACCAGTGGGTCGTACACGGTCGCCAATCCCCTGGGCGGAACCATGGTGATATTTGGTACCGGTCGCTATCTCAATGCGGATGACGCTGACGAGACGCGTATCGGACTCGGGACTCGCGCCGCAATCGAAACCATCTACGGTATCTGGGACAGCCGTAGCTGGGACGATGTCAATGCAACGTGGACGGCCTACTTCCCGATCGCATCGCGAACGGGCGGCGTACACGCGGATCTTGAGCGGCAGCAGATCACGAGTTACACGCCCTTGGGGGCCGGCGGCATCAATGGCTACCGCGAGGCGACGCGCAACCCGGTTGACTATCGCCTGAGTGCCACCGGTTCGGGGAAGCTGGGCTGGTACCTCGATCTTGAATGTACGGGCTGCCCCGTGGCAGATCAGGACCTGATCGACGGTGAGCGAGTGACCGCCACCCCGCAGGGCATTCTCAGCAATGTCATATTCAACACGTTCCGGCCGGAGGGCGATACCTGCGAGCCGGGTAGCCTGAATGCCACGATGGTGCTGGATTCATTGACGGGTGCCGCTGACTACATCCCGATCGAGCCCACGGGTGGGTTCCCTGTCGGCCAGGTGCCGCCCGATGGTCCGTTGGCAGGAACCGACACCGTGCGCGGACCGCCGCCAGGCGAGCCTCCGATCGTGCTGATCCGCCCGGCGCCAGACGCGCTGACCCTCCCTGGCAGCCCGGGTTACGTACCGCCCTGCACACCCGGTACCCCGGGATGCGAGCCTCCAGTCGAAGAGTGCGCTTGGCGCTCGCCCAATTCGGCAGGTCGACCGCCGGGCAAGGCGATTCCATGCGGACGCATCATGTGGCGGCAGATTCGCTAGGGAGTGAATTGCATGGCCGAGGGTCCAGGGAAGGACCCTTGATTGGCCGAGGTAGGCGTTCAATCATGGGATTCTCTGGCAGAAGCAGTCCAGGGAAAGTTAGCGCAACGAGGAGTTGAAGGTGAAGAAGCTCACGGGTTTTACATTGATTGAACTACTGATCGTGATGGTGGTGATCACCATCCTTGCCGTCATTGCGCTTCCGAGCTACACGGAGCACGTCAAGAAGACGCGCCGTACCCAGGCCAAGACGGACATGCTCGAATACAGCCAGATGCTGGAGCGGTATTTCTCGTTGAACCGCACCTACACAGGGTGGCCGGTGGGTACGTACAATCGCTCTCCAAGGACTGGGGATGTCTACTACAATCTCACCTACAACATACCGGCCGCAGGTAACCAGTTCACGATCACCGCTACCCCTACGGGAGCCCAGACCGCGGACTCAAAGTGCGGGACCTTGACCCTGGATAGCAGATCCACAAAAACAGCCTCGGGTACTCTTGGGGTTGCCGGCTGCTGGTAGGGCAATCGGGGCGATCGCCACAGCAAGCCGGCTCCAGCGATTGCTGCAGTCAGAATCGGTTTGCGTGAGTGGGTTGTCGACGGAAGAGTCCGAGTCTATACTCCGCAACCCTTCTGCGCCGGAATAGCTCAGTTGGTAGAGCGCGTCATTCGTAATGATGAGGTCGTAGGTTCGATTCCTATTTCCGGCACCACTCCACCTAGGCACGGCCGACCTGCATACAGGTGCCGGGTCAAGGGACTCCTCAGGGAGCGACAGGAGCAGGAGCTGCCAACCGGGCGATTAACTCAGCGGTAGAGTGCCACCTTCACACGGTGGAAGTCAGTGGTTCGATCCCACTATCGCCCACCATTCGTGCAGGGGAAAGCGGCCGGCCATGAGCAGGGGGTTCTGGCGCGCGTGTGACCGGCGGGCAGTCAGTAGGCACGAGAGCCACGAATTGCTTGATCCCTGCACGTGGGTTGCAAGCCTGTCAGGTTGATCCAGTCGCTCCCGCCGAATCACTAGCGCAGAGAATTCCCGACCAGATGCTGATCCGGCGGGAGAATCTGGGTGACTGTGGCTCTCGTCTGGATAGGGGCTCTCCTTTGCACCCTGCGGTCTACCTGCCTCTCAGCCCGCCTTGCCCTTGGCATCTCACATACCCAGGTTGCATACTGGTGCCGCAAACATGGAAGAAATAACAATGAAAACAATCTCCCCGGTTGTCTGTAGGCGTCATATCCTGTTGTTGGTTCTTGCGGCCAGCTTGTCTTTTGCCGGTTTGAGCCACGCTGACACCTCCACTGTCAACCTGGGCGACGGAGTGAAGGGATCGGGCAGTTTGCCTGTGCTTCTGCAGTTTCCGGTCAGCAGAACGGGGGATACCACATATGAAGCGGTCCTGAATGTTCGAACTGTCGATGGAACGGCACATGCTGGCACCGACTATGTCGAAACAGTCGGTACGTTCGCATTCCCGCCCGGCGCATCCGCGGGGTCAATTTCGGTTCCGCTTGTTGCCAATACGAGTGCTGAACCGGACGTGTCGTTCCAGTTGCACCTGGACGGGGCAGCCGGGGTCGGGCCACAACCATCTTTTGGCCCGCAGCAGGAATTTCTGGTGGGTCAGTTCTCAGCGACGGCAACGGCTGCAGACCTCAATGGTGACGGTCAGTCGGAACTCATCGTTGTAAATTATTCTAACCAGACCATTTCAGTTCTGGTCAATCAATCAGTTCCTGGTGCATCAGCATTGAGCTTTCTAGAAGCACAGGTCTTTCCGGCAGGGAATAGACAGCCTGTCGCAGTAGACCTGAATGGCGATGGAAAAATCGATGTTGCACTCGGGGACAGCTCGAATGACGGTGTTCACGTACTACTGAACACAACGCCGACCGGGTCGAATGCCATTGCCTTCAATGCTGCAGAATTTTTCGCGACGCCGATCGGATCCAGTCCTTTTTCGACGTGTACCGCAGATTTCAATGGAGATGGCTTGTTCGATTTGGCCACCCCAAATGTCACCGACTCAAGTGTTTCTGTGCTTCTGAACAATACGGATGCGGGAAGTATGGATGCCGATTTCGCGCCCCAGCAGCGCTTCTCGGCGGGGTCGGCTCCAAGTTCGATAGCGGCTGCGGATCTCAATGGCGATGGCAAGCCCGATCTTGTTGTCTCCAGCATGGGAGACGATACGCTATCCGTACTGATAAACATGACGGACGCCGGTTCTAGCAGTCTCACTTTTGCTCCTCAAGTAGTTCTCGCGGCTGGCGGCGGCTCAAGATTCGTTGTCGGGTCTGATATCAATCGTGACGGAAAAGTGGATCTGGTTGCTGCCAATTCGGCAGATGGCACAGTTTCCGTTCTGCTCAACAACACGGATGAGGGTTCAGATGCAGCGGAATTTGCGCCCCAGCAAGTATTCCCGGTAGGAAATTTCACGAACTGGCTTTCCATAGCAGATACAAACGGCGACGGCAGCCCGGATATCTTCGTCGGAAAGTTTGATATAGCCCCATACTCCGCAAAACTGCTGGTCAACTCCACGCCCCCGGGCTCCAGCACCGTCAGCTTTTCATCATTGCTGCCGATTTCCGGTCCGTCGCCAGGCGACAGAATCGCGAGTGCCGATCTCAACAACGATGGCCTGGAAGACCTGATCGCTGTTGACTACATGGGTGGCACGGTAGCCGTATCACTCAACACCACCGCGATCGACGGCACACGAGCAGGATTCACAGTGCACCAGGATTTCCCTGCAGGAGATGGGACGAATTCCGCGGAAGTTGCCGACCTCAATGGAGATGGAAGGCCCGACGCAATTGCCACAAACTACTTTGGCGGTTCGGTATCGGTGCTGATTAACGTCACCTCCCCGGGAGCGTACGATCCCGAGTTTGTTTCGATGCAGTCTTTCTCCACAGGACTCAACCCGACCTCTGTTGCCAGTGCAGATGTCAACGGAGATGGTTTACGCGACCTGCTCGTTTCGAATCACTACGAAGGCACGACCTCTGTGCTGATGAACGCGACCACGCCGGGTGACGGTGCCGCCAGTTTCTCGCCACAGGTTGCGTTCGCCAGTGGTGCCGGTCCGCTTGGATTGGTTGCGACGGATCTCAACGGCGATGGCAGGCCGGACATCGCAGCGGCCAGTTCTGCGGAGAATGCGGTTGCCGTATTGCTCAACGCTACGCTTGCCGGCACGGCCGCGCCAGATTTCATGACGCAACAAATGTTTGGGGCGGGTACAAGTCCGACCGGCCTGGTAGGTGCCGACATCAACGGAGACGGCCGTGCGGACCTGATTGTTTCCAACACCAGTGACGACGAGCTTTCTGTATTGCTCAATTCGACAGTTCCCGGTAGCAGCACCGCCTCTTTTTTGCCCAGGCAGGCATTTGACGTCGCAAAGCCGCGCTCTGCCGTCGTTTCCGATATCAACAGCGATGGGCGGAAGGATGTGATCGTCATCAATGCCGAGGCAAACACTTTTTCAGTGATGTTGAATGCCACGGAGCCAGGAAGCCTGCTGCCAGCGTTCGCTGCGGCCCAATTGTTTGCATCCGGCTCCGGCGCTGTGGCGGTTGATGTTGCCGATGCCGACGGCGATGGCAAGCCCGATCTTTTCGTTTCAAACAGATACGATGATCAGATTTCGGTTTTCTTGAACTCGACCGAACCTGGCAGCTTCGTCGTGGATTTTGCCTCGGCTGAACCGTTTGCAGCCGGCTCGAGCCCCGAGGCAGTCAAGGCATCTGATCTCAATCTCGATGGCAAACCGGACATTCTAGGCACCAACTTCAATGGAGACTCGATATCCGTCTTGTTGAATACCCAATTTCAGGTGAAGGTGACCGGTAGCCCGGCGACCGGGACCATCGTGCACGACTATCTCTATTCGGATGGTTTTGACTGACACACATCGTCACGGCAATTTTCTCAGGTATCAGGATATCGGACACCTGCGTCTGGGATGCTGGCTGGCTTCGGGTTTTCCGGGAAGATGACAAACGGCTGCACCGATGAAACGTCCGGTCAAGTTCCGGGGCCGAGTACCATCTCACTGCCGTCCAGTGATTTTCGCGCTGATGTCGCTCAGCCAGCCAGGAACCATGCCTCATACAGGGCTGACAGTTCGCTGCCAAAGACAAACCAGACCCAACCGGCGGCTGCAATGAAAGGGCCAAACGGTATTGGCGTGTTCTTGCCCTTGCGATTGATCGCCAGGATTGCACCACCAACAACGGCGCCTATCAGCGAGGACATCAGAATGATCGGCAGCAGGGCCGTCGCTCCCATCCACGCACCCAAAGCCCCGAGCAACTTGAAGTCGCCATAGCCCATGCCTTCCTTGCCAGTAGTCAGTTTGAACAGCCAAAACACTGACCAGAGGCTGGCCCAGCCGATTGCGGCACCAAGAATTGCAGTTGGGGCATCGACGAACACGGGCACCAAAGAAAGCAGCAGGCCCAGCCAGAGCAAGGGCAGGGTTAGCTGATCCGGCAGCAACTGGGTGCGTGCATCGATTCCCGATGCCGCGATCAGGATCCAGGTAAATGCAAGAGCGGCCAGCAAGGGCCAGCCGAATCCGAGCTTGAAGGCGACAATTGCGCAGCCCGCAGCGCTGAGCAATTCAACCAGCGGGTACTGCCAGGATAGCGCAACCTTGCAATACCGGCAGCGCCCCCGAAGGAACAGGAAACTGAGCACGGGGATGTTGTCCAGAGGCGACAGGGCATGTTTGCAGTGCATGCAATGCGAGCCCTGAAACACGAGATCTGGCGGCGGGGCTTCAGCCTGGGCTTCGTCTTGGCCAAGAAATTCGCGGGCCTGGGTTTTCCAGTCGTGCTCCAGTCTGAGTGGCAGGCGCAAGATCACCACATTGAGAAAGCTGCCGACCAGCAGGCCAAGCACCGCGACAACGGGGATCAGGAAAACAGGTTGTTCCAGCCAGGAGAAATCCATAATCCGGGAATGTCAGGAATGAAGGGCGAAGATACCAGTTTTCACGAATCAGACATGATGCCGGCGTTGCCATTCTGCTTGCACAGGGGTGGGCCTCAGACCTGCCTCTTTTGTGTTGTCTCACCAAATGCCGAAAAGGAGTGGGCGAGTCCTGGACTCGCCCCTACACGGATTGGGCATCGGGCAGGTTTCTGCGGTGCCTTTCCATAGAGCTGCATTCCGGGTCTGGTGGATGACTGGATCAACCCACTACGGCGCCGAGCTTGAAGATCGGCAGGTACATGCCGATAACCATGCCACCGACAATCACGCCGATGATGACCATGATGAATGGCTCCAGCAAGCTGGCCAATGCGTCGACCGCATTGTTGACTTCCTGCTCGTAGAATTCCGCGATCTTGAAGAGCATGGCATCCAGGGCGCCGGACTCTTCGCCGATCGCCACCATTTGCACAACCATGTTCGGAAACAAGCCGGTCTGGCGGATGGCCAGCTGCAACTGATGACCCACCGAGACATCCTCGCGAATTCGTTTTACTGCCTCGTTGTAGACGACGCTGCCAGTGGCCCCCGAGACCGATTCCAGAGCTTCCACCAGGGGCACGCCGGCGCGGAATGTCACGCCAAGGGTGCGCGCAAAGCGTGCCATGGCTGATTGCCGCAGGATCTCGCCGATAACGGGAAGCTTGAGAAGAAAGCGACCTACGAGATGCTGGAATTTCTCCGAGCGCTTGTAGACGGTAATGAGGGCGAAAACAGAGCCAATCAGGATCAGGAGAATGAGCCACCAGTTCGCTACCATGAAGCGTGAAAGATTCACCAGCATCATCGTGAATGCGGGCAGATCTGCGTTGAAATTCTTGAACACCGTCTCGAACTGGGGGATGACAAAGATAAGCAGAATGGCCGACACCAGCACGGCAACGGACAAGACCATGGCCGGATAAAACATCGCCTTCTTGATCTTGCCCTTGATGGCTTCGATGTTTTCCTGATAGTTGGCAATCGTGTCGAGGACGGTATCGAGTACGCCGGCCGATTCACCTGCCTTGACCAGGTTGCAGTAGAGTTCGTCGAACTGCACCGGGTATTTGCTGAGAGCTTCGTTGAGTGCGGAACCGCCTTCGATATCGGTCTTGATATCGACCAGCATTTCCTTCATGCGTGGATTGTTCTGCCCGCCTGCAACGATTTCGAAGCCCTGAACCATCGGTACGCCTGCCGCCATCATGGTCGCGAGCTGGCGGCTGAATACCGATACGTCTCGAGACTTGATGGCCTTGCCCGTCTTTCCAAACAGTGGCTTTGGCTTGGCCTTGACGGACTGCGGATTGATTCCCTGTCGGCGGAGCTCGGCCTTGACCAGGCTGGCGCTCTTGGTCGACATCTCGCCCTTCATGCGGATGCCGCGCTTGTCGAGTCCTACCCAGACGTAGGTATCCATCTTGCTGAGCGCAGCACGCGATTTACCGGCGCTCGTCTTGATACCCGCTCTGGCGGTTGCGGTCGTGGTTGCCATGTCTTAGTCCTTGGTAACTCGATTGATTTCAGCAAGGCTGGTAACGCCCTGGCGTGCCTTCAGCAATGCGGATGCTCGCAGATCCCGAATGCCATCGGCGCGGGCCTGGTCCGCAATCTGGATCGCCGTGCCCCCGGAAAGGATGATTTTTGCGATGGACTCGGTCAGCGGCATGACCTGGTAGATGCCGGTCCGACCCTTGTAGCCTTCGTTGCAACCCGAGCAACCGACCGCTTCCTGCAATTGCATGCCGGCCTCGATATCGGCCTTTGTGAAGCCCTCGGCGAGCAGGGCGGCTTCTGGCAGTTCCAGGGGTTTCTTGCAGGTGTGCAAACGACGAGCCAGGCGCTGGGCGATGATCAGGGTGACCGAGGAAGTGATGTTGTAGGGCGCTATGCCCATGTTCATAAGGCGCGCAATTGTTTGCGGCGCGTCGTTGGTGTGCAGGGTGGACAAGACCATGTGGCCGGTTTGTGCGGCCTTGATTGCGATCTCGGCAGTTTCAAGGTCACGGATTTCACCCACCATCACCACATCCGGATCCTGGCGCAGGAACGAGCGCAGGGCGGCTGCAAAGGTCATCCCGCGTTTGGTGTTCTGCTGAACCTGATTGATTCCGGGGACACGAATTTCGACCGGATCCTCCACGGTTGAGATGTTTCGGCCCTCGGTATTGAGAATGTTCAATGCCGTATACAGGGAGACGGTCTTTCCCGAGCCGGTCGGGCCGGTCACCAGCACCATGCCGTAGGGCTTCTCGATGGCGTCGAGAAAAAGCTTCTTTTGATCTTCCTCGTAGCCCAGCTTGTCGATGCCCATCTTCGCGGCCGAACCGTCGAGGATACGCATGACGATTTTTTCGCCAAATAGCGTAGGGCAAGTACTCACGCGAAAGTCGATGGATTTGGTCTTCGAGAGGTTGAGCTTGATTCGGCCATCCTGCGGGACCCGGCGCTCGGCAATATCGAGTCCGGCCATGACCTTGATGCGAGACGAAATGCGAGGGGTCAGGCGAGTTGGGGGGGAGGCGACGTGCTTGAGCATGCCATCCATGCGCAGGCGTACCCGGTAGTTGGTTTCATAGGGTTCGAAATGGATATCCGAGGCGCCACGTTTGATCGCATCGACCAGTACCTTGTTGACGAAACGCACGACTGGCGCATCATCGGCCCCGCTGGCATCAACACCACCACCCCCTTCGTCTTCACCGACATCGCCTAGCTCGAGATCCTCCAGGCCTTCGGTATCTTCCATGTCCTCGATGGAAGTGCTGGTCGCGTGCTGAGCCTGCTCGATGGCGCGTTCGAGCTGCTGCTCGTCGACCAGGATCGGCTCGATGATGTGATTGGACTGAAACTTGATGTCATCCAGGGCTCGGAGGTTGGTCGGGTCCGATACGCCAACGAACAGTCGATTGCCGCGCTTGAACAGCGGCAAGGCCTTGTGTTTGTTGATCAGTTCTTCCTTGACCAGCTTGATCGGGATCTGGGTGAGGTCCAGCGCCGTCACGTCGAACAAGGGGACGCCAAACTCGAAAGCCGAAGCCAGGGCGATCTGGGCACTGGATACGAGCCCGTTCTCGGCAAGCCAGGCTCCAATGGGAATTTTCTGCTTGCTGGCATCCTCGATGGCCTTGCGCGCGTCATTTTCCCCCAGCACCCCTTCGGCGACGAGGCGCCGGCTGATGCCGGAAAGGCCGACCAATGTGCCCGGATTCAACTGTGTTGCCATAGGAATGTCGTGCAAGTCCCCGAAACTACTGCCGAATCTACCTCAAATACGTTGCCGAAAGAACACCTGCCGGGCAGTATAGTGGCCCAATCCACACTTATTCTGGCGCGAACGACCCGACGCCACCTTTTCCGAGGGGCCCATGCTCAGTATTGTCCTGCCGGCCAAGAACGAAGCCGCAGCCCTGGTCGAGCTCCTGCCCAGACTCAGGGAGGCTCAACCCGAGGCTGAAATCATCGTCGTGGATGACGGTTCCAGCGACCAGACCCCCGAAATTTGTCGGCAAAATGCCGTTGTTTGCCTGTCCCAACCTTATTCAATGGGCAATGGGGCGGCCATCAAGCGCGGGGCACGCGCGGCCGGAGGCGACACCATTGTTTTCATGGATGCTGATGGCCAGCATGATCCGGTCCTGGTCGGAAAGCTGCTTGCCAGGTTCGACGAGGGCTACGACATGGTGGTCGGGGCAAGGGATTGGTCCGGGCAGGCGGGTGTCAGTCGCGGTCTGGCCAACGGGCTCTATAACTGGCTGGCCACACGGATCACGGGATTCGCGGTCAAGGATCTCACTTCGGGCTTCCGGGCAGTGCGAGCTGACAAATTCCGGGAATTCCTGCATCTGCTGCCGAACGGATTCTCATATCCAACCACCTGCACGATGGCGTTCTTCCGCAGCGCATATGCAGTGGCCTACGAGCCTATTCCAGTCGCCAGACGCGTAGGCAAGAGTCATATACGCCCCGTCCGAGATGGACTCAGATTCCTGCTGATCATTTTCAAGATTGCGACCCTGTATTCGCCTCTCAAGTTGTTCGTGCCGACCAGTGCCATGTTCTTCATTCTCGGTCTCGTATACTACGGGTACACTTTTGTGGTCCATGGTCGATTTACAAACATGAGCGCGCTGCTCCTCAGCGCAGCAGTCATTACTTTTCTGATCGGGTTGATTTCGGAACAAATCACTTCGCTTACATATCGTCGTGACATCTGACAACCGTTCTCGCCCAACGCTTCTTGTGCTTGCGTCTACCTATCCGCGATGGGCGGGCGACCACGAACCCGGATTCGTTCACGAACTGGGAAAGCGCCTGACTGATCAATTCCACGTGATCGCCATTGTGCCAAGCGCGCCCGGTGCCGAGACCAATGAAGTGCTCGACGGGGTGGAGGTCATCCGATACCGGTATGCCCCACGACGCCTCGAAACTCTTGTTCACAATGGAGGAATGGTTGCCAATCTCCGCCGACAACGATGGAAGATGCTGCTTTTACCGACCTTCCTGATTGCACAGGCATGGAATTCCTGGCGCCAGGTTCGAAAGCGGCAAGTTGATGTAATTCACGCCCACTGGCTACTGCCTCAGGGATTTGTTGCCGCAATACTTGCGAAGTTGTCCAAACGATTTCCTCCGTTTCTTGTCACCTCACATGGGGCAGATCTCTTCGCATTGCGAGGCAGGATCATGACGGTCCTGAAACTTTTTGTCGCTCGGAACGCGGATGGCCTGACAGTGGTCAGCGCTGCAATGTGCAGAGAATTGGAGCGAATCGGAATCGGCGTCAGGAATGTGAGCGTGCAACCCATGGGCGTGGACCTTTCCTCTCGATTCTCCCCGGATCCGGAAGTCAAACGCTCACGCGACGAAATCCTGTTTGTCGGGAGACTGGTTGAGAAAAAAGGCCTGAAACACCTGATAGACGCGATGCCTGCCATTTTGATGGAATATCCATCTTGCTATCTGACTGTGGCTGGTTTCGGACCGGAATTGGCGGAGCGCAACATTCAGGTCCGGCGCCTTGGGTTGACCCACAAGGTGCGCTTTGTCGGTTCGGTGCCTCAGCCAGAACTGCCAGCGTTGTATCGGCGGGCAGCTGTTTTTGTTGCGCCCTTTGTGGAAGCCTCGGGTGGCGACCAGGAAGGATTGGGCCTGGTTGCTGTTGAAGCTGCGGGATGCGGTTGCCCGGTAGTGGTTGGGGACTTGCCTGCGACACGGAGTGCTTTCGGCGAGGATCAAGTAAAGTTTTGCACTTCAGATTCACCTCGCTCAATAGCTGAGCAGGTATGCGCGATACTGAAATCACCCCCGAACTCGCATTTGGCCGAAGCAGCTTTCAAGTCGTTGCTTGCAAGATTTGATTGGCCCACGGTGGCTGCGGGCTATGAAAAGGTACTCTTGGACTTGATCAGGAAGCCCTCCTAAGGCAAGTAGCCTGTTGAAGAATACTAGCCCCTGTCTTGATCAACCTTCGCAAGTCCTGACCCTGGCTTCATGATCCCCGCGACCCAGTCAGTCGTTCAGCTTTGTCTTCCGACCATGCTTCGAGCTTCCATGATTCGAGCTTCAGTTCTTGAAAGAATCTAAATGTCGTGGACGCCTAGACCGAGTATTGATGATAGTACATTATTCGCAATTGTTGGCCATGCGTGATCCTCTGGGCGAGAACATATGCGCCTTTCCTGAAGTTGCAGGCTAATCGCCCGAGCAAGATCTGCGGCATCAGCAGGCGAGCACATGGCGGGTCCCAATTCGACAGCCTGCATCGGGAAGTTGCTGCTGAAATTGGGTGTATGTGTGGCGACAAGCGGGCGTTCGCAAAGGAGGTACTCTGCTATCTTGCAGGAAGCACCCATATCCATCATCTGGCTTCTCCGATAAGGCAAGGCCAGCACGTCACAGGCGTTCAGATAGTCGGGCATCGCCACGTGTGGAACCACACCCATGTAGTTGATCCACGGGGGCAAGGGTTGCAAGTCCGGCCGCAGAGTGCCGCAAAGAAGGAGGCGAATGTTTGAGTCGATAGCGTGTAGTTGCCCTACTGCGACAATCAAGTCGTCGACCCCTCTGTCCCGTTCCATGCTGCCAAAATAGCCGACTAGCGTATCGACATTTCCGTCCAGGCCAATTCTTCGCCGTGCTGTTGCAGTGTCGCCGGGTCTGAATTTTTCTGTGTCCACCCCATTTGGCGTCAGCACCCACTTTGAACGCGCGAAATGTCTGTCAGCCAGCGTACGACTGGCGTATAGGACAAGGTCGGCTCGATTCAATAGGAAATCCAGTGCATTCCATCCCAGAAATGCACGGTAGGAACCAAAGCTTGAGTAGTCGTCGTAGACATCGAACACAAAGGGGGCACAGGCCGACCGAGAGATGTGGTAGCCGATGAGGCCAACGAAACAGTCGCCGCTTGCGACAATCACGTCTGGCTGCAGGGCGCGTGCGATTCGCTTCAGCCGCCAGAATGAAAGCGGATCAAGAATGGGTAAGCTGTGGGTAGTGAATCCATCCTGGGCTACCTGCTCTTTCTGGAGGGAGTGGTAGTCGACCAGTGCCAGTTCAACTTGATGATTGCGGGCGGACCAATACAAGGGAAGCTGGTAAACGCGCCCGAAGCGTTCGGCAAGCGCGTCCTTGTTGGTATAACGTCTTTTGGCGAGATGCAGGATTCGCAAGGTGTGTTGCACTTCTGGTTGTTGCGGCAAGATTGTCCGGGCCGCGATTCATGGTCCGATGGAAGCGAGATGCGCCTCTGAATAGAGGGACGCATGCATCAGAATTGGTTCGTCACTGGCATCAAGGATACAACGATGAGGGGAATCAACGATCATCGAAAGCTGCTTTGCGTGGTTGGTACTCGACCGGAAGGCATCAAGATGGCGCCCGTTATCCGGCAGCTGCGCTCAGAGGGCTGGGCCGACGTGCGTGTAATGGCTACAGCTCAGCATAGGGAAATGCTCGATCAGGTGCTTGCGCAGTTCGAGATTCTCGTGGACATCGATCTGGATATCATGCAAGTCGGACAGTCATTGGCGTCACTTACGGCGCGTATGATCGAGAAGGTCAATCAGGTTCTCGGAGACGAGGCGCCCGACCTGGTGATAGCACAGGGTGATACGACTACTGTATTTGCAATTGCCCTGTGCTGCTTCTACCGGGAAATTCCCTTCGCCCACGTGGAGGCAGGGCTGCGCACTCATGACCGAAAATCTCCATTTCCGGAGGAGATGAATCGGGTTGTGGCCAGCTACCTTGCCGACCTGCATTTTGCACCGACAGCGCGCGCACGCGACAATCTGCTCAAAGAGGGGGTGGAGCCAGATCGAGTCATGGTAACCGGGAACACGGTTATCGATGCGCTGTTCCACCAGTCAGCGCGAAACGCAGATATCGATTTGCCCATCCAAACAGACAAACGACTGATACTGGTAACTGTTCATCGCCGAGAAAGCTTCGGGAAGCCGCTTGGGTCAATCTGCGATGCACTACTTGAGCTCTGTTCTCGTCGCGATGACATCGAGTTTCTGCTTCCGGTTCATCCAAACCCCATTGTTTCTGGCACCATTCGCTCCCGACTGACCGACCAACGGGGCATCGTTCTTTGCAACCCGCTCGATTATGCCCAGTTTGTCGGGGCTCTAAAGCGGGCATATATCATCCTGACGGATTCTGGAGGCGTGCAGGAGGAGGCGCCGGCACTGGGCAAGCCGGTACTCGTACTTCGCGCTGAGACCGAGCGGCCGGAAGCTATCGAAGCGGGTGTTGCCAGACTGGTAGGAATGCAATGTGATCAAATTGTCGACGCGGTCACCGAACTGCTTGATAACCCAGCCAGCTATGGGCGGATGGTCCAGGGTGGTTCACCTTTTGGGGATGGCCATGCTGCCCCGAGGATTTCACACGCATTGAAGAGTTTCCTGCTTGCGCAGGGACAGAATGCTGGGTGAAGCCGGCGGCACTCGTCCGTTGACGTGAAACGTATGTGGTCGCGAGTCCAGCATGGCTGCGATGCTAGAGAACAGTATGACTGAGAGCATTTCGGACATTTCGATCGCTGGCGCGGAGATTACGACGATCATTCCAACGTTCCGAAGGCCAAGTCTGCTGCGTCGGGCGATCCAGAGTGCCGTCGATCAGGAAGAGGTCAATCTCCGTATAGAAGTACTCGACAATTGTTCGGGCGATGAAACCGGCAATGTCGTGGCGGATCTCGCAAGGGACTACAACAGAGTCCACTACCACTGTCATTCGAAGAATATCGGCGCGCAGGCAAACTTCGAGTTCGGGGTGCGCAGGGTGGAAACGCCATACTTCTCGATACTGTCTGATGACGACTATTTGTTGCCTGACTTTTATCGGCGTGCGCTAGCCGGATTGGCTGCGAATCCGGATGCAATGTTCTGGGTTGGAATGACGCTCAATGTGGATGAACGAGGAACAATCTGGGATGCAAGGCTGGACAGATGGCCTCGAGAGGGAATGTTCTACCCGCCGGAAGGCGTGCTGACCATGACGGGTGGTTTGGCCCCGACCTGGACAGGTATCGTCTTTCGAAAGGAACTGCTGGACCTGCTTGGCTTCATTGATCCGGAAACGCTTGGGCCAGCCGATCTCGACTACACGTTGCGCTTGGGAGCCCGATTTCCCTTCCTCGTCGAAAAGCATCCTTCTGCGGTGTTCAGCATCAATTCTGATTCATTCAGCGCGACGCAGCCTCTATCTTCATTCTGGCCGGGTTGGTTGAAAATGTTTGAGAACATGGCCAATTTGGAGTCTCTCAGCGCGTCTGATCGACACAAGTTGCTCGCCGCATTGCATGCAGATGCCCAACGCATGCTGTTTCGTCGCGGAGTGAACGCGCTGGCGAACGGGCGTACGGATTTCGCGAAGGACGCGTCGCTAGCCTTGTCAGAAAGCTACTCCGGGTATCTGCGCCCGTGGGTTCTTCGGAGTCTGTCTGTCGGTTGCGAGCATATTCCCGGTTTTTTCCGCGTTTTCAGGAAGCTCTATGCTGGCTTGGAGAAGGGGATCGTAAATTCTCGAAGAGAACTGCAGAAGAGTTTCGGCCACTTGCTACGGCTTGAATGAGCTATCAGTTCGCTCGATTCGCATCTGACGAAGGTATGCAATCAGCAGTTTTCTGAATCCCTGTGATACAAGAAGCGATGCGGTAAGTGCGATCAGTCCTGTAGCGGAAATCCACGTCACACCGCCGATTGTCCGATCAATTGAAGGGTAGAGCCATTTCGCAACCAGAACAACGCCGAACGCAGCTGAAAATGGCTGCAGTACACTTTGCGCATACCAAAGCCCGAGTTCGCCGCGCAACAAGCGACGATGCAAGAGAGGGGCAATGAATACCAGGTACGTGACGTTGACAGCCAGCCAGACTGCGGCAGCTCCCGTCATTCCATGATTCTCGACTGCAAGCACGAAAGCGGGCGCAAACAGGATTATTCCCACCAGGTTGCTCAAGGCGGCAAGTCGCGTCCATCCATGTGCGAGTTGCAGAGCGTATGGGACGTTCATGACACCGTTGATAGCCGTGCCTGCGAACACAAGCGTCAGGGGTAGCGCAACTTGCGCCGAGAGCACTGAATCGCCAGTCCAAAGTCTCAATACTGACTCGGAATAGATGCAAACTACACCGGCAACCGCTGCGACAACGGCTGCAACAATCTGGCTGGACAAGTGATATAGCTCGGACACCCTGAGCTGGTCGTCTGAACCGGCGAGTTTGCTGAGTCTTGGATAGATCGCGGCAAACATGGGTTGAACCAGCCTGCCGAGGCCACCACTGATCGTTAGCGCCACACCGTAGTAGCCGAGTTCCTCAAGCGGGCGCAGCGCGGACATCGCCAGTCTATCCATCTGCGACAGGATCAGGCCCAGCGCCGTTATGGAGAATACGCCGAGCGCAAAATGTCTTGCGCCAAGAATCTCCGAAAGCTGGAACCTGGTGCGTTCGGCGGACTGTGGCAAGTGCCGCCACAACACCATGGCGCTGCAGATGCTCTGCAAACCAGCTATCAGGCAATGCCACCACAAGAATCCCAGTAACCCGCTGTTGCTCCAGAGAAGTACCGGGACCACTCCTGCATAACGCAGTGTGGCAAAGACCGCGACGAGTACATTCAGCTTTTTCTGCTGTTCAAGGCCGGAAAGCGCCGAGGCATAGAATGCGGTTGGCCACAACAGGGCCACTACCAGACCGATAATGCCGACCGCTTTCGTGGTTGTTTCCTTGCCTAGCTGCTCGGGATGGAGCCAGTGCGAGGCGATTTCTCCGCTAGTGGATACGATGAGTATCGCAATGAGAGCCGCCGTCGGCCAGATCAGACATTCAAAGCTCCGAATCAATTGCCGGATGCTATCTCGCCTGTCTGCATGGTGCGCGCGTTGCGCCAGCTCGCGCCCCAGGAAAACTCCAGTTCCCATGTCGAGTAGCAATGAAATCGTCTGCAAGCTCAGCATGAACGCAATCAAGCCGAATTGTTCGATCCCCAGCAATCGCAAGTAGACGGGCACGAACGCAACGCCCATGATTGCTACCCACGCTTGCCCCGCGTAGTTTGCAAGTACGTTGTCGCGGAGACGGGGCATTGGTGAGGGCTACTGCTGTTACCAGGAGCGTTGCGCGATGAGTATCGCCGAGTCGAACGTGTCATTGTCGAAGCGGTCCGTGATCAAGAGCGCCTCGCCAAAATTGCAACGATTGAGGAATTGCAGTATCGCGGGGAGATTGTAGACATGCAATTGCATCGCAGGCTCCTTGACAGGACGACCGCGCAACATGTTGCGCAGTGCATTGAGCAAGGGAATCCGATATCGCAGGTTCACCATGCCACGGATGAGACCAGGTGCATTGCATGCATAGAGAAATTGCACGGCCATGAATCCGCCGGGACTCACCTTTTCGGCCAGTCGCTGCATGACCTTCATTCCGCGAGAAGGATGAATATGCGCAAAAACAATATGAGAATGAATCAGGTCATGCGAACTTTTTATTCTGCTGAGAGCGTCGTCTGACAAAGCGAGTTGGACATTCTCGATGCCTAGTCTGGCGCAGTGCTGCCGGGCCTTCTCCAACATGGAGGAAGACACATCAATGCCTGTGGCCCGCTTGCTCACGCGCGCCAGAGGAATTAGCAGGCGACCAACACCGCAACCGAAATCCAGCGCTGATTCCGGTACAAACTCTCGTGAGAAATGTCCTCTGATCGTGTCAATGATCATGCGGACATGCTCCTCGCCGGAGGCAAAGAAGTCAGCCAGGTTTTCATCCGACAGATGTTCCGACCTGTACTTCTCGTCGCTAAGAACACCGAAATACGGGTCGTCACGCCCCCATTTTTCCCAGTCCTTGTCGGTACCCATAGTCGAGGAATCTCCAGTTGGGCTAGCCCTTTCGGCGAAGGTATCCGTGAGGCGCAACGGTTATCAATAGTTTCGCCTCGATGTCCTCATCCACGACGAAGTCCTCATTGGTGCGCAGAAACTCACGAACCGCCGTCATTGGATTGTTGCCGATGTCCCAGGGTCTATCTAAACATGATCCATGCGGCAAAACGTCTATAACAGTATCAAACACTACGCAGTAGCTATTGCTGGTTACAAGCGGTGCGTAAGCCTGAAGTTCGCCTAGTACATGGTCGTGCGTGTGATTGGAATCCAGCAATACCATTACCCGTTCGAAACTTTGCGAAACAGCGTGAACCCTTGAAACAATGTCGGGCGCAATCGATGAACCTTGTAGCATATCGATGCGATGTGACATCGGGTGTGCAAGAATTGCCTCCCGATTGTGTTCACGAATATCGATGTCAATTCCGAGCACTCTTCGCTTTGGTCTTTGCAGGTCCAAGAGTTCCCCACTAGCAACTGCGTCACAATAATCGAGCATGGCTAGCAGAGATGCACTCATGATCAAAGAGCCTCCATGCGCGATGCCGGTCTCGACAATTAGGTCAGGCCTGACCCTCCAGACAAGTTCTTGTATAGCCACCATATCCTGCGGAACCTGGATGATCGGGCGCCCCAGCCAATTGAAGTTGTACGCGTAACGCTTAGGTGTTATTTCGGCTACCCATTCAAGCGAGGCTTCGCGCAACTCGCGATTGTTCTTGAGTTGCTCGATATTGCGCATGACCTCAGCCTTGAAAGCATCATTTGGATTCATCAAGAAACTCCTTCCATCGGAGGGTGCCCGAGCAAATATACTGGAGGCCGTCTCGGCCACAGTTGGCGACAAGGTCCAGCGATGTGACATACGGCGTAAAAGGCGGATGGGCCTGGGGATAGGGCCTGCAAAGATAATTCATGTACTCGACCGCTATTCGCTTTTCTTCGAACAAGGAATGATCAAGATAGTTTTGAGCGCCATGGCCTGTTATGTATTCAGTACCGCCCAAGTGCAAGCAGATATCCAATAACCGTCGACTGCTGGTTCCACTTACCCCGAGAGTCGACGAGTTGATGAACGCGCGCCCCTTGTCGAGGCCAAAGTACTCCGCAAGCACCATTGTTGAGGCACGTGAAATATCTGCAATGGATTCTGCTGGGATGCATGAGGCACGATCAAACAAATCCATCATGTCTTCGTAGAAAGGCGCCTTGGCGTACGCGCTACTCAATATTCTGCGATGCTCATCCCGCCAGTTCTTGCTGTTGTCTGGGACAATCTCAGTCAAATGATTGCCGCGCCGAACCTTTTGAAGGGGAACTGTCATCCAGCGCATGCCATCTTTGGTTTTAACTTCCACCCTGTTATAGAAACCACGTGCGAACTGAACATCGTCATAGTGCACAAAAATGTCACTTAGTCTCAATTGCTCTAGCAACCCTACCCAAGGAAAATACATGGGCTGCGAAATAACTATGCGCATCTATGCAGCTCCGCGCAAATTGGCAAATGAAATCCGAGCTCATCTCTATAGCGCTCAAACTCAATCTCCACTTGATCTTGCAAGTAGGGTGATGTCCTGACCATGCCGTTCTGCCAGTAGAGGGTTAGCCAGATCTTTTGCAGGTAGCTGATTCGCTCAGCAGCCGTGATTGAAGAATTGGTTTGAAATGGGCTGCTAACCTGCATGATGATCTTGCCTGTATCCAGGTTTTCGTCGACAAAATGAAGTGTTGATCCAAGTGCCTTGGGGTTAGTGCTCACTGCTCTGCGCAAGGCGCCCAGTCCAGGGAACGCAGGCAGCAGAGAGGGGTGAATGTTGCAAACTTCAAACGCGTCAATGAGTGGAGCGCCGATCTTTCGCGTATAGAAGAGCAGTATCTTGTTTACCCCCAGTTTCGAAAAAAAGTCTTGAGCATGAGCGGAGAAATGATGAACTCCCTGGTATGGGAGAATGCGCGATACAGCGGATTCGCTGGTTGCCCAGTCCGATAACCCACAGTTTCTATCCGTTAATACCGCCCAGCGCTGATCGATTCCCGCCTGCTTGAGGCACTGCGCTGCTGCTTTGAGGCATGCGCCGCCACTGGATCCAATAATGCCCAACAATGGCTGCGCAATCTCGCTACTCATGATTGTTGCGGATGACATCATGAACAATGCTGATTATCCTATCCTGTTCGCTAACAGTCAGGTCCTGATAGCTCGGAAGGTTGAATGCACGAGCCGAAAGCGAAGTGCTTGTTTCATGAATTGCTTGGGAAGAGAAGGGTGGAGTCGAAGAAAGTGGCCAAAAGAAAACGCGGCAGTCGATATTGTTGGCTCTGAATTCATCCAATAGCACGTCACGATCGAACAAAACGTCTTTCTCCACTATTACTGTTGGCATCCAGTAGCCATTGACGGTTCCGATGGGCTCTGGATTCATGCGCAAGGGCAGATGACTCAGTGAATCGTGATAGTAGGTAAATACTCGACGTTTTCCTGAGATCAGGTGATTTGCCCGCTCCAGTTGGGCACAACCAATTGCTGCCTGGACGTTAGCCATTTTGAACTTGAAGCCAAATGTTTCCGGCCAGAACTGCCTCGTCTCTCCTCGCCTGCGTCCGTGGTTGGACAATGTCATCGCACGTTCGTGGAGCTTGGCATCGTTGGTTACGAAGGCCCCCCCTTCACCGGTTGTGATGGTTTTCGTGCCATGAAATGAGAACGCGCCGAATTTCCCGATTGAGCCAGCTCGGCGGCCGTGCCATATAGAGCCTATGGCTTCTGCGGCATCCTCAACTACGGGGATTCCGTGCTCAAGGCCTATTGTTTGGAGCGCGTCCATATCGCACAGGTTTCCATAGAGGTGCACAGCCAGTATTGCTTTGGTCTTGGCGGATATCGCTTTTTCTACCGCCGCAGGATCCAGACACCAGGTATCCGGCAGAACATCTACCAGAATAGGTTTGGCGCCAAGATGGTGAATTGGGGCCGCTGACGCGATCCAGTTGATATCACCCAGAATGACTTCGTCGCCGGGACCGATACCCATCGCGGCCATCCCGAGTTGCAGTGCGCCCGTGCCGCTGGATGTAGCAATTGCATGCTTGACGCCGAGATGTGCGCGAAGCAACTCTTCAAACCGATGGATATAATCGTAGCAGTGCTCGCCCCAACCGTTTTTCGCCGCATCCGTTGCATACTCCACCTCGAGTTCCGTAATCGATGGTTTAGTGTAGTAAATTCGTGATTTTTCTAAGTTATTCATTGAACAGTCAGTTTCGGTACGGCAATGACAAACTGCCCTCCCCACTCGCGGACATAGCTTAATTGCATGACTATTTCATCTAGCAAATTCCAGGGGAGGATCAAGACAAATTCCGGGCGATTAGCCCGCAAGTGATCCTCGGCGACGACTGGGATTCGCGAGCCTGGCAGGTACCGGCCTTGCTTGTACGGTGAAGCATCAGCCACGTATGCCAGAAGGTCTGGCCGCACGCCAGCGTAGTTGAGAAGGGTGTTGCCCTTTGCCGCAGCACCGTAGCCAACAACTTTTCGGCCATTCCCATTCTGTTGCAACAGGAAGCGAAGCAATTCGTTCTTTGTATGGTCGGCTTTAGCCTGGAATCCGCGATAGTAGTCCATCTTGAGCATGCCGGCGTCCGCTTCTTCAGACAGCGTCCTGGCTACAGCAGCGGTTTCAACTTGTGCTCCAGCCTCATGGGCTGCCCAAATCCTCAATGAACCACCGTGAGTAGATAGTGCCTCAACATCCCAGATGCGCAGACCATGCGCCGCAAACACCGTACGTACAACGTGAAGCGAAAAATATGAAAAATGTTCGTGGTAGATCGTGTCGAATTGACATTTGCTGACCAATTGGAGCAAGTGTGGAAATTCGACAGTGATACTTCCTTCCGGCGCGAGTAGTTGAGCCAGTCCAGCAACGAAATCGTTGAGATCGGGCACATGTGCAAGCACGTTGTTTGCGATGACCAGATCAGCTTGCCGACGGCGGATTACGAAATCACGGGAGAAATCGAGCCCGAAGAATTCAATTTCGGTATCTATCCCCTTTCCCTGCGCCACGTGCGCCGTACCGGTGGTAGGCTCGATGCCAACGCACGGAATGCCGCGAGTCAGTACATGCTGCAAAAGGTAGCCGTCATTCGATGCCACCTCGACCACCAGGCTGTTGCAATCCAGCTGCAGGCGCGACGCCGCCAGGGAGACAAACCGCTCCGCGTGCTCCAACCAGGAGCGTGAGTACGATGAATAGTAGACGTAGTCAGGCGCAAACAATTCAGTATGAGACTGTATTTCGTCGACCTGGACGAGCAGGCATTGTGGGCATGTGCGGACTTTGAGTGGCAGATGGACTTCTGGTTCGCTCAAGGCCTTGCTGGACACGAATGCATTTGAGGGCGGCGCCGAGCCGAGGTCGACGAAAACGTTGTCCAGCGCTGGATCATCCAGATTGCTGTCGCAAAAACGACATCTCATGCTTCGATACCCACGAAATGTTCGTCGATCAATGCCGCTGACTGATCCCTTTCTGATATTCCAATGGCAGGAAGTGGCCAATCTATCGCCAGCGATGGGTCGTCATGCCGCAATGTACCTTCGTCATTGCTGTTCCAGCTGGCTGTATGCATGTACAGCAACTGGACATTATCGGTAAGTGCCTGGAATCCGTGAGCAAAGCCTTTGGGGATGAAAATCTGTCGCGAAGCGCCGGAATCCAATTCGACTGCATGCCATTGCAGCCAGGTTGGCGAGCCGACACGTAGATCGACGGCTACATCGAATACGCGCCCGCTGAGGCATCGAATCAACTTCGCCTCGGCAGAGGGGGGACGCTGGAAATGCATCCCTCGCACCGTGCCTTGCCTGGCAGTGGCAGATAGGTTGATCTGAGTGAAGTGAATTCCAGGTTGAAGACTTGCCAGATCATCCTCGCAGAACAATCGTTCGAGGCGCCCACGCGAGTCTACCGCCGGCGTTGACGTGATCACGGTCAAGCCCGCCAATGGTGTTTGCTGCAGGAAGAGCTTCTTGCTCACGACGGAATCGCCCAATGGAGCCTGGCCGCCGTCGCATCGTCGACATAGGCCGCTAGATCGTCTCGGCTTTTGAGGATCCCGTCTTGATAGTAGTTTCTGTACCAGTCGATGGTGCGGCAAATTGTGGTTTCGGCTTTCCAGATCGGTTTCCAGTAAAGCTCCCTGGCCGCTTTGCTGGAATCAAGCAATAGTACGGCCGCCTCATGCGGGTGCCAGCCATCGGCAGATTCAACTTGTGCACCGGGCCACTGAGACATCCATTGTGCGACCAGATCACAGACAGGGAGGGCGGCACTCTCGTCGGGACCGAAGTTCCACGAACCTTCTGCAGACTTTCGATCCAGCAAGGCTTGCGCCAGACTCAAGTATCCGGAAAGGGACTCAAGCACGTGTTGCCACGGGCGAATCGCGTGAGGATTTCGGATGCGTAGCGGGACACTGGCGATAGAGGAACGTACCAGATCCGGCACCAGGCGGTCTTCTGCCCAGTCGCCGCCGCCAATCACATTGCCGGCCCGAGCTGTCGCGACTCGTAAAAAGGGCCTTATCGAATCAAGAAAACTCTTCCGGTAACACTCGGTGATCAGCTCGGCACATGCCTTGGACGTACTGTATGGATCATGTCCGCCAAGTGCGTCCGTCTCGCGGTAGCCGCGCGCTTCATTCATTTCAAGATAGACCTTGTCGGTTGTCGCATTGACCATCGCGCGCACCGAATCGCAGCTTCGCACCGCTTCCAGCAGGTTTACCAGGCCTGCGACATTCGTGGAGAATGTCGTCGCGGGGTCTCGATAGCTCACGCGGACCAGTGACTGTGCAGCCAGGTGGAACACCACTTCTGGGCGGATTTCCTCCATTGCTTCGCGCACTGCGGCAGCATCTCGCAGATCAATTGCGAGACTGCGCACTTTGTCGAGCTTCAGCAGCGGCCAATGTGCTTGCGTGCCTTCGTCTGGCAATGACATTCCAGTGACTTCCGCGCCAATCGCGTCCAGCCATAGGCACAACCACGACCCCTTGAAGCCGGTATGGCCGGTCACCAGCACGCGCCTGTCGGCGAATGCGCCATTGAACAGCGCTCTCAAGGCCAGACTTTCCACGGCGCTACTCCACTGCGCCAAAGCTCTTCCAGTTTGGTCCGATCGCGCAGAGTATCCATGGGCTGCCAGAATCCATGGTGCGTGTATGCTGAGAGTTGCCCGTCCCGAGCCAGCGATTCCAGCGGCGTTCGTTCCCAGACACTGGCGTCGCCATCGATGTAGTCGAGTGCGCCAGGTTCGAGTACGAAAAAACCGCCGTTGATCCACGATCCATCGCCTGAAGGCTTTTCCTCGAAGCGGGTAATCCGGCCTTCGTTGATATCGAGTGCACCGAAACGGCCCGGAGGTTGTACGGCGCATACCGTGGCCAGGGTCTGCTTGGCGCGATGGAATGCGATGATCTCTCCCACATCGACATCCGACAGTCCATCTCCGTAGGTGAAGCAGAATGATTCGTCTTCGAGGTAGCTGGAAACCCGTTTGAGCCGACCGCCGGTCTGGGTGTCATTGCCAGTATCTACCAGGGTTATCCGCCATGGCTCGGCATGCTTGTGATGCACATCCATGCTGTTGCTGCCCAGATCGATAGTCACATCCGACATGTGCAGGAAATAATTGGCGAAGTATTCCTTGATCAGAAAGCCCTTGTAGCCAAGACAGATAACGAAGTCATTGATGCCGTGGTGGGAGTAGATCTTGAGGATGTGCCACAAAATTGGCATGCCACCTATCTCGATCATGGGTTTGGGTCTGACCGACGTCTCTTCGCTGATTCGCGTACCCAACCCACCGGCAAGGATGATCGCTTTCATCTGTACATCCCCATTGGATTCGACGGGGTCGCCACGGCCGGGTAGACGGATGCCTTTTCGGAAGATGGCAGATCAATGTCGCGCATCATTCACCTTACGGAACAAGAGTGCCGCGACTTGCGACGGGCCAGTACTACCGACGAGCGGCAAGAAGCCGTCTGTGTTTTCGTAGCGGATTGCTGATGCTGCATTCATCTGATCTATGCCATGGCAAGGAGCTGAGCCCGATGTGCCGATCTTGCTCCATTTTACCTGTCGATCCAAATTCCGATTCATCGACCTTTCTCTGGCGGGGCTTCTTGGGGACAAGCCCTCCCCAATTCACCGGAATATTCATGGACTACTTGCCTGAAGTCGGGCGTTTCACATGCTCCCTCCCGAACAGCGCCGTTGCCATTGTGCTGCCACAGGCTCCGAACACTTGCCTCCCGGTTCGGGTCTTGGCTACACGGATGAACCCAGGCTCGGAAGTCCAGATACGGTGCTCGCCGCCAGACCATCTAGTCACCCAGTTGGGTTCGCAGGTGGGTGATTTCCTCTTTGAATCGATGGCTCCTGTCCAGCGCCTCCGCCTTGTCTAGATGAGCTCGAGCAACGTCCATTTGTCCGACTGCCAATGCGATCTTTGCGACGTTCAACTCGAAATAGGGGTTCGCGGGGTCTTCGGCCGCTGCGGCCAGCGTCAGACTCACGGCTTGCTGCGTGTCGTGCAGGATATTGAACTGATAGGCACCATAGTTGTTCATTATCGTGGCGCGTACTTTCGCGGGAAAGCGAGGATTTGCAAGAGCCGTCTCGACCATTCTGGACAGGGCCTCAGGTTCAAGCGACAGCGGCTGATTGCTCGCCGTCACTAGCAAGTCGAGAAAAGGATTCAAGCGCGGGAAGTAGCTGAGCGCTGCAATGCGATTCGTCAAATCCTCCAGTCTGGCCGCCGGCACCGGCCCTCGACTGGCCTTGATAAGAATCAGTTCGACCAGGGCATGAATCTGGCCGGGATCGAGTTCCGCAGCTCGCTCGAAATAGGGGAGTGCCGCCAGGTCGGCCGATTCTCGCGTGCCTGCCTTTGCGCCGGCAATAATGACTGCCCTGCCGGCTTCGTACTGACTTCTTGCTGAAGCAGGGTGATGGCGGGCTTCAGCGATGGCCAATGTGAGCGGATCGCTCCATTGCAAGGTCCGCACTGCCGTCAATCCGGCCAGACCCGCTGTCAGGGCGATACCCAGGACCATGGTGCTGCGCAGAGTGAGCCGGGAGCGGACCCACGGAATGATCAAGGCCGCGAGCCCAAGAATCAAACCCATCATCGGCAAATAGTTTCGATGCTCGAATACGATTTCCAGCGGAAGGAAGCTGGATTCCATGGCATGGCCAACCAGGAACCAGCCTGCGGCGAATGAATAGGCCGGGTAGCGCTTGCGCAAGAGCCACGCACTGGCGATGACAACGGCAATGAACAGGATGGCGAATAGTGTGCCTGCGGGTTCGAGCAATCGCGTCGAGATGACGATGTCGTCGTGATAGAGCGCCATCCAGCCGGGGTTGGGTACGATGATCCAGAGCAGGTAGTGGCAAAGGACACGCGCTTCGGTCAGTAGTCGCTCCGCCAGGCTGAAGTCCCGGAGTGCATAGGCCTGACTCAGCCAATCGGGGTGCGTAACGACAAAGGCGAACAGGAGCAGCAAGGGCAGTCCGACGCTTGTCAGGAAGAAAGCCTTGAGTATTCGATTCTGTTTCGGTTGGATTGTTTCAAACTGGAAACAAGTGATCTCCACAACCCATGCCAGGGCAAAAATCAGCGCACCACTCTCCTTGCTCAGGATGGCCAGCAGACCGAAGAAGCAGAGTCCTGCAATCGAACGCAACAAGCCAGGCTCTCCGCGCGTCATGCGCAGGCGAGCATCGGTGTACCAGAGCAATCCGCACAGCGTGAACAAGGCGGACAGTTCGGTCATGCGTTGCACGATGTAGGCTACGGTGCTGACATTGAGGGGATGCAGCAGCCAGAGGGCGGCAATCAACAGCGCGACCCATCGACTGTCAGAATGGCTTGCCGAATGGGGATTGCTCGGAAGGCGGGGGACAAGGCGGAGTGCAAGCAGGTAGAGCAACGCACCATTGGCCAGATGAATGAGGAGGTTGACTGCCTTGAACGCCCACGGATTCATGCCAAACAAGACAGTGTCGAGACCGAACGACAGCATGCTCACCGGACGACGGAGCATGCCGGCATCCGATGACATGGCAACAGCCATCCAGTCCTGAGCTGAAGTGCCTATGGCGCGCAGCGCCGCGTTGTCAAGAAGGTTGTAGTAGTCATCAAACAGGAAACCGCCACCCAGACTGGTCCAATACACTGCTAGACAGAGGACAATCGTCGCCACGACGGCGCTGAGGTATCGGGTTTCTGATTTGGATGGCATGCGGAAATTCCAGTCGGTGGGTCGGAGCATGGCCCGGATTGAACCGGCAGGCAAAAAAAACGCCGCCCGAAGGCGGCGTTTTGAATGACACGGATGGAACTATTAGCGGCAGATGGCCGGCAGGAACTTGTCTGGCGTCGTCGAAGCAGCGCAGGACCAGGTCAGCGGGGCGTCAACGGAGGTTGCCGTCGGGGTCAGCACGATGTTGGTGCTAGCCGCCGTTCCGAGGCTGGCATCAGCCGATGTGGTGACAGTGATGACGCCACCGGCGCCGACGGCCGTGCTGGCGACGTAAGTCGTGGCATTGCTGCTGCAACCTGCGCTACCCAGCGAAGCCGGCAGACGGCCAAGGCTCTGATGGAACTCTGCAACCGAGTTCTTGCAGGCGTCGGCAGCAACGATTGGCTCAGACATCTTGGCGCGGATGGTGTAGTCCTGATACGCCGGCAGAGCGATAGCAGCCAGGATGGCGATGATCGCGATGACGATCATCAGCTCGATAAGCGTGAAGCCTTGGGTCTTGTTCATGTTCATGGTGTTTCCCTCGATACAAGTAGTAAAGGTGAATCCGGATTTCCCTCTGGACTCCCGGGTCGGTCGACTCAGGGTTGGCTCTCCTGGCCGCCCGCTTCGACAAACCCCGGAAGCGTGCACAAGATATAGCAGCATCCGTGCCAAAAGGGTGGCTTCCGGCAAATTCCCCTTGTTTTGTTGACACTGTTCACGATTGCAGCGGTCCGGTTTGGAATCTCGGAATGAAACTGTGACGGGGGTCTTGTCCGGCCACTTTTGCTTAAATGCCCCCGCCAAGGCAGGTCGATCGTCGCCGAAGCCATTGTCGTCAGGCTGCGTCATAAAGTGACATTCATTGTCAGGGCCTTGTCCTTCAACAGGGTCCCGTTTGCTTGTTTGGGGTCTTGCGAATCTCTTGAAGTCCGGTCATGACTCTGCCGGACCCGCTACGTGTCGCCAGGCTGACCGCGAGTTTCGATGAAACGAAAGATCCACAAATGCCGCCTTGACGCTACCACGGATCAATCGGCAAGGCCCCGAGCACTGCGCCCGTAGTCGCATCCAGCAACATGATCAGGCTGGCTCGCCTGGCATTGACTGGAGTCCAGACGATTTCGGAGTCTGACCGGCCTTTATCCCTGAGCCACGCATCGAGCAACGGTGCCGCTTCAGGGATGGATCTGCGCAAAGACTCGGCACTCTTCGCCCTCTTCAGCAGCGCTGCCGCTTCCTGTTCATACGGCACGTAGAATTCCGGAAATTTTTCGATGTCCTTGCCCTCGGCGCCGGAAAAAGCCAAGGCATTGAGTCTGTCGACATCGGTTGGGAGTCGGGCTGCGACGAGGCGCGGGCCCGTCCAGGACATTGAACGGTATTCGGGGGCGCTGCCTTTCGCCAGGTCGGCAGGGTCGAGTTCGTTGGCCGAGACGACACTGAATCTGTCGATGGCGGCGACAATAAACGCAGGCCTTGCCTGGGCGATGACATGGGTGCCGTAAAGCAGAGCGGCTCCCTGGATAAGTGCGATCAAACCAAGGTCCAGGGCCATGCCCTTCTTGCCGGACTTGAACAGGATCAGGGTTAGCAACGGGCCGAGTACAAGGTCGACGCCCAGCAAGAGGACGATCAGCTGTTGCCCACCAGAGGCTTCAAACAGGGGCTGTGGATACCAGACAAGGAACAACAGCGCAAAGACCAGCAGTCCAACTATTGCGCTGATTGAAAGATGAATCGACGCGGCTTTCCAGCGAGACATGCAAGCTATTCCTCAATTCGGATCGCGCGAATGATAGTGCCAGTTTTCTCAACCTCAAGTGGATATGACGTCCGGTGTGGGCCGGGTGATTCACGAGTCGTGTTCGCAAGGACGAGTCTCAGACCCGCCCGCTCTCGTATTGATCGCCGGAAAGCGTGGAGCAGAGCCGGTGGGTCCGAGACCCACCCCTACGATGGCCTTCGAGCTTTGCGATGCTCTTCGTGTATTGGGAAAAGGCGCATCGCGACTGAAGTCGGCTCCTACGGAAGTGGCGCGTCATGGGGCGGGCATGGGTGGCGCAGGGTTCGGCGAGCTTGATGTCGAATGGGTCGCGCGAATGATCGCACCAGTTTCTGCAACCTCAAGGGGTACGGCACCTGGCGTGGGTCAGACGAAGCAAGAAGAGAATTTGTAGGGGCGGGTCTCAGACCCGCCGCTTCGTATTGATCGCCGGAAAGCGTGGAGCAGAGCAGGTGGGTCTGAGACCCACCCCTACGATGGCCTTCGAGCTTTGCGATGCTCTTCGTGTATTGGGAAAAGGCGCATCGCGACTGAAGTCAGCTCCTACGGAAGTTGCGCGTTATTGGGCAGGCATGGGTGACGAAGGGGTCGGCGAACTTGGTGTCGAATGGGTCGCGCGAATGATCGCACCAGTTTCTGCAACCTCAAGGGGTACGGCACCTGGCGTGGGTCAGACGAAGCAAGAAGAGGATTTGTAGGGGCGGGTCTCAGACCCGCCCGCTCTCGTATTGATCGCCGGAAAGCGTGGAGCAGAGCAGGTGGGTCTGAGACCCACCTCTACAAGGGCCTTCGAGCTTTGCGATGCTCTTCGTGTATTGGGAAAAGGCGCATCGCGACTGAAGTCGGCTCCTACGGTGGCGATTTGCGGCCGCTGGTGCTGGCTATTCGTCCTGCTTTTCCGCTTCGCTGTAGGCCTCCTCGATCAGAAAGCCATCCGGGATTCGTTCCTTCATCGGCTTTCCCGTGAGTGTCGGCAGTTCGATTGCGGGGGCGGCGGGTTGGCGCTTGGGCAAGTGCTTGAGCAGGTGCGCGATGAGGTTGAGCCGGCCGCGCTTCTGGTCGTTGAAGTCGACGACAAACCAGGGTGCGTACTCGGTGTGGGTCGACTTGAGCATCGTGTCGCGCGCCTTTCCGTAGGCTTCGTACTGTTCGCGCGCCTTGATGTCGATGGGCGACAGCTTCCAGCGTTTGGTCGGGTCTTCGGCGCGTTCCTGGAAGCGCTCTTCCTGTTCTTCCTGATCGACGCTGAGCCAGTACTTGAGCAGGATCAGGCCGTCGTTGGTGATCAGGCGTTCGAATACGGGGCAGTCGCTGAGGAACTGGTCGTGCTGTTCCTCGGTGCAGAATCCCATGACGGTTTCGACGCCGGCGCGGTTGTACCAGCTGCGGTCGAACAGCACGAGTTCGCCGGCACTCGGGAGCTGGCTGGCATAGCGCTGGAAATACCACTGGGTGCTTTCGCGATCGTTGGGTTTGGGCAGGGCCACGGTTCGCACGTGGCGATTGTTGAGCTTGGCCTCGATGGCCTTGATCACGCCGCCTTTTCCGGCAGCATCACGCCCTTCGAATACCACGACCACCCGCTGCCCGGTTTCGACGATCCAGCGTTGCAGATTGATCAGTTCGGTGTAGAGGGGCTCGATGGCCTTTTCGTAGTCCTTGCGTTTCATGGTGATCCTGTTGGGTCATTGGAGTTGATGCGTTGTCAGGACGCCGTGGAATTGGCTTTCGTCGGGGCGGGTCTCAGACCCGCCCGCTTCTCGGGAGATCCTTGAAAAAAGAGCGGGTGGGTCTGAGACCCACCCCTACGAAGGAATATTTGATCTCGAGAATTGCGTGGGTTCACGACTCCCCGAGGCGTGACTGCAAGCCGGCGAGATTGCAGGGCTTCGTCCGCGCATCCAGCTGACTGCTGATGATCTTTTCCCAGGCGGTTCGGCAGGCTGATGTGGAGCCGGGCAGGCAGAACAGGAAAGTCTGGTTGGCAAGTCCGGCAAAGGCTCGGGATTGCAGGCTCGAAGTGCCGATTTCCCCGATGCTGATGGCACGGAACATTTCGCCAAAACCCGGCATGAGCTTGTCGAGCAGCGGTTCGATGGCTTCCGGTGTCGAATCGCGGCCGGTGAAGCCGGTGCCGCCGGTGATCAGGATGCCGTGAACACGATCGTCGGCTATCCAGCGCGAAACGATGGCGCGCATCTGGTAGCGATCGTCCCTGACGATGCCGCGCTCGTGCAGGAGATGCCCGGCCGACGTGATGGCGTCGACCAGGTAGTCGCCCGAGCTGTCGTTCTCCGCGGTCCGGGAATCGGACACGGTGAGGACACAGAGTGTCAGCGGAATCAGTTCGGCTTTGGCGTTCATGGTCCGAGCCTAGCTTGAGTGCCGGTTTCAGTCGATAGGGGAGGGAGCGAGAGCAGAACGGCATTAACTCAATGGCGCTTCATCCCGGCGAAGGCTGGGAGCGCTTCCCAACGGCCGGATGGCTGGTCTGGCCGAGATCCGGTTTGCGCTTGATTTGCAGATACAAGAAAAAGAACTGGATTGCATGCTGCTCCTGCAGCAAGCCCTTCGGGCCATTCGCTACGCGAATATTCGTTCCGGCATCCTGCCTCCGCAGTCCAGCCTTCGCTGGAATGACGGCTGCGTCAACGTTGCCTCAGGTCAGTGCCATCGGAGGGAGCCCCTGGCGGTGACGGTCGGCCATCCTCTCCAGCAGCTGCGCGAAATCTGCGGCGAAGGCATGCATGTCGAACAGGCCGCTGGCGTGTCGGCGCTCGGCGAGCCGGTCATGCAGTTGGTCGCGGGCGGCGCGGTCCTGGCCCAAGCGAATGGCCGTCTCGATGAAGGCATCATCATCAGGAACGTTGAGCTCCTGCAAGCCGAGATGATGATTGAGGCTGGCCGCCACGCGGGCGGCAAAAGTCTCGCCGGCGGTGGTCAGTACCGGGCAGCCGGCCCAGATCGCGTCTGAAGCGGTCGTATGCGCGTTGTAAGTGCTGGTATCCAGAAACAGATCGGCATGTCGATAGCGGGCCAGGTAGTCGGCATGTGGAAGCTTGTCCATGAAAACCAGCCGCTGCGGATCAACCCCCGCCACGGTGGTGATGTCGCGCAGGCGATCGTTGCTGTTGCCGGGTCCTGACAGCAGCCAAAGGACCGAATCGGGCACCGCGCGCAGGATCGCGAACATGCGCTGTCGACTGCGATGATCCAGCTTGTAGCTGTTGTTGAAGCACACGTAGACGGTGCCTGAATCCGGCAAGCCACATTGCTTGCGTAACGGGGGTTCGGCCACGCTTCGACCGGGATCCGAAGGCTGGAAGCAGCGTGGCAACCACGCGACCTGCTCGGAGAAATGCGGGCACAGGCTGGCCGGGAGTACCTGACGATCGGCGATCACGTAGTCGATCCAGTCTGCGCCCGACGTCCCCGGATAGGCCAGCCAGTTGACCTGCACCGGGGCGGGACGCAACACCAGCGCATCACTGATGTTGCCGCCCCCCCAGACGCGCAGGTCGACCAGGATCTCAACCTCCGTTGCGGCAATGGATTCCGCCATGGCCCGCGAGGTCGATCCGCCAAGCTCGTGCCAGTGACTGGCGGCGTGCTGCAGGCGTTCCTGCACCGGCGATCCGTCTGCGGGCGCAGTCGCGAACAGATGCGTTTCGATGTCGTGTTGCGCCAGTGCCTCGAAAAAGGCGACGGTCAGTAATCCGGTCGGATGGTTGCCAAAGCCGTTCGAGGCAAAGCCGACCCGCAGGCGCTCGCCGGCTTGTCGGCGGCGATGCGTGAAATGCGACCGGCTCCGAATCGGGTCTACCCGGCGTGCGAGCCCGTCGGCAAATTGCCGGGCGCACTGGCGTTGTTCCTCTGCACTGGCCGGTTCGGCCAGGAAACCGAACGGTGCGATGTCGGAAGCGCCCTGAGCCACGGCCGCGCGCAAGCGGCTGGAGAGTGACTCGAGGTTTTCGTCATCGCAAAGCTGACGCTTGATGAAGACCAGTTGGGCGAGGGCGCCGGTCAACCCGGGATTGAGGCTGACAGCGCGCGCATGGGCCCGGGCGGCATCCTCCGGCAGCTTTTGCTCGTCCGCAATCTGCCCGAGTTGATACGGGAAATGGGCGTCGTCCGCGGCCAGGCGTTCGCCTTCCCGGCAGACGCTGGCTGCCTCGTCCAGGCGCTGTTGCGCGACCAGCGATTGCGCCAGCAGCAACAGGGCCTGCGGATGCGGGGTCTGCTTCAGGATCATGCGCAGGATGCGCTCGCTCTCGCCAGCCTTGCCGAGTGCCAGTTCGGCCGCTGCCAGATTCAGCCAGGCACCGAGATAGGCCGGTGCAGCCCGGGTCGCTTCAAAGTAGGCATCGCGCGAACCTTGTGCATCGCCCACCGCGCGTCGCGCGTTGCCAAGGCCGTTGAGCACGGCCGGGTGCGCGGGTGCGATCAGGCGGGCAGATTCAATAACGATCAGTGCGGCTTGCGCATCGCCCTTTGCCATCAATGCACTGGACAGATTGCAAATGGTCTCGATCGATTTCGGATCCAGACGTTGCGCAATTTCCAGCGTGGCCACCGCTTCGTCGACCCGGTTCATGCTGAGAAGGGCGACCCCGTGCAGCCGTGCCGGCTCCGATGCGTCGGGATATTGGGCGCGCAACTGAGCAGCCTGTTGTGCGGCAAGGTCGGGGCGACCCTGGCCAATCAGTTGGGCGATGCTGTCGAGCTGCTGGTCCACGAGTGTCTGCGATCAGGCCAATCGCACAAATTAGCGAAGCTGACGAGCAGTGTCACGCACGGCGTTGTTTCATCGCCCCGGCGCCGGCCGGTCGTTCGTGTCGAAAATGTTGCAGTAACGGGCTTTGTAGGGGCGGGTCTCAGACCCGCCTGCTCGTGTTTTCTAGACGCCGCGAAAAGCAGGTGCGTCCGAGACCCGCCGCTAGATATGTGCGACTTCGGCCCCTGACCATGACAGAACGTTCATTCAGATCTATTAAACGATTTGCGCGAACGACACTTGCGCAGGGCGGATGTTTGACAAGCCAATCCTCCAATCACCCATCAAGCCGTACGCACACCCATCACTGCGATGCGGCGCAGGGCGCAGTTGACCTCGATGGCGCGCAACAACTGCTGATATTCGGAGTCTTCGCGGCAGTCGATCTGCATGGCGACGCCGTGCCACACCGGTCCTGTATCTTGCGAGGAGGGAGAGGATGCACGCAACGGCTCGATGACGGCGTCCACCGCGGCGTGCGCGCGCTGCACGATTTCGTCCAGGGAGCATTTCCTTTCCCGGTCACCGAAGAGGATTGTCACGTTCAAATTTCTTCTCCAGGTTCGCCTGCTTAGACAAGTGTGTCTTATCGTCAATGAACGGATCGGTTACGAAAGATCGAATCGAGTGCAACCATAGGCAAGTTCGACGAACTTAAGCTGTTCACTCGACCCTTGTTCACCTTTGTTGACAGCGCCCATTTTCGGCCGCGAATGTGAAGGGACAGTTAACCCGGACACGCTCCCTGTTCAGCTGTGCGCTGCCTGTGCAGAAAAAGTGTCGGACGCATCGCACTTCCCGAGCGTGGAGCACTGCGGATTAGGTGGTGTTCAGGCCAGCGGATCAGAATCGAATCGGTCAATGAAATCCGTCGTTGAGGCCTTAAGGCCAGGACGGGATTGCGTTGCAGGTTCATGCCGATCGGTAGCGACTGCCAGAGGGCAATCATGCATTCGCGAACCCGCATGGCGAACCGTTTCCTGAAAGACGATTACCCGTGCGCAAGAGCTCTGGAGAACCATCATGTCAATGAAAGAAGCATCCGCAAATGCCAAGGTCGCCGTGGCTTCGCTGCAAGCCATCGGATCGATCTGCTCGGATCTTGCGCCACTCGACATGCCCATGACCGAAGACCAGCTCCGCCAGCGCGCCGACCTGGTCCGCAGCGTGATCCAGACTCGCCAGCAGATGCTGCAGTTCCGCGATCGCGCTAAAGCCCTGGGCGAAGCCCTGCAACGCTTTCGTGACCGGCAGAACGAGATCCGCAACAAGGGCGAAACCCGAAACAAGGTTGCGTGATGCCGTCTGGACGAAATCACTGCACTCTGCCGCTCACCGGTTCTTCTTCGTAAAAGGCCCGACAGGGTCGATGCTCCTTTCGAAACGTGTTGAAGAGCCTCGCCCGTGGCGGGCCTCCTGCGGTGACTTGGAAATGTCGCGATGCTTTCGTGCCCCGGCTGGATTCGGTCGGGATAATTGCGATGCAGAGTGGCGCTGAAACCATCAAGGCGCGCGCCCTGCACCAATCCATATTGCGTCCCAGAACGGGTACAGGCCTGCACGATCGACCATCCCGGCCCTTACAGGATTCAGGACGATGTAGCGCGCCATATCGACGACGTCTTCTTCTTTGCGAACCGCATGGTCGTGGAATCCGTCCGCCCAGACGCTCGAGGTCGTCGCACGTGCTTGATTCACCGCGCGAGCGGTGCAGGCCTTGATCCTTCCGACCAGCGTGGACAAAGTGTCTTGCGGTCCTGGTTCTATGAGGCCATGCCAGTGATTCGGCATCAACACCCAGCAGTGCAGGCGGGACGCTCTCCACAGCAGCCGATTCGTCAATGTCCTGGCGAACACGGTGGCTATCGACCAGTCGGTGAACAACGGAAAGCGATCACGGGTGGTGAAAGTGACCAGATAGATCCGTCCCGTTTCGCTGCTGCGACCTTGCCGTAGCCGGGCTCTGCCTCTTGCTGGATAGTGTTGCCTGATCATCTGTCCATGATCCAGATCCGTGACAACGGGTGGCATGGCCAGATTCGGAATATCGTGTAGGAAATCGACTCGATTCTGCTTTCAGGCGAATCGAATCGTGTCGAAGAGCATCGCCCCTGACGGGCCTCCTACAGCGACAAGATTCCCGGCCTGCCGACGCGGAGTTGAATCAAAAGGACCGCCATGCGCACTGGTATCCGCGCCACTGTTCCGCAGCCGCGTAGGAGGCCCGTCAAGGGCGATGCTTTTGTCCTTGCGTGCCGAAAAGCATAGACCCCGATAAATCTCCTGCGTTCTGGATGAAATTTCAGGCTGCAAATTCCGGCTGGCCTGATTGACTTGTGTGTGGAAAAAGTATATTCCAGACGGTAGAATGTTTCGCGTTTTCGGATCAGCCATTTGACCGATTTCTCGACGGGAGTCGAGGGGTGTATCGGGCCGGGAGGAACTCATGAAACGGATCGTTGTTTGCGCAGATGGCACCTGGAACGTGCGAGACCAGCTGGACGAAGACACCGGCAAGCGTCGTCCCACCAACGTGACCAAACTGGCGCGCGCCGTGCTGCCTCGCGGCGGCGATGGCGTGGACCAGGTGGTCTTCTATGATGAAGGGGTCGGCACCAGCGGCGGGCTCGACAAGGTGACCGGCGGGGCCTTCGGTCGCGGCATCGAACGCAATGTGCGCGATATCTACCGCTTCCTCAGCTACAACTACGAGGAAGGCGATGAGATCTATCTGTTCGGATTCAGCCGCGGTGCCTTCACCGTGCGTACCCTGGCCGGCTTCATGAATCGGGTCGGATTGCTGGACAAGGGAGACGACTACTACGTGCCCGATGTCTATGCGGCCTACGAATCGAACGAAACGGCCGGAACACCGCGCTGGGAGCAGATCTTCCACAACGTGAAGGTCCGACGGGAATGTCCTCCGATACGCATGATCGGGGTCTGGGATACGGTCGGTTCGCTGGGCGCACCCGGATTCCTGGGGCGCGTGGTCAATCGAAACAAGTACAAGTATCACGACATCGCATTGAACGGGCATATCCAGAATGCCTTTCATGCACTGGCCATCGACGAACAACGCAAGCCGTTCGCTCCTGATCTCTGGAAGCGGCCGGCAGACTGGCAGGGTCAGCTCGAACAGGCCTGGTTCGCCGGCGTCCACAGCAATATCGGCGGCGGCTACACGCCGGACGGACTTGCCAACGAAGCCCTGCACTGGATCATCGAAAAGGCCGAGGCCCTGGGCCTCAAATTCAATGCGGCCTACCTGAAATTCTTTGCGCCGGTCTATCACTCGGAAGTGAAAGACTCGATGACCATGGCCTACAAGGCCATGGGTCGGAACATCCGTGAGATCGGCGCGCATCGCGAGGATGGCGAGGCCGTGCACAAGTCCGCCGTCGATCGATCCAAGGACGCGAATTGCCACTACCGGCCGGATAACCTTCAACGCTATCTCGACAGCGGCAATGTCCGCATCGTCGACACAACGAGGATAGAGCGCGGACGCCCGTCGTGAGCAAAGCCCCTCCAGATATCAGGCAAAGGGTCTGGTATATCGAGGCCCGAACCTGCAGCCCGGGCAAGGATTTCGCCTCAGAAGACGCGGCATCCATGGGCAGTGGCGTGCTCGTCGAAATCGAACATCGTGATCAGCCAGGAACGGTACGTCGCTATCTTCTGACCTGTGCGCATGTGGTTCGCCGCAAGGTTCCCGGAACGGGCGACTGGGGCGGCGCCGTCTACGAGGAAATACTGTGCTGGCGTCCCGGCCAGGGCTATACGCGTACCTACAGGGACAAGCGCCGCTGTGGCGATCACCCGGACATCTTCCGCGCCAGTCTGAGTCCGCTGTCGCCCTGCGGCGGCCGACCGGATGCATTGCCGGACGCGCTGCGTGACGCGCCGAATGACTGGGTCCTGCTCGATATCGACGATCCGGCATTCCAGAAGCAGGGGCGACCGCTGCGCTGGAGCGAGATCGACGAAGACGACAGCGTCTGGATCGTCGGCTATCCGGGCGGTGCCGGCTTGAGCAAACACGCAGCGGGCACCGGTATCTGGGTGAACGGCAGTATCGTCGAAAACCTCGCTACCGGGCCCTTCAGCCAGGAGCGAACGCCTGCAGCCGGCATGCTCAGTCTTTCCGGTGTCGACGAGACCCGGCCAGGCATGAGTGGCGGCGGCATCTTCGACCAATCAGGTGCGCTGGTCGGCTTGCATCGTGCCGCCGACGACATGGCCATGCAGCGCAACGCGATCGCCGCCTCGCATATCCGCGATGCGCTCGACACGCGTCGCAACGCGTTCCCGACCACGCCGACGAAAACCGTGCAGATACCTTCCGGCATCCGTCGCGCGGCCATCGCGTTGCTCGTCCTTGCCCTGGTCGCAGGCGCAAGCTGGTGGATGCTTCGTCCGCGCGACTGCCTGCTGCAGGTCAGGGTGCAACCCGTTTCGGGCGGAAAGACCGCCCGCGTTGTCGACGTCCGCCGAGAGAGCGGGAAGACGGAATCCCGGCCGCTGTCACCCGGTGGTGCGGCAGGTATCACGCTGGCAGGCATGTCACCTGGAGAAAACTGGCAGCTCAGCCTGCGTTTCGACGATGCTGCATCACAGGCGATCGACTTGAGCGGATGTCCCGCCGCGCCGGCGACCCATGAACTGGAGGAGGCCCATGTCGAACTGGCACCGCAATAGCTGGGTATGCGTCGTCTTCGCCCTTCTGGTCGGGTGTGGCGATGACCCGGCCCCCAGCACCACCGTGCTGATTGGCAGCGTACTGGATCGCGCAACGGATGAGCCGCTTCGCGGTGCTGAAGTGAAAGTCATCGCCGGTGCGCAAGTCGAAGCCAGCGTGCTGACGGATGATGAAGGCAGGTTCCAGCTGCAATTCCCTGCGCCTGCGGGCCCGGGCTCGCAAGCGCTCGAAGTCGTGGCCAGCCTGGACGGATTTCGCGCGGAGTCGCGCACCGTGGAAATCGAGAACGGCAAGCCCACCGAAGTCAGCTACGCCTTGAGCCTTCTGCCCGAAGGCGTCGTTGCCTGCATCCAGAAATCCCGGCCTGCCGTGATCGTCGGATATTTCCGGCCCGCACCGGGACGACCCGATCCGGATCTTTCCGCACGCATCGCCGATACCTTGCGCTACGACCTGCTCACCCAGATCCAGAAGGCCGATTTCGTCACCGCAAAACAGCCGGGCATCTTCCCTTGCGGAACGGCCCAGCCAAAGGTGCCCGAGCGCTATGGCAGGTTTGCGCGCCTGCTGGGAGCCGATGCCTACGTCGGCGGATTTGTGACCAGTCCCGATCCGATCAAGGTGAAGGTCCAGATTGCCGTTGCCGATGGTCACGGCGTGATGCTGGCACCACTGACCGCCACCAGTACCGATGTCGATCTGGACGATCCGACCATGGCGCGGCTTGCACCGGAGGCGAACGCGGCAGTGCTCACCGCGCTGGCCATCGGCTACAAGCTCTCGGACAAGCCACAGGAGTGCGTCGACCTGATTGCGGCCTCCGAACGCATGCTCGGCCATCTGCCCGACCGGCTGTCCGAGCTCCGCGAGGAGTGCAAGGCCGCGCTGCCGAACAGGGGGCTGCTGTGATGACTCGCATCTGGATGATCCTGCTTGGCGCTTTCCTGTTCGCCGTCGCTGCGGACGTGCATGCAATCGTCGGCGTGGATGTCAACGAGGATATCGACAGCGTCCTCGCCGGCAATGCGCCGCCGCTGCATCTGCCGGATGCGCGCTATCGCATCGCCGTGTTCGAGTTCGAGGATCCGGATCGCACCGGGCTGGGCAGCGCGGTATCAACCCTGATCGCACGCGAGGTGCTGCTGCGCAGCGGGCTCAAATCCCTGGGCATCCTCAACTACTACGGTTCGCTCGAGCCGACCCCGGCGCATCCGCAGAGCTACTTCGACAAGGTCGACCTGGTGGTTCGTGCCCAGCAGGCCAGCCTGGCCATCTGGGGCGTGGTTCGGCGTGATGGAGATTCGATCGTGGTTGATGTGCAGGCCCAGCTGCCGGAAACGCTGGTCGAGGAATCGTTTTCCTGGTCGCTGAAACTTCCGCGGGCCATGGGCGGCGAAACGCTCAGAGCGAGGATTTCGCCCACGCGCATGCAGATCCAGCACGTGCGCATGCCGCAGGAATTCGGCACGACCCTGGTTGCGATGGCACGCTCGAGCAACCTCGCCAGGAAGTCGCCGAAGGCGAGCGCAGACGTCACCGCACGCATTTCCAGATATTCGGCGCTGTCGGTGGCGGAGACGCGGGGCAACTGGTCGAAACTCGTTGTTGATGGCAAGGCGGGTTGGGTGCAAAAGCCCAGCGAATGCACGCGCGAGTGCGAGAAGCTGCTCGGCACCGCCCGATTTGTCGGCGCGTTGCTGAATTTCTCCACCGGCGGACCGGCACCGACCGTCTCCGATGAATTGTCGCGTGACACGACAATCGTTTCGCGTCAGCTTGTCGTCCTCGGCAATCTGCGCAAGAAGGAATTCTGGCCGGGCGAAAAGTATCTCACGCGCTGGGATGGCGGGCGGGCCGAGGATTACGGCGCGCCCTATGCCGACTTTCTTGCGCTGAGTGAGCTGGCTGCCGAATTGCAGAAGCATCGTGACCGCCCCTACGACGATATCCGGCTTGACGATGCCATCGTGCGCCGCATCGCCACCGGGCTGGCCGAAGCCTCGCAGGATGATCCGCGCAACACCGAAGTGCTGGACAACCTGGTCGCGCTGTTCCGCGTGCTCGGCGATGAGCGACGCTCCAGCCTTGCCCGGCGTCTGTCCGCAGAAGCGCAGAGCGCACGCACCGAGGAGACACCGAATTGAACCACTTCCGGCAATGGCGCGACTGGGCAGCGGAGCTCGACAATTCCGCCTTCGCCCGCGCGTGGCGTGCGCTGGGGACGACGGCCGTTCTGCAGCCGGAATCGGGCGATCCGCGCGATTGGCTCAGGCGTGTTCGGTCCGATGCCTTGCACACGCAGGAACTGCGCTGGTCGCAGCCGGGCTTTGAGGGCGCGTTCGCCACACGCTGTCAGGCTTTTGCGCCGCATGCCTGGGTGGACGACTGGAATGCCGTAATAGGCGATCGTCTGGACAAGGCGCCGCTACGGATTAGCGCCTGGCCCAGGGAGGCGCCGTTCGGTGAATGGCTGCAGGCATTGGGCAGCCTGTCCCCCATCACCAGTCTGCAACTGGATTCGGCACATGAACGAATGCCGGACTGGCCCTTGCGCCTTGCCGCGCTGCAGGCGGAGGAGCAGGAAGTTCTGAGGCAGGCGACGGCGCTGTGGCCGTCGAATCGACTTGCGCGAATCGTCGGTGAACACGTTGTCTGTTTCAGCTGTGATGTGCTTCTGCTGAGCGGAGAACTCGACGACGTCAAACAGCAACTGCAGGGCGGGGCGGTATCGGCCAATCTTGTCGTGTGGTGCCAGCAAAGGCCCTGGCTGGCGGATGACATGGTTGTGCTTGATCACCTGGTCCAGGCGACGCATGCGGGCGGCATTGTCGTTGTCGAGTCTGCAGTCGGCGCGGATCTGCCCGGACGGCTCAATCGTCTCGTAGAGGAGTTGTCCCACGCCCGACGCGTCGATGTGGCTGCCTGCCTCTCGTTCGCCGGGTTACCGCAGCCGGCACTGATCGTACTGGGCGATGCCTTGGCGCGCTTTACCATCCAGCAGGTCGCCGGACGCTTGCTGACGCGAACACGAACGCTCAAGCGCCAGAGTCGCTTGCCTTCCGCCGTGCGCAACGTGCTCGATGCGGTCATTTCCAGGGTGCCGCCACCAAGTCCGGCCGCTCCGGGAGCAGCCAGGCTGGAGCCGGTTGGAGCCGAACCGGAACCGAGCACGCGTGGACTCGAGTCGCTGGGCGGCGATGCAGAAGAATCTGGCGCCGATGAGGGTGGCGGTGCGGGAGATGCGCTGGAAGCACTGGCGGGTGACGACCAGGAATTCGATACAGAACAGTTTCCGGATTTCGAGCGCTTCGAAGCCCCCTACGATCACGAATCCGGCGCCGCAAGCAGTTTGGCTGAAGCCGCTGAAGAACTGGATCGTGCGGAATCCACCCTGTCATCCGATCGCTTTCTTCAGCAAAAGGCCTTTGTCGATGCGAACGGGGAACGAAAGCCGGCCGTGCACGGTTTCGTGGTCGGGCAGCCGGCCTTGCTCGAAATATTCATCGGCCCGCCCGATCGTGAAGCGAACGCGATGCCCGATGCGTTTCCGGAAGCCGCGCTGCCCAAGGAACTGGAGAAATGGGATCTCAGTGTCTGGCTGTCCGAACCCGACTACATCCCGCAACCGCTGCACGGTGACATCGTCCTGCGACGCTTCGGCAAGAGCACGGTTTGTACTTTCAGGTTCACGCCCGAGCAGGCAGGCCTGTTCAACGGCCGCATCAGTGTCCTGCATCGCGGTCGGGTGATTCAGACGGCTGCCTTGCGCGCCAGCGTGCATCTTGCCTACTCGCCGCCAGTGGAAGCCATTGCGCCCACGCTCGATCGCGTGCTCCAGGTCAGGCCGAACCTGTCGAATCTTGATCGCCGACCGTTCGATCTGGCTTTCGTGCTCAATCATGCCGGTGTGCATCAACCGACTGCGCAGGGCATGGTTGGCGATCGCGCATGGCTATCGAACCTGCGTGTTGTCGAGAAGACCGTCGCTGATCTGAACAAGTTGCTGAGCGGACTCGCAAGGACAGCCAGGGACTACGCTGGTGGACTCGACAGCGAGAAGGGCAGGGCGCTGGTGCGCAAGCTGGCTCAAGTCGGAAGCTACCTGCATCTCTATCTGGTCGAGTCGCAAGGTGCGATGACAGCCCCTGCCCAGGGCAGGAAAGTGCTTGACGGCGAATTGATCCAGATCGTCAGCACGCGCAGCGATGCCATCGTCATACCGTTTGAATTCATCTATGCGCTGGATCCACCCGACGATGATGCCGAGCCGTGCGGCAAGTGGCGAGAAGCGGTTGCCGCCGGCAAATGTCCAGGGAGTTGCGAGCATGGCGCGAAGTCTTTCTGTCCGATGGGCTTCTGGGGGCTTAGCAAAGTCATCGAGCGTCATGCCTTGCAGGCGAACCTGGCCAACGAAGGCGAGGTGGGCGTGCAGTCGGCAGCGGTCGACGGCCGTGACACGCTGAAGATTTCGGGGAATGCCGTGCTCGGTTTCAGCAACAACGTCAACAAGGAGCGTCTCGCGCCGTTGTTGCAGAACATGGCGGCCGCACACCTCAATGCGAGCCAGGCAAAGGACTGGAAAGAGTGGGCAACCCTGGTCGGCCAGCACAAGCCTTCCTTGCTGATTGCGCTGGCACATTCCGACGGTGCGGGATTCAGCGCGACGGTCGAGATCGGTGGCCAGGCCATCAAGACGATTGGCATTACCGCGGCTCATATTCGTGCCGACGCCGAAGCCGGCGAGCGACCACTCGTCGCCTTGCTCGGCTGCGACATGGCGGGTACCGGTGACGACTACTCGAACCCGGTGGCGGTGTTCACGATGCGCGGAGCCGCGGCGGTCATTGGCACGATCGCCACGGTGCTGGCCGATGATGCCACTGACGTTGCCGCACGCCTGATTCAAGGGTTGACGCTGGTCGATCCGGTGCAGACACGCCGCATCGGAGAAACGCTGCGGGAACTCAAGCGAAACGCATTGCTGGATGGCGAACTGATGCCGCTGTGCCTGGTCGGTTTCGGCGACGCCGACTGGTTGTTGTCCAGCTAGGAATGTTTGCCGTGACTCTTCATGCTTTGTGCTCTCGTTGGAGGACCTTCAGTGGCGATGCTTTTTTCGAAGCGTGCCGAAGAGCATCGCGGCTTGCGCCCCTCCTGCAAATCTTCCGAATAGTGATGCGGGATTTGACAGGCGTTCTTGCGTGGCCGATCAAGCCTCGCGTCGGGTCGCATTGTCACTTGCGCCTGTAGTGTAGGAGGCCCTACAGGGGCGATGCTTTTCACCAGTCCCGCCAAGCGAACCAAAGTCAATGGAGACAGCATGACTTCCCACTTTTTCAACATCGAAATGCTCCCGGCCAAGCACGGCGACGCGCTCTGGATCGAGTACGGAACACCGGATCGAACGCGAAGAATCCTGATCGATGGCGGCCCGATCAATGCCTGGCCGGAGGTGTCGTCACGCCTGAGGCAGTTGCCTCCGGGCGACCAGGGCGTCGAGTTGCTGGTTATCAGCCATGTCGATACCGATCACATCGAGGGGCTGATTCGGCTGATGGCCGAGCCGCAGAATCGCTGGCCGATCGCACCGGAGGAAATCTGGTTCAACGGCTGGCGACATATCGAGGAAGCCAACACCCTGGGCGGGCGCGAGGGCGAGTTCCTCAGCGCCCTGATCCATCGCCGCGCTTTCGATCTCTGGAATACCAGTTTCGACAACAAGGCCGTCTGTACCGGCAAATTGCCCGGCGATGTCGTCGTGCTTGCCGATGGAATGAAGCTGACCCTGGTTTCGCCGAATGCGGCAGCCCTGGCCAAGCTCAAGAAGGATTGGGAAAAAAGCGTCGACAAGTGGGAGATCGACCCGGGTGACCTCGATGCCGCCTGGGACCAGCTCGTCGAGGAAAACAAGTTCCATCCCGGCGAGGATCTGACCCTCGGTCCGGCCGATATCACCGACGAGTTGCAGGACCTGCTCAAGGGCAGGGACTCGTCCACTGCCAACGGCAGCAGCATCGGTTTCCTGGCCGAATACGAGGGCAAATCCTGCCTGCTACTAGCCGACGCGCATGCCAGGGTTGTCTGCGAGTCCCTGCGCAATCTTGGCTACACCGAGGACAACCCACTCAAGGTCGATGCCCTGAAGATGGCCCACCACGGCAGCAAGAACAACATCACTCGGGAAATGTTCGAACTGATCGATGCCAGGCACTACCTGGTCAGCAGCAACGGCGACAAATTCGGGCATCCTGACAGCGAGGCCATCGAAGCCGTCATCCAGGGTTCGCGCAGGAAACCTACCCTGTGGTTCAACTACCGATCCGACCACAATATCGCGTGGAAAGCCGAGTCGCTGAAACCGGATGCCCGGTTCAGAACGAAATATCCGGCAAAGGGAAAGAGCGGAATCGTGGTCAAGCTATAGCTCACTTCGCCTCGTTCCCACCGTCCACGGAATAAGCCAGGGGAGACGGCTCTCGGGTTGTCGAGAATGTACAGTCGCGCCTGCAACGGCGACCAGGGGCACGAACCGGTCCGCCCCCTCCGCTCGCCGTAGGAGCAGACTTCAGTCGCGATGCTTCTTCGCGAGATGTGCACGAAATCACGCCTGAAGGCTGTTCCTGCGAATGGCGATTCAACGCGATGTCAGATGATCGCCGAGTCGCATCAGCGTGATCACGTCCTGACGATTGTGGTCGAGCACGCGGGCGAGATTCCTGCTCGATTGCCCTCGCAGCCAGGCAAGCCACGCAGCAGGTGCTTCGGAGCCGGGCAGGTCGTCTTCGCGAATGATGCGTAGCACCTCGCGTTCGATGGTGGCGAGCTTGCAGTTGGACAGGCTGCCCTTGTAAACGCGCCGGGTCGGATGCAGCCAGTCGATATGAGGCAGCTCGCCGAGTCGGTGATCGACCCGATTGAGACGCAGGCGTCCCTTGAGCAGCGGCGCGTCGTAGCTCTTGCCGTTGTAGCTGACGAGGACGGTGTCGGGCTTGAGCCATCCAGCGAAGGTTTGCAGCATCGCACGCTCGCCCGCGATGGCCGTCAGATAGAGCTGCCGCACGGTCAGGGCATTGCCAGCCCAGGCGGCGACACCAATCATGAAGGCACGCGTACCGACCCCGCCGGCAAGCCCTGTTGTCTCGGTATCGAAGCAGAGCAGACGCCGGCGATCGATGGGCTGTTCGTCGATCGCCGGCACGTTGAGGGTTTCTGCAGCCTCGTACTTCAGCACGGTTTCGACGTAGTGCAAGCCGGGGGCGATTTCGTCGCCCGCCGGGGGCTTGAGCGCACGACATGGCCCTGGCAACTTCGTGTGCTGTTCGCGCGCCCGAATCAACTTCCGCAAGGTTCGAAGCTTGCTTGATCCACTCTGCTCTTGCTCGTCATCCCAGCGCAGGCTGGGATCCAGCTTTTTGTGTATGCGACCAAAACCTTTGAGGGCCTGCGCTGGGATGATGGTGAGGGGAGGTGTTCCTTCTTGCTCCTTCTCGTCATTCCTTCGCAGATTGGAGGTCTTAGGGTCTTGCTCAAGATAGAACTGGATCCCAGCCTGCGCTGGGATGACGCTGAGTGGAGGTGTGTCTTTTTGCTCTTGCTCGTTATTCCTGCGCAGTCCTGTTTCCGGAGAAATGACTGGGAGGGGTGCTGAGCCTTGCTGCGAATATCCAGCATCCCTGCGCAACTGCCTCAGTTTTTCAGCAATCGCGCTCATGCGTCGAGCAGTGCCAGTACGGTCGCCGCACATTCACGCTGGGTTGCGCCGGTCTGTTCATCGGCTTCCGTCACCGGGCCGATGCAGGCCGGGCAGCCGCCGCTGCAGTCGCAGCCTTCCACCAACATGATGGCTTCGCGTACGAGCACGGCGGCGCTGTTGAACAAGGGTTCGGAAAGACCCATGCCGCCCGGGAAGTTGTCATAGAGATACAGGGTCGGATTGAAGGTATCGGCCTGCTCGGGATCGCTCGGCTGGCCGCCGGCATCGCGCCATTGGCCGCGACCTTGCCCATCGCGCGTGGCGAACCAGGCGGCATCGCCGGAACCGACGGCCTTCTGCAGGTCGCGCCCGTCGGCCATGGCGCGCACCGAGGCCACCGTATGCAGCGCGTAGGCAGCACCGAGAAATCCATCGAGCGCTTCCTGACGGCTGCCGAACGCCGCCTCGAGGGTGGCCTGGGTCAATTGCCACCACAACGCGCTGGTGTGCAATTCCTGGTCGGGCAGGGTGACCGGTCCGTAGCCGATGTTTTCGTGGCTGTAGAAGCGGATCTTCTTGTAGCCCGAGACATGCCGCACCACGTGCACTTCGCCATGGTGGCAGGTGCCACTGCCGGCCCTGGCGCCGTCGAAGCGCTCGAGCACCTTGAGTTTCGTGTAGTCGATGGCGTCGGTGTAGTAGTCCGCATTCGTGCGCGTGACGAAAGCCTTGCGACCCTCCCAGTCGAGCCGCTCGACCTGGTACGGACTGGACTGGATCATGTAGATCGCGCCCTCGTACAAGGTCAGTGCGGCACTGGAGTAGTCGACCTCGGCAATCACGGTCTGGCGGCCATCGGTGCGATCGATGACGACGAAATTGCCATCGGCCACCGAGCGCAGGCTGACCGCGCCGGCCGGATAGCTGTCGGCGATCCAGTCCCAGCGTTCGCCTTCGTGATGCAGCACGCCCGATTCGGCCAGCACTTCGAGGAAGTCATCGGCACGCGATTCGCCAAACGTGTCGCCCGACACGAACGGCAGTTCGAATGCCGCGCAGCGGATATGATCGAGCAGGATCAGCAACTGGTCCGGGGCGATGCGTGCATGTTCGGGTGGCGCGGAATCAAAGAATTCCGGATGCCGAACGACATACTGATCGAGCGCCTGGCTCGATGCGATCATGATGCCCAGCGAAGGCTTCATGCGTCGACCCGCGCGACCGAGACGCTGCCAGGTGGCCGCGATCGAGCCCGGGAAGCCGTTGAGGATGGCCACATCCAGCGCGCCGATATCGACGCCGAGTTCGAGTGCCGAGGTGCTGACCACGCCATCGATGTTGCCACTGCGCAGGGCGCGCTCGGTTTCGCGGCGCTCGGTCGGCAGATAGCCGCCCCGATAGGCACGGATGCGTGCCGGCTTGCGCGGGTCGTGATCGAACACGTCCTTGAGGTACTTGGTCAGCACTTCGACCATCAGGCGAGACTGCGCGAACACGATGGTTTTCATCTTCGCCCGGATCGCGTGGCGGGCCAGTCGCATCGACTGCGAGCGCGCCGAGGCCCGGATGCCGAGATCGGGATTGATCACGGGCGGGTTCCACAGCAGCACGTGGCGCTCGCCACACGGTGCGCCACTCTGCGTGATCGCGTGCACCGGTGCGCCGAGCAGGGCTTCGGCGTGTTCCTTCGGATTGCCGATCGTCGCCGAACAGAGGATGAAGGTCGGCGTCACGCCGTAAAACGCGCACACCCGGCGCAGGCGACGAATCACATTGGCCACGTGCGAACCGAACACGCCGCGATAGGTATGCACTTCATCGATCACCACATAGCGCAGCGATTCGAAGAACTGCGCCCACTTGGTGTGATGCGGCAGGATCGCCTGGTGCAGCATGTCCGGATTGCTGACGACGATGTCGCCCTTGATGCGAATCGCCTGGCGCGCGTCGCTGGGCGTATCGCCATCGAAGGTGAAGGCGCGAAGCCCCAGCGTGCCGGCCTTGTTGAGCTCCAGCAGTTCGGCGACCTGGTCCTGGGCCAGCGCCTTGGTCGGAAACAGGTACAGCGCCTTGGCCCTTGCCTCGCGCACCGCCTCGATAACCGGCAGGTTGTAACAGAGCGTCTTGCCGGATGCGGTCGGTGTCACCACCACCACGTGTTCGCCGCGCTGCACATGATCCCAGGCCTCGCGCTGGTGACTGTAGAGCTCGGTGATGCCACGCCGCTCCAGCGCATCGCGCAGGTCAGGCGACAAACCCTTCGGAAACTCGGCGTAGCGGGCAGCTTGCGCCGGTCGCCGGAAATAGCCGGTGATGCGATCCCCGTATTTGCGCGCCCAGCGTTCGACAAGGCGTTCGATCGAGCGTGGCGGGGAATCGAGCAGGGCAGGTTCGTTCGCGATCGTCATCGTGGCCTCCATGGGAAGCACACCGATATAGGCAGATGCGATCTCAGGGAGTGCGACGAGACTTCGAGCCCGGGAGTTGATCCAGATACGGATGGTGCGCGGCAGCTCTTCGTAGGAAACGGCTTCAGCCGTGCTGGGCTTCTGGTTCGTACGGGTCTCAACGGGCGAAAAACAAGAGCATCGCCGCTGCCGCGCCTCCTGCGAAGAGCTCCTGGAGCATCGCGGCCGCACGATCCGCGAGAATCGGGCTTCAAACTTGACCTCAGGCCCAACATGTGACCAAATGGTCACATGTACTCGATTCGCCAAGCCAATGAACCCGCGCCAGACATCTGGCAGGCGCTGGCCGATCCGACCCGGCGAAGCCTGGTCGATCGCCTTGCCACGGGCAGCAAGACCACCTCGCAGCTTTGCGAGGGCATGCCGATGTCGCGCTTCGGCGTCATGAAGCACATCGGCGTACTCGAACGGGCCGGCGTGATCATTTCGCGCAAGCAGGGGCGATTCCGTGTAAATCATCTCAATGTGGCGAAAATCCATTCACTACAATCACGCTGGCTGTCTCCGCGCGGCGCAGCGTTCGCCGGCGCCCTGGATGGCCTGACAGACATCACTGGAGGAAACGACATGTCGCAATCCGACTCCCCCACATCCGCAAGCGTCATCGATCTGGCCCTGGACTGGCCGGTCGCGGTTTCCGTCCAGAAGCTCTGGGCAACCTTGTTCGAGCAACCGGAAATCTGGTGGCCACGCGCCTATCGCGCCGGCAGCGAAGATGCCGTGATGACCTTCGACCAGAAAATCGGAGGTTGCCTGCGCGAGGAATCGGCCAACGGCGGGGGCGTGCTCTGGTACAGCATCTTTGCGATCAACCCGCGGCGTTCGGTCGATCTGGTCGGCGACCTCGCCGTGCGCTATGGCGGTCCCGCCCGATCAACCCTGCGGCTTGAAGTGCTGCCCGGCGAAACGGAAGGAACCAGCATCCTCAAGCTGACCGACGCCATCGTCGGCCGCATCGGTGCCGACATGCGCAACTCGGTCAGCGGCGGCTGGCAGGCAATTCTTGGTGAAGGCCTTGTCGCCCATCTCAACAAGCAGGCATGAACATGAAGTGCCCACGTTCAGTCCCAACCGTTCGAGCTGTCCTGCTGATGATCTCAATGGCCTTGTCTGGATCAGCCGCATGTTCCGGCCCGAGCGATCCGGCTACCATCGCTCGTGCTGGTATCGAAGCACAGACCCGTGCCTGGAACAGCGGTGATCTTGATGGCGCGATGGAATCCTATTGCCCAAGCACCGATATCACCTGGGTCAATGCCAAGGGTGTAACGCGCGGCTACAAGGATTTCGCGGAATCCATGCAGGCCGAGTTTGGTGCCGAACCCGCAATGATGGGCGTGCTCAGCAATGAGGTCATCGACATCCGCGCCATCGGCGAGGATTCAAGCCTGGTCGTATTGGACTGGTCGATCATGCGCGATGGCGAGAAGCTGATGGGCGGCGTTTCGACACAGCTGTGGTCGGCATGTCAGGGACGCATGCGCATCGTTTTCGAACACGCCAGTTGAGTACGCGATTCATTGCCTCCCGAGACGTGAGTCCAGCAGTGCTTCGCCAAATCAAGGGTAGTCAGGCGAATGAATTCCAGAATCTTGGTCAATGAACTCAGGGAAGATGAGTTCGACGCGCTCGGCGCCTTGATGGTCGAAGTCTATGCCGGGCTGCCCGGATTTCCAGGCAAGGCAGAACAACCGCGCTATTACGAAATGCTGGCCAACATTGGCAGCTTCAACGAGAAAGCCGGCGTGCAGGTGCTGGTTGCGCATTCGCAGAAATCCGAGCTGCAGGGCGGCGTCGTGTATTTCTCGGACATGGCGCAATACGGATCAGGCGGTACCGCGACTGCCGAACGAAATGCTGCGGGCATTCGCCTGCTGGCGGTAAGTCCGCGCTTCCGCGGCCAAGGCGTCGGCAAGGCGTTGACCCTCGCCTGCATCGAGCGTGCGACAGGTGCAGGGATGTCCCAGGTCATCCTGCACACAACGGACGCCATGAAAACTGCCTGGACACTCTACGAGGGACTGGGTTTCGCTCGTTCAAGGGATCTCGATTTCAACCAGGAAGGATTGCCCGTTTATGGTTTCAGACTGCCGTTGATGTAAACCCGGCTCATTCTCGCGGTGCCGCCGACTGACGACGATGCATGCGAACCACAGCGAATTTCCACTGTCAGCGTGGAATGGGCGAAGAAAATCACGTCCTGCTCGCAAAAATGGGTCGCGCAGATCAATCGCAGCAACTACACTAGCTCTCGTACGTCATCGATTCCGCGAGGAGAGCCACTCCATGAATCCAATTCCCAGCCTCCGCATGCAACGCATTGCCGTCGCATTGTTTGTATCGCTGCTGACATCGGTCGCAGGGGCTACCTGTGGTGGCGGCGGTGGCGGTGGCAGCGGTGGCTTCACGATGAGTGAATTTCGCACCTCGAACGACAAGGAAAAAGCGTACGAGGTGCCATGGCAGTTGATGTCCAACAATCCGGCCATTCCGGCAGGGGGATTGCGGCTTTACTGGTTTCCGATGTCGACCAACGAAATGTCCGAGTCGCGATTGCGTACCTCGCGTGAGCTTTCGTTGTGGTCGGGCCAGGGCATCACCATGCTCGTTGCGCAGTTTTCCAAGCCGATTGCAAAGGAGCTGGGGGCGACGCCGGATGTGTCCCAGGTCATCCTGACCGATGCCAACGGCACGGTCCTCGCTCGTGCAGAAGGCAGAAACACCGGCGTGAAGATTGCGCCGGTCAGGAACATGGTGAAAGAAGAACTGGACAGGCGCGAAGCCTCGGTCAACAAGCAATTGAAAGATGCGAAGGGGATGGCGAAGGCTGGTGACAAGGCGGCTGCCATCGAGCTGTATCAAAAGGTCTGGGCCGAACGACTGCTGTTCCCGAAAGAGGCCAAGCAGGCTGCCAGGGAATTGAAGAAGCTGGATGTCGACGTTGCTGACGACGACACGATCGCTGCGCTGCCGGATCGCACGCCGATCCACGAAGGAGATCTGGCGGACCAGGTCATCAACCTGATGAACCACGGCCTCGATGCCGAAATCGCCGGTGACTATGAGCTGGCCAGGCGCTACTACAGTGCGGCTCGCGAACTCGATCCGGCCGATGCCGCGCCTTCGCGCTACCTGGGCGAACTGTATCGCCACCACACCGGCGAGTGGGATGAGGCGCGCGTCGTCTTCGAGCAGATGTTGACCGAACAGGTTGATCCTCTCTCGCGCGCTGTAGCGCTGCATGGGCTTGGCAAGATGACCATTCATGAAGGCGAGTTCATCAAGGGCCTGGAGTTGATGGAGCAGTCAGTCGCGGTATTTCCGCTGCCGCTGGCCTATCGCAATATCGCCGTGTTCTGGAACTCCGAAGCCGAGCACGAGAAAGCCGCCCACTACACCGCGCTGGCTCTCAAGCTCGCGCCAAAGGACCCCTACAATCAGGTGTTCGCCGCAGTCTTCCTGGCCGCCAACGGCCAGCGTGAAGAAGCGTTGAGAATCGCCCAGGAAAACGAGTGGCTGATGTCAGCTTCGTACAACCTGGCTGCCATCTACGCCCAGACCGGCGACAAGGAACGTGCACTGGAAATGCTCGAACGCCACTTCTATACATACGAGCGCTACAACGAAGTCCGCGCCAAGGAAATGATGGAAGCCCGCGTCGACGCCGTATTCGATTCGATCCGCGCCGAGGAAGCTTTCGTCCAACTCACCCACCTCGCCGACGGCCGACTACCCGTACCCGACCTGCCACGCAAACCGATGACTTTCCCTGAAGGGAGGCAATAGCCAGCGCAATAGTCCTTCCACCGCTGGCGGGAGAAGGTGCCCAGAGGGGGATGACGACTGCATGGATGCAGGAGGTACGACCCCAGGGATGGGGGAGGTAGAGCCGCGTCTGGAACAGCGGCCGAGAACAGCGTCTGGAACTGCTGTCGAGGGTGGTGCTTTAACACCCAATAGCGCTCGATCCACTGCGCAGGCTTCGATCGCTTTTCCCTCGTCACCGCTTCGTTGTTGGCTTCCGCCGCTTCGCCGCCCGCTCATCCACCCGAACTTCCTTTCGTTCCTTCTTGTCCAGGCTCCCCGAGCCCTCCTTGAACCGCTGCTTGCGCTCCGCCTTGCCGGCGGCCTTTTCCGCAGCCACCCGGTCCAGCTCAGCCTGCTCCCCATCAATCATTTCGGGCGTCTCCAGGCTGATCCTACCCAGCTTTCCCTGGCGAAACTCCTTGATCAGCAACTCGCTGATCTTGTGCCGGTTGAACTTGCCACCGGCAGCGACCGCCCCCCGCTTCAGCGCAGCAGCCTGCAGAAACGCTTCCTCGTCAGAGGGAAGGGCATCAAGCTTGAAGCGCTCCACAAGAAGATCGGGGTAAGTCTCCAACAAATACTCGGCGGCAAAATGCGCCACATCGTCATATTCCATCGCCGTATCCCGGATCGCGCCGGTAACAGCCAGCCGATAGCTGCTGGCCGGGTTCTCGACCTTGGGCCACAGGATGCCCGGCGTGTCGAACAGCGTGATGTTGTTGTCGAGGTTGATGCGCTGCTGGCCCTTGGTGATCGCCGGCTCATCACCTGTCCTGGCGATAGTACGGCCAGCCAGAATATTGATCAGCGTTGATTTGCCGACATTCGGAATGCCGACCACCATGGCGTGAATCGGATCCTTGTTCGTGTCCCGCTGCGGAAACATCGCCCGACACAACCCAAGCAAGGCCTTGCTCCCCGCCGGCTGATCGCTTCGGGTCGGAAAAGTCTTCACGTTCCGCTGCTGCTCGAACCGCGCCTGCCACAGCGCCGTCACTGAGGGGTCGGCCAGATCGGACTTGCTCAACACCTTGATGCACGGTTTGTCCCCACGCAGCTTGGCAATAGCCGGGTTTTCGCTGGACCACGGAATCCGCGCATCCAGAATCTCGATCAGTAGATCGACCTGCGGCAGCAGCTCGATCATTTCCTTCTGGGCCTTGTGCATGTGGCCGGGATACCAGTGGATCGACATTGCTTGAGTCCTTGAGGCGGCGCTTTGGGAAGCTGCCGCGCCCTTGATCCGCAATGCGGATCACCGAGGCCGGTGCGTTGGCGAACAAAGAAGTTCTGTGCGTAGCCTTTCAATTAGAAAAGGGTGGGCGCCAACTATACGTGCCAGTCCGGGAAAGTTGACGAGCGGTATGGCCCGAACGCTTTTTTGATCAAGATCAGCAAGGATTCGAGAGATGGCCCTCTTCCCATAGCGCGATGACGACATCCATCTGGCTATTATGCTTCTTCGCTCCACCCTTTGTCCTTGCCCAAAGTTCTGCTTTGAAGTTGATCAATTCTGGATGTTCGGCAAGGCGTTTCGGGCGTCCAAAAAACCGTCGAAATCTCCATCTTCGCCTGGCGCTGTGTCTTTTCGCACGGCCGGCGCCAAATCAAATCGGCTACAAGAAGTCGAGAATTCGTCAGGACGAAAGTTCAGCCGGACATCACTCGTACGATCTTGTCGTGCTGCATTTCCAATACTAGAGCCACAGGCTCCAAGTTATCCCTAAGCATGCCATCGAGCTGAGCCATGGACGCGTGCGCATTGCGCTCAAACTTCTTCAAGTAGTCAATCTCCCACAGGCGCAAGCGTTCGTGGTTGGCATGCGTTTCGACCGAGCTACTATAAAAGTGGCCATCCAGTTCCTTGCCACGCTTCGCCGTAGCGCCTGTGAACTGTTTGACAAGCCCGTCCACACCCAACATATCATCAGCGATCTGTTTGAGATTGTTGCTGCGTTGCCGCACTAGCTTTCGCTCGTTCGGGTAGCAGCAAACCAGCCGACACGCGATGCCACGTGCAGCTAGGCATAGGAGCCACTGCTCCGCCAATTCCTCGAATCTAGTCTGGCGCTCCTTTAGTGCAGCCGTAAGGCCATTGCCTCCAAGTTTGCCAGGGTCTCGAAACGTTCTGAGTTCAACCACGGTGCTAGTGAGATCTGCTCGTATGTGCCCCTGTACCGCGCCAAGAGCTAGCTCGCAGTCTTCCAGTGCTTGTCGAACGTGTAGCGACATCTCGCCGTCAAGGATAGCTGGCGCCACTTGTCGCAGGTAGTCCAATTTTCCGACAATGGCAGACTTTCGCTTATTAATTTGGAAATCATGGATGCGCTCAATCCCTTCCTTGATATCACGAAGCTTTTGATTGATGTCGGCTAGGTGCTTCTGCGCAAGGGCAACGGAAGCAATTTGGAAAAGCAAAGCTCCACTGGTGAGATTCGCCAAGTGATTGTCCTCGTAGAAGCGCGCTTGCTCGACCAACCGCCCATCGCTCCCTCGCACGAAACCACGCAAGCCATCACCGTCAGCTGCCGAGGCAAGCGGGCCATTCACCAAGACTTTTACATAGCGGTTGGTCCCCAACTCGCTACCAACGGCAAGAGACGGGAGACCTTGAATAAGTGGGGCCAAACGATCGATGCCCGGTACGTCTATTGCTACCAGCTTCTGCGCCTCAATGGAATCAGGGTGGGATAAGGCAAGAATGCTGACAATTGGCTTCAGATCATTCCGAAGAACTAGATCGGGTTGAGTGGAGCCTTGGGGTGAATCATTTGCGCTGCCAATCGAGTCGCCGTCACTCGCACCGACGAGTTCATGATTAGTCTCTCCCCCAAATGAAAGTGCGCCAGTTGCTTTTTTCTGCCGCATATAGGCTATCTGCAAAACACACGGAATCGTTATGCGAAAAGCCGCCCCTGCGGCCACAAGAATAGCTAACGTTGGAATTACAGTCGCACTAATTGCTGCAATACTTGCCATCCCCGATGACGGGGGTGGGGCGTATTTAAGTCGAGCCAGACGTTGCGCAATCGACGCAGCCGTATGCCCGCCGAGCAAAACCACTTCTTGCAGGTCAGAGAGCTCGCATGGGATTGTTCGACGAACGTCGAGTGCGGAAAAATACTCCTGCTTCTCTGCATCGCTGAGTCTTGGCCAATGCCTAGACAAACGAGCGTTTACGACCGCGAGCTCCAGCGCATGGGTTGACGCAGATTCATCGACCGCTTCTCCTAAATGTTTCAGGACATCTTTGACAATTTTGGCGTAGCTCACGCCTTTGTCCTGGATACTGTTAAATATGGTGTTTCCACCAAAGCGCTGCAATTCGTTGATCATGATTCGAATTGTTTCCGGCGTGTAAATTCCGCGCAGCGTTGATTCCGAGATCAGCTTCTTGACTGCAGTGTGCATTGCCATGCGTCCGCGACCGCCGCCAGTCAACTTGCTAGCGAGTTCTCCGAGGTCCGATGCGGAAGACGCAAGCAGGAGTTCAAACAGGTCTTCATCGCCCAAGATATCCATTGTGTTCACTGCTGCGCGCGCTCCAGTGCTCTGGTTTGAACCCATGAAGCCCATGTTACCGCCACCCAAGCTAAGGCGGAATTCATGGATTAGATTAGAAGGTTTCATCCCTCAGAAGCAGAATCCACTCAGCCTGATGGCCTTCCTATGTGGCATTGCGGCGCCTTTGAGCTGGCTCGTGCTCGATCGGGGGCATGACATCGAGCAGCACCTATCAACTGTCCGACAGGTCGCTACTTCAAACATGTTCTATCGAGCTCGTATTGGAGGCCGCACGTTGGGCAGACTCGGTAAGCTGGCTAGCGTGGGCGGCTCAGCGTGACCAGTTGCCCAGATCCTGAGAATACCGAGGTAGGTCAATAACAGGTCGTCAGCGGCCGATATCGCCGGAAGTGACCTGCCTCACCAGGTGCAAATCCTCAAGCAAACCCTTCCGACTCTGCATGCTTCCGTGCGTTCACCAATAGCAGGCACATTCTTTCGGGAGGTACCGTTGTCAAGGTCGACCTGGCGATCTTTATGACCGCCTCCTGCTCAAGTTCAGACAGTACCGGATCTTGCTGATTCCATTCGTGTAGCCGTTGCCAGTAGCCCTCCTGTTGCAATCTGGAGACCTCCATCTGCGCGTCAATAGTTTCGTCGACCCGCTGTGCCTTGTTGGCGGCAGCGTCTTGGGAGCTATATTGGGATGGAGAAATGAGCAGTGTCCGGATTCCTTTCGGCACCTCAAGTCTGAAGTCCGTCGCATACTCCCAGCACTTCTCTTCCTTGAACCACTGGCCGAGGTTGCCCCATTGGGGGCGAGTTTGGCGGGCAGGGCAATCGCGAATCTCATCATAGACCTGTTTTGCAAGATCCACGAGTTCAGAAGCGGCGGATGGCTCCAGGGCTTGCTCAGACCAGACGCCCAGCAGGTTCAGTCGCTTTCCGTCAGACTCAATGGCCCGGAAAAGAAGGCCAAGGGTATATGCAATGATGTTTATCCGATACCCGTCGTACCATTCTTCCTTCTGTATCCTTGACTCCATCGCCTTGTAGAGAATGGCCACCCCAACAATTCTCTTGTAGAACGTTTCATTGAATTGATCCGGACTTCTGTCCCAGCGTGTTTTGATGGTGCTGGCGAATTTTGGAAATTCTTCTGCGCGCCACGACTTACAAACTGCGGAAGTTGTTCCCAGCACGCCCAATACTTGGCCAGATCGGTCTTGGAAGTAAGCTGGCTCTTGGGTACCGAAGGTCAAATTTCTGCTGCTCGGCTTTGCTCAGCGCCCTTCGTTCGTTATCGAACTGCGCCCGTGCGCGCTCATAGAACCAATAGGTCTGAAACCTTCCTCCACCAACCGGTGAAACGCCCCGCGCGCCTGGAGATCTTTTCCATTTCACGATGGAACCCGCGATTGGCAGACAAGTCAGCTTCCGAGACCTTGTTCTGACTATTCGCGTACTCGGAAATCTTGCCCACTATCTCGTCGAAGCTATCTCCGAGCGAGTCCGGAATAACAGACAGCTTCATTTGCACGCTAACGCTGCCCAGATCAGCCTTGTGCTTCTTTCTCGCCCAGAAAAGCGAAGCCGTGGTCTGCCCGCCATTGACGATTTGAAGATCCTTGATATCGAGAATCCTGGAATTGTCTTCATCCAGTTCCACACTTGAAGCTGTCGCAGTCAATCCGTTATTGTAAGCGAAGAACATCTGCGGACTGTTCTGAATGGTAGACCGAATGCCGCGATTGACTTTCCCGCGCTCAGAAAGGAACCCACGTACATTGGTTTCGAGCAATCGTGCACCAAATTTCTCGTAGAGATCTGCCGAAGCTGGCGGGCACAACACAGAGGTAGGATTTGTATTCCGCGGCGGTCAGATGTGCAGGCAGACAAGCCACTGATTGCCCGAAGTCGGACTCCAGATCAATTTCCAGTGGCTCGTGCCCTGACTCCGACAATTCTGCGAGCCGAACAATATCCCAGATGTGATACTCGCAGGGCACGCCTGCAGCTGTCTCCGCAGGCAGCTCTTTGACCCTTTCGCTAAGCTTCGAGTCAGTTACAAGAAACAGACGAAGTTTTATCAGCTGATCGCGAGTCTCTTCGAGCCCATTTCTGAGGTCTTCCTCAGGGGAGTTGTCCCGCAACTTTCCCTTTAGTCCACCGGCCAGTGCTTCCTCGGCAAAGCCCCTGAGTCGCTGCGCATGCTTTACCATATCCGATTGAGAGAGCGTTCCTGGAGGACCGGATTCCCCACTGAAAATGGTCAGCATGAGCGTTGCCGACCCATCCTGGCTCTGCAATGAAACAGCATCAACGCCCAGCATGCGACCCGATGTCCCTGTTCCGCGCCACATACAGGTCACCAAATCCTCAGCTACGTCAGCATTGCCAAGTAGCTCGCAAATCCGTTCCGAGAAGGCCCGCTCCCGATACTCCAGCGCTTCCGCTCCTGTGGAATCTTTCAATCCAAGCAGCTCGTCTCTAAACGCCACTACGTCTGACATCATCCCTCCATTCGTATCCGGTCAATTCGTCAGGCTATGCACTTTTCTTGCCAATGCCACGTGAATACACTCCTCTATCGTGGTCTTCAGATCTTCATCGTTGTAGGTTCCCAACTCTGTAATGGCAAAGGAGATGCGGGCCCTGATGACTGCGTCCCTTAGAAGGTCATCTGCTGCCATTCCGTTTCTTTTCGCGTCTAGCCACGCCTCTCCGATGACTCTTGCAAGGCGCCAGTCTCCTGCCACTGACGTGCGCTCAAGTATCGCGACTGTCGCATCCTCCGAAATTCCATCGACCAGGCCCCAACGATCTTCGACCTCTTCACCGCGGTCAAATACCTTGCCCCTCAACCAAAGTCGACCTAGCGCATTTCGTTGGAGAATACCCAGGTAGCGCTCCTCCTTAACCTCCCCGGTGTCTTTGGAGAAGCGCCAATGGACAATGTGTGGCATGAGATGGACGGCGATCCATGTCCATACTTCAGGACGCAACATCTCGCCTTCAGGCAGGTCCATTTGCGCCAGTCGCACTGCGATCGCTGTGTCTACCTGTTGACGGACAGCAAGTGACTTTGCTGGATAGCCGGCCGATGTTGCCGCATCCTCGATTTGGTTCCTGAATGTCGCCAACTCGTCGGCGGATATTTTCCGTATGCCAGTAGCAGCAAACTTCTCACGGGCAATCTCGGGAAGTGTGCGCGATTGCTGTTTGAGTGCGTCCGCATCCAGGCCCTTCCATTCGGAAACGATTGCTTTGGCCCGACCGGCGTGGAGTTTTGGGAAGCGCCGAATCACTTCGGCAACTCGTAAGCAAGTTTTGATGCAATTCCTGCCCAGGACTGAATCATTGCTTCGAATCTCGACGGATGTTCGAGCCGAAGTTCTGCAATGGATTTAATGGAGTAGCCCGGAAAAATGGCTGTGGTCCACGTCCTGACCTGCGCACCAAGGGAATCGTCCTGCCATTCGGATGACCGGGTAAACTCATCGCCCAAGCCTACCGAGACTATCCGCCGTACAACGCCGTCCCAGAGAATGGCGGTTTCCGCAGGTTTGCTTTTTTCTATTGCAGTCACGAACTCCGGGTAGTCTGTATTCAAGTAGACACAAACAGCCTGCTCAAATTGCAGGTCCGGATAGTCAGCTACATCCACGTGGAAGAGGGCACCTGGCATTCTCCAGCCGGGAAAGCTCTTGGAGAATGAGGTTAGTTCGAAAGGTAGCCTGGTGCGTCCTCCCTCGATCTTTGCACGCCAACTGTCGTGCCAGAGTCTTGAGCCGGAAACTTTCGGCGCGACGTCGACCCGGGCCTGACCTGATACTGACTCCAGGACCAGCCACGTGGTGAGCCTGATGTCGTAGGCGAGCGTTCGGCTATCAGGATGAACCAGAATTTCAATGAAACCTTCGTCGCCAAAGATGGCTGATCGTTCATCCACTATTCGGGATCCAAGACCTCTTGCCGTATTTAGTCTCGTTACCAACTTGAATTTTGCTTCCCGCCCTTCCAGTCCCAGTGCTTCATCCGGCGAAACCTTCAGCTGGAATCGTCGTCGAAGTCCAAACCGCAAACTGGAGTCCCAGGAGGGGAGAGCACTACGATCCGGAATTACTTCCGGTTCTTGATCCTCGCGAATCAACTCCCATCCATCGATGGGATCGAGAGCGATCGCCGAGTCTGGAAGCGTCAAATACGGTGGGAACGCAGCTGCAGCCGTCATGTCAGGAGTCCATCAGTTCGCACTTGGGCACCACCGCATACTCACCCATGAACACAACGTCGAAGTAGAAATCATTCTTGCTATTGATAGTGCATTCGTCGCCGTCTATGACAGCGCCTTCCGGGGTTACCCATCTGAGGACATGCGGCAGCATCACTTCAGGAGGAAGTTCACTGCGTCCCAAGCCATCGATGGTTGCTGTGGCCCTGACTCTCACGGGCCCTTCGCCTATCAGGCCTGTTTTGAATGTGGCTACTGTCGATTCTCCCTCTACACGTAGAGCGTGAACTGCGGCGCGTCGGAGCCTTGCGCCACCGCTACTGGCTCCCCCGGAACCTGACGACTGGACATCCGGCGCTGTGCCGCTACCACTTAGAAAGCCTTTCGCAAACTTGTCTGCCGCACTGGCGAGAGAGCGCTCATTTCCTGCTGATGAGGATGTCAATCCCGACTGGATACCGAATCGACGGTTGACTGCTTCAGGGATCCGGGTCTTCTTGGTGACTCGTACAATGGTTGCCTCACTTCCTGTAAGTCGATCAGGCACCCAATCGTCGTGTGCTGGAGGTTCGGAGGCGGCGAAAGCATTCCTGATCTCGGAATCATCCGAACACATGAAGACTCCTGCCCAATCGTTTCCGTCAGCAACATCCGGAAAATTCAGGTAGCGAACAACCAGCTCACTTGGGCGCATCAGGGCAACATGATGCACCCCGGACTCGAACGTGCGCTCAGGGGTGTCATCCAGTTCACTCTCAGCCATCTCGCCATGAAGCCGTTGGGAAGACTCGAAAGCTATGTGTCCGGTCGTGTAGTTGGGACGGTGAACGTGGATTGGAGTGGCGCCTGACGATTCAAGCCTGGTTCTTACTGCTAGGAGTGAACGGGCAAACAACGAATAGTGAGGATGATTCTTGGGGTCTGGCACCGGGACGGGCTGACCATCTTGCTCAACCTCAATTCTCATTGCGTTCTTGCCGGACGTGGATACCAGTTTTGGCCAGAGGTTGTGCAAGAGAATCTGAGCAATGCGCTCGCCTGGTCGGTTATCAGGAATATCTGGCCAGGGAATGAGAATCGTTGTGCCTGATTGCGTCGACTCCCTGTGCGGCATGCCAAGTTGTTGCGCAAGCACTGCCGCCTGATCGCCCTCAAGTGGCGCAATCCTGTCGCCCTCATTTCTCACTCCCCAGAAGTGGCGTCCCGTGAACCTGGCAATGTCGCCACGCACGGAGCGCCGATCATAGGAGTTTCCGATGCGGCTAGCCATGAAACGCTCTACGCTGGACTCTGTACTCAGCCGGGAATGAACAAGTATTGTTCTGGCTGCCCCCGCAAGATAGAGCGAAGATCGGCCATAGCCATAGGTTCCGCCGTCACCATCCTTGAAATGAGCTGATCCAATCGTAAAGAAGAAGCGTACAAAGTTGCTAACTGAGGACTGGGGATCAATAGAACCAACCAGTCCGCTTGTTCCGTAGTCGCAGATTTCCAGAACACGAATCGGGCGTTGATCCGCGAGGCAGCGCTGAAGGGCGTCAGAATTTGCAGGCTCTTCCTCCCTCGCGTCTCCGGACCGGAGGGCCATTCGCAAGGCTGCAGCCTGCTTGTCCGAGAGTTCACGGATACGGACCTGCATTCGAGGCACTTCAGTACGGAGCCTCGCATCCCAAATGTTCTGTCCCGCCTCCCGAAGGACAAGAGTCAGGGGGTCAAATGGCGGTCGGCCCAGAATGTTTGCAAGACCTTCGCCTTCCAGGCTGCCTGTTGGCCCAACCCTCTCCGAGAGTCTTTCAATCACGCTGGCTGCCCTGCGACAAGGTGAGAAATAGCCACATTATCTGCAACAACGAAATCCTTCGCTGCATCCAGATTTACCTCGTAGCTGATTCCGGAAACTCCTGAGTCGACATGACCACGAACAAATCTCGAGTTCGTCAGCTTCGGGAAGTCCTCGCGCACTTCAAAAGTTGCCCGGGAAAGAATCGAGAAGCGGGTATCGTCAAATGGTGATGAGAAACCCAATGCTTCAACGTTCCTGTGCAGCAGGTCAGTGTTAGTTTCGTCCAGCTTTCCGGCCAGCTCATCCAGAAGGCTGGCTACTGACAGCTCGGCTCCAGACACCCTCTCCAGTTTGATCATGTGAAGGAATAGCTTCCCGCCTTCAGGCGGCTCCAGTTGATCGATGTCTGATATCCGGACCTTTGCTGCCTTCAGTTCAGATCGCAGCGTCGCCTTTACCTCAATAGCAATAGCACCGTTGCGAAAGTCATGGCGCTCGCCACGGGAGCCCGCCCAATAGCTGACGGACCCAGTGTCCTTGCCGATAGCATCCCTCAAGAGGATCAGTTCGCCGATCAGTCCTGTCAGCACAACTTGATCTACATCATCGTTCGCCCTGAGAAGGCGTTTGAACTCCTCATGGCACTCTGACAAGGATTTCCCAACTTCAGTGCTCTTGATACGCTCAATCAGAAGTTCGCAAAACATGGCGAACGCATCGTTGCAGCGCGAGTCCCTGCACCAGACGTGAAGCGCACGGCTTCCGCCAGTATTCCCCCGGAAGGTAGCGACCTCGGCTGCAATCACGCCGCCAGCCGACTCTGTCAAGAATTTGCTGATACGCACTTGTTCGGATTGCCCAAGATCCAGCATGATTCCGCGCATCCCATTCGAGGTAATGGTGGCGCTGACCTTTCGAGGATCGCTCAGGAACTCAAATGCCCGTATTCGATCCTGAATCATGGGGCGCGTCTCTGCCAGCAACCATGCCGCCCTTACCGACGGGTCTTCAGCGACGCGCGAGTCAACCGGTTCAGTCAATCCGACGCCCCATCCACCACTTCAAGCGGAAGGGCATCTTCACCTTCAAAATTCTCCAATACATCTTCTGGTTGCAGGTCGGCCTGAATGTACTCGCTTGATGTGTCGGGGTCACCTGGAAACAGAATCCCGAGTCCCATGACATCTGCCTTCGCGTCCATTGGCTCGCGCGTTCTCTTACTTTTGACGTCTTCTGGTCAGAGTTTTGATCAGGATCTTTGATACAGGAGGAGTAGTGGAGGTTGTCGATGGTCCCGTCTTTCCTTTTGATGGCATCCCACTTCATTGATTTCAATTCGGCAGGAAATGTATCCAAGTCAGCCAGCAGATCGGCTCTCGACATCAGGGCCTTTATCGACGCGACATCTCCTGAATGACTGAGAGGGCTTCGTCGTACGCAACGCACGGACTTAAGAGGGCCCCAGCGGCAACAGGCTGCTCGACCATCGGACTTCGAAACGACAACGACGTTCCAGACTGCCAATGACGAGTCGTGCTCCTCAACCTCGCAGATATACTTAATCAAATAATGACGCAATCATTGTTCTGTTGCTCTCTTCTACGTTGTAGGTCAAAAGAAACTTCTTGATAGCCTCCTACATCAACGCCGCGGAAGATGTGATTTCCCCCGGATCAGTTCGTGTTGATCTGTGGACTCGAGCAGTTCGTGACGCTGCCTTCCAGTTGACCTCAAGCCAATCCTTGTCCTTCCTCAAAAACTTGATCGTCTGTAGATGAACACCTTGATAGCCAATTTTTGCAATTACAGCATTTCGCATCTGATCTTGCAGTTACGGCAAGTCCCGGAATCTTCCTGATTCGGACTGCAAATTGCTCGGGAGTAAAATCTTCCGCCGCGTATCTTGAGGCATCCTGCCTTATTTCCTCTTTCAACAGTTGCCAGGTCGAAGAATGCATCCCTGACCGCCACTTCCATCCAGATTCTGGGCAAGTCTTCAAACCCTTTCCTGTAGCCAAACCACCTTCCCATCTGCATGAGGGTGTCGTACTGGCTGGTCGACCTGACGAAGAAGCTGACAATCAGGCCATGCAGCGTCAATCCCCTGGCGAGCACATTTCCACCAATTATCAGATAGCGTCTTGCGCTCTGCGAATAGTCGTCACGTGGTCAGCTCTGCTCCAGTTTTCAATCATGACCTCAATCGAATCCGGCTACAGAAACCAAATGGCTTCGAATATCGTCGAAGCTACGGAGAGCTCAAACTCCGATGCTTCAACACGTTCGCATTCCAGTTCCCATTGTTCACGCAGTTCACGTATCAGGGCAGGGTCATTCTTCCTCAATCCATATGCCAGGCGCTCAATATGCGGGCGAATGGCACGTTTGGCTGACCTGTGAACAGAGTTCAGCATGGATGTGTGGACCAGCATCGTGGAACAGTGATCGTCGCCTTGCCCGCGCACTTCCCTTGCAGCAACTGCAAGGATGAAATACCGGATGGAAGCGCCAAGCGATTCGGTCACATCGAAAACAAATTCATCGCGCTTTCTGAGGTGGCCTGAGGTTTCGCAGTTCGTCATCCGGAACGAGCCTGATCATGTCGTATCCGGATTCGACATCCGCATTCTCGCCCTCGATCGCTCTCCCGGCCAAAAAGCTCGACCGCGCCGAAATATGCGTTTGGACGGCTTAGGGGATGGATGAAGTGTCGCGGGTACAGATCTTCCGCGCTTGAAGGATCAATCAGGACGTTGGCGAAAGGCGGTATATCCCGATATAAGTAACCCGTGGAAGCACCTGAAGTATTTCCTGTATCAGCCGATTGGATGGTCGTAACGGCCCTGTTTAGAGCTGCTGCAGCATTGACGCTGGCCTGATCACACTCGTCGTCAATTATAAGAACGGGCGTTTCCTGCAACACTTTCTCTGGCGTGCTCTTCAGTTTTGCCAGAAACCGTCGAAGTATAGCGCATTCTTCTTTACTACCGCAATATGCTTTTTGTGCCCACCAAACGGAAATCCGCCGACATTGGGGTGATTGAACTCAATCTCTTCTCCACAACTATGCCGTCTTCAACCTTGTCTATTCTTCGTCCAGTTGTGCCAGTGTGTCGATGTCCATCCAGAACTGACCCACTTGGCGTACTTCATCCAAAATTGACCCACCTGATTTCACTACCCTGATCATTTTGTGCTCAGGGACTCACAGGAGTGATCACAGTGGGCATGTTGGCCAAGATTCGGCGGATGTACTTCCGCGACAAGCTGTCGTTGCGCGAGATTGCCAAGCGCAACGGTATCTCTCGCAATAATTCTGAGGCGCTGGTTGCGCCATGGGCGACGTGACCAACCGGTGTATCCGGCGCGGGTGACACCGAGCATCCTTGATCCTTACCGCGAGCAGCTTGAGGCGTGGCTGAGCGCCGACCGGCACCGGCCCAAGCGGGATCGACGCACCGCACGGGTGATGTTTCAACACTTGCAGGCACAAGGGGCTATCCGGGTGGGTATGGCCGGGTCGCGACCGCGGTCCGCCGTTGGCACGCCGAGGGCGGCGCCACGCGGCATCGTTCGGCGTTTGTGCTGTTGCGCTTTGAGCCGGGCGATGCATTCCAGTTCGACTGAGTTGCGAGTACGCCGTCATCGGCGTGCGCAGGCGCTCTGAGGTCGCTCACGCGAAGTTGGCCGCGAGCCGGGCCTTCCTGCTGGTCGCCTATCCGATGCAAAGCCACGAGATGCTGTTCGATGCGCATAGGCGCGCCTTTGCTGCGTTTGGTGGCGTGCCGCGTCGTGGCATCTACGACAACATGAAGACGGCGGTTGATCGGGTCGGCCGCGGCAAGGAACGCACGGTCAATGCGCGCTTCCTGTATCTTCATGTGCGGGCACTACCTCTTCGAACCGGAGTTCTGCAATCGTGCCGCGGGTTGGGAGAGAAGGGTGTCGTCGAGAAGAACGTGCAGGATCGCCGCCGTCAGTTATGGACAGAAGCCGGCCAGCGGCACTGGCCGACGTTGGCCGATCTGAACGCCTGGCTGACGAGCGAGTGCCGTGCCGCCTGGGATGTCATGACCCATCCGGACTGCCCGGACCTCACGATCGCCGAGGTCTGGCAGAACGAGCAACCCCAGTTCATGCCCAACCCGGCGCCATTTGATGGCTACATCGAGCAGCCGGTCCGGGTCTCGGCCACGGCGCTGATCCACTTCCAGCGCAATCGCTACAGCGTGCCCACCGAAGCGGTCCACCGGGTCATCAGCCTGCATGTCTATCCCACCGAACTGCGCTGGCCGAGGGCAAGGTGCTGGCGCGATGCCCGCTGCTTCGAGCGCTATCAGACTCACTACGACTGGCAACACTACATTCCGCCGTGCAGCGCAAGCCGGGCGCACTGCGCGATGGCGCACCGTTTGCCGAGATGCCGGCACCATTACGCTCCCTGCAACATCATCTGTTGCGCTGACCTGATGACGGTGACCGAGTCATGGCCCAAGTGCTTGCCGCCGTGCCGGTACACGGACTGGAGGCCGTGTTGGTGGCGGTGGAACTGGTGCTGGATCTGGCGCACCGAATGGCGAACACGTCCTCAACGTGCTGGCACGACTGAGCGAACCGGTCCGGCGGGAAAGTATCGCTACAACACTCACCTTGGCCCAAGAGCCTCAGGCCAACGTGAATCGCTACGACGCCCTGCGATCTGCGCAAGCCCGCGAGGTGCGGCCATGGCCATTGAACTGATCGCGCGCCTGCGTCAGATGAAGTTGCACGGCATGGCCTCGGCCTGGCCGGAACTGGTGGCCAAAGCCTGCCAGGGGGCAAAGGAACTGGATCCGGAGCACTGGCTCGCGGAGTTGCTTGCCGCCGAGGGTGCCGAACGGGAAGTGAAGAGCCGTCAACTGTGATGAAGGCAGCGCGCTTCCCGGCACACCGGGATCTGGTCGGCTTCGACTTCACTGAGGCCCACGTCGACGAAGCGCTGGTGCGTCGCCTGCATGAATGTGCGTTCCTGGACAGCGCGCAGAACGTGGTGCTGATCGTGGCCCGGGATCAGGCAAGAAGACTCATCTGGCCACCGCTATCGGTATCAGCTTCATCCAGCACCATCATCGTCGCGTGCGCTTCCTGTCGACCGTTGAGCTGGTCAACACACTGGAACAAGAGAAGGCCGCGGGTCGCCAGGCAAGATCGCCCAGCGATTGAGCTATGCCGATCTGGTCATCCTCGATGAACTCGCCACCACCATTTAGTCAGGCAGGCGGTGCCTTGCTATTCCACTTGCTCTCAACCCTGTACGAACGCACAGCGATCATCACCACCAACCTGAGCTTCACCGAATGGGCCAGCGTGTTCGGCGATGCCAAGATGACCACTGCCTTGCTCGACCGACTGACCCATCACCGCCATATCGTGGAGACTGAAAAACGAATCCTGCTGATTCAAGAACAGTTCCGCAGCTACCACACCGCGAAGCGAAGCAGTCCATCCAAAACAGGAGAAGAAAGACAAACCAGAACGACTTATCCACAACCGAGTAGCTACACTACGCAAACCGAGGGTGGGTCAGTTTTCGATGAAAACCCCGGGTCAGTTTTGCGTGGAAATCAACAGCCGTGGATCTATGTACCAGTCTTTGTGGGCAATCTGCTTTCGGCCATTGGGCTTGATTGTCGAGACCTGTTCTCCCTCTTGAATGAATTGAACATTTCGTACGGCCTCCGCAACGTCTGCAAAGTGCCTTGGCGACCTGGTAGCCCGAAGTACGCTTCTGCGTTGTAGTTCCATCGCATCCAGCCAGAACTTTCGCGAATCCGGGGACTTGGAAAGGCCGCCGCGGTTACAGGGCAGGTCACCGATTACGGTTTCTATTGGTATTTGATCTGAGCTTGAAAGGAGACGGGGCAACTTGCCCTCTCCCTCGGGCCACACCCAGCAGAATGACTCTGTGCCTTGCCTGAGGTACTCCCAACTCTCGGCTCTAACGAGAAATCTGCTGTTATCGCTTTCTTGGTCATAGGGGAAAGCTCCGCCGACGCATCGGCAGAAAGGGGGTAGATGTCATACAGCGGTCCTCCTTTTCCGCCCATGACCCGATTTGGATCATGAAGATCTCCAAGAATGGTCGGGAACAGTTCTGGCCTGAAATGTTCGCGGAGAGAATTCCTGGACACGTTCTTCCATCACAAAGATTCTGGGGCGAAAAGTCGACAGAATCTTCAAGTACTCCCGATACAGGAAGTGCCTGTGGTCATTTTCAGGCACATAGTCCTTCTTGCCCTTGTTCCTGAGAGCGTCCTGCCAATGAATATGCCTGGCAAGGTGGGCCACCAATCAAAATCCAGGGTTCGTCGAGGCTGACGCGTGTCCGTATTTCCTTGTGCAGCCGGTCAGTCTCGGGTCCAAGCTCGAGAAGCAACGCTTCTTTACCCGCCTCCTTCCACTCCTTCTTCAGTTCGGATGAAAGGTCTTCGCGGTTCCGCTGCCCGCGAACGATTTCGTAGTACTCCTCTGGCACATCCGAAGCGCTTCCAAAACGGCGAAAAAATGCCCTGAGTAGCAAAGTCTCATGAGCCTTGGGATTCATCTCTGCGGAGACAGCGATCTGGAATGGGCGGTGGCGCGCTTTCCCGCGCTCAACTTCAAAGCTCGAAAAACCCTCACCGAGTCCTCCCGGCCCCGCGAAGATGTCTACGACTTTGATTGTCTTGCTTGCTGGCATATTCTTCCTTGTCTGCTAGGAGTGATTTACTGCTGTGGCCGACATTGTGAGTTCAAAAGTCCGCTCCAGGATGATGTCCAGGATTCGGAGCAAGAATACCAAGCCGGAGACTCTGCTTCGCTCAGGACTCTGGCGCCAGGGTTTCAGGTTTCGGCTACATGCTCAACTACCCGGCAAACCGGATATTTTGCTTCCCCGCTGGAATGTGGTTGTCTTTGTAAACGGTTGCTTCTGGCATGCCCATGTTGGGTGCCGCTATTTTCGCCTCCCATCTACGCGAATCGAATTCTGGCGGGACAAACTGGTAGGAAACAGGCGCCGCGATACCGAGGCTGCTCGTAAACTGGTCGATGAAGGCTTCAAGGTTATTGTTGCCTGGGAATGCGCCTTTCGTGCCAACCGGGAATTGGCGATAGCGGAAACGGCCACCCTCATCAGGAATCAGGACAACTGGAGGGTTGCCGAAGTACTGTCCCGTCAAGTCAATGCTCCTGCAGCGGATCGAATCGAAGTGGTTCGAAATTGATTCTCGGGAGGTCAGGGCAGGGCCTTTCTCGCCCGGACTCAGCCATTCCTGAAAACCCATTTCGATATCGCCATTGAGCGCCTCATGGCTGCGACGGCACGCTGACTCGTTCGAAGGATTGAACCGGAAGGTGCCCGATTCCACTGTAAGCGAGATTTCATGGAGCTGACCTCGATGCAGGGTCTAAATGATCTGTGGCGCTCGCAGCACGGCAACCAAGCACAAGAACGGACTTGGCGGTCTTCAAAGAACGGATACCCCATTGACCTTACATTCGCGAATCGAGCATTCCCGGACACTGATTGCTGGATAGATCACTCGCCCCGGTAAACGGAGATATCAGATCAAAGTGCGCAGATTGTCGACTTGAAGGATGGTGGTTTGGGGTAAGATTCGCCAAGTGTCAGTGTTGATTGAAAGTGAGTCTTGGGAAGTAATTTCTAGTCCCCAGTAAAGCCACGCCTTTTAGATGCTTTGGCCAGCTCATGGATCCGGGCAACGACTTGCTCCATTTGGGGTGCCATGGGCGTTTTCCTTCTGGTAAACGTCTCAGCCAGCGAGTGGTAGTAGCTCAGCGTTCCTTGCTTGCCGCCGGTGAATCGCTTGAATACTTCCTCGCCAACTTCGGGGTTTTCCAAGTCGACGAGAATTGCGCGGGCGTTATGTAGCTTGTCGCAGCCGGACACGAGCAGGGTCGTATCGTCGGCCTTGGCCAGATGGCTCAGATAATCCAGTTTCCTGCGTGTCCAGTCCTGGCGTTTGGCCTCGGCATCTGAATGCGCCTTCTTTTGCTCTGCGCTGCCATCGGTGCAATCGTCCACAATCTTGGCCACCGCACCACCAAACTGCTGGCGCACGAGTGCCCGGTGCGGTTCGCCGCAGTCTTCGATGACATCGTGCAGCAGTCCGGCAATTGCTTGATCTTCATTGCCGCCATGCTCGATGACCAGGCTGGCAACGCCAAGCAGGTGGTAGAGGTCGGGGATGTTTGATCCCTTGCGGAACTGCGCGGCATGGGCAATGCGGGCGTAGTCCAATGCATCGGTGAAGCGCTTGGTGATGGCAGTCATATGAACTCCTGAATGAGTTGGATTTGGACTCCGTATGCTGCCTGAGGATGATCGCTGCAGCACTACGGGGGTGGATTCTCGTACCAATCCGGATCCTGCAAGAGCCGCTCCGTATCCTGCTGATACAAGTGGGAGAGTACGAAGCCGCTCAGATATCGGTGAATCATTGGCGGCAGCGTAGGCGAGAGCTTCGGATATGGCTCGACCGGATGCGGACGGAGCCCGCGTGCGATTTGACCGAGCGTTGGCATACCCGGGATGGGAAGGTTGTACTGAAAGACAGGTCGGCCTGAAGCAGGCAACTGGCATTTGCTAGGCCAGGGACCGTAGTACTCGTCATATCGCGTCGATATGATCAGGCAGGGCTGATCTGGGGGGAGGTATCGACCTGAGCGTTGACAGGGTGCCAGTGCGCGCCCCGAGCTATTTGCAGGCCAGGGGCCAACAATGATCTTGGATTCATTCAGTGCCTTTTTCACATGACAATTATTGCGCTTCGCCGATCTCAGGAGTCGAGAAGCTCGGAGCGCCGGCTGACCGTGCAAAGTAGTGCAAGCTAAGTGAGTAGCTTGGCTCCGACGGCTAACCGCATCGACAGCGCGCCATTGGCCTTCGTGCGAATTTGCGGTGTAGGGACTGAGTAGGGATTTGAGTCAAACTCGGCGAGAGCTTTGCCGTCGCCATATCACTAACTCATTGATTTTATGGTGGCCGGGGACGGAATCGAACCGCCGACACGGGGATTTTCAATCCCCTGCTCTACCAACTGAGCTACCCGGCCCTTGTGCTTGCGTGCCGGGGCGCTGAAGGCCGCGGCGAAGGGGCGCGTATTAGAGCGATTGGGGCAGGATTCGTCAAGTTAGCTGCGGGAGTTGGTCAATGTGTCGCCAATTCCAGCTCGTTTTGGCTGGCGAATCAGAACGGGATAGGCTGTCGCAATGCCGAAATGACTGTTGAATAGGGTGATTGGCACTGGCTACGCTTCGGCGTCGTGGTGCGCTGTGCGGCAGTGTTTGATCCCACTATCTCCTATGGAGGCTCTCATGAAGTTCCTGATTAGCTTGCTGGCCATGTTGGCAACGACGTTCGCGTTTGCGCAGTCGCCGGAGAAGCAGGACGAGCAGCAGAACAGATATCTGCAGTATGCCGGTGCGCCGGTGGACAGTTTCCGGATGCAGAAGCTGGTGCGGTGGGAGGTGGTGGGGCGCTACAGCGTTGTGGTCTGGCCTCGTGTGAGTGAGGCGTACCTGTTGACGGTGGAGCCACCGTGTTTTGATCTTGAGTCGACGGATCAGCTTTCGTTGAGTTCGAAGGCGGGGATAGTCAGCCGGGTGAGTGATGCGGTGTTGATCAGACGCGGCAAGTGCAAGATTGATGAGATCCGGCCGGTTGACTACAAGAAGTTTGAGGCGGATCGGAAGGCGGCGAAGGGTGAGGGGAAGGGTTGAGGAGTAGGTTAAGGGCCATTCGCCCCTTTGGGGCTCATCCACCCTCATCCCCCTGCGGGACTTGAACTCGCACCGTCCATGGTGCTCGCCCTATGGGCAGCATGCGCTGCTCAAAACGGCGACCCTGCCGTTTGGTCTCCCGCCGGCGGGAGAAGGAAATGTAGGAGCCAGGGGTGTCGCGGCCACCCTCATCCCCCTGTGGGACCTTCTCCCGCCAGCGGGAGAAGGAAACTGCAGAGCCAGGGGTGTCGCGACCGAAAGGAGTCCCTTTTTGGGACGGCTGAAGCCTGCTCCTACGGCGAAGGATGGAAGAGCATCGCCCTTGGCGGGGCTTCTATGAAGAGCATAAAAGCATCGCCCCTGACGGGCCTCCTACGAAGAGCGATAGAGCAACGCGACCGTAGGGGGTCCCCGTTTGGGACGGCTGAAGCCGGCTCCTGCCGGGGAAGCGAGGAGGCGCCTTTTCCTGAGGGAACCAACGTGGTTAGCTGGCGGGTTTGATGAAGCCGGCGGGGGCTTCGGAGCCTTCGCCGAAGAAGTATTTTTCCATCTCGGTGCTGAGGAAGCTTCTTGTGCTGGCGTCGAGGGGGTTGAGGCGGTTTTCGTTGATGAGCATGGTCTGGTGGGTCATCCAGTCGGCCCAGGCCTGTTTGGAGACGTTTTCGTAGATGCGCTTGCCGAGTTCGCCGGGCCAGGGGGCGAAGGCGAGGCCTTCGGCTTCGAAGCCGAGTTTTACGCAGTTGACGGTTCGCATGATGGGGGTTCCTTCGGCTTTGGTTTGTTGATGTGTTGCTTGATTCACGCGTAGATGAAAATGGGGCGAGGAAATTGTCGCACCTGGAGCCCACTATCGACCGCTGTTCCAGACGCTGTTCTACCTTCTGCATCCATGCAGTCGTCCTCCCCCTGATTCGCGCCATCCATGGCGCTCACCCTTCGGGCCGGCATTCGCCGTTCGCGCCCGATCCTGTCGGGCGCAGTCGGCACCTTCTCCCGCCAGCGGGAGAAGGAACATCCAAATGTTGCTGCAGACTCAAGTCACATCATTCCTGGAAACTTGCTGGCTAGACGTCCTGGGGAAGTGATGCCAGCAGTTTACGCACCGGGGCGGGCAGACCCAATTCGGCGAGTTCGTGGTGGGCGAACCAGCCGCGGTCGGGGGTGTCGGCGACGCGGGTTTCCGGGCTTTCGATCTGCAGCAGCATCGGGGTGACGTTCAATCGATAGTGGCTGAAGGCGTGGCTGAATTCCGGTAGCAGGCTCAGTCGATCGGAGGTCATCGATGCATGGTCGGCGATGGCATGGCTGGCTTCGGCCAGGTCGTCGCCTTCGGGCAGGCTCCAGAGACGCGCCCAGATGCCGGTCGGTGGTCGGCGTTCGAGCAGGATGCGGCCGAGCTTGTCGCGGACAATCAGCATGGTCAGCTTGCGCGTCGGGATCTGCTTGCCGGGTTTTGGATGCGGCAGGGTTGCGGTGAGGTTGTCGCGATGGGCGATGCATTTTTTCTGCAATGGGCAATCGCTGCAGCGCGGCTTGCTGCGCGTGCAGACCAGGGCGCCGAGATCCATGATCGCCTGGGTGTAGTCGGCGACGCGCTTGTGCGGGGTGTGCGATTCGGCCAGTTTCCAGAGTTCTTTTTGCACGGCGCTGTTGCCGGTCCAGCCATGCACGCCGTGGTAACGCGCGAGGACGCGACGCACGTTGCCGTCGAGGATGGCGTGGGGTTCGCCGTGGGCCTGGGCCAGGATGGCCGCGGCGGTTGAGCGACCGATGCCGGGCAGGGCGGCCAGGTCTTCCATGTTGTTCGGCAACTCGCCGTTGTGCCGTTCGACGCAGAGCTGGGCGCAACGCTGCAGGTTGCGCGCGCGACTGTAGTAGCCGAGGCCGGACCAGAGTGCGAGCACGCGATCCTGCGGTGCTGCGGCGAGATCGGCCAGGCTCGGCAGGGCGAGGACGAAGCGCTCGAAGTAGGGGATGACGGTGCGCACCTGGGTCTGCTGCAGCATCACTTCGCTGAGCCACACGCGATAGGGCGTGCGCGGGTGTTGCCAGGGCAGGTTGCTGCGACCGTGGATATCGAACCAGGCGAGGAGGTTTTTGGCGAATGGATTCATGGGCTTTTCAGTCCCTCTCCCCTCGGGAAAGAGGTTGGGGTGAGGGTTCGGCACGGCCGGATGTGTCATGCGAGTGCGTACCCCCATCCGCCCTGCGGGCACCTTCCCCCGGGGGGAGAAGGGAAGCATTGCGGTGTAGCTTGCTGCTTGCTGGAGTGCCCTTCGACAGGCACAGGGCGAACGGTTTGGGGTTGGTTGAATATCGCCTTCGAGTTGATCAATGGTCCGTTTTGGCCAGCGATGCCGGCAGCAGGCCGTCGACGAAGGCTTGGGCGTTGAAGACGCGGAGGTCTTCGGCGCCTTCGCCGAGGCCGAGGAAACGGATCGGAAGGTTGAATTCGCGGGCCAGGGCGAAGACGACGCCACCCTTGGCGGTGCCATCGAGCTTGGTCACGACGAGGCCGGTGACGCCGATGGCTTCGCGGAAGTGCTTGAGCTGGGCGATGGCATTCTGGCCGGTGGTGCCGTCGATGACCATGAGCACTTCGTGCGGTGCTTCGGGATCGATCTTGGCGAGTACGCGGCGGATCTTGCCGAGTTCGTCCATCAGTCCGGATTGGGTGTGCAGGCGGCCGGCGGTGTCGGCGATGAGCACGTCGACCTTGCGCGAGCGTGCGGCCTGCAGCGCATCGAAGATGACGCTGGCCGAGTCGGCGCCGGAGCCTTGCGAGATCACGTGCACGCCATTGCGCTGGCCCCAGGTCTGCAACTGCTCGACCGCGGCGGCGCGGAAGGTGTCGCCGGCCGCCAGCATGATTTCGTGTTGCTGGTGCAGCAGACGGCGCGCGATCTTGCCGATCGTGGTGGTCTTGCCGACGCCGTTGACGCCGACCATCAGCAGCACGAAGGGCTTGTGGCCACTCACGTCGAGGGGCTTCTCGACCGGTTTCAGCAATTCGACGAGACGCTTGCGCAATGCGCCGAGCAGGGCATCGGCGTCGGCGAATTCGCGTTTGGCGACGCGTCCGCGCAGTTCCTCGACCATCTCGGTGGATGCGGTGATGCCGACATCGGCGCTGATCAGGCAGGTTTCGAGTTCGTCGAGCAGGTTCTCATCGAGCTTCGGATTGCGCGCGAACAGGCCGCCCAGGCCTTTCGAGAAACCGCTGCCGGACAGCCGATCGCGCCAGGTTTTCGCGGCAGGCTCGGGCTTCCCGGCTTCCGGTTCGGCTGCCGCGAGCAGGCGCGGGTCGACCGGTTGCTGGTCCGTGATGGCGAGGTCGATCGGAATTTCGGTAAACGGCGGACGCAGTGCGGGTTGTTCTTCCGTAATGCGGCCTGTGCTGTCTGAATCGTCGTCCGGGCCTGATTCGGCAGGCTTGTCCGGGGATTCGGGTTCGGCAGCGGGCTTCTTTTTCCAGAACTTGAGCATCGGGGGTGTGGCTAGGAGGGTGGATGCGCGGCATGCTATCACCCTGTTGGTGAACCCCCGAATGAACGTGCCCGACCATGCCGCAAGCGAGGAACCGTAGTCCCGGGAAACTCCGCATCATTGGCGGGAATCTTCGTGGCAGCCGCATCGATGTGGCCGACATGGAGGGCTTGCGCCCGACCAGCGACCGGATTCGGGAAACCCTGTTCAACTGGCTCTCGCCGATGATCGAGGGCGCGCGTTGCCTCGATCTGTTCGCCGGCACCGGTGCCCTCGGCATTGAGGCGCGTTCGCGCGGTGCCGGGGAGTGCGTGTTTGTCGAGCGCGACCGCGATCAGGCCCGGCAGCTGGAGGCCACCCTGGCGCGATTGAAGCTGGATGGGGTTTCGGTGGTCAATGCAGACGCGCTGGGCTGGCTGGCGCATGCGACGAAGCCGTTTGATCTGGTTTTTCTGGATCCCCCGTTTGCCGGGGATCTCTGGGCCGAGGCCGCGCGGCGGCTGGATGCGAATGGCTGGCTGGCGCCGAATGCCTGGATCTATGTCGAGGCGCCGCGCGGACGTTCGATCGAGTTGCCGGAGAATTGGGCCAGGCACCGTGACGGGCAGGCGGGCGAGGTGCAGTTTGGTTTGTATCGGCGGGGTGGCGGTTGACCTCAAGCGGTGCGCCGATCTTCGGCTCGACCGTAGGAGGCCCGGCAGGGGCGATGCGTCGGTTGGTCCGCTGGCCCTCCTGGACCAGAGCATCGCCCCTGACGGGCCTCCTACAGCAGCGATTTGAGTGAGGTCGAGAGGCGCTTGATTCCGTTTCTCGTTGCAAACCTTGTCGTTTTGGCGCCCGCAGCGCGTTCTATCGTGGTAAACGGGCGATTCCGCTAAGCTAGGTGGGTCACTTCGGCTACTCAGGTGGGCAATGCCCGTTCCCTCGTCCCGCTCACGTGTCGCGGTTTATCCCGGCACCTTCGATCCGATTACCAATGGTCACATCGACCTGGTGATGCGGGCGGCGCCGCTGTTTGACCGGCTAGTGGTGGCGATTGCGGACAGCCAGAGCAAGGGGCCGTGCTTCACCCTGGATCAGCGACTGAACATGGCCCGGGAGGCCCTGGCAGGGGTCGAGAATGTCAAGGTGCGTGGGTTTGCGACCCTGCTGGCCAATTTCGTCAACGAGATCGAGGCCGGGGTGATCCTGCGCGGCCTGCGTGCCGTGTCGGATTTCGAATACGAATTCCAGCTGGCCAGCATGAATCGCCATCTGATACCGCTGGCCGAGACGATGTTCCTTACTCCGTCCGAACAGTACAGTTTCATTTCCTCGTCGCTGGTGCGCGAAATCGCGCGCCTGGGTGGCGATGTTTCCGGATTCGTCCATCCGGTTGTCCAGCAGGCCTTGGCCCGACGCTGGACCTGAGGGCATTCTGCACAGTTCCGCACCCTGGCGGACTTGTTCAGAGTATCCTCAACCCTACCCCGATAGGAGTCAAAACCATGCTTAACAAGAGTCTCTCCCTCTTTCTTGCCACCTGCGCGATGACACTGATGCTGTCGGCATGCGGCGAGAAGGAAACCGAACAGGCGGCGGTGGTCGAGGAAACCGTCGAGGTCGTTGCCGTGCCGCCCGCAGGTTCGCCGGCGGCGGACTGGAAGAAGTACCTGGCTGCGGTCGTCATGCAGAACATGCAGGGCGTCAAGAGCAATCGTCCGTACATGTATTTCGTGCCCGGTGGCACCGACGGCAAGGCCGAGGTCGATCGCAGCAACCAGCTCGACAACGTCAGCCTCGCGGTTTCGCGCGGCGTGCTGCCCGGCAACATGCTCGCCTTCGGTGGCCCGGATTCCGCCACCACGGCCAACCTGATCATCGACGCGTTTCAGGATGCCGGTGATGGCACCTTCAAGGACGTTACCGTCCTGTTCGTCGGAACACAGGCCGACAGCGATCGTGTCCAGGAAGCCCTGGCGAGAACGGGCGCCACCTACAAGTTCGCCGAGATGAAGTAATCGGCCCGCGCGCGGCTTCAGGCCGCGCGCAAGCCTGCACCGCAATGGCGCTCAAGATCACCGATCAATGCATCAACTGTGATGTCTGCGAGCCGGTCTGTCCGAACACCGCGATAGCAATGGGGCGCGAGATCTACGAGATCGCGCCGTCCAGCTGCACCGAGTGCGTGGGTCATTTCGATGTCCCGCAATGCGTCGAGGTGTGCCCGGTCGAGTGCATCATTCTTGATCCGCAACATCCCGAAACGCCCGAGCAACTGCTGGCCAAGTACGCCGCATTGACCGGCACGGAGAGCGCATGAAATTCAAGGCATCTTTCATCAAGCCGTCAGTCCCTGCGAACCCGCGCCGGGGTGACGAGCAAAGACCAATGCGGCGTTGCCTCAGCCTGGTCCTTGTCGCGGCCTGCCTGGTCCTGGTTGCCTGCCAGGGAGCTGAAACGGAACAGCGGACGGCTGCAACACCCGCCGGAACCGGCGAACAGGCGGCTGCTGCGCCGGCATCCTCGACGCTCGCGCCTGCAACCGGTGTGGCGAGCAAGCTGACCGGTGGCCCGGGCAAGTCGGCTGTTGCGAGTTCCCACCAGCTGGCGACCGATGCGGGGCTCGAAGTGCTTGCCGCGGGCGGCAATGCCTTTGATGCCGCGATTGCGGTCGGGTCGACCCTGGCCGTGATCGAACCTTCCAGCTCGGGCATCGGCGGCGGCGCGTTCTTCCTGCTGCACCGGGCCAGCGATGGCAGGAATTTCTTTCTTGATGCGCGCGAAACCGCGCCGGCGGCCAGCAAGGGCGAGCTCTGGGCCGATGCAGAAGGCAAGCTCGACCGCGACAAGTCGATCAACGGGCCTCTTTCTGCCGGAATTCCCGGTGAGCCGGCCGCCTATGTCTGGCTGGCCGAAAAATACGGAAAGCTCGGTCTCGAGAAATCCATGGCGCCGGCCATGCGCATCGCGCGCGAAGGCTTCCCGGTCTATCCGCGCCTGAATGCCTCGATCGAGCGGCGCAAGCCCGTCATCGAGCGCTGGCCTGCATCGGTTGCGCTGTACTTGGTGAATGGCCAGGCGCCCGCGGTAGGCAGCATCTGGAAGAATCCGGACATCGCCACCACGCTCGAACTGATCGCCAGCCAGGGCAACCAGGGTTTCTATCACGGCGATTTCGCCAGGCGCATGGTCGATGCCGTGCGCGAGGCGGGCGGTATCTGGACGCTGGAAGACCTGGCCAGCTACACGGTCAAGGAACGCGATCCGATCACCCTGGATTACCGCGGCTGGCAGATCGTCACCGCGCCGCCGCCGTCTTCGGGCGGCATCGCGCTGGGCGAGATGTTCAACATGCTGGCCGGTTACGATCTGGCCACGATGGATCGCGTGCACAAGGTCCATCTCGGTGTCGAAGCGATGCGACGTGCGTATCGCGACCGCGCGGAATACCTGGGCGATCCGGACTACGTGACGATGCCGGTCGCCGAGCTGCTCAGTCCCTTGTATGCCGCCGGCCTGCGCGCCTCGATTCATCCGGAAAAGGCGACCCCCAGCGACATGCTGCCGGGCTACATGCCGCCGGTGGAATCCGAGCACACCACGCACTATTCGATCATCGATGCCGAGGGCAACATGGCTTCGGTGACCAAGACCGTCAACCTGACCCTCGGATCGGGATTCGTGGTGCCCGGGACCGGTTTCGTGCTCAACAACGAAATGGATGATTTCGCCTTGCTGCCAGGGCAGCCCAATGCGTTCGGCCTGGTCGGCGGGGAAGCCAATGCACCGGCTGCGGGTCGGCGCCCGCTGTCGTCGATGACGCCGAGCTTCGTGATCGGCAAGGAGCGCGTCGGCGTGATTGGTACACCGGGCGGCAGCCGCATCATCACAATGGTATTCGAAGGTATCCAGGCCTTCATCGAAGGAGAGTTGCCGGAAAAGGTGGTGGCCAACCCGCGCTATCACCACCAGTACCTTCCGGACGTGGTGTCGGCCGAACCGGACGCGTTCACGCGCGAGGAAACGGCGGCCCTGCAGGAAATGGGGCACATCATCAACGATGCCGAGCGCACCTGGGGCCTGATGAACATGGTCAGCTGGGATCGGGCGACCAACGAGCTTCACGCAGGCTCGGATCCGCGCGAGGAAATGAGCAGCGGCAAGGTGCAGTAGTCTGGATCATTCATGAAGCTCTGGTCGATCATCGGAAACTCGCAACGACTCGACGGCGGTGCCATGTTCGGCAACGCGCCGAAGGCGGTCTGGCAGCAGTGGATTGCCGCCGATGAATCCAACGGCATACCGCTGGCCTGTCGGGCCTTGCTGGCCGACGATCTGGACGGCAAGACGGTGTTGTTTGAAACCGGAATCGGTGCGTTCTTCGAGCCGAAGCTGAGGCAGCGCTTTGGCGTCGTCGAGTCGAACCACGTGCTGCTCGATTCGCTTGCCGAGGCCGGGTTCGATCACGCCGACATCGATGTCGTGGTTCTCTCGCATCTGCATTTCGACCATGCGGGCGGGCTGCTCGCGGCATGGCAGGAAGGGCAGGCGCCTTCGCTGCTGTTTCCGAACGCGACCTTCGTGGTCGGCGCCGAACACTGGCAGCGTGCGCTGCATCCGCATCCGCGCGATCGCGCCTCGTTTATTGCGGAGTTGCCCCAGTTGCTGATCGACAGTGGCCGGCTCGAAATCGTCGACGGTCCGCGTTCGAAAGCATTGGGCGATGCCGTGCGCTTCGAGATTTCAAACGGCCATACGCCGGGCCTGATGCTGGCAGAGATCGTGTCCGAACAAGGCGGTGTGGTCTTCTGCGCGGACCTGATCCCGGGCCGGCCCTGGGTGCATTTGCCGATCACGATGGGTTATGACCGCTATCCGGAGCTTCTGATCGACGAGAAGAAGGCATTCCTCGAAGACAAGCTGGCGCGCAATGTGCGACTTTTCTTCACCCATGATTCCGGCTGCGCGATGGCTTCGGTCAGTCGTGACGACAAGGGGCGCTTCAGCACCACCGACGAGCGAGCCAGCGTTGTGGCATGGTCCCTGGCCGCCTGAGACAATGCATTCGATAGTGAACAGGAGAAGATTCATGCGAGCTGCCATTCTGTTTTGCCTGCTTCTGAGCGCGCCTGCCTTCGCTGACGAGGGTGCCGACAGGCACCAGAAGAAGGCCATGGCCACGGCCCCGGTCGAGCAAACCGCTGCCGGCGATGTCTACGGCACGCCGATGCCGGATCCGATGCCGACAGCAGTCAGCATCGATGCGGTCGCAGGCAACGTTTCCGAGTACGCCGGAAAGCCCGGTGCATTCAGTGGCCGGGTAACCGAGGTCTGCCAGAACTCGGGTTGCTGGGTGGTCCTGACCGGCGAGAACGGCCGCTATGCACGCGTGAACATGCACGATCACAGTTTCGGTGTGCCCAGGAATACGAGTGGGCCGGTGGTGGTGTACGGCACCCTAATCGAGAAGAAGCTCAGTGCCGATGAAATCGGGCACCTGGAAAAGGAAGGCGCGAAACCGGCACAGGAAACCGAGTTGCAGATCGATGCCGTTTCCGTTTTGATCCCGAAATCGGCCTGAACGTTTGCGCAAGCAGCCCGGACAATTGATGAGGTCGCAGGAATCAGCCAGCACTCCCTTCGTGGTGCGATCCATGCGTGCCTTTTCGCGATCTTCGGACTAGGAAGCCACCCATGAGCGCACAGGAACGGATCGTCCCGCTGGCCATCGTCATTCTGGTTCTGGTTGCCATTGGTGCCATTGCAATGATGGGCGGCTGGGATGGAATCCTGCAGAAACCGGCAACGCCGGAGGTGCCGGTTTCGGTGGAGGCGGACATTGTCGACCCGCTCAACGAGGGCCGCCTGGTCAGTGTCCAGGGCCGCCTGGGTTTCAAGCTTCCGGCCTTCGATCAGGAAATGGGTGTCAGTGACGCTGATGCAGTGGTGCTGTTTCGCCATGTCGAAATGTATCAGTGGCAGGAAACGTGTATTGCCGATGCCTGTACGCAGTCGAGCAGCTGGTCGCCCGAATTGATCGATGCAACGCAGTTCAAGGAACAGCTCGGCAACCTCAACCCGGACGAATTTCCTTTCGCGTCGCAGGCTTTTTTTGCCGAAGGGGTCTTTATCGGCGCGTTCGCTCCGGATCTGGATCTGGTAGCGCGGGAGGTGCCGATGCTGCCCAAGCGGGTCACGCTGGGAGATCTGCCGGCCAATCTGGCCGCCAGTTTCAGCGAACGCGATGGCTGGATCATTGCCGGCAACGATCTGCTCAATCCGGCTGTTGGCGACTTGCGTATCAACTACCGCATGGTTTCGGCCGGCGTCGTGACCCTGATTGGCAGGCAGGTCGGGAACCGGCTGGTTGCCGAACCGGCGAACTAGGGCAACGCTGATCAAGTGGCGCAGCCGTCACGATACCTGTCTGCGTGCAGATCGCGGCGCGCTGGCGCAGATGGACTGGCCGTCCTTCAAGGCAGCGCAACAATGAGCTGCGCGCAGACAGGTGTCGCCCAACCGATTGTTTTGTATTGCTACTGGTGGCTTTCAGAAGGCCCGCCAGCAGCACCGCAAATCTTGCCAAGGCAACCAGCCTTCACTGCACCTCGCAGCACTGCTGGCAGACCTTCTGAATGCCATGACGATTGTGCCACTTGATCAGCGTTGCCCTAAACCACTCCACGGAGATCACTCATGCATATCACCGGACTTTATGCGGCGCTGTCCGCCCTGCTGCTCGTCGTGCTCGGATATCGGGTCATCGCCAGGCGACATGGCGAGCGCATCGGCATCGGCGACAATGGCGACCGCGAGCTGGCCAAGCGCGTACGGGCCCACGCCAATGCTGCGGAATATCTTCCCATCGGGCTGATCCTGATGCTCGCCCTGGAATGGAACCAGACCCTGCCTTGGATCCTGCATCTGTTTGGCGTCGTGTTCATTCTCGGTCGCATCCTGCATGCCTGGGGCATGTCCAGTTCGTCCGGTCCCAGCAAGGGCCGCATTTTCGGCATGATCCTGACCCTCACGTCACTGATCGGCATGTCCCTGCTGTTGCTCTGGCAGTTCCTGCTCGGCGCAACGATCTGAGCCGGAAAATGGCCGCAGGCGATGCTCAGGCTCGAGCTCCGTGCGGCATTGCGATGTCGTGCTCAAGGAAGTACATGCCGGCAAACATCTTCGGATCGACCGAGTAACCATCGGCCATTTTCTCGACCAGCCAGCGTGCGGCATCGGTGCGTGGTATCTCATGAACCGTGATGTCCTCGGTCTCGTCGCCGCCCCCCTGGTCGACGCGCTCGAGGTCCCGGGCTCGCACGAAGGCGAGTATTTCGTTGCTCATGCCAGCCGAGGTCGGTCCGGACATGATGAAATCCATGCTCCCGGCCCGGTAGCCGGTCTCCTCGATGAGTTCCCGGTGAGCGGCCTGCACGGCATTCTCGGCCGAGCTTTCCGGGTCGTCGCCGACCAGGCCGGCGGGCATTTCGATGGTCATGCACTCCAGCGCCGGGCGGTACTGCTCGACGAAGAGCACATTGTCCTCGGGCGTGACGGCAATGATCATGACGCCCCCGCCCGGGTTGGTTCGTTCGGCGAATTCCCAGCGGCCCCGCCGTTTCAGGCGCAGCCAGATTCCATTGCAAAGCGTCACTGTTTCGGTCATCTTTGTCGGCTCCATGAAACTTTTGCGGGTACGGCGTGGTCTTTTCACCGCCTCCAATCCCGCTAGCATCCAAGGTTGTACCGATGAATATCAAGCGAATGCTTTGTTGTGCCCTGTTGCTGCTGTCCGTTTCGGTAGCAATGGCCGACAAGCCGGCATCAAGCGCGCCCGCCAAGCGCGATGCGACGACCTTCACCGAAGCTGACGTCAACGAGATCACTTCGATCGCCGTCTTGCAGCGCATGGTGGCCGGCTACAAGAGCCTGGGCGACCTGCAGCGCCTCAGCTGGACACTGGCGCGTCTGAGCAAGCTCAACCCCGATGCCGGGGACCTGCGCATGGCCCTGGCGCTCACCTACGCCGAGATGGGTGACAAGAGCAAGACCTACGATCTGCTGCTGAAGATGAAGGATCAGGGCTACGGTGCCGATCTCAGCGAGGACCCACGCTTTGAAAAGGTTACCGGAACCGAGGCATGGTCCTACGTGGTGCAGAACCTGCAGGCCAATCTGAAGCCATTCGGCGAAGGCAGCGTGGCCTTCGAACTGCCCAAGGGCGACACCCTGTTCGAGTCGATCGCCTGGGATCCGAAACGCAAGAAATTCCTGGTTGGAAGCGTGCGTGACGGCAAGATCTATCTCGCCGACATGCAAGGCAATCTGAGCGAATTCATCAGCCCGGCTGACGGCAGTGGCCTGTGGAGCGTATATGCCATGGCTGCGGACCCTGCTCGAGACCTGCTTTACGTGGCGTCCACCTCGTCGCTCTACTTCAAGGCTTTTCGCGAGGAAGACTTCAACAAGACCGGCATTTTCAAGTTCAAGCTTTCCACCGGGAAGCTGCTCGACAAGTACCTGCTGCCATCCAATCTCGGCACGCGCGCATTCTCGAGCATCACGGTAGGCAAGGGTGGTCAGGTGTTCGCCGCGGATGGCCTGAACAACCAGATCTTCACGATTGAAGGCGACAAGCTGAAACTCATTGTCGCCAATCCGAAGCTGACCAGCTTGCGCGGCATGGCCGTGAGTGACGACGGCAACATGCTCTACTTCGCGGACTACACCCTCGGCTTGTTCGGTGCCGACCTGAAATCCGGTACGGGTTTCGCCGTGGAGCACGACCCCTCCAGCCTGGTGCTCGGTGGAATCGAGGGGCTCTACTGGTACGACGGCAACCTGATCGCGATCGAGAATGGCATGTCGCCGCAGCGCGTGATTCGGCTGACCCTGTCGGCTGATGGCAAGAGCATCACCAAGATGATGCCGATTGACGTTGCCAATCCTGCCTTCGAAGTGCCGACCTACGGAACCATGGTGGGCAATGATCTCTACTACATTGCGAACAGCCAGAAGGGCTTGTATGGCCAGTACGGAAGCGTCACGGACGAATCCAAACTGGAGCCCGTCAGGATCTTCAAGAGCAATATGCGCTTTGCATGGGGCGAGGGAGGTATCACCGCTGGCGCCATGCAGCCTGCCCGCATGGCTACCCCGGAAGAAGCCGCGGAAATGATTCGCACAAAGCCGAGCATGCTCGACGATGTGGAAGCGGCGGCAAAGGAAAAGAAGCAAGACTAGAGATTGGGCTTGTAGACAGTACAAAGCCGACAAATCCATTCCTTCTCCCGCTGGCGGGAGAAGGACCGGATCGATACATGTTCAGGCCAGCATTGACAATCGCGGTTTCCATCGGCTTCCAGTCACCCGGCCTCGCGCCGGGTGATTGCGTTTCAGGCTACCGGGTTGCGGCAGGAGGAGCCGGGGCGAATCACCCGGCAGCAGCGATTTGTCGCAATGCGTTCTCGAACACTTCAACCGGCTGCCCGCCTGAGATCAGGTGACGGTCATTGATGATGACGGCCGGCACCGAATGGATGCCGCTGCCGAGATACTTCTGCTCCTGCCTGCGCACGTCCTCTGCATACTCGTTCGATTCCAGTATTCGCCTGGCACGTTCGCCATCCAGCCCTGCCGATGCCGCTATGCGAATCAGATTGGCATGCGAAGAAACGTCGTCACCGTCGGTGAAGTAGGCACGCAACAGCGCATGCTTGAGCGCCAGCTCGGCAGAGCGACCTTCAAGACCGGCCCAGTGCAGCAGGCGATGCGCATCGAAGGTGTTGTAGACACGGTCGCGCTGGTTGAACGTGAATCCGACCGCGGCACCTCGCGCACGGATCGCCTCGCGATTCGCGGCCAACTGCTCGGGCGTGGAGCCGTACTTCTCTCGCAAGTGCTCGACCACGTCCTGGCCTTCGGGTGGCATCTGCGGATTCAGCTCGAACGGCTGGAAATGCATGTCGACCTGAATGGCATCGCCGATGCGCTCGATGGCTTGCTCAAGCGACTTCAGGCCGATCGCGCACCATGGGCAGGAAACGTCCGAAACAAAATCGATCTTCATGGGGTTTGAACCTGCCGTCGCATTCATGAGCGTGACCCTTTTGCGTGATCCATCCAGATGGGGGGCTGGCCACCGGCAATCAAGACCATGAATTCCGCGGCCAGTCCGTTTGCGACTCTCGACAGGGCGCATGCAACGCCTGATGCCGCGCGATCGTGAAGCTGATCACCATCTCGACAACGGGTCGGTGATTGAATCGTGCTCCTGGGCAGCCAGGTCTCAACGCATGAATATTCAACCCCTTGCAGCCAGTGCAATTCGAATCTGTCTCGCAGTGGTGACTCTGGCTGCACAGTTGCCGGCGGCAGCGAGTTCCTTCTTTGTCGATCCGGTCAATGGCAGTCCTGCGGGTGATGGCAGTGCGGCTGCGCCCTGGCAGTCACTGCAGGCCGTGCTGGATGCCGGACTTGTCGAGTCGCGAGACTGGCCTTCGTTTCCCTATGTCGCCGGCATGTCCCTTGTGCCAGTCAACACGGGCGCACCGATCCGGGCCGGGGACACCGTGTTCTTGCGCAGTGGCTATTACGGCGATATCGCCATCCAGCACCTCTACAACACGGCCCCGATTACGATCGCGGCGGAACCCGGGCAAACGCCACGCTTGCGCAGCCTGCTGGTGCAGTCCGCGCAGAACTGGAAGCTGAGCGGGCTTTCGATCAGCCCTTCGCATGCAGCGACCCATACGCCGACAACAATAGCCAGGATCAACAACCATAGCTATTTCGGTCCGACCTGGGATGTCGAGCTGAGCGACAGTGACCTGTTCAGCGTCGCCGATGCTTCGAGCTGGAGCGCACAGGACTGGATCAGCCTCGCTTCCAGCGGCATCGATGTCGGTGGCGACCGCATCAGCGTGCGCGACAATCGATTGCGCAACCTGCGTTTTGGCATCAGTGTCGGTGGTGAGGATGCCGCCATCCAGAGAAACCTGATTGATGGATTCTCGGCGGACGGCTTGCGCGGACTCGGCGATCGCGGCCTGTTCGAGTACAACCGGGTGCAGAACATCAAGGTGGGCGATCCGCCCGACTCCAACCACGATGACGGGTTCCAGAGCTGGTCAGTCGGCCCCACCGGTGTCGGCAGCGGCGAGGTCACTGGCGTCGTGTTGCGCGGCAACGTGTTCATCAGTTCGACCGACCTGAATGATCCGTTGCGTACGAGCATGCAGGGCATCGGTTGCTTCGACGGTTTCTTCGTCGACTGGATCGTCGAGAACAATGTCGTGATTACCGATCACTGGCATGGCATCAGCTTCTACGGCATGCGCGATTCACGCATCGTCAACAACACGATGATCGACATCAACAGCAGTTCACCCGGTCCGCCGTGGATCATGGTGCACGCGCACAAGGATGGACGGCCCAGTTCGAATGTCGTCGTGCGCAACAATCTGGCGACAGACTTCTCGCTCGCCGGCAGCAGCCTGGCCATCGATCACAACCTCGAATTCGTCTACGCAAATGCCGGCGCGTTGTTTGCGGCACCACCGTTCGACCTGCATCTGCTGCCGACCTCTGCTGCCGTGGATGGCGGCACCTCGGCGCTCGCACCGCTGTTCGATATCGAAGGAGCGCCGCGACCGCAGGGGCCGGAGTTTGATCTCGGCGCCTACGAATGGCGGGGTGACGTGATTTTTGCGCACAGCTTCGATCTCGAGTGAGATCGATGCCGTCCGCATCAATCCTTCTGGCTGCACCAGCGCTTTCTCCCCGGTGCATCGGGTCTGATGAACTGGTCGATGTAATAGCCGAGCAGGGTGCGGCCGTAGGCTTCGTCGGCTTGGGCGATCATTGGCTTCATCTGGGCAAACCATTGATTGATGCACGTCTGCTTGTCCGTGTTACTAGCCGAGCATTCGAGTAGTCGGTTGAATGCCTCGCGATAGGTCGAAAAATTCTCGGGACCCATCGGCGCGCCATGGCCTGGAACCAGTTGCCTGAATCGAGTTGCCGCGATCTTGTCCAGCGTGCGCTTCCAGCCTTCCGGACATGCCGAGTCGAACATCGGGACAGGCAGGGTGACAAGATCGCCTGCGATCAGCGTTCTGGTCTGCGGATCGAATATCCACAGGTCTCCCTCGGTGACCGAGTGTTCGCTGACATGGACTTCGAGGATGCGTCCGCCCAGTGTCAAGGTCGTCGATTTGCGCAACGGGTCGGTTTCCGCCAGCTTGCGATCCTGCTTCAGCAAGTCCATCTCGGCCTGGTATCGCTGCTGCTCGGGCGAGCCCTCCGCAAGGGTAGGCAGGTACGCATCGAGCTGCTTGCGATAGTCCGCATGGAAGCCTCCAAGGGCGGTATCGAGCGATGGGTGTGCATAGATGTGCAGCCCGGGCCAGCGCTGCTTGAAGCGGGCGTTTCCGCCGATGTGATCGAGATGCCAGTGGGTATTGATGACGCCGACCAGAGGCAGTCCGGACTCGGACACCAGATCGATGAGTTGTCGGGTGTGCTCGTTGCCACGCCCGGTATCGATTACGACGAGTCCTTCCTCTCCACGCAGGATGAGGCTGTTGCCATCGGGGCTGCGATCGGCCTGCAACTGGCCCGGCAATAGCTGGATGCCGCTGGCAACGTCGACGCTCGACTGATCTGAATTTGCCGGCCCGGCTGTTGCAGCAAGAATCAACAGGCCCGACATCAGGGAAAACCAAATGCGATTCATGCCTGCTCCTTTCCCGTCTTTCCCGATGTGATTGAGTAACGTCCTTGCAAACCGGCCTCGGCCGCACGGCCCGGCCACAACACTGCTCCGGACCTTGCGTGCCAGCCGGCCACAGAATCACGGGTGCGGCGGCTGCAGGACGTGCGCCCGGTCTTGCGCATCTGCACGGCATGACAGCCTGGCCGGAGACTGCCCGGTTCATTTCCGCTGCGCATGGGCCATCCTGCATTCTGACTTCCAGCACAGGCCAGAGCCGAGGGATCGGCACAGCATGGATCAAGCACGTCCTATTGACGGTGTCGACCGGGCACCAGCAGGGTGTCCGTTTTGCCTGCTTGCGAAAGGGGAAAAGTCATGTCTTGTCGGACAGCTTCCGCTACCCCGGGCCCTGGCGTCTCAGCCAGGTCGTTTCAACTTGGGTGTTTTCTGCTGTTGGTCATCAGTGCCTTCGCCACGCGTTCGACTTCCGTGCACGCCGCGTCGGCAGCTACGGATCCGCTCGAGGGGAAATGGTGGGGAACCGCAGGAACCGACAAGGAACGCATCGAGGTCGGATTCGAATTCAGGCGCGACGACACGGGCACGTTGCGCATGCGCTTCACTCAGCCCATCACCAACGTGTTTGACTATCCGGACACTTCGGAGATCGTTCGCGATGGCGACCGCGTAGTCGTGGAACCGTTCGCATTGTCACTGACCCTTGAAGGCGACACCTTGTCCGGCACGTTTCCCGGACCAAAAAGCAAGGCATTGCTGACACGGGTCAATTCCATTCCTGTCGAATCGCCGATTCCGGATGTGCCGACAGGTCCGGCTCCTCTCTGGCAGACGCGCCTCGGGGGCCAGGTTTTCGCGACTCCTGCGGTTCTGGATGGTGTTGCCTATGTGGGCGGAACAGGTGGCGTGTTCAATGCAGTGGACACCGTCAAGGGAGAAATCAGGTGGACGTTCTCTGCCGGTGCTCCGATATTTGGCGGCGCGGCGGTAACTTCGGATGCCGTCTTTTTCGCCAGCGACAACGGATATCTCTACAAGCTGGACCGTGTGAATGGCCAGCAAGTGTGGCGATACGCGCTCGGCGATGCGGAAGTGCCGCGCATTCTTCCACATCCGACCGTGTTCGATTGGGACTGGCAGGCGGCCACACCCGTCGTCGCTGACGAGGTGATCTATGTCGGATCGGGTGAGGGCAGCCTGCATGCGATCGATGCGACCAGCGGCCAGCGAAAGTGGCGCTTCGGCACCAATGGCAAGATTCGCAATGCGGTAGCGGTCGATGCGGAACGCGTTGTCTTTGGCAGCGCCGATCACTTCGTCTACGCACTCGACAGGAACAGCGGCGTCGAGCGCTGGCGGTACGACACGCGCGCCGACGTCAACGCGACGCCCTTGATCGAGGACGGACGCGTCTACATCGGCAACCGTGGTGCCGGATTGTTCGCACTTGATGCGAACACCGGCGAGGAGGTCTGGCGCCTGTATTTCTGGGGCTCCTGGGTCGAGTCGACACCCGTCATCAGCGATGGCGTGCTCTATGTCGGATCGTCCGACCTGCGCCGGGTCAGTGCGATTGACCCGTCCAACGGCAAGGTTCACTGGCGCAGTGATGTTCGCGGCTGGACCTGGGGCACGCCACTCCTCGTCGGGGATCGGATCTACGCGGGCGCAGCAGGCGGCGCGCCCTATTTCGTCAAGCACCAGGCCAGCTTGAGCACACTGGATCGCGAGACCGGCAAGTTGCTGTCGCGCTGGCCTCTGGCTGACACTGGCGGGCATCAGTGGGGCATCGCCGGTTCGCCCGTGCGCAGCGGCGATCACATCATCGTTGCGACGATCGAAGGTTCCCTTTTCTCCTTCCCGCTCCAATGACCGAGCGCGCGAGATGGTGTAACCGGCCCGCCGTGTCATGCGCACGCGAGAAGTTGTCGTGGCATTATCAGCCACGATCAATCAGGCGTTGCAGCCGCCAGTCCGGTTCGAGAGGCGCAGCGCGAGGACAGGATCATGTGCGGTCGGTTTTCGAGCTACTACACCTGGCGCGAGATCTGGGAGTTTTCCGGAGGTCTGCAACTGACCTTGCCGGAGGAGGATCCGCAACCCGCCTACAACATGGCGCCGACCCAGCCCGGTTGGGTTCTGGTCGGGGATGGCGAGGGCAAGGCGCATGCAACCCGGATGCGCTGGGGCCTCATTCCGGCCTGGGCCCGCGATGCGAAAATCGCCTACAACACGATCAATGCCCGGGTCGAAACGGCCAGTAGCAAGCCGGCGTTCCGCTCGGCATGGAAATCGCGTCGTTGCCTGGTTCCGGCATCGGGCTATTACGAATGGCCGGGCGAGGGCAAGCAGAAACAGCCCTATTACATTCATCCCGCGCATTCGCCGGTATTGATGTTCGCAGGATTGTGGGAGCGCTGGTGCCCGAAGGATGCCGAGCCGGTTGAAACCTATTCGATCGTGACGATGGATGCCGAAGGTGAACTTGCAAAGCTGCATGACCGCATGCCGCTCATGCTGCCTCCGGATCTGCATCGCGGCTGGATCGAGGGCAGTGGCGAACAGGCATCGGCGATCGCCCACGCCGCGCCCTTGCCCGACCTCGAATGGCATCCGGTTGGCAAGGCAGTCGGAAACGTGCGCAACCAAGGGCCGCAACTGATCGAACCGGTGTGAACGCGGAGCGCGCGCCACTGTCGCGGCTGCAGCGACTTCAGTTCGCTGCCCTCGATGCGATTTCGGCGCTCATGTTCCTGTGGACCTGGGTCGCGCCCGGCTCGGCTTTCCTTGCCGATACCAATACGATGGAAGATGCAGACGAATTGATTCATGGCAGCACCTTCTTTCGCTCTCCCAAAAGGCAACTCGGATCAGGCGGCGCAATCGTCGCGAACCCGGTTTTCAAAGTGCATGGGGCGTGCCTGTCTGAAGAGGACGCCTACTGTGCCGGAATCAGATGCATGGGGCGGACGACCAGGCCCATCGCCTTCCGATAGTTTGCATAGAGTTCGGTGACCTTGGCGACATAGATTCGAGTTTCTTCGTAGGGCGGAACGCCACCGTATTCGTCGACCGTGCCGATTCCTGCATTGTAGGCTGCGGCGACTCGGACGAGATCGCCACCATAGTGCGCATCGAGCGCCTTCAGAAGACTTGCGCCGGCCAGGATCGAATCCCTTGCCGAATGCGGATTCTCGACCGCGTAGTCGCTGATGACATCGGGCATGAGTTGCATGACACCGCGCGCACCTTTTTCCGATACGGCACTCGCGTCGAAATAGCTCTCGGCATGCGCGATCGCGCGCAGCCAGGCCTCGTCGACGCCCGTGCGGCGTGCGGCCGCCCTGAATTCGCTGCGATACAGATCTAGCCGTGGAGGGCCGACCTGGCCGAGCCCCGCATGCGCTGGCGAGTGCGCCGGTGTAGCGACCGAGAACCCGAACAGGGGCTTTGAGCCGGGCAGCTTGCGGGTGCCGTAAACGGTTTTCCCATCTTGCTCGCGCTGGTAGAGCGTGCCCTGGAAATCACCCATGGTTCCCCAGAGATTGGGCAGGGCGGCAGCATCGTCATCCAGCGTTTGAGGCGTGCACTCGGATCCGGGTTCCGCTGCGGTCGACAGACTGACCGTGCCGTCAAGGACGCAGCGCCAAACCGTCCGCGCCAATGCGTCAGCAGGAAATACGCCTGGAACAAGCGCAGCCAGGATGACTCGAACAGCATTGTGCAGGAACAGTTGCCGTGTTCGTCGCGCTACCGTGCTTGCCAGTCGGCGCTGCAGCGATTTCGTGCGTGACATCGAGGGGGTGTGGCGCCCGTACGGGGCGCCACCCTGAATCCGACTCAGCGGACTCGTCGATAGCGGACCTCATTGGCGCGATCACCCACTTGTGAAGTGATGAAGCCGCCGTTGACCTGGTCGAGGTTGAAAACCGCATCGTCCGTGTGCAGTCGGCCATCATTGATCCATGCATTGAACTGATTGCCTTCGGAGTTGACCAGGACCTGGCCATCGGGACTGATATCGAGGGTGACCGAAACGCCATACATCGAGTTGTAGCCTTCGAACGTGCCCACCATCCAGCCCGGCACGTATGAGGTGTGCTGACCGCCGTAGTAGTTGTCATCCGAATATCTTGCGTCGTCCTTGTGCTTGGAGTTGCTGATCAGCGCGCCGAGCAGAGCCGCACCGACGATGACGCCTGCTGCCGTTGCGGTCTTGTTGCTGCTACTGCTGCTTCCGCCGCTGTTGCCGTAGGTGTGGACCTTGAACTCGGCCCGACAGCCATCGTCGACCCAGATTTCGCGGCGATCGTAATCCCAGTCGCGCCCCTGTCGGCAGCTTGATCCCGACAATTGTCTGGATAGAGTCACATAGCCGGCCTGGTTCAAGCGACAGGTGTTGTGGCGGTTGCCCTTGCTCTCGCAGGTGATCTTGTAGTCGGCCAGCGCAGTCGATGACCAGCCCATGACAAGCAGTACGATGCCGCCGAAAACAGCGTTTTGAATAACGAGTTTCATGGTTTGCGATTCCCTTGGATTTTGAACGATCGCTCCGGTGCAGGACCGTCACAATCGCTGCTGGACCGAGGAAGGCTGGTACGCGCCAACCTGCATGTGCTCGATCGCCAGAAGGAAAAGCTCTGCGCACCAGTTGCGCAAGAAGTGCAATGAATCGACCAGCGCGAGCGAGGCAATTAATAGCAGATCGTCAAAACCGATGCCACATTCATTGCGCCGAAGCTTTGCCTCGCATATCGCTACTCGGGATTCAGCCGGCTGAACGTCCGCTCCGGGCGAGGACTCCAGTCCCGTTTGATGTCTGCCGATACGAGAATGCGGCCCGCGCGCCCGATCAGGTTTTCGCGAGGCACGAAACCGATGTATCTCGAGTCTTCACTGTTGTTGCGGTTATCGCCCATCATGAAATATTCGCCGTTGGGCACCTGCACGGGTCCAAACGAAGAGGCCGGGCCTGCAGGCGAAAAGAACTGAACCTCTCGCCGGCTGCCGATCACCTGCTCGGTCACGCGGGTGGCCTTGACATAGACACCGGGGCGAGGTTGTTCAGTCACGTAATCGAGGTTCGAGTAACTGGCAGGTTGACCGTTCACCAGCAGCGTGTTGTCGCGAATCTCGATCGTGTCGCCGGGCAATCCGACGATACGCTTGATCAGTCGCGTACCGTCTTTCGGAGAACTGAAAGTGGCGATATCGCCTCTTTGCGGTTCGCCCAGCCTGGCCAGCGAGAAATCGGTCAGCGGTACCTTGAGGTCATAGGCAAGACGGTTCACGAGCACGACGTCGCCTTCGAGGATGGTAGGCCGCATGGAACCGGTCGGAACGGGGTTCCAGTCAGCCACGGCGGTGCGGAACAGACCCAGGCAGACGATGAATATCAGTACGCCGCGATTGTTTCGTAGCCAGGTTTTCATGACGGCATTCCCCTGTCGTGGATCACCAAGGGACCGCGCCCGCACGCTGAAAGTTTCCGCGTCGCCCAAGGGTGAACCCGACAGCGGCAGGAATGCCGCGGCCAGAGCTTCCTGTGCAGGCATGTGGACATGCGCGCCCGCGACTGCACACAGTCAGAACAAAACGTGCATGCGGTTGTCAAAAGCCTGTGTGCCACGGTGCCGTTTGGAATGGTACGGACCGCGTGGAGCGCACTGGACACGAGATGTGCGGTCCGATTCCCGACAAATTGGAGGGCGAAATGATCAAGCTCATAGCCGGACTTCCCGAACATGTCATCGGATTCGAGCTATCCGGAAAGGTTTCCGCCGAGGACTACGAGAAGGTGTTGATGCCGGCCGTCGATGCCGCGACTGCCGGTGGCCAGAAGATCGGCCTGCTTTACCACATCACGCCGGAATTCGAGAAATACGAATTCGAAGCGATGTGGGACGATGCCAAGGTCGGTTTTCGGCATCTTGCTTCGTGGAAGAAAATTGCCGTGGTCACCGACGTCGACTGGATACGCTGGTCGGTGAAGTCGTTCGGCTTTGCCATGCCAGGTCAGGTCCGTGTGTTCGACCAGGCCGGGCTGGCCGCAGCGAGGGAATGGCTGGCCGAATAGTCGCCGGTGCGATACGCGCGTCGCGTTCGTGATGCGTCAGCTCAGGAGCTGGGACGCATGATTGCGGCGTTTTCTGCGGGTTCGCCCGCGATGGCTTCGTCGACCGGCACCAGAAGCCCGGAATGGACGGTTCGACGGGCATCCTCGGAAGATTCGCAGTCGAACCAGGGTGACTCCGCCAGCCATTTCTCATCCGGATAGTAGGCGAACAGGTAGTTGCCACCCTTGAGGTCGTCGATGAGCTTGTTGGCGACTTCCAGACGAACCGCAGGACATCCCCAACTGCGTCCGAGGCGTCCGAGCTGCTTGACCGCGCTGTCGCTTACGTACGGTGCGCCATGCACGACGATGGCTCGTTCGTAGGCCTTGTCGTTGTAGCCGGAATCCAGCCCGTGCAGGCGCATCGAGTAGCCGTTCTTGCCATGGTACTCATCGCCGGTACGGAACAGACCAATGCTGGTCTGGTGGCTGCCCGAGCGATTCGAATATCGCGTCATGAAGTTGTCGCCGGAACCCTGTCCGTGCGAAACGCGCTCGGCGTACAACAATTTCTCGCTGGCCAGGTCGAACACCCACATGCGCACCTCGGTGGATGGCTTGGAGTAGTCGATGATCGCAACCGTCCTGGCGTGCTCGCTTTCGTGACTGGCCGCGCAATGCGCAGCCCGCACGCCCAGCGAAATGACGCTGGGATTCGCCTCGGGAGCCAGTCGCGACAAGCGCAAAACCAGGCCGTCATCGGTCTGCGCATGAGCCACGGATGCAGCAATCAGGATCAGGCTGGAGAAGAACTTGTGCATGGCTGAGGTCAAGGCAGGATCCGGAAGAGAATAGCGAATGGTCGTCACATCAAACCTGAACGGGACGCCAGCGTCCGGGGAACTGATTGCGCAACGGCCACTTTTCAAGCCCTTGCGTGCAGGAGACGTGACGGAATCGGCACTTGATCATCGATCAGGCGCTTCACGACAGCCCGGGATGGCGCCGGATGGCCCTGGCCTGTATTCGGCTACCGCGGGCCCAAACCGCTTTCGATTCCACATCTGGCCCGGATCAGGTTTCTTCAGGGCTCCTGTCGCTGACCACAGCCAGTTCCATTCCCGTCGAATGCGGCGTGATAGCCGACTCGGTGACCACGAGGGTGGTTCCAGCCTCGATCATGCCCTGGATCTCGCGTCGAAAGCGGCCGGGCATTTCAATTCTCGAGAGCTGTGTCGGCGAAAGCACCTGGCCGGCTTCCTCTTCGTGACCGGTTACTGCAACGGCCATCCAGCGCGCGTGGGGCGAACCTTCGGGTGTCTCTTCGCCCGCTACCGGCTTGTGCGCCACGTAGACATGGGTTCCCTTGAGAGGTTCTCCATTCTTGATCCTTACCTTCGCCTTGCCGATTTCGATGCCGTTCCGCATCACGACCAGATATTCGTCCGAAGTGCTCAAGACGATTGAAAGCGGACCTTGCTGTGACATCCATGGACTCAACTCGTATTCGAGAGTGGCCGAGCCTTCTTGCTCGTCGCTTTCCGCGAGGGCACCTGCCGAAGGAGAGACTTCAAGTGGATGCACGGTTTGCGCTGGAGACTCGCCTTCTCGCGAAACGATGACGGTCATCCCGAGCGGGCTGGCCTCGAACAATGCTTCCGCGAACTTTGTCGGCAAATGGACGCAGCCATGCGACGACGGGTAGCCCGGCAATCCTCCAGCGTGCAATGCAACGCCACCCCAGGTCAGACGCTGCGTGTATGGCATCGATGCATTGTTGTAGATGCTGGAATGGTGGTCGCGGTCCTTCTGCAGGGTAGTGAATACCCCGATGGGTGTTTCATGCCCCTTCTTGCCGCTGCTGACGTCCGAGTATCCGATCTCCACGCCGTTTCGATAGACGTGTGCCCTCTGTTCGGAAAGGCTGACAACGACCATGATCGGACCTTGCGGCGCCGCATCCGGGATCCATACCCACTGGCCTTCAGCCAGTTCTTCGACTCGGGTATCGGCGGGCATTGAAGACACGTCGCCCCAAATCCTGAGGCTGCCCCAGGCAGTGAACGAAACGGTCAGGACAAGCAGGAGAACCAGTGGTTTGAGCGAAGACGTCTTGTTGGTCATGTCAGGCCCGGAAAGTTCAGGACTCAAGCTTCGATGGTATCAGCGTCGACGGCATGTTGGTTGCACCTGTCCACAGAATTCGCAAGGGTCGCCGGCCGGGTTTCTTCCTGCATGCTTCGTGGGAGTCGCATGCCGCGTATCGGAATTGCGCCGTCCCCACTTCGCTACATCACGTGTCCGCGCCGGTTCATGGGCGCCGGAAACGGTAGTGCGCCACCATCCATTCCGCCCCGTGCGCATGACCGAACAACTCCGCGCAGGCCATCCAGAACATGCGCCAGCGCTGATTCCAGAGTCTGGCCTGTTCTGGTCCGTAGCTTCCTGCAAGTACATCCAGAATATTGTCTCGATTGCGATCGTGATTCCGCAGCCAGGCGTTGGCGGTTTTCTCATAGTGCGTGCCGGGAATCAGCCAGCGCTGTTCAAGCGTCACATCGTTCTGGAAATGCATCAGCGTGTCCGCGGCAGGCATCAGGCCTCCGGTAAAGAAGTGTCGAGCCATCCAGTTCTTCTCGCCTGCGGTCTCGAACGGGTAGAGCAGGTTCCTGTTGCAGAATATGTGCACGAAGAGTTTGCCTCCCGGCTTGAGCCAGGATCCGATGCGTTTCAGCAGGTGCTCGTAGTTGCGCATGTGCTCGAACATTTCTATCGAGACGACCCGGTCGAACTCATTTTCTTCCCGCTTGAGTTGGTTGACGTCGATCGTGACCAGCTTGACGTTGCTCAAGCCGCGCTCGAGACAGCGTGCCTCGATGAACTCACGTTGCGAGGCGGAGTTCGATACGGCCGTGATCCTGGCATTCGGGTACCTGGCCGCCATCCACAGTGTCAGCGAGCCCCAGCCGCAGCCGAGCTCCAGAATGGTCTGGCCGTCGGCAAGTTGCGCGCGCTCTTCGTACAGCTCGAGCATGCGCAGCTCGGCAGCGTCCAGGTCAGACGTGGTTTCGTCCCAATAGCACGCGCTGTACTTGAGGCGCGCGCCGAGACAGTGTTCGAAGAACGCTGCCGGAAGTTCGTAGTGCTGGGTATTGGCCGCATCGGTCTCGATGGCGATGGGGCTGGCACGCAATTCCTCGATGCGTGCGCGCTGGCGTTCGCAGGTCGCCTCGATGCCGGCGGATTTTTCCTCGGCCAGACGAGCAGCACACTGACGTCGGATGCCGATGCGCAGCAGCCAGTCCGGGATCAATCCGCGCTCGGCCCAGCGGGTGGGCAGGTCTTCTTCATGCATTTCGGGTGGCCTGCAAGAATCGATGAAGTGTTGGCCGCCGTCCGGACCGCGTCCGGGTTAGGAGTCGGAACTGCGCGGAAACCAAGGAATCAGCGGACTGGTCGTGCGCTGGTATTCCCGGTAGTCGTCACCGCGCGATCGCAGGGCCTGCTTCTCCGTGTACGGAATGCCGGTGACCCAGTAGAGGGTACCCAGCATCAGGGCCGGTCCGATCAGGCTGGCGACCACCCAGCCGGCGCCCGTGCCGACGGACAGGGCCACATAGGCAAACCAGTGCAGCCATTCGAAGAAGTAGTTCGGATGGCGTGATGTCCGCCACAGGCCCTGGCGGCAAGTCTTGCCCTTGTTCGAAGGGTCCGCGCGGAATTTCGCTAGTTGGCGGTCGGCAATCGATTCGCCGAGCAGGGCAATGAACCAGATCGACAGGGCGAGAACGCTCCAGACCGTCCATTCCGCGACCGGATTGTGCGCAGCAATCCAGAATGGCAGGGAAAAGATCGCCGTGAACAGAGCCTGGGCAAGGAAGAAGATCAGGAACTTGCCCTGATCGTCATTCCAGCGTGCGCGCAGGGCGACGTAGCGGCCATCCTCGGTTTCGTGGAGGACACGGTGCCAGATGTACGCGGCGAGGCGCAGGCCCCAGATGGCGCCCATGGCGCCCACCAGCACGCGCGGAAGAACTGCGCCGCTGCCAGTCAGGGCATAGAAGACGGCGCTGGCCCCCATGCAGGCCGACCAGAGGGCATCGACGATGCCCGCGTTGCGCGTGCGGCGCTGGTACAGCCAGCCGCAGACCATGATGGCGCTGGCTACGATCCAGACGATTGCGACAGGAGTGAATCCGCTCATGGCATCCTCGTCAGCGGTGATGTTTCGGGGTCGGGTCGCGAAAACCGTTCTGCTGCGAGGCAGAGTATCGACATTGAAATCAGCCAGCAGACTGCAAGCACAGCCAGCGCGAGTCCGATCGGCTCGGCGATGCTCACGGCTCCCCAGGCACGGCCTGCGCCGTAGTAGGAGATCGGGCCGAACACGGCGGCCAGCGGCGCGGCCAGAAGCGGGCGCCGGGTAAACCACTGCATCGAATGATTCAGGGTGAGGGCGAACCCGGCCCAGAGCGAAAGGATCCAGAACGGTGCCAGTGGCGGCGCTGGAATCGCCGAGGCATAGCGCGAGAATCCCGAAGCCGCCATCAGCGTGTCGGTAACAAAGCCAAGCAGCAGGGCGAGAACCATCAGCTTGACGTCACCGCGTTCACGCACGCCCGGGCGCAGGTGGTAGACCGCGAAGCCGGCGAGCGCGACGGGACCTGCCCAGCCATAGCCATAGGCGGCGCCGAGCACGGCGGCGAACCAGACCACTTGGAAGGCAATGAAATTGATCCAGGTCTTCATGCGGGCCTCATGCCGTATTCGCCATGTCAATTCTGCTTGATGCAATGCATTGCTGCGTATCGGATTCGGCGCAGCTTCGATCTGCTCGGGAGTCGGGATTCGAGCTCGATTGGCAACAACGACGAGAGCGCAGGGCTTCGAAAAATCCTTCGCGATTACCGTTCAATCGATGCTGCGAGAGTTGAACCAGAGCAGAAGTGCTGCAACGGTGAGTATCACTTCCAGTGCTCCGGTCGCCAGCGTGGTCGTCGAGACCGGCCAGAAGCGCATGAGGCTGACGATGCGGAACAACAGGATCGGGATGTAGATCGACAAGGCGAAGACGAGGCCGAATCGGTAGTTGCCGCTCAGAGCCGCCCAGCCAAACAGGAAGGCAAAGCCGAATTGCATGCCGCCGTAGATCACCGAAAATTCGGATTGCCCCGAGTTCGAAAGCTCGACAAAGCCGACTGCCTGCGAGGTTCTTGCCGGCATCAGCGTGCACCAGATCGCAAGCAGTGTGTAGAGAACCGCATTGATCCAAAGGTAGATGGCGGCCATGCACGAACTCCACTGAATGTTGGTAGCGCAGAGTAGGCAGCAAATGGCAGACGGATCAAGGGCGACGTCGTCTGGATGCGTGCGAATCCCCTATGCATGCCGTGCAGGACACGCGCTCCGCTCGCAGCGGCAGCAATTCCTGTGGTGGCCTTGCTCAGAGCAAGCGCAAATCCATGCAGCGGAATCGCTCGGACTTCGTCCTCGAGAGGCCTATCTCCAGCTTCAGCGGCCGGCTGAACAAGGGACTGGCATGGCAGAACGTGTGGAATTCGCCGTTCTCCCCGCAGGGATCGACCGACGCGGGCAAGTCGGCCAGGAACTCGCTGTCGTAGTCGCGACCGCAGAAGGAACCGTCCAGTTGTTCGAGATCGACCGTCGTGACGAGCGCCCGATGGCCATGGCCGATGAATGATTCGGCCAGCTCGCGGGTGGGTCGGTGCCAGAGCGGGAATACACCTTGCCAGCCAAGTCGACTCAGCGAGTCCTCGCGCCAGGTACGCAGGTCGGCAAGGAACAGGTCGCCAAACGCCACATGCCGAAGGTCGGCGCAATCCGCGCGCGCATGGGCGAGCGCGGCGGCCAGGGCGGATTCGTATGCCTCGTTCGGAGCAGGCCAGTCGATGGCCATTTCGGTCAGCGGCAGTCCAAGCGCAGCGGCTTGCGCACGAACCAGATCGACCGGCACATCGTGCATGGCGACGCGGTCGGCAGCGCGATCCATCGTGGTCAGCAACCCCGTTACCCGCCACTGCGGATCGGCGAGCAAGCGCTCCAGTGCCATAAGGCAATCCTTGCCGCCACTCCAGGCGACAAGTATTGCTTTGGGCACCATCACTCAGGCGGCGCGGGAAGCGCGCTTGCGGTCGTTTTCGGTCAGGTGCTTCTTGCGCAGGCGGATCTGCTTGGGCGTGACTTCAACCAGCTCGTCGTCCTCGATGAACTCCAGCGCCTGCTCGAGCGACATCTTCACCGGCGGCGTCAGCTGCACGGTCTCGTCCTTGCCGGCGGCACGCACATTGGTCATCTGCTTGGCGCGCAGGGCATTGACGGTGAGGTCGTTGTCCTTGGCGTGGATGCCGACCAGCTGGCCTTCGTAGATTTCGTCGCCTTCGCTGATCAGCAGGCGTCCGCGCTCCTGCAGGCTGATCAGCGAGTAGGCAGGCGAGGGGCCCTGGCCATTCGAGATCATCACGCCGTTGTTGCGCTTGGCGATGGCGCCTTCCGAGCGCGGACCGTAGTGGTCGAACACGTGGAAGAGCAGGCCGGTGCCGGCGGTGACGGTACGGAACTCGGTCTGGAAGCCGATCAGGCCACGAGCCGGAATCATGTATTCGAGGCGCGCGCGGCCGCGACCATCGAGCTCCATGTTGACCAGCTTGCCGCGGCGCATGCCGAGACGCTCCATGACGCCGCCCTGAAACTGTTCTTCCATGTCGACGACGAGCTGCTCGAAGGGCTCCTGCATCTCGCCATCGACTTCCTTGATGATGACTTCCGGTCGCGACACGGCCAGTTCGTAGCCTTCGCGCCGCATCGTTTCGATAAGCACGGACAGATGCAGTTCGCCGCGGCCGGACACCTTGAACTTGTCCGGATCCTCGGTTTCCTCGACCTTCATGGCGACGTTGTGCAGGGTTTCGCGCATCAGCCGCTCGCGAATCTGGCGGCTGGTCAGGAACTTGCCGCCGCTGTGTTCCTTGACCCCGGCGAACGGCGAATTGTTGACCTGGAAGGTCATGCTGATAGTAGGCTCGTCGACGTGCAGAACCGGCAACTGCTCAGGCGCATCCTGCGCGCAGATGGTGTCGGAAATGCTGAGCCCCTCGATGCCGTTGATCGCGATGATGTCGCCCGCTTCGGCTTCGTCCACCTCACGGCGCTCCAGGCCCATGAAGCCGAGCACCTGCAGCACTTTCGCATTGCGCTTCTTGCCGTCCTTGTCGACCACGGCCACCTGCATGTTGGTACGCACCTTGCCGCGCTGGATGCGGCCGATGCCGATCAGGCCGACATAGTTGTTGTAGTCGAGCTGGCTGATGCGCATCTGGAACGGACCGTCCGGATCGACCTGCGGCGGCGAGACATGCTTCATGATCGCTTCGTAGAGCGGGGTCATGTCGCCCGAACGCACATCGGAATCGAGACCGGCGTAGCCGTGCAGCGCAGAGGCGTAGACGACCGGGAAATCGAGCTGCTCGTCAGTTGCGCCGAGGCGGTCGAACAGGTCGAATGTAGCGTTGAGTACCCAGTCCGGGCGCGCGCCGGGACGATCGACCTTGTTGATCACGACGATGGGCTTGAAGCCCATCTCGAAGGCTTTCTGGGTTACGAAGCGCGTCTGCGGCATCGGTCCGTCCATCGCGTCGACCAGGATCAGCACGGTATCGACCATCGACAGCACGCGTTCGACTTCGCCGCCGAAGTCGGCATGGCCCGGCGTATCGACGATGTTGATGCGGTTGTCGCGCCAGGTGATCGCGGTGTTCTTGGACAGGATCGTGATGCCACGTTCCTTTTCCTGATCGTTCGAATCCATCACGCGTTCGGCGAGCACGGTACGTTCGCTGAAGGTGCCGGATTGCTTGAGCAGGCAGTCGACCAGGGTGGTCTTGCCGTGGTCGACATGGGCCACGATCGCGATGTTGCGGAGTTTTTCAATAGACATACGAAATACCGGGCGACCTCGTCATGGGCCGTCACAGGGAAGGGAGTAAGGGGCCGCGGGAAACCGGCAGCCGCATATTATGCCCGTAAATCATGACCAGCGCTTGAATTTTCCAGGATTTCGACACCGTGGGCGACCTTTGCCGGGCGCGGGTGCTGGCGACCCCCTGTCGACCCCTTGACCCGAATCCTGCCATCGAGAACGGATTCGCCGGGATTGGCGAGTAATCCGCGATGCGGTCGGTCACGGTCGGTATTTTTCTACCAGCCCGTCAGTCCCGTCGGACTAGGACGTGCAGGATCCTGTCGAGGAGGGCGCCGCCGGCCCTGGCGGTGTCGAACTGCCTCCCGACAACCTCATTCTGCCGAATACGCCGAAATCGTTTAGGCTAGGCAGTTCGTAAAGCGGAGCCCAGTAATGAATACATCGTCACACCTGACTGCACTGTTTGCCACATCGCGCGGTCCGATCCGGGTCAATCTGTTCGGCGACAAGGCCCCGATCACGGTGGCGAACTTCGTCAACCTGGCGCAGCGTGGCTACTACAACGGCTTGACGTTCCACCGCGTCATCCCCGATTTCATGATCCAGGGCGGTTGTCCGAATGGCAGCGGCACGGGTGGGCCGGGCTACCGTTTCGAGGACGAGATCGTGCCTACACTCAAGCACAATTCAGGCGGCGTGCTGTCCATGGCGAACGCCGGTCCGGGAACCAATGGCAGTCAGTTCTTCATCACCCACGTGGCGACTCCGTGGCTGGATGGCAAGCACACGGTTTTCGGCATGGTCGACGGGCCCGAAGACCAGAAAGTGGTCGATGCGATTCGTGGTGGCGATACCATCGAATCGATCACCATTGATGGCGATACCAGCGCCGTGTTCGAGAAGGCCAAGCCGCAGCTCGAGAAGTGGAATGCGGTTCTGGATGCAAACAAGTAGGCCGAGCAGGGCAGCACCGGCGGGCAGGGTCGGATGCGCAACCATCAGCTGCAGCCTGTCTCTACCCGAATTGAACAAAAAAACGCCGGTTTCCCGGCGTTTTTCTTTTGCTGGTGACTACTTTTTCCTGGTGGCGAGGCTGTAGAGCACCAGAAGGATGATGGCGCCGATCACCGATCCGATGAATCCGGCCGTCTGTCCTGCCTGATACCAGCCCAGCGTCTTGCCGAGAAAGGTGGCGATGAAGGAACCGGCAATACCGAGCAGGATGGTGACAATGAACCCGCCCGGATCTTTCCCGGGTTTGAGGATCTTTGCCACGATACCGACCAGAAAGCCGATGATGATGGTCATCAAGATGCCATTGGTGCCGCCAAATATTTCCATCCGGGTTGCCCTCTGCTGGTGAAGATCAGGCGCACTCTACAACCGATTGCACCCGCTTGCTGCACTCGGGATCGAATTTCAGGATTGTTTGCAGGCAGGGCGGGCGTCGCGCCCGGGATGGTCGGGATGACAGCCGAACCGCTGCGATCCCTGTGCTAAAATCGCGTGCTTTTTATCGCCCCCCCACATCCAGCTCAAGAGGTTTTCATGCCGCGTCTAGCCGCCCGAATGAGTCGAGCCAAGCCCAGCGCAATCATGCTGATTGCCGAAAAAGCCAAGCAACTCAAGGCTGCAGGTCGGGACATCATCAGTTTCTCGATCGGTGTACCCAATTTCCTGCCCGGCCCGCATGTCTACCAGGCGGCCCGCGATGCGCTGGAGAAGGACAGTGGGCAGTACGGTTCGAACCGCGGCCCGGATGGCCTGCTTGACGCGTTTCTCAAGCATCTCGAGGAAGGCGGCCTGACCGGTTACCAGCGTTCCAACCTGGCGACGGGCATCGGTGCCAAGCACATGCTCTACAACCTCGGCGAAGCCTTGCTCGACGCCGGCGATGTGATCGTGTTCCCGGTGCCGTACTGGACCACCTATCTCGACCTGGCCGAAATCCTCGATGCCAAGGCACGCATGCTGCCGTGTCCGTCCGGGCAGAACTACAAGCTCACGCCGGAACAACTCGATGCAGCACTGCCCGGGGCCAAGGTATTCCTGTTCAACAATCCCTCGAACCCGACCGGCATGGTCTACACGAAGGAGGAAATCGCCGCGCTGGCCGATGTGCTGGTTCGCCACCCGGATGTCTGGGTGATCTGCGACGACATCTACAACCGCATGGTCTTTGACGGCGTCGGCTACCACAACTTCGTCAACGCGCGCCCCGAGTTGCGCGATCGCGTCATCCACGTCGACTCGATTTCCAAGACCTACGGCATGCCGGGCTGGCGCGTCGGCTTCATCGCGGGGCCGGAATCGGTGGCCAATGCCGTGGTCACGCTCAACTCCAACCACATCACGAACGTTCCCGAAGTGGTCAATGCAGCCGCGCGTGCGGCCCTGGAAGGTCCCCAGGATGTGCCGGTCGAAAAGAATGCAGAGTTCTCCGCCCGGCGCGACCAGGTCTATGACGCGCTGACCGCCATTCCCGGGGTCATCTGCCCGCGTCCCCAGGGCGCCTTCTACGCTTTCCCGAATATTTCCTGTGCCTTTGGCAAGTCGCACAACGGCATCAAGATCAACAACGACGTGGATTTCTGCAGTGTCCTGCTGGAGGCGAAGGGTCTGGCCTGCGTGCCGGGCAGCGCCTTCGGCGATCCGTTGGCGTTGCGCATTTCCTATACCTGTCCGGCCGAACAGCTGGCGCCTGGCATGCAGCGTTTCCAGGAATTCTTCGCCGAACTGAAATGAATGCGAGGTCCTGCATGATTCGCGCGCTTGCATTGGGATTGATCCTGGGCCTGCTTTCGGCCTGTACGCAGGAAGTCGACATGGTCGGCCTGCGCGAGCAGATTGGAGATGATCCGGTGATCATGCTGTCGACATCGACCTGCGGCTACTGCAAGAGGTTGCGCGCTGACCTGGCCGACTGGAACGTCGAATTCCGCGATATCGATGTCGAGTCGAGCCGCTTGGGCCAGTACGCCTACGAAATGCTTGAGGGTCGCGGCGTACCGATTCTGCTGGTCGGCGACAGGACCGTGCATGGATACTCTCCGGAACGGGCACGCGCACTGCTCACCGCCGCCGACCTGATTCCGACACCCAGCAAACAGTAACCACCCCACATACTGCGAGGTTGATGCAATGAAAGCTCCTGTCCGAGTTGCCGTTACCGGTGCTGCCGGTCAAATCGGCTATGCACTTCTGTTCCGTATTGCCGCTGGCGACATGCTGGGCCCGGATCAGCCGGTGATCCTGCACCTGCTCGAAATCACGCCCGCGCTGCCGGCGCTGAATGGCGTGGTCATGGAACTCAATGACTGTGCATTCCCGACCCTTCACGGCGTCGTCGCGACCGACGATGCAAATGTCGCATTCAAGGATGTCGACTATGCCCTGCTGGTTGGTGCGCGCCCGCGTGGACCGGGCATGGAGCGCAAGGACCTGCTCGAAGCCAATGGCGCGATCTTCGGCCCGCAGGGCAAGGCGATCAACGACCACGCAAAGCGCGACGTGCGCGTGCTTGTGGTCGGCAATCCGGCCAACACCAATGCGCTGATCGCGCAACAGAACGCACCGGATCTCGATCCCGGTCGCTTCACCGCGATGGTGCGACTCGACCACAACCGCGCCATCAGCCAGCTCGCGGAAAAGACCGGCGCGCTGAATACCGACATCTCCAGGGTCACGATCTGGGGCAACCACAGTTCGACCCAGTATCCGGATATCCACCAGACCATGGTCAAGGGCAAGGCGGCTCTGAGTCTCGTCGACCAGTCCTGGTACGCGGACGAGTTCATTCCGCTGGTGCAGCAGCGTGGCGCGGCCATCATCAAGGCGCGCGGCGCATCGTCCGCAGCGTCGGCCGCTTCGGCTGCCATCGACCACATGCGCGACTGGACGCACGGTACGGCCGAGGGCGATTGGGTGTCGATGGGTATTCCGTCGGACGGCTCCTACGGTGTGGAACCGGGCGTGATCTTCGGCTATCCGGTCACGATCAAGGACGGCAAGTATTCGATCGTGCAGGGAATCGACGTCAATGAATTCTCCAGGGCCCGCATCGAGGCCACAGAGAAGGAATTGCGCGAAGAGCGTGCCGCCGTCGAAAAGTTGTTCGCGAGCTAGCATCGCTCGCCTTGAGCAGGATGCGGCTCGTCAGGCCGGATCCTGCTGTGCGAGACTTCGGGCGTGGGCGGTGCCGGAGTCTTCAACTTCCTGTTGACGTGCTGGCGCGTACGACAACTGCCCGGATTTCCCAGCCACGGACCACGGATAGATGCTTCGAACACCGATCATCCGCAAACCCATAGCGCTTGTGACCGACTTCATGCGGGGCGAAGCCGCGGGCGGCTTCGTGCTGATGGCCGCTGCCGCGCTGGCCCTGATCGTGGCGAATTCGCCGGTTTCCGAGCTTTACTTCGAATCCCTGCATGCCTATGTCGCCGGCATGAGCGTCCTGCACTGGATCAACGACGGCCTGATGGTCGTCTTCTTCCTGCTCGTCGGACTCGAGATCAAGCGAGAAATCCTGGTCGGACAGCTGTCGAGCTGGCCGCGACGTGTTCTGCCGGGGATCGGCGCCCTCGGTGGCATGCTCGTGCCGGCATTGATCTACTTCGCGTTCAATCGCAATGATCCGGAGGCCTTGCGCGGCTGGGCCATACCGACCGCGACCGATATCGCCTTCGCCCTTGGCGTGCTGTCCCTGCTCGGAAAGCGGGTTCCGGTATCGATCAAGGTATTCCTGACCGCGTTGGCCATCATCGACGACCTCGGTGCGGTCATCATCATCGCGCTGTTCTATACGAACGAGTTGTCCACCCAATACCTGCTCATGGCTGCGGGTGTCCTGGCCGTGCTCGTCGTCCTGAATCGCAGCGGTGTGCGCAACCTGTGGCCCTACATGTTGCTCGGCGCCTTGCTCTGGTTCCTGGTTCTTCGTTCGGGCGTTCATGCCACCCTCGCCGGTGTTGCGCTGGCGCTCACGATTCCGCTGCGCATGAAGAACGAGCTCAATGATCCGCCTCTGATCACGCTCGAGAATTCACTGCACAACGTGGTTCCGTTCCTGATCATTCCGTTGTTCGGCTTTGCCAATGCCGGCCTGTCCTTCGAGGGGCTCAGCGTGAGCAACCTCGTCGACCCGTTGACCCTCGGTGTCGCCCTCGGTCTCTTGCTCGGAAAGATCATCGGTGTGTTCGGATTTTCCAGCGTTGCGATCGGGCTCGGCTTTGCGCGGTTGCCGCAGGAAGCGAGCTGGAGCCAGCTGTGCGGCGTGGCGTTGCTCTGCGGCATCGGCTTCACGATGAGCCTTTTCATCGGTTTGCTGGCGTTTGCGAACCATCCGACGCTGCAGAGCGAAGTCAAGGTCGGCATCCTTGGCGGTTCGCTGGTTGCGGGGATCCTCGGTTTCATCGTCCTGCGCCTGGCCGGCTCGCGATCCGAATCGAAAACCGAATCGTCCGATTGATTCGACAGCAGGTGTGCAAGGCGGGCCTGCGGCTGAGGCGTCGCCGCATTGAAGGCCGGACGTGTTGATCGACCTGTCGCCAGGCCCGGGATTTCGCCTGTCCATCATGTGGAGGGATTGATCATGGGAAACGCCTATCGGTCTGCAATGCTCTGGTTTCTCATCACGATCGGCCTCGGAATCGCACCGCTTGCTGCGCACGAAGTGGAGGGCCACGCACCGACGGCCGGCCTTGGCACCGTGGAGTTTCCGACCTCAGCGAAATCCGCACAGGCCCAGGCAGCATTCGAGCGCGCCGCCCTGCTGCTGCATCTGTTCGAATATGAGGATGCGGCTCTCGCATTCGTCGAAGCGCAATCGCTGCAACCCGATTTCGTGATGGCGGTCTGGGGCGAGGCGATGACGCACAATCATCCGCTCTGGAACCAGCTTGATGAGGAAGCCGGCCGCAAGGCGCTTGCCAAACTCGGCAACACGCCTGCGGAAAGATCCGCCAAGGCCGCGACGGAACGAGAGCGAGCCTACCTGGAGGCGGTCGAGATCCTGTATTCGGGAGAAGGCGACAAGCCATCCCGGGATGCCCGCTACTACGAGGCGATGAAGGCGCTCGCCGAGGCCTGGCCCGAAGACAACGAAGCCCAGCTCTTCTACGCGCTGGCGCTGGAGGGCCGCAGTCAGGGCGTGCGCAACGTGCCCGACTACCTGCGCGCGGCCGAGATTTCGAAGCGCGTCTTTGCAAAGAACCCGCTGAATCCGGGCGCCGCGCACTACTGGATCCATGGCATGGACGATCCCGAGCATGCCAACGGTGCGATCGAGGCGGCGCGCGCGCTGTCGAAGATTGCACCGGACGCCGGTCATGCCCAGCACATGACTTCGCATATCTTCATTGCGCTTGGCCTCTGGGATGATCTTGTCCAGGCCAACGAGGAAGCGACACGGGTCGTCTATGCGCATGCGCGAGCGACTGGCAAACCGGTCCTGCGCTGCGGCCATTACAGCGAGTGGCTGGAATACGGCTACTTCCAGCAGGGTCGATACCTCGAAGCAGGCCAGATGCTGCTTTCCTGCGAGAAAACCGGCAAGGCTGCCCTGGCCGAACTGAAAGGCAAGGCCGGCGAAGCCCGGCTCGCCGAACGCTACGCTGGATCCCTGCCGACGATGCGGGCGACTGCCATCATCGAGTCGGGCGACTGGGACGGAGCAGCGGTCAAGCTGGCCATGCCTGAGATGCAGGATGTCTACGCACAGGCGGAAACCTTGTTCGTCAGCGGTTATGCCGCGGCCCAGCGTGGCGACCTCGATGCGGCAGAGTCCGCGTTGGCATCCCTCGAGAAACTCATTGCATCGAGCCAGCCTGACCCCGAGTTCCTCGCCTTGCCGGGCTACCTGGACATATTCCGTGACAATCTTACGGCGCTGATAGCATTCAAGCGCGGCAAGCACGAGGTGGCGCTGGCGCGGGTTCGCGCCGCGGTCGAGCGCTTGCAAGGCATGGCCTTCGATTTCGGACCGCCGCCTTCGGTAAAGCCGCCGCAGGAGTTGCTCGGTGAATTGCTGCTGGCCCGGGACAAGCCTGATGAAGCCGCGGCCGCATTCAGCGCCTCGCTGGAAATGGCGCCACTCCGAGCGCTCTCCTTGCTCGGGCTGGCACGAGCGCAAGTGGCGGGTGGTTATGCAGAAGCGGCTGCGAAAACCTACTCGAAGCTGGTAGCGATCTGGCATTCGGCCGACCCGCAATTGCCGGGACTGCTCGAGGCCCGAGCCTTCCTGAGCAGGCACGACGCCGGATAGTGCCCTTTTACAGGGAAGGGAATCGGAATTCGGGGGTCGACTAGAGCTTTCCGTGTTCGAGCGGGCGCTCGCGATGGGTCAACGCCCATTCGGCGTGTTCGGCAAGGGCGGCTTCGCCCAGGGCACGCAGGATTTCCTGTTGTCCGCGCCTGTCCTTTTCTTCGGCCAGTGCCTGGCGTGCGCCCGAAAAAATGTTGCGCATGAATACGTACTGCTTGATCAGCTCCTTGTCGGCCTTGCGATAGGAGTACGACTCGCGCGCAGCGGCGATGATTGCCAGCACGCCCATCGCCGCGATGAGCGCAGTGGTGAGGTCGTCATCGAGGCGTCCGTGGAAAAGCGCGAGGCCGACAGCGAGCGTCATGCCGGTCCACAGGCACAATCGCGCTATCAGGTGGGTGGTCCGATGCACGCGCATGCGGGCCTCCGATCGCTTCGCGTAGTAGCCAAGCTGACCATCGCGATCGGGTGATCCGATCCACTCCTCGATCACGGCTTTCAGTTCGGGTTCGCTGACGCCTTCGCGATCGGGTGCAGTGACCCCTGCCGCACGCATCACGTTGCGGATCCAGCCCAGCTCCACGTCCTGCTTCTGCATGAAGTTGTCGTGGGCGAACGCGATCGAGTCGGCCGCGGCAACGCCGGCGCGGTACCAGTAGCGTTGCACGCGCAGACCTTCGGCAAGGGCGCGGTAATCGATGTACTTGCGATGCCATTCGCGGCGGCGAGCCAGGCGGTCGAGAATGACGCCCGCACTGAACAGCAGGATGAACAGGTAGATCATGTCTGCCTGATTGACCAGGCCGCTCGGCAGGTCGGAGTAGCAGACAAAGGCAATGCCCATCAGCGCGGCCAGCACGTGGATGCCGCGCATCACCAGCAGCACCCGGCGCTGGAAATGCATGGCCAGCCGGTCCGCAGCGGCAAACAGCCGATCAATCGACGCGGGCTTTTCCTGCTTGGCTGCCGAGGCCGGATCGGCAGCCCTGCCTATCAGGTCTTCGCAATACTTGTCTGCATCGGCGTTGAACTGGACCATGCGACGAAAGACCTGGCGGAATTCCGTTGGCATGCCTTCGGCGGAGGGGCGGATCGAACTCTGGGTCAGCCAGCGCGCTTCAAGGGCCTGCAAGGTCTCCAAGGGTGGCCTGACCGGACTCCCGTTGTCCGAGCGCGAACAGGCGATGTGATAGAGCAGGCTCTCGTCCCCACGATCAAGCAGTCTTCTCGCACCGCTGCGCCGTTCGATGACGCCGGGAAGAACGCCATCGAGGTAGTAGCGGACGATTTGCGCGGTACCTCCCACCAGATCGGAATCGCGGCCGTCCCAGATCGCCAGCAGGATGTGACTGTGGCTGGCGACGAAAACCCCGGCTTCGGCATACTGCGCATCGCGCTGGGCGCCACGTACGGAAACGCCTGAAGCCGAGTTTCGCGCCAGCAAGGGCAGCTGGACAACTTCGGCGCGCTCGCACAGACGGACGAACTCATCGCGACTTGCGCTATCGTCGAAATCTTCCATGTAGGACTGACGCGACAGGGGCAGGGGAGCTATCAGGCGGGCGCCCGCTTCGAGCGCTTCGCGGGCGACCAGCTGGTCGCCGCCTTCGGCCAGCGCGGACAGCACGACCAGCGGCAGGTCGGGAAAGGTTTCGCGAAGTTGCAGGAAGAAGTGCCGAACGCGCTCGCGAAGTGCGGCCACCTCGCCGCCGGCAAGGTTTCGATGGCTGGTGACGCCGACGATCAACGGCGTAATGGATGCAGGTTCGCTGGCCAATGAAAACCCCGTGCCACTCCCGGTATGTCCGTGCTGGAAGGCAGCCATGACTTCGCGCAGCGTCCCCGTCGACTTGCGGCGCAACGAGCTCGGGTCGGAAGTATTGCACGAAGCATGAAACGCCCGCTTCCGGTTTTTCGCAGCCCGCGACGAGGGCTGTCCGGCAACGGCCCTTGCTGCAACGAAATTCATGCCAAACACGTAACATGCAGCATTCGAGCCCCGAGACCTGGAAGCGGGTTGCCGGGTTGGCCAGGCGACGCAGACACTTCATCTCGATGACATCCGCAGATTTCCGAAACCGGGTCGATAGCCATCTGGCGGCTGGGCGCCAGCGAGAGGCCCTGATTGTTCTGGACGAGTGGCGATTGCAGAGTCCGGGTCAGATCGAACCCGAGCTGTTGCATGCGCGAATCGAACTGGGCAATGGCCAGTTTCGCGAAGCCCGACGACGCCTCGTCGAGGCGGCAGGTACGGCTGAATGCCCGGCTCGGCTGGTCGCCGAGACCCTCCGCCACCTGCGCTTGTTCGTTGCGCATGACGCAATGATCGAGTGGGCAGGCAAGTACCCGGATCGGCCTGCCATCGCTGCGGTCGATCAGGCCGAGGCGGCAAAGATGCTGAGTGCCATCGGAGCGCAGGAACTGGCCCTCGACTGGGCTCGCGAGGCTGTCGCCAAGGCGCCCGGCAATGACTCGTGCCGAAGTACGCACGCCCTTGTGCTCGGTTTCGGCGGTGATTTCGGCGCTGCCCGGGACGAGCTTGAACCCATTGCACGGAAGCCGCATGGGCTGGCCATGGCTCACTGGCAACTGAGCCAACTGGGTCGCCAGACCGTCGAATCCAACCATGTGGACCGATTGCGTGAGCGCCTGCGCCATTGCGCCGACGCACGTGATCGTGCCTTTCTCGAATTCGCGCTGTTCAAGGAGATGGACGACCTGGGGGATGTCGACGGCGCCTGGGCGGCGCTGGCGCAGGGATGCCAGACGACGCGCAATCGCCTGCCCTACAACCGCCTGGCACGTCAGCGCCTGTACGACGCGATCATTCAGCGCTTTCCGACGATGCGCGAAGCGCAAGCGAGCGTCGAGGACGGGCCCGTGCCCATTTTCATTGTGGGCATGCATCGCTCCGGGACGACCCTCGTCGAGCGCATCCTTGGTGCGCATGCCGAAGTCTTCGACTACGGGGAATCACAGCGACTGAGCAATGCATTGCGGCTCGGCGCCAACCATTATTGTTCCCAACTGCTCGACGCGGAGCTGGTAGCCAGTGTCAATCGCCTGGATCACTCGAGCGTGGCCAGGAATTTCCTGTCCGAAGGCCGCACCCGCTTTGGCTCGGCCCGCTACGTGACCGAGAAGATGCCCGGCAATTTCCAGCTCATCGGATTCATCCGCAATGCGCTGCCGCAGGCCAGGGTGATTCATGTCTGCCGGGATCCGATGGACCTGTGCTTTGCCAACCTGCGCGAATACTTCGTCGATGGCGTCCGCTACAGCAACTCGATGGAGGATGTCGCGCATTTCCACGCCCAGTATCGGCGCCTGATGCGGCATTGGCATGCCTGCTACCCGGGTTTCGTGCTCGACGTGAATTACGAGGACCTGGTCAGCGATCCGGCCGCCGAATCGAAACGGCTGTACGAATTTTGCGGCCTCGACTGGTCGCCGCAGGCCATCGACATGTCGGCGAATGCAGGCAAGGCAGTCAATACCCTGAGTACGGTCCAGGTGCGCAGTTCGATCAATACCCGCAGCGTCGGTCGCTGGCGGCCGTACGCGACCTGGCTTGAGCCCCTTCGCCTGTTGCTCGAACCCGACAGGGTCTGACGCCGGAGCAGTCCGTCCGCTGGCGGCTTCAGGCGGCCGCCGCGAAGCGGAAGTGGCCAGGACAGGCCATGCAACGACCTTCGGTGGGTTAAAATGATCGTTTTCCGGGAGATTCCATGGCCAGTCTCGAGTCCGCCGGCACGCGTTTCCGCGCTGCCCTCTCGCAGGAAACACCCTTGCAGGTGATCGGCGCGATCAATGCCAATCATGCCTTGCTGGCCCGTCGTGCCGGATACCGCGCGATCTACCTGTCGGGTGGGGGCGTAGCGGCGGGTTCACTCGGCATGCCCGACCTTGGCATCAATACGCTGGACGACGTGTTGATCGACGTGCGTCGGATCACCGACGTCTGCGACCTGCCATTGATGGTCGACATCGATACCGGATTCGGTCCCAGCGCCTTCAACATCGCACGAACGGTCAAGTCGTTGATCAAGGCCGGCGCGGCCGCCTGTCATATCGAAGACCAGATTGGCGCCAAGCGCTGCGGCCACCGCCCCGGCAAGGAAATCGTCACTGCCGGGGAGATGGCTGATCGCGTCAAGGCGGCCGCCGATGCCAAAACGGATCCCGGCTTTTTCCTGATCGCGCGCACCGATGCGATCCAGGTCGAGGGCGTCGATGCCGCCATCGAGCGCGCAGTCGCCTGCGTCGAGGCAGGAGCCGACGGCATCTTCGCCGAGGCCGCCTATGATTTGCCGACCTACAAGCGCTTTGTCGATGCAGTGAAGGTGCCCGTCCTGGCCAACATCACCGAGTTTGGCAAGACGCCCCTGTTCACGCGCGAGGAACTCGCCTCGGCGGGCGTTGCCATCCAGCTCTACCCGCTGTCGGCATTCCGGGCCATGAACAAGGCCGCCGAACACGTCTACGAGGCGATTCGACGTGACGGCCACCAGAAGAACGTGATCGACACGATGCAGACGCGAGAAGAGCTGTATGAGCGCATCGGCTATCACGAGTTTGAACAACACCTCGATGAACTGTTCGCGAAGAAAAGCTGAGCCAATGCCAAGATCCACGGTCATCCGCAATGCGATCCAGCAACGATGAACAAGCCACGTTCCGGCGCTAGCTTCAGCGCCGCAAGAATCGATCGGCGGCAGACCGCGCACAAGTTGCTGCAGGCGGAAATAGAGAAGCTGCCTGCCGACGAGCGTGCGGTCATTGAACGATTCATTGCGCGTCGTAGCGTTTCGCGGAATATCGCGAGGGAATTCGATGCAAGCCTCAGCTTCGGCGAACGCCTCTCCGATCAAGTTGCGGCGGTCGGCGGCACCTGGACCTTCATCATTGTCTTTCTCTCGGTCCTGGTCCTGTGGATGCTGCTCAACACCTGGCTGCTGGCAGGCAAGGCATTTGATCCGTACCCCTACATCCTGCTCAATCTGTGTCTTTCCTGCGTTGCCGCGGTCCAGGCGCCGATCATCATGATGAGCCAGAATCGCGCGAGTGCCGCGGACCGGATGCAGGCGCAGCATGACTACGAAGTCAACGTGAAATCCGAACTCGAAATCATGCAAGTGCATGAGAAGCTCGACGAGATGCGCGAGCGCGACTGGGCCTCCCTGGTCGACGCCCAGAACCGCCAGATCGAGTTGCTGCAGCGGCTGGTTGAGCAGCTGTCGGGTATCGGGCCCTTGCCGGCCGGGCACAAGTCGGGAGAAGACCTGCCATGAACCGTACAACGCGTGAGGATGTGATCGACAACCTTGTCGCCATGATCAGCAACGATCGATCGCCGGGGTGGAGCGGATGAGCGACGCCGGCAACGAAACGGATCGGGTCCGCTCGGTGGAAATGCCCCGAGCGCAGCCTCGGCAAAGGAACTGGGATGCCGTTACGGCCATGGTGGCGGTGTTTATCGGCGTGCTGGCGCTTCTGGTATCGGGATACACCGCCTATCTCCAGCGTCAGCAGGTCCGCGCCGAAGTCTGGCCGAACCTGCTGATCGGGTTTTACGATCCGGACCAGGCCATCGGTGTGCACAACAAGGGAGTCGGGCCCGCCATCGTGCGCTCGCTGCGCGTCTGGGTCGACGGCAAGCCAGTGCGCAGCTGGGCGGAAGTCCTGGGGGCACTCGGTATGACTGCCGAGGGCTACGTGGTGTCTACGGTCAGCAATACCGTGATAAGCCCGGGCGAGCGTGTGCTTGCGATCTCCGTGGCAGATACCTCTGGCTGGAAAGTCTTTCGCGACGGCATGGCCAGCCGCGTGCAAAGCGAGATCTGCTATTGCTCGACGCTGGGCGAGTGCTGGCTGCAATCCGGTCGTGAGCCGGATCGACTCCCCGGCGATTCCGAAATCGATCAATGTCCGGCACTGCCAGAAAGCGAATCCTTCAGGGATTGACCGGAACAACTCAACGACCCGCCGCGCCGTTGCACGGGTCCCAATGGAGAAAGCCATGAGCGAATCAGCGACCCCATTCAAGCCCAAGAAGTCGGTAGCACTGTCCGGAGTCGCTGCCGGCAATACGGCGCTGTGCACGGTAGGCAAGACCGGCAACGATCTTCACTATCGTGGCTATGACATCCTCGATGTCGCCACGACCTGCGAATTCGAGGAAATTGCGCATCTGCTCGTGCACGGCACCTTGCCAACCCGCGCTGAACTGGCTGCGTACAAGAGCAAGCTCAAGTCGCTGCGCGGCATTCCCGCCTCGCTCAAGGCCGCGCTCGAGCAGATTCCGGCATCGGCGCATCCGATGGACGTCATGCGCACCGGCGTTTCGGTTCTAGGCTGCGTCATGCCCGAGAAGGATGACCACAATCATCCGGGGGCGCGCGACATCGCCGATCGCCTGATGGCGTCACTGGGTTCGATCCTGCTTTACTGGTACCACTTTGCCGTCAACGGAAAGCGGATCGACGTCGAGACCGACGATGATTCGATTGGCGGCCATTTCCTGCACCTGCTGCATGGAAAGGCGCCGAGCGCGCTGTGGACGCGCGCCATGCATACCTCGCTGATCCTTTACGCCGAGCACGAATTCAATGCTTCGACATTCGCATCGCGCGTGATCGCCGGAACCGGCAGCGACATGTATTCCAGCATCGCCGGCGGCATTGGCGCCTTGCGCGGACCCAAGCATGGTGGTGCCAACGAGGTCGCCTTCGAGATCCAGAAGCGCTACGACACGCCCGACCAGGCCGAAGCGGACATCCGCGAACGCGTCGGCCGCAAGGAAGTCGTGATCGGTTTCGGCCATCCGGTCTATACGGTCAGCGATCCGCGCAACGTGGTCATCAAGGAAGTCGCCCGCGAGCTGTCGGCCGAGCAGAAGAACATGAAGATGTTCGACATCGCCGAACGCCTCGAATCGACGATGTGGGAGATCAAGAAGATGTTTCCCAACCTCGACTGGTTCAGCGCGGTCAGCTACCACATGATGGGCGTGCCGACCGCCATGTTCACGCCGTTGTTCGTGATCTCGCGCACCGCGGGCTGGAGCGCCCACGTGATCGAGCAGCGTATCGACGGCAAGATCATCCGGCCCAGTGCGAACTACACCGGTCCGGAAGATCTCAAGTTCGTACCCATCGAGGATCGCTAGCGATCAATCTGCAGAAGCCTGGGTTCAAGATCAGTCCGACGCAGAAGAAAAAAGCCGCGGGGAGCCGCGGCTTTTCAAGTTTCGAGTAGTGCGTCATTCGAATCCGTTTTCGAACACGGTGTCCGGAAGATTGCCCGGTCCGCCGACGAACAGGATGTCGTTGGGATCGTTGCGATAGTTGCCTTGCAAAGCGGCGTCCACGGTCAGCTCCCAGGTTTCTGCATCAATGCGCTGCGCGCCGGCGAACGAATACCATCCGAACGTTGTTGCGTCTCCCGGGATGCGCGGGCCGTAGTTGCGCCATTTCCAGTTCGAATCGAAATTGGCGCCGTGGAACGTCACCCGCACCTTGGCAAGGCTGCAGTTGGGCAGCGAGAAGCTGACCAGTCCCCAGGGAGAATGGCTGTCTGGCGCTCCAGCCGGATCCGGCGGATAAAGATCGGCCTGCAGGCTGGCGCTGTCGTTGAGCTGGCTGCAGCCGCCCGATACCGGCACGATCTCGATCGTTGTCTGGACGATGCTGCCATTGCTCGCCTGGGTTCCCGGGTCGGCGAGACTGCCGGGTGCGGAGATCGATGCGACGGAAGTCTGGTTGGCGTCCGGTATGCCGTCGTCATTGCCGTCTCCGGCTAGCACGCCGTTCTCGACGGCGGACGGCGAACCATCAAGATCCGGGTCGGCCGCTGCGGTGTAATCCCAGACGCCGGCGTTGGTTCCGATCAGCACGCGAGCAGGTGCGCCGGGTGCGCGCGCCGGCATTGCCAGCGACGTGGCGGAGTCGGCCGGCAGTCCGATGCTGATCGAGTTCCAGCTGGCCCCGCCGTTTGTTGTCACATAGACGCCGCCCGGATTGGCGCCATCGCCGCCCGTGCCTGCATAGACCGTGTCTCCGGTCGGGTCCATCGGGTCGATGAACAGGGCACGCACATCCTGACCTGCGATGCCGGTGCTTGATTCGCTCCAGTTGGCACCCCCGTCGACGCTCTTGTAGATGCGGCCGATGGTCGTCGGCGCATAGAAGTTGATGACCCCGGCATACAGGATCTGCGGGTTCACCGGGTTGATGGCCAGCGCCAGCACGTCGTAATGGGAGCTGGCCGGTGAGAGGACATGCGGCAATCCGTTGCTGGAGTGGACCCAGCTCGCGCCGCCATCCGTGGACTTGAATACGCCATTGGGCAGGGTGGGTTCGCTTGCGCCGCTGGCCGTGGAGTCCCAGGAAAGAAAGCTGCCGATGTAGATGGTCTGCGTGTCAGTCGGATCGAACACGAGTGGAACGATGCCGCCCATCCACGCGTAGTTGAAGGCGCCCGTCGGGCCGAGGTCCTGTGGCAGCGGCAAGCCGGTCTCCGATGGCGTCCAGAGGCCGCCGGCATTGGTGCTCTTGTAGATGCGAGCGGAGTTGTAGGGCAGACCGGGAGCGCTGAGATTCGGGCGGCCGCCACCGGCAGCGAAGAGGGTCTGCAGCGGGCCGCTGCCGATCGGGCAGGGACCCGATGCAGGAGGCGCAGCGCAGGATCTTGGATCGGGTGCAATGCTGCGCACGGTACCCATGTCGGGTTGGCCGGCTATCAGGGCGATGCCATTGTCGATCGTGGTCCAGGTGTTGCCGGCATCAGTGCTCTTGTAGATGCCACCGTCCTTGTTCGCATTCGTCGGAATGCGCTCCGAGCGTCCGGCTGCGTAGACCGTGAAATTCTCCGCGGTCAGAATATCGTTGTCGACCGTGGTCGGGTCGATCGCGATCGAACGGATCTGTTCGGCGTTCAGGCCTGTCAGTGAGGGCGCCCAGGCACTGCCGCCATTGGAAGACTTGTAGATCGCGTTGGTCGTAGTGAAGGAGTCGCCAAGACCGGCAAGGACGACGGCACCGGCGGGATTCGTATCGACTGGATGCGTGGCCAGGGCGCGTATGTTGACCGATTCGTAGCCGTTGTTGATCGTGCTCCAGTTGGTTCCCCCATTGGTGGTCCGGAACAGGCCGCCATCCACCGTTCCTGCCCAGAGCGTTGCGGTGCCGGGATAGCCGGGGTGGATGGCCAGCGCGCCCGCCTGGACCGGGTCGGTTCCATTCACGCTGAGGCCATTGGCGGCTGTCCAGGAGATCCAGCCAGGCGCACTCACATCAGCGGTGAAGTGCACGCCGTTGTTGCTGCAGGCAACGAACAGAGCCTGCGCGTCCGCGGGATGCGCGGCCATTGCACGGAAGTTGCCGCAACCCGCTCCTGCCGACGGCAGGGACAGCGCCGACCAGCTCGCTCCTCCATTGCTGCTGGTGGCGGCACTGGATCCATCACCGACATGGATGCGCTGCGGATCCACCGGTGAAACAACCAGAACGCTGACCCCGAACAGTCCCGGAGGCTGGTTTGCCAACGGCGCCCAGCTAGCGCCACCGTCAGTACTCTTCAGCAAGGTCGCGCCGCCAAAGGCCGATGCATCGGCGTACTGAACACCCATGTACAACGATCCATCGGCAGCAAACACGATCTTGCTGAACTGGACAGTGGTGCCTCCGGCGCCCGGTCCGATCCAGGTGCTGCCGCCATTGGTCGAGACATAGGCGCCGAGCGAAGTGGCGATGGCGATGCTGTTGCTGGTTCCGCGGCGCAGGGATACGTCGTAGATGTAGTTGTCAGGGGGCAGCGGTGTGCTCAGCGGTACCCAGAGGTCGCCTCCATTGCCTGAACGAAACAGCTGGTAGAAGCTCGACAGGTAGAGAACCGGCGCCGAGGTGCCGACAGCGATGCCCTGCGCGTAGACGGCTTCGGGAAGGCCGACCTCGATGCGCTGCCAGCTCGTTCCCGAACTGAGGCTGCGGAATATTCCGCCGCGGCCGGTCGCAATCAGCGTGCTGGGCCCGGGCTCATAGACTGAAAGCGAGTAGTTCGATCCGCCGTACGGGCCGGCGCTGCTCCAGCTGCCGACAGCGGCGATCGCCGGCAGCCCGGAGATCATGACAAACAAGGTGGCGAAGCAGGTCTTGACTGCGAGGGGCTTCAGCGGAAATGCGTGCATGCGACTCTCTCCAGGACGTGTCCGGACCACTCTAGAAGCTGGGCCTGGAACAATTCGTGTCAATGTCGACAGACAAAACGCGACTCAGTCGACATTTCCGGATTGAAGCACAGAACGCTGTTCAGGATTGATCAGAGTGTGGCAGCGAGTCGTGTGCCCTGATCGATGGCGCGCTTGGCATCGAGTTCGGCGGCAACATCGGCACCGCCGATCACATGCGTCGCAATACCGGCACCGGTCAGTTCGTCAACCAGGCTGCGATTCGGCTCCTGGCCGGCGCAGACGACCACGTTGTCGACCTCGAGCAACTGAGGCTTTCCAGCGACCGTGATGTGCAGGCCCGCATCGTCGAAGCGTTCGTAGCTGACTCCCCCAAGCATCTGCACGCGCTTGGCCTTGAGCGTGGCCCGGTGGACCCATCCCGTCGTCTTGTTCAGGCGTGCGCCGAGCCGGCCTTCGGTTCTTTGCAGCAGCCAGACCTGGCGTTCGGGTTTCTCAGGCCTTGCCTGGACAAGTCCGCCCCGGTGCTCAATGTCGAGATCGACGCCCCATTCAGTCGTCCAGCGTTCCACATCGGTCGTAGGCGACGGTGCGTCCTCGACGAGGAACTCCCCAACATCGAAGCCGATGCCGCCGGCACCGATGATGGCAACGCGCTGTCCCACGGGCTTGTTGTCGCGCAGCACGTCGAGATAGCTCAGGACGCGCGGATGATCGCTGCCCGGAATGCGCAACGTGCGTGGGGTGACGCCGGTGGCAACGATGACCGCATCGAAGCCGGACGCGCCGAGAGAGTCTGCACTGGCCCGCGTAGCCAGGCGCAGCTCGACGCCGGTATCGGCAATGCGGTTGCGGAAGTAGCGCAGGGTTTCGTGGAACTCCTCTTTCCCGGGGACCCGTTTGGCCATGTTGAACTGCCCGCCGATTTCTTCGGCCTGGTCGAACAGGGTCACCGCATGCCCGCGTTCGGCCAGGGTCGTTGCGGCGGCAAGGCCGGCCGGACCTGCACCGACAACGGCGAACCGTTTCGGCGTTGTCGTGGGCGTGATCAGCAATTCGGTTTCGTTGCAGGCACGCGGATTGACCAGACAGGTTGCGTGGCGATTCTCGAAGACATGATCGAGACAGGCCTGATTGCAGGCGATGCAGGTGTTGATACGGTCAGCCTTGCTTTTGCGCGCCTTGTTCACCCATTCCGGATCGGCCAGCAGCGGGCGTGCCATCGAAACCATGTCGGCATCGCCGCGAGCGAGGATCCGCTCGGCGACATCAGGCATGTTGATCCTGTTGGTCGTGATCAGGGGCAGGGACACCTCGCGCTTGAGTTTGGCAGTCACGCCCACGAATGCGGCGCGCGGAACCGAGGTGACGATGGTTGGAACACGGGCTTCATGCCAGCCGATTCCGGTATTGATCAGCGTCGCCCCGGCCGCTTCGATCGCCTTGGCCAGGGTCACGATCTCGTGCCAGCTCTGCGCGTTGTCGACCAGGTCAAGCATGGACAGGCGGTAGATGATGATGAAGTCGCGCCCGACCGCGGCGCGCGTGCGACGCACGATCTCGATCGGGAAGCGCATGCGCTTCTCGGGGCTGCCGCCCCATTCATCCTCACGCGTATTGGTTCGTGCAGTGATGAACTGGTTGATCAGGTAGCCTTCCGAGCCCATGATTTCGACGCCGTCGTAGCCGGCATCCTGGGCCAGTTTCGCGCAGTCGGCGAAATCGCCGATCGTGCGCTCGACGCCGCGCGTGGACAGTGCGCGTGGCGCGAACGGCGTAATCGGCGACTTGATCTTCGATGCGCCGACGGAAAGCGGATGATAGGAATAGCGTCCGCCATGCAGGATCTGCATGCAGATGCGTCCGCCCTCGGCATGCGTCGCCTCAGTGATCTTGCGGTGTCGTGCGACATGCCAGGGCATGGTCAGGCGGCCATCGAAAGGCTTGAGCCAGCCCTCCAGGTTCGGCGCAATTCCACCCGTCACCATGAGACCCACGCCGCCGCGTGCGCGCTCGGCGAAATAGACGGCCAGGCGATCGTAGTTCCTGGCCTTGTCTTCGAGGCCCGTGTGCATCGAGCCCATCAGGACGCGGTTGGGCAGGCTCGTGAAGCCGAGATCAAGCGGGGCGAACAGGTGTGGATAGTCCATCAGGTCCTACCGGATTCAAACGATCGTTCAAGATGCCTGCATGCGCGTCAGTCGGCAAGTCCAATGATTGCCGGACCCGTGTCCGATGCGATCACGGGCTCTCATGATCAGGCGGTGATCCGGAACACGATCAGGGTCTGGTCGTCGCTGCCTATTTCGCCGCCCTGATATTCGAACAGCGCCGTTCGCAGGCTTACCAGGAGCAATCGGGGATCACTTGGACCAGCCGCCACCAGCGATTTCAGACGCTCGGTGCCAAAGGGTTCGCCGCGACCATTGCGGGCTTCGATGATGCCGTCCGTATAGAGCACGAGGATGTCTCCCAGGGCCAGCTCGAACTGGTGGTTGACCCACTCATGGTCGCGCAGCACACCGAGCGGAATCTGCGTCTCGGCACCATGCTCGATGACGGCGTTTCCCTGCCGATGCAAGATTGGCGGGTGTCCTGCCGAAACGTAGGTCGCGCGTCGAATATCGGGTCGGTAGAGCACGGCAACGGCAGTGAGGAAGTGGTGCCGAATGCGGCGCGAGAAAAAGTGGCGATTGGCATAGGTGAGCGCTCCGGCCGGCCCGGCTTCCTCGCTACCCTTGTAAGTGCGCATGATCGCGTCGAACTGGACGGCCTCCATCGCTGCCGCCGCTCCGTGTCCGGAGACATCGGCGAGAGTGACTACCCAGACGTCATGCTTGTCGCGCTGGAAATCCGCCGGTGCACGATGGGTCAGGTTGGCCATGTCGTAGTAGTCGCCCGCTGCCGTGTCGGCCGGTTGCCAGTGGATGGCGTAGCTGAGACCCAGAATCTTCGGGTCGTCGGGCAACAACTGCTTCTGCACATCGGCAAGGCCTTCGATGGCCTGGCGCTGGCGCGCGCTTTCATCGCGCAAGGCGCGAGTCGAAAGCGGGCGCACGAGCAGACTGGCGGCAAGATTCACTTCGATCAGCAGCTTGTCGAGGTCCACCAGCGCGAACTGTTCGGGATTGGCGCTGCCAAAAATCACCCAGTGCGCAACTTCGCCGTTGTTGACGGTCGGAATGCCGAGCAGGGTCGTGGCGCCGAACAGAGCTTGCGGGAACGGCAGGGTCTGTTCAGCGGCCGTGAGCTGGATTCTACGCGGGTTGATGTCGGCCAACAGACGGTTCGCAACGGCATCGTCGAACAGGGGCAGTTCGGCAGCCACGCCGAACGGGTCGGTGTTTGGCACATGTTCGCGCCCGTCGGGCGCAATCGAGCCGGCCAGACGGCATAGCCCGAAGGGCAGGCCGCGTACCAGCACAAGCGCCACCGAGCACTGATCAAGGGTGTGCGCGAAATGCGTGTGCAGCGAGCGCAGTGCCGCTGCCGAATCGTCGTCAAATCGGCTCAGCTCGCAAATTCTGTCCAGGATGCTTGTGTCGGGCACGGGGCTGTTCCGGAAATGGAAGCGGCATTCTGCCTGTGAGCCGGAAACGGTCCAAGAGAGTTTCGATCAGCCAGACCGCACGCCGGGCGAGTCGAGACTGCATCTGGCACAATATGCGGCTGCGCGATCGAGCCCAGATTCGGTCGCGGATCTTCCAACCACATCCAACGGAAACCCCTCATGTCCGGACACGACATTCGCTCGGCCGCCAGGCCCGAACCCGACCAGCCGATGGTCGATATCGCCAATTACGTCGCCGACTACGTGATTGATTCGACGGAAGCCTACGATACGGCTCGCAACATGCTGCTCGACTCGCTGGCGACCTCAATGCTGGCGATGAAATTTCCGGACTGCGTCAAGCACCTCGGCCCGATCGTGCCGGGCGCAGTACTCCCGGGCGGCGTCCGCGTTCCGGGAACCAGCCATGAGCTGGATCCGGTCCAGGCGGCATTCGCGATCGGCACGCAGATCCGCTGGCTCGATTTCAACGACACCTGGCTGGCGGCGGAATGGGGTCATCCCTCCGACAACCTCGGCGCGATCCTCGCCGTGGCCGACTATCTTTCACGCAAGGCCGAGCGCGAAGGCGGCAAGCCGATGAGCGTGCGTGACGTCCTGACCTGGGCCATCAAGGCGCATGAGATTCAGGGGTGCTATGCCTTGAAGAACAGTTTCAACCGGGTCGGGCTGGATCACGTGATCCTGGTCCGGTTGGCCTCCACGGCCGTTGCCACAGCCATGCTCGGCGGCAGCAAAGAGCAGATCATCAACGCGGTTTCGCACAGCTGGATCGACAACGGTGTCTTGCGCACCTACCGACATGCTCCGAATACCGGCCCGCGCAAGAGCTGGGCGGCCGGTGATGCCTGCCGCCGAGCGGTTATCCATGCCTTCAATGCGGTCGACAAGAACGTGGTCGGTTATCCGTCCGCACTGACCGCCAGGACCTGGGGTTTCTATGACATTGCCTTCAAGGGCAAGGCATTCGAGTTCGAACGGCCCTTTGGCAGCTATGTCATGGAAAACGTGCTGTTCAAGATCAGCTATCCAGCCGAGTTCCACGCGCAGACAGCCGTCGAATGCGCCATGCAGTTGCATCCGCAAGTGGGCCCGCGAATCGACGACATAGAGCGTATCGAGATCGAGACCCAGGAGGCAGGGGTCCGCATCATCGACAAGACCGGCCCATTGGCGAACTATGCAGACCGCGATCATTGCATCCAGTACATGGTGGCCGTGCCGCTGATATTCGGTCGGCTGATCGCCAGCGACTACAACGATGATGTTGCGGCCGACCCGAGAATCGATGCCATGCGCAGCAAGATGGAGGTCAGGGAGAACCCGCAATTCACCAGGGACTACTTCGATCCCGACAAGCGCTATATCGGCAATTCCTTGCAGGTATTCTTCAAGGATGGCTCGAGCACGCAGAAAGTTTCGATCGACTACCCGATCGGCCACCGCAAGCGGCGCGCGGAGGGTATTCCGGTCCTGCTGAAAAAGTTCGAAAATGCCATCGCTGCTCAGCTCCCGGAGCGCAATGTCGCTACAATTCTGGCCGCCAGCCGCGACCCGAAAGGCTTCGAAAACATGCCCATCAACCAGCTGCTGGACCTGTTTGCGATCAATTAGTTTTTGCCTTAACATGCCGTTCAGGGGCTTTTTCTGTGCAAGTACCTGAACGAAAAGGGATTTGCCAGAAATCCATCGAGCGGGGTCGATGTCAGACAAATTGTTAAAATCCTGTATTTCCGTGATTGATTCGTCGTAAGATACGCAGCAACAGGGTGTCTGCGTCCTGCTTCACACCGTGGCGTTCGAGTTGTGGTCTAACAAAAAGAGGAACTTGCAATGATGAAACACAAAGCCTTAAGCGCTCTGATCGCTGTGGCGTTGGTTGGTGGCGGTATCTCCACTGCGAGCGCGCAGGATGGAAGCTGGTACCTCGCTCCGCGCCTTGGCACAGATTTTCCGGACAGTGACCGTGGTACTGATTCCTCGCTGTACTCGGGTATCGGTATCGGCTGGTGGGTGAATCCGAATTACGCCGTTGATGTCGAATACGCAATCAACAATGCCGACTTCAAGGATGGTCCTACCGACTATCGTCGCGGTCGTCAGTGGGAAAGCGTGCAGCTGACCGTCACCGGTCGCTACTTCTTTGGTGATCAGGGTTCCGCATGGCGCCCGTACCTGCTTGGTGGATTCGGCTTCGTTCGTCATGCCGCATACTCCGGCACGGTTCAGGAGAGTGGCTGGGATCCGGCGCTGGTCGCGGGTGGTGGCGTGCAGTACAACTTCAATGACCGCATGGCTCTGCGCGGCGAAATCTTCGCCCGCTACGACAAGGACAACAACAGCCTGCGTGGCCAGGTCGACAACAACGGTATCGTTGCTGGCGACTACAACCACTTCGTGGACGGCATCGTCGCCGTCGGCCTGACCATCGGCTTCGGTGGTTCCGAGCCGCCGCCGCCGCCGCCGCCGCCGGCAGCTCCGCCGCCGCCGCCGCCGCCGCCGGCAGCTGAAGAGCCGGAAGAAGTCGCTGTCGTCATCGATCTGCGTGGCGTCAACTTCAAGTTTGACCGTCCGCGTTCGAACGAGTCCGACATCGGTCCGACCCTGCAGGAGCCGACGGCTGACTCGATCGCCATCCTGGATCAGGCCGTTGACGTTCTCAGCCGCAACCCGAGCGTCATGGTTGAGCTGGTCGGCAATACCGACTCGATCGGTAGCGAAGCCTACAATCAGGGCCTTTCGGAGCGCCGCGCACAGATCGTCAATGACTATCTGACCTCGCACGGTGTTGGTTCGAACCAGATCGTCGCAGTCCGCGGTGATGGCGAGAACAATCCGATCGACACCAATGACACCAAGGAAGGACGTGCGCGCAACCGCCGCACCGAGATCGTGGTGGGTGCCGAGTGGCAGCAGAAGTAATACCGACCTCGGTCGAGTAACAAGAGAAAGCCCGGCGAAAGCCGGGCTTTTTTTGTGCCGGAACTTTCCGAATTCGCAGGGCGGGTGCGAACTGGCAAGTAGCTCCTTCCGCAAACTGGCGCTCGCCCGGGTTGCGGCCTCGGGATATCTGCGAGGGAGAACGAAAGTCCGCTTCAGCTCCCGGGCGAAGTCTTGCGCGGCTTGCGCGGTCCCGGTGCGGAATGGATGCCGTGACGGGCATCGATGGCGTCGATCCATCCTGCTTGCGAGGCCGGAAACGCATCGGCATAGGGCACATAGGGCTTGATGTCGATGATGGGAGTGCCATCGAGCAGGTCGATGCCACTGACCCGCAGGATCCCCGTTTCGACGGCAAGCAGCCTGACTGCGGAAAGTCCGATGGCATTCGGCCGATGCGGTGAACGCGTCGCCAGGACGCTGCGTTTGCCGCCACCGCGAGGAGGGCGAACTTCTGCAGTCCAGCCCTCGCTGCGATGAAAGGCAAATAGAAGCCAGATTCGCTCGAATCCTTCGAGGTCACGATAGGCAGCGGCGGGCAGGTCGGCGACGAATTCGATCAGGGCTTCTTCCGTCTTTCCCGTTTCCGTGCCCTGCACGATCGTGGCTTGATGAGGTGCCTCGATCCGCTGCGAATACGGCGAGCGGACAAACGCTATCGCTTTCAGTATCGGCAACGTGGTTTCACGCATGATCCATGGATTCCTGTTGCCTGGCTGGACGCCGGCCTTTCGATTGAATGTCCCTGCCAGCCCGTTCGACAAGAGCTGGACCAGGGCTACGATTTGTCGCCAATCCGTCCTACCATGCTCGTCTTTCAGCAGGATCCCATGACCATGAGCCAGATTTCCGTACCCGTATCCTACGGCGAGTTGATCGACAAGATCACGATTCTCGAGATCAAGTCCGAGCGAATCGGCAATGCGGAAAAACTGGCCAATGTTCGCAGGGAGCTCGAGCTGCTCAACAGCACCTGGGCGGCCGATCCACTCGCGGCAACGGATATCAGCGTGGAGCGTTCCAAGCTGAAATCGGTCAACGAGGCGCTCTGGGACATCGAAGACCAGATTCGCGTGAAGGAAAAGGCCCGGTCATTCGACAAGGACTTCGTCGAGCTCGCGAGAGCAGTCTATTTCCGCAATGATGACCGTGCCGCCTACAAGCGCGAGATCAACGAAAAACTCGGTTCGACCCTGGTAGAGGAGAAATCCTACGAGAACTACCGGGATTGAATCGGTCGTCTGCAATCCCGGCTTGACCGGCAAAGACGAGCACCCGGATCACGCGCCAGGCACCAGGCCTGCGTCGCAAGGCGGGAAAATTTCGCCATGCTCCGGATTGATGCGAGCGGGCAGGATCAGGTCTTCCGGGATCAAAGCCTTGCGCTGGACCGCTCGGTGGCGCTGGCGCCGTCCATGCAGCGACGGCGACGCACGGCCCACAAGCCGAGCAGGATCATGCCGGAGAACAGCACCAGCAGGCTGACCGCCGATCTCGAAGGCAATTCCCTGACAGGCGCAGGAACCCCGACTGAGGGCGGCGCTGTGCCCTGGAAATGGCGGATCGCCCGATCAAGGGCTTCGGGACCTATCGCGGCTCCCATCAACCGGCCGGGAATGTCGTCGGCAGGCGGGTGGATACCGCCATAGATCCGGGACAGGCTGCATTCGTCGGCGGCATCCGCGTATTTGGCCCACTGCAAGGTGATATCGACGCTTGGGCCCTCTTCAAAGACGAGAAACTCGTTCTGCGGGGCCTCGAATTCCGCCAGCCCGCCGGGAAAGAATTCATCACCGGTAAATCCGGCCATCACGGTCGCCGCGGCCCTGCTGTAGGTACTGTGCCCGGAGACGTAGCCTGCGAACGGCGGCGTTACGAAGGTGGGGCGCTGATAGGGCCACCAGTTTTCCGCAAGAATCCAGCCAACACCTGCGGTGTCGGTGGCGGGATTGGCGATGTAGTCGGGTCCGCGCCAGGCAAATACGGCGATCTTGCCGAGATTGCTGTTGCCCGGCCCTGCCAGGTGCGCGTGCCGCTCGCCAGGGGCGATGGATTCGGGCGTCAGCAACTCGATTTCGCCCGGATACAGGTGAATGCCGTCGGGATTGTACGAAGGCAGATTGGGGTCTGTACTCTGACCGAGATCGGCCATGTAGCGAATTGCGGAGATCGGACGGATGAAGTCGTACCAGCCCTTTACACCCCAGGATGAAACGGCAACGTCGTGCATCGCGCCGCCGAGCGCCAGGTAAAGCTTGACGTCCCATTCCAGGTCGTCAAGAACCGGACCTTCGCCACCCAGGCGCTTGACAGTCAGTGGATGGTCGGAGACTCCGTTCGCAATCGTGAACCAATGTCCTGGCGGCGTCTCGGAAGCGGGGCCGTCAGCCCAGAATTCGGCAAGAACGCGATAGTAGTCGCCGGCAGGAACGATCTCCGGCACGTAGGGCAAGCCGGTTACCGGATTCAGCGCATACCCGTGACCATCGTTGGTGCCCAGCGTATTGTTGCCCCGGGAGGCGGGGCTGATGTCGATCGTGGTGCCAACGGTCGGGTCAAGCAGGCCGCTCCAGCGCACCACCTGCTCGAAGCTTGCCTGGTAGGCTGTGCCACTCGGACTGCCGATCTGTGGTGGCGGGCCGGGATCGTGGAACAGCCAGTAGTCGAATCCGTCCCGGGTGTGAATGGTCAGGTCCTGAGGGCCGAGGGAAAACGGCACGACCTGGCCCCACTCGGGGCTGAGAAATTCCGGAAAACCACCGGGAATGACATTGCCCCCCTGGTCAATGAAGAATTCGAGGGCCAAAGGCTGGTAGCGATTCGGGTCGATGATTTCCGGATTGCCGGGCAGGGGCGGAATAAGCGGCGGGTTGACCGAGGTGTAGTGCCGGTTCGCGTAACCGTTGGCCTCGTTGGCGCCATCGCTGAGTCCGAAGCTGATGTAGGCCGCTGCAATTCGATTGCCCAGTGCTGCGGGCGAATCGCCTGCAGTGCCCAGGTCGGCCGGGTCGTAGCCAAGAAGTTGCATCCGGGTGGTGAACGACGCCAGGCTGACGGCTGCGCCAGGGGAGTTGGCGAATCGCCAGCTGAGCAGGCGATAGGCGGCATGGGAAATAGCCTCTCGGCGCGCCGCCTGAATGTCGTCGGCAGTCAGTTTTTCGCGGACGAGCCATCCGTCGGCCACGCTGTCGTAAGCCGCCCACGCGTCCCACATGGCTGCGGAAACGTGAAACAGGTTGCGTGCATGCACGGTGGGTCTGGCCAGATCGTGACGAATGGCCTCAAGCAACTGCTCATTCCACTGGCGGGCGACGGATTGTTGGGCGACGGCCGCAGTGCTGCAAAGCAGGAAAGTGGCAGCGAGGACCAGGCCCGGCCAGAATTTTCTGTCGACCAGATTGAATGCCATTCCGAAATTCCCCTGAATTCGAGAGCGCATTTTATCATCCCGCCACCGCATCAAAGAAGGATCGGGTAGCGAACGGCCCGATCCAGCGAACCACGGGTTGGATGGAGCCGTGTCTTGCACGCTCAGGCTCGTCGTTCTCGAGTTCAACAGGAGCCAGGGGTGCCCGTTGCCAGGACAGGACGACGCTGCCAGCGGCCGTGTTCATGGCCTCGGGGTTTCGTTGACCCAGGCGTGTCGGGAGCACGAGTCATATGGACTAAGATGGAGCGCTGAAGCGTGGACGCAACGCGTTCAAGAGGCTGCTTCAGCCTTGCGCGGCGGGGAGGCTGCAGGTGCGGCGATCTCCAATGCTTCAACGCGTGCCAGCCGTTTATCGGAAGGGACAGGGATCCACCTTTGAAATGCACCATCGACACCTTTTCACTGCAGTGCTTTCCATCGCGTTCGCCTGTGCCTTGGTTTCAATTCCGAATGTTTCGACGGGACGATCCGCCATGCAGGAAACCGGCCTCATTGGCTCGAGTCGAGCGCAGCAAGCTGCATTGCGTGTGCGCCCGAAGCTCGATCGGGAACTGTCCGAGCTGGGCTTGCTATTCGGCGACCCTGTTTTCATGCGCATCTTCAAGCAGGAGAAACAGCTCGAACTCTGGGTCGAGAGTGACACGGGCAAATTCGTCCTTTTCCGAAGCTATCCGATTTGCGCGTATTCGGGCGGCCCCGGTCCGAAGCTTCGCCAGGGCGACAAGCAGGCACCTGAAGGCTTCTATAGCGTAGCTGCCGGACAACTGAACCCGAACAGTCGCTATCATCTGGCTTTCGATCTCGGCTATCCGAACACCTATGATCGATTGCATGGGCGAACGGGCGACTTCCTGATGGTGCATGGAAACTGCGTTTCGGTCGGCTGCTACGCGATGGGCGATGCAGGCATCGAGGAAATCTACTCGATGGCAGCGGCTGCTCTCGAAGGTGGCCAACGTGCCATCGAGGTGCATGCATTCCCGTTTCGCCTGGATGCGGAGCGGATCGAGGCTTGGCGAAACGCGCCGTGGTTTGAATTCTGGATGGAACTCAAGCCAGCCTACGATCTATTCGAGCAGACCCGAGTGCCTCCCGAAATCGGTGTGCGGGGTCGGCACTACAGCATAGGCAAGACATAATGACCGAATCCATGGGGATGACTTCCGAGCAGCTCGATGAACTGTGCGCCAACTGGCCCGGAGCGACCCGATCCATCAAGTGGGAAGTGGATCTTGTCTGGAGCGTTTCCGGCAAGATGTTTGCGATCATGTGCATGCTCGGTCCGGAGCGAGGCCGGCTCAGCTTCAAGGTGGGTCCGGATCGATTCCTCGAGATGACCGACAGGCCTGGAATAACGACGGCGCCCTACATGGCGCGGGCCTACTGGGTCAGCATCAACGAGCCCGGAGAATTCAGCGAAATCGAGTTGTCCAACCACGTGCGCCAGTCCTATGAGCTCGTGCGCGCCGGATTGCCGAGGAAGACCCAGCGTGCGCTCGGGGTCACACTGCCTTGAATTCAGCACCACGGAACAGGGCGCAAAGTGCCGCGGCTGATTGGTAGACTGCCGGCTGCAATCGATTACCTATCCGGGACAGCTCATGGCAGGCCAAGGCAATTCACTTCGAGCGATCTTCTTCGCACTGGGTGCCAATTTCTCCATCTTTGTCGCCAAGCTTGTGGCGGCACTGATCACGGGATCCGGCGCGATGCTGGCCGAGGCTGTTCATTCGCTGGCTGATTGCGGAAATCAGCTGCTCCTGCTGCTCGGAATCCGCCAGGCGAAGCGGCCGCCGAGCCCCGACTATCCTCTCGGCTATGGCAAGGCGGTCTATTTCTGGTCATTCCTCGTGGCGCTGATGCTGTTCAGTGTCGGGGGCATGTTTTCGCTCTACGAAGGCATTCACAAGCTCAGTTCGGACGAGCCCTTGAAGTCGCCATGGATAGCGGTTGGCGTGCTTGCGTTCGGCATCATCGTGGAGTCCATCTCCATGCGTGCCTGCATGATTGAAGTCAACAAGGCCCGCGGAAACCGTTCGTTGTGGCAATGGTTCCGGCAAAGCCGGCAGGCTGAGCTTGTGGTGATATTCGGCGAGGATCTGGCCGCCTTGCTCGGCCTCACCTTTGCGCTGTTCGCTGTCGGTCTTGCGATGTGGACCGGCAACCCGATCTGGGATGCGATCGGCACGCTGGCCATCGGTGCGCTGTTGATCATCGTTGCCGTATTCATCTCGATCGAGGTCAAGGCGATGCTGATCGGGCAGAGTGTCGATTCCACGATCAGGAGCGAGATGCGGGCATTCCTGGAACAACGTGCCGAGATTGCCGAGGTCTACAACCTGCTGACATTGCAGCTGGGCAACGACGTCATGGTGTCGGTCAAGGCACGAATGCAGGAGAGCGTGTCGGCGTTGGCAATGATCGGGGACATCAACAAGGTCGAACGGGAATTCCGCGCTCGCTTCCCCGCCGTGCGCTTCAGCTTCTTCGAGCCGGACAATTCGGATCACGAAGAGAAAAACCCGGAATAATCCGACCATCTCCCGACGCCGCGATCAGCACGCAGACAGGGGCGCGAAGGTGTTTCGCCTGATCAGACCTGGCTCAGTGGATTTGCGTTCCAACGCCAATGCCGATGCTGATCTGCGGCTGGCTATCGAGCATGAATCCCCAGGGCCAGATATTGACAGCCGTGGCTTGCACGACGGGAAAGAGATACTTCCGATCATTCGTCCGGGCTTGCCATAGTCCTGAAATCACGCCCTGTGCCGTGAGGTGGCGTCCAGGTGCGTAGTTCGGGGGTTCTGCAATTCCGGGCACGAGCAGCACGAAGCGTCCGACGCTGCCTGCTTCGGGAGCAGGTTGCTGCGCCCGGTTGAGTGGATAGGCGACGATTTCCACGCGTGTGCTGCTCTCGAGGTGCTCGATCGAGACGATGCGTCCACCCCAGAGGACCTCGGCGCCCTTGAATCGTTCCGCAGCCTGCTGCACGTCGACAGGGGTGATGGCGATCGTGTTTTCGAGATGCTGGAAAACCGGAGTGGCGCAGCCGGTCATGAGTGCGAGCAGTGCCGCCAGAGCCAGAACAGAACGTGCAACTCGCCGAGAACGCATGATTGCAATCCAGGGAAGGGATTCCATCGCCATTTTCCCCCAGTGACGTGCAGGGGTCACGCATCGCGTCGAGCGCGATTCCAGAAGGATCGGCGAGCGTCAGTCCTGCTTCAGCCACTCCACTCGGTGTTGTCCGAACCGGCTTTGCGACAACAGCTCCTGCAGGGCGGGCAGAAGTTCTTCCAGCTGACGATCGAATTTCCACGGCGGATTGATGAGGGCCATTCCGCATCCGTTGAGGCGCAAGGCGGAATTGTCCGGGTGCAACAACAACTCGGCGATCAGGACTTTGTCGAATGCGCTCCTGGCCAGCCAGCGATGGAAGGGCTGAACCTGCTGGCGCAACTTGATCGGATACCAGATGGCATATATTCCGCCTGGCCAGCGTTTCGAAGCATCGGCCAGTGCCTTCTCGATGATTCGAAATTCGTCGTCCTGAGCCTCGAAAGGCGGGTCGATCAAGACCAGCCCGCGCCGCTCCTTGAGTGGCAGCAGTGCATTCATGGCAGCATAGCCGTCGCGCTCATGTACGGAAAAGCGCGCATCCCCGCGGAAGACCGATTTCAGGGCCGAACACTCTTCAGGCTGGAGTTCACACAGGGTGCCACGGTCAATTTCCCGCATGAGCAGGCTGGCAATCAGTGGCGAGCCTGGATAGACGCTCAGCTCCTCGTGTCCGGCGTTGAGCGAACGAACAAGATTGACGTAGACATGGACCAGTGTCGGCGCCCTGGTTGCGCCGAGCAAGCGATGAATGCCGTTGGCCGATTCGCCGGTGCGCTTGGCTTCACTACCGTCGAGCTGGTAGCGGCCGCGCCCGGCATGCGTATCCATGAATCCGAACGGCGTCTGTTTCGCCTTCAGCGCCTCAACCAGCCCGACCAGGATCGAATGCTTGAAGACATCAGCAAAATTGCCGGCGTGGAAGGCGTGACGGTAGTTCATGGCAGTACTGATCCAGGCGAAACATCCGGGGCAGGCGGCTTGCACCCTCAACATACGCGCCCCGGGGCTCTGTCGGCAACAGCGTATAAAGCGACACAATTGGATGCCGGGAGGAACCGGCACAACAAGGGCTCCGGCGTCGCCCGGCTTGCGCCGCACGGGGCGTTACTTCTGGCCATGCTGTCCGGTCCGTGATGGCTGCTACGCTGGGTGCCTGTTTGCCTCGAGGGGATGGGCCCGTGAGAACGTTCTTCAAGTGGTTTTTTCGTCTGATCCTGGTGCTGGTTGTCGTACTTGCGCTGCTGTTCGTGCACGTCTGGTATTTCAAGCCCTACAAGATCGACTGGTTCTACGGTCGCGTATTCGGCCAGTTTGCGCTTCAGAGTCCCCAGATGCTCAGCAGCATGCGCATTCTGCCGCCCTGGGCGGACTTCTACAGCGGCAAGCTCGACGATGCGTCTGTCGCGCATGGCGACGAAATGTCGGCAATGATCAAAGCCGATCTCGACATGCTGCGACGCTATGACCGCGACTCGCTCGATGCCGAAGGCAAGCTGTCCTACGACGCACTGGAATTCTTTCTCGCCGATCAGGTCGAGGGTGACCGCTTCCGCTACAACGATTTCCCGGTCAACCAAATGTTCGGCGTGCAATCCAGCCTGCCCAACTTCATGGCGCAGACCCACCAGGTCAACAACGCATCCGATGCTGAAAACTACGTCAAGCGTCTGGATCAGTTTCCGAAGCACTTTTCCCAGGTGCTGGAGGGGCTGAAGCTGCGCGAGGAAAAGGGCGTGATTCCGCCAAAGTTCACGGTCGACAAGGTGCTGGACCAGATGAACGGCTTCATCGAAATGCCGGCCTCCGAAAACATGCTCTACACGAGCTTCGCGGAAAAGCTCGGCAAGCTCGATGCCGAAAAGATCGACCAGGCCGAGAAAGACAGCTTGCTGGCCTCGGTTGAGTCGTCCATCGAGACAAGTGTCTATCCCGCCTATCGGGAAATGATCGCCTACTTCACCGGATTGCAGGCCAAGGCGACCGAGAATCGTGGCGCATGGAGCCTGCCGGATGGCGACGCGTACTACGCCTGGGCCGTGCGCAGTCACACGACCACCGACATGACGCCGGAACAGGTGCATGAGCTCGGTCTTGCCGAGGTGGCCCGAATCAGCGCCGAAATGGATGCGATTCTGGTTGCGCAGGGGCTGGTCGAGGGAAGCGTGGGAGAACGCGTGCAACAACTGGCGCATCAGCCCGAGCAGATGTATCCGAATACGCCGGAGGGCAAGGCGGCCATGATCGCCGAATACCAGGCCATCCTCGACGATATCAACGACAACCTCGGCGACACGTTCAATCGACGGCCAAAACTCGGCGTCGAGGTCAAGCCGATCCCCGAATTCTCGGAAAAATCGGCACCCGGTGCGTACTACCAGAGTGGCGCCTTCGATGGCTCACGCCCCGGCGTGTTCTACGCCAACATGCGCGATCCTGGCGAAACTCCGAAGTTCGCCATGCGAACGCTGTCCTATCATGAAGGCATTCCCGGCCATCATTTCCAGATAACGATCGCGCAGGAGTTGCAGGGCGTACCCTTCTTCCGCCGCGTGCTGCCCTTCACGGCCTATTCCGAAGGCTGGGCACTCTATGCCGAACGACTGGCCTGGGAAATGGGCTTCGAGGACGATCCGCTCGACAACCTCGGTCGCCTGCGAGACGAAATGATGCGCGCGGTTCGTCTGGTCGTCGACAGTGGCATCCACTACAAGCGCTGGACACGCGAGCAGGCGATCCAGTACATGCTCGAAAACACCGGCATGGGCGAAGGTGACGTCACCGCCGAAATCGAGCGCTATTTCGTAGCTCCCGGCCAGGCGCTGGCTTACAAGGCCGGAATGATCAAGATTCTCGAACTGCGCGAGAAGGCCAAGCGCGAGCTCGGCGACAAGTTCTCGCTCAGCGCCTTCCACGACGAAGTGCTGACCCACGGCGCGCTTCCGCTTTCGCTGGTCGAACGCGTGATTGACGACTGGATCGAGAGGACCAGGGGCGGATGAGATCGATCGCGTTTCCGGGCTGACCACTGCCCGTTCCGGGTCGGTCGGAGCAGCTTGAGTCGTCCAGTGCACCGCACGGTGCGCTGGAGGACCTCGTGAATCCGGGTCTTGATCAGGCAGAAGCTCCGCGCCGAAGGTTACCGGCTCTGCCTGCGGCGTTCGTGGTCCGGTTTGCCGCGCGCAGCTCGCGCGAACGGGACGGGTTGCCATTCGCTTTCGCCCGGGTGTCATGCTGGAAGTGCGGGCCGCTGCCGTTCCGGCACCGACCTGCCTGGTGCAAGTCGGCGGCGCAGCAGCGAGTTGGGCGCGCGGAAAAGGGGCCGGCATCGAGTCCGGATCAGGCGGCCTGTTCGTCCTCGGTCAGCTTCAGGCGTCCACGCAGCGAGTTGGCCATCACCTCGGTGATGAGAACATCGACAAACTGTCCGGTCATGCGCGCATGGCCGGCGAAATTCACCTTGCGCATGTTCTCGGTACGCCCGGTAATCTCGTTCGGGTCTCGCCGACTGGGGCCCTCGACCAGTACGCGCTGGATCGTTCCGAGCATGGCTTCGTTGATTTTTCGCGCGTTTTCGTTGAGGACGGCCTGCAGTCGGGCCAGGCGTTCGCGTTTCACCGCATCCGGGGTTTCGTCTTCGAGATTTGCAGCCGGCGTGCCGGGACGTGAGGAAAAAATGAAACTGAAGCTCTGATCGAAGCCGACGTCGTCGATCAGCTTCATGGTCTTTTCGAAATCCGCATCGGTTTCGCCCGGAAAGCCTACGATGAAATCGGAGGAGACGCAGATGTCGGGTCGCACGGCGCGCAGTTTGCGGATGCGCTGCTTGTACTCGAGAGCGGTGTATCCGCGCTTCATGGCCGAGAGAATGCGATCCGAACCGGATTGCACCGGCAAATGCAGAAAATTGGCAAGCTCGGGAACGCTGGCATAGGCCTCGATCAGCGAATCGCTGAATTCCATCGGGTGCGAGGTCGTGAAACGGATTCGTCCGATGCCATCGACCTGCGCAACAGCCTGGATCAGCAAGCCGAGGTCGGCGATGCCTCCATCGAACATCGTGCCGCGGTAGGCATTGACATTTTGCCCGAGCAGGTTGATCTCGCGTACACCCTGCTCCGCAAGCATTGCCACTTCCGCGAGCACATCGTCGAACGGACGACTGATCTCCTCGCCGCGCGTATACGGCACGACACAGAAACTGCAGTATTTGGAACAGCCTTCCATGATGGAGACAAAGGCACTCGGGCCTTCCGCACGCGGTTCGGGCAGACGGTCGAATTTCTCGATCTCGGGGAAGCTGATATCGACCTGGGGCTTGCCGCTGCTGCGTCGGGCCTCGATCATCTCGGGCAGCCGGTGCAGGGTCTGTGGTCCGAACACCAGGTCTACGTGGGGCGCACGCTTGACGATGGCTTCACCTTCCTGGCTGGCGACGCAGCCGCCGACGCCGATGACGACGGACTCCTTGTGTTTCTTGAGGTCCTTCCAGCGCCCGAGCTGACTGAAAACCTTCTCCTGTGCCTTTTCGCGAATCGAGCAGGTATTGATCAGGATCACGTCGGCTTCGCCTTCGTCCTCGGTCAATTCGAGCCCGTGGGCGGCCCCGAGAATGTCGGCCATCTTGGTCGAGTCATACTCGTTCATCTGGCAACCGTGGGTCTTGATGTACAGCTTTCCGCTCATTGGATCTGGAGAATTCTCAGTAAACCCAGTAGTTTACGCACTGGACTTGATGCCCGCCAGCAGGATGGTGACGTGTTTCAGGGCAAATTTCGTTGGCCACCGCTATTCCGGTATCGGGCGGGTGGATGTGGTTGAATGGCGATCATGCGACAAATTTCGACAAATCAAGTGCTTGGCGTGATTGCCTCGATCATGTTGATGATCCCGGCGCTTGCGCATGCCGACACCTTGTACAAGTGCGAGGGGCCGGGTGGCAGCGTGGCCTATACCAACAAGAAGTCCTCGTTCACCGCGTGCAAGGCCATTGGCAGCTACGCGTCCGCCAAACCCGCGCCCAGGAGTGCGCAGGCAAGGCGTTCGGTCGACTACCAGGAAAAGCCCGACGTTCGCGCGACCGGGAGTGGGGTCAGCTCGACGGCGTTGCTGGTCGCTTCGGCGCCGAAACCCGACAAAGTGGCAGAAACCGCGACCGTGGAGGCCGAAACCAAACCGGTGGCCAGGGTAATGACCGGTGCCGGCACCTCGAAGCCGGCACCGAAAGTATTGCGCGGTGCCGTGTACCGGGTCGAGCGCAGCAGCGGAATCACCGAATACACCAATGTGCGGCCGAAGGACGGGCGTTTTGCGGTCTTGTTCACTTATATCGCGACCTGCGTGGCCTGCGACGTCAATTCGACCATCAATTTCTCCAGGACTGCGCTGAATCTCGAAGCGTTCAAGGAGGAGGTCGCATCGGCTTCGGCCGACTACGGTGTCGATGCGGCTCTGCTGCGTGCCGTGATCCACGCGGAATCCGCCTTCAATCCCATGGCCATCTCTGCCAAGGGCGCACAAGGGCTCATGCAGCTGATGCCCGGCACGGCCAATGACCTTGGCGTCGTCGATGCCTTCGATGTTTCCCAGAACATCCGTGGCGGCGCGCAATATCTGGCCATGATGCTGAAGAACTTCAACGGCGACGAGCGCCTCGCCACGGCGGCCTACAATGCCGGTCCGGGTGCAGTGCAGAAATATGCCGACGTACCGCCTTACGCAGAGACCCAGGTCTATGTCGAGCGTGTCGCCACCTTGCGCGATCGCTACAAGAAGGCGCTTTGAGCGAAACCCCGCAATCTGATATTCGGAATCCAACCTGCGTCGAGAGAGTCGTGGAGGCGGATCGCAGATGCGAATCGTAGGGACGGGTTTCAGACCCGCCCGCTTCTCGCCTGTGCTCGAAATTCCAAACAGAGGGTGGGTCTGAGACCCACCCCTACGGGAGCATCACGACGCGTGTCTGCGTGCAATTGAGTCAGATGCCTGCCACGTAGTTGGCCGGACGCTGCATCAGGGTCAGTTCAACCGAAAACGGTATGCCGTTGCGGAGCACGTCGAGGCGAACGACCTTGCCAGGCGGCAGGGTCGCCTCATGGCTGCGCAGGAACGCCTGATTGACGATGTCCTCGCCATCGATGCCCATCAGCACGTCGCCATTGCGTACACCGGCTTTGTCGGCGGGTCCTCCAGGCAGCACTTCCAGCACGACCACACCGCGTTGCGGCGCCGAGGCTCCCGGATCGGCCTGGCTGGTCATCGCGGGATCCGCGTACTCGGCGCCGATCCAGCCGCGGATGACCATGCCATGGCTGATAATCTGGTCAAGAACGACCTTTGCCGTTGCCACCGGGATTGCGAAGCCGATGCCCTCGGCGTTCTGTGCCCCGGTCGAGGATCGACCGTCGCCACCCGAATTGCGATACACCGCGGTGTTTATGCCAACCAGTTCGCCCAGTGCGTTGACCAGGGCGCCACCGGAGTTGCCGAAATTGATCGCGGCATCGGTCTGGATGAATTCCTCGTAGGCGGACAGGCGCAACTGGCGGCTGGTTGCGCTGACGATGCCCATGGTGACGGTCTTGCCGACACCAAACGGGTTGCCGATGGCGAGCACGACGTCACCCACGTTGACATCGCCGCGGTCGGCCACTGCGATGGTCGGGAGGTTGTCGGCGTCGATCTTGAGCACGGCCAGGTCGGTATCCGCGTCGGCACCGATCAGGCTTGCCTGGGCGACGCGGCCGTCGAACAGCATCACCTGGATGTCGTCGGCGCCGCTGATCACGTGATTGTTGGTCAGGACATAGCCATCCGCGCTGAAGATGACCCCGGAGCCGAGGCTTTGCTCCTGCTTCTTGTAGGACGGGCCGGCTGCAATGGCCCCGAACAGACGCTTGGTCACTGGATCGGGGACGATCCGATACTGGCGAACCGTGGTCATCTTGTTGGCGTAGATGTTCACCACGGCCGGTGCGGCCCGGGTCACGGCATCGGCATAGGACACCGGACCCTCGGAATAGCGCCCTGCGACTGGCGCGGGCGCAGCATCGGGTTGAGCGGGCGCCGAACCACGAAGGCGGTCGACCAGATTCGGTGCGAAAAGAGTCAGGACAAACGCAATCGCAAGCCCGAGCACGGCAAAGCGCAGAATGAAGGACAGGGTTCGGGCAGTGGCGCGTTGCATGGTAATCGGGCCTCGGCGGCGTCTGTTGGAGGCGGCGAAAGCAGCCTGGCTGGAACCAGAGATTGGCTGTCAGCCCTACATGGAAGCACTTTCGGTGCCTTTCGATCAATCGCGCCAGTGCCGATGGTCCGATCTGCAAGGGCCTGCGCTGGCAGGACAAGGGGTGCAGACCACTGGACATCGTGTCGCGCAGCCATTGATTGTGCGCTTCGGGGTGCTTCGTTAAACTAGCGGGATTGTGCGGCAGGCCCGCTTCAAATTCTGTTTCCTTTCCGTTTTTCAGCAAGCATCTCGTGGAGTGCCGGATGGCAAATGACGGCGTCGACAAGGGCCGCCGCAGATTCCTGACCGCAACGACAGCAGTCGTCGGCGGCGTTGGAGTTGCGGTTGCGGCCATACCTTTCATCAAATCCTGGCAGCCAAGTGCACGGGCGAAGACGGCTGGTGCACCGGTGGAAGCCGACATCAGCAAGCTCGAAGTCGGCCAGATGGTCATGTACGAATGGCGCGGGCAGCCGATCTGGATCATTCGCCGCACCCAGGAGCAGCTTGACGTGCTGCCCTCGCTGGATCCGCGGCTCAAGGACCCGAAGTCGGAGAACGGCGACCAGCAGCCTGCGTTCGCGCAGAATGAATACCGTTCGCTCAAGCCCGAGACTCTCGTCATCGTCGGCCTGTGCACGCATCTCGGCTGTGCTCCCAAGCTGTATCCGGAATTGACGCCCGAACCTTTCGATGCGGACTGGAAGGGCGGTTTCTTCTGCCCCTGCCACAAGTCGCGTTTCGACATGGCCGGCCGCGTTTTCGATGGCGTGCCGGCGCCGACCAACCTGGTCGTTCCGCCCTACTACTATGTTGATGACAACCACATCATGATCGGCATCAGCGAGGGGGCAGCCTAATGGCCAATCGACTGACCCAGGCAGCATCCGGCGTGCAGGACTGGTTCAACGACCGTGCTCCGTCGTTCCTGCCGTTCTATCGCAAGCACATGACGGAGTACTACGCTCCGAAAAACTTCAATATCTGGTACATCTTCGGCGTGTTGTCGATGGTGGTGCTGGTCAACCAGATCGTCACCGGCATCTTCCTCACGATGTTTTTCAAGCCGAGCGCGGCGGAAGCCTTCGCCTCGGTCGAATACATCATGCGCGACGTCGAGTGGGGCTGGCTGATCCGCTACATGCACTCGACCGGTGCATCCGCGTTCTTCGTGGTCGTCTACATCCACATGTTCCGCGGCGTCATGTACGGCTCGTACAAGAAGCCACGCGAACTGGTCTGGCTGCTTGGCATGCTGATCTATCTGGTTCTCATGGCCGAGGCCTTCATGGGTTACGTGCTGCCCTGGGGCCAGATGTCGTTCTGGGGTGCCAAGGTGATCATTTCGCTGTTCGGGGCGATCCCCTACGTCGGCGACATCCTCACCGAATGGATCATGGGTGACTACCTGCCATCCGATGCCACCCTGAACCGCTTCTTTGCCCTGCATGTCATCGCCCTGCCGCTGGTCCTGCTGCTGCTGGTCGTGCTGCATGTCTTCGCCCTGCACGAAGTCGGATCGAACAACCCGGATGGCGTCGAGATCAAGAAGGGCCCGAAGGGCAACCGCTGGTCTGCCAACGCACCGGCCGATGGTGTTCCGTTCCATCCGTATTTCACGGTCAAGGATCTTTTCTACACGGGCTGTTTCCTGCTGATCTGCGCCTTCATCATTTTCTTTGCGCCGACCTTTGGCGGCCTGTTCCTCGAGCACGACAATTTCATCGAGGCCAACCGCCTGGTCACGCCGGAGCACATCAAGCCGACCTGGTACTACACGCCGTTCTACGCGATGTTGCGCGTGGTACCGAACAAGCTGGCCGGTGTGCTGACGATGTTTGGTGCGATCGCGATCCTGTTCCTGCTGCCCTGGCTGGATCGGGGCAAGGTCAAATCCTGGCGCTACCGCGGCACCGGGTTCCGCGTGGGTCTGTTCGTGCTTGCCATCTGCTTTGTCTGGCTCGGCAAGATCGGAGCAGGCCCCGGAACCGATCCGGTCGAGACCATCATCGGTCGCGTGCTGACGGTTTCGTACTTCGGCTTCTTCATATTCCTCTGGGTCTATACCGCGTTCGGCTTCGAGAAGACCAAGCCGGTCCCGGAACGGGTGACCAGCCATGACTGAGGCAATCATGCGCACGACACGAAATCTGCTGGGCTCGATCGTCATTGGCATGATGCTGATCGGCGCGCCTGCGGCGATGGCCTCATCGGCTGAAGGCCTCGCCCCGGCCAACAACAGCCTGTCCGATATCGGTTCACTGCAGAACGGTGCAAAGCTTTATTTCAACTACTGTTCCGGTTGTCACTCGCTGAACCTGATGCGCTTCTCGCGTATCGCCGAAGACCTGAAGCTCACCGAAGACCAGGTCATGCAGAACTTCAATTTCAGCGGGGTCAATTTCGGCGAGCGGGTTCCGGCAAAGATGAATCCGGCCGACGGGAAGCAGTGGTTTGGCGCGGCTCCGCCGGATCTTTCGCTGATGGCGCGGGCCAAGGGTGTGGATTACATCTACAACTATCTGAAGTCGTTCTATCTTGATCCGAGTCGGCCGCTGGGCTGGAACAACACCGTGTTCCCGAATGCCTCGATGCCGAATCCGCTGTGGGAGCTTCAGGGACTGCAGACGGCGAGCTTCGCCCCTGCGCACGGCGATCAACCCGCTCACTTCGAGAAGTTCGAGCTGCATCAGGCTGGCAGCATGAGCAGCGAGGAATTCAACAAGGTCGCTCGGGACATCACCAATTTCCTCGAGTACACGGCCGAACCGGCCGCTTTGAAGCGCACGTCGGTGGGCATCTGGGTGTTGTTGTTCCTGACCCTGTTCACGCTGCTGGCGTATTTCCTCAAGCAGGAATACTGGAAAGACGTGCACTGAGGATCCGGCCCGGAGTTGCGCATTCCGGGCGCCCGGTCAGTCGCCGTCTGCCTTTTCCTGCCGCCCGGGCCCGAGAACGGTCCGGGCGGGGGCTCGAGTTCGGCAAGCTGCCGCGGGATCTCTCCGGACTCCTGCAGCCTGACTCGCCAATGCCGTTTGACGGTCGCTGCCAGAGCCTGTCCGCATGAGCAGGGCAGGTTGTGAATTCCCCTTTGATATCAGTTGCTTGAATCGATATTTCGGGCTTGCCCCGAGGCCGATCTATGCGCTTTCGTTGCAGCGTAGTAGAGTGTCCCGAATCGAGCATTACCGGGTATAGCCCGGTTTTCATGGTCAAGCGGGTGTCCCACCCGCCAGGGGAGGTGTTCCGACATGGCCTTGAGTCAGCGTTCGCGGGCAGTGCTAACTCTGTTTTCCGCACGGGATTGCGTGCATTGCCACCGGGTGCGCCTGGTGCTGTCGGCCAAGGGAGTCAGCTACGACCATGTCGTCGTCGATCTGGACAACCCGCCTGAGGATCTGATCGAGCTGAATCCGTACAACTCGGTGCCTACCCTGGTCGACCGCGACCTGGTCCTGTACGACACCAGCGTTATCTGTGAATACCTGGACGAGCGCTATCCGCATCCGCCGCTGATGCCGGTGGACCCGCTTTCCAGAGCCCGGCTTCGCCTGGCCATGGTGCGCCTCGAGAATGACTGGCTAACCCTGGTCGACGAAATCGAGGAGAACGGCAAGGGTGCAGATGCCGCGCGCAAGGCACTCCGCGACGAATTGGCCAGCAATGCGGGCGCATTCAAGGCGTCCAAGTTCTTCCTGAGCCCCGAGATCAGCCTGGCCGATTGCGCTTTCGCGCCACTGATCTGGCGCTTTCACTCGCTGGGGGTCAATCTGCCGCGCGATGCCCAGCCGATCATCGACTACGGCGAACGAATCTTTCGAAGTCAGGTATTTACCCGCAGCATGACGCCCGAAGAGCGTGCACTGCGACCATGAGGTTTTCCGGTGACAGAAACAGCAATGAGTTCGAATCGGCCCTATTTGTTGCGGGCGATTCACGACTGGATCAATGACAACGGCCTGACCCCCTACCTGCTCGTCGAGGCCAACGCCCCGGGCGTGCGAGTACCCCCGGCCTCGATCAAGGACGGTCGCGTCGTTCTCAGCGTCGCGGCGCGCGCGGTTGCCCACCTCGAGATCGGTCTGGACATGGTCAGTTTCATGGCCCGATTCGGTGGAGTCAGCCACTCGATCGAGGTGCCGGTTTCAGCCGTGCTGGCCATCTATGCACAGGAAAATGGCCAGGGAATGATGTTCGCCGCCGAGGATTCCCCGCAACCCGAACCTCCTGCGCCTGAGGAGCCGCCGGCCCGGCCTCGCCTGCGCGTAGTCAAGTAGGCTTGTCTCCCTCGTTTCACTCGGTCGACCGAAATGGGGACTGGGGAGTGGGGAGTGGGTAGAAGCAGGAGCTGTGCACGCTTGCCTTCAATCCTGAAGGGTTTGCCAGTCCGGTCAGGTGGGTTCGCGCTGGGGCAGGGCGAAGTTGATGACTCTTCTGCCGCTCATGCTGATGCTGCCGCGATGCCGATCAGTGCCGTCGAAACTGACGTCGAATCGATACTTGCGGCTGAACACGAGCCGTCCGTTGACGCGTTCCAGCCAGATTCGTTGCAGGACGACGCTCTGGTCAAGCAATTGCAGGCCCGCCTCCTCGCAGAGCTGCAGACTGCGCCGACCGGCCAGTTCTCGCGCACTCAGGGCATCAAGCCAGAGAGCGACAACGACGCCGGCCATGAGCAGCAGGAGCAGGGTTCCATTCATGCCGCCGAGTTTGCTGGCGATACAGCCCCCGGGCAAGTGATTTCCATGGCACTCGGGCTGCAGGAAAGGGGCCCGATTTCCGTATCGGCGGGTCGATCGGAGCCCACGCTGGCTTGCGGTCCAAAGGCAATCTGGCCACAGAGTAGCGGTCTGTCGTCCACGATTGGTTACAATCGCTGGCGAAAGGTAGGGGAGCTGCCGTGATTGCACTAGATATTCCAGGTTACGTGATCCGGCGCGAGGTGGGCGTCGGAGGAATGGCCAGTGTCTATTTGGCCTTGCAGACTTCGCTCGACCGCGAAGTGGCGCTCAAGGTGATGTCGCCGACATTGGCCGCCGATCCCACTTTCTCCAAGCGCTTCATGCAGGAAGCGCGAATGCTGGCCTCGCTGGCACACCCGAACATCGTCCAGGTATACGACGTCGGCGTCACCCAGGCGCAGCTGAACTACTTTTCCATGCAGTATCTTTCCGGCGGAGATTTCGCCCAGCGCGTGCGCATGGGACTCACCGAGAAGGACCTGGTTCGAGTTCTCGAAGGAGTCGCCAATGCGCTGGGCTATGCGCATCAGCGAGGCTATGTGCATCGGGATGTGGCTCCGGGAAACATTCTTTTCGACGTCAATGACACGCCGCTGCTGACCGACTTCGGAATCGCGCGAGCGTTCAGCCAGGCGGCACGCATTACCAGCGCTGGCATTTCAATCGGAACCAGCCACTACATGAGCCCGGAGCAGGCTCGTGGCAGCGACGTGGACGAACGCTCGGACCTGTACGGCCTCGGTGTTCTGACCTGGTTCGGTTTGACCGGCAAGCCGCCCTATGAAGGGGCCGACGGTTTTGCGGTCTCGTATGCGCACGTCTTCGAGCCGATCCCCCGTTTGCCCGAGTCGCAGGCCCATTGGCAGGGCCTCATCGACAAGGCCCTGGCCAAGGACCCTGCCGAGCGCTATCAGAACGCCGAGGAATTCATCGCTGCGCTGAATGCGATCCAGCCGCGTGCCGGCACAGCGGCGTCGACCGGTGCCGAGGCGCCCACCCGGGTCATCCAGCGTGAAGCCCTGACCTCCGCGCTGGCTGCCGATGAGGCACCTACCCGAATCGGCGTGTTGCCAACCATGGAGGAGTCGCTCGCCAAGGCGGCCGCCCCCGAGGCTGTCGAAAGGGCTTCCGCGCGGTCCTGGTTGCCCTGGGCGTTGGCGGCTGTCGGCGTGTTGCTGATCGGTTCCGCGGGCTACGCGTTGTTCTCCTTGCGTTCCCAGGATTCGACTTCGACAACGACGGCCTCGGCCGGCACGGGTTCGGGCACCAACGACAGGCCGCCGGCCCAGATCCCGCCAGCGGACGCGAAATTCCCGCCTCCTGCAGGAAGCGGTCCGGAATCGCCGGAGAATTCCGGCACGGACCTGGCGGACTCCGACTCGACGTTTGCGATCGATGAACTCGACATGGCCTCGCTGCCCACGGTCAAGGACCCTGTCGTTGAATTGAACCGGCTGGGGAAAATCGATCTGGCCGCACAACGACTGACCAATCCACCGCGAACGAATGCGTTCGAGCGATTCACGCTGGCGTTGAGAATCAACCCTGAGTCGACGGCTGCGAAGGAGGGCATAGTCGCCACGGCACAGGCTTACCTGGTTCTCGCAGATGCTTCCTGGGCAGAAGGAAACATCGAGGAGTTCAACGGGTTCATCGACAAGGCCGTCGAAGTCGCTGGTTCGATACCGGAAGGTGCGGAAGCGGCAGCCGCGGCAAAGGCACGCAGGCAGACGGAAGTCGACAAGTTCCTGGAATCTGCAAACAGTGCGGTCAAGGCGATGGACGCGACCGCGGCGCGATCGGCGTTCGAAAAGGTGATTCAACTGGATCCGGGCAACAAGACCGCTCGCGACGGCCTGAAAGCGGTCGACAGGATCGGCAAACCGGGATTCGTTTTCAGTGACCCGATGGGAAGCCGGGCCGGCCCCGAGTTGGTGATCATCACCAGCAGTCTCGCTTTCGCCCGCAGGGAAACCACAAGAGGCGAATTCTCAGCATGGTGGCGAGCGGGCGGACAACGCCAGTTCGCTGGCAAGGAGCCCAGTTGTCGTGATCGGGAGTCAATCTTCCGCTCTTCACGCAAACGCGGATGGCAGAATCCCGGAATCAGCCAGGACGACAGCCATCCCGTTGTCTGCGTCAGTTTTGACCAGGCCCAGGCGTACGCGGCCTGGATCAGTGAGCAAACCGGCAAGCGCTACAGGCTGCCGACGCCTGCTGAGTGGGACCAGGTGGCGCGCAGCGCACCTGCGGGATCCTGCAAGACCGCCAATCTGGCCGATGAGGCATACAAGCGGGCCTACGATTCGCGTAGCGGCTCCGATTGCAGCGATGGATTCGCAGACACAGCGCCGGTGGGCCGCTTCCCGGCCACGGCGGGGGTTTTCGATATCGACGGCAATGTGCGCGAGTGGGTGTCTGCCTGCGGCAAGACGGCGGTTTTGACCGCCGGATGCCGCGAGCATGGATTGCGAGGACGTGGCTGGCTTTCGTCGACCGAAAAGGATGGCATGATGGAGAGTGACAGTTATGCAGAAGACGTCGCGCTGAATAGTCTTGGCTTTCGTCTGGTTCGCGAAATTGACAAATAGTCCGTAGCCACAGCGCACGGAGGGAGATGCGATGAAGTTGATATTCCCGAATGGTGAACACGCCGCGGTGGATCTGGGTGAGGGGATCACCGAGATCGGTTCCGGCAGCGACTGCCAGGTCGTCCTTGTGGCGCCAGGGGTGGCCGTGAATCACTGTGATGTCGAGGTACGCAATGGCAAGGCAACGGTACGCATTCGCGACCAGAGCGTAGCCACCGTACTCAATGGCCGACAGATCGCCCAGGAAAGCCCGCTGAAGCCCGGCGATCTGCTCCTGTTCGGACGGATCGGATGCCGGGTTGTTGCGCTGGACAAGCCGGTCGCCGCTGCTCCGCCGCCAAAGGTCGAGCCAGTCGATGAAGGGGATGGACGGACGCGCGTTCGCATGGCCTTGCCGAAGTTCATGCTGCGAGGCGTGTCCGGTACCACTTTCGGGCGAAATTTCGCGCTGATGGGAACCATGACCATCGGCCGTCAAAGCGATTGCGGCATTCCCATTCAGGCCGAGGAGATTTCCCGCCATCACGCACGACTTCAGGTCACTGCCGAAGGGGTCATGGTCGAGGACCTCGGATCAGCCAACGGCACCTGGATCAACGACAAGCGCGTGCATACGGGCATGCTCAAGCCGGGTGATGAACTTAGACTCGACACGGTCAGGTTTCTGCTGCTTGCTCCGGGAAGCCAGCCTCCGGCAGCAAGCGCCAATCCGGTCGAGGAAGTCGTCGAGACCGGCAAGGATTCCGGTGGAGCGGCAATATGGTGGGTGATTGGCGCCGTGGTCGCTCTGGCTGCCATCGGCGTCGGGGTGATGAAGTATCTGGGCAAGTTCTGAAAAACGGAGCGGACCGAAAGCGCTGACCGCCTGGACAGCGCCTTTCAGGTGGAAGAATCCAGTTCGATTCGCATGGAAAGGTCGATTGCGCGCACATGCTTGGTCAGTGCGCCGATCGAAATGAAGTCGACACCGGTTTCTGCAATCGCACGAACCCTCTCCATGCCGACTCCGCCCGAAACTTCCAGTGGAACGCGTCCATCCACTTCTGCCACTGCCTGGACCAGTTCATCCAGTTCGAATTCGTCGAGCATGATGCGATCGACACCTGCAAGCAGGGCTTCGCGCAACTCGCTGAAGTTCTCGACTTCGACTTCAACCATGATGGATGGGTGCAATCGCCGCGCCGTGGCCACCGCCGAAGCCAGCGAGCCGGCCGCCGCGATATGGTTCTCCTTGATCAACACAGCGTCGTGCAGACCTATGCGGTGGTTGTAACCACCGCCGATTCGCACCGCGTACTTCTGCGCATGACGAAGGCCGGGCAGAGTCTTGCGCGTATCCAGAATGCGAGTTCGCGTGCCTCTGATCGCTTCCACGTACTGCGCAGTCACCGTAGCCGTGGCGGACAGGGTTTGCAGGAAATTCAGGGCGCTGCGTTCGCCGGTTACCAGTGCCCGCACGGGCCCGCTGACATGACACAACAACTGTCCGGGCGCGACAGCCGAGCCCTCCTCGATCAACCATTCCACTTCGGTCCGGGGATCGATTTCGGAGAAGCAGGCGGCAAACCAGTCCTGACCGCAGATGACGGCGGATTCACGGGTCAGGACGCGAGCGCGGGCCAGGTAGTCCTTCGGCAACAGATCAGCAGTCACATCGCCACTGCCGATATCTTCGGACAGCGCGCGTCGCACATCGGTAAGCACAATCTCTGGATCGGCGGGGTTCATTTTCATTCGCGGGAGGGTCAATTCGGAAAATCGGGGGCAATGGGTCGGCGAGCCATGACCGGATCGAGGCATGTCACTGCAGGGTTGCGGCACTCAGTCATCACGAAGCAGGTCGGATTCCGGAAAGCATGCCTTTCGACCATGTCTGCAAGAGGTGGCAGCGGCAACCAGCGCGCGCTGACGGGAGAATCGTGAATAGCGTCAATCCCATACTATACAAGGGTCGAATCAGGAGTCGATGGCAACGACAGGCATGCCATGGCTGCCCGCCGCGTCGCCTTCCGGAATTCCCGGGCGGAAGATGCCGGACACGCATAACGAGGCAAGGGCCCAGGGTCCACCCGCATCACGCAGATGCTGGCGGTGCCGCCGATGCTTCGCCTCCGGAATGAGTCTGTCGAAGCTTCTCGACGATGGCGTCCAGGGCGCGATCGAACAATGGCACTTCCTCGAGCAGAATCGCCGATCCCCGTCGTAGTTCAACGGCAAGCGAGGTGACGCTCTTGTCGCAAACCTTCAGGCCGCGGCGATTGACGAAAAGGTACCTCGAGCTGATCGGACTGATCCAGGAAAGCTTGGCACGTTCCCGGTTGCCTTCCTCGTCGACAAATTCGATCCAGTTGCCCACCTTCATCTGTCGGGCGGACTCGATGAACTCGTCTTCCTCGTCAACCGTTTCGCTGGCTTCGGGCTCGACCGAGCCGGAAGAGAGGACGATTTCCTCAACCGGACTCTGCGTCGATGGAGTCGATTCCGGTTGCTCCGAGGACTCGTCAACCGCCGCATTGTCCGCGATGACTTCCTCGGCGGTCTTTAGCTCGAAGGATTCGCCATTGAGCAGCTTCTGGTAGAACTGCGAGAGCTCCTGCATCAGTGCCCGCACATCGCCTTCATGGTAGGCAACCGTTCCCAGGCCATGTTTCAACGCCTTTTCAAGCTGGGGCAACAGTGAGCGCAGGCGCGTCTTTTCTGCTTCCGTCTTCTTTGGCAGCGAACTCCAGACAAACTCGTCGGCAAAACGCAGCGCATTTTTCCATTCGTCGGAGCCGCTGCCATGGCGCAAATCGGTCAGCACCAGATAATTCGCCCACGGCCGCGACAGGACGTTGTGGATGACCGGTGCAAGCTCCCGGTTGCCGATCCGGCTGAGAATTTCACGCGCGGCGTCCCGGCGAGCCGTATGCAGTTTCTCTCGGCCTCGGGTCACTTCCGCTGCACGTTGTTCGGCCAGTTCGGCGCGTCGCTTGTGCTGATGCAGGAATTGTTCGAATCCTGCGAGCTCGTGTTCTATGACCGAGAGATCGTCATCGAAGTCGGACAGCACGGTTTCGACGATGGCCTTGATTCGATCATGCAGCTTGTTGTCGACATCGGATTCCGCCGACCAGCTCTTGCCGGCTTCAGCCATCGCGTCGAGCAGGCGCCGCGCCGGATGTGTCTTCTGGGCGAACAGATGCTTGTCGAGAATCGCGATCTTCAGATACGGAATTTGCAGGCGACCGATCAGCGCCTGTATCTGCGGCGGAAGATTGCGATCCTGGAGGATGAACTCGAACAGCATGCCGACCAGATCGATGGTGTCTTCGTCCGCAGAAGAAACGCTGTAACCACTGCTGTCCGTACCGCCGAGCCGGTGTGCCTGGTCGAGCAGTTCCTGCTTGATCTGCTGAACCGCCTTGGCTGCATCGGCAACACTCTCGGCATGGATCTGGTTGGTCTGGCTCTGGTTCTGCAGGATCGACAATGCACTGAGCAGATCCGTCGGGCTGAGATTGGGCGCCATCTGGCCGCCGCCCGCGCCGGAGTAGCCCGAGCCGTCGCCACCGACGAGGTGATCCGATGAATGCCTGCGATTGGCCAGCAGGTTGCGCAAGGTGCTGTAGAGCTCGGCCTGCAGCTCGGCGGCGACGGGGTCGTACGAACCACCCGGGTAGCCGGATCCGGCGTAGCCATCCTGCTCGCCGGCACCGTGTCCCGAAGGATCCATGCCTTGTGCAGCGCGCGCAGGACCACTGCTTCGCGGACGTCCCGATTGTGGAAGCTGGTGACGAATTTGCGGAAGGACCCCGGCCCGGATCAATTCCGTGTTGACTTCCTCGTAGAGGGGTTCGAGGCCGCTCATCACGTAGCGATCGAACAGCTTGTAGATGATCAGCTTCACCTGCACGTTCAACTCGAACTCGCGCACTGCGACGCGAAACGCCTGACACAGCGGAGCGGGACCAATCGGGTTGTTGGCATCTTCCACGGCAGCGCCACCGATGATTACGGCCAGGCGCTGGTTGACCAGATGCAGGGTGCGCGAGAGGCGGTTTTCGGCCTTCGCAACCATGCTTGAAACGGCCAGGGAGTCTTCCAGCTCCTGGTCATCAACGAGGGAAAGGCCGCCGCTGGACGGGTTTGCGACCTCGGGTCGCACCGGTTTCAGCTTGCCGTCGGCGAATTCGTTGAATATCTGGGACAGTTGCTCCTGAAATTTCCGCTCCACCAATTGCCGCTTCTTGCGGACTTCGCGCATGCCATCGAAGAACTGGACCTGGACGGCATTGCTTTCTGCGCGTTCTGCCAGATGAAAGAGGGCGTCATCGACGTTTTCAAACAGTGTGCTGACCAGCCCGTTGACGCGCTTCAGCGCGATTCCCCGGACCAGCTTCAGGAGTTCTCCCAGGCGTTCGTCAGACCCTGCCGCACCGCCATGGCGCTGCTTCAGTTCGATGACCTTGCTGGGCTTGTCTTCAGGTGTGGACATGGGACCTCACTCGGCAGCGCAGGCGCCGGCCGTTATCAGGATGACAGCTTGCCTCATGCTCGCTCCAGCTTCATGTGCATGAAGATGCGCGAGTGTGACGCACTTCACAATTCGCAGGGTCGGTCAGGCAGCCCTGGTGTTGGAATTTTCCCGGCTGCGAAACGGCCGTCAGTCAGGGGCAAGGGAGGCAGCGCGGATTGCGCGGTATCGGCCAGCCAGTCGAAGCGGAATTCCGATCCGGGGCGTCAGACCGACGCCCCTCGCCAGGGTCCGCCCGGGTCAGGATTCCCGGCCCGGAAAATCAGTCAATTGCAGGGTTGAAACGGCTTCATCGGCCAGCATGACAGGGATGTCATCCTCGACGCGATAGACCGTCTTGCCGTCGCGTGTAATCAAGGCATCGGGAAACGAAGTCAGAACCGCCTTTCCGGCAACGTTGACGAGCGCGCCACCCGCGACGGCGCGATTGAGAGCCTCGATTTCGTCGCGACGGGCCGCGCGAACGGGTGTCTTCGACTGAGGGCAGCAAAGAATGTCGAGCAGGTGTTTGTCCATTGCTTGGGTTCCGGTGCGCGCGGTGGGTCGGGCCGACCGGAAAGGTGGCCGAAAGTGCGCGGCAATATGCGTACAATAGCGATTTTCCAGCGCAACGACCATGATCGACAAGGCCAAGAGTCCTCGAATAGGTGTGGTAATGGGTTCCCGGTCCGACTGGGAAACCATGGGTCACGCCGTGGAAACGCTGGAGCAGTTGGGGATCCCTCACGAAGTTCGTGTGGTATCGGCACATCGGACGCCGGACCAGATGTTCGAATACGCGCAGGCAGCAGTCGGTCGCGGGCTTTGCGCGATCATCGCAGGTGCCGGTGGCGCGGCGCACCTGCCCGGCATGCTCGCCGCGAAGACGCGCATTCCGGTGCTTGGCGTTCCAGTCCAGTCGAAGGCTCTCAACGGCATGGATTCCCTGCTTTCGATTGTGCAGATGCCGGCCGGTATTCCGGTGGCCACGTTTGCCATTGGAAGGGCTGGCGCAATCAATGCGGCATTGTGTGCGGCTTCGATGCTGGCCAACAGCGATCCGGATCTTGCCACACGCATTGACAGTTTCCGTCGCGAGCAGACCGACAAGGTGCTCGCGCATCCCGATCCACGCAAGGACTAGGCATGGCAACAATTGGAATCCTCGGCGGCGGGCAACTGGCGCGCATGCTGGCTATCGCCGGAGCGCCGCTAGGGCATCGATTTCTGGTCGTCGACAGCGCACCTGATGCGTGCGCGTCCCACGTCGCCCCCTTGCTGAAGGCCGACTGGCGCGATTTTGACGCGCTCGAAAAATTCGCCAGCCAGATTGATGTCGCCACATTCGACTTCGAGAATGTTCCTTCGGAAACCGCAGAGTGGCTGACATCGCACACTCGCGTGTTTCCGAACCCCGCCGCGTTGTCCGTGGCCCAGGATCGCCTGCTCGAAAAAAACCTGTTTGGCGAGATCGGCCTGGAAACGCCGGTGTTTGCCGCAGTGGACAGCATCGACGATTTGCGTGCTGCCGTCGCGAAGACGGGGCTGCCTGCCGTTCTCAAGACGCGCCGCCTTGGCTACGACGGCAAGGGGCAGGCCATCCTGAAGCAGCATTCGGACATCGAGTCGGCCTGGGAGGCGCTCGGCAGCGTGCCCCTGATTCTCGAGGCATTCGTGCCGTTCGACAGCGAGATGTCGGTGATCGCCGTACGCTCGCGCAGTGGCGAATTCCGCCACTATCCGCTTACGCGCAATTGGCACCGGGATGGCATCCTCTCGGCAAGTTTCGCACCCATCAAGGTTGACGAGGACATCGAGCGACGCGCCGTGGCGCGGGCCCGCGCACTCGCCGAGCGCCTCGACTATGTCGGCGTGTTCGCGCTGGAGCTTTTTTTCTGCGAAGGTCGACTGCTTGGCAACGAAATGGCGCCCCGCGTGCACAACTCGGGGCACTGGACCATTGAAGGCACGGCTTGCAGTCAGTTCGAAAACCACGTTCGCGCCGTGATTGGCCTGCCGCTGGGCGACACCGAGGCACTCGGGCCGGCCGCCATGCTCAACTGGGTCGGCGAACTGCCGGACGCGACGCCGATCCTGGCAGAAGCCCGCGCGCACTGGCATGACTACGGAAAATCGCCGCGCGAAGGACGCAAGGTTGGGCATGCCACGATCTGTGCCGATAGCAATGAAGAACTGATCCAGCGACTGCAACGCATTGGCCGCGCCCTGGATCGCGAAGATCACGTGGCACCGGTCATCGCTGCGCTTGCGGCAAGCAATGAAGCGACAGCGCGTGGCATGTGATCGAGATCCATGCCCGAAGGCCGGTCTTTCGCAGCAATAGGGCTCCGGACCCATCCGCTCCTGTTCGGCATCTCGAAAGCTACCGAAGAGCAGGCGGGTCCGAGACCCGCCCATTCGATCTCATTTGAAGGGCACGCGATTCCCGCGCACTAAGCCATCTGGCTCTCGACGAATTTCCAGTTGACCAGATTCCAGAACGCCTCGAGGTACTTCGGGCGCGCGTTGCGGTAATCGATGTAGTAGGCGTGCTCCCAGACGTCGCAGGTGAGCAGGGCACGGTCGGAGCCGGTCAACGGTGTGGCGGCGTTGGACGTGCTGGCCAGAGCGAGCGAGCCATCCGGGCGCTGAACGAGCCAGCCCCAGCCTGAGCCGAACGTTCCGACGGATGTCTTGGTGAACTCTTCCTTGAACTTGGCGAAACTGCCAAATGCCTTGTTGATGGCATCCGCCAACTTGCCCTCGGGTTCGCCGCCGGCATTCGGGGCCAGACAGTTCCAGTAGAAGGTGTGGTTCCAGATCTGGGCGGCATTGTTGAACATGCCTCCGGACGCCTTGCGAATGATTTCCTCAAGCTCCAGTTTTTCGAACTCTGTGCCGGCGATCTGGTTATTGAGGTTGGTTACATAGGCCTGGTGGTGCTTGCCATAATGGAAATCGATTGTCTCGGCCGAGATATGCGGTGCGAGTGCGTCTCGGGCCCATGGAAGTGCGGGAAGCTCGATAGCCATTGGGTTCTCCTTAGCCGTTGGTGGGTGGAATTTCTGGTTGAGCCTGACTGCGAATGATCGCAGGGTTTGATGGCATGGAACATGAATTGTTGTCGTTCCCGACAACAGATTCTGTTGGCCGGGCAGGATATCAAGGCAAGGCTGAACATGCGGCACAACCGTCGGGAGATCCGCACGGTCTGCCTTTCGAGCTGCAACGCGCAGCGAGGACTGGTTGTCCTGGCACGTCTCGTGGCGCAGCTGGAGGGCGTTGCGAATACCCGCTGTTTCCAAGAAATACAGTCGTTTAGGTGAAGCCGGTCAGCGCGCAGACGGACTTCGCAATGGCCGCATCACGTAGCGGGCGTTGTCGAATCCGGAGCGCACCAACTGAACCAGAAACAGAACGGGCTGCTAAAATGGGCGGTCCGCCATGGCCGTCGGCCTTGTGCAACATCGCAGCATCCGAGAGCCCCATGGAAATCATCGAGCGCATCAAGTCCACCGTCGACTCCGCCCCTATCGTCCTGTTCATGAAGGGCACACCCCAGTTTCCGATGTGCGGATTTTCGAGCAGGACCGCCAAGGCCCTGAAGAGCCTCGGCGCGCCGTTTGTTTCCGTCAACGTGCTGGAGGATCCGGAAGTTCGCGCCAATCTGCCCCGCTACTCGAACTGGCCGACCTTTCCGCAGCTTTTCATCGCCGGCGAATTTATCGGTGGCTGCGATATCGCGCTCGAGTTGTTCGAGAGTGGCGAGCTCGAGCGCATGGTCCGCGAACTCCACAAGGCGTAACCCGGAACTCCCATGAAAACCGCACGCGCACGCTCGCGCCCTGCATCCACACGGCAACCCGCTCGTTCGACGATGGAGCCCGACGCCGGATCGGTTGCACGAAGCTGCACGAACCCGGTGTCCCGCGCGATCGATGCGCATGCTCATGTACCGACCGGGCCAGCGCGATGCTGCCGTTGATCCGATTCGCAGATCCGGTTCCCGATTCAGGCGCCTTGCGCGAGCGCGTTGTTCTGGTAACAGGGGCCACCGGCGGCCTTGGCCGCGCCAGTGCCCTGGCATGCGCGCGTGCCGGCGCGACGGTGGTGCTGGCAGGTCGCAAGGTGCGCGCGCTCGAGGGTCTGTACGACGAGCTGGTTGCGCTCGAAGTCCCCGAACCTGCGATCTATCCGATCAATCTCGAAGGTGCCGCACCGGATGACTACGCCGGACTTGCCGAATCCGTGCGTCTCCAGTGTGGGCGGCTTGACGGCATCATCCACGCGGCGGTCCATTTCAACGGACTGATGCCGCTGGACCAGGTCAAGCCCGATGGCTGGCTGCGGACCCTGCAAGTCGGTTTGACGGCCCCGTATGCATTGACCCAGGCGTGCCTGCCGTTGATGCGCGCGAGTTCCGATGCGGCCATCGTATTCGTACTGGATGACATGGATCGGGTGAGCAAGGCCTACTGGGGTGGCTACGGCGTCGCCAAGTCTGGTCTCGCTGCGTTGGCCTCCATTGCCCATGAGGAAACCGAGAGTGGTCCGGTGCGCGTGCATGGCCTGCTTCCGGCACCCATGCGAACGGCGTTGCGCAGAATGGCGTACTTCGGCGAGAACACACTGGAGCGGGAGCCGCCGGACGCCTCGGGAAGCGCTGCAGCCTATCTGCTCAGCCCCGCTGCCACGGCGCTGCGCGGTCACACCCTGGACCTGCGTCCCCTCAACGACGGAATCTCTTCATGAGCACGTTATCGGCCGGGATCCTGCTGTTCCTGATCATGGATCCATTGGGCAACATTCCGTTGTTCCTCAGCATACTCAAGAATGTCGCGCCCGAACGCAGACGCCTGGTCCTGATCCGTGAACTGCTGATCGCGCTGGTCGTGCTGTTCGTATTCCTGTTCGGTGGCAAGTATCTGCTCAGCGCCCTGCAACTGAAGGCGGAGTCGGTCAGCATCGCCGGCGGCATCGTGCTCTTCCTGATCGGTATCCGCATGATTTTTCCGCCCAAGGACGGCATTTTCGGCGGCGACATCGACAGCGAACCGTTCATTGTCCCCATGGCGATTCCCGCTGTCGCGGGACCTTCGACCATGGCCGCCGTCATGCTCCTCGCCAACAGCAATCCGGGACGGACCGTCGACTGGAGTATCGCCCTGTTCCTGGCCTGGCTGGCAACTTCGGTGCTGCTCGTATCTTCGACCTATCTGTATCGCTGGCTCGGCCACAGTGTCCTGGTGGCACTTGAGCGCCTGATGGGCATGCTGCTGGTCGCGCTCTCGGTGCAGATGTTCCTCGACGGCGCGGTGGCCTACGTGAGGCTGGCCGGCTAGCAATCTGCCCCTACAGCCCAGCGGCTGCCAGCGGGGATTCCCGAACTTCATCCTGAATGGTAAGTAGTGCTCGTATCGGGCTGATCGTTCAGGGTGAAAGTCTGTGCAAGCCCGTGCCGCCCGGCGGGGGCTCCCCGCAGGCCGATTTCGCGCTCGGCCCGAGCTGGCCGCAGCGCGGCAAAAGGACGCTCAATTGGCGTCGATTTCGTTAGAAATCTGTCACAAACTCAGGTTAAACTCCCGTTAACAGATCACGGTGTTCGGCGGCTTGCCCGGCGTTGGGTAGTCGAATTGACCGAATCGTTTTAGTACCACACCAGGGGTATTCCCGATTTTCTCGTCATCGCGCGCCTGCGGGATGGCTGCACCTGCCCAAATCCAGTTCAAATCATCAATAGGAAGGTAGTAATGAACAAGCGACTGTCGAAGCGGCTCCTGCCGCTGATGCTTTCTTCGCTGTTTGCCATGTCCGGTGCCTACGCGCAGAACACCTCGTCGTCTCTCAGCGGAAGGATCCTCGATTCGAATGGCATGCCGGTCGCCGGCGCAACCGTCGAAATCGTGCACATTCCGTCCGGCACCACGCGGACCGTGGTAACGGATGCCGAAGGTCGCTACAGCGCACAGGGCCTGCGCGTCGGTGGCCCGTTCGAGTTGCGCGCATCAACCGATAGCGGCGTCGCCGCCGACCAGGGCGATGTCTATCTGCGCCTGTCCCAGGAAACCACGCTGGACCTGGTGGTCAGCTCCGAGGGTGCGCCCACCCTTGAGGGCATCACCGTTACCGCGGATGCCGCTGGCGCGATCTTCCAGCCAAGCAACATGGGTCTGAGCACGAACATTTCGCAGCGCGAACTCGAAGTACTGCCGAATCCAGGCCGTTCCATTCAGGACATCGCGCGCCTTGATCCGAACATCAACATCACCAACAAGGGGCGTGGCGAGATTTCTGCCCTGGGCCAGAACAGCCGCTACAACAACATCACGATCGATGGCGTCGCCACCAACGATGTCTTCGGCCTCGAAGCCAACGGTCTGCCGGCGCTGAACCAGCCCATATCCTACGATGCGGTCGAAGAGTACAACCTGTCGACGGCGAATCTCGATGTGACCAACAAGCGTGCCGTTGGCGCCAATATCAACATCGTGACCAAGTCGGGTACGAACGAGTTCCACGGCAATGCCTACTACGCCTACACGAATGCCAAGGACCTGACCAGCGACGAGCCGAGTGAATTCTCCGGCTACAGTGCAAAGAAGATCTTCGGCGCTACCCTTGGCGGTCCGATTGTCAAGGACAAGCTGTTCTTCTTCCTCAGCTACGAGGAAAACGAAGTGCTGGCACCGGCACCGGACTACGGCCCGCTTGGTTCCGGCGCTAGCAATGAAGTCGACATCACGCAGGACGAGCTGAACCAGATCATCGATATCGCGAATGGCTACGGATTGACGCCGGGTAATCTCGAGGCTTCCGATGCCAACCAGGTCAGCAAGCTGTATCTCGCCAAGCTCGACTGGAACATCAGCGACCAGCATCGCGCCAGTTTCCGCTACAACAAGACCAAGAGCGACCAGCCTGTGCTCGGTGGTTTCAATTCGCGCACGCTGTCACTCTCGAGCTACTGGTACACGCAGTCACGCGACTTTGAAAGCTACGTGCTGAACCTGTACAGCGACTGGACGGATACGTTCTCCACCGAAGGCTCGTTCTCCTACTCGAACTACAACTCGACGCCGACCGTAATTGCCCAGCAGCCGCAGATCAACGTGCGTCTCGGACCCGACAATTCCAATGTCGGCGTGAACCTCGGCGAAGAGCAGTTCCGCCACTACAACGTGCTGGACGTCGATACCTACTCCGGTTTCTTCGCCGGCAACTGGTACCTGGGCGACCACACCATCAAGGCCGGTGCGGACTTTCAACGCGACGAGATTTTCAATCTGTTCGGACGCACCCAGTTCGGTGCCTACAACTTCGCCAGCATCGACGATTTTGCCGCAGGCGATTTCTCGGGCTTCACCCTGTATCTGCCGTCGAACGGCGACATCAACAGCATCGCCGCTGCCTATCGTCTCGACCAGTGGGGCCTGTTCGTGCAGGACACCTGGCAGGTCACGCCGAACTTCTCGCTGCAATACGGCCTGCGCTATGACATTCCGCTGGTCTCTGGCAAGCCGGTCTACAACGCGTCGTTCGAGGAGGCGTTCGGCTACAGCAACCAGGGTACGGTCAACGGCAATGGCGTGATCGAGCCGCGTGTTTCGTTCAACTACAACTTCGAGACCGAACGCCTGACCCAGCTGCGCGGTGGCTTCGGCATCACCGAGGGCGTGACTCCTGGCGTCTGGCTGGGCAATCCGTACACCAACAATGGCCTGACCCTGGATACCTACTTCTGCGGTCCTGGCAGCGGCTTCAATCCGGACCCGTTCACCCAGCAGCCGCCGAGCAACTGCGGTGCAAGTGGCGGACAGCAGACGGTCGACGTCGTCGATCCCGACTTCAACCTGCCGACCGCGATGAAGTTCAGCCTCGGCTTTGATCGCGAGCTGCCATGGTGGGATCTGGTCGGAACGATCGAGTTCGCCTATGTGGACGTCGAGAACGCGATCCGCTACGAAGCGATCAACCTCGGCCCGGGCAACGGCCTGTTGCCGGACGGCCGCATCAACTACTGGGGCAACAACTCCCCGGATCTATGGATTGGCAGCAATGGCAATCCGGTCGGCGCCAACAACCCGAGCGGCTATACCAGCAACCAGCGCTTCGGTGCGAACCCCGAGTTCAGCGGTGCGTCGACCCTGCTGACCAACACAAGCAACGGCAAGGCGCAATACCTGACCCTGTCGTTGCAGAAGTCCTATTCGGATACCTGGTTCGGCTCGGCATCGTTGACCTTCGGCCGCGCCACCGAGGTGAATCCGGGTACCTCCAGCCAGGCCTACAGCAACTTCCAGAACAACGCCACGTTCAATCCGAACGAGGATATCGCCGAGCGCTCCAACTACGACATTGAAGCCCGCTTCCTGACCGCCCTGACCTGGCAGCACCGCTTCTTCGGTGACTACGTGACGAGCATCTCGGGCGTATTCAACGGCTACACCGGTCAGCCCTACAGCTGGACGTTCAACAACGATGCCAACGGCGACGGCATCAGCGGCAACGACCTGTTCTACGTGCCGCTGGACCAGAATGACGTGCTGTACACGCCGGGAACGACGCAAGCCCAGATCGATACGTTCTTCGCGGCCATCGATGGCAACGAGGACCTGAGCGATCATCGGGGTGATGTGGTCAAGCGCAATGCGAATTCGTCGCCGTGGATCAACCAGCTCGACATGAGTTTCCGCCAGGAGATCCCGGGCTTCTTCGAAGGCAACAAGGGTGAGATCCGCTTCGACATCTTCAATGTCGGCAACCTGTTGAACAAGAACTGGGGGCAGATCTACAGCGCTCCGTTCAACAATCGTACCGGCGGATACAGGCAGTCGCTGGCCAACTTTGCCGGCGTCGATCCGAATACCGGCAAGTACGTCTACAACCTGATCACCCCGACTGACCTGCCGCTGCAGGACAACCAGGCCGAGTCGCGCTGGTCGGTACTGGTTACGGTGCGCTACACGTTCTGAGTCATCGGAGCGGTTGAGTCGAAATCAAGCCGGCGTCCCAAGGGGGCGCCGGTTTTTTTGTGCGTGCTGCAGAAGCCTGCGTGTTGACCGGATCGCCACGCTTCGCGGATGCTAGTCGGCCGCAGGCTTGCCACGGCTTGCGAAACAACTTCATGGATAGAGCAGGCGAAATTGATGAAACACCCAGAGCTTCAGCCACTTCCCGTAGCCACGGTCAACGCGCGGATTGCGCCCACTGCCGGACTTGATGTCCTGTCTCGCCAGGAAGTGGCGCGACTGCGCGATGCCAGCGCCGGTGGCCTGCATCTGCTGCTGCGTCGTTGCGCACTGGCCGTGCTCAGTCAGGGGCAGGCCAAGGACGATCCGCGCGCGGCGATCGAGTTGTACTCTGATTTTGATATCCAGGTCGTGCAGCAGGATCGCGGTGTGCGCCTGGAGCTGATCAATGCGCCGGCTCACGCCTTCGTCGATGGCGAGATCATCCGCGGCATCAGCGAACTGCTTTTTGCCGTCGTGCGCGACATCGTCTACGTATCGACCCAGGTCGAAGCCGGCAGTTTCGATCTCGAGACATCCGAGGGCATCACCCACGCAGTCTTCGACATCCTGCGCAACGCACGCGTGCTGCGCGCCGACGTGGATCCCAACCTCGTGGTCTGCTGGGGAGGGCATTCGATCTCGCGAAAGGAATACGACTACACCAAGCTGGTCGGCTATCAGTTGGGCTTGCGCGGCATGGATATCTGCACCGGATGTGGTCCTGGCGCCATGAAGGGGCCCATGAAGGGCGCCACTATCGCCCATGCGAAGCAGCGCAGACGCAAGAACTGCTATATCGGCATTACCGAGCCCGGCATCATCGCCGCGGAGTCGCCCAATCCGATCGTCAACAACCTCATCATCATGCCGGACATCGAGAAGCGGCTTGAGGCGTTCGTGCGGACGGCGCATGCGATCATCGTCTTTCCGGGGGGTGTCGGTACCGCCGAAGAGATCCTCTACCTGCTCGGCATCCTGCTGCATCCTGCCAATGCCGGCATTCCTTTCCCGCTGGTTTTCACCGGACCACGCCAGTCTGCCGCGTATTTCGAGCAGATTGACCGTTTCCTGCGCCTCGCCCTCGGCGACGAGGTATCACGCAATTACCAGATCATCATCGATGATCCGGAACGGGTTGCACGCGAAATCGCGAAGGGCATCGAGGAGGTTCGCGAGTATCGCCTGGAGAACAAGGATGCCTTTTTCTTCAACTGGGCGTTGAGCATCGATGAAGACTTGCAGCGCCCGTTCCGACCGTCTCACGAGGCCATGGCAGGGCTGAACCTCAATCGTGATCAGGCTCAACACGACTTTGCCGCCGATTTGCGCCGCGCCTTTTCGGGGATCGTCGCAGGCAACGTGAAGATCGAGGGCATGCGCGCCATCGAAGAGCACGGTCCGTTCCTTATTCGCGGCGACGACCAGATCATGCGGGCACTGGATGAACTGCTGGCCAGCTTCGTCGCTCAGGAGCGCATGAAACTGCCCGGCGGCGCCGCCTACGAGCCGTGTTACCGGATCATCGCTGCCGACTGATTACGATCTGACCTGTCCGGGACGGATTGCCGCTCCGCTTCAGCGCGCCGATGCTGCTGTCGGGCTGCTTGCGCCGCCGGATGACGACGCCACGCGAACTTTCTGGCCGTCACCGAGCCGTTCTGCACCACGCACGACGATTCTGTCGCCGGCGGACAGATCACCGTCGACCGCCGTGAAGAAACCGTCGCTGGCTCCGATCGTTACCTCGATCCGTTCGCTGCTGCCATCGTCCGAGACGCGCACGACGTAGGTGCCGTTGGGGCGTTCGACCAGGGCGTCGCGAGGCACGGCCAGGGTGTTCTCCGCCTCGCGTTCGGGAAGGGCGACTTCCACCGCATTGCCCACCAGTACGGGACTGGTCATGGCGATGCGAATCTCGAACTGGCGTGATCGATCGTCGCCCACCGCAATCACGGCACGAATGCGTTCCTTGTAGGTCTTGTCGCCATCGCGCACGGACAATTCCATGCCCGGCTTGACCAAGGCAGACATGGCCAGCGGAGCCTGCACGCTGGCCTCGAGATTCGTGACATTGACCAGATGCACGATTGCGGTGCCGGTGGCGGCAAACTCGCCGCGCTGGGCAAGGCGTTCGGTGACGATGCCGGGGAATGGCGCCACAACCCTGGTCTGCTTGAGGTCGTAGCGAGCGCTGCGCACGCGTACTTCTGCCTGGCGCAATTGCGCATCGAGCTGGGCTACCTGAGCCTCGGCTTCATCAAGCTGGTTGGCCGCGATACTGTTGCTGGATACCAGCGCTTTCAGACGCTCGCGCTGGCGTCTCGCCAGTTCGCCCTGAGCCTTGATCCGTGCGACTTCGCTTTGCGCGTCCTCGAGACGCAGTTTTGCGGCCTGGTCTTCCAGCTGTGCAACAAGTTCGCCGGCCTTGAGCCGGGTTCCGACTTCGGCGACGAACTCCAGGCGTCCGCTGGCACTCGTGGCCAGGCGTGCATCGTCGCGGCTGACCACACTGCCGGGCACCCAGCGCTGGGGGGCGATCGGCGTGAGTTCGACGCTGACGACCTCAACGACAGGTGCGGGCGGGGCAGGGCCCTGGGCACGAGCCTGCATCGTGGAGGAGAACAGCGCAATGGAGGCTGAGAGAGCGATGATCAATGATCGAGTATTCATGGGGGATCCTGGCCTGGGTTCAGGCGGCGCGTGGAACAGAGCGGGAGTCGGCAGGTGCGGACGCTTCAGCGGGTGCCTTGCGCCATCCGGCCATCAGGCGCATCAGGCTGGGAAGCAGCAGCAACGAAAACACCATCGAGACCACGATGCCGCCAACGATCACGGCTGCGAGTCCGCGATAGATCACGCTGCCCGGGCCGGGATTGACCGCCATGGGAAGGGCGCCGAGGGCTCCCGTCAGCGTGCTCGCAACAATCGCGCGCAGTCGCTGGTTGAGCGCCTGGCCGATCGAGTCTTCCAGATTGAAGCCCTGATCCTGGGCGACACGGGTCCGGTCCACCAGCAGGATCGAATGATTGACGATGATGCCGACCATCATGATGAAGCCGATCATGGTCAGAAGATCGAGCGGCTGGAAGGCGATGACGCCAAGTATGCGCAAGCCGATCACGCCACCGACAAGGGCGACGGGAACGGTGAGCACGACGACCAGCGAATCGCGCAGGGAGCGGAACATCGCTGCCATCAGCAGGAACAGTACGAACAGCGCGAGGGCGAAGTTCTTGACCATCGTTGCGGTAATTTCCTGCAGGCGATTTGCGCTGCCTGCCAGTCGGATGCTGCCGCCATTGGGCATCATTTTCGTGAGCACCGGAACGACTTCGCTGTTGAGCGTTGCCAGGGCGTCTTCCAGCGACAGGGTTTGCGGTGGATCCATGGTCAGGGTCACGGTCCTGCGGTGATCAAGCCGGCGAATGGCGCCAGGCCCTGGTGTCTTTTCCAGGGAAATCAATTCACCCAGGGATACGATCTGACCGTTCGGTGTCACAAGCGGCGCCTCGGCCAGCTCTTCGACCGTCTCGCGTCCATCCGCGCGCAGGATGATCGGCAGCCGATTCTGACCGTCGAAGTATTCGCCGAGCCAGGCGCCATCACCGAGCGTGCGCACGATCGTGCCCACGGCGGCACGATCCCAGCCGGCTTCGGCGATGCGCCGATCGTTCGGAATGGCATGCAAGTCCATCGTCGTGTTGTCGGCGTTCGGGTTCGCCTGGACGTTCGCTCCCGGAAACTTTTCTTCAAGCAGCTTGCGTCCTTCCTCGGCGACGCGCTCGAGCGAGCGGGTGTCATCGCTTTGCAGGTGGATGGCCACCGAACGCGCCGAGCCACCGACGCCTCCGAACAACTCGCCCTCGGTCGCGAAGGCGCGCGTATCCGGGAAACCCTTGATGATCTCGTCGCGCATGATCGTCTCGAGTTCACCAATGCGATCCTCTTCGACGACGCGCGCACCAATGGTGCCGCCGCCGGGCCACAGCCAGAGGTAGTAGTTCTTCAGTTGCGGCTGCTTCTTGCCGTCCATGTACGGTTGCAGCCGCGCAATCAGCTCGTTGCCGATCTCACGATTGACGACTTCCGGACTCATGCCCGGCGGGAAGCTGAAAAACACGTCGATGGCAGCGCGCTTGACCGGTGGCAGGTAGTCGAGTTTCGGCAGGAACACCCAGCAGGCTGCGAGAGGCAGGACCAGCAAGCCCAGGACCCAGCCAATCTGCCTGGGCCGACTGTTGGTCCAGCGCAGCAGCAGGTTGGTCAATCGTGGCCAGCCGTCGCCGTAGCCGGACTTGAGCTTCTTGGCCTTCAGCCAGCCACCTGCGGCTGCGGGTAGCACAGTAATGGCGACGATGATCGAAAGCGTCACCGCGATCGAGATGGTCAGCGCGAGATCGGCAAAGATCTGACCTTCCACATCGGCGAGGAACAACACCGGCAGGAACACGGCGATCGTGGTGACGGTCGATGCGATCAGGGCCGGAACGACCTCTTTCGTGCCGTTCATCGCGGCCTCGACCGGGGTCATGCCGCTTTCCTTGAGGCGAATGATGTTGCCGGAGACGATGATGGCTCCTTCGACAACCATGCCTACCGCAAACGCGAGTCCCGCCAGCGAGATGACATTGAGCGTGCGTCCGCCGGCGTCGAGTGCGCCGAAGGTGGCCAGCAGGCAAACCGGAATTGCGAGCGCGATCAGCAGGGTCGCACGCCAGTCGCGCATGAACCAGAACACGCAGCCCAGAGCGAGCAAGGCGCCGATGATCAGATTTTCGGTGAGCAGGTTGACGGCACGATGGATGAACAGCGAGGAGTCATAGCTCTGTTCGATGCCGAGCCCATGTTCCTTCAGCGTGCCCTCGCGCAGCTCGGCAACCACTTCCTTGACCTGTTCGAGGGTGCCGAGCACGTTGGCTCCCGGAGAGCGCAGCACCTGCAGGCCGATTGCCGGATTGCCGTTCTGGTAGACGAAGAATTGCTGCTCGGGTGGTCGCTTCTCGATGGTTGCGACATCACCCAGCTTGACCGGCTTGCCATCGCGCCAGGCCAGCACCAGCTCGCCGAGGTCTTCCGGTTTGTAGCGGCCGGTAAAACGCAGGGTGTATTGCTGGCGACCCACACCGACTCGGCCTGCGGAAACATCCGTGGCGCGCGTGGCGCTTTGCGCGATGTCCGGGATGCTGACACCAAGGGCTGCTGCCTTTGCGAGGTCCACGGTGATCCGGATGTCGTCATTCGGCCCCGCGTTGACATTGACCGAGGCGACACCCGGAACCGCCTCTATGCGCGGTTTGACGACGTCCTCGATGTAGCGCCGATGGATTTCCACGGGCCCTTCGGTGCCCGGCAGCAACTGGACGAAAAACCATGACAGCGAGTCGTTGGAATCATTCTGTCCGCCGCCGAGCTGGATGATCGGGCGATCGGCGTCCTGGGGCTGGGAGCGAACGCGGTTCATGCGCCCGATGACTTCGACCAGGGCCGCGTTCATGTCGGTGCCGACCGCAAAGGTCAGATTGATGAAACTGCCGCCGTTGTTGGCGTTGCCCTCGATTTCCTCGACACCGGGCAATCCCTGCAGGACCTGTTCCTGCGGCTCGAGCAGCTCGGCCTCGGCTTCCTCCGGCGAGGCCGCACGCCAACCCGTGAAGATCGAGATGTTGGGGCGCTCGATATCCGGAAACAGTTGCAGGGGCAGGTTGCCCAGGCTCATGAATCCAAACACGCAAATCAGCAGGACCACCACTCCGATGGCGATCGGATTTCGTATCGATGCTTGGATCAGTCGCATGGCATTTCCTCCGCTCCAGCCCCAGCATGCGCCGGCCACCAACCTTATTGGATGCGGCAAAGGTCATGAGGGTTACTTTGGTCATGCATGTGCCATTTCTCGCGCGTTTTGGAGTGACTTGCGAACGAAGAAAGAAGTTCCATGCCTGTCAAACTCGGGCAGTCCTGATAGATCGAACCTGTGAAAGGGGGCCGGCCAAGCTCTTCCGAGAGTGACAAGCCATCTACTGGTTGGCAGTGAAGTCAGATTTGGACTGTCCGATTGGGAATTGCTTCGTCCGAGTTGCATTGCTTGACGTCGCAGCGAGTGGGCCGTCGCCTAGTGGTGACCGTGGAGGCAGACCGCTCATTGCCAACTTGGCTCTAGCAAAGGGATGCAGGCGAGGTGTGCTGTGCGCTCTCGGCGAGGCTAGGCTGATCCTGTGCCTGAAACGCATCTCGTTCTTGGTCCGCGTCCAAAGCTGATGTAACCGAAAAAACACCAATACATAATTCTCAATCAATTTCTTGGGAGCATTGGAGGTGACCTATACTCGCCTCAAGGATTGATCATTTCGGAGGGAGCTACACTCATGGTTAGACTTCTTTCTTGTGCGCTTGGCATCTCGCTGACATTGTTGCAAACGCGTGCACACGCGGGATTGCCATTCGTCCTCGGCCCGGAGTTTGACGCTGGCATCGCCCCATGGGGATGTGTCGTTGGCGACTTTGATGGAGCCGACGGGATTGATATTGCTGTTACAAATGCCGCAGTCAAGGGGGAGGTTTCAATACTTCTAGGTATCGGCGATGGCAACTTTATTCCGATGTCGCAAATTGCCCTCAACAAAGAGCCGCGAGGAATTGCTTCTGGCGACTTCAATGCCGACGGGAATCTGGACTTGGTGATCAGCAGCGTGTCCGATGATCCCACCGATATAGTGTCAGTGCTGCTGGGAAATGGCGATGGAACCTTCGCAGAGCCGGTTGAGTACGAAGTTGGCGCATATCCCAACGTCGTGAAGGCAGCGGATCTCAATGGCGATGACAGTTCTGATATTGTCGCCATCAGTACCGGTGGCGAGGCCCTTTCTGTTTTCTTGGGTATGGGCGACGGAACATTTGCGGCCCGAATGGACTATTCATTGCCAAATTTTCTGCCGTGGGGCATTGCGATCAAGGACGTAGATGGTGACAAAGTATTAGATGTAGTTGTATCTGCATTTTCTACGTTTGCGACATTCGCATTGCTGAAGGGTGTCGGTGATGGAACGTTTCTCCCGCCTGATTACGTTGGGACGAATGGCTCGCACTCCTCCTTGGCCGTCGATGATTTCAATTTGGATGGACGTTTGGATGTCGCGCTGCTGGACAGGTCGATTCCAAGAGTCGACGTTTTTTATGGCAATAGCGTGGGTGGCTTTGAACGAGTGGTTTCGTTTCCAGTGGCTTCGCACACCTCATCAATTGAGGCTGGAGACCTATATGGAAATGGTCAGATTCAGATTGTTGCCGCAGGATTTGATGGCATCCACGTATTCAATGCAATTGGCAGCGGAAGGTTCACGGATATGGGGGCGATTTCTGGGGCCCATGGCGGCGAGAACATGGTCATAGCCGATCTCAACGATGATGGTTCGCCGGATATTTTTAGTCCCAGGCTCTTCGAGTTTCTTTCCAGTGCGATCATCAACACCACCCTATTTCGCAACAGTTTTGATTGAAGAGGCGTGGGCAGGTCGCCTTGATGGTCGGTTCCCCTTGATGCGCATTTTGCGGGAATCAGGTCAATAATTCCTGAGCTCGAACGTCCTTGCTGACGACTTTGGCAGAGCCTTGCGACGTCTTCGCCGCCAGGTTGACAATGACACCGCGGTTCGACCAACTCATTACAGCTGTTCAGATTCCAAAAAAAAGCCGCGATCGCTCGCGGCTCTTCGAGAATGATGGCGCCCGAAGCTGGACTCGAACCAGCGACCCCCTGATTAACAGTCAAGTGCTCTAACCAGCTGAGCTATTCGGGCGGAGCCGCGCATTTTCGCGGGATCGCGGTGGATCGTCAAGCCCAATCTGGTTTGCAGGACAGCTAGCTGCCAATCGCCGAGCAGGCTGCCGCAGCCTGATCGGGCGAAGGAACGCCGCTGCGCAGACGACCGGAGTTGTTCAGGATCAGGCTGCGCGCGGCGCCGGTGCCACGACCGTCGCAGATGGTCAGGGTCAGGTTGCTGCCGTCAGAGGTGCCGTCGGGCTGGTAGCGGATGCGGTGGCGACCACGGCTCCCGAGTATGGCGATGCCGGTTGGCTGTGCCTGGTTCAGGGCAATGATTTCCTCATCGGCCTCGTGCTCGCCATTGCGATTGCCATCCAGGAAAACCAGCCAGCCATGATGCCAGCGCAGGTTGCGGTCGCAGGATGCCTGGTCCGCCGATGGGCAGACAACGACTTGCTGCCTGCGCATGGCTGCGCTGATGCGGGCCTGATTGATGGCCACCGACAAGGCGCTGCGTGCTGATCGCGAGGCACCTGCCTGCTTCAGGCTACCCAGTGCCGGCATGGCAATCACGGAGAGGACGGCAATGATGGAGATGACAGTGACCAACTCGATCAGGGTGACGCCAGCGGCTGGCCTGGGTTGAATGTGCATGGCAGCTCCGAGGAGGACGGGGTGCTGAAATGCTAGGCAGACTCCGGATCGGCGACGATGGTCATTTACCGTGGAGGCTTGTAGGAAAAAGTCGATTGTCGACGTAGGCCAGGCTCGCCAGGAGCCGAGTTCGAGTCTTGAAATGTCATGGCGCGGCACGATCTCCTCACGGTTGGTATCGTGTTCAACGATTCCCGATTCCCGATTCCCGATTCCTGACTCAATGACCGATCGCTTCCAGCTTGAATCGCCCTACCGCCCTGCCGGCGACCAGCCGCAGGCGATTGAGCGCCTGGTGTCCGGGTTCGAGGCGGGGTTGGCCCGGCAGACCCTGCTTGGGGTGACCGGATCGGGCAAGACCTACACGATTGCCAACGTGATCCAGCAGGTCCAGCGACCGACCCTGGTGATGGCGCCGAACAAGACCCTGGCTGCGCAGCTCTACGGCGAGTTCAAGGAGTTCTTTCCGCACAATGCGGTCGAGTACTTCGTCAGCTACTACGATTACTACCAGCCCGAGGCCTACGTGGCTTCGTCGGATACCTATATCGAGAAAGACGCCTCGATCAACGATCACATCGAGCAGATGCGCCTTTCTGCGACCAAGACCCTGTTGTCGCGCTCCGATGCCCTGATTGTCGCCACGGTTTCTGCGATCTACGGTCTCGGCAAGCCGGAGGATTATCTGCAGATGCGCCTGATCCTGGCGCGCGGCGAGCATACCGACCAGCGCAAGCTGATCCGTCACCTGACCGAACTGCAGTACACGCGCAATGACATGGAGCTGCGCCGAGGCTCCTATCGCGTGCGCGGCGAGGTGATCGATGTGTTTCCGGCCGAATCGGAAACCGAGGCCCTGCGCATCGAGCTGTTCGATGGCGATATCGAGAATCTGTCCATTTTCGATCCGCTGACTGGTGAGGTACTGCGCAAGGTGCCGCGCTACACGGTGTATCCGAAAACCCACTACGCCACCACGCGAGCGGCCACGCTCAATGCGGTGGAGACGATCAAGGTCGAGCTCAAGGAGCGTCTTGAGCAACTGTATGCGGCGAACAAGCTGCTCGAGGCGCAGCGTCTGCAGCAACGCACCCAGTTCGATATCGAGATGATGGCCGAGATCGGCTATTGCCAGGGCATCGAAAACTATTCGCGTCATCTGACCGGCGCCGCACCGGGCGAGCCTCCACCGACCCTGTTCGACTATCTGCCGCCGGATGCGCTGCTCGTGGTAGACGAATCGCATGTGACCATTCCGCAGCTGGGTGGAATGTACAAGGGTGATCGCTCGCGCAAGGAAAATCTTGTCGAGTACGGCTTCCGTCTGCCGTCGGCGCTGGACAACCGACCGCTTCGATTCGAGGAGTGGGAGGCCCGTGCGCCGCGCAGCATCTTCGTGTCGGCGACTCCGGGCGCGTATGAAATCGAGAAATCGGAAGGCAGCGTCATCGAGTTGGTCGTGCGACCCACCGGCTTGATCGACCCCGAGGTCGAGATTCGGCCAGTACGCACCCAGGTCGATGATCTGCTCTCTGAATGCAACGCTCGCATCGCCATGGGCGACCGTGTGCTGGTGACGACGCTGACCAAGCGCATGGCTGAAAACCTGACCGAGTACCTGGGAGAGCACGGCATTCGTGTGCGTTACCTGCACTCGGATATCGAGACGGTCGAACGCGTCGAAATCCTGCGTGACCTGCGCCTGGGCCAGTTCGACGTGCTGGTTGGCATCAACCTGCTGCGCGAAGGCCTGGACATGCCCGAGGTTTCGCTGGTGGCGATCCTCGATGCCGACAAGGAGGGCTTCCTGCGCTCTTCGGGATCCCTGATCCAGACCATTGGCCGCGCGGCGCGCAATTTGCGCGGGAAGGCCATCCTGTACGCAGATCGGGTTACCCGCTCGATGCAGGTCGCGATTGACGAAACCGACCGGCGCCGGGCCAAACAGGTCGAATACAACCTCGAGCATGGCATTACGCCCAAGGGCGTGAGCAAGAAGATCACCGATATCATGGAAGGTGCGCGGGCTGAGTCCAGTCGCGGTGGAAAGCGCGACCGCTGGGGCAAGATTTCGGCCGAATCGCGTCGCGCCGCCGAGGAAGCGGCCGAATACAGCACGCTGTCCACGGAGCAGATCGCGCAGCGCATCAGGAAGCTTGAAGCGCAGATGTACAAGCACGCCCAGGACCTCGAGTTCGAAGAAGCGGCACGCGCCCGCGACCAGCTCCACCGGCTCAGGGAGCAGGGGTTGTTGGGGTGAAGGGTGGGGAGTAGGGAGTAGGGAATAGGGAATAGGGTATTGGGAATTGGGAATCGGGAATTGGGAATCGGGAATCGTAAAAGCGGCGCGTGGCTAGAACTCGCCTTTTCGGCCTTCAACCGCTCCTGTACAGCTTGTCTTGCCTTTCCATAGCCAGAACAGCAGGCACTCCCCATTCCCCACTCCCGATCGGGGCCAGTCGCCGGATCCTCTGGCTGCAGGGAATGACTGGCGAGCCCAACCAATTTCACCCGACCAGGCAGTCCCGACTTGTGCACCGCCGCAGAGTCGGTTAGTCTGCGCGCCCCCGCATTCAGGGGCGCGTAGCTCAGCGGTAGAGCACTACCTTGACATGGTAGGGGTCACAGGTTCGATCCCTGTCGCGCCCACCAACCGTAGCCGGTTACGAGGGAAAGACCGGCGAAGCGAAAAAGACATGTCGGCTTTTTCGCATGTGGTACGGAAACCCGCGTTACTAGAATCAGACGTTCTGTCGTACCCACTCGGAGCCGTAGTTCAAACGAACACGATCACCATGACGCGAACCTCAGCCCACTGATTGAACCTGACGCGAAGCAATGCATGAAATAAAAGGCGCTTCGGCGCCTTTTGCGTTTCCGGAGACCAGAATCCCATGATCAATATCACTCTTCCAGATGGCAGCATTCGACAGTTCGAAAGCGCCGTAAGCGTGCAGGAAGTCGCAGCGTCGATTGGCGCCGGACTGGCCAAGGCCACCGTGGCCGGCAAGGTCGATGGAAAACTGGTCGATGCCAGCGACCGGATCGAACACGATGCGAAACTGCAAATCATCACGCCCAGGGACGAGGAGGGCGTCGAGATCATCCGTCATTCCTGTGCGCATCTGGTTGGCCATGCGGTCAAGCAGCTGTTCCCCGAGGCCAAGATGGTGATTGGCCCGGTAATCGAGGAAGGTTTCTACTACGACATCTGGAACGAGCGCCCGTTCACGCCGGAAGATCT
>NZ_JAWLAR010000007.1:0-190786 GCF_041395345.1 Dokdonella sp. | reverse complement strand
GGTGCTGCATCGGCATGGCGGTGCAGCCGTGTTCGATCAGGATGTCTTCGTCAACGTTGTCGGTGGCATCCGCGTGCAGGAAACCGCTGCGGATTTACCCGTACTGCTGGCCGTGCTGTCGAGCTTTCGTGACCGCGCCTTGCCCGAGAAACTCGTTGCCTTCGGCGAAGTGGGGCTGTCGGGCGAGATACGCCCGGTACCGAATGGCGAAGAGCGCTTGCGCGAGGCCGCGACGCACGGCTTCCGCCATGCCATCGTGCCCAAGGCGAACGCGCCGAAGAGTCTGCGTATCGGAGATCTTCGGATCATTGCCGCTGATCGGCTCGGCGATGCGCTATCGGCTACTTCGGAAATCTAGACGCCGTTTTCGACTTCCCGCTCCGCTACACCCAGCGACTCCGATTCGGATGATTTCAGGGAAGGAGCGACTTTCCGAATGGTCGGGTCCGGTACGCTCACCACCCACCGGTGGCAGTCCATTTGCCGCTGCGGCGTCATGCTTTTCCCGAATCCCGAATCCCGCTACGCCGAACGACCCAGCACGATCTCGAGCACGTACTTGCTGCCGAAAAAAGCGAGCAGCAAGACGATCATGCCTGCAAGGGTCAGCCGTACGGCGCGACTGCCACGCCAGCCCCAGCGCCAGCGTCCGAACAACAGCACGCCGAATACGATCCAGGATGCAATCGAGAGAATCGTCTTGTGAGCCAGATGCTGGGCAAACAGGTTGTCGACGAACAGCGCTCCGCTGAGCAGGGTCAGGGTCAGGAACACGAAACCCGCGCCGATCAGGCGGAACAGCAGGGCTTCGGTCAAGGTCAGCGGGGGCAGGGCACGGAACAGTCCGGAATCGAGTTTGCGTTTGCGCAGTGCTCGCTCCTGCAGGGCCAGCAGGATGGCCAGCAAGGCGGCGATACTGAGCAGGCTGTAGGCGAGCAGGGCAAACGTGGCATGCAGCTTGATCTGCCATTCCATCGGCTGTGCCGTCGTGGGGCCGGCGACGAAGGCATCCAGACCAAGGAACAGCGCGGCCAGAGGAAAGACCAGCACGCCAAGGGCCGCAATCGGGCGAAACAGGCTGACCAGCAGGGTCAGCGCGGCGATACCGAGCCCGGAGACCGACAGCGAGGCAAAGAAATGCAGATCGAGCCCGCCGTGATGCAGGCCGAAGATGATCGTTGCATGGACTACAACAGCCAGGGCTGCCAGTGCCATGCCAATGCCGCGTGCGGTTGCCGGCAGGCGGGCCATCGGCATGGCCAGCAGGATGGCGGCGATCAGATAGTCGGCGATCGCGAATGCGCTGAGCAATTGGGTCGGCATGGGGCGAGTTTGGCACAGGCCGGTTTGTGCGGGAACGTGCCAGTTCCGACGGTCCGGCTGGCCGGATTGCGGTCTCGATGTCTTTTCGATGCGTGCTCCACGCGCTGATATACTTGCGGGCTGATTTCACCTCGAAAACTCCGCCCATGTTTGAATCCCTGAGCCAGCGCCTTTCTTCAACTGTCGAACGCCTGCGCGGTCGTGGTCGTCTGACCGAAGCCAATATCCGCGAGTCGATGCGGGAAGTGCGCATTGCGCTGCTGGAGGCCGACGTGGCCTTGCCTGTCGTGCAGGCGTTGATCCAGCGAGTGCAGGTGCGCGCGATCGGTCAGGAGGTCATGAAGAGCCTGACCCCGGGCCAGGCCCTGATCAAGGTGGTGCGTGACGAGCTGACCGTCGTCATGGGGTCGGCCAATACCGATCTGAACCTCGCTGCAGCGCCTCCGGCGATTGTCCTTGTGGCTGGCCTGCAGGGTGCCGGCAAGACCACGACCGTGGCCAAGCTGGCGCGTTTCCTGCGCGAGCGGCGCAAGAAGAAGGTGATGGTCGTCAGTTGTGACGTGTACCGTCCGGCCGCCATCGAGCAGTTGCGCACCCTGGCCGGCCAGTGCGAGGTCCTGTTCCACCCATCGGCACCGGACCAGAGCCCGGTCGAAATCGCTGCTTCCGCGCTGGATGCGGCAAAGAAGAATTTCGCCGACGTGCTGATTGTCGATACCGCCGGCCGCCTGCATGTCGACGCCGAGATGATGGAGGAAATCAAGCAGTTGCATGCGTCGCTGGATCCGGTCGAGACGCTCTTCGTGGTCGATGCCATGACCGGACAGGATGCGGCGAATACCGCCAAGGCCTTTTCCGATGCGCTGCCGCTGACCGGGGTCATCCTGACCAAGACCGATGGCGATGCACGTGGCGGCGCGGCCCTGTCGGTGCGCTATATCACCGGCCGTCCGATCAAGTTTGTCGGAGCCGGCGAAAAGACCGACGCACTGGAACCGTTCCATCCGGACCGTCTGGCCCAGCGCATCCTCGGCATGGGCGACGTGCTGTCCCTGGTCGAGGAAGTCGAGCGCAAGGTCGACCAGGAGCAGGCGCAGAAACTGGCCGATAAGGTCATGAAGGGCAAGCGCTTCGACCTCAACGACATGAAGAGCCAGCTTGAGCAGATGGTCAACATGGGCGGGATGGCCTCGCTGATCGACAAGCTTCCCGGCATGGGCGCAATGTCCGAGCAGGTCAAGGCCAAGGTCAACGACAAGCAGGTCATCCACATGATCGCCATCATCAATTCGATGACAAAGAAGGAGCGCCGCCATCCGGATTTGCTCAAGGGCTCCCGCCGAGCCCGCGTGGCCCGCGGTTCAGGTCAGCAACCGGCGGACGTGAACCGCCTCCTGAAGCAGTACCAGCAGATGGAGAAGATGATGTCCAAGCTGGGCAGCGGCGGCATGAAGGGCATGATGCGGCAAATGAAGGGTGCGATGAAGGGGATGGGCGGCATGGGCGGCCCCGGGGGTTTGCCGCGCTGATGCCTGCTGGACTGCCCGGAAACGCGCGGTCAGGACCAGGCCGGCGTCAACCTGAACAGGCCGGTTAACCTGCAAATGCGTTGTTCTTCGACGCCTCATGGTTTAGGCTTGGGGTACGTACAGCAGGGATGGGCTTGACTTGCGCGCAGGTACCACGTTGTGCCGGCGGGTTTACTTGGTGTTTTTCACGTGACGATTACAACCTTTGGGGTAGGACAACAATGATGAAAACCAAAATTCTGGTGGCAGTTCTCGCAAATTTCCTGGTCGTCGGCGCCGCGTCGGCCGATCAGTTCCTGACCAAGGCTGACGAGCGCAACAACATCGTCTCGCCGGGTGGCGCGGAAGTCTTCGCCGGCGGCGATACCTGCGGCACGGCCTCGAACATTGCAGCGCTTCCGTTCAGTGATTCCGGTGACACAACGGGCGCAACGAATACTGTCAACGACATCCCGATTGCCTGCAATGGAAACTACACTCAGGTGCAGGGCCCGGATCAGATCTATACGTTCACGACAACGGCTGGTGCGAGCGTGACCATTTCGCAGTCGACGACGAGCTCAACCTATGACGGATCCATCTACGTTTTGGGCACATGCAATGTCAACACCTCTGCGTGACCGGCGCAGACAATGTAATCGGACCTGCACGGAAACCATCAGCGTTCACCCGCGCCGGGAACCCATGCGCTGCATACGCCGGACCTGTTCTTCACTGGAATGGTCAGGAATCAGGCCCTACATCAAGCCAGACGTGACCGGCACGCTTCCGGTTGAAGTCACCAATCGTCGACTGATTCGGATTCAAGGGTATCGGACGAGGAGTCGCATTCAGGTGCGGCTCTTCTTTTCGTGGCTTTCCCAGATAAGGACGCAAGAGGCTTTTCCTTTGCTGGCCACGGTATATCGTCAAGTGGCGAGCGCGTCTGTTGTGGGTCTATTCCCCTCTGCCTGCGTGTTGGTCAGGAGGGTGAACGAAGGCACGGTTGAGTTGTCCCAAACCTTGGTCCGGGTTCAATTCAACACCGCCAGGATGCGTGTTTCCCAACCTCCACTTCTGTTTCCGAGATCAAGACAAGAATGACACATGCAAAACTCCACGGACAACCAGGACGACTGAGTTGGCCGAAATCTGCTTGTATGCGCCGCCGTCGGTTCCGTCCCTGCGCTTTCCCCCGTGTCGTCCGCCGAATGGGACGCCAAGAACCCCCAGGTTCTGCAGATCGCGCCACTACAACCGATGCCCGTCGAGGTCTTCGTTGGTGACAAACGGCAGCTGAAATTCTCGGTCGTAAACGCCAATGACCGCTCGATCACGATCAGTTCGATATTTCCGCGCAAGGGTTCCGGCTCAGGTGTAGCCAATCCCTCGACTCTGGCTCCGGGAGCCAGGGGTGTGATTACCCTGGACTACGTGTTTCCCGAAGGCATTGGACGAAGTCAGGTCAACTTTCTGATCAAGTACGATGACTCATCACTGCCGACGCAATTGCTTGAAGTGCCATACTTCGTGCAGACCGCTTATGAGCCGGAGTTGATTGTGATGGATTTCGGCGATATTTATCCCGGACAATCCTTGCAGTCCACGATTGAAGTGACATCCCACCACGTACCTGATCTGAAGTTCACAAGGGTGTTGTCCAAGCCGGATTGGCTGGACGTATCGTTCTCCAGTGTGCCAAACGGCTCTGCACAATCGCGGCAAGTGGTTGGCACGATATCCTCGATGCCACCCTTTGGCCTGAATGTCGGGAGAATCCTGATTGAGTCCAATGTAACTGAAGACAGCGATTCGGAGATTCCTCCTGTAGTCGTGCGGGCTTTCAGCAAGTACGGCATCTCGCCTTTCCCTGTGACAATGGGCGCGGTTCCAGAAGGGCAGGACCGAAAGACGACCTTGAGAATCAATCGCCGAGGTGGTGGTGAAGTCCAGATCCAAAGGGTCGAGACGGGGAAGCCCGCCCCGGGGGCGAAGATCGAGCCCTGTATGCGGCTGCGCCGACCTGGTTGTTTCTTTCTGACTCGATGAAGGCCAGAGGGGGTTGCGGACTTTCATTACCGTAAAATTTGTCGACGACGAGATTGATCTCAAGGTTCCGATTGACGGAATTGTTGTCCCCATTGGCGTAAAGACAAACGACCTCGGAGACCCCGACGACATCACCGTCAAGAGCACGACCATCGAGTTGGAGAAGAAGCAATGAGGGCCTTGCTGATTACTCTGGCCGCCACTCTGCCTGTCTCGGTTCGGTTGCGTCGGCTGGACCGAATCCGGGCCAGGATGCACCAGTCCCGCAATGGTCCAGTTCGCAGGAAGAGGGAGTGTACGGCTACATCATTTACAGGGCGGTCGATCCCAAGGGTCCCTTCCTGCGGATCAATTCAAGAATCATTCCGCGAGACAAGGAACCGGATGTGAAAGGTGTCGGCCTCGACAAGAAGAAATCGAATTATCGGTACGTCGATGAAAGTGCTGATTCAACCGTAACAAACTACTACTACATCGACGCCATCGGAGAAAGCGGTCGCAAGAAGCGATTGACAGGCGTGGTCAGCAAGTTACCGAAGAATTTCGGTCAGCAAGATTGAAGACAACCTGCACATCCTTTCAAGTTTTTCCATTGCGCCACTCTCGATCAGCATAAGCCTGAAACGAGATCCCGGCCTCCGCTGGGATGACTGACTATTGGCCCTTGTGAGTATTTCGCCCATCTCGGTGCGCCTCAGTGCTTTCCGTCAACAGGCCTGAAAGCTGCTTGTCTGACTTTGCGACCGGGAGCAGTGCTGGATTGGATTGAATCGCCTGATCCAGAAGTAGCGCGGCTTTTTCCTTATGGCCGTTGCGCAAGCTGATCTGGGCCAGTCTGAATCGCGATTCCGCATAATTCGCTTCGTTTGACTCAACCTTGCGCAGCCATGGCTCGGCATCTTCGATTCGGCCCAGGTCGTACAGTTCCAGGCCATACAGCGCCTTGAGGGTAAATTCATCGCCACCCACGCTCGCGGCTCGTTCCAGCGTCTTGATCATTTCAGCCGTCAGTCCTTCCTTGCGCTGCTGAATGGCGAGATTCTGCAAAAGGCGCACATCGTCAGGTTCGATCTCCAGTGCCGTATGGATAGCGCGCCGGGCTTCCTCGTCCCTGTTCATCGTGCTCAGCACAAGAGCGAGGTTTCCCCAGGCGGCTGCCCTGCGCGGCTGCAGTTTGACGGTTTCCATCCATTGCTCGGCCGCCTCCTCGAACTGCTGGCTGCGCGTCAGTGCATCTGCCAATGCATAGTGGGTTTCCGCCTGGCTTGGGTCGAGCGCAAGGCTTGCTTTCAGGCGCATCACGGCCTCCGGCAATCGATTCAGTTTGAGCAAGCTGATTCCAGAGCGTAGCGTCGCGAAACGGTTTCTGGGGTCCGTCTGGAGGACTTCGTCAAAGGCCGCCAAGGCCTGCTCCAACCTGTTGCTACGCAACAAACTTTCCGCTCGCAGAAGAATTGCGCGCTCTTTCAGCATGTTGGCCGGATTGGGCAAGCCTGAAGTGGGCACGCTGGCGGTTGAGGCACTCCCAAGATAGCCAAGGCTGGCCAGCTTCTGCATCGTGGCGTTGTCTTCGATTCGGGTTGAATCGATAAGGTCCCCGGGTGAGCGTGATGGATCGAGCTCCAGGATCATCCGGTCGGTTCGGGCCGGCTGATCTGCAGCGAGGTCGTTCTGTTCACCGGGATCGATGGCGAGGTTGTAGAGCTCGGGTACGGGACCATCGATTACCTTCCAGCCGCCATCGTGCAACGCTGCCAACGGCGACCAGCCGTAGGTGGTCCAGGGATGAAAGGTTTCCGAATAGGCCGGAGGCGTTTCCCGAGTCTTGCCGAAGAGCAGGGGAACAAGACTGATTCCGTCGCTTCCGGCCAGGCCTGGTTTGCCCAGCAAGTCCAGAATGGTCGGCGCGATATCAATCAGCCGTGGCTGGTAGCCCGGCTGTGCAGCCGCTATCGCAGGGTGGTTGAATATCAGAGGGACCAGCGTTGTAGTGTCGTAGATGAACAGGCCGTGTTCGAATTCACCGTGCTCGCCAAAGGCCTCCGCATGGTCCGCTGTCAGCACAATCAGTGGCTTCGGGTCGAGACCCTCAACCGCTTCCAGCAATCGCCCGAGTTCCTGATCAACATATCGGACTTCACCCTGATAGTTGGAAAACGCGTCGGTTCCCTCGAACCCGGCAGGGGGTGCGTAGGGCGTATGCGGATCGTAGAGATGGATCCATGCAAACCAGGGCTTGCCGCGCTGCGCGCGTATCCACGGCAGCACCCTGTCGATCGTCTGTCCTGCCGGCCGATCGAGCCAGCCCTCAGCGCCAGAGGTCAGCTCGTCGTCGTAGTGGTCGAAACCCCGATCCAGTCCGAACATGGCGCGCAGCACGTAGGCACTGACGAATGCCCCCGTTGAATACCCGGCCTCGTTCAGCCGGGTGGCAAGCACGTCTACCGAAGCAGGCAGGATCTGCCCGTTGTCCCGGATACCATGCCGAGCCGGATTGCGGCCACTCATCATGCTCGAATGCGATGGCAGGGTGAGCGGCGTCTGAGATACCGCGTCAGCGAAGGCCGCACCTCCTCTTGCCAGCGCATCAATATGTGGTGTTGCATTGTCGCCCGATACCCAACCCAGAGTGTCCGGGCGCAGGGTATCCACGGTGATGAGGAGTACCGGGGTCGAATCCGGCAACTGATATCTGCTGTGCTGTTGCATCAGCCATGCAATGCCAGCGACCAGCAGAAGCAGACCGCTCAGCGCAGCAAGAAGAAGCGGAGATTTTCGGATTTGCAAACCGGATTGCCTCAATGGTTGTTGGGCGGAAAACCAGATAATCTGGCGCGCGATGCTACCGGGTATCCCGATACGACGGGATGCATTGCCCCGCAAGGGGTTGGGCCGGGCGGAGCGAGAAGACTACCCTGCCGGATCGATTTTCGCTGGACTGGGGCAGGGGAATCTCGCTTCGGCGAATTTTGGGGGCGAATATTTGCCTTTCGCCTTGAACGCTGAGAATCCTCGGAAACGCACGCAAATGCTTGCAGGGCTTTCATTTTCCTGCAAATCCGCTAAAATGCCCGGCTCCCTTGGCCCGACCCGGTTGTTTCCCGGCGTGCGCGCCGGAAACTTCAGCAATATCAGAGAGATACCATGGTCAAGATTCGCCTTTCACGTGGCGGCGCCAAGAAGCGCCCGTTCTATCACATCGTTGTTGCCGATCAGCGCGATGCGCGAGACGGTCGCAATATCGAGCGCGTCGGCTACTACAACCCGATCGCTGCCGGTCAGGATGTCAAGCTCCAGCTCGACACCGAGCGCGTCAAGCACTGGGTTGAGCAGGGTGCGCAGCTGACCGAAAAGGTTCGGGCGCTGTACAAGGCAGCAAGCAAGCAGGCTGCGCAAGCGGCGTGATTGCAGCGGGTGACCGGTTGATCCTGGTTGGCAGGATCGTCGGGCTCCACGGTGTGGCGGGCGAGGTCAAACTCGAGTCCTACACCGAACCAAGAACCCGGATTTTCAGCTACCAGCCGTGGATGCTGAGTTCCCCGTCCGGAGAGCGAGAAATCGAAGGTTGCCGCGGCAGGGAGCAAGGCAAGGGCATCGTTGCGAGCTTGCCGGATGTTTTCGACAGGGACCGCGCTGCGGAACTGGTCGGATGCGAGATCAAGGTCAGGCGCTCGGCGTTGCCGGTGCCGAAGCCTGGCGAGTACTACTGGACCGACCTCGAAGGACTCGAAGTCGTCACTGTCGAGGGCGTCGCGCTGGGGCGGATATCGCATCTGCTTGCGACCGGAGCCAACGATGTCATGGTAGTGCGGGATGGTGAGCGCGAGCGGTTGTTGCCCTTCGTGCTTGATGAATACGTGAAGACTGTGGATTTCGATGCCGGCCGGGTAACGGTCGATTGGGATCCGGAGTTCTAGGAATCGGACTGACCGGAAACCGCTCGATGCGCATCGACGTCATCACGCTGTTTCCCGAATTCATCGATTCCTGTGCCGGAATAGGCGTAGTGGGAAGGGCGCAGGAGCGCGGATTGCTGCAGGTGAGTACCTGCAACCCGCGTGACTTTGCGACCGACAACCATCGCACGGTCGACGGACGGCCTTTCGGGGGTGGCCCCGGCATGCTGATGACCATCGACCCCTTGCGCGACGCGTTGGCCAGTACTCAGGCCCAGGCGGCGCAGCCGGGCAGGGTGGTTTACATGAGTCCGCAGGGAGCGCGGCTCTCGCAGGAAAAGGTTGAAGAATTCGCGCGGCTGGATCGACTGATCCTGCTGTGCGGACGCTACGAAGGTGTTGACGAGCGCGTGCTGGAAAATCTGGTCGATGAGGAAATATCCATCGGCGACTACGTCCTTTCCGGCGGAGAGCTTGCGGCAGCGGTCGTGATTGATGCGGTGGGGCGGTTGCAGGAGGGTGCGTTGAACGACGCGCAGTCCGCCGAGCAGGATTCCTTCACCGGAGGCTTGCTGGATTGCCCGCACTACACGCGGCCGGTTGAAGATGAATTCGGCAAGGTGCCGGAAGTGCTCATGTCGGGTGATCACGCGATGATCCGGCGCTGGCGACGCAAGCAGGCTCTTGGAAGAACCTGGCTGCGGCGCCCCGATTTGCTGGCGCGTGTGGAACTCGATGATGAGGCCCGCACGCTGCTTGAAGAATTCCGTCGCGAATACCGGGCGGTCAAGTAATCGCAGGGCGACTGGAGTCGAACCTGCACATTGAATCCAACGATACTGGTGAATGCCATGAACCTCCTCCAACAGTTTGAAGCAGAACAGATCAGCCGCACCCTGCCGAAATTCGGCCCTGGCGACACGATTGTCGTCAACGTAAAGGTCAAGGAAGGCAACCGCGAGCGCGTGCAGGCCTATGAGGGCGTGGTCATTGCCAAGAAGAATGCGGGCCTCAGCTCCGCGTTCACGGTACGCAAGATTTCGCATGGTACCGGTGTCGAGCGCGTGTTCCAGGCGCACAGCCCGATCATCGAGTCGGTCGTGGTCAAGCGCCGCGGCTCGGTCCGTGGTGCGAAGCTGTATTACCTGCGCGGGCTGCAGGGCAAGAAGGCGCGCATCAAGGAAGATCTGAACACGCCGATCACCGAAAAGGAATAAGCCAAAGCCATTCCTCTTGGAGCATTGAGTCGCGTCTATGCTCCTCGTCACAATACGGCCGCCGCCTGGCGGCCGTATTGTTTTGCGGATCGGGCCCGGGAGCTTGAAAAGCACCCCGACAGCCCCCAACAGCAAGGCAGCTCAGACACTTCTGAAGGCCTTTGCCCATGACCACTGCGACTGAAACCCGCAAATTCGAAGCGGAGGTGGCCCAGGTCCTGCACCTGGTCACGCATTCCCTGTACTCGCACAAGGAAATCTTCCTTCGCGAACTGATTTCCAATGCCTCCGACGCCTGTGACAAGCTGCGATTCGAATCGATCGCTCATCCGGAGTGGATGGCCGAGGATTCCGAATTGCGCATCGACATATCCCTTGATGCCGAAGCGCGCACGCTGAGCGTGCACGACAATGGCATCGGCATGGATCGCGAGGAACTCGTGGCCAATCTGGGCACGATTGCCAGCTCCGGCACGCGCCGCTTTCTGGAATCCCTGGCTGCCGACAAGAAAGCCGACAGCCGCCTGATCGGACAGTTCGGCGTGGGTTTTTATTCAGCCTTCGTGGTCGCGGACCGGGTCAGCGTCAGCAGCCGCCGGGCCGGCGCTGCCGAAGGCGACGGCGTACGCTGGGAGAGCGACGGGCAAGGCGAGTACACGCTGGAGAGCGTGAGCCTGCCACATCGTGGTACCACGGTCACCCTGCATCTGAAGAAGGACGAGAGCGAGTTTCTTGAGGACTGGAAATTGCGCAGTCTCGTCTCGCAGTACTCTGACCACATCGGATTCCCGATCCGCATGCCCAGGAAGGTCGATGGCAAGCCGACCGACGAATGGGAGGTGGTGAATTCGGCGTCTGCTCTGTGGACGCGACCGAAGAGCGAGCTCAAGGACGAGGACTACCAGAACTTCTACAAGTCGCTGAGTCACGACTTCAGCAATCCGCTGGCCTGGACGCACAATCGCGTCGAAGGCAACCAGAACTTCACCTCCCTGCTGTACGTGCCGGCCAAGGCACCCTTCGATTTCATGAATGGTCGCGAGGAGCGCAAGGGTCTCAAGCTCTACATCCGCCGCGTCTTCATCATGGATGCCAGCGAGCAGCTGCTGCCGGCCTATCTTCGCTTCGCGCGTGGTGTTGTCGATTCCGACGACCTGCCACTCAATGTCAGCCGCGAGATTCTGCAGCAGAATCGCCAGGTGGATCGCATCAAGGGCGCCTGCACGAAGCGCGTTCTCGACCTGCTTGACAAGCTGGCCTCTGACGAGCCCGACAAATATGCAACCTTCTGGGAAGCTTTCGGCAGCGTCCTCAAGGAGGGCATCGCCGAGGATGCCGGAAACCGCGAACGGATCGCCAGGCTTCTGCGCTTTGCCTCGACCGCATCGGATGGCTCGGCGCCGACCGTGTCACTGGACGACTACATCGGTCGCATGAAGGCTGGCCAGGAAGTGATCTGGTACATCACGGCCGACTCCTACGCAGCGGCCAAGGGCAGCCCGCAACTCGAGGCACTGCGCGCACAGGGCGTCGAAGTGTTGCTGATGTCGGATCGTATCGATGAATGGATGGCCGGCTACCTGACCGAATACGCTGGAAAGAAGCTGCGCCACGTCGGCAAGGGCGAAATCGAACTCGATGCGGCTGCAACCGAGGCGCACAAGGCCAGCGAGGAGGCCGCTTCCGGAGTGGTCGCCAGGCTCAAGGAACTGCTCGGAGATCGGGTCAGCGACGTCAAGGTCAGCCGTCGCCTGACCGAATCCCCTTCGTGTCTGGTCCTCGACGAGTACGACATGGCCTTGCACCTGCGTCGTGTGCTCAAGCAGTCCGGGCATGAAATGCCGGACGCTGCGCCCGTACTCGAAATCAATCCCAACCATGCCCTGCTCAAGCGACTCGAGAGCGAGTCCGATGAGGCGCGCGCAAAGGACCTTGCCCTGCTGCTGCTTGAGCAGGCCCAGGTGTCCGAGGGAGCCCAGTTGGAGGATCCCGCTGCCTTTGTGCAGAGACTGAACCGAGTCATTCTGGGCGGCGAAGTCGAGGCAGGTGCCGCGACAGGTGAAAGCGGCGGCTGATTTCAGCATATAGACGGCCAACTCTTGGCTCAATCTGGGTTATCGTGTGCAACGGCGCGTGTTCAATCACGCGCCGTTTCTCTTTGTTGGGCAACGGGTTCGCGATGAAGATTGAAACCAAGCTGCCAAGAGTCGGCACCACGATATTCACCGTAATGAGCCAGTTGGCCGCCAGCCACAAGGCGGTCAATCTGGGCCAGGGCTTTCCGGATTTCGATGGTCCGCAGGCACTGCGCGATGCCTTGACCGAGGCCATGAACTCGGGAAAGAACCAGTACGCACCATCCACCGGATGGCCAGCCCTGTGCGAGCAGATCGCGCTCAAGTGCGAGATTCTCTACGGCTGTCACGTGAACGCCGGCGCCGAAGTCACGGTGACGTCTGGAGCTACCGAGGCCTTGTTTGCGGCCATTGCAGCCATTGTCCGCAGGGACGACGAGGTCATCGTCCTGGACCCCTGTTATGACTGCTATGAACCGGCGATCGACCTCAATGGCGGGCACACGATCCATGTCGGCCTGGATCCGACCGATTTCTCGGTCGACTGGAATCGTGTCAAGGACGCGATTACGGCGAGGACGCGCGCCATCATCGTGAATACGCCGCACAACCCTTCGGGGGCCGTATTTTCCGCGGCGGACCTCGACGCGCTTGCAGCGATCACGCGGGACACGAATATCCTGGTCATCTCCGACGAAGTCTACGAACACATCGTCTTTGACGGCGATGAACACCAGAGCGTCTTGCGCAATGCCGAGCTTGCTGCGCGCAGTTTCGTGATCAGCTCGTTCGGCAAGACCTACCATTGCACCGGGTGGAAGGTCGGCTACTGCGTGGCGCCTGCGGCGCTGAGTGTTGAATTCCGCAAGGTGCACCAGTACTTGACGTTCTGCACGTTCACTCCGGCCCAGGTGGCTTTGGCTGAAGTACTTGGGAAACAACCCGAGCACTATCTGCAGTTGCCAGCGTTCTACCAGGCGCGGCGCGAATTCTTCCGCGAATTGCTCGCGCCGACGCGATTCAGGCTGCTGCCTGTCGCTGGAGCGTATTTCCAGCTGGTCGACTACTCCGAAATCAGTGACAAGGACGATTTCAGCTTCTGCGAGTGGCTGGTCGCGCAGGCAGGTGTGGCGGCCATACCGATTTCCGCGTTCTACGAGTCGCCACCCGCGGACATGCGCCTGGTTCGCTTCTGCTTCGCAAAGTCCGATGAGGTTCTGCGTACGGCGGCGCAGCGATTGAGTTCACTCTGAGGTCAGGCCAATGACGCCATCCACTCTGCGGGTTTCACTGGTCCAGGGCGCAACGCGCTGGCATGACGCGGCGGCCAATCGCGACTACTACGGCGGGCTTGTGCGTTCGCTGCGCGGTCGATCCGATCTGGTCGTTTTGCCTGAGACCTTCCTCAGCGGGTTCACCAACGAAACCCTGGGGCAGGCTGAACCGATGGACGGCGAGGGCGTGCGCTGGTTGCGAGGCCTGGCCACCGAAGTGGATGCCGTTGTAACCGGCAGTCTGGTGATCCGGGAAGGGCAGACGTGCGTGAATCGACTGATCTGGGCGCGTCCGGACGGCAGTTGCGAGTACTACGACAAGCGCCACCTGTTTCGCATGGCGGGCGAACACGAACGCTATGCTGACGGAAAGAAACGCCTCATCGTCGAGCTGAACGGTTGGCGAATCTGTCCACAGGTCTGCTATGACCTGCGCTTTCCAGTCTGGCTGCGCAACCGGCACGATGCGGAAACCGGCCGCTTCGACTACGATCTGATCCTTTTCGTCGCCAACTGGCCGGCGCCGCGCCGGAATGCCTGGTCGACGCTGCTGCAGGCCAGGGCCATCGAGAATCTCAGCTATTGCATCGGCGTGAATCGAGTGGGCGAGGATGGCAACGGTATCGCCTATGCCGGTGACAGCGCGGTGATCGACTTTCTAGGCAAACCGCTCGTACTGCTGGGAGAGCAGGAGCAAATCGTGACTGCAAGCCTGGATGCTTCGGCGCTGTCTGCTTTCCGTCAGCGCTTTCCGGCGTGGATGGATGCTGACGATTTCAGCCTGGGTCGGTAGTCGTACTTGTCGGGAGTTTGCCCGGGCTCGCGCAGGATTCCTCCCAATAGGGCTCAGGTCCAAATCGCTCGACCAGAAAATCGATCAGCACGCGCGTCTTGGCAGGCAGGGACCGGGTCTGGGCGTACACGGCATGGATCGCGATCGGCGGCACCTTCCAGTCAGCCAGAACCGGAACCAGGTCGCCGCTCTTGATGCGATTGCCGATAATGAATGTGGGCAGCACGCTGATGCCATGGCCCTCGAGGGTGGCCGCCGCGATGTAGTCGCCATTGTTGACGAGCAGGTTGCCGTGAATTCTTGTCGCAACGGATTCTCCGTCGCGCTCTAGCACGAGCTCGTCGCGACGCGTCGATGGCGGTGATCAGCAGGTTGTGATGGGACAGTTCGGATGGGTGCCTGGGCGTGCCGGCCCGTTCCAGATAGGCGGGTGAGGCGGTCAAGACAAGGCAGGCTGGCGCAATCCTTCGTGCGACCAGGGATGAATCCGGCGGAGCTTGCCGATGCGTATCGCCATGTCGAATCCCCTCGTCGACAAGATCGACTGCACGATCATTCAGTTCGAGCTCCAGTTCGACCAGTGGAAAACGCCGCTGAAACTCGGAAAATGCCGGAGCCAGGTGGTGAACGGAGAACGAAATGGGTGCACTGACGCGCATGCGTCCACGCGGCTCCACCTGCAATTGCGCCGTTGCTTCGGCTCGGCTTCGGCCAGGCTGGCTGGCATCTCGCTGACGCGTTCGTATAGTTCTGCCCGGATCGGTCAGGCTGATCCTGCGCGTCGTGCGATTGAGAAGGCGCACGCCGGTTTTTCTTCGAGATTCTGAATCAACTTGCTCGCAAGTGCCCGTGATATGCCCATTTAGAAATGAGCTCCGGCAGCAAAACTGCCGGAGTCAACCACTCCGGGTGAACAACTGCATGCCCTGCAGCTTGTCCATCAGAGAACATCCAGTACCGACTCGGTGGTCTGCCGATGGCGGCCTTCCGTTGGCGACCAACGATGGGAAGGCCGATCAGGCGCGGGATGAGCACGCATGGCCCTGATTAGTTCGGCATGCCCAAGACGTTCGTCATCCAGACCGAGGGCGCGGTATTCGGCTTCATTGCGACGCATCAGTTCGCGGAAAAGCGGAGTCCCAGCATCTCGAGGATGCGTTCCAGTTCGACGGCGTCCGGCGGATCGGGCGTTCAGGTAGTCGACCACCGTGGGCCTGATGCCGGCGCTCGGTGAGCAACGCCAGAGTGTCGCGCGATTTCGAACAGCGCGGGTTGTGCAGGATTACGACGTCACCAAGGCCTGTTGCTCCGCAGGTACCGGCAGACTTCTTTACGCGATCACGGCCGAGTGGCAAGGAACTCGAATGCGGCCGCTTGGTCTTGTTCAGGCAAAACGACTTGCGCAGCATCTCCGCGGATTCGGGTGCGGACGAGTTACCCTCGCGCTTGCGTCACCCGATCAGAGTCTTCCTAGTAGGCCGGAGTACCGCTTCGGCGAGGAAGCTGGCCGAGTTCGCACATGACGATGAATTGCTCGGCTGAGCGGCGGCCTGATGAAGCTGGCGATCGCCGCGTCGTTTAGGGGCGCGCACCTCATAGTGCGGTGCAGCGTGGCCGAGTTCGAGATCCTTGTCGAGCTGGTAGCCGAGAATGTTGGCTTCGGTCTGGCGTTGTGAGGGCATGGCTGTCGGGCTCGATTTCGTGGTGCGCAAAGCATAAGGATTGCTTGTGTCGGCACGGTTAACCGTTGGTTTCGCGCAGGCTATGATCCGCGCGAGCGCACAAGGTTCCATCGACACGTGTGAGCAAGCGCACACCTGTACGTGAACGGATCGCCGGTGTCTATGGCGATCAAGCCTGCTTCCGGATGCCGGGCCCTGCTAGAATGCACCTGATCGTCGCATCTGGCTGAAAACAAGAGCCGCCGGCGTCGGGGCAGAGGTACCTGTAATTGCTCGGATTCGACTGGGTAACGAGAGCGTTGCAAGTCGAAATACATTGGGAGAGTTGAGATGAAGAAGGTATTTGTCGTCGCCGCACTGGCCCTGGCCGGGCTGGGGTTTGCGGGCATGGCCGCTGCGCAGGGTGGAAAACCTCTGTTGGCGTGGCTGAATTCAAGAACGAGTCTGGCGCCGGCTGGTGGCGCGGCGGGGTGGGCTGGGAGCTTTCCGGCATGCTGTCCAACGAGTTGTCGAGCACCGGCAGTTTTCGCGTGTGGAGCGCGCCAAACTGAAGGTGTTGAAGAACAGAATCTCGCTGCTTCGGGTCGCGTACGCTCGGAACCGGTGCGGATATCGGCAAGTTGACCGGTGCGGAATATCTGATCATGGGCACGGTATCGGCCTATGAGGAAAATACCGCGAGCACCGGCGGCGGAATCAGCTTCAAGGGTATATCCCTGCGGCAAGAAGAGCGAGGCCTACGTCGCGGTGGATATTCGTGTGGTCAACGCGACCACCGGCGAGATCGATTTTTCGCGCACGGTTGAAGGGCGCACGTCCGGCGGCGGTGTGAGCGCTGGCGTATCTGCGGCGGTTTTGGCGGTGCGCTGGCCAGTGAAAAGAACACGCCTGCAGGCAAGGCGATTCGCGCGGTTCTCGTCGAAGTCACCGACTACCTGAGCTGCGTCATGGTTGAGCGCAATGGCTGCGAAGCCGACTATGCCGCCAAGGAAGCCAAGCGCCGCAACAGCAACAAGAAGGGACTCAAGCTCGACTAACGGCGGATTTCCAGCGAAGTCCCGAGAAAACGGCGCGGCGCAAGCTGCGCCGTTTTTCCTGGTTCGAGCCAGCAACAGTCAACTCTTCGAGCCCGGCCCCCTTCGGTTGCCGCCACCCTGCTTGCGCGCGGACCCTGCGGTTTCCGCCTGGTCCGCCATTGCCCCACGTGGCGCCGAGTTCCCGCGCGGGCCATTTCACCACGGCGGGCATTGCCGCTGGTGTTGCCGCGATTGCCCCAGATCCCCTGTTCGCGATTGCCGTCGGCCTGCGCGCCCGATTGCTGCGTATCCTGGGTCATCCCGCGCGAGTTCGGTTGCCGGACGCATCCTGAGGATTGCGGCTGCGATTGCCCTGGGCCGGCCCACTGCGCTGCGGACGCCGCGGAACGGCCGGCTTCCATCATTCGCTTCGTGGCGCGGGTCGCGGCTATGCCACGGACCTGGTTGAGTTCGGATTGTTCTGGCCAGCCTGATTGCCCGAGCCGGGCCACGGCTGCCAGAACCCCGCTTCTGGTGCGCGCCTGGCTGCGGTGAATCAGAAACCAGGCGCAGTACGGCCGGATTCAAGCCTGATCGACATACTGGGAGCTCGTTCTTGCCGGGCTTGGCGCGCGGGCGGGAGGGGCGGGGGCCACCGCCTCGCGCGAGCGCTTGCCCTTGTTTGACGAGGGCGACTTCCAGGGGCTCATCGCGCATGCGGTCGAATCCGGCCGAATTCACGCGCTTCTTCCGTACGCGTGCCGGTCCAGGCCTGGGATTTCGGATCCGGACGAAACCCGTGATCGAGCTGCGGCGCTGGCCGATGACCGGGGCCAGCGTGAGCGTGGCTTCGCTCTGGCTGCCCCGCAAGCCTCTGCGCAAGGTCTTGATCTGATCGGGCCTGGACTGGCGCTCTTGCTCGCGCTTTCGAGCAGGCGAGCAACTCGACAGCGTAGCGAATGCGCTTTCTGAGTCGGCTGACCATGAGGCCGACCGTGGCTTCCCACATGCGGCGGACCTCCCGACTGCGCCCTTCGCGGATCACCACGCGGAACCACGAATGACCGCCACCACGACTGATCACGGCAATCTCGTCGAAATGGGCCGGGCCATCTTCGAGATCGACGGCCGTTGCGCAGGCGCTCGATGACTTCATCGGTACCTCGCCATGCACACGGCAGATGTATTCGCGCCTCGAGTTCGAGCTCGCGCATCAGGGCGTTGGCGAGACCCTGCCGGTGGTCAGCAGAAGCAGGCCGGTCGTGTTGATGTCGAGGCGACCACCGCGATCCAGCGTGCGCCCTTCAATCTTGGAAGATGCTCGAATACGGTCGGGCGTCCGGATCCTCGCGCAGTGCGTCGTCATCACGCCCTCGGGCTTGTTGTAGACGATGACCTGCGCGTGTTCGGTGTTGTCGCTGATGACGACGAACTTCTTGCCGTCGATTTCGACGCGATCTCTGCATGGACGCTCAGGCTCCAGCGGCAACTTCGCCGTTGGATCGACTTCGCCGGTTTCGATGCGCCCTTCCAGCATGCGGTAGGCGGGAACCGAGACCTGCCGTGGCCAGCACCTTGTGCAGGCGTTCTTCGGAGAGTGGCGGCCACATCTTCAGGGGCCGAGCGTTTCAGTGAGTACATTGCGTACAGGAAGTCATGCATCTTGCTCGATGTGTCGGCGTCAACCATGGACGCAGACAAGGGCGGGGGTTGGCTGGCTGAATCGCCATCGACGCCGCGCGGATTTTCCTGCGCGTCGTCTTCGATGGTGTCGGAAGGGAATTGAAGCGGATGTTTGCGCGGCATCCGCGAGGAGCCCGGGTCGTTTGCGACGACGGCTTCGGCCTCCGTTGCCGGAGACCCAGCGAAAGCTGCGGTCCATGTCATCGAAGTCGCGACCTCTCCAAGCGACGAAGCTCGTCCAGCGAACGCAGATTAGGTCGGGCGAAGCCGCGCGTGGCACCTGAACAGAGCCGGCTTGCCTGGCGCATCGCGATGGCCGACAACGCGGATCCATTCGCGCTCTTCCAGTCTTGACGATGTGGGTGGGAAACGGCAACGCCTCGAATCTGCTCGATTTCTCCGCGCGTGATCGCCGGCGATACGCAACCAGTGCAAGCGTTTCGAGCAGGGCGCGAGTAGCGACTGGGTCGCTCGGTCCAGATCCCGGCTACCCAGGCGTGAACATCGTTGCGCACCCGGTATGAAAGCCTGAAGCCTCGACGAGCTCGATGCCGCGACCTTCGCAGTCGGCCTGCAAGGATTCGATGGCGCGAGAGATTTCGTCGCTGGTAGCCTCGTTTTCAAACAGCGCAAGTATCTGCGCGGGGCTCAAGTGGATTGCCGGCAGCCAGCAAGCGCAGCCCCTGATAATGCGTTTTAGCAATTCAAATTCGATCATGTGGGTGTTCCGTCGGTCGCGGCCAACGATTTGAGATAGATGGGCGCCAGCGCCTCACCCTGGGAGATTTCGAGCAGTTGCTCCTTGGCCAGTTCGAGAATGGCCAGGAAGGTGACGATGATCCCGTGCCGACCCTCACCAGGTCGAACAGGCGCTTCGAAGGGATGAAATTCGCCATTGCCCAGCGCACGCAACACATCGCTCATCCGGTTCCTGACCGACAGGGCCCTCACGCTGAATGGCGTGATGGCTGAAAAGCTCTGCGCGATTGAGGACGTCCTTCAGGGCGAGCAGAAAGCTCGCGCAAGTCGACCGGTGGGGCAGGCGGATGACGTTTCTGTCGGGTACATGAGCTGATACCGCGGCTGTATCGCGTTCCATGCGCGGCAGCTCGCTCATCGGCAGCGGCCTGCTTGAAACGTTCGTATTCCTGCAGGCGACGAACCAGCTTTGGCGCGCGGATCTTCCTCCAGGCCTTGCTTCCGGGGGTCTTGGCAGCAGGAGTCTTGATTTGATCTCGGCCAGAATCGCCGCCATGACCAGATACTGGCGGCCAGCTCGAGGCGCATTTCCTGCATCAGGTCGATGTAGTCGACATATTGGCGCGTGATCTCCGCAACCGGAATGTAAGCTGAGGATGTCGAGGTTCTGCCGGCGGACTGTGCAGAGCAACAGATCCAGTGGCCCCTCGAAGGCGTCAAGAATGACTTCAAGCGCATCCGGCGGGATATACAGGTCCTGCGGCATCTGCAACACCGGTTCTCGCCACGCACCAGCGCCAACGGCATTTCCTGCTGCTGGGGCACCGGCGGGAATGCCGACGTGGGTTCTTCTTGCTGGATTTCGATTTCGGTTGTCGGCGTATTCATATCCTGATCCGGCTGTCTGCGCCTCACGGCGCGGGCTTCGCTCAGATCTCACGTGAAAAAAGAGTCGGCCGGGTTTATCAGCCTGACCATTGCGGCCGGTGACAAGGCACCGGATCCATGCAAACCACAGCAAGCACGGCCAGCCATTACCAACCTGAGCCGCTGTGGATGAAGAAAAGCGTATGTCGGTCCGCCCGGCAGCACAGACTTCCAACAACCAGAAACGCCCGGATCGAACCGGAAAGAAACCGTCAACTGGCTGCGTACAGGCGAATCGCCTGAAACCCAACGCCCGGCGCTCCCGCTCGGATCCAGGTGCCATGCAACAACGTGGTAACCAGCGGTGGACGCCCCTGCCCTCGGGAGTCACGACAGCAGCGGGGTGCTTTGCCCCGCTTTGCACTGATTCGGAAGCAAAGGGCGTTTGGTGGAGCGGAAGTCCAGTAGGTTTCCCGTCGCGATCACGATGAAACCCGGCCATGACTCGCAAGCCTGCGCAGATCGATCTCCGTCCCCGGCACCGATCGGCTAACATACGCCCCTCTTCGTGTGCCTTTTGCATGTGGTACGTGATCGTGGGTCAGGACAATCCGGGAAGCCTGGAGTAACGCAAGGCGAGCAGGCCCGATCATCTGCGTCGGCTCGAAATCCTGCGGGACCAGGCGCGCCTGCTGATTGTGTCCGCTCGGCCAGGACGCGGATGATCCTGGGCCTCTGCCGGATTCACCGGCAGTCTCATCACTGCCGTCGCCGATCTGGATGCCGCCAGAGCCTGGGCTGCCGAAGACTCTACCTGCGGATCTGCGCCCATGCTTCGGTGGATGTCCGCCCGTTCCGCAAGGTTCCGCCATGATCGATCGGGTCGGTTCGTTCCCGTCTGGCCCAGGCGTTTGCCCCCTGCGAGCTGACGGTTACGGATGACAGCCATCGCCATGTCGGTCACGCCGGGGTCGCGACGCCGCGGCCACTTCAGCGTCCGGCTGATCAGTGCCGCTCTCGGGGGCATGCTGGCGCCGCTGGCCCGTCATCGGGCCATCTACGCCGCACTCGGCGAGCTGGCGCAGACCGACATCCATGCGCTTAGCTCACTGATGCACGTACAAACGAGGAATCCTGATGACTGCGGGGCATCAACCCCGCGCTCAATCCTTGTGCTGGTTCTGTCGCTGACACTGTTCGCCTGTGGCGCAGTTCGGGTCACGACGTTGCCAGCGGGCCTGCCGATCGTGGGAGACAGCAACGACAGCCGGTTCGCGGTGCTGCTCGATGTACTCGCCCGGCGAAAGAAAGCTGGACCTGGACGTTCTGAGCAGCGCGCAGCCGCACTCACCGAGTTGCGCGACTACATCCTGTTTGGGCAGGCGGTCGAGGCCGGTCCTACTTCGATGATCCGTTGTTCGCTGCTGATGGTCGAAATCAACCGGCCGCAGGCATGGCCAATGCAACGCTGGGCAAAATTCGCAGCAGCGCCCAGGTGGACGACAGTGCTGCGCACCGAGTACGAGCAGCAACTGGCAAAGGCCGGATCTTCCCGAATACGATTTCAGCCAGTTGCTGCTTGACAACGAGGACGACGCGTTGAAGGCAGCCGGCGAAGCGATGAACCAGCCTCTTTAGCGAAGTGTTTGATGCGTGGAGCACCAGGGCTACAGGCGCGCGCATTCCAGCGCGTGCGTCCGGTCCAGTTGCCGGAGCCACGGCCAGGGCGCTACGTCGATGAAGTCCGGTGAAACGACCAAGGTACCGCAAAAACCGACTACGGCTGGCATGTGATTCATGTTGGTGCGATCTCGCCGTTCGTACCCCCACATTCGAGCAGTTGCGTGAGAGCATCTGCGAGACCCTGCTGGCGCAACTCGCAGCAGCGATTGATCAAGCTGCGCGAGGAAGCCAAGGTTACTACCGAGTCTCCAACCGATGCTGAGCCATTCGCCGATGCCGTTCCGGCTGACAAACCTGCCAATTGACCCATCATCAGGGACGAAAATCCGCTTCCATGCACGACCACGATAAAACTGGCCGATTCAAGTCATTGGTCGATCCGACCACTTTGCACCTGCCCAACCAACATGTCGGCCGTGGTTGGCCCGAACGGTTGCGGCAAGTCCAATATCATCGACGCAATTCGCTGGGTCATGGGCAGAGCGCGGCCAGTCGGTTGCGCGGTGTGACCACCATCGACGACCTTCCGGTCTGGGCGCGCAAGCCTGCCGTCAGGCGGTTGTCGAACCTGTCTTCGACAATTCGGATGGCACGGTGACCGGTGAGTATACAGTACAACGAAATATCGGTCAAGCGCCTGGTCAGTCGCGACGGACAATCGCAGTATTTCCTGACCACAATGCGCTGCCGACGGCGCGATATTACCGATTTGTTCGGGGACCGGCCTGGGGCCACGCAGCTACTCCATCATTGAACAGGCATGACTGGGGCCAGATCGTCGAGTCCGATCCGGAACAGCTGCGCGTACACCTGGAGGAAGCGGCCGGCATCTCGGTGGCCAAGGAGCGGCGCAAGGAAACCGAGAGCCGAATCAAGCGGCGATTACGGCGAAAATCTCGATCGCGTCACCGACGTAGACGAAGTCGACAAAGCAGCTGAGCACTCGAAACGTCAGGCGCGCGGCCGAACGCTGGCAGGCATTCCAGGCCGAGCACAAGCGCAGCCAGAGCTGAAGGCGGTCAATCTGCGCGAGGCCAGGACAGAGCTGGATTCCCAGTCCGGCAGCCTGCGCCAGGCCGAGTTGGCCAATGAGCAGAAAACTGGCCGAGCAGCGTCAGCGCGAGGCGCAAATCGAGACGGGTCGCGAAGCCCATCACGCAGCCACCGAGTATCTCAATGCGGTGCAGGGCGATGTTTACAAGGTCGGCGCAGAAATTGCCCGTGTCGAGCAGCAGATACAGCACAGTAGAGTGCTTGCTTCGAAAGCAACTGCAGTGCGCGCGAAGAAACCGAACGTGTGCAAACGCACGCCGAACTGGCCGAGCACATCGCCGGACACCAGCCAGGTCGAGTCGCTGCGATTGATCCTGAGTGACTCGGCGCCCCAGCGCGAAGCCCACGAAGCGGTCGAAAAGGCGGCTGAAGTACTGAGCGTCGCCGAGGCCAGTCTGGCCGAATGGCAGGAGAAGCGGGATGCCTACGCCAGGTCCAGCTCCGAAGCGGGCTGTGGTGGCCGAGGTTGAGAGAACCTCGTCTCGACTATCTTTGATCGCCAGTGCGCCGAAGCCGATCGCCGACGCGAAGCGCTGCTGGCCGAAAACAGGCCGTGGACCTGACCGAGCTAGCCAGTGCACTGGAAACGCCTGATCTGGAGCAGGAGACCTTGCGCGAGCAGGTCGAGGCCCTGGCTGCGACATCGATGATGTCGGCTCTCCCACGAACAACAGCCGAAAGCGAGCAAGGCTTGCAGACCTTGCTGAGCACGAGTCGCGGAGAACTTGAAAATCACGCGGCAGGCTGGCCTCGCTTGAAGCGCTTCAGCATGCCGCGCTGGGCGAAGGCGATGATTCCGCCCACGCGTGGCTTGAGCGTGTGGGGCCTGTCTGGCTCGCGCCGTCTCGGTGAAGTGCTTCGAGGTGGACAATGGCTGGGAGGCTGCGGTCGAGACCGTGCTCCAGGGCTGGCTCGATGCCGTGCTGGTCGATCTGCCCGGAAGTCTCGTGCAGGAACTTGCAGGGCTGGCCGAGGCAGACCCGACCTTGCTGGCTGCGGCTACCTCCGGACTCTCCGGTTCTGCCGACGGAACACTGGCGGCGCATGTTCGCGGACCGAAGCCCATCCAGGACATGCTGGCGAGGATCCGCACGGCGGATTCGATGGACGACTGCGCGCGGCTTCGCGATTTGCCGGTCGGCCATTCGGTCATCACGGCGCAGGGCGACTGGATGGGTGGTTTGCGCGCATCGCACGCGCCCAGGGTTCCCCAGGTCGGTGCTCGCCCGCGAACGTGAGATCACCCATCTCGGCAAGCGTATCGAGGAGCTCGAAGCCGCCATCGAAGAGCATGCGGCCCGGCTTGAGCAGTCGCGGCTTGCCCGGATCGAGCGGAGGCGCGCGCGACGAAGCACAGCGCAGAGGCGCACGCCCACCGTCGACTGGCCGAGAATTCGGTCAGCTGCAAAGCCATCGAGGACGTGAGCTGACAGCGCTCGCGAGCGCCTGGTCCGGATCGACGGCGAGCTTGAAGAATTGATCACCCGCCTGGATACGGAGCACGGCCAGATACGCGAGGCACGCGGCCGCCTTCGACAAGGCTGTCGAGCGCATGGGAGAACTGCAGCAGCGCCAGCAACTGGACGTGGACGTCGACAGTTGCTGGAGTCGCGCGAAGAGGCACGCATGAATGCGCGCGAAGCGCGATGCTGCGCACCAGGCCGCACTGTCGATCGAGTCGAAACGATCCGCACCGACATCACTCGAGCAATCGCCGCAGCGCATGCAGTCGCAGTTGGCCCAGCTGGAGTCGCGTCAGGCGATTGCGGAACAGCTTCTCCTCCAGCGACGATCCGCTGATCGCGCTGAGCTGGAGCGGCAATCCTGCCTGAATCAGAGATTGCTCGTCGACAAGCAGCTCGTGCAGCGCGCAAGGCGCTCGAGGAGCGCGACGAAATGCGCAGGTACGAAGTCGAACGCAACGTGATCGCGGAAGCGCTGACCGAACGCCGCGAGGCGCTGGCGAATCTTCGCCTGAACGCGCAGGAGCGACGCCTGCATGCCGAAGCGCTGGGGCCGAGGCGATCGAAATGAGGCCGGCTTCGGTGGTTGACCGGTTGATCTCGGAGTTGCCGGAAGACATCGAAGCCGAACGCTGGAAGAGCGAACTGGAAGGTCTTGAGCAGAAGATCCGGCGTCTGGAGCCTGTCAACTGGCCGCAATTCAGGAATATGAAGAGCAACTCCCAGCGCAAGGTCTATCTCGATGCGCAGTTGACTGATCTGAGCACGGCGCTGGAAACCCTCGAGGGTGCCATCCGCAAAATCGATCGCGAAACGCGCCAGCGATTCAAGGACACGTTTGACCGCGTCAATGCAGGCGACAGGAGCTCTTTCCGCGCTCGTTCGGTGGAGGTCAGGCCTATCTGGAACTGACCGGAGAAGATCTGCTGTCCACCGGCGCGGTCGATCACGGCGCGGCCGCCTGGCAAGCGGGTCACCTCGATATCGCTGCTCTCGGGTGGCGAAAAGGTTGATGACGGCTGTCGCCCTGGTGTTCTCGATCTTTCGTCTGAACCCGGCTCCATTCTGCCTTCGACGAGGCTACGATGCGCCGCTGGACGAAGCCAACGTGGGGCGCTTCTCGGCGCTGGTGACCGAAATGAGCGAGAGAACGGGCAGTTCATTTTTGTTACCCACAACAAGTCGACGATGGAAGCGGCGAAACAGCCTGCGGCGTGACCATGCGCGAGCCGGGCGTTTCGCGTCTGGTTCTCGTGGATCTCGCCGAGGCGGCCAAACTGGCAGGGCAGCTTGCACGCCGGCAACAGCACACCCATCCGGCAGCCGGGGATATCAGCAATATCGGTTTCTGGAGTCGACATGGAGCAGCAAGCATTGAGCGCCACCGAGATGCGGGTGATCATTTTCGTGATCGGTTTGATCGTGCTTGCGCCGGGATCTATTTCTTCGGTCGGCCCAGAAAGCCGGGCCAGGGCAAGCGAACGCTGTTCCGCGGCACGAAGGGCCATGAGTCGAGCCGACCCTGGAGCGCAGCGCAGCGAGTTCGATGAATCAGCTGAATACGCCGACGCCTGGCGGGCGAGCAGTTCGACCTGCTCGGATCAAACCCGGCCCGAGTGGACGACGCTTCGTCAGTGCCACGCAAGAATGCCCGATCCCGGCGATCTGCCAAGCCACCCGTCGGGGCTCGACCCAGTGGCCCCATCGAGCACATTGTCACGTTGCTGTGAGCGCCGCGATGGAACCACGATTTCCGGTAGCGACCTCGTCGCGGGCGGCCGAGAAGGCGGCCTGAGTTCGGTGATCGCGGCATCTTTCACCGGATGGTGACTGGCCGCAACGAAGCCGGACCCGTCTTCCGCGTGGCCAACATGCTCAAGCCCGGAAATTTCGACATGGCCCGCATCGAGACGCTGGATACGCCGGGACTCACATTGTTCATGGCCTTGCCGGAGCCCGTTGCCAGCCCTTGATGCAGGACATATGTTGCCGACGGCACAGCGTCTGGCCGAGTTGCTGGACGCCAACCTGCAGGATGAAAAACACGGTGCGCTCGGACGCCAGGGAATCGCGCACATTCGCGACCAGCTGCGCGCCTGGGACCGAAAGCACGAAGGCGAATCGTTCCGCGCCAACTGGTAGGCGCGTTCGGCGGCACTGGCGAATCCCGTCCCTGAATGCCGCCGTTGCTGATCCTTGTGTGGTGTGAATGCTCGACTGCAAACGGAGGATGATGGAGTCATCGCGGACTCTGGCGAATTCCAACCCCATGAGGAGGCATTGTGAGCAAGCAAATCAAGGTCAGAAAGCCTGCAAAGGCCAAGGTTGCAACGAATGCGGACAAGGCTGAGAAGCTTTGGCTTGCCGGCCTGGGTACGGTCTCCGTCGCCCAGAAGATGGGCGCCGAGCTGGCTGAAAACATGATCGGCGAAGGCAAGGCCTTCCAGGTCCGCAGCGAAAGTTCGCACGCAAGGTTCGACCGATCTGCGCAAGAAGATCGAGAGCCGCGTGAAGCCGGTCAAGGCGCGTCTGCTGGAAACCCGCAAGAGCGCTGAAGCGACATTCGAAGGGGCTGGGTCGTGTGCTGTCGTACGCCGGCATTCCCTCAAGGCTGACGACGCACACTGATCACGCGCGTCGATCGCCTGTCAGGCAGCTGCGCGCGGCAAATAAGTACGACTCTCCAGCGTGCCATTGAAAACGGTCGCCTTGTGCGACCGTTTTTTGCGTGTGGCTTGCTGCCCTGGAATTCGGCTAACGCAAGTAGGCGGTGCGAGGGTATTCAGATGCAGACGCTCAGGTCAGCACCAGGAACGGTGCGATCAGCATCATGACCTGATGGATGCCGCGGCCGACATCGGGCTGGCCTGATTCGCTCTTGCCGTGGCGAACGGCGTCGAAGTTGAGCCAGAACGTTGCGACCAGCACGATGTTTTCGGCGGTGGCGCGTATTTCGTCGGCACTTGCGCGAAATATCCCTGCAGCAGCCAGTCCTCGCATTACGCCCGCGGCGGCATTTTCGGACGCGTTTGAGGATACGCGAGAAATGCATGCGCAGCTTGCGGTTGCGGGAGAGAATGTCGACGAGATCGCGATAGACAAAACGAAAATCCCATGCATTCGAAGATCTGGTGCAGCTGCAACCGGACGTCTTCAAGCGTGGGCAGCCGATCGTCGGGGCACCACAAGCGCTTCGTCGATGCGCTGCTCGTAGCGCGCGAACAGGTGACCTATGATGTCGTCCTTGTTGCGGTAGTGGTAGTAGAGGTTGCCGGACTGATGCCCAGCTCGTCCGCGATGTGATTGGTCGTCGCATTGGGGCTCACCCCTGCGTATTGAACATGGCCAGGGCGGTTTCGAGAATGAGCTCGCGAGTTTGACGCGCCATCCGGGTGTCCCGTGCGGTTTGTCGCGATGGTCAGGCGCGCAGCTTTGCGACCAGATCAGGCATACTTCTGCTTGGCTTCGTCCTGATCGGTGCCCTTGAGCTTGGCCCAGGCCTCGTACTTGGCCGTACCGACGAAATCGAAGAATCCGGGTTTCGGTAGCCCCGAGACATCGCCATCAGCCCCCTGCTTGTAGAGGGCATACAGCTTCAACAAGGTGTCGTTGTCTGGGCGGTCTGGCAGCTTCTTGATGTCTTCCGCGGCGTTTTCAAAGCTGGTCTGAAGCTTGGACATGTGAATTGGCCTGATTGGACGCGCCCCTGCGCCGGAACTCTATCATGCACGGAGGAGTGGTCAACGCGATTCAATCGTTCGGCTGGAGAGCTTGTCGACAGGCGACTATGCTGTATGCCGCCGGTGATCATGGCCACTCGCTCCTGATGGATTTGTCTGGGCATCCTGAAATTGGATTGTAAAGTGGGGATATGACATATTTCGTGACGGGCGCGACCGGATTCATCGGCCGCCATCTGCTCAGCTGCTGCTGCGCAAAGGCAAGATCTACTGTCTCATGCGCAAGGAGTCGATTCCGAAGTTCGAACTGCGTGACCGCCTCGGCGCCGACAAGGAACGCATGATTGCGGTCACCGGAGATCTCGCCAGGACCCGTCTGGGGGTAACCCCGACCGCGCTGAAGAACATGACGGCAAGATCACGCATTTCTTCCATCTTGCCGCGCTGTATGACCTTTCTGCCGACGAAGCGGCTGAGTCAAGGCCAATATCGAAGGCACCGTCACGCATTGCAGCTTGCCGAAAGCCTGAAGGCCGGTTGTTTCCCCACCCACACCAGTTCGATTGCGCGGCCGCCGGACTCTGTATCCGGGCGTCTTCCGCGAGGACATGTTTGACGAAGCGGAAGGCCTGGACAATCCTATTTCAAGACCAAGCACGATTCGGAAGGTCTGGTCAGGGCGGAGTGCAAGCGGCCGTTCCGCATCTATCGTCCGGGCATCGTGATCGGCAACTCCCGGACCGGAGAAATGGTCAAGATCGACGGTCCCACCACTGACCACCACTTTGATAAAGAAGATGCGCGAAGTGTTACCTCGTGGATGCCGACAGTCGGCCTGGAGGCGGTCGCCTCAACCTGGTCCCGGTTGACTGGGTCGCGGCGTGCTGGACCACATCGCTCATGTCCCCAAGCTGGATGGCCAGTGCTTCCACCTGACCGACCCTGCTCCGCGCAGGATTGGCGAGGTTCTCAATATCTTTGCTCACGCCGGCCATGCGCCAAAGATGACGATGCGGCTCGATGCGCGCATGTTCGCGTTTGTGCCCGCTGCCGTGCGCCACGCCCTGGGCAACCTGCCACCGGTACAGCGCATGCTCAACTCGTTCTGCATGATTTCGGCATTCCCGCCGAAGTGATGCGCTTCATCAACTACCCGACGTTTCGATTCACGGGAAACCGAGCGCGCGCTGCAGGGTTCGAAGATCAAGCTGCCCAAGCTGCAGACCTATGCCTGGCGCTTGTGGGACTACTGGGAACGTCATCTGGATCCAGCGCTTTTCATCGACCATTCCCTGTCTGGCAAGGTTAAGCGCAAGGTGGTTGTCGTCACCGGGGGCTCCTCCGGCATTGGCAAGGCCGTTGCCCTGAAAGTGGCTGCCGCGGGGGCCAAAGTGGTCATCTGTGCGCGCGGAGAAGAAGAGCTCGCTGCGGCGAAAGTCGAAATCGAAGCAGCCGGAGGATCCTGCCACAGCTACGTGGTCGATCTGGCCGATCTGGCCTCCTGCGACGCCTTCGTCAAGCAGGTCACGGCGGATCACGGTGGCGTCGACATCCTCATCAACAATGCAGGACGCTCCATTCGCCGCGCGATCGCGTCGAGCTACGACCGCTTCCACGATTTCGAGCGAACGATGCAATTGAACTATTTTGGTTCGCTGCGTCTGATCCTGGGTTTCCTGCCGAAGATGACCGAGCGTCGTCGCGGCCATATCATCAACATTTCCTCGATTGGCGTGCTGACCAACGCACCCCGGTTTTCGGCCTATGTTTCGTCCAAGGCGGCCCTCGACGCATTCTCACGCTGCGCCCAGGCGGAGTTTTCCGATCTTGGAATCAACTTCACGACAATCAACATGCCGCTGGTCAAGACGCCCATGATCGCGCCGACGAAGATGTACGATTCCGTGCCGACCCTGAGCCCGGAAGAGGCCGCGGATCTGGTTGTGGGTGCGATCATCGAGCGTCCGGTCCGGGTCGCGACGCGCACCGGAATCTTCGCCCAGCTGTTCTACTCGGTATCGCCCCGAGCCTACGAAATCGTCATGAACACGGCGTTCCGCCTGTTCCCTGATTCCTCGGCGGCCAAGGGCATCAAGGGTGTACGTGAGGAGAAGCAGCAAGGGCCGTCCTCGGAGCAGGTTGCGTTTGCAGCCCTGATGCGCGGCGTTCACTGGTAGCGGGAACTCCCGGCCTGTGAACCGGACACGCTCGCTGTTTATTGGGCTTGTTTCAGTTTCGGTGTTGCCAATAGCCAAAAAGAAAGCCCCTCTCCGCCAGCGGAGAGGGGCTCTTTTTTAAACAGGGCGGGCCTTCAGGGCTGGCTACTTCGCGCTTTTCTTCCTGGCCGCGGCTTTCTTTGCCGCCGGCTTTTTCCTTGCCGCCGGCTTCTTTGCTGCTGCCTTTTTTGCGCTGCTGGCGCTGCGCTTCGCGCCTGCCTGCTTGAGCTGGGCGGACTCGAGCTCACGCGCTACATCGGCCAGTTCGTCCTTGACCCGGGAAATGGATCGGGTGGCGCCACTTCTTGCCGCAGCGCTGCGGTCGGCGGACTTGGCTCCGGACTTGCTATTGAGCTTGCTTACCTCGCGGCCGAGTTCCTCGACGCGCTTGGTCAGCTTGTTGAGCTCGGTGCTGCCGGGAACGCCAAGGCGGTTCAGGGCGCGGGATACGCGGCTCTCGAACACTTTCTCAAGCTTGTCCCAGGTTTCCTGGCTGCGTTCCTTGACCTGGCCAACAGCAGCCTCGACGGCACCGCGCGCCTCATCGGCCTTGCCTGCGGTGAGCTTGCGGGTCTTTTGCTCGAGGGAGACTCCCTCGCGCACCAGTGCCTCGAACAGGCGGGTACCCTCGTCCTGAGCCTTGGCGAATGCGCCGAGGCCGGCGAGCCAGATGTGTTGTGCGGATTCAACGATCGACTTGCCGCCTGCGCGAGCCGTGGGCTTGCTGGTCGCTGGCGCGGCTTTGGATTTCAGCTTGGGCTTGGTCATGTCATTTCCTTCGAAGGGTCAAGGGCAGCTGCCCCGATTGGCGGGAATAATAGTAGAGATCAATAGAGCAAGTAGTCGATGCCCCGCAGGCAGGTCAGGAGTGCGCCGAGGGCGAGCGCGCAGACCTGCTTTTCGGGCGCGCCGGCGCGCGGGTTCGTTTTGGCGACTTTGCGATGGTGCGTCCGCGTTCCAGGGCGCGATCAAGATCGTCCAGCGTGCGGTGCAGCTGCGAGGTGGCCTGGGATCGCCGTGCGGGCTTGCGCTCGAGTCCACTCAGCAAAGTGCGTCCCGGCTCATCCAGGATCTCATCGCGCAAGCTCAGTCCGTGGCGCCTGAGCAACGGGCCCAGTGAATTGCGATGCTTGCGCAGGTCGCTGATGGTGGACTGGTAGGCATGCTCGGCGAGTCGCTTGCGGTGGGCGAAACTGAAGACATTGGTGAAGAACATGTCGGTGTCGTCGTCGCCGGGTTCGATGATCAGCAAATCCGAGCCGGCATACTTGCCTTCATATTTCGGAATGCTCGCCTGCATCCTGGACTGCAGCAAGGTGCGGAACATCTGCGACAGCACCGAAGGCAAGCCGCCTTCGATCAGGCTTGCCGGAGAAATCTTGCCCATCGCACTTGCGTTGGTCGTGTCGATAGGAACCAGCGGATTGATGGCAAACACCAGATCGGCTCCCGCTTCCAGCGCGACCGAGGCATGGACCGTATAGCGCAGGGCGCCATCCACGTAGTATTTCCCGTTGATGTTCACCGGCGGATAGAGGCCGGGCAGGGCCGCGCTGGCTTCGATGGCGCGCGAAATGGGTACGTCGTCGTGGCCTTCTGTTCCAAACCGGACGGCTTGTCCGGTATCGAGTTCCACGGCAACGATATAGAGCTTGCGCGCAAGCTCACGGAAGTCATTGCTGCGCCCGTGTGCGGTGAACGCCGTGCGCAGGAAGCGTTCAATGGCTTCGTTGTCGAAGATGCCGGTGGGGAGAATGCTGCCGAGTCGCAGCAGGCTGTCGGATACATTGAGCTCCAGCGGGTGCTTCGCAAATTCGGCAAGTCCGGCCAGCAACATGCGCGGCACGCCGGCGAGGCGACTGAGGTACTCGAAAATGGCCGGGCGGATGAAGTCCTCGGGTCGAAAGCGAAACTGGTCGGAGTCTCCGGTGATGAAGATCCTGCACATTTCGGCTGTGCTCAGCCGATTGGCCAGGCTCGCTGCCACGAACGCGCCGGAACTGACACCGACATAGGTGTCCAGTGCATTCAGATCGAGACCCTCGATGGCGTCATCGAGGGCGCGAACGGCGCCAATCTCGAAAATGCCGCCGATCGGGCCGCCACCGGCAACAGCCAGCGCGATGCTCGGATGTCTGCCCTTGCGACGCGGTTTCCGGGCTGCCTTGATTGCCAGCATCAGCCGATCTGCTCGTCGAGATGTCGGTGAATCTCCTGCTCGATCATGGGTTTCATGACGCCCATCAGGAAACCGAGCTGTGCATAGACGTGGACCTCGCCTTTCTCCAGGGCGATGTGGCCATCGACGCCGCTGCGGGAAAAGGCCAGCGTGTTGCCCTCCCAGCCGCAATCAAGGTCGAACTCCTTGGCAATCGACTTGGCCAGCTTGTTGACCGCCTTTTTTGCTTCAGTCGTGGAAAGGTTGTGTTTTCGGCGGATATCAATGCTCGCCATCCAGTTTCTCCGGTTTCGCCAACATGAGGACGTTGCGCGACAGACACTATGATGCCCCAGGAGCCATGTCGGCAGAAGCCTTGGGCGGAACGAAGGTTCCAGTTTCCGGCCGCGGAACAGCTCGCCCCACCCGGCAGGAACCGGGAATCGGGACAATGGGGGAAGGTCATGCCGGTGCGCCCGCTATCAAGCCGGAGTCGCCTGCCGCTCATGGCGACCTCGGTGAACCGCCGCGGGGGCAGGTGCCAGTCCTGTCGCATCCTGCTAGAGTGCCGACAATTCCGACAACCCGTGAACCGATGCGTCTGAGCTTTTCCAACGGGGAACATGCCGATGTGCTCGTCGATAGCGGAGTCACCGGTATCGGGTCGGCGCAGGGCAATACAGTCATTCTTGACGCGGGCGGCGTGAAGCCGTGGCATGCGCGTCTGCTGGTCGACCAGCGAGGCATGATTCTCGAGGTCCTCGACGCGCAGGCGCGAACCCACGTGAACGCCCGTCCTGTGGTCGAAAAGGCTCTGCTCAGGCTGGGTGACGTGATCAATTTCGACGCCGTCGCCGCTGTTCTGAAACCCGATCACGACGAGATCATCGACACGCGCGTACCTGCCAGTACGCCGCGGGGCACTACTGCTGCCGTCTCGCGGGTGGTTCTGCGCGGCGTATCGGGTGCGCAGTTCGGCAAGACCATCAGCATCGGCGAGCAGCTTGTGATCGGCAACGGCAGCAGCGGACTCGATCTGGACGAGCCCGGCATGTCGGAGCGTCATGTATCGATCAGCGTCTGCGACGACGCCATCTATCTTCGTGATCTCGACTCCAGCCAGGGAACCGAAATCAACGGCGTGCGGGTGAAGAGTGCCGTCCTCCATCCCGGCGATCAGCTTTCTTTCGGCCGCAATCGTTTCGTGCTCGAGGCACCCGGGTATCCCGCAAGGGGTCAAAGTCTGCCGACCCCTGCAGAGATGGCGCCTGCCATCACGCAAACCCTGGATGCCATCCAGATCGACGATCCCGTCGTGGCAGACGAAAAGGAAGACGACAGTTCCGGGGTCTGGTGGCTGATTGCGGCCGCAGCCCTGATTGGACTGGGAATTGCCGGCTTGCTGTGGTTCGGCAACTACTGACCGGCATCCGCCAGAGGACAGGGCAAGTCTGCGGCAACCAGACCCGCGATCTTGCAGCCGGGAGCGCTGATGGCCTTCCCGGCAAGGCCTTGCTCGCGGGGTAGCGCTTGCGGTAATGCTGCAATGCGCCATATTGTTGCGACATTGGCTGATCGCCGTGGATCGGCCCCGAACAAGGAAAACGTCGTGACTCGTGGCTGCAATTTCAGCGCCGGACCCGCCGCGCTGCCCGAAGAAGTGCTGAGGCAGGCCCAGTCCGAACTGCTTGAATGGGGAAGCGCGCGGGCCTCCGTGATGGAGATCAGCCACCGCAGTCGCGCCTTCATGGACCTGGCCGAGGAATCCGAGCAGGACCTGCGCGACCTGATGTCGATACCCGACAACTATCGGGTGCTGTTCCTGCAGGGTGGGGCGACCCAGCACTTTGCCCAGATCCCGATGAATCTCGCGCGTCCCGACCAGTCTGCGGACTACATCGTCACCGGCGCCTGGGGAGAAAAGGCGGTCCGCGAAGGATCGCCTTATGTGCAGGCGCGCATCGCAGCCAGTTCCATCGATAGCCACTACACGCGGATACCTGCACGCAGTGCATGGGATCTCGATCCGGATGCGTGCTACCTGCACTACACGCCGAACGAAACGATCCATGGCGTCGAATTCCAGGACGTCCCCGAAGTGGGCAACGTACCGCTGATTGCCGACATGTCCTCGGACATCCTGTCGCGTCCGATCGACGTTTCGCGTTTCGGGCTGATCTATGCCGGCGCGCAAAAGAACATCGGTGCCTCCGGTCTCGTCATCCTGATCATTCGTGACGATCTGCTTGAGCGATGTCCCGACTCGATGGCGCGCATTTTCAGTTATGCCGAACACGCGGCTGGACGTTCGCTGTTCAACACGCCAAACACGTACGGCTGGTACCTGGCTTCGCTGGTCTTCAAGTGGCTCAAGGCTCAGGGCGGTGTGGTCGCCATGGGTGAGCGCAACAAGTCGAAAGCGGAATTGCTGTATTCGACCATTGATCAGTCGGACTTCTATTCGAATCCGGTTGAAGCCTCGGCGCGGTCCTGGATGAACGTGCCGTTTTTCCTGGGGCGCCCCGAACTCGATGCAGCCTTTCTCGCCGAGGCCGATGCAGCCGGGTTGATCGGACTCAAGGGCCATCGCGTGCTCGGCGGCATGCGCGCATCGATCTACAACGCGATCAGCCTGGACCAGGTGCGCACGCTGGTCGACTTCATGCGCGATTTCGCCAGCCGTCATGGGTAGGCCGCCTTCACCAGAGAACCTCTGTCCGTTTTCGGCGTCGCTTCAACGATTCCGTTCGGACCGCGAGACCGGGATGTCGGCCGTGAGACTCCACCAGGAACATATGCCATGAGCAACGAAGAGCAGCGCCCGACCACTTCGCCAGATCTCGGTGAGGTGCGTCAGCGCATCGACGGGATCGATCGTGCGATCCAGGATCTGATTGCCGAGCGCGCCAGATTTGCGCACCAGGTCGGCCTGGCCAAGGGGCCGCTGGCTGCAGCTGTCGACTACTATCGTCCCGAGCGCGAGGCACAAGTGCTGCGCATGGTCGTCGACCGCAACGAGGGGCCGCTCAGCGATGAAGTGCTGGTGCACGTGTTTCGTGAAATCATGTCGGCCTGCCTTGCGCAACAGGAGCCCCTGAAGATCGGTTTCCTCGGTCCGGAAGGAACCTTCAGCCAGCAGGCGGTACTCAAGCATTTCGGCCGTTCGGCTCATGGCCTGCCGTTGGCCAGCATTGAGGAGGTGTTTCAGGAGGTGGCCAATGGAGGCGCCGATTTTGGAGTCGTGCCGGTCGAGAATTCGGGGCAAGGTACGATCCAGATCACCCTGGACATGTTCCTCACCTCCGACATCAAGATCTGCGGCGAAGTCGAATTGCGCGTACACCAGTATCTGCTTTCGCGCAGCGGCCGCATCGAGGATATCGAGCGCATCTATTCCCACCCTCAATCCTTTGCCCAGACTCAGGGCTGGTTGCGCAGCAATCTTCCCGATGTCGAAAAGCTGCCGGTCAGCAGCAACGCCGAAGGTGCGCGCCGCGCACGCAATGCCGACGATGCCGCAGCCATCGCCGGGGAGTCTGCCGGGCTGGTCTACGGCCTCAAGAAGGTCATCATGCGACCTATCGAAGACCACGCCGACAACACCACGCGATTCCTGGTCCTCGGTCGACAGATCTTCCCACCGTCTGGTCATGACCGCACTTCAGTGCTGGTCTTCATCAAGGACCAGCCGGGTGCGTTGTTCAACGTGCTGAGTCCGTTTGCCCGGCACGGCATCTCGATGAATCGCATCGAGTCGCGCCCCTCGCATCAAGCCAAATGGGAGTACGCGTTCTTCATCGATCTTGCCGGTCACGTTGAAGACGAGCAGATGCAGAAGGCACTGGCCGAGCTTTCCGCGTTCGCCGCACAGATCAAGATACTGGGCTCCTACCCGGTCGCCGTGCCGTGAATTTCGACGCCGCGGCCCTGGCCAACGCCACCACGCAGGGACTGCGTGCCTATGATCCAGGCCATGATTTGCCAGCCCTGCGTGTCAGGTTCGGTCAACAGCTGGCTGAGCTGGGCTCGAACGAGAACGTGCTCGGGCCAAGCCCGTTGGCACTCGCGGCCATGCGCGATTCCCTGGCGGAGGTATTTCGATATCCCGACCCGCAGGGTGGCGCGCTCAAGCTGGCACTGGCCAGGAGACTGGGGACAGACACAAGCCGCATCCTGCTCGGCAATGGTTCGCACGAACTGTTGATGCTGCTGGCCCAGTGTTTTGCGGATGCCAGCACATCGGTGGTGTTCTCCGAATTCGGATTCGCGGTGTTTCCGATTGCCACGGCGGCTGCCGGCGCACGGGCGATTCGCGTGCCGGCGTTGCCCGGTGACCATGCCACTGCACCGCTGGGCCACGATCTGGCGGCCCTGGCTGCCGCGGTACGCGCCGATACGCGACTCCTGTATCTGGCCAATCCGAACAATCCGACCGGAACCTGGTTTGACGACGGCCAGCTCGAGGCGCTGCTCAAGCACGTTCCGCTGACCACCCTTGTGGTGGTCGACGAGGCCTATTACGAGTATGTGGATGCACCCGGGCTGAGCACCGCACTCAGGTTTGCCGGGCAGTATCCAAACCTCGTCGTAACCCGCACGTTTTCCAAGGCATACGCGCTGGCCGGTCTTCGCGTCGGCTATCTGGTTGCCGACCCGGGCGTCGTGGGCGTCCTTGATCGCCTGCGTGAGTCATTCAATGTCAACGGTCTGGCCCTTGCCGCGGCCGAGGCGGCGCTGTCGGATCAGGCCCACCTTGAGACTGTGCTGAGCTGGACCCGGGATGAGCGCGAATGGCTGCGCACCGAGTTGGCGCAGCGGGGCTATCGGGCGCTGCCGTCGCAGACGAATTTCCTGATGGTCGATCTAGGCGTCGATGCCAGTACCCTGCAGGCCCGGCTGTTCGAGCACGGCGTGATCGTGCGGCCAATGCAGGGCTACGGGCTCGGCAACACGATACGCATCAGCCTCGGCAGCCGCTTCGAGAACGAACGCCTGCTGGCGGCCCTGCCGTGAGCGCGAGGCTGGACTGGGCCAGTACCCGAGCCGGCCCCATCCGCGGTGAACTTCGGGTGCCCGGAGACAAGTCGGTTTCGCATCGCGCGATCATGCTGGCTGGCCTGGCCGAGGGCGTTTCCGAGATCGAAGGTTTTCTGGAAGGCGAAGACACGCTTGCGACGGCAGCGGCATTCGCCAGCATGGGCGTGCACATCGAAACCCCTTCGCCCGGGCGTCGAAGGGTGCACGGTGTAGGGTTGCACGGGCTCGCCGTGCCCGCGGGGCCGATCGATTGCGGCAATGCCGGTACCGGCATGCGTCTGCTTGCGGGCTTGCTCGCCGGACAGGCGTTTGACACCACCCTGATCGGCGACGCCTCGCTGTCGGCGCGACCCATGGGTCGAGTCATCGAACCGCTGCGTGCCATGGGCGCCAGCATCGAGGCGCAACCGGGAGGTTTCCCGCCGCTGCTGGTTCACGGCGGGAGGGCGATGCGTGGTCTGGTGCATGCGCCGCAGGTGGCCAGCGCACAGGTGAAATCGGCAATCCTGCTGGCGGGACTCTACGCCCGCGGAACAACCGAAGTACGTGAAGCGCATCCGACGCGGGACTACAGCGAGCGCATGCTGGCCGCGTTTGGCTGGCCGGTGGAATTTTCGCCCGGCCGGGTCCGGCTCGAGGGCGGGCATCGGCTCGACGCGACCGATGTCGTGATTCCGGCGGATTTCTCATCGGCGGCGTTCTTTATCGTCGCTGCCAGCCTGGTGCCTGGATCGGATTTGCTCCTGCGCTCGGTGGGCGTGAATCCCCGACGTACCGGCCTGCTTGCAGCACTGCGCATGATGGGCGCCGATATCACCGAGCAGAATCCGCACGAGCAGGGCGGGGAGAGGTTGGCCGATCTGCGCATCCGGCATGCCCCCTTGCACGGCATCGATGTGCCGCAAGCCCTGGTCGCGGACATGATCGACGAGTTTCCGATCCTGTTCGTGGCGGCGGCTGCCGCGTCCGGCAGCACCCGCATCAGCGGGGCGAGCGAGCTCCGGGTCAAGGAGTCCGACCGCATTGCCAGCATGGCGCGCGGACTGGCCGCATTGGGCGTGGAAGTCAGCGAACAGGCCGATGGCGCACTTATCCGCGGGGGCACCATCGGTTCCGGACGCATCGAAGCGGCCGGAGATCATCGCGTGGCCATGAGTTTCGCCGTGGCCGGGCTTGTCGCCGACGGGGAAGTGGAAGTGGGTGATTGCGCCAATGTGGCCACCTCGTTTCCGGGCTTTTTCGATCTGGCCAATGGCAGCGGCTTTTCGATCCGGGCGGTTTGAGTGCGTCGTCCCCGTTCGACCGGGAGATGATGCAATTCCTCAGCAACATCGGCGATGCCACGACGTTACAATCAGCACCAGATTCCAATTCCTGACCGGCATGCCGAACAAACCTGTTCCCGTTTTGACCATTGACGGCCCTTCGGGCTCGGGCAAGGGCACGATCAGTCAACTGGTGGCCGAGCAACTGGGCTGGCACCTGCTGGACTCCGGTGCCCTGTACCGGGCAGTCGGCTACGCCGCAGGTGCCGAGGGGCTGGACCTGTCGGACGAAGACGCCGTCAGCCGCTGTGCCGAGACGACGAAGATCCGCTTTCGGGTCCCCGCCGAAGGGGGCGAGACGAGGGTCATCGTCAACGGCCATGACGCGACCGATGAATTGCGAACCGAAACGGCAGGCGCCGCAGCCTCCGCCATTGCCGCCTTTCCGGGCGTTCGGCGCGCCCTTTTCGAGAAGCAGAGAGGCTTTCGCAAGGCTCCTGGCCTGGTCGCGGACGGACGCGACATGGGTACCGTGATATTCCCGGATGCCGGGCACAAGGTATTCCTTACCGCGAGTGCCGAGGAAAGGGCGCGAAGGCGCTATAAGCAGTTGAAGGATAAGGGGTTGAATGTTACCCTTGCCGCCCTTTTGCGCGAGATACAGGCGCGCGACGAGCGCGATGCCTCCAGAACGGTGGCTCCGCTCAGACCTGCAGTGGATGCTCTGACGATCGATACCACAGGTATTCCGGTCGCTGGCGTAGTCGCTGCGGTGCTCTCGGTGGTTCGTCCAGCCTGAAGGCGTGCAAAAGGGAAACGGTCCGGCATTCGTGCCGGTAATTCACGGTGTGCGTGTTTGCACGCCCTCGACAGGTGGGTCGAAATCGACGTTGCGTGAGCCAGAGTGCCACGCCTTGATTGCGGCCTGTTGTCTCCTCTGGATAACTACATGAACGCAAGTGTTGCCGAAACCGCGATGACCGAAAGCTTTGCCGAGATGTTCGAGCAGAGCCAGTCGATCGCCAACCTCAAGCCGGGATCGATCGTTCTTGGCACTGTTGTGGAAATTCGTTCCGACGTCGTCGTCATCAATGCCGGTCTCAAGTCCGAAGGCATTGTTCCGATCGAGCAGTTCCGCAACGAAGAAGGTGAGCTGGAAATTGAAGTGGGTGACGAGGTCAAGGTCGCCCTCGACTCCATCGAAAACGGATTCGGCGAGACCATGCTCTCGCGCGAGAAGGCCAAGCGCTCTCTCGTCTGGGACGAACTGGAAGAAACGCATACTGCCAACGAGAGCGTCATCGGTCGCATCTCCGGCAAGGTCAAGGGCGGTTTCACCGTCGACATCAAGGACGTCCGCGCATTCCTGCCCGGTTCCCTGGTCGACGTGCGTCCGGTCCGCGATCCTTCCTACCTGGAAGGCAAGGAGCTCGAGTTCAAGATCATCAAGCTTGATCGCAAGCGCAACAACGTCGTGGTCTCGCGCCGCGCTGTTGTCGAAAGCGAATTCAGCGTCGAGCGCGAACAGCTGCTCGATCGCCTGCAGGAAAATGCCGTCGTCAAGGGCGTCGTCAAGAACCTCACCGACTACGGCGCATTCGTCGACCTCGGTGGTATCGACGGCCTGTTGCATATCACCGACATGGCCTGGAAGCGCGTGCGTCATCCGAGCGAAGTCGTCAATGTCGGCGACGAGCTGGACGTCCGCGTGCTCAAGTTCGATCGCGAGCGCAATCGCGTCAGCCTCGGCCTCAAGCAGCTCGGCGAAGATCCCTGGGTCGCCATCAGCCGCCGTTACCCGAGCGGCACCAAGGCCGTCGGCAAGGTTTCCAACGTGACCGATTACGGCTGCTTTGTCGAACTCGAAGCCGGCGTCGAAGGCCTGGTCCACGTTTCCGAAATGGACTGGACCAACAAGAACGTCAACCCGGCCAAGGTCGTGCAGGTAGGCGACGACGTTGAAGTCATGGTCCTCGACGTCGATGAAGAGCGTCGTCGCATCTCGCTCGGCATCAAGCAGACCCGCGCCAATCCGTGGGAAGCCTTTGCCGCCATCTTCAAGAAGGGCGACAAGGTGTCGGGTCAGATCAAGTCGATCACCGATTTCGGTATCTTCATCGGTCTCGATGGCGGCATCGATGGCCTGGTCCACCTGTCCGACATCTCCTGGGCAGCGGCTGGCGAAGACCTCGTGCGCAACTTCAAGAAGGGCGACGATATCGAGGCGGTCGTTCTCGCCGTCGATCCGGAGCGCGAGCGCATTTCGCTGGGCATCAAGCAGCTCGAGCAGGATCCGTTCGGTCAGTTCATGGCCAACAATCCGCGCGGCAGCATCCTCAACGGAACCGTCAGGGAAGTGGATGCCAAGGGAGTCACCGTGGATATCGGTGAAGGCATCGAAGGCTATCTGCGCGCCAACGACATCGCCAAGGAGCGCGTTGACGACGCGACCCTGCATTTCAAAGTGGGTGATCCGGTTGAAGCCAAGTTCATCGGCATGGATCGCAAGGGCCGTGTATTGCAACTGTCGATTCGCGCCAAGGACGAGGAAGAGTTGCAATCCGTACTTGACGACTATCAGGGTTCGACCGGTGCGACCACACAGCTCGGTGCCTTGCTCAAAGAGAAGTTCAACCGCGAGTAATAGCGGGATGGCAGAATCGTTGCATTGGATCTGTCATTGAATCCATGGTGCCCACCACGGAGGTGGTGGGCACTTCTTTGTTCCGACAACTGTGCGACCAGCGATGACCAAATCCGAACTGATCGAGGCACTTTCCGCGCGCCAGCAACATCTGGCGGCCAATGATGTCGAGTTGGCTGTGAAGAGCATGCTGGAACAGATGACGCACGCACTGTCCAATGGCGATCGTATCGAAATTCGCGGATTTGGCAGCTTTTCATTGCACTTTCGACCACCGCGCATGGGACGAAATCCGAAGACCGGCGACGCGGTCGCCTTGCCCGGCAAACATGTGCCACACTTCAAGCCCGGCAAGGAATTGCGTGAGCGCGTAAACGGCGGCAAGCGCCACGTTTCCACGGACAACGCCCACTGATTTTCCTCGGTACACCCTTGCAGGCTGTTGTAGTGCGCTCAGACGACCGCGAAGCAGGGCAGAAGGAGTGGAAAAGCGCAATTTGCATGCGGTAGACGAGCAGCTGAGGCTCCTTTCGCCGCCGCATCGCGCCGACTGATTGGAATTTCAGCAGCCTGATAGACTCGCCGATTGGCGAATCTCCCCTGGAGACGTTGGTCATGCGACTTGGCGTGGTGGTGATGATCCTGATTTCGGTCGCTTTTGGCGCGACCTTTGGTGCCCTGAACTCCGAGCGTATCCAGTTCGATTTCTATCTGGCCGAGCTGCAGCTGCCCAAGGGTGCGGCACTGCTGGCGGCCCTGCTGCTGGGCTGGGTGCTTGGCGGCTTGCTGGTCTGGTTCTTGCGGGTGCGGCGGCTGCGAAGCGAATTGCGTCGTTGCAAGCGCATGCTTGGCGAATCCAGGGCCGAACTGTCTACCGGCGGCAATCCTGTTGGCGACGCATGAGCGAACTCTCCCTGCTTTTCCTGTTGCTGCCTGTTGCCGCTTTCTCCGGCTGGTACGTGGCCCGGCGTGGAAGTGAGCGCACCTCGGGCGCGCGTGTCAGCGAGCTTTCCAGCAACTACTTCCGCGGCCTGAACTACCTGCTCAACGAGCAGCAGGACAAGGCCATCGAAGTCTTCCTGAAGCTCGCCGAGTACAACCGCGATACGGTTGAAACGCATCTTGCACTGGGTAACCTGTTCCGACGCCGGGGCGAGGTCGACCGGGCCATCCGCGTGCACCAGAATCTCATCGCACGGCCAAGCCTGAGTGACGAAGAAAAGACAGTGGCTCTGCTCGAGCTTGGCGAAGACTACATGCGCGCCGGCCTGCTTGATCGAGCCGAGACCCTGTTTACCGATCTGGTTTCGATGAACGCGCTTGCGCCTTCCGCATTGACCCATCTGGTGTCGATTTACCAGCATGAACGTGACTGGAACAAGGCCATCGAAAACGCCACCCGGCTGGAGGCGGCCACCGGCGAGTCCTGTGGCGCCATGATCGCCCAGTTCCATTGCGAGCTTGCCGAGCAGGCGCGCGCAGCCCGCGACTGGAAGCGCGCCAAGGAATGCCTTGCAGCAGCCCTCGATGCCGAGCCTGATTGCGTACGGGCGAGCATGATTCGTGGTCATATCGAAGCTGCCAATGACAATCTCGACGCTGCCATCAAGGCCTTCGAGCATGTCGCCGACCTCGATGTCGACTATGTGCCGGAAATCCTGTCGCCGTTGCTCGATTGCTATGCCAAGGCCCAATGCATGCAGCGAGCGGAAGAATTCCTGCTCAACATGACCGAGCGCTATCAGGGCGTTTCGCCGGTGCTGGCACTGGCCAGTCTCTACAGCAGGACCCAGGGCGAGAAGGCTGCCGTCGAATTCCTGACCCGCCAGTTGCACCAGCGTCCGTCTGTGCGAGCCCTGGTCGCCCTGATCGACGCCAATCTTCACACCGCCCGCGACGAGGCCCGGGAAAGTCTGCTGATCCAGCGCGACCTGACCCGGAAGTTGCTGGAGGGGCAGGCCATGTACCGCTGCACGCGTTGCGGTTTCGGTGCCAAGGCGCATCACTGGCAGTGTCCGAGCTGCAAGAACTGGAGCACGGTCAGGCCCATCCACAGCGTGGTTGGCGAGTAGTCGAATGCAGGGCATCGATGCTGCCTGGTTCGCCCTGCTACCGGCTTTCGTTCTGCTTTCGGCCTGTCTGACCGGGTTGAGCATCGGCTACGCACACCGTCGTCAACTGATCGATCATCCTGGCCGGAGGCGATCGCATGACCTGCCGACGCCGAGGGGTGGGGGCATCGGGATCGTGATTTCGGTAGTGGCGGGACTGGTACTCCAGGGATTTGCGCTGGACGGTTCCCTGAACTGGGGCGAGAGCCAGGTCCATTGGGGTCCCTCAGCGTTATTGATGTTGATTGCAGCGATCTCGCTGGTCGCGATCGTTGGCTGGATCGATGACCACCGTGGCCTCGGTGCGGGATTGCGCCTGGGCGCGCATTGGGCGGCCGCGGTCCTGCTCGGCTTGCCGGCACTCCTCCTGCTTGCTGCAGAATGGGCGGCGAATCCGGCCGCTGGCTGGATGGCGGCCGCCATGCTGGTTTGTTGCGTGGCCGTCGTCTGGTCGATCAACCTGCACAATTTCATGGACGGCATCAATGGCCTGCTGGCCTGCCAGGCGGTGTTCGTCCTTGTCGTGCTGGCCTGGATCTGCGCGCAGGCGGGCCGCGGTGACGCTGCATGGACGATCGCCCTGTTTGCGGCGGCCACGCTCGGATTTCTTCCTTTCAATTTCCCGCATGCGCGAATCTTCATGGGCGATGTCGGCAGCGGCGTCGTCGGACTGCTGGTCGCCGTCGCCATCGGCTGGCAAATCGCGGCCACACCCGCACTCTGGATGGCGGGACTGATAGCGGTTTCGGCCTTCATGGTCGACAGCACCTGCACGCTGCTTTCACGGATGCTCAGTGGCCGACGTTGGTATAGTGCGCACCGCGAACACCTTTATCAGTGGCTGGTGCGTTCCGGATTCAGCCACAAGGGCACGGTTGGCCTGTATATGGGCTGGAATCTGCTGGTTGTATTGCCAGCCTTGTACTGGTGTGGCGCACTGAATGCGCATGCCGGAAACTTGAGCGGGAAGGTTCAGGGAAGCCAGGCCATGCTGGCCGTCTATGCACTTGCGGTCGTGGCCTGGATTTTCGGCAAGCGCTACTGTCTCGGAAAACGACGGATCAACGGATCGTGATCAACAAAGTCATCGCCAAGATCCATCCCCGCCTCGCCGTGGTCGTCCACGATCTGACGATGGTCTGGCTGACCTGGACCGCCATCACGTCATTTCGGTGGTCGTTCGAGGCGGAGCGCCCGGAACTCGGCCTGTTCGGTCCCGAGGTCTGGCTGGTGCTGGCTGCTCAAGGTTCGATCTTCTGGATGACTGGTCTGTACAAGGGGTTGTGGCGGTTCGCCAGCCTGCCGGACCTGTGGAACATCCTTCGCGCGGCGACCCTCGGTGCGCTGGCCATCGCCATCACCCTGTTTCTCTACAATCGCCTGGCCACCGTGCCGCGTACGGTTCTGCTGGTGTATCCGCCGGTGCTCGCGGTCCTGCTGGGACTGCCGCGACTGGCCTATCGCTACTGGAAGGACAGCCGGCTCGATTTTCTCTCGCGTTCGCCGGCGATGCGCGTTCTTGTGCTCGGTGCAGGTCGCGCCGGAGACACGCTGGTGCGTGGCCTCGTACGCGAGAATCGATACCGCCTGGTGGGCATCCTCGACGACAACCAGCAGATCCGCGGTGCACGCATCCATGGTGTGCCGGTGCTGGGCAATCTCGAACAGTTGCCCGAGCTCTCGCGCGAAACCGCAGCGCAGATGCTGCTTATCGCCATGCCCTCGGCGACCAGCCCGCAGATGCAGCGCGTGGTCGGCTTGTGCGAGCAGACCGGCCTGCCATTCCGGACCATGCCCCGACTGGCTGATGTCGTGGCCGGACGCTCGAGTTTCGGTGAACTGAAGGAAGTGGCCATCGAGGACCTGCTTGGGCGCGAGCAGGTGCAGCTCGACTGGACATCGATTCGGACCGGGATCTCCGGCAAGCGCGTCCTGGTGACGGGCGGCGGCGGTTCGATCGGATCGGAATTGTGCCGTCAGGTCGCCCGCCTCGGTGCATCGGCGTTGACCATTCTTGAGTTGTCCGAATACAACCTCTATCGAATCGAGCAGGAACTGCGGCGGGAATTTCCCGATCTGCTGCTTGACGCGCGGATTGGTGACTGTGGAGACCAGCCTGGCTGCGAGCGGGTCTTCGCGGTGGCGCGGCCCCAGGTGGTCTTTCACGCCGCTGCCTACAAGCATGTCCCCTTGCTGCAGGAGCAGCTGCGCGAAGCGTTCCGCAACAACGTGCTGGGTACGCAAGTGGTCGCGCAGGCCGCCGATCGCCACGGTGCTGAAAGCGTCGTGCTGATTTCCACCGACAAGGCCGTCAATCCGAGCAGCATCATGGGTGCCTGCAAGCGCGCAGCGGAAATCTATTGCCAGAACCTTGCAACCCAGTCGAACACCCGGTTCATCACGGTAAGATTCGGAAACGTGCTTGATTCTGCCGGCTCCGTGGTTCCGCTGTTTCGCGAGCAGATACGCAAGGGCGGGCCGGTCACGGTGACTCACCCTGAGATCACGCGCTACTTCATGACCATTCCCGAAGCCTGTCAGCTGATCCTGCAGGCCAGCGTGCTCGGCAAGGGCGGCGAGATCTTCGCCCTCGACATGGGCGAGCCGGTCAAGATTTCGTACCTGGCCGAACAGATGATCCTGCTTGCCGGCAAGCAGCCCGGCCGTGACATCGAGATCGCCTATACGGGTTTGCGTGCTGGCGAGAAACTGTTCGAAGAGCTGTTCCACCCGCTCGAGAACTACCAGGCAACGACCCACGCGAAAATCTACCTGGCGCAGCCGCGCCTGATGGCGTGGAGCCTGCTCGCGATGCAGATGCAGCAAGCCGAACTCGCGGTTCGCGAATTCGATGAGCCGCAGTTGCGCCGGATACTTGATTCTCTTCTGCCGGAATTCGAGGTGCGTGACATCGAGAGTTCAGCAGAGGTCCTTCCGTTTGCAGCGCGTCCTTCCTGATTCCGGTCCTGGAGATTGATTCGATGAGTAGCGGGCGCTTGCGCAAAGTGGTCTTTCCGGTAGCCGGGTTGGGTACACGATTCCTGCCAGCAACGAAAACGGTTGCCAAGGAGATGTTGCCCGTGCTGGACCGGCCACTGATCCAGTACGCAGTCGACGAGGCCGTGGATGCCGGCGCCGACACCCTGATTTTCGTGACCAATCGCTACAAGCATGCCATCGCCGACTATTTCGACAAGGCCTACGAGCTTGAAAGCAAGCTGGCCAGATCGGGCAAGGAAGATCTGCTTGCGCTGGTGCAGGGCACCCTGCCGAGGCATGTCCGCTGCGTCTTCGTTACCCAACCGGAAGCCCTGGGCCTCGGTCATGCCGTGCTCTGTGCAAGGCCGGTTGTGGGCGACGAACCTTTCGGTGTCGTTCTTGCCGATGATCTGATCTGGAACGGAAACCCCGGTTCCGGTCGCCCCGGCGCATTGCGACAGATGTCGGAAGTGGCCGCGAGGGAAGACGCGGGTGTTCTTGCGGTCGAGGAAGTGCCGCACGCGGACACGCGCAAATACGGCATTGTGGATGCGGAGCCGATCTCGGAACGTGCCGCGCGTATTCGGCTGGTCGTGGAAAAGCCGGATCCTGCGGCGGCGCCATCCAACCTGGCCATCGTCGGACGCTACGTACTCCCCTCGAACATATTCGGATTGCTTGAGAACACCCGGCCGGGTGCCGGTGGAGAAATCCAGTTGACCGACGCCATCGAGGCGCTGCTGCACGAAAAGCCGGTTCTGGCCTACCGCTTCGAAGGCACCCGGTTCGACTGTGGCAACAAACTGGGACTGGTCCAGGCGACTTTGCACATGGCCTTGCGCGACGCCCAGATAGGCGAGGAGACCGCCAGGCTTGTAAGGAGCCTGGCGCAGTGAAAGCCGTATTGGTCGTGATCCTGCTCAGCCTGGCTCGGGCCGTGTCGGCCGACTCGAACAGTGCGCAGGCCTTCGAGCAGCTGAAGAGTATTGTCGGCCAGTGGCAAGGCGTGACCGAGCGTGGTCGCAGCCTGAGAATCGACTATGCGACAAGTGCGCGCGGCTCGGTTCTTGTCGAGACCTGGCAGCCGGGCGCATCGGGCGAGACGATTTCGGTCGTGCATCTGGATGGCAGCAGGCTCATGGCTACCCACTACTGCGGCCAGGGCAATCAGCCGCGACTCGTCATGGGTTCAAGTGACGGCAAGCGATTCGTGTTCGAGTATCTGGATGCCAGCAACCTGGCCGACCCCGATGCCTCGCATCTGCACCGGCTCGAATTTGTCCGGCAGCCCGATGGCAGCCTCGAACGCATCGAGACCTACCTCAGCGGTGCGCACTCCGAGATCAGCAAGGTCAGACTGACCCGGCTCGAACGCATCGGCGACGAGGATATCCATGGACCTTAGCTACATCCTCAACCACCTCGGCGAGGAGCGCGAGAAATATCACGGAGCGGTGGTCCCGCCGATCACCCAGTCGTCCATCTTCGCCTTCCCGAGCGTGGCCGACATGCGAACAGGGTTCTCGGATGAATTTGCCGAGCACATGTACACGCGCGGCAACAATCCCACCGTCGCGATCCTGCGCAAGAAGGTGGCGGCACTGGAGGGCGCCGAGGACTGTCTTGCATTCGGCAGCGGTGCCGCTGCGATTGCCGCGGCTGTATTTGCCAGCGTGCGCAGTGGAGACCACGTCGTCTGTGTGGCCCGACCCTACAGCTGGACGCGCAGTCTGCTGCGTGACCTGTTGCCGCGATTTGGCGTAGCCACCACCTTCGTGGATGGCACCGATACCGGCAACTTCGAGCGCGCTCTCGAGTCCGCGACGCGGCTCATCGTTCTCGAGAGTCCGAACTCGATGACCTACGAACAGCAGGATCTGGCTGCCGTCGCCGCACTGGCTCGCGAACGCGGTATCCGGACTCTCTGCGACAACAGTTACGCAACACCGCTCAACCAGTCGCCGCTTGCCGACGGCATTGATCTCGTCGTGCATTCGGCAACCAAGTATCTCAATGGCCACAGCGATGTCGTGGCCGGGATGCTGTGCGGCAGCCAGGCGATCCTGCGCGATGTGTTCAAGGGCCCGTACATGACCTTCGGGGCCATTCTTTCGCCGCACGATGCATGGCTTCTGTTGCGCGGCATGCGCACCCTGGCTGTGCGCATGGAGCGCATTGCCGCGACAACCGCGAAGGTACTGGCTTTTGCCGAGGGGCACCCGAAAATCCGGCAGGTCTACCATCCGCAAGCCTCATCGAATCCGCAACTCGGCCTGACCGAGCGCCAGCTCCGCGGCTCCAGCGGCCTATTGACCATCGAGCTCGATGCCGAGGACGTTGCCGGCGTGGAGCGCTTCTGCGATGCCTTGCAGCGATTCCTCATGACCGTGTCCTGGGGTGGCTACGAATCACTGGCGTTTCCGGTTTGTGCGGTGTTTCCGCCCAACGCGCCGCTGCATTCGGCATCGCCGGTATCGCTGGATCTGGTCCGACTCTCGGTGGGTCTGGAAGAGGCGGACGTGCTGATTGCCGATCTCGACCAGGCACTGTCCCGAATCTGAGCCGGTCCCTGCTGTCTCCATCCCTTCATGACTTCGACAAGGAACTCCATGTCCAGTTTTCAGCCACCCGACGTCCTCCTGCTGGGACCGGGTCCTTCACCCGTATCTTCTCGCGTGCTTGATGCCATTGCGCGTCCGACCATTGGCCACCTCGACCCCCGCTTCATCGGCATGATGGAAGAGCTGAAGGAGTTGCTGCGCTACGCGTTCCAGACCCGCAACGCGCTGACCGTTCCGATTTCTGCCCCGGGTTCGGCGGGCATGGAAGCGGCATTCGTCAACCTGATCGAACCCGGCGACAAGGTGGTCGTCTGCCAGAACGGCGTCTTTGGCGCTCGCATGCGTGAAAACGTCGTGCGCATCGGAGCGACGCCGATCATGGTCAGTGATCCTTTCGGCAAGCCGATTGACCTTGAAAAGGCGGAAGCCGCACTCAAGGCCAATCCGGGCGTCAAGGCGCTCGCCTTCGTGCATGCGGAAACCTCGACGGGTGTCGAATCGGATGCCGCGGTGCTGTGCGCGCTGGCCCGGGAGCATGGAGCCCTGAGCATTGTCGACGCGGTCACCAGCCTGGGCGGCATCCCCTTGCTTGCCGACGAATGGGGCGCGGACGCCATCTATTCCGGGTCTCAGAAGTGCTTGTCCGCCCCGCCGGGGCTGTCGCCGGTAACATTCAGCGAACGGGCGGTAGAGGCCCTGAAATCCCGGCGCACACCGGTGCAGAGCTGGTTCCTCGATCTGAGCCTGATCATGGGTTACTGGCAAGGTGGCGGCGCGCGCGCCTACCACCATACCGCTCCGATCAACATGTTGTACGGGCTGCATGAAGCCCTGCTGATCCTGCGCGAAGAGGGACTTGACGCTGCATTTGCCAGACATCGTCACAATCATCTGAGACTCAGGAAGGGTCTGGATGCCATGGGCCTCGAGTTGTTGGTCGCCGAAGAGTCGCGCTTGCCCCAGCTGAATGCAGTCGTGGTTCCCGAAGGCGTCAGCGAGATGGAAGTACGCAAGCGTCTGCTCGACGAATTCTCGATCGAGATCGGTGCAGGTCTCGGCGAACTGGCCGGCAAGATCTGGCGGATTGGCCTGATGGGCGCAGGTAGCAACGAACGAAGCGTTGATCGCGTCCTCGAGGCACTGGCCGTCTGCACTGGACGCAAGGCCGCTTGAGTGCAGCAGCGTTTGCCTGCGCCTGGCATCGGTTCGTGGGCGAATCTGCCGGCATTGCCTTAAGATCACCGGCATGAGCACTCCGGTTTCCCCTGGTCCTCCTGAAGAACAGGTCTCCACGCAGAAGCTTGTCGTGGCGATTTCTTCGCGGGCGCTGTTTGACCTTGGCGACAGCCATGAGTTGTTCGAGCGCCAGGGACTGGATGCCTACGCGCGCTACCAGATCGCGCATGAAGACGAGTTGCTCGCGCCCGGCATCGCCTTTCCGCTGGTGCAGAAGCTGTTGCGACTGAACTCGCTGGCTCCGGAGGCCCCGAGGGTCGAAGTCATCCTGCTCTCGAGAAACTCTGCCGATACGGGACTGCGCATCTTCAATGCCATCGAGCACTACGGGCTTGATATCGTCCGCGCCGCTTTCACCAACGGCGCCCCCACTGCGGCCTATGCGCACCCTTTCGGCGCCAACCTTTTCCTTTCCGCGAATGTCGATGATGTGCGGCGTGCGCTAACGGCGGGAGTGGCGGCGGCAACCATTCTTCCATCCAAGGCGCCAGAACTGCCCTCGGAACAGTTGCGTATCGCGTTTGATGGCGATGCGGTGATCTTTGGCGACGATTCCGAGCGCGTCTCCCGGGATGAAGGACTGGAAGCCTTTCATCGCAACGAGACCGAACGGGTCAATGAGCCTCTGGCAGTCGGACCCTTCCGCAGCTTTCTCGAGTTGCTGCACAGTATCCAGGCCGCCTTCCCGATAGAGAATTCTCCGATTCGCACCGCGCTTGTCACGGCGCGGTCGGCACCGGCGCACAAGCGCGTCATCCTTACCCTGCGAAACTGGGGCGTGCGCCTGGACGAGGCGCTGTTTCTCGGCGGCCGTTCGAAAGGGCCGTTCCTTGAAGCCTTTGGTGCAGACATCTTCTTCGACGACTCCATGCTCAATGTCGATTCGGCACGACAGCACGTGGCTACCGGCCACGTTCCGCATGGCGTTCACAACAGACCGGATCAGTAGGAGGTTTGTTGAAATGAGCAACATCGACGACTTCATCATCATCAACGAGGCCGAACAGGGGCCGGCATTCGCGACGGAACTGTTCCAGCGCAAATACAAGCTGCCGGTTCCGGAATTTCCGCATCATGTGGTCGCCTGTTTCCGCGAGCCTGATGGCAGGTTTTCAGTGGCCTGCTACATCCACTTCACGGATTGCGGCGACATCCTGCTGGGTGGCGGCGCCTGTGTGGATGATCGCGTCCTGCGCAGGATGAGCGCCGAGCAACGCGACTGCGTCCGGGCTTCCGGCGGGCTGTACCAGCACACGCTTGGCTGGGCCCTGCGTCACTTTGGCCCGCGTTATTCGGCTGTATTCGGTTACTGCGGCGACGCCCTGGCCGAGCGCGTGGATCGCGCGGTCGGGTTTGAGTCGACCCGCCACGATCGTCTGCTCGTCTACTGGACGCGAGAAGTCGAGCGGAGGCTGCAGGACCAGATGATAGCCAAGGCACACTCCTTTGAACCGTTCTAGTGAGCACGATCATGCATAGCGGAGAACACTTCGATGCGCGCGAAGGCCTGCCGGAAAGCCTGCGCGAATTCATCACCATCACCGAGATTGACCACGGCGACTTCCTGGTCAGCGACTTGTTCAAGCGCAAGTTCGGCCATCCGCCGCCTGGCCAACCGCGACATCTCGTGGGCCTGTATCGGGATGCCGAGGGCAGCCTGCATCTGGCCGGTTATTCGCACATGATGCCGTTTGGTGATGTCTATCTGTCCGGAGGCTCATGCACCAACGGCGATACGGTGCGGCGCATGACAGAGGCGCAGCGAAGCGCACTGCGCGATGCGGGTGGTCTCTGGTTCCACATCGTGAAGTACGCATTTCGCAAGTATGCCGATTGCTGTGATGCCTTCTTCGGCCATTGCGGGGACCCCCGCGCGCTTGAGGTTTCTCTAGCCGCCGGCTTCATCAAGACCGAACATCCGCATGTCATCGTCAACTGGCACAAGCCATTGCATCCGAATATCCAGCGCGCCCTGATCGCCAAGGTGCATGCGCTCGGAGCATTCTGAGCCGCGCTTCCGGTTAGCCCGCAAGGATGTCGCGCAGCGCCTCGGGTGTTTTCCAGTGCCAGCCACAGATGTAGCGGGGCAGGTTCCAGCGGTCACTGTCCAGCGTAACCGGCACGGCACCATCGCCCATCGCGGCAAGCATTCCGTGTTCATCAGCAAATCGCGGGAAATACTCGGCTCGGAGGTATTCGGGCACATGGCTGAACGGATAGCAGAAGATTTGCGTGCGTGAAGGCGCGATGCGCTCATTGATGTAGTCGGTTGCCGCTGCAATTTCTGCCCTGGCGCGAGGGAGACTGTCCACTTCCAGGAACGAGCCGCGCTGCATGCCCTCGAGGCCGGGCAGCTTCACGGCCGGGTGGTTGTGATCCCAGCTGTGGTTTTCTATGCCGATCAGTCCGGAGCGTTGGGCGTCCTTCCACCATGCTTCGCTCATCCAGCCGCGGCCGGCGAGGCAGCCGCGGTCGATATGTTCGCGTGCTTCGGGCGATGCGATGACAAAGCAGGTCAGATGCAGATCGGGCTGCGCATCGACACCGAATTCGGCTTCAAAATCGAGAAGGCAGTTGTACAGACTGCGCTGGGGTCCGTGAATCGGATGGTCGAGATCATTGAAGTCGAAGTTCGAGCCATCGTCGCAGGTGAGGGCGACGCAACCTTCCAGATCGCGATTGCCGCTGCCAACGACCTGCTCGACAACCCACTGCAAGGGCACGATGCGCAGGCCGAGTTCATGGATCAGGCGGAGGTCGGCGGCAAACGCCAGCGGATCGTTGCTGGCGTAGTCGTTGCCGGCAATATTGACGGCGTGGTAGGCAAGAACGGGTACGCGCATGGGTCAGGGAGCATGGAACGGGCGGCCAGCATAGAGGTCGATGCAGTCATCGCCAATAGCAGCGATTCTCGCTGATGTGCAGGTTTGTCGCACAGACGGCAGTGTTCCCGCCTCGCCGCGCCGTTTACAATAGCCTGCTTTGCCACCCCCGGATCCCAGCCATGGCCGCTACACCGCTCAATCCCGTCGATCTCTACGATGTCCGTTCGCTGCTCACCGAAGAAGAGCAGGCCGTACAGGACACGGTGGCCCGCTTTACCGACGAGCGCGTGATTCCCATCATCGGCGACTGTTTCGACAAGGCCGTGTTTCCGCACGAACTCGTTCCTGAAATGGCCGAGCTGGGTCTTCTCGGTTGCAGCTTGCCGACGGAATACGGTTGCGCCGGCCTGAACTCTGTCAGCTACGGGCTGATCTGCCAGGAACTTGAGCGCGGCGATTCCGGCATCCGCAGTTTCGCCTCGGTGCAGTCGTCCCTGTGCATGTACCCGATTTTCGCCTACGGGACCGAGGAGCAGCGCCAGCGCTGGCTGCCCGACATGGCCGCCGGAAAGGTCATCGGCTGTTTCGGGTTGACCGAACCGCAAGGCGGGTCCGATCCGGGCAGCATGAAGACCACGGCGAAAAAGGATGGCGCCGACTGGATCCTGAACGGATCGAAGATGTGGATAACCAACGGCAACCTGGCCCATATCGCCATTGTCTGGGCGCAGACCGAGGACGGCATCCAGGGCTTTGTGGTCGAGAAGGATTTCCCCGGCTTCAAGGCCCAGGAAATTCACAAGAAGATGAGCTTGCGCGCATCGGTCACCTCGGCCCTGTTCTTCGACAACGTGCGTGTCCCCGAAGCCAACCGCCTGCCGAACGTCAAGGGCCTCAAGGGTCCGCTGGGCTGCCTGACCCAGGCGCGCTACGGCATCACCTGGGGCCCGATCGGTGCCGCTATCGCGTGCTTTACCGAAGTGCTGGACTATTCCAAGAATCGCATCCTGTTCAAGCAGCCGATTGCCTCGCGCCAGGCGGTCCAGCTCAAGCTGGCCGACATGGCCCGGCGTATCACCACGGCCCAATTGCTCTCGTTGCAACTGGGCCGGCTCAAGGATGCCGGCACGATGCAGCCAACCCAGGTTTCGCTGGCAAAATGGAACAACTGCCGCATGGCGATCGACATCGCCCGCGAAGCACGCGATATCCTTGGTGGTGCCGGAATCACCACGGAGCACTGCCCGATTCGGCACGCGCTGAACCTGGAGTCGGTGATTACCTATGAAGGCACCGAGACCGTGCACCAGCTCGTGGTCGGAAGAGAGGTAACCGGCATCAATGCGTTCTGATGGCCGGATGATGTTGCGGCGATGCCCACAGTGGAGAATGGAATGCGTCAGGCGATAACGACGTTCGTTGCGGCCCTGCTCGGTGTGCTGGTTGCCCAGTTCGCATTTCATTTCTACGAGCGCTACGAGGATGAGCGCGCGGAAGCCGCCCTTGATGCCGAACTGCAGGCCAGGGTCGAACAGGGCAGGCAGTTGGCGGAGCAGACCTTGGCCGAACAGCGTGCTGCACAGGCGATCCGGGAAGCCCTGATCGCGGCTTCCGGGGCCAAGGTTTCCGTTTCCGAGTACTACATGACGACCGGGCAAATGCCGGCCAGCAATGCCGAAGTGGGTCTCGGGGAACCCGACTCCTATCGGGGGCAAAGTCTGCTTTCAATGCAGGTAGCCGACGGCGGAAGAATCGTGCTTGCCTTCGATGCGGCTTCCGGAGTCGAAGGCGGAACGATCGAGTTGACGCCCGATCTGGCCGGGCATGAATCAATGGGGGTGCAATGGCTGTGCACCACGAACGATTTTGTCAACGTGGCTCGAGCCTGGCCCGGCTCGGGCTGCGAATACACCGGACAACAAGGAAGCGGTGCCGCTTCAAGCCAGTAGAACTGTCGATGGACGCGTCGCGCAATCGCATTGAAACCGAACGCCTGATCCTGCGTCCGCCGGAAGCGCAGGATTTCGAGCCCTGGGCAGCGTTCGCGGCCGATGCCGAGGTCATGCGTCACATGGGTGGCGCACAGCCGCGCTCGTCCGCGTGGCGCGGTTTCATGACCATGGCAGGCGCCTGGCAAATGCAGGGGTTTGCGATGTTCTCGGTGATCGACAAATCATCCGGCAAATGGATCGGTCGCCTCGGCCCCTGGATGCCCGACGGCTGGCCCGGCAGCGAAGTCGGCTGGGGAATCGCTCGCGAATACTGGGGCAAGGGGTTGGCGAGGGAAGGCTCGATTGCGGCCATGGACTGGTCGTTCGAAACGCTGGGCTGGAGCGAAGTGATCCATACGATTTCGTCCGACAACACGGCGTCGAAGGCGCTCGCCAAGCGACTGGGGTCGAACTACAGGGGCATCGGGCATCTGCCGCCACCGATCGACATGGACATTGAAATCTGGGGCCAGACGCGCGCCGAGTGGCAGGCCCGAAAGTGGGCGGGAGAACGCGAATGATGACCGTGTATGGCATGAAGGTCTCGGGCAATTGCTACAAGCTGCAACTGCTGTTGGCGCGCCTGCAGAGGCGCTATCGCTGGGTCGAGGTCGACAGTGCACGTGGCGAGACCCGAAGCGCCGAATTCCTGGCTCGCAATCCGAACGGCAAGGTTCCGGTACTGGAGCTGGAAGATGGTCGGGTCCTGACCGAGTCCAATGCCATTCTGTGCTTCCTGGCCGAGGGCAGTACGCTTATGCCGGAGGATCGCTGGCAGCGCGCACTCGTCCTGCAGTGGCTGTTCTTCGAGCAGTACAGCCACGAACCGTATATTGCCGTGGCGCGCTTCATCCGCTTGTTTCTGCCCGCGGATCACCCTCGCCGGGGCGAATTGCCGCGCCTGCTCGAGCGCGGGCACCAGGCACTGGCGGTCATGGAGCAGCACCTTGCCGAGAGTCGAACCTTCTTCGTCGGAGACTCGCCGACCATCGCCGACATTGCCCTGTTCGCCTACACCCATTGCGCTGCCGAAGGCGGATTCGACCTGTCGGGCTACCCGGCCATTCTGACCTGGCTGGCATCGGTGCGGGCGCAGCCCGATTTCATCGCCATGGCCAGCGCCTGAACGTGGCCTCGGCCGATGCGGCGTCTTCATTGCCTGCATCGGCAACGGCTGCCAAGCCGGCTACAATAGTCGACTCACCGAATCCCGAATCCTCACCCATGGCTGTCGTTACTCCGGTTCCGCGTCCCGTCATCGCTGCGCGCCATCGCGGCCTCAACCGCGCCGATATCTGCGATCAGAACTTCATCGAGTTCGTACGCGACTGGGATGGTCCGGTCGGAGCCAGGCCTTCCACGCGAGCGGCTGTTGTTCCCGGCAGCGCCTGCACGGCAGCCGACTTCCTTGATCTGTTCGAATCACAACTGATTTCGCGCCACCTGGATCTGATGGCGCGCGTGCTGAGGGTGCGCAATCGCGTCTTCTACACGATCGGTTCGAGCGGGCACGAGGGCAACGCCATGGTCGCCCGGCTCAGCCGGCATACCGATCCGGCCTTCCTGCATTACCGCTCGGGTGCGTTCATGGCCGAGCGCTTTCGCAAGCTGCCGGGCATGGATCCAATCATGGATTCAGCCCTGTCGTTTGCGGCGAGCAAGGACGATCCGGCATCCGGTGGCCGCCACAAGGTCTGGGGTTCCAAGCCGCTATGGGTATTGCCGCAGACCTCGACGATTGCCTCGCACCTGCCCAAGGCACTGGGTACGGCATTGGCGATCGAGCAGGCCGGACGCATTGGCCACGCCCTGCCGATTCCCGACGACTCCATTGTCATCTGTTCCTTTGGTGATGCGTCCTCCAACCATGCCACTGCGCAAACGGCGTTCAACGCCGCAGGCTGGACGGCCTACCAGAAATTGCCGGCACCCGTGCTGTTCGTCTGCGAGGACAATGGCATCGGCATCTCGGTGAAAACACCGGGCGGCTGGATTGAACGCAACTTCAGCGAGCGCCGCGACCTCGACTACTTCTACGCCGATGGTCTGGACCTCGCCACGGGCTACGCCGATGTCGCAAGAGCGATCGAGCACTGCCGCCGCACGCGCCGGCCGACCTTCCTGCATCTGCGCACCACACGCATCATGGGTCACGCCGGTACCGACTTCGAGATCGAGTGGCGCAGCGTGGAAGAACTGGTCCAGGTCGAGGCCAGCGATCCGCTCCTGCGTTCGGCGGCGATTGCTCTCGAATCGGGCTTGCTCGACAAGGATGAGCTGCTGGCCCGCTATGAGACGGTCCGCGCCCGCTGCTTTGCCGCGGCAGACGAGGCCGACCGCAGGCCCAAGCTGTCCCAGCTCGCGGAAATCGTCGCTCCGCTTGCACCCTACACACCACACGCAGTCAAGGCCGAAGCCGATCGCAGCGACTATCAGGACAGGCGTCTCGACATCTTTGGCGGTGAACAGAAGCTGCCGGAAAACCAGCCGCCGCGCCATCTGGCCATCCAGATCAACCAGGCCCTGCACGACCTGTTCTGCAAGTATCCCGAGGCGCTGATGTTTGGCGAAGACATCGCCCAGAAGGGCGGTGTCTACACGGTGACGAAGGGACTGCACAAGGCGTTCAAGAACAAGCGCGTTTTCAACACGCTGCTGGATGAGACCATTATCCTGGGCCTGGCTCAGGGCTACGCCAACATGGGCATGCTGCCGATACCGGAAATCCAGTACCTGGCTTATTTCCACAATGCCTGCGACCAGATTCGCGGAGAAGCGGCCTCCCTGCAATTCTTCTCCAACGACCAGTACCGCAACCCGATGGTCGTGCGCATTGCCGGTCTGGGCTACCAGAAGGGCTTTGGCGGGCATTTCCACAACGACAATTCGCTGACTGCCCTGCGCGATATTCCGGGCCTGGTGGTGGGCTGTCCGAGTCGCGGCGACGATGCTGCGCTGATGCTGCGTACGCTCGCCGCACTGGCCAAGGTGGACGGTCGGGTCAGCGTATTCCTCGAGCCTATTGCCCTGTACATGACCAAGGACCTCCATGAGGCCGGCGACGGGAAATGGCTGTTTTCCTATCCTGCGTCGAATCAGTCGATGACTTTGGGCGAGGGCAGGGTGTATGCCGCCGAAGCAACGGATCTGGTCATATTCAGCTACGGAAACGGCGTGCCCATGAGCCTGCGCGCGGCCCGCGAGATCGAATCCCGGCGAGGCTGGAAAGTGCGCGTCGTCGACCTGCGCTGGCTTGTTCCGCTGAATGAAGCCTTTATTGCCGAACAGGCTCGCGATGCCCGTTGCATACTCGTGGTCGACGAAGGCCGCCACTCGGCCGGAGTGGGAGAGGGCGTCATCACCGCCATTGTCGAGGCCGGATTTGGCGCCACACCACTACAGCGCGTGGTCGGCGCGGATACCTATACCCCGCTGGCCGGAGCCGCCCTGGCAGTGCTTCCGGCTGACGCGGATATCGTAGCGGCGGCTGATGTTCTGGAGCCGCTTCACTGAATGCCCTATCATCGGATGCAATGAGCGCAAGTTCCACGCTGACAATACTGTTTGCCGACGTGTCGGGCAGCACCAAGCTGTTCGAGCTGCGCGGCAACGTGGCTGCGCGCGACATTATCGCCGCGGTGCTTGAAGCCCTGACGGAAGTCGCCAACCGACATGGGGGCAAGCTGATCAAGACGATCGGCGACGAGATCATGTGCACCTTTCCCAGTGCAGTGCAGGGCTTGCTGGCTGCAACCGACATGCAGCGCCGGATGAAGTCCGATGAAGCCTTTGTCCAGGACAATATCGGCATTCGAATCGGCCTGCACCATGGCGAAGCCCTGGTCGAAGAGACCGACGTCTTCGGCGATGCCGTGAACGTGGCTGCGCGCATGGCGGCGCTGGCCAAGCGCGACCAGATCGTGGCCACGGCAAGTACGGCCCTGAACATCACCAACGCCGCTGGCGTGCGTGTGCGTTCGATAGGAACGGCCCGGGTCGCCGGAAAACTCCTGCCGATCGAGATCGTCGATGTCATGTGGCAGGAAGACGTGTCCCATGTCACCACCGTGCAGCGCGTCGTCCAGTTTGCCAAGGCCAAGCGCGTCGTATTGACCCTGCGCTACCTCGACCGGGAATTCCAGATCGATGAACTGGCCGATCCGTTCACGCTCGGGCGCGAGGAAAGCCATAGCCTGACCATCGAATCGGACTGGGTTTCGCGCGATCACGCCATGATCGAGTGGAAGCGCGGCCACTTCATCCTTTCCGACCGTTCCACCAATGGCACCTGGGTCAAGATCGGCAACGAGGAACTCCTCGTCCACCGGGACGCCTTCCACCTGCGCCGCAGCGGCACCATCAGCCTCGGCCAGGCCCACGCCGCCGGAGACGGCAACCTGCTGCATTTCGAGTGTGGAGAGGCTTAGGAGCCGGGATTGGGGATTGGGGATAAGTGATTCGGTAGAGGCTGGCTAGCCGACTTCTGACGAACTCCGCCAATGGCGCGCATCCACGTTGAACAACACAGTTGTCAAGGCGACGGCCATAACGTCGACCACCGATACGCTTACTCAGAGTTCGATTGGTGCAACAAGGGGAATCGATTCGGCACACGTGATCATTTTCAAAATCCCGGCAGCGAATACGAGAAGCGCGCGGACGGTCCTGAAGAAGATGAATTGCCTCTCCATGAACTCCTGAGCCTCCCATTCAACTCGGCATCTGATGAGCACGTGATGGCTGGGTGTGTGACAGGGTAGGCCGAAGCTGCTTTCCGAATCCCGAATCCCGAATTCCGACTCCCGGCTCTCAATCAAATCCACTCGCAAACAGCGTGTCGAAATTCGTCGGCGGCAGATCGGGGCCCTGGAAGATTCCCATGGGCGTGTAGCCGGAGTAGCCGGGGAAGACGTAGTAGATGTTGGGGTTGGCCATGCGCCGGATCAGGGCTTCCGAGATGATGCGCCGGTAGTCCGTGGTGACGGCGACATCGGTGCCCTGGTAGAGGTTGGCATTGTCCAGGCCGGGGAATGTGCCGTAGACCTGCCCGCCGTTGACCGAGGCGCCCAAGGCCATCATCACGTTGCCATAGCCGTGATCGGTGCCACCGTCGGCGTTTTCCTGTACCCGCCGCCCGAACTCGCTGACCACGATCACGCTGGTCTTCTGCATGAGGTTGCCCGAGGCGCTGCTGGCCAGGTCCGTGTAGAAGGCGCTCAATCCCTTCGACAGGCTCTCGACCTGGTTGCCGAAGTAGTCGTAGGTATTGGCGGGATTGCCCTGGCCTACGTGCGTGTCCCAGCCACCGAGGTCGATGGTCGCGACGCGCATGCCGAGATTGGTCTTGATCAGTTGGGCGACATTGCGCAACTGATTGCCGAAATCCTGGTTGCTGGCCAGGCTGTAATCGGCGCCACCGCTGGGCTGGTAGCCACCCGGGTTGCTGGTCGCGTTGTAGAGACCGAAGTTGATCGGGCGCAGCAGGTCCAGCGAGGCGAGGGTCTCTACACCTGCGGCCTCGAGCTGGGTCGCGCTGCCATTCCAGAGCGCATGCATGCGTGATACCGCGCCGACCAGGCCGGCACCGGCATCGTCCTCATCCCACGACCAGTGAAACCCGTCGATGCGGAAATCCGACGCACTGTTCATCGTGATGGCGTCGGACGAACCGAGCAGGCTGCTGGCCGTGATATTGCCGAGCGAGGTCGCTGGCAGCGGCACGACAGCGGGAAGGCCGCCGCTGGCGAGATGCCGGGTCAGCCAGCCGATCTCGTTGCCAGTGCCGCCGCCAAAGCCGAATTCGAGATTGGCCTGCGCGTCGAAGTGACTGCGGATGACGGGAATTGGCTGGGATTGTCCTGCCGCGACAACAAAAGCCAGATGATTCTGGTTGAACAGGGTGCGCAGTCCGGTGGCGCGCGGATGCAGCGCCCATTGCGTTCCATTCAGGCTCAATGCCGCGCCCGTGCCGGTAGTGGGAATGCGTGTCGAATTGCGGGCGGCCTCGTAGGCTGCACGGTACGGGCTGCTGGCGCCGGGTGGCAGCAGGCTCAGGCCATCCATCGCGCCACGCAGGAATACGATGACGAGCGTGTCGTCGGTTGCCGTCGCCGGTGCTACATCCGGTGGGCCGAAATAGGCCAGGGCGCGGCTGCTGCTGCCACCGGCAATCGCGGCTACAGCACAGCCCTTGAGGAAATCGCGTCGGTCGAGTCTGGTCATGTCGGTGCTCCTCAGCGGCGCAGGAATTCGGGGCTGCACAGGATCAGGCCGATTGCGGTGCGTAGGCGGGCGATCGTGTAGTGCTGCGAGAGATTGCCGAGATTCCAGGTCCCGGTATTGGCCGGGTGGCCGTTGTCGGTGCCATCGGTGACCAGGTCGAGAACGGCCGAAGCGGCGACGTTCTGGCGCAGGAAATCAACGGCTACGGTATGCGTGGGCTCGGGCCGGTAGCCAAGGATGCGGTCGCACCAGTAGCCGATGATATTGGCTGCGGTGCGCTGGTTGGGCGCAAAAGCGCCGAGTGTCTGAGCGTGGACGTTGATCAGGAACGGATAGGCACCGTTGTAGCTTTCGGTCTGGTGCATCTCGAGAAGGCGGGGCAGCATTTTCAGGGTCATGCCCAGGGTACCGGTGCTTGACCAGGCGATCGGATCATCCGGATAGCCATTCGGCGCAGGCCAGTAGAACAGGCGTTGTCCGGCGGCCTGCAGGCGGCCCATGAATTCCTCGGTGGGCGTGTAGATGCTGCCGTTGTTGTCCGGCACCGGGGTGAAGTCGGCGCCGGTGGACCGCAGGGCGCTGACGGCACTCATGGCGGGACGCTTCATCGCGGTTCCCCAGCCACTCTTGAATTCGGCCGATTGCAGGATCACCTGCAGCACCTGCGCAATCTGGTTGCTGGCCTGCCAGTTCTGCATGAACACCGTTGTCGCACTGTCGACAAGGCCGGTTGACGGCGAGCTGCCGACAAAGCGCTTGCAGATCTTGGTCGCGACATGGCGGGCGGTGCGCGGGTGACGGGCCAGCATGTCAAACAGGTTGATACCGTCGGCCTGACCCTGCGAGGCAGGGAAGTAGCGCGCCAGAATCCGCTTTATGCCCTGGTCGTGTGCACTCGAGTCGTACACGAACTGTCCGAGTGGCACACCGTTGACCGGATCGTAGGGCCAGTTCGCGCCGGATATGGACCAGCCGGTCAGGGCGCGGGCGGTCTCGTAGACGTCATCGTCGACATACTTCAGTCGCTCGAATTCGCCGTCCGGCGCCTGGTAGTTGCCGAGCAGGGCCATGTTGGCCGGGCTGTCGGGATTCTGCACGATCCCGCCGTAGTTCTCCGCACCCATGGTGTGCAGTTCGAACAGCTCGCGCGCGTAATTCTCGTTCGGATGCGCGGCGTCGCTCGAGTAAAGATCGAGCATGTACATCATCGAGGCGGATTCGCCGACAGCCTGCAGCATCGTGCGGAAATTGCCGAACACGTGCGGTCGGATGGCAACCCGGTCGAACTCGGGGAACATCGGGCCGCCGTCGTAATCCCAGCCGAACACGCTGAAATGGTCATGCCAGAAGTCGACCATCACTTCCTTGAGCTGTCGTGCACTGTAGATCTGCCGGATGATGCTCATGCATTCCGCTTCGCGAATCGGCAGCATGCGCAGGTAGTAGTTGTTGGTGATCGAGTGGTGGTCGTTCCAGAGCTGGTTGCCTGTCTTGTTGAGCGTGATGAACCCGCCACTCGCTACACGCGCGTCGCACGCTGAATCCGGAATCGCCGCGGGATTCAGTTGCTGGTTGACCCAGGCAGTCCAGCGCGCGTCGTCGTTGCCGCCCAGCGCGAGAAAATCGACGTGATCCTGGATCGTATAGCCGAAGGTGCAGCGGGTCAGCCAGCGCACCGATTGCGGCGGGAAGCTCAGTGCAGCCGGGCCTTGTGGCAAGTCCTTTGGCAGGATGCCATTGCGACCGGGCCGGCGCCTGGCAAGGCTGACATCGACATCGACATCGACATCGTCAACGCCGGCACTGGAAAACAGGGCGCTGAACAGGCGTCTGCGCGAGGCAACGAAGGCGGCGCTGGCGGGGGCTGCGGCCATGGGACTCACTCCGGATTGTTGCGCTGGGCATTGGCGTGCCAGAGCCAGCGGAATTGACGAACGCACGCAATGCGCGCCGCATGGCATTGAAGCACGTTGGTAGTTGCGTCACTGTGACCCATCTCGCGCTGGAGCGCCCTGGCCGGCGCACGAAACCGGGCCTGCGAGGCAGTCGAAGTCGTTTCAGGCGCAGGCCTCTTCATCGCTTCGGCGGCAGGGAGCGTACAAACGCAAGGCTGCGCTGAATCCAGTCATTCAACGCACCGTCCTCTTCCAGACCGGCCTGATCAACGAAAACGTAGCCGCGCATCGGCTTGCCGGTGAAGTCCATGAGGCGCACATGGGGCCGCGCAAGCGCTGTCTCGTAGTCATCGGGCCCGACCCTCACCATCAGGGCGTCCCTGGCCAGGCCGATGAACATGTGCCCGTCGGCCAGAAAGGCGAGTCCGCCAAACATTCGCTTTTCGGTGATGCCGTGCCGGGGTTCGAGCTGCTCGCGGATTCGCTCGGCGAGCCCGTCATCGATTGCCATGTGTCTTCTCCTTCCGCAATGCGGCCTCGACAGAGGGTGACTCCCGATGTGCTATAGAACGAGTGGCTCGGGCTCCAGCAGAACTTCAAATCGTTCTTGCACTCCATCGCGGACGTGCTCGGCAAGTGCCCAGATCTGGCTGCCGGTGGCCTGACCAAGATTCACCAGGACCAGGGCGTGTTGTTCAGAAACCGCTGCATGTTCCTGCTTCAAGCCCTTGAAACCACAGGATTCTATCATCCAGGCTGCAGACAGCTTGAACTGTCCTTCGCCTGCTTCCCAGGCCGGCAACTGAGGATATCGCTTGCGCAGTTCCGAGACCTTGGACGCCTCTACCATCGGATTCTTGAAGAAGCTGCCCGCATTGCCGATGAGGGCCGGATTCGGGAGCTTGCGGGTGCGGATGCGCGCAATGGCTTCGGCGACGCCGGATGGTGTGGGCGAGTCCATGCCGAGTGCCGCAAGTTCCTCACGCACACCGGCGTAGTCCATCTGCAACGGGCGCCATTTCGGCAATTCGAAGTCCACCGCCGTGATGATGAAGCGATCACGTTGATGCTTGAATACGGAATCGCGGTAGCCGAACCGGCAGTCGGCATTCGACAGCGTCGTGAGACGACTGGAATCGCGATCCCAGGCTTCGACACTCGTGATGAACTCGCGCACTTCGACACCATAGGCGCCGATGTTCTGGATCGGTGCGGCACCGATCGTGCCCGGAATCAGGACCAGGTTTTCCAGCCCGCTGTAGCCGCGTGCCAGCGACCAGTGGACGAAGTTGTTCCAGTTCTCGCCCGCGCCGACGCGCACGCGGACGTTGTGCGAGCCTTCTTCGACCACCGTGATGCCGAGCGCGGCGATTGAAAGAACGACGCCGGGCCAGTCGCGGGTAAACAGGATGTTGCTGCCTTCGCCCAGCACGAGCAGGGGCCGTGTCTTCAACGCGGCGTAGCCAAACAGTTCGGCCAGCGCTTCAGGCCGACGCACGTCGATGAGCAGGTCGGCGCGGGCAGGGACACGAAACGTGTTGCGTCCTTCCAGCGAGGCGTTCTCGACGATCGTGTAGCCGACGCCTTCAGATATCGCCGCGGGTACCTGATAGCGCTTTTCGCTCACGCGGTGGCCCTGCTGCGCAGAGCCCGGATCGCTTCGACGCTGTCGCCTATCAGGGCAGGCCCTTTGTAGACCATGCCCGTGTAGAACTGTACGAGGCTTGCGCCGGCATCAATCTTTGTCGCCGCGTCGCTTCCGATGCAAATTCCGCCGACGCCGATCAGCGGCAGTCGTCCATCGAGCCGGTCGGCCATTCCGCGGAGCACGGCGGTCGATTTTTCGAATACCGGCTTGCCCGAAAGGCCACCCGCTTCGCCGGCATGTCGATGGCCCGCCACCAGTGCCCGCTCCGTGGTCGTATTGGTGCAGATCAGGCCATCGATGGAACTGGCCAGCAGGACTTCGGCTATCGAATCGAGTTCGAGCTCGCTCAGGTCGGGAGCGATCTTGAGCAGGATCGGCGTGCGTTTGCCATGCCTGGATGCGTGCGCTTCGCCAGCTTCGCAAATTCCGCCGATGAGTCGACGCAGCGTCTCTTCTTCCTGCAGGTCGCGCAGGCCCTGGGTATTGGGTGAAGAGATATTGACCGTGATGTAGCCGGCCAGCGCATGGACGCGTTCGAGACAGAAAAGGTAGTCGTCGATCGCGTTCTCGTTCGGGGTGTCCTTGTTCTTGCCGATATTGATGCCGAGGACACCCTTGAAGCGCGAGCGCTCGACATTGGCGACCAGCGCGTCCACGCCACCGTTATTGAATCCGAGGCGATTGATCACGGCCTGGTGTTCAGGCAACCGGAACATGCGTGGCTTCGGATTGCCTGGCTGCGCGCGCGGCGTGGTCGTTCCGACTTCGATAAAGCCGAAACCCAATGCGCCCAGCGCATCGATGTGCGCGGCATTCTTGTCGAGGCCGGCGGCAAGCCCCACGGGGTTATCAAACTTGATGCCAAAGACATTCGTAGGTAAAGCCCTTGGTCGTGTCGCGACGAGCGGATTGAGGCCGGTGCGATAGGCCGTCTCGATGGCCTTCAGCGACAGATCGTGCGCGCGTTCGGCATCCAGGCAGAACAGCAGTGAGCGAGCGAGTCCGTACATGAATCAATGCCATCCGCTGACGCCGAGGCCCAGCATCAGTATGCCGACGAAAATCAGGATGCCGATCAGGAACATGCCGAGCTGCAAGTAGCCAAGTATCAGTCCGGCGATGGCCAGGCCATCGCCCTCTACCGATCCTGCAGGTGCTCGCCGGATTTCGCCGCGTGCAATATGCCCGCAGATGACCGCGATAAGGGCGCCTATGAAGGGCAGGCCTACCCAGCAGATGATGCCTAGAACAAGACTCGTGATGGCGGTGCCGCTGGTTCGAACGGGTTGGTTCATGAAATCCTCCGGAGCCGTAGTCTAACGGTTGCCCGATGCCGGGGGCAGGGCGACGCCCTTGGTCGGACGCGATAGATGAGCAAAAAAAAGAACCGGCCGCCATTGCGACCGGTTCCGTGTTGCGGACTCGCTTGCCTGCTGGATCAGAATTCGAACTTGATGCCCTGGGCCAGCGGCAGCTCATCGGAATAGTTGATCGTGTTGGTCTGGCGGCGCATGTAGACCTTCCAGGCATCCGATCCGGACTCGCGCCCGCCGCCGGTTTCCTTCTCGCCACCGAAGGCGCCACCAATCTCCGCACCCGAGGTGCCGATGTTGACGTTGGCGATGCCGCAATCCGAACCGATCGAGGAGAGATAGCGCTCTGCGTGCTTGACGTTCTGCGTGAAGATCGCCGACGACAGACCCTGTGGTACGTCGTTCTGCATGGCGATGGCTTCATCGAGCGTCTTGAACTTCATTACGTAGAGGATCGGTGCGAAAGTTTCTGTCTGCACGACTTCGTCGTTGTTCCTGAGGCCGGTCACGACGGTCGGCAGGACGAAATTGCCCTTGCCGTCCTTTCGTGTGCCGCCGGTGGCGATGGTGCCGCCAGCCGCCTTCGCCTTCTCGATCGCAGCAAGGAAGTTTTCCACTGCATCCGGGCTGTTGAGCGGACCCATCAGTGTCCTGGCATCGGTCGGGTCACCGATCTTGCCTTCGACCTGCTTGTACGCCTTGACCACCGAAGCGACCACTTCATCGTGGATCGATTCGTGCACGAACAGGCGGCGCGTCGACGTGCAACGCTGGCCGCAGGTGCCGACCGCGCCGAAAACGATGGCCGGCAAGGCCAGTTTCAGATCCGCCGTTTCGTCGACGATCATCGCGTTGTTGCCGCCGAGCTCGAGCAGGCTGCGGCCCATGCGCTGGGCGACACGCTCGCCTACGGCACGGCCGACCTTGGTCGAACCGGTGAAACTGATCAGCGGAATGCGGCGGTCGTCGACAAACGCCTTGGCCAGATCGGTGCCGGCATCGTTGAACAGGAAGAACAGATCCGGGTAACCGGCATCCTTCAAGGCATCGTTGCAGATCTTCAGCGTTGCGATCGAGGTCAGCGGCGTCTTCGGCGACGGCTTCCAGATGCAGATGTCGCCGCAGATCGCGGCAAGCATGGCATTCCAGGCCCATACGGCCACCGGAAAGTTGAACGCGCTGATGATGCCGACGATACCGAGCGGATGCCACTGGTCGTACATGCGATGACCGGGACGCTCGGAGTGCATCGTGTAGCCGTAAAGCATGCGCGACTGACCGACCGCGAAATCGGCGATGTCGATCATTTCCTGCACTTCGCCATCACCTTCCGGCTTGATCTTGCCCATTTCCAGCGAGACCAGTGAGCCCAACGCATCCTTGTGCTTGCGCAAGGCTTCACCGCACAGGCGAACGGCTTCGCCACGCAGTGGCGCCGGTGTCGTGCGCCAGATCTCGAAGGCAGCCTGCGCACGCTTCATGATCAGGTCATAATCGGCCTTGCTCGAAGCATGCACTTCGGCGATCACCTCATTGGTTGCCGGATTGATCGACTGGATCACCCCGGCATCCGTGGTCTTCGACCATTCGCCCTGGCCGAGGTAGGTACCGGAATTGGTCTTGTCGAGGCCGTTGGCCTTGAGAATGTCAATGGACATGGAATCTCCAGAGTTGGGTTGAGCGATGTGCGCGCCGTGCAGTCGCGACAGGATTGGGGTGAAATGGGCATCCTCAAGGGAGCGGGTCCTGACTGGCGGCTGGCGTGCCCGGAACGCGCTATCACTCTCGAAGAAATGATTGGCGCGTAAATCAGGTCGAATCTCATCGATGCAGCCGCACAGTCTATCGGAAACTGGTTCCAACTGAAACCAATTGGGCTTGGTCTGGCGGGACCGGCAGGTTCAGATCGAGGCCAGCCACCGAACCCGGGAAATATTCGTGCGGCATGCGACAGTCCGGCATTTCAAGCGATGCCAGGTGCGATCCAGCCACAGGACACCGGCCTCCGATTCATTCCCCCCTCGAGTCTGATCAGTCATGACCGAAACCCTGCCAATCTCAGTCCCTCCGGCCCCGTGCGAAAGCGAGCGCCTCTCCGAACTGCTGCGAGCGATCCGCGCGTGCCAGCATTGCGCAGTTCATCTCCCACACGGCCCTCGGCCCATCGTTCAAGCCGGAGTCAGGGCTCGCCTGCTGATCATCGGCCAGGCTCCCGGGGCTCGTGTCCATGCCAGCGGCATCCCCTGGGATGACCCCAGCGGCGAACGCCTGCGGAGCTGGCTGGATATCGACAAGGACACTTTCTATAATCCTCAACAAGTCGCCATCGTTCCGATGGGCTATTGCTATCCGGGCAAGGGTCCCAGTGGCGATTTGCCGCCACGCCGGGAATGCGCCGAACTGTGGCTGGATCGCCTGCTCGCCTGCCTCCCGAGCATTGGCCTGACTCTACTCATTGGCCAGTACGCGCAGCGGCATTTCCTCGGCAAGTCCGCCGCAGGCGGAGTCGGCAAGACCGTTGCAGCGCACGCGCAATTCGCACCCGACATCGTCCCACTGCCGCATCCCTCGCCGCGTAATATCGCCTGGTTCCTGCGCAATCCCTGGTTTGACGCCGAGCTGTTGCCGAAATTGCGGAGCAGGGTACAGGCTGCGATTGCTTCAGAGGTGTCGATTTGAAGGGGCGGTCGATAGTCTGGTCTGGACAGCCACAACGTCTGTTCATTCCGATTGCATTGTCATTCTGCCAATAGGCACTCACCTTCAGGCGCCTTGCTATCGAGTTGGTGCAGCACTGCATTCCAATAGTCCAGGCAGTTGCTTTCGATTTGATTGATCACCTCCTTGCGGTCCTCACTGTCGATCTTGAGACGTGGCTTTTGCCGGTACTGGTCGACCAGTGCCTGCAGGCGATCGGCGAGCTCCGGCTTGACCCGCTGCATGCAGGGCAGCACGTTCTCGGCTATCCGACGCACTTCGGCATTGCATGCAGGCGCCTCTGAATAGGTCGTATCGACCAGTGCCTGCAGTGGGAGGTTGTCAACAACCGGACTTGCTGTTGAAGTCGTTGCATGGGTCACGCGGGAAGAGTCGTCAGATTCGGATTGGCTCGAGTTTTCTGTCGCGGACCGGCAAGCGCAGACGCCGAGGAGCATGCCGGTTGCAACAACGCGCAGAAGCATCGAAATTCGAGGGGAGTTGGGGACAAAGCGCATGGACATCATTCCTGGCCTGCTCATGGGTTCGATTCGTGCCGATATTAGGCGGCGAAGTCTGCGGCAAATCGGGCGACATCGATACCTGTGGGCGGGATTTGGCAGCGCTCACGCGGCGGCATGAGAAATGGATGCCGTGCGACAGGAGGCAAGCGCTGGACTTGGGACGGGCAGGGACGTCGTGCAGACCCGCCAGCATCAGCCATGAGACCCGCGAACGAGTCCTTGGCAATCCATCAGCACCAGATTCTTCGGAATGGCGTAGGATTGTTTCATGCCGTTGAAGTCGTTTGATTCCGCAAAGCTACCGCCGTGGAAACGCAAGCCACCGGCTGGAAAGTCGCAGCCCTTGAGCGCCACGCAGAAAGCGGCAGCGCGTGCACGTGCCGAGCAGGCGGGCCGCCGATATCCCAATCTGGTGGACAACATGTGGGCAGCGCGTCACGTTGCTCGCGGTGACGACTGATGGTGCACTATTCTCCGCAACTCCTGTCCGGCTTGGTTCGGCCGTCGTCGTCAAACCTGATTCAAGTCTGATGTGGAGAGCAGGCGGCTCCTGGCAGGCCATTCGACATGCTCAGGACGAACGGGTTTGGCAGGTGGGAGTGTCCTGGGTGAGCCGTAGTGGCCGGCGGGATTGCTCCTTGACTGGCTCGGAGCGGACGGCAGTGGCAGTCTGGATCGTCGTTCGAATGGATAGGGGCAAACGGCACAGGTAGGTAAGAGTTCCCAGCATGCGAACCTTTGTACTGCGAGCGCGAGCCGCACCGACCGACAGCAAGATGCTGCTGGCTTCCGTTGGCAAGGAAGCGCATCCGGAAATTCTGGCCCACACCCTGATGAACGCGATTTTCGTGGCGCAGTCGCATCGGGCGGATGTGGCCGTATTTCTGGTGCTGGAAAGTACACGGGACTATTCCCGAACCATTCACTTCGACGCCAAAGCCATGCACGACATCGGTGGCTTTCACGAGCAGGCGCTGCTTGCCAAGATTGCGAAGGCGCTCGATGTATCCATTGGCATGGGCAAGGAAGAGCTGCGCCCTGTCGAGTCCGGGGTGTCCGTCCGCACCATCAGTTTTGAACGCCTGGTGCAGGAACTGGCGACGGATCATCAACTGTTCGTGATGGACAGGAAAGGCAAGCCAATCGCCGAACAGATCTTCGAGGGCAAGCCTTGCTTCCTGCTGACCGACCACATACCGATGCCGAAGAAGACATTCCACAGCCTGGAGCGACTTGGCGCCACGAAAATCACGCTGGGATCGAAAATGCTGTTCGCCTCGCAATGCGTCGTCCTGATCCACCATGCCCTGGACCAGCAATAGCGCGGCCAGACGAGGCCGATTTTTTGCAGGCCAAGTCGGCAATGGAACAGCAATACCGGTCCAGGACGCGCTATCGGATCTGGGCTGGCCAGTTGAACCGCGCAGGCAAAAGGCGGCCGTCAGACTCGCGCAAAGACCAGGCTCGCATTGGTGCCTCCAAAGCCGAAGCTGTTCGACATCACCGTGTCGAGTCGGGCATGGCGTGTCTCGCGCACGATGGGAAATCCTTCGGCGCGCGGATCGAGCGTGGTGATGTTGGCCGATCCGGCGATGAATCCATCCTTCAGCATGAGCAGGCTGTAGATGGCCTCGTGAACACTGGCAGCTCCGAGCGAGTGGCCGCTCAGCGCCTTGGTCGACGAAAGCGCGGGCACGTCCGCGCCAAATGCTTCGCGCACGGCAGCCAGTTCGATGATGTCGCCCAGTGGTGTCGAGGTGCCGTGGGTGTTGAGGTAATCGATCGGCGCACGCAGCCCTTCAAGGGCCAGGCGCATGCATCGCGTTGCTCCCTCGCCATTCGGAGCGACCATGTCGGCGCCGTCGGAGGTAACGCCATAGCCGACCAGTTCGGCGTGGATCGTGGCGCCCCTGGCCCTGGCATGCTCGTATTCCTCGAGCACGAGGATGCCGCCGCCGCCGGCGATCACGAAACCGTCGCGATCGATATCGTAGGGACGCGAGGCTATTTGTGGCGTTTCATTGAAGCCACAGGACAATGCGCCCATGGCGTCGAACTGCGCCGTCATGCCCCAGTGCACTTCGTCGCCCCCGCCGGCAAACATCACGTCCTGGGCACCATGACGAATGAGATCGGCCGCAGCGCCGATGCAGTGTGCCGAAGTCGCGCAGGCCGCCGCGATCGAATAGCTGAGTCCGAGAATGCCGAATGCCGTGGCCAGGGTTGCCGAAACCGTGGAGCACATCGTGCGCGGCACCATGTAGGGCCCGACCCGGCGCACGCCCTTTTCGCGCAACAACTCACCCGTTTCGATCTGCCACTGGGCGGATCCGCCTCCGGAGCCGGCAATCACGCCGGTGCGCGGGTGGCACACTTTTTCAAGCGCCAGTCCGGCGTCGGCAATGGCGTCGCGCATTGCAATATAAGTGTAGGCAGCGGCGTCGCCCATGAAGCGCTTCAGCTTGCGGTCGATCAGCGCGGTCAGGTCCAGTTGCGGCACGCCGGCGATCTGACTGCGTAGCCCGTGGCTCGACTGTTCGGGTGCAGCCCTGATTCCGCTGATTCCGTCGCGCAATGCCTGAGAGACTTCTCCGACTGCGTTGCCCAGGCAGGAAACGATGCCAGTGCCGGTGACGACTACCCGGCGCATGTCAAAACCCCTCGGTTGACTGGAAGAGGCCTACGCGAAGGTCCCTGGCGACATAGATCTCGCGATCATCGACGAAGGTGTGGCCGTCAGCGATGACCAGGGCCAGCTTGGCTCGCATGACCCGACGAACGTGGATTTCGTAGCGGACCAGTCTTGCTTCAGGCAGCACCTGGCCGGTGAACTTGACCTCACCGACACCGAGCGCGCGACCGCGCCCCGGTTCACCGAGCCAGGGCAGGAAAAACCCGGCCAGCTGCCACATGGCGTCCAGGCCAAGACAGCCAGGCATCACCGGGTCACCGATGAAGTGGCAGTCGAAAAACCAGAGATCAGGCTTGATATCGAGCTCCGCGCAGAGCAGGCCCTTGCCGTATCGACCGCTCGTGTCGTCGACCTGGGTAATGCGGTCGAACATCAGCATCGGTGGTGCCGGGAGGCGCGCATTGCCTTCGCCGAACAGCCCACCGCGTGCGCACACCAGAAGCTGGTCGCGATCGTAGCTACCAAGTCGTGTCATCAAGTTTCCAGGGGAAAAAACAGGCTTGTCTGGTTGAGGATAGTCCGGGTACACCCCGCTGCAGGTCAAGCTGATCCGACCATGCGATGGCGTATGTTGCGTTTGCAGGGAACTGACTGCAGCCATGAATCCGATCCAGGCGGACACGACGATCGGCGTGGATGGAGCAACTGCATGCGAATCCCCGAAATCAGGTATCTCGCAAGACACATCGTTGTGATGTGGCCGAGCAAATCCCTGCAAGAGAGCAGTCGTGCGGCCAAACGACGCAATACCCGGAGGTCGGGCGTCGGTGCAGAATGGCCACCGCTTGTCGGCGTGGCCAGGGCAGTGGCAAGTCGACACGCTAGAATTGTCGTTGTCGCGTACACCGAATTCGGACGATGACTGGATCGGTTACGGTAAGCCTGAGCCATCTCGAGCACTCAGGTATGGAGTAGAAGATGTCGGTCATGGCGCAGCACCCGGATCAGCAAACATTCGATCGCGCGCGCCCGCGCGCAGTCGGTTGGTGGCTGCTGAGCTGTTGCGCCGTGCTGCTGGCTCTGGTCATGGTGGGTGGTGCCACGCGTCTTACCGAGTCGGGCTTGTCCATCGTCGACTGGAAGCCGGTAACCGGCATATTGCCTCCCATTGGCGAATCGGAATGGCAGGCCGAATTCGGCCGCTATCAGGAGAGCCCGCAGTACTCCGCGGTGAACCACGGCATGGACCTGGGCGAATTCAAGACGATCTTCTGGTTCGAGTACGTTCACCGTTTGCTGGCCCGCGTGCTCGGCCTCTGGTTCGCCTTGCCGCTGGCCTGGTTCTGGCTTCGGGGTGCGATACCCGGAAACTTGCGCTGGCCGCTGCTCGGAATACTCGTGCTCGGTGGTGCGCAGGGTTATCTGGGCTGGTACATGGTCAAGAGTGGCCTGGTCGACGTCCCGCGCGTCAGTCCGTATCGACTGGCAGCGCATCTGGGTCTTGCCCTGATCGTTTACGCACTGATGCTGCGGATAGCTCTGGGCTTGCTGCTGGCAAGGACACGGGCAGCCGTCGAAAATGCCGAGAGTGCCTGGCCGGGCGGCATTCTGCTCACCCTGGTGGCCCTGACCATCGTCTTCGGCGCCTTCGTTGCCGGTTTGCGCGCTGGTCTCATGTACAACACCTTTCCGCTCATGGCCGGGCAATGGGTGCCACCCAACCTGCTGGCCCTGCAACCGGCTTGGACCAACTTCTTCGAGAACCCGGTGACGGTGCAATTCGTGCACAGGCTGCTGGCCCTGACCACGCTGGCGACAACCCTGTGGATCTGGTGGCGGCTGCGCGGCAGGGCGCAGGATTGCGCGCAAGCCCGTTCGCGCCATGCCCTCCTGGCCATGGCTCTGCTCCAGGTCACGCTCGGAATCTGCACCCTGCTCTGGTTCGTCCCGGTCTGGCTTGGAACCCTGCATCAGGGCGGGGCGGTTCTCCTGCTCAGCAGTGTGCTGGTGGCCGGCTATTGCTGGACTTCCCGACCCGCACGAAAGATGTAGGCAAGGGGTTGCAGCCTGTCTGCGACAGAAACTTCGCCATCCCTACGCGGAATGCGCGATGAAGGATCCAAAGGAGTGGGCGTTGCGCCGGCGTTGACAAACGCTCCGGTGCAGCCGGTGGTTGATGCGTTCCGAGCCGAAATCGACGCGAGCTCTGTTGTCCTCTCGATTCGGGGCAATCAGGAGCGCCAACCGAGCGCGGATCCGTAGTACAGGAAAATGGAAGCCCGATGTGCAGGGATGCTGCGCTGATGTGATTTCGCGATTTGTCAGGATGATGTCACAAATTGTGATCAGATTGCTTGATATTATTTGGCAAATATGTTGGCGAGTAGCGCCCAAGCTGATAAGGTGCATACACATTCTGGCGGGCACCTAGAGTGGCTCCGCCCTCGGGGAGGAGAACGTCATGCGTCCTATCATGGGCACGGCTCCAGTTTGCGACAGCTTGCAGCTCAGGCACGAAGTGTTCTCGCTGCATTCCGGAAAGCGCGGCTTTGCATCGATCCTCGTGGCATCACTACTGTTCCTGAGCCTGGTTGCAAGCGGCGACTTGCTGGCGGGAACTCCGCCGATAGGGGCGATTGATACCAATCTTGTTCCCAACGCATCATTTCAGGGAGTTTCCGGATCGCCCGGCGGCACCGGCACAGTCAATGGGGACGTCCCTACGCTCTGGAGGGCGTTCTCGCAAGGTACGGGCGTACTCAACCTTGAGCGCCTCGACCTGGCCGCAAACACGTTGTTCCCGGGCAGCCCGCCGACACAGGCGGTCAAGATATCGGTCGCAACGTTTGGCACGGATCAGGCACTTGACAGCATTTTCGGACTGTTCCCGATTCAGCCCGGCCTCAACTACGACGCAAAGGTCTATGCACGAAGTGGCAATGCCGACAATTCGTCGCAGGGTTTCACCATGTCCATTCTTGCCTACGATGCCACCGTCACCTTCACCGGCAACGCTCAGAACGTGGTTGGCAATGCAACTTCCACCTGGACACAGTTCAGCGCCTCGCAGCTTACCGGCGGTGCTCCGGACCGTTTCGGGAAACTGATATTCCGGTTTACTGATGATGCAGGTGAGGATTCCGTCATCCTTGCCTTCCCTGAAGTGCAGGGGCCACCCGCTTCCAATACCGTACCGAACCCGGGCTTTGTTGGAAACAGTGGAGGTATTCAGGGCACGGTAACCGGCACCGTACCTGACAACTGGCGTGCATTTTCCGTCGGTGCAGGAACGATCAACCTGACCACGGTTCCGCTCGCAGCGAATGAACTCTTCAGTGGAAGTCCACCAACCAACGCCATGCGTGTCCAGGTCACCGGTGGTGACGGCAACGAAGGGTTTGATCACGAGTTGGTCCGGGCAGCCTTGCATGCCGGCTATTTCTACCGCGGCGAGGTCTACATGCGCTCCGGAAATGCCGGAATGGCACCGCAGGATGTCTCGATAGGCATGCCGATCTTTGATGCATCGGGCAACTTTACCGGACTTGCGCCAGGAACCATCAACACGACAGTCGGGCCGGAATGGTCTTTATTGGCAAGCAATCAGTTCGGTGCCTCGACGGGCCAAACCACGAATCTGGCATTCCGTCCGGGTACCACCGGAGACAGCGTATTTCTGATCGCAGCGCCGCGCATCGTTGATCCTACTGGTTTGATCTTCACCAGCAGTTTCGACTGATGTCCACCTTTGCGCAGGGTTCGTAAACAGGTTCGATAGCGGTCACTGTGCGATAGGTGCGCCAAGTGTCGAATGCGTTCCCGACGGCGACTTCACTGCGGACAGGTCCATCATTCCAGCAAGACTGACACGGGATCGGGAGTGTCCTCGTTGTCACCCGCGAATCCAGCAGCAGCGGGTGTACCGGAATGGCGATCGCGATATTCGGCTTTTCCCGGCACCTGTCCAGATCCGTCCGTCTCGAACGTCATGCCAGTGGTAGCCCGGGCTGCCTGACGTGCCGGTCAAGGAGACGAACAATGCATTGCCTCTTCGTTCTGTGGACCCATGAAGATGGCCGGGACGCACTCAGTGCTGAAGAGCAGGAGCAGGGTGCAGCAGCGTGTACCGCTTTCAGCGAGGCTTTGGACAAGGCCGGTGCTATCAGTTGCGAGAAGCGTGACAAAAACTGAAGGGCTTCCAGCGAAGAAGCGACATGCCAGCTTTCCGCACATTCGAATACCGTTGCCGATCAGGGCGCGTGTCGTGCGCGTGGGTGCCTGATTTTTTTAACCTCGATGCGAGCGTTGGACTATCATGCAGTTCGTCTTCCGGATCCGGATTTCGGCGACGGTCGTGGATTGACGTGTAGCACAGCCCAGTCGAGGAGAGCTCTGGTGTCTTTGAATGTCATCGGTGTTGGTGTTGGACGTACCGGTACCTATTCGCTGAAGCTTGCGATCAACCAGCTGGGTCTGGGGCCGTGCTTTCACATGGAAGAGGTTCTCAAGAACATGGCGGTACAGGTTCCGCTCTGGTCAGAGGCCCTGCAGGGACGCGCGGACTGGGAAACGATCTACAAGGGCTTTACTGGTGCCGTGGACTGGCCGACTGCCGGCTTCTTCCGCGAGCTGCTCAAGAAATATCCGACAGCGAAATTTGTGCTGACAGAGCGCAGTCCGGAGAGCTGGGCGGACAGTTTCGGATCGACCATCTTCAAGCTGGTTGCGGGCAAGGACAAGGCGCCACCGGAAATGCGAGCCTGGCTCGACATGGCTGAAGCGGTCATCGCCTGGACGGGATTTCCTCCCGATCTGGACAGAGAGGGCTTGATGGAGGCGTTCGTTGCGCACAATAGAGCTGTCAGGGAGTGCATTCCGTCCAATCAGCTGCTCGTGTTCGAGGTCAGGCAGGGCTGGGAACCCCTCTGCGACTTTCTGGGCACGCCAATACCGGCCGAGGAGTTCCCGCGATCCAATGATCGCGGAGAATTCTGGGATCTGGTCAACGCAGGCGCCTGAAGCTGATCGATGCAAACGGAGAAACTGCAGCAATTGATGAGCAAGGCCATCCGGCTCCATAAGGCCGGGGAACTGGAAGCGGCGAAGAACCTCTATGCCAGTATCCTCGGATTTCAGCCCCGGAATCCCGATGCCCTCCACCTGTACGGATTGGCCTGTCACCAGTTGGGCGATCACGCTACGGCGGTAGCGTACATCCGGCAGGCAGTGGATCTGGTTCCCGACCAGCCCGTGCTGCGGAACAACCTCGGCGATGCCCTGCACAAGTCTGGTGATCTGGTCGCTGCAACAGAGCACCTACGAGAGGCCTTGGCGCTGCGTCCGGACTATGCCGGTGCGCACATGAACCTGGGCTCGGTTCTGGCCGATTCGGGTGATCATGATGCCGCGCTAGAGCACACTCGCGAATCCACGAGACTGGATCCCGGGCGCGCCGAGGCCTGGTTCAACCTCGGCATGCAGCTGCTCGATCATGTCGAACTTGAGGAATCCATAGCCTCTTTCCGGAGAGCCCTCGCGCTTCGAGCGGCTTATCCCGCTGCAGCCAATAGCCTGCTCTACGTACTCAATCTCCTGCCCGATGCGGATCCCGTAGAGGTGGCCGACGAGCATCGCCGTGTCGCCTCGGACTTGTTCGGCAACGCTGAAATTCGGTCCAATCGGGCTGATCGTTCGGAAAAAATCCGCATCGGCTATGTCTCGGGTGATTTCTGCGCCCATGCGGTCAACTATTTTTTTGAACCGATCCTGGAACACCATGACAGGACGAAGTTCGAGATCTACTGCTACTCCGATGTGGCGAGACCCGACCGCGTGACGCAGCGCCTTCAATCGCATGCGGATCATTGGCGCGAAATTTCGGGTGCGTCCGATGATGACGTCGCGAAACTGATCCGGTCGGACAGGATCGACGTGTTGTTCGACCTCGCCGGTTATACCGAACACGGGCGACTGGCCGTTTTCTCTCGCAAGCCCGCTCCGGTCCAGGTCAGCTGTCTCGGCTATCCCAATACCACCGGTCTCGGTGCCATGGACTACCGGATCGTGGATCAATTCACGGCACCCGCGGGTGAAGCGATGCCCGGAACCGAATCCCTGCTGCGCTTGCCCGATGCGTTCGCGTGTTTTCGTCCGCCTGGCCATGCGCCTGACGTTCGGGCAGCTCCGCTCGAGAAGAATGGCTTCGTCACGTTTGGCAGTCTGCACAAGCTGGAAAAACTCAATGCCACGGTAGTCGAGGCGTGGGCGAAAATTCTTCTGCAGAATCCGACGGCGCGCCTGCTCATCGCGCGCGACCAGCTCGATGCCTGGCATCAACGCCGGCTGCATGAACGTTTCACCGCGCTGGATGTTGGGCCGGAACGCATCGAAATGGTGCACCTGTCCGATCCGGCACAGAGTTTCTTCGATGTGTTTTCCCGAATCGATGTCCTGCTCGATGTGTTTCCGTGGAGCGGACACACGATCGCCTGCTGCGCGCTCTGGATGGGAGTGCCCGTTGTCACCTTGCGCGGCAATTCCCACGCCGGTCGAATGGTCGGCAGCGTGCTCGCCGGCTTGGGCTTGAACGAATGGATCGCTGCTGATGTGGACGCCTATATCCGCATGGCTGGGGACATTGGCCGTGACCCTGCGCGGATTTCCGAACTGCGCGCCAGCCTGCGCAACCGCATGGAAGCGTCGCCACTTCGCGATGAAGCCGGATTCACGAGGGGGCTGGAGTCGAAGCTTGTATCCCTGCTGGGGCACGGTTTTGCATCATCGATTTGATTTCCCGATGACCACCGGCACTCAGGATGCCTTGCCGGCCCTGTACATGTCCCGTTCCAGGGCGATGGCAGCGCCAACGCATGGGCGCGCCACGACACGTTCACAGTAGGCTGTGAGAGCAGGCCAGGAACCGAGTTCGACACCCGCTGCCTGAATCAGCAGCAGCGCCCAGATCAGATAGGCATCGGCCACGGTGAATCGATTGCAGATCAGGTAGTCGCCGGTCTTGTCGAGTCGGCTTGCGGCGAACGAAAGAGGCAGGACCAGTTGTTCGCGTACCCAGGCCTTGACTGTATCCGGCGTGCCCTTCGCGAAAGTGGGGAACAGGAAACCCTTGTGCAACTCCGTGGCGACGAAGCTCAGCCATTGCTGCAGTTCGTAGCGGGCGGGGTCAAGCGCGGAGGGAGCCAGTCCTGACCCCGGGTTCAGATCTGCGATGACCTGCAGTACGGCCGCGTTTTCGGTAAGGATGCCGCCATCGTCGAGTACCAGCACGGGAACCTTTCCCAACGCCGATATCGCGCTGAGGCTGCCGGCTTCTCCAACGAGTGATTTGTCGCCGAACAATTCGACGCGGTGATAGTTCAGTTCGATGCCTGCCTCAAGCGCGGCAATCCGGCTCGCCAGCGAACACGCCATCGGGAAGAAGTAGAGATCAGCCATGGTATCTCCTGCACGGGCGAAGTTCCTTCGCCGAATCGGACGAAATGGGAAAAGCGTTGCTCAGGCGGCGCGGTCGGGCCATTCCAGGGTCAGGCCGGCGAAAGGCGGGGTCGAGTCGAGCAGATCCCGTGCACTGGTCCTTTCGAAGAAATCCACCGCTTGCTGAGCCGAACGCGGGGCTTCGGCGGGCGAGGTTCCCGAAAGTGGTGGCGCAGGGTAATACTCGATGCCGAACTGGATGGCCTGCGCAATGGACTCGCCACCGATCAACTGGGCAAAGTGGAGTGCAGTGTCGATGCTGGCCGACACGCCTGCGCCGGTCAGGTATTTTCCATCGCGAAGATAGCGTTCGGCCACGAACTCGGCACCGTGGTCGGCCATGCGATGGCGATCACGCCAATTGGTCGTGACCTTGCGCCCCTTCAGCAATCCCGCGCAGGCGAGCAGGGTGACGCCATTGCAGATGCCGATTGTCCAGGTGGACGTGCTGTCGAGGCGACGCAGGCTTTGCAGGAATTCGGGATCCTGCTCAAGGGAACGACCACCCGGTCCACCCGGGACATAGAGGATGTCGGTGCGGGTTGTCTCGTCCAGATCCCGAAAGGCCAGTAGTCCAAGCCGTCGTGTATCGGCAACCACGACGCCGCGCGAAGCGGCGACGAATTCGACGTCGATACCGGGCAGGCGCGCAAGTACTTCGTAGCCGCCAACCGCGTCCAGGGTCGTAAGCCCGTCGAAAATCACGATGGAAAGTTTCATGGAAGGGATTCCGCAAGTTGGAGGGATCAGGTCGCGCGGCGCGATTACGTCTTCAACGGTTGAAAGCGCTGTCGATAGTCACGAGGGGAAACTTTCAGTTCATGCAGGAAATGACGCCGCAAGGTCTCGGTGCTGCCGAGACCGCATTGATCGGCAACGAGTCCAAGGTTTTCGTGACCGTCCTCAAGCAGGCGCCGTGCCGCCTCGAGGCGCAGGCGAAGGATGTAGCGTGCCGGCGTCATGCCCACTTCGCGCCGGAAGCAGCGGGCGAAATGGCGCGGACTCATGTGCGCGTTCTCTGCAAGCCGATCAAGCGACAGGTCGGCGTTAAGATGATCGGCAATATGCGCCTGCACCCGACGCACGGGATCGTGATCGGCCAGTTGCGCGGAGAGTTGCGCGCTGAACTGTCGCTGCGTACCGGGCCGACGCAGGAACAGCACGAGCCAGCGCGCGATGCCAAGGGCGATGTCGCGGCCCAGGTCCGCTTCGACCAGCGCCAGCGCAAGATCGATGCCGGCGGTAGCGCCAGCGGACGTCCACACGTTGCCGTCGCGGGTGTAGATAGGGTCGGCGTCTACTTCGACTTCCGGATAGGTGCGGGCAAGGCGCTTGGCGAAGGCCCAATGTGTCGACGCACGTCGTCCGTCGAGCAGGCCGGCTGCGGCGAGCAGGAAGCTGCCCGTGCAGATCGAGGCCACTCGTTCGCTGTTGCGCGCAAGGCGCTGAACCTGCCGGAGCGTCGCTTGATTTCTGGTCTGCTCCTCGACACCCGTACCGCCGCAGACGATCAAGGTCTGCAGGGGGCCGCGAAGGCGAGCCCAGGTCGTCGTCGGATTCAGCGACATGCCGCTCTCGGTGGCCACGGCCTCTCCATCCGGTGATGCAAGGCTCAGGCGATAGAAGGCGGGGCGTCCCTGCGATGCCAGCCAGCGGTTGGCGCCGGCAAAGACTTCGAACGGGCCACTGACATCAATGCCCTGGCAGCCGGGGAATATCAGGAAGGCAATGTGGCGGGTCTTCATGCAGCCAATCTAGTGCGATACCGGGATGGCTGCAATGACTGAAAACCCACAAAAAAGGACAGCTCAACAGCGGTATTGCGCACTCCGTCATCGCGCCCATTGGCGGGGGCGCGATGACGGGGCTTGTTGCGCGCTGCTTCAGGATCGCGGGGAGGCCTGGGCCGCGATGCACCGAGCGCATGGTTCTGCGACATTCATGGCGGGCCGCTCAGGGTTGCTCGAAGCCATTCGCAAAGATGGCGTCTGGCGGCGGTGGACCCACGAGGAATCCGGCGGCAGCACTCGGCCCGTTGTTGTAGGCACTGTCGACCGCTTGCACTGTCCAGGTGTAGGAACCGTCCGGCAGGCCTTCGAATGTCCATGCATTGGCTCCGCGCACGCCGCCGGGTTCGGGATTGCGCTGGGCAGTCGATATGGCTACGCCATTGCGATACAGACGCACATCGTAGGTCAACGAGTCGACTGGAGTGAGGTCATCGCTGGCCGGAGCCCATGACAGCGAAACCGTGCCATCGCCGGCATCGACTGCTCCGAGCGTGTTCGGCGCTGACGGTGGCAGGTTCTGTGCAGGGACAGTGTTCACATAAAGGTGCATCTGTGTTTCGATGAGTCCGTTGCCACCTGGCACGAAGTAGGAACCGGCAATGAAATAGTCGAGATCGCCTTCGCCGTCGATGTCGAGCCAGCTGAAGGAGCCACCGCTGAAGCCGCTCGCCCGTGGTGCCGGCAACTGGTTGCCCGAGTCAACGAAGATTCCGCCGTCGTTGTTGTAGACCTTGGCTCGACCTTCGATCTGCGATCCCGAGTTGTAAGTTCCGGCAAGCAGGATGTCGATGTCGCCATCGGAATCGTAGTCTGCCCAGGTGGCTGCCGTGAGATCCCACCAGCCTTCGCAGCGAACGCAGTCAATGACCTCGAATGGCACAAAGTTTTCGTCGTCATTTCGATAGATGCGGAGCACGGTGTCGAAGCTGCCATCGGTTTCGCGGATGTTTCCCGCGATCAGGATGTCGAGATCGCCATCGTCGTCGTAGTCGCCCCATTGTGCCTCGCCGTGCTCGACGCTCAGCGTGCCGAGAATGTCCTCGCCGACAAACACGCCGTTGCCATCATTGCGGAAGCGACGGATGAAACCGTCGTCGGTCAGCGGCGCGAGATGGACGATCAGCAGATCAAGATCCTGATCGCCGTCGTAGTCCGCCCAGCTGGTCTGGGCGTGGCGGGATTGGCCGAAGCCGGCGTCGACTTCAGTGAATAGCCATCCACCCGTGCCGTTGCTGCCGTCATTGCGCATCAGGGCGGTACGAAAAGTGAATGTGGTGTCGTCGTAAACGGATGGAAGCAGGAGATCGAGATCCCCGTCGTTGTCATAATCGGCCCAGGTGATCGAGTTGAGATCAAAGTCGGCCTGGTCGTTGTCCTCCCAGTAGCCCGGCAGCTCGGTATCGGTTGCGACCAGCGTACCGGCATCGTTGCGGTAGAGCACGGTCAAGCCATTGCTGCCGACCAGCAGATCCTGATCACCGTCACCGTCGGCATCACCCCAGGCAAGATCGGACGCCCCGGAGCTCAGATCGCCCAGCGGCATTTCAATGTAGGAAAACTCCCATTCCGTCTCGCTGACAGACCCGTCATTGCGCAGCAGGACCAACTGATCAACCGCACTGACGTTGTAGACCACGTAATAGCCGAAGACCGCGATGTCGAGATCACCGTCACCGTCATAGTCGGCCGGCGCGGCTGAGGTTACCCAGAAGTCCTCATCCTGCGGCGTGACGAAAAGGGGGTCTAGCGGCGTGACTTCCGTGAAATCACCAAAAGTGCCGCCCGGGCCGGGCTGGACAACGATAAAGCGAAGGCTGTCGTCGCTGTCGCCGTCATCGTCGGTAACGGTCAGGCGAACGTGATAGGTGCCCTCGACCGTGAATACATGAGTGGGATTCTGCTCGGTCGAAGTGGATTCATCGCCGAAGTCCCACAACCAGCTCTGGATGCTGCCGTCATTGTCCGTGCTGGTATCGGTCAGGCTGACCGCGAGTCCGGTGGTCAGGTAGTCGTAGGAGGCCATCGGCGGCTGGTTGACCGGCTCGCCGGGTGGCCCGGAAAAATGACGAATGGCGCCGCGCCAGCCTGCAATCCAGGCGTCACCCTCGGGACTGGCCGCGAGACTCGCGAAGCTGCCGAGTCCGGGATCTCCGGAATCCATCACGGCCCAGTTCTGGCCGCCGGTCGCGGAGTACATGGCGATGCCATCCCGCGTCGATACCCAGAGTTCGTCCGGGCCGATCAGCACGATGTCGGTAATCTGATCCGTGGTGTTCGGCGTGGGCAGGGTCTGCCAGGTCAGGCCGCCGTCGTCGCTTCGCACGGCGTAGCCCGAGCCGCCCACGGCATAACCGATGTTCGTATCCCAGAAGTCCATGTCCCTTATGGAAAGCGCGGATCCGGGAAGTTGGACGCTGGACCACGAAGCGCCTGCATCGACCGATCGATAGAGCAGGCCGGAACTGCCAGCCGCCCAGCCACTGGTACCGGCGAAATCCACGGCGACATAGGTTCCCTGGAAATCGGTGACCGGGGTCCAGCTGCTGCCTGCGTCGGTGGTGTGGAAGAGTGCGGCGCCGCTGAAGCCGCGGCCGATGACCCAACCATCGTTCAAGCTGCTGAAGTGGAGATCGGCGGCGGTCAGGCCTGCCGGGGCCGCCGAAGCTGCGGTCCACGAAGCGCCGGCATCGTCGCTCGTGAACAGGGTTCCCGTTTCGTTCACGGCGACAATCTGTTGCGGCCCGACGATCTGCACAGCCTCGAGATTGTCCGATCCCAACGCGGCTTCAACCAGCCATTGCGCAGAGTCCGCTGCACGATGCATGACCAGGCCCGAGTCGCCAACGGCAATCATGTCGCCATTCGCGAATCGCTCGATTGCATTGACCGATGTTCCGAGACCACTCGATACCTGCGACCAGCTGGCTCCGCCGTCAAGAGTGCGAATCACGAATCCGTCGCCGAAGCCGAAGTAGCCGGTTTGTGCATCGGAGAAAACCGGCACCGCGGTGGCGAGAAAGCCCGGCCTTGGTCCGGGTGTCGAATAGGTTTGTGACCAGGTCAGGCCTGCGTCGGCAGATCGGTGCAGGTTGCCTGCTCCGTCAGAGGCAATCACGATGCCGCTGGCTGGCGCGCTAAAGGCGAGCGGTGTGGCGAATTCATCGGAAGGGATTACTTCGCCCAGGTCGGACCAGCTTGAGCCCGCATCGGCGGAACGGAAAATGCGGTCGTCGAAGTCTGGGAAAGTGCCGCTGCGGCCCCAGGCGAGTACCACATCGGACCCCAACACGAACAGGTGGTCCCGACCTTCCGCGTCGATGCCCGTCGACCAGGTGGCACCGGCGTCGGTGGAGCGCACCAGAGTGTCATCGACAATGGCCACCGCTACCGAAGTCGACAGGAATTCAACGGCGACTGCATTGCCGGCAAAGACTGGAAGGAATGACGTGCCTCCATCGGTGGTTCGAAAGATGCCCGTTGTCGAGATGCCAAGGCCGGTTTGAGCGTCGGCGAACGAGAATCGCCTCATGTTTTCGGGCGAGGGTGACCATGACAAGCCGCCATCCACGCTGACGAAGGCCTCGAAGTTTCCAGTGGCGACACCAAAATCCGGAGTCTGGAATTCCATGAAGTAGGCTGATCCGAGAAGTGGCAGTTCTTCCCATGTATTGCCGCCGTCGGTGGTGCGATAGTTGACGTTGCCCCAAAGCCAGCCATGCTGGCTGTCGAGGAAGAAGATGCCATTCAGTCCGGTATTGAGATCGAAGGGAATATCGCGCTGGACCCAGGTTTCGCCACCATCGACGGAATCGAACAGTGCGCCGCCGTCATCGAAGGAATCATCATCCGTGGCAACAAGGACGCGACCCGGTGTGGGTGCTGCGATGCCGCGGATCTGGAGATACGTCGGCAGCGGGCCTTCTTCGTTCCATTGCGCCGACACGGGTGCCGCCTTGAATGCTGCCAGCAGAATCGTGGCAAGCAGAACCGACCACACGTATCGCGTTGCCGGATTCGCGCAGGCGGAATGACCTGGTTGGAATGCATGAATCATGATCGGGCTCCTGGTCTTGCGACCACGGTTGGCTGCGAACACTGCGATACCAGAAACAATTCGAGATCGACCGCAGGAGTTGGAACGGGGATCCCGGCACGGGAACCCGCTTGAGTGTCCCTTAACCATTCTGTGTCGGACGACCGCTGGGTGTTTTCCCCCGCGGACTCTGGTTTCTTTCCCGCAACGGCGAAGACAGGGGACGCGCGGACGGCCTGTGAGCGGGCAAGCCGTGCCTGGAACCGAGCAGCTCGAACCAGTTCCTGATGCGGCAATGTCATTCGTGGGTATTGGGAATGCGTTGCTCAGGCGCTTCGCAGCATCAAGCCGAAATGCTCGTGGGCTCGATCTTTCTCAATGGTGCAGCCTACACGCCGTCTGGAGAATGCGTGCTGAATAGACTGGCCGGATCAGGTGTTGACGGAGCAATGGGAATTGCTGCGTCGGGCAGCTCAGGTCGGTCGCTCGACTGGCCTGCGGCGGGAACGAAGCATGCCGTCGATGGCAAAGATCGCCAGTGCCAGCCAGATCAGTACGAACCCGATCATGCGCTCGCGACCAAACGGTTCGCCAAGAATCAGCACGCCGCAAATCAGTTGCAGGGTCGGGGCGATGTACTGGATCAGGCCGACCAGCGAGAACGGTATGCGCCGCACGGCATCAGCGAATGCGATCAACGGGGCGGCGGTCAGTGCGCCACCAAGAATCAGCAGCAGACCTGCCCATGCGCCCCAGCCGCCTGCCTCGACCGCTGTGAGAAACCCGCCTCGACCCTGCGCCTCGCTCCAGAGCAGGAATCCGAGCACGGGCAGGAACAGGTAGAGGCTTTCGACTCCCAGTCCGCGCACGGGGGGAACGGCCACGATCTTTCGCACCAGTCCATACATGCCGAAGGAGAACGCAAGCGCCAGCGCAATCCACGGAAAGTTGCCGTAGTTGAAGGTCAGCCAGAGTACGCCACAGGTCGCGATCAGAACGGACAACCATTGCGCGCGATTGAGCCGTTCACCCAGCAGTCCGACACCGAGAACCACATTGAGCAGCGGATTGATGAAATAGCCGAGACTGGTCTCGACGACATGCCCGGCATTCACCGCCCAGATGTACAGACCCCAGTTGACAGCGATCAGTGTTCCGGACAACGCCAGCATCCAGATCGCTCGCGGTTGCTGCAGCGTTTCGCCCAGCCAGCCCCGCCCGTAGCGCCAGAACAGCCAGCCGACCACCATCAGGGTGCTCCAGACTATGCGGTGGGCAATGATCTGCAGCGACGGTACGGCCTTGAGCAGATGCCAGTACAACGGCATCAGGCCCCAGATGCAGAATGCGATCAGGGCGGCGATCAGGCCGCGGCGATCCACTGGTTGAGTGCTCAGGGGTCTTGCTCCTTTCGTATGCACATTCTTGCGCGCTGGCTGGCTGGAGCCGCCACAGTTCTGCAATGCAGCAAGCATCGCATCAATTTCTCGGCAAGTCGCGAAGGCAGGATGATGGTAATTGTCCGGCACGGCGTTAGAGTAGGGCCACTCTTGCCGCTTCCGGAGGTTCCATGTCCACACCTGACCGCAAGACCGCCAAGGACTTCGATCCCGAAGTCTTGCGCCTGTTCGATCAATACGTCCACGGCATGATTGATCGTCGCGGATTCCTGAAGGGCGCCGCGCGATTTGCTGTCGGCGCGAGCACGGCGGCCGGCCTGTTGGCTGCACTGTCGCCAAGGTTCGCAGAGGCGCAGAAGGTGAAGCCGGACGATGCCCGGCTGGTTACCCGGTACATGGAGTTTCCATCGCCCGAAGGGTATGGCACGGGTCGGGGCTATCTGGCGCGGCCCGCCGGGGTGGATGGATCGCTGCCGGTGGTTCTGGTGGTGCACGAGAATCGTGGCCTGAACCCACACATCGAGGATGTCACCCGTCGGCTTGCGCTGGAGGGCTATATCGCCTTTGCCCCCGATGCGCTGTTTCCGTTGGGCGGCTATCCGGGTGATGAAGACAAGGCGCGTGCCCTTTTCCAGGAACTCGACCAAGCCAGGACCCGGCAGGATTTTCTTGCCGCCGTGAACATGCTCAAGGACATCGATGGCAGCAACGGGCGCATGGGTGTGGTGGGATTCTGCTACGGCGGCGGCATGGCCAATTTCCTCGCCACCCGGCTTCCGGATCTCGGTGCTGCGGTGCCTTTCTATGGGCGTGCGCCGGACCTCGAAGCGGTGCCTGACATCAGGGCCGAATTGCTGGTTGTGCTGGCCGGGAATGACGAACGTGTCAATGCGGGCTGGCCGGACTACGAAGCGGCGCTGAAGAAGGCGAAGGTCCGCTATGCGCTGTATGAGCCTGCAGGTACACAGCACGGCTTCAACAACGACACGACGCCGCGCTATGACGAGGCGGCCGCAGCCGAAGCATGGAAGCGCATGCTGGCGCTGTTCGACAGGACGCTGGTCGAGGCGTAATCGAGGAATGCGTGCATGTCGATTGTTCTGACCGAATTCGCCCGCACGCGCCTGTTCCCACGCGAGTCGCGACGCAACACCATCAGGGATTGCACGGCGGAGGAATTCGAGCGTCACCTCAATGAGCAATTGCCGGAAAAAGTGCTGGACGGCTACGCGCCGTTCTGCAAGTTGCATGTGCATCGCAACTGGACCTCCACGCGTTGTATCGCGATGCCAATTACCGACGAAAACAGGTGTCATCTGCGCTCGACCTACGAAGCGCGAAGTTCGGACGAATTGCCGGTGCTGGTGCGCTGGTTCGAAGGTGTCGAACCTCCGGTGGCCAGCTATCTGATCGCAATCCTCTACAGTCGTGACCAACTGGAGAAGGAAGCTGCGCCGATCACGTCAGACTGGGGCGTAGTGGGTTGTCTCTACACATCCGAGCCCGCGGAAATACCGATGGCGCCGATCACGATGATGCGAAATGCGTTGGGCGTGGAGCAGGGCGGATCCGGCGTTCCGCTCGATCGGCAGGCCTACTATCGCAGCGTGGCCTACTGGAATGCGCATGCGAACTGGCGTGGTTAGCCGTCTGTCTTGTGCAGACGTCCCGGAGGCGCTGCGATCCCTCCTGGTCAGTGCCGGACTCCTGCTGTCGGCGAGCGCCGTTGCCGCAAACCAGCCCTCCATTGTCGTGTTGATGGCCGATGACCTCGATGTCGCCACACTCGATATCGCACTGGAGCTCGGCCTGATGCCGACACTGGAGTCCGAACTGGCTGCGGAAGGTCTTCGATTCGACGAATCATTCGTGACCGATTCGCTCTGCTGTCCGTCCCGTGCAAGCTTCCTGACCGGACAATATCCGCACAATCATGGTGTGCGGCGCGGCCAGTCGGCACCGGGGGGCGACGGATCGTTCGCTGCATTCGATGACAACCTGACCGTGGCAAACGTGCTCCTCGATGCAGGCTACCGGACTGCGCTTGTCGGGAAGTTTCTCAACGGCTACGGCTACGAAATTCCGCGCAATCACCCGGAGTGCAACAGTACCGAGTGCAAGATGCGCTACGTGCCGTCGGGCTGGAGTGACTGGCAGGGATTGCCTGACTACGGCGAGTTGAATGGCACGCCCGGCTACGCCGGTGCCTACTGCATGTACAACTACACCGTGAATGACAACGGCAACCTGGTGACCTACGGCACGGCGAGCACGGACTACCAGACCGACGTTATTGCAGAGAGAGCCGGGGCGTTGATTGATGAGGTTGCACAAGACGGTGCACCGCTGTTTCTTGTCGTCAGCCCGCTGGTGCCTCACTATGAGTTGTGTGTGCCTGCGTTCGGATCGTTCGACTGGGACATTCGCCCGGCGCCTCGCCATGTGGGCTCACTTCCGCTCAATGTCAGCCTCGATACGAGCAAGCCTTCGCTCGGCGAGGCGGATGTCAGCGACAAGCCGTACTGGTTCGCGGACGAATATCCCGTGCTGCACCCAAAGCAGATGTTGACGCTGAACCGCCAGTTCCGGCATCGACTCGAAGCACTGCGATCGCTGGACGACCTGTTTGCCAGGATCAGGCAACGCCTGCTGGTGGCCGGTCGCTGGCATGACACCTATGTGTTCTTCACCTCCGATAACGGTTGGCTGTACGGCGAGCATCGTGTGCCCGGAAAGGTCCTCGCCTACGAGGAATCGATTCGCGTACCGCTCATGCTGCGCGGTCCCGGTATCGCCCAGGGAGAACGGCGCGCAGCGATGGTACTGAACAATGACCTGGCACCAACGATTGCGGAGCTTGCCGGTGTCTCGCTAAGTGCTGGCGCTGACGGGCGCAGTCTCGTGCCGCTGTTCCTGCACGACAATCCGCCGGACTGGCGTCGTCGCTTTCTTGTCGAACATTTTCGTGATGTCGCGCCGGCGCCAGGTTCCTATCTCGACTATCTGGCCGTGCGCACGGCAGCGGGCGATTCCAACAATACGGGCAACCAGATCCTGATTGACTGGCGTACGGACTGGCTGGTTGACCCGTCACCGGCCGGGATCGAGCATTACGACCTCGCCAGTGATCCCTACCAGCTGGATGCGCTGCCTGCAGATTCGTCCTTGCGTGCCACGCAGCGCGCTGTGCTGAAAGCGGGACTGGCCTTGCTGCAGAACTGTGGGGAGGCGGGCAGGGTGACCTGCATGGATGCGGAACGCATTCCGGAGCATCTGTTTTTTGCCGGCTTCGATTGAGTCCGGGTCCGGGTCTGCTGAAGTTCGCTCCATCCTCATTCCGCAGTCGACCGCCGCGCTGGGCGGTCGATGCGCCTTTTCCGCCCTGCGCGGCTCCGACTTACACGACGCCCTGGGCGATCATTGCGTCGGCAACCTTGACGAAGCCACCCACGTTGGCACCCTTGACGTAGTCGATGTAGCGGGACTCTCCGGCGACACCGCCGTAGTGCTGACAGCGGTCGTGGATCTCCTGCATGATGTCGCGCAACAGGCGCTGGAGTTCCGGCTCTTTCCAGGTGATTCGAGCGGAATTCTGGCTCATCTCGAGGCCGGAAACGGCGACGCCGCCGGCGTTTGCGGCCTTGCCCGGCGCAAACAGGATTTTCGCGCTCTGGAACAGCTTCACTGCATCCAGCGTCGAAGGCATGTTGGCGCCTTCCGCGACCGCAACGACACCGTTCTTCAGCATCAGTCTGGCATCCTCGTCGCTGATTTCATTTTGCGTCGCGCACGGAAAGGCGAGCTCGCCGGGTACCGACCACGGGCGATGGCCGGCATGGTATTCGGCACCGAACTCCTTCGCATATTCGCTGATCCTGCCGCGACGCTTGTTCTTCAGATCCTTGACGAAGGCCAGCTTCTCGGTCGAGATACCATCCTTGTCGAAAATGAACCCCTCCGAGTCGCTGAGCGTGACCGGCTTTCCGCCCAGGGCCAGAACCTTTTCGACGGCATGCTGTGCCACGTTGCCTGAGCCGGAAATGATGCAGGTACGACCATCGATCGCTTCACCGACGCGCTTGAGCATGTCTTCCATGAAGTAGACCGCACCATAGCCCGTCGCTTCCACGCGAATCGGACTGCCGCCAAACTCCATGCCCTTGCCGGTCAACACACCGACATAGCGATTGGTGATGCGCTTGTACTGTCCGAACATGTAGCCTATCTCGCGGCCCCCGACGCCGATGTCGCCGGCCGGAATGTCGGTGTCTTCGCCCAGGTGACGATACAACTCGGTAATGAACGACTGGCAGAAACGCATGATTTCCGCGTCGCTCTTGCCCTTGGGGTCCAGATTCGCGCCACCCTTGGCGCCGCCCATCGGCAAGCCGGTCAGGGCATTCTTGAAGGTCTGCTCGAAGGCCAGGAATTTCAGGACGCTCTGGTTGACTGTCGGATGGAAGCGGATGCCGCCCTTGTACGGGCCGATCGCGTTGTTGTTCTGAATGCGGTAGCCACGATTGACACGCACATGGCCTTCGTCATCGTGCCAGCAGACCCGAAACGAAATGACGCGATCCGGTTCGGCCATGCGCTCGAGGATCTGATGATCGTTGTACTTCGGGTGATCCCTGACATGCTCGAGGACATTCTCGGCAACTTCCTTGACTGCCTGGATGAATTCAGGCTGTCCGGGATTGCGCTTTTCCAGACCTTCGACGAATTCCTGCAGCGTGGGTACCTTGTCGCGTGTCATGACCATTCTCCCCTGTGAATTGGAGCTCACCTGGAGCGGCAAGCTGCCGTCATCTGCCTGTGTTGTTCGCTGGGTTCAGCCGGTTCCGCCTCAAGCTGCAGAATGCAGCCAATCCGCCGCGTACTCTTTCGTGGATCTGGCCGAGCCCCGTCGCTTGAACACCATACTCCCGCGACCTGCACGACAACAACAAAAAGGCGGATCTTTGCTATTGAGTAGTACGCTGGCCGACTCGCAACTTCGATGCCCGAGTCCGCATCATGTGCAGGAGTTCCACATATCGCGTGCGAACCTGCGGGGAATGTCCATGCTGATGATGTCCGCAAATCGCCGCGCTCAGTTGCCGCAATTCGGACCATGGAGGAATTGACTGGCGTGAGTGCTCGCCCGGACCGAGTCGACGACCGCTGTCGCCCCCAACTTCCAGAATTGACCCGCCCGGAGCTACTTTTTCGACTTTCCGGTCTTCCTCGCGCCGCTCTTTTTTGGTGTCGCGTCTTCGGCCTTCGGAAAATCGCCGATGACGCTCTTCACAGGACATACGGACACGACGGGGCACTTCTTGCAGCCCGCGACGATGGCAATCGGACAAATGGTCATTTCATTTCACCTTTTGATTGTCCGTGTTCGGGACCGGTCAGCGCATTCTAGCCCTTTGTGTGTCGCGTGCATGCCTGTTGAGTATCAAACGAGGTATCCCAAGCTTGCGCATTTCACGAGGCGCCGGCCTCGCCGTCGTGGACAGGCGCAGTCGGCATTGCTGTTCGAGCTCGGCTTGCTTGCCCTGCCGATGATCGTCGGCAGCGTCCGGGCCTTGCGGCGAGCGACGAGGCAGATTGGGGGCATGTACGGCGGAGCTGCAATGCACAACGACAGCAGCGGGATCCCCGCATCGAATTCCCGCAGCAGGGCCGGCGCAATGCAGGTCTGTACGGGTTGCGGCTTGAATTGGCCAGTGATTGGGCGTATTCAGTTCTCGGTGCGGGCTTTGGCGCGGCGGATGCTGACGCGATATCAAACCCCAATGGCTGGACAGGCGAAGCGGTGGCTGCGATGAGAACAATCGTGCTTGGTGTCGCCTTGCTATGCGCCGGCTGCGCCCAGACCCCATATCGTCCCATCGTGGACAGCGGCGTCAGCCGTGGGAACTACGAAGACGATGTCATGGACTGCCAGCAACTGGCCGCGCAGCGACCTGCGGCAGCGCCCGCTGCCAGCGGTGCCACCATAGGCGCTCTGGTGGGTGCATTGTTCGGGCTTGCCGTGGGGCTTGATGGTGACGATGTTGCCGAAGTGGCGGCCTGGGGTGCGGTCAGTGGCGGTATCAACGGTGCAGCCTATGGCTCCGCTGTACAACAATCGATCGTGGCACGCTGCATGGAAGGACGCGGCTACTACGTGATCGCCGAATAACCGAGCAGCGTGGTTTTCGGCAAGAGTAGGCAAGGAAGTACTTGGACATTCCTGTCGCTCGTCAATTGGACACCAGGGAGATGTCATGGCTCTTTCCACAATGGAAGCCTTTGGAAAGAGCCTCTTGCCGAGATGAGTTCGCTTTTTCTGTTGGCTTTTCCTTGTGGCTGGAGCAGTTGCGCCGCTCACTCTCGTGATCTGGATGTTCTGCAAAGGACCCCTGCAGTTCGGCCTTTTTGGCTGGGAGCATCCGGGCTCTCCGTATGATCTGTTCTCTCTCATGGTCCTCGCCTACTTCGGTTGCTCGGGCGTCGCTTCATTCGGTCTGCTGTGAGGCAAACGATGGAGATGGACTGTCGGACACCTGGTTGGAGCAGCAGGGTTGCTGATTGCATTGGGCCACGTATTCATGCACCTGCTCATGGAAGGAAGACAGGGCCGATTTCAACGGGAATTCGACGCTGATGCGATTGCGTCCAGTATCCAGTCGGATAGCGCCATCGAGGGAAGGCGACTACCGTTGAACGACGGATGCACCGACTGGATGTGACCAGTGCGCCTCGTCGCCAATTTCGAGGACGGCAGGCGCTGGCTTGCTGCTTTGCCGGCGGGCATTCCTCAACGACCACCAGCAAACCAGACCGACAAGGACGGTGACCGCCAGGGTGACCAGGTCTTTGTGAACCGGAGATGTGTTCAGGGCCAGGTTGCTGATGACACCCTCCTGTATGGAATTTCCCGCGCCATGTGCAATCGCTGCCGGCCAGAACGAGCCCGCCCGCAATGTCAGCCACGCCATGAACATCGAAACCGCCACAAGCTGGATGGGCGAGATCAGAAAGGCGCCGAGGATTGGAGTTTCCGGGTAGTTGTAGCCGTAGAGAAGCACCGGCAGATGATAGAACGACCAAACCAGGCCCAGCACAACGATTCCTCGACCGAGCCCCCACCTTTCAATCAAATGTTGTTGCAGAAAGCCTCGCCAGCCGAACTCCTCACCAACGGCGACGAGGGCGCTGATTCCAGCGAACAATGCGCCGGTCACCGCGATGTTGGTCAGCAACAGGGGCCATGACTGGTTGCCTGTGCCCAGTAGCCAGGGTCCGCCAGAAATGTCGGCACCCGATGCCGAAAACTGAAACCAGCCCGAGTGTCCCCAGCCTGCCGCTTGAACAATGGCAAGAACCGCGAATGCAGTTGCAGCCGGTATCGCGATGCCGAGAGCGATCATCGGAATCATGGGAATGGAGGGCTTCCAGAGCAGCCCAGTTCGCGACGGTTTGAATACCGCAATGAATGCAAGGGCAACGAGCCCGGGTACAAACATGGCCGCTATCAGCCAAGGCATTGCCGCGGGTGAATCAGGCTGTCCCAGCGAAACACCAATAGCGACCGTTTGCAGACTCCATGACAAGGCAAAAACGAGTGCAATGTACGTGGCGATGGCACGCGTGCTCATGACGAATTCCTGTAAGGTCGAATCGTTGAAGAAGAGGCGGGGCCTAGCCTGCGCGCGCAAACATTCGAAGTACGCGGGTGAGTACAAGGCTGCACAGAAGCCAGGCGCAAACGGCAACGAAAATTGAAATCGGAAACAGCCAGTTGCCGAGCAGGTCCTGCGCCGTGGATGGATCGTCGATGTATCCAAGAAAAGCAAAGCTTGAACCTGCCCAGAGGCCAACATGTCCAGGTTCAAACAGCTTCCAGACGGCTGCAACAAGGGCGCTGATACCGGCGCCGGCGATGCAGACAACGAGCGCGAATCCAAAGAGGGCAATCAGGCTTCGGTGAATGCGCCGCGCGACAAACATGAATAGATGTGTGGTGTGACCGGTGCCCAGCGCGGCGGCCGCATCGCGTTCGTCGATGAAATGCCGCGCATAGAGATCTGCGCTGCCAAAATCCGCAAGAATTTCTTTCGCCGAGGTGCCGGCATCGAGCGCCTCACTGATATGTGCGGCCGCTTCCGAGACGATCTCGTCGCGTTCCTGTACAGGAATGCTTGAGAGCGCCCATTTCAAGCGACGTAACCACTCATTGGTTGATCCATCCGCTGTGTCGGGGGTCATGTGGTTCTCCGGACAAGAAAGCGATTGAGATCGCTACTCAGTCGCTGCCACTCGCTGGCCTGTTCAGCGAGCTCGGACTTCCCTGATTCACTCAACTGGTAGTACTTGCGTGGTCTGTTGGCGGTGTCGTCCAGCGTCCAGGCAGAACTGACAAGGCCGCTGCGCTCGAGGCGGTGGAGCAGGGGATAAATCGTGCCAGCGGCCATTTCCATGCCCGCTTCTTCTCGGAGACGTTCGAGAATTTCGAGGCCGTAGTGCGTTCGTTCGTCGAGCAAGCTCAACAGCGCAAGTTCCGCCAATCCCTTCAACAACTGGGACTTTCGGTTCTCGGCGTTCGACTCAGATGGTGTTTTGCGTGTCATCTTGTATTGCAAGATATCAAATCAAGCATGAATGTCAATATCGCTTGCCCGCTTTTCGCAACGAATGGGCCTCGGGCAATGCGCGAAAATTCAGTCTCCGCGGACACTTGGTCGTGGTTCAGGCACCAGGCAGAGGGCACGGACAGAACATCTCTCGGGGCTTTCTGGAGCGGGAACGAGGAGCAGGGCCTTCCCCTGTGCGGCAATGCCGGGTACTTGTCGCGCTTGCCGGCTATGCGGGCAACGTGGCTGGCACCCTGCGCTCTTTGGCGTGTAGCAGAGGTGCCCGTGCGCGAGTACCGGCTGGCAATCCAGACAGCATGCCGGCGCTCATTTGCGGCTAGAAAACGGCTGCAGGCAACTGTCTTGAGTGGCGGCCCCGATACGATTCGAACGTACGACCTTCCCCTTAGGAGGGGGACGCTCTATCCAGCTGAGCTACGGGGCCGCAGTTCCCAAATGCAGCGGTCGGATTGTCCCATAACGTCGGCCAGAATCCGAGTCGATAGCCCGACCAGATCGCGCTTCGTGATCCGCATGCGTGTGACGTTGCGCTGCGTGTCTTCCCCAGGCTGGCCGAAAGGTTCGCGATCAGTAACTGCTGTCCGACTCTGGATTCAGTCCAGATCCACGCGCAGGTTGAGCCCGAACGCGATATCGGTGGAGCGCAGGGCAGGAAAGTCTTCGCTGAACCAGGCGATGAATTCTGCCGAGTCACCGAAGCGCCGACTTGCTCCGATTGTCAGCTGGCTGCTCGCCGCGAAGAAATCGGGGAGACCCTCGTAGAGGGCGCCGTGGGCGTCGATCTGGGTCAGGTAGCTCCAGTACTGTCGAGGCTTGTAGCGAAACAGAACGCTGGCAAACGGAACGTTGTCGCGAGCCTGGGCACCGAGCAGATCGTTGTCGCCCTGGATCAGGAATCCGGCACGCGCACCGAGTGTCATCCGGCCATTGTTGTAAAGCGTATGCGCTGACAGCGAGAAATCCGTGCTGCCGGTGTCGGTCAGCTTCGAAGTGCTTCCGGTTGACCACTTGCTGCCGAGCGATATTCCGGCCTGGCTGTTCTGGCCGTAGGTCCAGGTCCGGGTCAGGTCGATCAGAAGCGGACCCGTGCCTGATACGTCATGATCCAGGGAATACAGGGTGGCCCCGTCCAGTTCGACACGTATGCTGGGTGCCTTTGTGCCCAGCAGTCCGCGATCGCCATTGCTGAACCCGAACAGGCGGTGGTAGCCCTCGATGGTCGAGTCGAGGAATCCGTCGTTGATGCTCAAATGGCTGATCGACCCGCGCAAGCTCCAGCACTCGTTGAATGCGTACGCTGCGCTGAATCGAAATTCTTGCGTTTCCGCATCGAACTGCAGAAAGGATGGCCCGCTGGTTTGTTCAAGCTCGGTGTTGGCCACGGTGAACGTCGCGTCAAGCTGCCAGTTGCCCGCGGGTGGAACGGTCGGTGCGAGCGGCAGGCCACTGGCCAGCACAAAGGGATTCTGATCGCGGGCTTGCAGCCAGCCGGGGAGCACCTCGGCCGCCTGACCACGATTCGGCAGTGCAGCGACAAGCAGCACGATGAGCGCGCCGTACCGAGAAAGTTTCGACATAAATTCTGCAGATATCTGATTTAGAATGGAAATTTCGATACCTACATGCGGAAGACGCCGTAGCGTCCCTGCTCGATGGGCGCGTTGAGCGACGCCGAGATGGCCATGCCCAATACCCGGCGTGTATCGATCGGGTCGATCACGCCGTCGTCCCAGAGGCGTGCACTGGCATAGTAGGGGTGACCCTGGCGTTCGTACTGGTCGCGTATCGGATCCTTGAAGGCAGCCTCTTCGTGTTTCGACCAGGTCTTGCCCGCGGCCTCAATGCCATCGCGCTTGACCGTGGCTAGAACACTCGCTGCCTGCTCACCGCCCATGACGCTGATGCGCGAATTCGGCCACATCCAGAGGAAGCGGGCACCGTAGGCGCGACCGCACATTGCATAATTGCCGGCGCCAAAGCTGCCGCCGATGACGACCGTGAACTTGGGCACATGCGAGCAGGCCACCGCGGTGACCATCTTCGCTCCGTCCTTGGCGATTCCCGCGTTCTCGTACTTGCGGCCGACCATGAAGCCGCTGATGTTCTGCAGGAAAACGAGCGGAATATTGCGCTGATTGCACAACTCGATGAAGTGCGCGCCTTTCAGGGCCGACTCTGCGAACAGGATGCCGTTGTTGGCGACGATGCCGACCGGATAGCCGTGAATATGGGCAAAACCGGTGACCAGGGTTTTCGCGTAGCGTGCCTTGAACTCACTGAACTCCGAGCCGTCGACAATGCGCGCAATCAGTTCGCGAATGTCGAACGGGATTCGCGTCTCGCGTGGCACGATGCCGTAGATTTCCTCGGCCGGATAAGCCGGTTCGCGCGGTTCGGCAATGCTCAGCGGGATCTGCTTCTTTCGATTCAGGTTGCGGACCAGGTCACGCGCGATGCCCAGGGCGTGTGTATCGTTCTCGGCGAAATGATCGGCCACGCCGGATATCGAGGTATGCACATCAGCGCCGCCCAGGGACTCTGCATCGACCACCTCGCCGGTCGCCGCCTTGACCAGCGGCGGGCCGCCGAGAAAGATCGTTCCCTGTTCCTTGACGATGATGGTCTCGTCACTCATGGCCGGGACATAGGCGCCGCCGGCCGTGCACGAACCCATGACCACGGCGATCTGGGCAATGCCTAGCGCGCTCATGCGTGCCTGGTTGTAGAAGATGCGACCGAAATGTTCGCGGTCAGGAAACACTTCGTCCTGGAGCGGCAGGAAGGCGCCACCCGAATCGACGAGATATACGCAGGGCAGGCGGTTTTCCAGGGCGACTTCCTGGGCGCGAAGGTGCTTTTTCACGGTCATCGGGAAGTAGGTGCCACCCTTGACCGTCGCGTCATTGGCGACGATCAGGACTTCCTGGCCGTGCACGCGCCCAATGCCGGTGACAAGGCCCGCACAGGGTGCCGACCCTTCGTACATGCCATGCGCTGCCAGTGGTGACAGTTCCAGGAAAGGAGAGCCCGGGTCGAGCAGGGCACGAATGCGCTCACGCGGGAGCAGCTTGCCACGCTCGGTGTGTTTCGTGCGCGACTTTTTCCCACCGCCCAGTGAAGCCTGCAGCAGCTCTTGCTTGAGATCATCAACCAATGCGCGCAGATGGGATGCGTTGGCGAGGAAATCCGGTGAACGCGGATCGATATGGGAGTCAATGCGGGGCATGGCGGCGCAACGTGGTCAACAAATACCGATCAGAGCACAGGGAAGGCCGACTGACAAACCCCCGCCCCGATGCCGGAAACGCAACCGGCCGCGCAAGGCGGCCGGTTGTTGAAGCATCCAGTCAGGATTAGTGCTTGGTGGCTTCGTCTTTCTTTTCTTCGGCGGCTTCCTTGGCCTTGTCCATGGCATCATCAGCCTTGTCCATGGCTTTGTCAGTCGCGTCGCTGGCCTTGTCCATGGCATCGCCAGCCTTTTCCATCGCATCGTTTGCAGCCTCGACCGCATTGTCGGCGGCCTCTGCCGTTGCCGATGCTGCCGAGTCAGCGGCGGCCATGGTCGAATCAGCGGCGCTGTCGACGGCGATGGCGGCTGCTTCGGTTGCTTCCTTGGCTGCCATTGCTGCCTGGTCGGCCGCTGCCTGTGTCGCAGCTGCGGCTTCCATGGTGGCCTTGTTGGCGGCTTCTGCGGCTTCCTCGGCTTGCTTCTGCGAGTTGTCGCAAGCGCCCAGGGCCAGTGTCAATGCTGATGCCAGAATAATACGGTTGAAGTTCATGGTGTCCCCTCGAATGGAAGCGGCGAATCAAGAATCAAGGCGCACTGCCCACCGCATTGGCAATCGCCGTAACCTGGCACCGGCCAGATCGGGTTTGTTGGTCAGCTACCTGACGCATTCATCAATCATCACAAGTTGGTAAATGTTACGACAATTCGATGGCGATCGCTGTAGCTTCGCCACCACCGATGCACAGCGACGCCACACCGCGCTTGCCGCCATGCTTGCGCAGGGCGTTGATCAGGGTGACGACAAGACGTGCGCCCGATGCTCCGATCGGATGGCCGAGTGCGCAGGCGCCGCCATGAACGTTGACTTTCTCGTGCGGAATGCCCAGCTCGCGGATCGGCGTCATGGCGACCACGGCAAAGGCTTCGTTGATCTCGAACAGGTCGACTTCCTCGACTTTCCAGCCGACCTGCTTGAGCACTTTCTGGATCGCCCCGACAGGCGCGGTCGTGAACCATTCCGGCTCTTGGGCATTGGTCGCGTGGCCGACAATTGTCGCTAGCGGCTTGAGTCCGCGTTTGGCGGCCTCGTCGGCGGACATGACCACGGTTGCCGCAGCGCCGTCGGAAATGCTCGAGGAACTGGCAGCGGTGACCGTTCCGTTCTCTTTCCGGAATGCCGGCCGCAAGGTCGGAATCTTGTTGATGTCCGATTTGCCTGGTTGTTCGTCCGTGGTGTGCTCAACATCGCCCTTGCGCGTGGAAACCTTGACCGCGACGATTTCATCAGCGAATGCGCCGGAAGCGATGGCCGCCTGCGCACGCTTGACCGATTCGATGGCGAATGCATCCTGCTCCTCGCGCGTGAAGCTGTACTTGTCGGCAGTGGCTTCGGCAAACACGCCCATGGACTTGCCGTCATAGGGATTGGTCAGGCCGTCCCAGGCCATGTGGTCAACGGCTTCGAAGTTGCCGTAGCGATTTCCCGTGCGGGAGTTGGGCAGCATGTGCGGTGCATTGGTCATCGACTCCATGCCGCCGGCAACGACCACGGATGCCGAGCCGGCCTTGACCAGATCATGGGCCAGCATGATGGCCTTCATGCCCGAGCCGCAGACCTTGTTGATCGTGGTGCAGCCGGTTGCCTTGGGCAAGCCGGCGGCCAGGGCGGCCTGGCGGGCCGGGGCCTGACCCAGGTTGGCCGGCAATACGCAGCCCATGATGACTTCCGAGACGTCGGCAGGAGCAACGCCGGACTGTTCGACCACGGCCGCAATGGCGGTGGCGCCGAGAGTGGTCGTGGGAACGCCGGTGAATTGGCCGAGAAATGAACCGATGGCGGTGCGCTTGGCGCCGACGATGACGATGCCGGACATGTTGAAGCCTCCATTGAGCGAATTCGAGCGCAACGATGCCGGTGCACCGTCGCGGTAAGCAGCTGATTATTGCACGTTGTCTGCTGCCGGGCGGAACAGGGTCTGCCAGGAAAGCCGGGATGGCGGCAATGTTCAGCATGCACCGGGCATAATCGTGAAGTTCTCGAGCTGCAGGAAGGAATGATGCGTATCGCATTGATATTGTTGGCCCTGAGCCTGTCCACAGGTGCAGATGCAGCGACCATCAATGTCACCACAACCGACGACACGATTGCCGCGGACGGGCAGTGCAGCCTGCGCGAGGCGATTACCGCGGCCAATACCGATGCGGCATTCAACGGCTGCCCGGCGGGTAGCGGCGTTGACCAGATTCTGCTCGCTGCCGAGGATTACCGACTGGAGATCACCGGTGCTGGCGAGGACGCGAATGCCAGCGGTGATCTGGATATTCGCAGCAGTCTCGAGATCCTCGGGGCGGGAGCCGATCTGACCCGGATCCGCGGAGACCGGGAGGACAGGGTCCTGGACGTGGGAGGAGCCGGTACGATCGCCACCGTGGCTGGAGCGCTGATCCGCAACGGCGCAGGAACGCTTGGTGCCGGAATACTGGTGGCTGCGGACTCCAGCTTGCTTCTGGATGGCTGCGTGCTCACCGGCAATGCCACATCGAAGGGCGATTCGGGCGCGGCGGGCGGAGGCATTGCCTCACTGGGAATGCTGACCGTTGTCGACTCGACCTTTCACGCCAACGACGCGGGCACTGGCGGTGGCATCTGGACCGGAGGTGCGGGCAGCACGACGTTGCGCAACGTCACGTTCGATTCGAATACAAGCCTGGCGTCCGGCGCGGCGCTTTCCCTGAATGCGGCCGCGACACTGAACAACCTGACATTGAGCCTGAACTTGTCCGACAACGATTTCAACGGAACCGGTGATGGCGCGCTGGAAGTCAACGCGCCGGTACAGATTTCGAACAGCATTGTCGCGGGCAATGTCGATTTCAGCATCATCGTGGCCGGACCCGTCAACAACGATTGCGCAGTGGGTCCCGCCGGAACCTTGACCTCGGCCGGCTACAATCTTTTCGGTGTGCTCGGCAATGCCTGCGTGCTCTCGGCCGCGCAGCCAGGCGACCAGGGCGGTACGCCGGGCGCTCCACTGGATCCCCGACTGCAGCCGTTCGATATCTACGGCGGTACCGTCGAAGTGTTCCTGCCGATGGCATCGAGTCCGGCCGTCGAAGCCGGCAGTCCGGCCGCTTCTGGCAATCCTGGTGCCTGTGAGCCCGCAGACGCACGTGGCGTGCTTCGTCCGCAGGGCGCGCGCTGCGATATCGGAGCCGCAGAGCTGGATGATCTGGTCTATCGCGATGGATTCGATCCGCCGTTGCCCTGATCGCCGAGCTTGCGCATGATCCGTGCATGACTCGAACTCCGGCGACGACACGGGCGCTCACTGCGCAGCAGGCTCGCAACCTGCACCTCGAAGCGCAGGGGCTGTTGCGCAAGCCCTCGGTCAAGCCATCCCGTGCCGGTCTGCTGTCCGCGATCGAGCGCATGCAACTGCTGCAGATCGACACCATCCATGTCGTCGCGCGCAGTCCCTATCTGGTGCTGTTTTCCAGGCTTGGGAATTATCCCTCTGCCTGGCTGGACGAAGCGCTGGAACGGGGCGATCTCTTCGAATGCTGGTCGCACGAGGCCTGCTTCGTGCCAAGCTCGGCCTTCGACTTGCACCGCGAGCATCTTGATTGCGGTGGCAGGTCCGGTCACTGGGCCAGCAGGAACGCCGAGCGCGCACACGGCGTGCAGCGTGCAGGCATGAACGCGGTCCTGGAGCGCATCCGCGAGCAGGGGCCGCTGAAGGCATCCGATTTCGAGGGAACGCGGCGCCAGAAGACCGGCTGGTGGGGCTGGAAAGACGAAAAGCGCTGGCTTGAGGCCCTGTTTGCGCGTGGCGAACTGATGGTGGCGCGTCGCGAGCGGTTCCAGCGCGTGTACGACCTCACTGAACGGGTCCTGCAGCGCATGGGCGTGACGCCCGAGCCTCTGGATCGAGACGAGGCTGAGGTATCCCGCAGCCTGATGCAAAACGCGGTCAGGGCGCTGGGCATTGCCCAGGCACGCTGGATCGCCGACTACTATCGCACCCGACCGCGATACAAGGATTCGGATCTTGACGGCCTGGTCGATGCCGGCGAGCTGATCCGACTCGAGGTTCGCGGCTGGGAGAATCCGGCCTATGTGCACCCGGAGCATGCCGGGCTGCTGCAACTTGCCTTGCAAGGTCGGTTGCGTGCGACGCATACCACGGTGCTTTCGCCTTTCGATCCGGTTGTCTGGGATCGCGAACGGGCCAGCGCGATGTTCGGGTTCGAGTATCGCATCGAGTGCTACGTGCCGGAGCCCAAGCGCCGCTATGGGTACTTTGTGTTGCCGATCCTGCATCGTGGGCGGCTGATCGGTCGTCTCGATGCCAAGGCGCATCGCAGTGACGGCCTGTTCGAGATCAAGAGCATCCATTTCGAAGCCGGCGTTGACACCGATGCCAGTGTGCTCGCAGCAGTCGCACGGGCCCTTCGGGATTGCGCCGAATGGCATGAAACGCCGAAAGTCCTCGTGCGTCGAAGCGATCCGCGGTCGATAGCGGCGGAACTGCGCAGGGCGTTGCGCGCAGGGTGAACGGGTCAACTCGTTTCCCTTGGCAGCCAGCAATGCGATCATGGCTACAGATTGTTTTCCGCGGCGGGCATTCATGGATTTCGAACATGGCATTACGGCGATCGACACCGGCTTCTACCGGCCAGAGTTCGATGCCAGTCACCTGATCATCGAGAACGGCCGTGCCGCGTTCATTGACGTCGGTACGAACTTTTCGATCCCGTTCCTGCTCGCCGAGCTCGAGGCCAAGGGTGTCGGGGTCGAGGCGGTGGATTATGTAATTGTCACCCACGTGCATCTGGATCACGCAGGCGGGGCCGGCGAGATCCTGCGCCAATTGCCGAACGCCCAGCTTGCGGTGCATCCGCGCGGCGCACCCCACATGATCAATCCGGCCCGGCTGATCGCAAGTGCATCCTCGGTCTACGGTGCGGAAGAAGTGCGCCGAACCTACGGCGAGCTCGTGCCCGTGCCGGCGGAGCGTGTCATCGAAGTCAGGGACGAGACGATCATCAACCTGGCCGGGCGGCCGCTGCGATGCCTGGATACCCCCGGACATGCCCGTCATCACTTCAGTCTCTGGGACGCCGCCAGCCGTTCCTTTTTTGCGGGCGACACGTTCGGCTTGTCGTATCGGCAATTCGATACCGAGAAGGGGGCCTTCATTCTGCCCACGACAACGCCGGTTCAGTTCGATCCTGTCGCACTCAAGGGCTCGATTGCGCGCATGTTGCTGTTCAATCCCGAAGCCATGTTCCTGACCCATTTCAGTCGGGTCACCGACGTCGAGCGACTGGGCCGAGACCTGTTCGAGCAGATCCGGGCCATGGTCGCGATCGCCGAGTCACTCAACGGCGTTCCCGAGCGGCACGAGCGCATCAAGGAAGAGCTGACGCGGTTCTATCTCGACCGGGCAGTGGCACACGGCTGCACGCTTTCACGGGAACACATGCACGAGTTGCTGATGATGGATATCGAGTTGAACGCGCAGGGCCTGGCGATCTGGCTGGACCATAGCCGCAAGTAGGCCGGTAGTTGTTTCGAGCAGCGATGATCTTGAACTTCTGACTTCGCTTTCAGAAGGCCCGCCAGCCGCACCGCGCGTCCTGCCCAGGCCACCCGCCTTCACTCAGCCTCGCAGCACGACTGGCAGACCTTCTGAATGCCATGACGATTGTGCCACTTGTTCAGTGTTGCATTAATTGACTTCAATTCGGCGAATTGAAGCCGAACACCCATTTCCAGGCGTCGCCATCCTTCCTGTAGACGGTGGTTCCGAAGATCTTCGTTCCGCTGATGTCCTGCCCGCCGCAGGTTCCGCGAACGGTGCCCGTGAATGTAAGAATGCCGATTGTCGGTGAAACGAGTGATCCGACCCCGTTGCCCAGCATGAAGCTGCTGACTTCGCATGCCGTGCTCGTCCAGTCCGCGATTGCGCTTTCCTTGTCCGGAAGGTAGGTTCCAAACAGATTGACGAACGCGATCTCTTCGGCAGTCAGTTGCCTGATCTTTTCGGCATCGTGCTTCATCCAGGCATCCCAGATGGGGCGCTCTGCGGCCATCAGGGCGTCGCTGATCGGGTCGGAAACCGGTTTGCTGCGCACCCGTGACGCCGCCGCATCGGCCGCGACCTTGTTGTCGGTTGCCGACGGCTCCTCTTGATCGGGCGCTGCGGCGGCCCCTTGATCAGGGATCGGAATCTCCCCATGAAAGACCACCTGCCACGCATCATCGCTTCTGGCCCAGATGGATGATGCGCGTACGCTGCCGGGCAACTTTTCAGTGGTGCCATTCCGCGTGCAACTGCCCTCCCTGCTGGACTTGTAGGTGAGCACGTAGGTGTCATCGTCGATCTTCGACAGCTGCGGCTCGGTCAGCGTCCAGCCATCCTTTACCTCGCACTGGACAGCGGCAATCATGTCGACGACGTCGGTCTTGCCGTGACGGGAGCCGCCGGTCTGCATCACGAACTTGTCGCTGAGGATCTTCTCGAAAAAAGTGCCATCAGCCTCGATGTAGGCCTCGGTCGCCTGCTTTTCCAGCGCAAGCAAAGATTCGGCAGTGGGCGCCATCACCTCCGCTACGGTGGACGGGGCACCGGTTGCCTTGTCGGGCGCACTGTCACTGGATGGGGAGCACGCCGAAATCCCGGTCATGGCGACCAGCAGCAAGCTCAGGTGTCTGGAAATGTTGAACATCGTCGCGTCCTCCGGGGAATCGTGTTCATGTCGGGTTTGTAGTGTGGGACGTCGGGTCAACCGGACTGCAGCCGACTCGAACCTATTGCCGGAACTGCCGGCTATCTTGCGTGATCCACGTAGATGAGCTTTTCCGTGTCGAAACCTCGTGCCTTCGACATGGCAATGAACTTCTGCATCACGTCTTCATCAACCACAGGGGTTCTTGACAGCAGCCAGAGGTAGTTCGTATCCGGTCCCGAGACAAATGCGTACTGATAGTTCTGCTGATCCAGCTCGAAGATGACATAGGACCCATAAAACGGGCCAAAGAAAGAAACCTTCAGATAGCCCTCGGTCTGCGCGCCGACAAGATACGCCTTGCCCGTGGACTCCCTCCATTCTCCATCGGCGACGGAATAGCCGCGATTGACGACAACAACGCGTCCATCGGTGCCCGGACTGTACTCGGCGGTCACCTGACTCAGGCCTCGCTCGAAGGGGTGGTCAAGCCGGGCGATTTCATGCCACTTGCCAAGATATCTGCTCAACTCGAAGTTCGACACGGGCTTTACCGATTCAGGCATTCCCAGACATCCGCCGAGAAGCAATGCAGCTGCAAGTATCAACAAGCTTTTCAATGTGATCTCCGGGAGACTGGCGATAGGGTCTGGTGTCGAGCGCCCGATACTGCGATCGGATCGTCAGCCGCTGCGTTCCCGCCAGGCCTTTCGCAGCAACTCGTGGAAGTGATGAACTCCGCTTTCCCGTTTCGGATTGAGCCGGCCCGCTTCGTAGGAACCCGATGCCAGTCCCTTTTGCACGGCTTCGCAGATCTGGATGTCCTCGATCTGGATTTCGTCGCTGAATTCCAGGTCACGCTGTCGCCGCTGAAGTTCGGTCTTGTCTGATGTCTCCGGATAGTAGAAATCGAAATCGACCCGGCAGCGATTCGCCGAGAGGGCCACAACCCGATTGGTCTGCAGCCTGTCCGGCAAAATGTTGAGCATCGTATTCGGGTAGATGAAGTAGTACAGCGCTTCACCGCTGCCATAAAAATTCTCGGCCGTGTCCATCGGGCTTGACTGCAGCGAGTACCACGCCGCGATTTCCGTCGTGTAGCTGCGGTAGTCGAGCAGGCGACTGAGCCCGGGGTGGATGTGCGGAAGATGGTAACCCTCGAGGAAATTGTCCACATAGGTCTTCCAGTTCGCTTCGATCGCATAACTGACGCGCCGATCAAACCGATATCCCTCGATCGCTGTCTTGCCGAGCCGCGCATCGATGCCAGCCAGCAGCTCTTCAAGGGAAGGTGTTTCACCGATGGCGACAAATACCAGACCGTGCCAGCAAGCCACCCGCACCTGGGGCAGCCGGATAACGTCGGTTTCGAATGCCTGCGCTTCGGCCATTTCCGGAGCACTGCGCAGCTGGCCCTCCAGGGTGTAGGTCCAGCCGTGGTACTGGCAGCGAAGGGCGCGCGCGCCCTTGCCATTGCACGTCGCAAGCGGGCCGGCACGATGACGGCAGACGTTGTGGAATGCGCGCAGCTGGCCGTCCTCGCCACGAACCAGAATCAGCGGCAGACCGGCGATGTCCGTGACCACATGGTCACCCTTCGCGGCCAGGTCGGAAACGTGTGCCGCGAGCTGCCAGCTACGGGCGAAAACGCATTGCTGTTCGACTTGAAACGCATCGGAGTCCGTGTAGAACGGAGCAGGCAGCGCGGTTGCGGTTTCAAGCACTTTTGGCGCAAGCCACTCGGCTTCGGGCAGGAATGACATCGGGGCCTCCGGTCAGGTGAGTTGCCGCATGTGTGCAAGGCGCTCAGTTTTCATGGGGCCACCGCACATCGCCGCTGATCACGGTTTGTGTCTGGCCACCGACCCAGACCGTGGCATCTTCATCGATGCGCAAGACGAGTTTTGCATCGTGGCCGATTTCACGCCCCTGGCTCACCGTGTAGCCGCGCGCCAGTGGGCCATCGGGTTCCGCTTCCGCAATATAGGCAGCGACTAGACCATTGGCTGCGCCCGACGCTGGGTCTTCGACAATGCCCACACCGGCAGGAAAGGCTCTCAGCACGATTTCGTGACCGGGCTCATCACTGCGGGCGAATACGCACAGTCCGAGACTGTCGCTGTCGAGCGCAATCTTGCGGATCGCCGCGTGATCGGGGTGCCAGGCACGCAGGGTCGCCTCGTTGGCCAGCTCGGCCAACCACCAGCGTCGTCCACCTTCGACAAAGGCGGGTGGCAACTTTCCGAGTCGGACTTTCTTCAGGGTTGTGCCGAGCAGGCTCTTTTCGTCGACGCCTGTCTTGAGCACGGTCGCCTTCGGAGCCTGGATGTAAAGCCGCCGGTGCTCGGCGTCACCTTCAACACGCACCGGCAGCAGCCCGGCCTGGCACTCCTGGATCAGGACGCCATCCCTTGGCGATGCAAAACCCGAGAGCAGGGCGACGTGCGCACTGCCGATCGAAGGGTGGCCGGCAAAGGCCAGTTCCCGGCTCGGGGTGAAGATGCGCAGTCGATAGCTCGCTTCGATGCTGTCGGGACGTAGCAGGAAGGTGGTTTCGACGATGTTGGTCCAGGCAGCGAACGACTGCATCGCCGACTCGCTCCAGTGATCCGCGCCGACCACGACGCCCAGGGGGTTGCCGCCGCCGGGACGTTGCGCGAAGACATCTAGCTGAAAGTAGCGATTGGATGACATGATCAGGTGTTGGCTGGAGTTTTATGGGACGGCAGGCGGATTGACCGGATACCTGGCGGGTCCTGCGACGAAACCGAATGTGTAGTGCAGGTTGGCGACGTGATTGGTACGGTTGCCAAGCTTGCCACGTCATCCGCTCCCGGAACATGACTTCTACCACCCCATCCTTCACAAGGACTCCCATGATCACCGTACATCATCTGAACAATTCGCGGTCGCAGCGCGTTCTCTGGTTGCTCGAGGAACTCGGGCTCGACTACGAAATAGTTCGCTACCAGCGCGATGCGAGGACCATGCTGGCTCCCCCGGAACTGCGCAAGGTGCATCCGCTCGGCAAGTCCCCGGTGATCACCGAAAATGACCTGACGATCGCCGAATCCGGCGCGATCGTCGAATACCTGGTCGATCGCCATGGCAGGGGCAAGCTCAAGCCCGAAAGAGGAACAGCCGAGCAATTGCGCTATACCTACTGGTTGCACTACGCCGAGGGTTCGGCCATGCCGCCCCTCCTGATGAGTCTGGTCTTCAGAAGAATACCGACCCAGCCGATGCCGTTTTTCGTTCGGCCGATCGCCAAGGGCATTTCCGACAAGGTGCTGACGAATTTCGTGGAGCCGCAACTCAGGCAACACCGTGACTACCTTGAAGGCGAATTGAAGCATCGCGAATGGTTTGCCGGAAACGAATTCACCGCGGCGGATATCCAGATGAGCTTTCCGGTCGAGGCGTTTGCTGCCCGAGGTGGCCTTGGAGGCGAGAAGTCGCGTCTGGCCGAATGGCTCAAGCGCATCCAGGCGCGGCCGGCTTACCAGCGCGCGCTCGAGCGTGGCGGGCCATACGATCTGATGCGCTAGGAAGGTCTCATGGGGCGTAGCGGGAGTTATCGAGTTCAGCGGGGCATGCCGTCTTCGCCGCATGCCGAGGCTGAACGGCGCGCATCGTATCGTGCAGGACGTCAAGCCTCGTGACCATGGTGGAGTTTTGGCCAGGTCTTGCCGCACCGCTGTTCAATGGTGTCGCGCTGATGCTGGCGCTCGGGTTTCGTCGCAATCGTGCAGCCGTCATTCTGGCATTGCTGACTTGCGCTTCGCTGGCAATCTGCGGATTTGCCGGCCCGCATCTGAACCAACGAGGAGCCGAGGCAACACGCATGTTCCTGCCGTGGCTGCTGCTGATCGCGGCGGCACTTCCCGAAAGGCGGCTGCTGGCAAGACGAAATCTGCTGCTCCTCGCTCTGCTGGCGATCACCGTCTGGCTGACCCTGTACGCTCCGGAGCATATCTGGCCGAAATTGCGCAACATGTTTCCACTCGGATGGCTGCCCTGGAAAAGTGGCCTTGTGGCTACCGGGATGGTGTTGATCGCCTCTGTTTTCTGCCTGAGCCGATGGCTGCTGGCCCGCTTGCCGATGGAATTCTCGCTCGGCCTAGTCTTGCTGGTCGTCGGTGTTTCTCTATTGCCGCAGGTGTCGAGTCCGGCGGCGAGCACCTTGATGATCGTGTGCGGTGCAATTGCCGTGGTCGCGATTCTGCATTCCTCCTATCGAATGGCGTTCGTCGATGGCCTGGCCGGCTTGCCGAACCGGCGCGCGCTTGACGAGGCACTGGCGAGATTGTCGGGTGACTTCGCTCTGGCGATGATCGATGTCGATCACTTCAAGATGTTCAATGATCGAAACGGGCATGCAGCAGGCGATCGGGCCCTGAAGGCGGTGGCCGGGCAACTGAAGACGACGCGCGGTTGCGACGCGTTTCGCTATGGGGGCGAAGAATTCTGCCTGCTGTTCACGGGAGCCCGTACGCGTCATGCAAGGGAAGCCTGCGAAGACTTGCGCAAACGTGCTGCCGCGCTGCGCCTGCCGGTCCGCTCGCAATCGGACGCAAAGCGCAGGCAGGCATCCGCACGCCGCGATGCCGGCACGGTCAAGCTAACGATCAGCATCGGTCTGGCCGTACGCACGGAACGCGTACGTGCTGCAGTCGATGTCCTCAAGGTCGCCGACAAGGCCCTGTATGCGGCCAAGTCACAGGGGCGCAACAGGGTCGTGTCGAAGTGACTCGATGTGCAGGGCACGGCGGCCTGGAGATCGCCACGACATGCAATTCCGGCAAATCCGCCGAAATGGTCGTTCGGGTCAGCGGCGTTGGGCAGGCAGAAATCGGCTGTTGCGCAACAACCCGGCAGATACGAGTGACACGAGCAGCCCGATCGGGAAGATCTCGGTAAATGTGAGTGGCATGCGGAACAGCGGGTTGGTGTAGTCGGACGCCAGTTGCTGCATTTCCTGGGCAAGTGCAGCGATCGTCTCGGCACTGGCTCCCTGCGCTTTCTGCTCCTCGATCAGTGTTTCACTGTAGGCAGCGATGAAGTCCACGCCGGTCGTGGCCAGCACGGCCTCCCAGCAGAGGACATAGATGATGCTGGCGACAACACTGATGCCGAGGCCGAGTCCCAGCGCCGGCCAGAAGCCTATGACCCCGCCATGCTCGATATCACGCTTGCGCTTTATGGCCAGAAAGATCGTGGAGAAGGCGATCAGCATGGTCAGGTAGCCTATCGCCATGCCCCAGGCAGTGGGAGGATGGTCCTTCATCGCCAAGGCCAGGCCGAACATGGGAATGCCGACGATCAGGCCGGCAATCAGGCCGTACTTCAGGATTTGCTTGAGCATGGGATCGGTCTCCGTGTGGGTCTTTGACCAGCAATAAACTGGTTTCCGCTCGGCCGGGCAATCGCCCAAAAGGATGATTTCGCCAGGTTCACCCGTTTTTCCTGGTGGTCAGGCCACGATTCCCAGCTCGCGAGCCCGGTTGATCGCCTCGGTTCTGCGTTTTGCGCCCAGTTTCTCGAACAGTCTGGCCACGTGTGTCTTGACCGTGTTGGGCGAGACATTCAGCTGCGCGGCTATTTCCTTGTTCGATCGACCTGCGGCGATTTCCTTGAGGACGTCCAGCTCTCGAGGACTGATGCCGAGCGCCTCGCACGCTCTTGGATTGCCATCGAACGACTCGGGCTTGCGCGTGCCGAACAGATGTGCGCCCACGCCGAGACCAAGACCGAGAAATGCCAGGGCGATCAGGAAAATGTAGAAGTCGCCGGTATGGGTCCGGACCAGCCTTTGATAGTCCAGCCATTGCAGGACAAGTGTCCCGATAGCGAGCAGTGCGCCGTATAGAAGGACCTGCCTGGTCATGGGTTCACCCGGGTCTGCGATTCATCACCAGCGGCTATTGAGCAACGAATTGGCACGCGCGACAAGATGCGACACGAACACCTGGTTCGATCAGCGAACGGCCATCGGGATCAGGCGTTCGTGCGCGCGAACCTCGCGGCAATCGGGACCTCCCATGTCGAAATCACGGCAGACTCGAGGCCGCAAGGCATAGATCGAGCAACGCATCGTGTTGCGGTCCAGTGCGGTACACCAGCCATCGTCGAGCCGGCGCATCACGTCCATGCCGTTCTCGTCCTGATCGATGAGGTATTCGGGAGTCGGATCATCGGACATGACGTAGACTGTCAGTCGGCAGCAGGTCGCTTCGCAATGACTGCACTGGACCGAGTCGTCGATGTCAGGATCTTGCGGGCGCAGTCTCGCTGCCGTCGTCGGCAAGGGATGTGTCATGTCGATCCGCCAGCCTGTTGCGCACGCCACGCAGCCAGTACCTCGGCCTCGCGTCCCGGTTCGATGCCCGCGTCCAGCTTCGCCTTTCTTTCTGCCGGAAGCGCGCTGAACCATTCCAGCGTTTCGATGGCCGTGGTCGACAAGGGGCGAAAAGTGAGTCCCGCCGCGAGCGCGCGAGAGATATCACGCGAGCCGAATCCGGCTGTCTTGCCCTGACCGGGAAGCCAGGCAGGCATGTCCGACCAGGGAGCCACTTTTTGACCCTTCAGGAATTCTGCAGACACCCAATTCAATTTCGCACCCGCGGAATTGGTCGCACGAATACCGTGCAGCATTGCGGCCATGCTCATTCGGTAGTTCGGACCGGTGGCATTGAACGTGCCAAAGGTGCGCGACTCGGCCATGCGGATCATCCATTCGGAAAGATCACGTGCGTCAATGATCTGGACCGGATCGTGGCCATCTCCCGGGGCAAGCACTTCGCCTCCGCGGGCAAGACGAACCGGCCAATAGGTAAAGCGGTCAGTCGGATCGTTCGGACCGACGATCAGGCCGGGTCGAACGATTGTCGTGATCCCGGTGAACCACTTTTCCGCCTCGCGCTCGCAGGCCGCCTTGAGCGGGCCATACAGGCTCTTGTCGGCAGCCAGGCTCTTGCTGGTTTCCTTCATGACATCCTTGCCCGGGTAGGTTTCCAGGGTCGAATCTTCGCTTGCGTTCGGCTGGCTGTTGTCCGCATAGACCGAGATCGTGGATACGAAAATGTATTGCCCGACCTGGCCCTTGAGGATCTGACCGGCATCGCGAACCCAGAACGGAACCCGGGTCGGATTGTCGATGCAGACATCCCATTCACGCCCCTTGAGCGCATCCAGAGACCCGTCGTCGCGGTCGCCCCTGAGGAATTCCACAGCGGCGGGCAGGTCGGCTTCGCGCTGACCGCGATTGAAAACGGTGACCTGATGACCGCGAGACAGGGCATAGCGGACCTGATAGGGGCCGATAAAGCCGGTGCCGCCAAGAATCAGGATGCGCAAGGGATTGCGTGCCCTTCCGGCTGCCTGGCCGGCGAGAATTTTCTGGCTGGAAAGACCAAGGGCGCCGGCGAGGGCCCCCAACTTGATAAGATTGCGGCGGCTGATCGACATGGCTCGCTTCCGTTGTTGGCGATTGAGTGCAGAGTGGTTCAACCGGGCCCGGCCATGACAGGCACGCGTCAGGTCCGCAGCAGCGTCGCGCAAGGCCCGGGTCATATTACAGTGCCATCCGTCCTGTTGCCGGAATTCGACTCGGGCTGAAGGACGGGTCGGGTCAGCAACACCGACTACGCATTTCCTGCGCAGTTGCCACACATCCTTTCATTCCCTGCGGTAGACCATGGCTCTGATTGAACTACGCAAGCTCGACTTCAGTGTCGGCGGTCCCTTGTTGCTTGATGGCGTCGAATTTGCGCTGGAGGCGCGTGAACGCGTGTGCGTGGTCGGTCGCAACGGTGCCGGAAAGTCGACATTGCTCAAGTTGCTTGCCGGAGAATTGAAACCCGACGACGGTGAGGTACGCGTGACACCAGGCGTGATTGTCACGCGTCTCGCACAGGAAGTGCCGCAGGGCACCGAGGGCACGATTTTCGATGTCGTCGCCACGGCACTCGGTGATATCGGCAGGTTGCTCGCCGAATACCATCACCTTATCCATCATCTTGTCGAAGACAGCGACATGCGTGCCTTGTCCGACGTGCAGGCAAGCATCGAGGCAGCCAACGGCTGGGATCTGGATCGCAGGGTAACCCAGGTACTGAGCAAACTCGAACTGCCCGAGGACGAGGAATTCTCGGCCCAGTCCGGCGGCATGAAACGACGCGTTTTGCTGGCCCAGGCGTTGGTGCTGGAACCAGACGTCCTGTTGCTCGACGAGCCGACCAACCATCTTGATATCGAGGCGATTGCCTGGCTGGAGGACTTTCTCAGGAACTTCGCCGGCAGCGTGATCTTCATCACGCATGATCGACGCTTCGTGCGCGCGCTGGCCACGCGCATCGTCGAGATCGATCGTGGAAACCTGACCAGCTGGCCGGGCGACTACGAAAATTATTTGCGTCGGCGTGAGGAGCGGCTGCATGCCGAGGCCCAGGCCAACATATTGTTCGACAAGAAGCTGGCACAGGAAGAAGTCTGGATCCGGCAGGGCATCAAGGCGCGGCGGACCCGCGACGAGGGGCGCGTGCGTCGACTCGAGGCCATGCGTCGCGAACGCAGCGAGCGCCGCAGTCAGGCAGGCAATGTGCGCATGCAGGCGGGTAGTGCACAGAATTCCGGGCGCAAGGTCATCGAGGCCAGGGGCATCAGCTATTCGATTCCCGATCGTACGTTGATCGAAAACTTCTCGACCCTGGTCATGCGCGGCGACCGTATTGGCCTGATCGGCCCCAACGGATCGGGCAAGACCACGCTGATCAGGCTGTTGCTCGGTCAACTGAAACCGCAGTCCGGCGAGGTCATCATCGGCACCCAGCTCGAGATTGCCTACTTCGACCAGCACCGCGCACAACTGCGCGAAGACCTGAGCGCACTCGACAACGTTGCCGATGGGCGTGAGTTCATCGAAATCAATGGTGCACGCAAGCACGCCATCGGCTATCTGCAGGACTTCCTTTTCACGCCTGAGCGCGCACGTGCACCGATCTCCGCGCTTTCGGGTGGCGAACGCAATCGACTTCTGCTGGCGCGACTGTTCGCAAAGCCGTCCAATCTGCTGATCATGGATGAGCCGACCAATGACCTGGACGTCGAGACCCTGGAGCTGCTCGAGGAGTTGCTGGTGGAATATCAAGGAACCCTGCTGCTGGTCTCGCATGACCGAGAATTTCTCGACAATGTGGTTATCAGCACGCTGGCTCTCGAAGGCGAGGGCAGGGTTGGCGAATATGTAGGCGGCTATGCGGAATGGCTGCGACAGAGGCCGCAGGCCATGTCGATGCGCCCGCGCAATGAGGCCAGCGCCGCATCCGCCCCCGTGCTTGCCCCGAAGCCGGCGAGGCGCAAGCTTGCGTACAAGGAGATGCGCGAGCTGGAAGCGCTTCCCGTCGAGATCGAACGTCTGGAGACGGCAATAGCAGAAATGACTGCTGCCATGAACGACCCGGCATTCTTCAGGCAATCCGCTGAAGCCATTGTCAGCGCCAACGAGGCGATGGCCGGCAAGCAGTCGGAGCTCGATGCGGCCTACGCGCGTTGGCAGGAGCTTGAAGCCGCGAGCGCGCAATCCTGATCGTGCACAGGGTTGCCCTCAACAGGACCGCTGGCAAAATGCAGCACGGCAGCTGGCCATGCGATCAGGGTTGTGCTGCCCAGCGCTCGTATTCGGCTGCAGAGATCAAGCCGCTTTCATCGCTGTCGGCCTTGAGAAAGTCGTTTGCCAGCAGCTTGTATCCCTTGGCTTCCAGCGGACTCAGGTTGGCATCTCCATCCTGGTCCAGTTCGGCGAATGCAGGGGCGGGACCCGACGGGGTATAGCCCGTTCCTCCGCTGCGGATGATGACCGTGGTCTTGTCCGGCGGATTGGCCGTTGTCTGATCGGACTGCGCTACCGCGCAAGTCACCACACCGGCAGAAAGGATCAGGGCGCTGCAGAAGACAGAATGCTTCATTGGAGTACTCCAGGGTTCAGATGCAGCCCATTAGTCACCGAGCTGCATTAACCTTGTCCGAACGGGCCATTGCTGTAGGCTATCCATTTATTCTTCCGAGAGGTTTACATGACCACTGCGTACGATTTTTCCGCTCGTGACATCGATGGAAAGGAACAGCCGCTTTCGAAATACAAGGGCGAAGCCTTGCTGATCGTGAACGTGGCTTCGAAGTGCGGGTTCACGCCGCAATATGCGGGCCTGGAGACCATCTACCAGAAGTACAACAAGCAGGGTTTCGAAGTGCTCGGGTTTCCCTGCGACCAGTTTGGCAACCAGGAACCGGGGGACGAAGCCGAGATCAAGAATTTCTGCTCGCTTACCTACGATGTCAGCTTCCCGATGTTCGCCAAGATCAACGTGAATGGCAGCGACACCCATCCGCTGTACGAGTGGCTCAAGAAGCAGAAGTCCGGCTTGCTCGGTATCGGTGCGATCAAATGGAACTTCACCAAGTTCCTGGTCGACAAGCAGGGCAGTGTCATCAAGCGCTATGCGCCAACCGACAAGCCCGAAGACATCGGCAAGGACGTCGCGAAACTGCTCGGGTAGCTGCCCCGGCTATTTCTGCACGGGCAGGGCCTCCGGCTCCCCTGACAAATCAGGTGTCGCCGATTTGAACTCCACTGTTCCGGCATCGGGGAGTGATTTCTTCCAGCTTTCGAGCTTGGCCTCGATGCTCCGCGAACTGGCGATCTGCGGTTCGGAGTGCTGGCCTTCGTTATCGCGTTCCTCCCACGCATCGACCTTGGCCTTGGCCAGGTCGAAGGCGTCGCGAATCGAGCGGGTCTCGTTGAGGGCCTCGGCCAGGAATGCCTTGCCGAACCAGGTGATCTCCGATTCCGCTCCGCAGCCGAACGAGGTTCGATCGCTGCGTGCTGCGGTAATGACCATGGTCGAATCGTCGCGGAGCGCATCGATGAAGCCGCCCGAGTAGCAGGCATTGACGACCAGCACCTTCCAGCGCAATGACGGTTCGGTATCCAGCGCGTCCGCCAGGTCTTCGGGAGTGACCTGATTCAGCGGTAACAGACCCATCGACACATACAGTTCATGGTCGCGTGAGCCGTGTGAGGTCAGATACACGAGCAGGATGTCCTCGGCCGGATCCATGCGTTCGGCGACTGCCGACAGGGCCAGTCGCAAGTTGGTCAGTGTGGCCAGCGGGCGTGTCGTCAGCGTTGCCGGATTGTTCTCGAGTACGATGACGTGGCCTTCTGCCGCGAATCTGCGCGAAAAAAGTTCATCGACAAATTCCACTTCATTGTGGAACACGTTTTCTCCGCCATCACCGGCAAAGGCGACTACAAAAAGATTCGGCTTCCCCGGCCGGCGTGACAGCAGGCCATCAATTGCTGACGCCATCAATCGTGGCTGGTCATAGATAACGGCTTCCGCGTCGAAATCGAACCAGGTTTCCTCGATGTCGTCTGCCAAGTCGTCGAATCCGGCGTCAACGATCCGGTCGGGAACCTCTTGCATTCCCTGCGCCGCCAGGGCGGCCTGGTCCTGGACGATGAGGCTCGCGCCTGGCAACCACCACCATGGGACCGCCGATATCGCGTAGGCAAGAATCGCGGCGAGCAGGGACCGGGGCAGACGGCCCGGAGCCAGCCAGGTCGCGAGGCGCAGCAGGACGGGAAACCACCAGAGGAAGGAAAGCCAGGCGACGACCATGGATGTCACATCCCGGCCCTGCTCGTAGAGCCAGCCGGCCAGAGTCAGCAGGGGCCAGTGAACCAGCAGAGACGTCATGGCTGTTGCGAACAGGGCGACTGAAGCCACGCCCCAGGTAATGCTCTTGCGCCCCGACATCCGGACCAGAACCCAGGCGGCAACAAGGGTCAACAGGCTATCGGCGAGAACGACGATCGCACCCCAAGGCTGAAAAATCCTGGGCGAATCGGAATTGAAGTAGGCGCCGAATGCCTCCAGCAACAAATAGGCAATCAGTGCCGCCACAAACGTCCCGGCGCCGGCCAGGTTCGGTTTTCCGAGCGGACGCAGCAGCAGCGAGGCTCGAATGCCGTCGCGCAAGGCTCTCAGAACAACCGTCATGCGCTCAGCAAGCTCCTACGTCGATGCCATCAAAGTTCACCGCACAGGGATGTCGAGAATCCGGTGGGCAACCCTCGGCATCGCGCGCCAGAAGTGTGGTCCGCATGCCCGCAGCGCGAGCGGCATCCAGTTCCTCGACGATATCCGAAAGAAACAGGATCTCGTCTGCCGGCATGCCGATGGATTCGGCAATTCTGGCGTACGAGGCGCTCTCGCGCTTGGCGCCGGTCTCGGTGTCGAAATATCCGGAAATAATCGGCGTCAGATCGCCCGACCCGGTGTTGGCGAACAGCAGCTTCTGCGCTGGCACCGAACCCGAGGAGTAGATGTACAGGGGCAATCCCATTGCGTGCCAGGCGTGCATGCGCCGGGCCGCGTCTTCGTAGATGTGCGCGCGGAAATCACTGTCGCGGTAGCCATCCTTCCAGATCATGCCTTGCAAGGCCTTGAGTGCCGTGGACTTTCGATCGCTGTCTATCCAGCTGATCAGCAGGTCGATCATTTCCTGTTCGCTGGCCGAAACGAGTCCCGCCTCGCGCGCCGCCTCATGCAGCCAATGCTGCACCTCGGCCTTGTCGCCGTGGGTGACCACGAACGCGGGCAGGCGCTCCCGGGAGTAGGGGAAAAGGACGTCCTTGACGAAGCTGATCGAGCTCGTCGTGCCTTCAATATCGGTGAGAATCGCGCGTATCTTGGGCATGTCTGCGTTGCCGGTTCCGGATCGAGTTGAAATCGTAGCAGTCAAGAGAAGTCGAATGGCGCCGAATGCAGCCATATGGCGTCACGCGGCCTGATCCATTCAGCATCCAGGGCGACAGCCTGAGCCTGGTTCAGGCTTGACCCATGCATTCAGTGCGATGACGCGGGCAGCGCCGGAATCATGCGGGGAAACTTGAGGGCAATGTCGTCGCCGGTAAATTCGGCGACCCAACCGGCTGGATTGTTGAACAGCCTTATCGCGACAAAATGCGGCGACTCGCTCATGTCAAACCAGTGTCGGGTTCCGTCCGGTACGCCAATCAGGTCGCCTTGCTCGCACAGGACATCGTAGACCTTTCCCTGGATATGCAAGGTGAACTGGCCGGAGCCGGCAACGAAGAAGCGAACTTCGTCTTCGCAGTGGGTGTGCTCGCTGAGGAATTTCTGGCGTAGCGCGGCACGGTCCGGGTGGTCGGGTGTCAGGCTGATGACATCGACCGTCTTGTATCCTTCGTCGCGCATCAGGCGATCAATGTCGGACCGATACGCGGCGATGACTTCGTCCTGGCTTGCACCGGGCGCAATGGCTCGGGTCGCTTGCCACTGTTCGAATCGCACTCCGACCGCGCTCAGCGCCTTGGTGATTTCGGCATGCGACGTATAGGTGGCCAGTGCGGTCGACCCATCGTCCTCGGCAAAAATGCGAAGTCGGCTCACGGTGAAAAGCTCCTCAGGTCCAGCTCGCAATTGAGCAGAAATTCAAATGCTTCAAGGTGGCGACGCGCCTCGGCCATATCAACACCCCAGGCATAGATGCCGTGCCCGTCGATCAGATAACCGTGCAGCGGCTTGCCCGAATCAAGCCAGGTATCGATCTGGTCGACCAGCACCTGCATGTCCTGCGTGTTCGGAAACACGGGCAGGTCGAGGACACTCTCGTGGGTGTCATGGCCGGAGATGGCCTTCTGCAGTTCCCAGCCTTCGAAGCGGACGCCACCGGCGTTGGCAAACAGTCGAGATGCCACGCTCTGCGCACGCGAATGCGTATGCAGCACGGCGCCGACTTGTGGAAACCGCCGGTAGATCTGGGTGTGCAGGGCGACCTCGGCAGACGGACGCGCTGATGTGGCAACAGGCCGGTTCTCGAAGTCGACGACCATGATGTCATCAAGGCCCAGTTTTCCCTTGTCCCGCCCGGATACCGTCACGGCGGCCAGTCCATCGCCCAGACGCATGGAAAAGTTGCTGCTGGTCGCGGGGGTCCATCCCAGCATGGAGAGGTCGCGGCCAGCATCCACAATGGCCTGCGCATTGCGTTCAAACTGGGCGCTGTCGTATGGCAGGGTAGTGATGGAAGGTCTCCGGATGGGCTCTTTTCGGAGGCCAACTATACGATAGCCGACGGGCTGATTTCGTCAATCTGAACGGATCGGCGCTACACTGCATGCGCAAGCCCGGAATGGGGACGCCTGTGGAAAACCCGAGTGGCAAGCGACATGGTCGCCTGATCACGATTGCCATCGTGACCGTACTGGTTCTGCTGGTGATCTGGCAAAACAGCCAGACCACGACCTTGAGCATTCTCTTCTTCGATGCCGACTTGCCGCTGATGGTCTGGTTGGGCGGCTTTCTGGGAATCGGATTCCTGCTCGGCGTCACATTGATGTGGTCGCACCGTCGTCGCCAGTGAGGCGGGCTGAAGTCCGAACCATGACGCTCTCGCTGACACATCCAGACCGCGTGCGGACCGGGTCTGGAAACCTGCATCGATGCCTGCTCAGGATTCGATCTTTGCCGTACCGCCTGTTTCTCCGAGCCAACGCAAGTCGTAGAGCGACGGCAGGCGGTCCTTGAGCGTGGTGACCGCACCATGCTCGTGCAGGGTGCGCAGCAAATCGAGATTGACCTCGGCAACCAGCAGGGCCTCCGAGTTGGGTGCGGCCTCGGCGATGATCGAATCTCCGGGGAATGAAAAATCCGAAGGCGTGAACACGGCCGACTGGGCGTAGTGCGTGTCGGATGCCTGTACCTTGGGAAGATTGCCTACGGCGCCGGCGATGGCCACATAGCACTCGTTCTCGACGGCACGGGCCCGCGTACACAGGCGTACTCGCATGTAGCCATTCTTCATTTCGGTCAGGAACGGAACAAACAGGATCTGCATGCCCTGGTCGGCCAGCAGACGCGGCAGTTCGGGGAATTCGCTGTCGTAGCAGATCAGGATGCCGATCTTGCCGCAGTCGGTATCGAAAGCTTCCAGCTTGGTGCCGCCCTTCATGCCCCACCAGCGCCGCTCGCCCGGCGTGATGTGGATCTTGCGCTGCTCGGCACGTGTGCCGTCCCGGCGAAGCAGATAGGCCACGTTATACAGGCTGCCATGTTCAAGATAGGGCAGGCTGCCAGCGATGATGTTGATGTTGTAATTGACCGCCAGTTGACTGAGCCGGTCGCAGATCTCGGGCGTGAACTCGGCCAGTCGCCGAATCGACTCCGATGGACTCACATCACCGAACTGCGCCATCAGTGGCATGTGGAACAATTCGGGAAACAGCACGAAATCCGCACGTACCGCACCCATGGCGTCGACGAAGAATTCCGCCTGCTGCAGCAAGGATGACAGCGAGTCTATCGGGCGCATCTGCCATTGAACGAGTCCGATGCGTACCAGACTGTGCTGGCGCTTGAGCAGATCGGGCTTCTCCTGATAGTAGATGTTGTTCCATTCGATCAACGTCGCGAATGCCTTGGACTCCGCATCGAATCCCAGGTAGTTCTTGAGGATCTTGCGCACGTGAAAGCCGTTTGCGATCTGGAAACTCAGGACCGGATCGTAGAGTTCCTTCAATGCGACTTTCGCGATGTATTCCTTGGCGGAAAAGCTGCCGGAATGCAGGGCGTAGCCGGGTATGCGCCCGCCAGCAAGAATGGCGCGCAGGTTCAGGTTCTCGCAGAGCGCCTTGCGCGCCTCGTACAGGCGCCGTGCGAGACGCATGTTGCGAAAGGCCGGATCGACCATGATCTCGAGGCCGTAAAGCACGTCTCCTTGCGGATCGTAGGTGGAAAACGTGTACTTGTCCGTTATGTCCTCGTAAGTGTGCGCATCGCCGAACTTGCTGTAGTCGATGATCAGGCTCAGGGCGAAACCAACCGGTCTTTCGTTAACCGTCACGCACAGCTGTCCTTGCGGAAACAGGTCGAGCAGTTTGGCGATGTGCTGGCGACCCCAGGGCAAGCCACCGATGCCCGCATAGGCGGCCCGGGTCACATCGACCATGGCCTCGTAATCTTCAATGCGCAGATTGCGCACCTGGATGAATTCTTCACTCACTGGACATTGCCTCGATGAATTTCTTTCGGATTGCGCTGCAAAGCGGGGCGGGTCACCAGTGTAGTGCCTGTCAGAGAGAGATGTCTGGACATGCAAGGACAGGCATGTGGACTTCGTTCAGGCTAGCGCTGCTCCGGCGCCCATTCGAATCTCAAGGAATCGGCCATGTCCCGACGCCAGCACGGACGATAGATGCGCAGACGCGTTGGCTGGCCTGGGCGCAGACTCACGATTGCGTTCTGGTCGAAGCGACGCGCGACCTCGTCGACGAAGTCGACATCGATTGCGGACAGAAGCAGCAGAGGTTCACGCCAGGCTTCTCCGGGTACGTGGCCTACTCCGGGCAGGCACTGGCAACCTGCCGAGTTCACTTGCTGCAACAGACGTTGCATGAGGAGACGATTTTCGGCGTTTGACAAGCGTTTCGAGCGCGGATTGCATGCTGTTATCAGGAATGCGTCCGATGTCCGCCCGATGACTTCGATCACGCTATCGGGCACGCGCTGACCACAGCGTAGCGTGGCCCTTGCGCCTCCCGGCAATCGAACATCGTAGTGGGTATCGAGGTACGGCCCGAGCAGAGCCTGAACGCCAGGTCCGGATCGCGGTCGCTCAGGCATCCGTGGGCAGGAAATCGAGTTTGTTCCGGATCTGCATGTCGATGGCGGGCAGGTCGAGCTGGTCGATACTGGATACTCCATCGATCCACTCGCGCAGCCAGCTGGATTGCAGTGCGCCGCGTTCGAAAGCCGTGAGATATGGAATTCGCGAGAATGTCACCATCCAGTAGCGCGGTACCCAGCGACCGGGATGACGGTCCGCAAGCAGCCGATCAAGCTCGCGCATGAGCAGGTAGTCGGCATCGTCCACGCGATCGCGCATCTCGACGTAGTTTTCGAGGGCCATGGCCGCAATGGCGTCCGCATTCGGCTTGCGCCGGCGCTCGAATTCCGCGAATACCGCCGCGCAGTCGTTCGGTCTGGATTCGAGAAGGTCTGCCAGTTCGACGGCGTCCTCGAATCCGGAGTTCATGCCCTGGCCGTGGAATGGCACGATGGCATGCGATGCGTCCCCGACCAGCAGCGCGCGTCCTTCGTAGTGCCAGCGATCGAGGTAAAGGGTGCCCAGGAGTCCGGTCGGATTACCGACGAAATCCTTTTCGAGCTCCGGGATAAGCGGCACCGTGTCGGCAAAATCGCGCTGGAAGAACTCGCGCGCCTGTTTCGCGCTGACGACAGTCTGCAGGCTTGGCTCGCCCTCATTCGGCAGAAACAGGGTTACCGTGAAACTGCCTTCGGCATTCGGCAGGGCGATGCACATGTAATTGCCGCGTGGCCAAATGTGCAGGGCGTGTGGTTCGATGGCATAGCGCTCGCCTCGGGCGAGTGCATCTGCAAGTTCTGCGGGAAGCTGCTCTCTCGGGAAATCGGCAAGCGCGGGAATTTCCAGTTCCTTGTAGCCATGTCCGAGCGGTTCAAAGCGTTCGCCGAGTTCCTGCTGCGCCGCCATGGCACCGCGCAAGGCCGAGCCGGCACCATCGGCGCCGATGACAATGCCCGCGTGATGCGAGTGTTCGGTTCCGTCGGAGTCGCGAAACTGCAAGTCCATACAGGCCCAGTCGACCGACACGAGTCCTCGATCGAAATGGACTGTTGCGCCCGCGGCCTCGGCTGCATCGAGCAATGCCATGTTGAGGGCACCGCGACTGACCGACCAGATGACCTCGGAGTCGTCGCGGCCATAGCGCTGCAGGTTGGTGCGGCCATTCAGGTCATGCACCATACGCCCCCGCATCATCACGGCAATGGAGCGCATCCGTTCCTGCATCCCGGCAACACGCAGGCCGTGCCAGCCACGCTCGGCCAGGGCAAGATTGATCGAGCGACCTCCGAGAAAGCCGAACTTGCGAGGATCCGGACGTCGCTCCAGAACGGTAATCGGGAATCCGCGCTGGGCAAGCAGGGTGGCAAGCAGGGATCCGACCAGACCGGCACCGATGATCGTGATGGCGGGCTTCTGCATCTCAATTTCGCCGTGCGTCGCGCCAGCTCGCGATCGAGCCGACCAGGCGTTGGCAGTCCATGAACCGGTTGTACAGCGGTGTCGGAGCCGCGCGGATCACGTCGGGCTCGCGCCAGTCGACGACGATTCCATACTGTTGCAGATGTTCGAACAGGGAGCGACCGGAATCGCGGGGTCCCTTCACGCGCAGCGAAAGCTGGCAACCGCGCCGATGGGAATCGGCTGGAGTGGCAATCTCGAGTACGTCGCGCAGGCGATCATTGATCAACCACTCCAGGTAGCCGGTCAGCAACTCGGACTTGCTGCGCAGGGCATCGAGGCCGGCACGCCTGAATACCTGCAGCGAAATGCGCAATGGCGCCAGTGCAAGGATGGGCGGATTCGAAAGTTGCCACCCGTCCGCGCCAGGAGTCGGCCTGAACTCCGGCCCCATCTGAAAGCGCGTCGATTTCTGGTGACCCCACCAGCCGGCAAAACGCGGCCGGTCCGTATTCGCGTGGCGTTCGTGCACGAACGCGCCGGCAACGGCGCCGGGTCCGGAGTTGAGGTATTTGTAGCTGCACCAGACGGCGAAATCGCAACCCGAGTCGTGCAGTCCCAAACGGATGTTGCCAACTGCATGGGCAAGATCAAACCCGACGATGCAGCCCTTGGCATGCGCTTGCCGCGTAATCGTGGCCAGATCGAGAGCCTGTCCGGTCAGGTACTGGACACCAGGCAGCATGACCAGAGCGACGCGGGATCCGTGTTCGTCGATGGCGCGCAGTATCGCCTGGTCAGAAATCGTTCCTCCTGGCTGGTCGGGTGCGATTTCGATCAACGCCGTTGCTGGATCAAAGCCGTGAAATCGCACCTGAGCTTCGACCGCATAGCGGTCTGATGGAAACGCGCTCTTCTCGATGAGGATGGCCGGGCGCTCGGGGGTCGGTCTGTAAAAACTGACCATGAGCAAATGCAGATTCACGCTCAACGTGTTCATGGCGACGACTTCGCCAGGTTGCGCGCCGGTCAGCAGGGCAAGGTCGTCGCGCACGAATTCGTGATAGTCCAGCCACGGCAAGCGACCGCGAAAATGGCCTTCGACGGCCAGTTCGGCCCAATAGTCGAGTTCGTCGATAACGGCTTGCCTGGCGGCACGGGGCTGCAAGCCCAGTGAGTTTCCGCAAAAGTAGCCGATCTCGTGGCCCTCATGGCTGGGGATGAAAAACTCGGAACGGAAATCCGCCAGAGGATCAGCCGCGTCGGCGGCCAGCGCCCATTCCTCGGTCGCCGAATACGCGTTTGCGTTCATCATTTCACCGAAGAGGCGACGCTGTTGCAGCCGGCATCGAAACGGGCAATCCAGTCCTGGGTTGTACCGTCCAGAATCGGGCGCTGGCAGCGTACCTGGACAGCGACGTTGCCGAGCATAGTGAAGCGGTCGCGAATCGTGTATCGGGTCTTGCCGCGGGTTACGAAATAGCGGTGGACATTTGCATTGTTGCCTTCCGGCTCCGCTTCATAACCGGTTTGCGCCTTGGACAGGGCCAGTTCGTTCTGGGTGGCCTCGGCGAAATCGTTCGGCGAGTTCAATCTGCGCGTCTTGACCGTGACACTTGCCGTATCGTCGGTGCCTTCGGTTGCGGGATCGGGCACCCAGAAAATGATGGCCTGCGGATTGCCATCGGACTTCTCCATGATCGCGCTCCAGCCGGAGGGCACGCTGAAGTTGACCCGGCCCTCGTTGAGATTGTAGTCGGTGCGCTCCTGCGCGAACGCAGTGCCGATCGATGCAAGCAGGAGCAGGGCAGAAAGTTTCATCGGATCACTCCGTATCTTCGTTGGCAAAACGTGATTGGGGAAGGTTCAGCCATTCCAGGGCGGTGCCGTGGAACAGGCGGGCCTGATCGGCGCGAGACAGATTCAGGGCGCTGATTCCGGCGCCAGGCTCCTGTTCGCCCAGCGGAAACGGGTAGTCGGTGCCAAGCATCACGGTTTCAACGCCGGCAACATCGATCAGATAACGTAGCGCGGCATCATCATGGACGCAGGAATCAAAGTACATGCGACCGAAATAGTCGCGTGGATTGCGTGAGTTGTCAGTGGCGACGAGGTCCGGGCGCATGCGGAATCCATGCTCGATGCGACCGATCGAATAGGGAAAGGATCCGCCGCCGTGAGCGAAACAGACCCGCAGCTTCGGCAGTCGCTCCAGCACGCCGCCGAAGATGAGGCAGCAGGCTGCGCGAGCCTGTTCGGCAGGCATGCCGACCAGCCAGGGCAGCCAGTATTTGGGCATGCTTTCCTTGCCCATCATGTCCCAGGGATGGACCAGAATGGCTGCGCCCAGATCCTCTGCTGCCTCGAAAAAGGGAAACAGCTCGGGCGCATCAAGGTTCCAGTCCTCGATGTGCGAGCCGACTTGCACGCCGGACAGGCCCAGCTGATCCACGCAGCGCTCCAGTTCCTGGATGGCGAGCGTGGGAGATTGCAGGGGCACCGTGCCAATGCCGGCGTAGTGCTGGGGGTAGCGCCTGCAGACCTCGGCGGTGTGATCGTTCAGAAATCGATGCAGCTCCAGCGCCTGGCTGGGCCTGGCCCAGTACGAAAACATGACCGGGACGGTCGAGACCACCTGCACGTCGACGGCAAACCTGGCGTAATCGGCAATGCGTACTTCCGGATCGAAGGCATTGGCCCAGATTTCACGAAAGAACTTGCCATCCTTGTAGATGCGGTGGCGTCCCTCGGCGTTGACCATGACCGGAAACCGGTCATCGTGGTATTTCTCCGCGAGATTTGGCCATTTTTCAGGCAGGATATGGGCGTGGGTGTCGATCTTGAGCATGGGCGCGAGTGTAACCCGAGGCGCCCCGGCTCGGGCAGTCGCAAATTGCTGATCGAGTACCGGTATTGGCCCGGAAATACGTGTCAGCGGGACTTTTCGTAACGCTCGGGCGCCGGATTCACGTGGCCACAGGAATCGCAGGTCCGTGCATCAAGGGAGCCGTAGAATCGATCAAACACCGGTGGAAAATCCGCCTCGATGTCCCTGAGAGTGAAAAACTCCTCGTACAGCTTGTGATTGCAGCGTTCGCAGTACCAGAGCAGTCCGTCCTTTTCATGGTCGAGACGCTTGCGCTCGATGACCAGTCCGATCGAGTTTGCTGAACGCTGTGGGGAATGCGGAACGCGCGGCGGCAGGTAGAACATTTCTCCAGCCTTGATCGGGATGTCGCGAGGTCTTCCGTCTTCCTGGATCTTCAGCACCATTTCGCCTTCCAGCTGATGGAAGAACTCGGGACCTTCGTCCCAGTGATAGTCGGTGCGCAGATTCGGGCCGCCAACGATCATGATGAAGAAATCGCCGGCAACGATGCACTTGTTGCCCACGGGGGGCTTGAGCAGATGGCGGTGCTCGTCGATCCATTCCTGCAGATTGAAGGCGGGGCTGATCATGATGAAGGCTTGCCGGCAGCGCACGGGGGCGGACCGTGGAATGCTAACGGATCGCGGACTCGCCGTCCCGCGCCCGCAGGAGTCGCCATTGTCCGCAGACTCAGGCCGTCTGTCCGAGTACGGCCACGCACTTGAGTTCGATCGCGATCGGCGTGGGCAGGGCGGTTATACCCAGTGTCGTGCGGCAGGGTTGCGCCTCGACAAAGTGTTCGGCGTAGATCCGGTTGTAGGCGGCGAAATCGTCCTCCATGTTGGTCAGATACACGGTAACGTCTACCAGATCTTCCCAGCGTGCACCGCAGGCTTCCAGCACGGCGCGAACATTGGCGAATACCTGTCGGCATTGTGCCTCGATGTCATAGCTGAGCAAGTTTCCGTTCGCGTCGAGAACGTTACCCGGTACCGAATCGTCATCGCGCTTGCGCGGGCCGACGCCGGACAGGAACAGCAGATTGCCTACGCGACGCGCATGTGGATACGAGCCGACGGCCTTTGGCGCTGCGTCAGCATGGACGATAGTGCTCACTTTTCCTTTCCTGCAGCCTTGACTTCGATGGTCTGACGATAGCGCACCTGATTGTCCATGTTCCTGGCAAGCATCTGGTAGCGACCGGGCCGCAGCCAGAGTTCGTAGATCGGGTAAGGATCGCTGCTCTGGCGGACCTTGTCGCCATAGCCTGCGGTGCGTCCCTTGAATTCGACAACGAGACGATCAGCCGGTATCGCCGCATCCGGCTCACCCTCGTAGCGGGCTTCGATCATGCAGGGATAAGCGTCATCGCACATTCTCGCGGAAACTGCGAACGGAACCCGCAACCCGCCCAGTGCAAGCCAGGTGGGTCGATTGCGTTGCAGCACTTCTTCGGGGAAGAAGACGCTGACATCGTAGGCCTTTTCCTTGAGCGACCATGGCTCGCCCTTGTCATTGACGAACACGATCGGCTCTGTGGGGGCCAGGGTTTCCATCACCGCGCGGTAGTAGGGATGATCGCTCGCAAGCTTGTCGTGCGGGATCAGCATGGTTTGTTCGACAGTCAGCGGATCGATGCCGGTGATGCGCTCGAAATGCTGGGCCATGGAAGAGCCGCCCAGGTACTTGCCGTGCTCCTGAATATGCGCATAGCCCGCATTGACCACGAGACGCGCATCCTTGTGATTCTTGAAGACATCGCGCTTGAGGTTGTGCGCTTGCTCGGATTCGCGCGCATCGGCCGTGGCATTCGACAATGCCTCGTAGGCGACCACACGATAGCCGAGTTTCAGCGCCTCATGAACCATTTCCGAGTAGATCGGCTCCAGGGTATAGAAGCCGGTCTCGTCGATTGCATAGCCGCGACCGGGAAGCGCCTCCATGTCCGCCTGGTTCAGCGTTTCCGAGGCGAACGTGTCGAAACCTTCCTCGCGAAGCCGCTTCAGCATCTGAACGGTCAGGGTGCGGGTCAGCGGATAGCTGTGGTTCTCGTTGAAGAAGACGGCCTTCCTGCCCTTGGCCAGCCGAGCGATCACGTCGACGGCACTCTCGGGTTTCCAGCCGGCTTCCTTCAACGGCGAAGCGGCATCGTCAGACGCCTGTTTCTGGATGATGGAAAAACTGTTGCGGGCGCCGACGTAGTCACCGACCCAGGTCTGATACCAGCTCAGATACTGATTGAAGATGACCCGGAATGCGAAGTTGTTGCTGTTCGCATACGCGTCCCGCATGAACACATATTGCGCCAGCAGGCCGTTGCGACGTTGCGCTTCGCCCATGATCTTCTCGGACTCCGCGACAGCTTCGCGTTGTTGATGCACATTGGCCGATCCCGTCGGCGCCGGGCTTTCCTCGGCGTCGGCCATGGACGCGCTCAACGCCAGCGCAAGTCCTGCAGCCAATGACAAGCGGCGTGCGCAGGCTTTCAGCCGCTTGCCGTGGTGTTTGCTGTTGTTCATTCCGCTCCTCCAATGCAATCAGCCGGCACGTATCCAGTGCGGGCAGTTGACTCAACGAGATTCGATGCAAATGTTCTTGGGCTCGGTGAAAAAGCGCAGGGCGTCGACTCCGCCCTCGCGTCCGATACCGGAATTCTTGACGCCGCCAAAAGGGGTTCTCAGATCGCGATTCATCCAGCAATTGATCCAGACGATCCCGAAGTCGAGCCGGCTGGAAAGTCGCTGGGCCCTGCCGAGGTCATTCGTCCACAGGGAAGCGGCGAGACCGTATTCGGTGTCATTGGCGATGCGGATGGCATCCTCATCGTCTTCGAAGGGCATGAGGCTGACGACCGGGCCGAATATTTCCTGCTGATTGGTTGCGCTGCCTGATTCGAGCCCCTCTATCACGGTCGGTTCGACGAACCAGCCCTCGGCGCAGCGCCCGCCAGGCCGGACCGGGTTGCCGCCGCAACTGATCTTGCCGCCTTCCTCCCTGGCCTTGCCGATCGCCTTCATCACCTTGTCGAAATGAGCGCGCGATACAAGGGCACCGAGGTCGCTTCGATCATCCTGCGGATCGCCCACCGACAATGCGCGCACCTTTTCCAGATAGCGCTCGCGAAATCTGGCGTAGATCGAACGTTGCACAAGCAAGCGCGATCCGCACAGGCAGATCTCTCCCTGATTGGCGAAGCCGGAACGCACGATGGTGGCGAGACTGGCTTCATTGAAATCGAAGTCCTCGAAGACGATGGCCGGATTCTTGCCGCCCATTTCAAGGGACAGCTTCTTGAACATGGGTGCTGCAGTCTGTGCGATGGCGGATCCGGTCATCGTGCTGCCGGTAAATGAAATGGCCTTTACCAGCGGCGATTCAACCATGGCCTGGCCGACTTCCGGACCGGTGCCATGCACGATATTGAGTACGCCTGCGGGGAATCCCGCTGCGATACTCAGTTCGCCAAGCCTTGCTGCCGTGCACGGCGTGATCTCGGATGGCTTGGCAACCACCGTGTTGCCGGCGGCAAGGGCGGGAGCGATCTTCCAGGTGAACAGATAGAGGGGAAGGTTCCAGGGCGAAATGCAGCCGACCACGCCGAGGGGTTGGCGCAAGGTGATGTTGATCGATCCGGACCTGCCGGAATGCGACTCGCTTGCCCACTGCATGATGGCCGAGGCAAAGAATCTCAGATTGGCGATCGCGCGCGGGATGTCGACGCTGCGGGCAACATGTACGGGCTTGCCGTTGTCACGTGATTCAAGCGCAGCCAGCGACTCGAGTTCGGCCTCAACCAGATCGGCCAGTCTTGCGAGCAGGTGTGCACGCTCTTCAACCGGGGTATTCGCCCAGGCGGGCGCCGCCCGGCGTGCTGCGGCGATCGCGCAATCGACGTCTTCGCGGGTCGATGCCGGACACTGGGCGAAAACCTGTCCCGTGGCCGGTTCGTGGACATCCAGTACGCCAGCTCCGGCGGCAGGCTGGAGTCTTCCATCGATCAGGTTGGCCAACGGCATGCGCTTGCTCATGGGGCGAGCTCGGTCTTCGAAGTCGGTTGTCGATGGCGATTGTACGTGCGGCTGCCGTCCTGATCGAACGGCAGCCATGTCTGCTTCGCTACTGCTTCGCTCCGGTCAGACCGCGGCGCTCAAGCAGGGGTTGCACGTCGGGTTCGCCTCCGCTGAAGTTCCTGTACAGGGTGATGGCATCTTCCGAACCGCCACGCGAGAGCAGGGTCTTGCGGAAGTGGTCACCATTCTTGCGCGTGAGACCGCCATTCTCCTTGAACCACTTCACGCTGCCGGCATCGAGCACTTCACTCCAGATATATGCGTAGTAGCCGGCCGAGTAGCCACCCATGATGTGCGAGAAATAGGTTGTCCGGTAGCGCGGTGGTACGGGTGCGTAATCGATACCGGCCTTCTTCAGCGCAGCCGCCTCGAAGGCGAGCACGCCATCGGCATCCGGGGCTTGTGCCGCGGTGATCTGATGCCAGGCCTGATCGAGCAGGGCGGCGCCAAGATATTCGGTCGTGGCAAAGCCCTGGTTGAATTTTTCCGAAGCAATGACCTTGTCGAGCAGGGACTTTGGAATCGGCTCGCCGGTCTTGTAGTGCTTGGCGTAGTTTTGCAGGACTTCCGGCCAGGCAACCCACATCTCGTTGACCTGGGACGGATACTCGACGAAATCGCGCGGCACCGTGGTGCCCGAGAAACGCGGGTACTTCACATTCGAGAACATGCCATGCAGGGCGTGGCCGAATTCATGGAATGCGGTATTGACCTCGTCATAGGTCATCAGGGTCGGTTCGCCGTCGGCAGGCTTGGGAATATTGAGATGATTGCCGACCACAGGCCTGGTGCCGTCCAGTTCCGACTGTTGCACATAGGCATTCATCCAGGCGCCGCCGCGCTTGTTGCTGCGCGCGTAGTAGTCAACGATGAACAGGGCCAGCGGATCTCCGTTCTCCTCGAACACTTCGAAGACCTTGATGTCCGGCAGGTAGACCGGCAGGTCCTTGCGCTCCTTGAAGGTCAGTCCGTAGAGCTTGTTGGCAGCGAAGAACACGCCATTCTGGAGCACGTTGTTCATCTCGAAATAGGGGCGCAACTCCTCGGCATCGAGATCGAATTTTTCCTTGCGGACCTTTTCCGTGTAGTAGGCCCAGTCGGCGGCACTCAACTGGAAATCGCCACCCTCCCTGTCGATCATCTTCTGGATGTCGGCACCTTCGGCACGCGCATTCGCGACCGCTGGCGGCGCCAGCTGCGAGAGCAGCTTGTTGACTGCCTCGACCGTACCGGCAGTCTCGTCCTCAAGCACGTAGGCGGCGTGATTGGGGTAGCCCAGCAGGGCGGCGCGCTCGGCGCGCAACTTGGCCATCGAAGCGACAATGCCGCGATTGTCCCATTCACTGCCCTTGCTGCCGCGGGTCAGTGACGCCTGCATGATCCTCTCGCGCAGGGCACGATCCTGCAGCGAAGCCAGCGGCGGCTGGCCACTGGTGTTTTTGAGCGGAATGACGTACTTGCCCTCGAGTTCGCGACTCTTGGCGGCTTCGCTGGCGGCACCAATGGCATCGTCGGTGAGGCCAGTGAGCTTGCTTCGATCATCAACGATGACCGCGGAGGCGTTGGTTTCCTTGAGCAGGTTCTGGCTGAACTCGGTCGCAAGGCTGGCCATCTCCGCGTTGATGGCCTTGAGGCGCGTCTTGTCGGATTCCGAGAGCTTGGCGCCGGCACGCACGAAATCCGTGTGATAGCGCTCGACGAGCCGCCTCGATTCGGGGTCGAGTCCGAGCGAATCGCGCTGGTTGTAGACAGACTCGACACGCGCGAATAATTTTCCGTTGAGCAGGATCAGATCGTTGTGGGCCGACAGCTTGGGTGCCATGTCTGCCTGGATGGCCTGCATCGTGTCGTTCGTATTGGTACCGGCCAGCCCGAAGAAAACGCGTGCAACGCGATTCAGCAGGGCGCCGCTGCGCTCCATGGCGACAATCGTGTTGTCAAATGTGGCTGGTTCCTCATTGTTGGCGATCGCATCGATTTCCGCGCGGTTGTCGGCCATCCCTTTCTCGAAGGCCGGTGTGTAGTCGGCATCCCTGATCTTGTCGAACTGGGGAAATTGATAGGGCAGCGGGCTGGGCGCGAAAAAAGGGTTGATTGCGTCGGATGCGGGGCTGCTGCTCTTGTCCGCTGACTGGGCGGACTTGTCGGTTTCTTCCGCCATCACGGGCGCAGTAATGCCGAGAGACAGCGCAAGGGCGGCTGCCAGGGTCAGGCAATGGGTCATCTTGAAGGTCTTCCGGAATGCAGTGGAACCTCCAGCCTAGGGCATGTGGCCCGGATTTGCGCGTGACTAAAGTCAGATACCCGGGGACTTGGCCAATCGTGCCGGGAATCCCGCGCGCGCTGCTCGGCAAGGGGACTGCGATTGCGATGCGAATTCCAGGATCCTGCTTGTCGGATAGCGGAAGCCGACAGTTCCCGGAATGGACCGCGACGTCCCGGTCATGCCAGCATCCTCGCCCCGAGGCCGATGGCCGCGGCCACGAACCTCAAGTCCGAGCAGATTCATGCGACTCAACAAGTTCATCAGCGACACCGGGTACTGCTCACGGCGTGAGGCCGATCGCCTGATCGCTTCACGCAAGGTCACTCTCAATGGCCAGCCGGCGCGCATCGGCGATGTCTATGCGGAAGGTGACGATGTGCAGGTCAATGGTCAGGCGTTGCGGATGCGTTCAAGCGTCGCAGGGACTCGAAAGCACGTCTACATCGCCCTCTACAAGCCAATTGGGGTGACCTGCACGACCGAATCGACGGTCAAGGGCAATATTGTCGATTTCGTCGATCATCAGCAACGCATTTTTCCGATCGGCCGGCTCGACAAGGATTCCGAGGGCCTGATCTTGCTGACCAGCAATGGCGATATCGTCAACGAATTGCTGCGCTCGGAAAACAATCACGAGAAGGAATACCTGGTAGGTGTGAACAAGGCGGTGACCACGGAATTTCTGAACGGCATGGCGCGCGGTGTGCGAATCCATGGCCAGATGACGAAGCCGTGCCGCACATGGAAGCTCGCCCGGTTCGGGTTTCGCATCGTCCTTACCCAGGGGCTCAATCGGCAGATTCGACTGATGGCTGCGGCGTTCGGCTACCGGGTGAAGCAGCTGCGCAGGGTGCGCATCGTCAATATCAGGCTGGGCGCCTTGAAAGTCGGCCAATGGCGAAACCTGACCGATGCCGAGTTGAAGGGCCTGCTGCCGAATCGTACCCAGTGGTGATCAGGCCCGGCACTGCGCCAGCCATTCCGCTGCGCCGGATCCGGCGATGACGCCACTGGCAAAACAGGCTGTCAGCAGGTAACCGCCGGTCGGCGCTTCCCAGTCCAGCATTTCTCCGGCGCAAAAGATGCCGGGCATGGATTTCAGCATGAGCCTGGCATCGAGTTCTTCAAGGCGGACGCCACCGGCCGTGCTGATGGCCTCTTCCATGGGGCGCGGTTTTCGCAGTCGGACCGGAAGAGCCTTGATGCCCGCGACCAGTCGCTCCACGTCGTCGAAAGCCTGGCGTTCCAGCAGTTCATGCAGCAGGGCGCTCTTTACGCCGTCGATGCCGGCGTACCGGTGCAGGTGCTTGGCCATGGAGTGTTTGCCCCGTGGGCGTGACAGGTCCCGCTGCAGCCGCTTCGCGTCGCGGTCCGGAGCGAGATCGAGATGGATCAACACGGAGCCCTGCGCGGAAATGGCGTCCCTGAGCTCCGCTGATACCGAATAGACGAGACTGCCCTCGATGCCGGTGGAGGTGAGCACGAACTCACCCTGGCGCTGTCGGGAAGTTCCATCTGCGGAATGCCAATGGATGACAACCGGCTTCACGGGCGAGCCGGCATGTCGCGCGCTCAGATGCGTGGTCCAGCCGACATCGAATCCGCAATTGGAAGCTTGCAGTGGCGCAATGTCCACACCGCGCTGATTCAGCAACTCCTGCCAGCGGCCGTCGGATCCCAGCATGGGCCAGCTGCCGCCGCCGAGGGCAAGAACCACAGCATCGCACTCGACCAGGCTTTCCTTGCCGTCGGTGCCAAAGCGCAGAGTCTGCCGATCCGCCCAACCAAGCCACTGATGATGGACATGGAAGTGCACGCCACGGGCTCGCAGACGGCGTACCCAGCCACGTAGCAACGGGGCAGCCTTGAGATCCTCCGGGAATACCCGCCCGGAGCTGCCAACGAAAGTCCTGATGCCGAGATTGCCAGCCCATTCCCGGAGCGCTTCGTTGTCGAACCTCTGCAGCCAGTCACCGATTTCCTCTGCGCGCAGACCAAAGCGGGACGCAAACGTCGGCAAGGCATCGGAATGGGTGAGGTTCAGTCCTCCCTTGCCCGCAATCAGGAACTTGCGGCCCACGGAGCCCATGCGCTCGTAGAGATCAACCGAAACGCCGGCATTTGCGGCGCACTCCGCAGCCATCAGACCGGCCGGTCCGCCGCCGATTACCACGAGTCGTTGCCTGCCGGTTGGTGTCATGCGCGAATGTTCTCATGCTTCGAATGACCGCATATGGATGCGATACTGCGCCGCCCGCATCACGGCGGGGCCAACCGATGCAGCAGGATTCCCCCGCGCAGAGCGATGCAAACCATGAATGCAACCATTGTCATCATCCTGATCACCTGCCTGATTTCGTGGCTGGCATTCAAGGACAATCGCTGGTTCACCGAGTTGATTCTGTGGCCACCAGCGATCAAGCGAGGCAGGCAATACTACCGGCTGGTGAGCTATGGCTTCATCCACGCCGACCTGTCGCACCTGCTGTTCAACATGATCACGCTGTACTTCTTTGGCAGCCTGATCGAGCAGTTCGTGTCGAATTACATCGGCGTGGCCGGGTACGTGGCCTTGTATGTTTCGGCCATCGTCGTTTCGATCCTGCCCACCTACATCAGAAACGTCGACAACCCGGAATATCGGAGTCTTGGCGCATCGGGTGCCGTTTCCGCCGTGCTGTTTGCCTTCGTGCTCCTGCAGCCCTGGAGCCTGATCTTCGTCTTCTTCGTGCCCTGTCCGGCTATCGTCTATGCCGTGCTGTACATCGCCTATTCGATCTACATGGACCGCAAGGGTAGCGACAATATCAACCACAGTGCGCATCTCTGGGGCGCAGCTTACGGCGTGCTGTTCATGCTGTGCATGGAGCCGAGACTGATCGGCGTCTTTCTGGAGCAACTGTCCAGCCCGGGTTTCCTGTCCTGACCCGAGTCGGGTGGCAGACTTGCCCAGCCGCGATCAGGGGCGCGGCTCGAATCCGCCGAAGAAGATGAAGTCGGTCTGCTGATAGGGCGCGCCAAGCATGATCCAGTCGAAAATGAGCGCCTGCTCTTCCAGCGGGATGGGCGGGCGCCCGCGCGGCATGCGATCGCCCACATTGGGCACGTCGCAGTTGAGTTTTTCGAACAGAACACTGTTCAGCGGTTGCCCGGGGACGACCAGGAACCGGCCTGGCTGGCCATTGGAAGGCGCATTGACGAGATTGTCCCAAGAGAACTCGGGATCGAGATCCAGATCGCCCGACGGACTGCCGCCGTGGTCGACGTGGCAGTTCGAGCATCGATTGGCGAACAAGTCCTGGATGGTCGTGGTGTAGTCGATATTCCAGGTGATCGGGATGCTGGCGATGCTCTCGCAGCCGCTCGCGGCGATGGCCGGCGTGCTCGATACCAGTGCCATGGCCAGGGCAAGACCCGCACCGCGAGCGATTGAAGTCTGCACGGTGATGTTCGGCGAGCGATTCGTCAAGACTGCATGAACCCGAGATTGTTCGAAGAGAAGTTCGGCAAGTTCGGGAAAATCGTGTTGAGGTCGGTGGTCGAGGTGACCCCCATCCAGTTGGCGAGCGTGGCAGCCATCTGGTCAACGCTGGTCGAGGGAATGAACTGGCCTCGACTGAGACTGACCGGCCCGTTCAGCGTCTGGTCCGGGAAGGCGCCGTAGAGCTGACCGCCGTTGACCTTGCCGCCCATGATCATGTTGACCGAGCCCCAGGCGTGGTCCGAACCGTTTCCGTTGGTCGACAGGGTGCGGGCGAACTCGCTCATGGTGAAGGTCGTGACCTCATTCTGCGCGCCAATCTCTCCGAGCGCGGTCCAGAATGCACCGAGTGCCTGCGAGACACGCGTCATGTAGGCGGCGTGTCCACTGGAGCCCGTGCTCATGAGATTGTCATGCATGTCGAAGCCGCCGAGACGCACATAGTAGATCTGACGCTGATGCTGCACGTCGAAAGAGGTGGCGCGGGACAGCTTGATCATGCGCGCGACCATCTTGAGCTGGTTGGCCAGCGATTCGTTGGGAAAATCAGTGGCGACGTTTCCGATTCCGCCGGATTCCAGACCGGTGCTCAGCAAGTCGTACAGGCTGCGCGAACGCGCAAATACAGCCTTGTACTCTTCCTGGTACGGCGAGGGATAACTCGCATCAAGCAGGAGCTGAAGCGCGCCGCGCCGCGCTGCACCGGAACTGCTGGTTCCGGTCATGCCGGACAAGCCGGACAGGCCGCTTGAAGACATCTGGTAGGGGAATGTGTTCGCGCCGACTTCGAAGCGATTGCCACCCCCTATCGATATGCAGGGGGAAAGCGTCTGGTTGAGGTTGTTGGTGCGCACGAGATCGGCAACCTGACCACCCCAGCCACGCGCAGATGGTGTGGTGCGACCGATATGCCACAGGTTTTCCTGGTCGCTGTGAGAATAGAGCTGGGGCGGGCGCAGCGCTGGCGTCGAGTTGTATTCCGCCTTGGTGATCGGCTGGATCAGGGGTCCGATATTGTTGACGAAGGCGAGCTTGCCCTGGTTGTACAGCGAACGCAGCCCGGGCTGACTGGGTCCGGTGCGGTCGATCGTGCTTGGATGCAATGCATAGCTGCCACCGGCACCGCTGATCTGGGTCCCGCTCAGCGAATTTCGGGGAATGGCCAGTCCGCCCGGGTTGGAGCTTGCGTTGTAGACGCCGCTGCGCGACTCCTCGTAAACGTCGTAGCGTGCCTGGTCGTAGGGCACGAGAAGGTTCCATGCATCGTTTCCGCCAGCCAGATAGACACAGACCAGGGCCTTGTAGCCGGGAACGGTAGTCTGGGCCAGGGCACTGCTGATCAGGTTGAGCTGGGGCAGCAGTGTCGATGCGCCACCGGCGCAGATCGCACAGGAGAGTTGGCGCAGGAAATTTCTACGGGATGTGGATTCGCCGCTCATGAGACTGGCCTCAACGTTGCACTGCGTATTCGGGGGAAAGAGCCGTCACGTAGATCACAGTGCGTGCCTTTTCATTTGCGGATGTACCATTCATGAAGACCAGCATGTTGATCAGCGCATCGCGCATCATTGTGGACATGCTGCCGTACATCATGCGCTTGTTGACCTCGTCGACCATGGCTGCAGGATCCGAGGACAGTGCCTCAAGCGGCGCGAGGTTGAGCAGGGGCCGGTTGCTAGGCGGATTGGACATGCCGACATAGCTGTTCCAGCTGTAGGTGTAGTAGCTGTTCGAGCTGGAGGTCAGGCTGCTTTCGTTGAGGGTCTGGAATTCCGGAGAGAACAGACCTGCGTCTGCGATGGCGCCCGGTTGCTGGTAGTCCGGCTCGAAGAAATTGAACACCGTATCGGCACCCAGCGGACGCTGGCCGAATGTGCCGCTGGGGTTGGTCATGCCCATCGGGATATTGCCGTACTCGTCGGCTGCCGGCATCTGCGCGTCCCAGGCCCGCCACATCGCCGTCAGCTTGAGCATCGGCTCGCGTGGCTTGCCGCTGTTGACGCCTGGTGCATTGCGAGCCTCGGGATCGAGCAGGATCTGCTTGATGACTGCGCTGAGATCGCCGCGCTCGCCGAATCCGTTGTCGTTGAACTTCTGTGCGACGCGCTGGATATAGGCCGAAGAAGGCGAGCTCGAGACGAATCGCTGGATCAGTTGTCGCGAGATGAAGGGCGCGACGTTCGGGTGGGCGAACAGGAGATCGAGACCGTCGGCGACGTCGTCCGGGCAGGATTGTCCGGCCGGCAGCACCGTGCCACCAATCACTGTCTTGGCGGTGACGTCATGTTCACTGGCAATGCATGTCATGCGCAGGTAGGTGTTGGTTCCGTTGCTGATCGTGGTTGCATTGTTGTAGTTGAAGCCCGTGAAGACCTTGGCGTAATTTGTCACCACGCTCTGGTCGTAGGTCGGAATGGGTTGGCCACCATTGAGAATGGGCGTGAAATTGACGTTTCGCTCGATCAGTCCGATCGTGAACAGCTGCATCACTTCTCGTGCGTAGTTCTCGTCAGGCTGGCGCAGTCCGTCGCTGGAGGCTTTCCTGTTTCGAAAATGACTCAGATATTTGCCCATCGACGGATTCCACGTGACGTGGTCGAGCAGTTCTCCGTAGTTTCCGAATGCATTGCGGGCGAGGATGTCCCAGTATTCGCTGACCTGTATCGATTCGCCGCCCAGACTGCTGTTCTGGTCCGAGATCACGAGTATCTGGCTGAGCGCAAACGCGGCGCGCTGGCGTAGCTGGTCGCTGCCGGTTGCTGCGGTATGAAACCAGCGGTCGAGCCGATTGTTGTGGCTGACGCCGCTCTGGTTGGCCGCAAGCCGTGCGTCATTGACCATCTCCATGTAGGTTCGGGCAGAGGTGGCCGGCTTGTTGAATTCCTGCCGCAGCCATTCCGAATAGCCGATCGTGCGCAGGCGCGCAATTTCCGGGATGGTGGGGCCGAAGCTGGCCTGGGTCAGGAAGCGCGCCGCTTCGGCGTCGCTGGCCGGAAGGTCGGTTGGACTCTCGAAACTGCTGCTGAACAGCGGATCATGGAGCAAGGCATGCGCACTTGTGGCGCCAAAAAGCGCAGCGCAGGCCATCAGTCCGGACAACCAGTTCTTTTTCATACGCGATCCCCGAGAGCTTGCTGGACGATACGCCCGAATGAATCATTCAGTGTGTGACGTTCGTCAACAGAATTGTTTGTTGTTGCGTGACGGAATTCCGACTTCCGGATCAGGTTGTGCAAGGACCGCTGGATGCTGACAAAATGCAACGTCCATAGAAGTTTACACGAGCTGGTTGTCGATTGATCCCTGTCTGCCCATGGATGCTGCAAAGCAGCAGATTCTCGCCTTGCTTGTCGCTCGGGTCGCGGAGGTCTAGCCTCTTGGAAATGCGCGCTTCCCACGCCAAGATGCGGTTCGGTTAATGCCTGGTCCATGTCGACCCTTGCTGTTGCTGGCGATGCTCCTGATCGTCTGCGCTGGCACTCCTGCAGAAGCCGACAATGTGCCCGGAATCGACAACATGCATTTCCGGACCTTCGGCACGGCTGAAGGCCTGTCGCAGGCGACAGCGCGGGTCATGGTGCAGGATCCGAGCGGTTTCGTCTGGATCGGAACCCAGGATGGTCTGAGTCGATTCGACGGCTATGAATTCCGCACCTATCGTTCCGTGCGCGACGATCCGTGGTCGCTGTCGCAGAACCACATCTGGGCCCTGGCCTCGGACAGCAAGGGCAGCCTGTGGATCGGTACCCAGGCCGGAGGGCTGAATCGTTATGACCCGGCCCTGGACCGCTTCACCAGCTATCGATCGAATCCGGGCAATCCCAATTCCCTTGGCAGCAACCATGTCACCGCGCTGCTGGTCGATCGGGATGACCGGGTCTGGGTAGCCACTTCCGGTGGCCGAATCCAGTGGTTCGATCGGGAGGCGTCGAATCTCGTCGACACGCCGATCAAGGCAGCGGCGGAATTGCGACTGGTTCGCTCGATAATGCAGTCGGCAGATGGCGGGATATGGTTCGGCGCCAGAGACGGTTTGTGGCGAGTTGACGGGGATGGTCGTGGACTGCGCGAGATTCGTGCCGGCAACCTGACGCCGCTGGATGTGCATGCCATTGCCCAGACCCCGGATGGCGATATCTGGGCCGGTACCGCCGAGTCGGGTCTGTATCGGCTGGACGCGGCCGGCACCCTCAAGCAGTACTACGGCGCGCGAATGGACGGCGCCGGTGACGGGCTGCCCGATCCGGCCATCCGGGCACTGCTGGCCGACCCCGATGGCGGACTCTGGATCGCCGGAAACAGCCGCGGTCTTTCGCATCTGGATCCGGCCACCGGTCGGTTTCAGCACTACCTGCACGACCCGTCACGCCACCACACGATAGCCGCCAATCGCCTGTCGGCCCTGCTTCGGGGCAGGGACGGCGACCTGTTCGTAGGCAGCTGGGCAAACGGTTTCTCGGTCCACAGTCCCCGCACCGAGGCATTCACGCGCATCGAGAGCGTGGCCGGCAATCCGCTGACCCTGCCGTCCCGCCTGGCGTTGACGGTATGGGGAGACCCTGACGGTACCCTGTGGGTGGGTGTGCTGGAGGGCGGAGGACTGGTCCATCTTGATCCGCAGCGGGGCGTGATCGACCGCTACACGCATGATCCGAAGGTGCCGGGTTCGCTCTCGCACGACTTTGTGCAGAACATCATGAGAACCCGCGACGGCAGCCTGTGGGTGGCCACGATTGGCGGCGGCATCAATATCCTGCGTCGCGGCAGCTCCACGTTCGAACATATTCGACACGACCCGGACGATTCCGCCAGCCTGGCCGAAGATTCCATTCTCTACATGTATGAAGATCGTGTCGGCACGATGTGGATAGGAACAGCCAGCAAGGGGCTCGATGAGCGCTGCGCGACCTGCAAGGGCTTCGTTCACCACAGGCATGATCCTGAGAATCCGGACGATCCCCGAAGAATTGGCGGGGACGCGGTCGGTACGATCGTCGAGACACCTGCCGCGGAATTGTGGTTGGCACTGCGCGCAGGCGGTCTCGACCGCTACAACCGAGAAGCAAGACGATTCGACCACTTCCATTTCAACAGGGACGACAGCACGTCGGTGGGCAGCGATGCGATTTCGACACTGAGTGTCGATTCCAGCGGCGAGCTCTGGATCGGCACTCAGGGGGGCGGCATCAGTCACCTTCTGCCAGGTTCGGAAATGTCTCCGCGGTTCGAGACCTTTGGCAGCAGGGAAGGGCTCGCGGCAGAAGCGATAGGCGCCATTCTGGAGGATTCGGAAGGCTATCTCTGGATGAGTACAACGGCCGGAATCAGTCGTTTCGATCGCAGAACCGGCCGCTTCATCAACCTGGGTCCCAACGATGGCACGCTTCCTGGTGGCTACTGGATAAACGGCGCGACGCGGCTTCCGGGCGGATTGATCGTATTCAGCGGCCTTGAAGGGATCAGCATGTTTGACCCGGCCCAGGTCAGCCTGCCACCGCCACCGCAACCACTGGCAACGCGGCTGCTCTTGCAGAACGTGCCGGTCGAGTTGAGTTGGCGCGACCCCGATTCACCGCTGGATACGAGCCTCTGGCTGGGCGGCAAGGTTTCCTTGCGTCATTACGACGACAACGTCACCTTCGAATTCGCCGCTTTCGATTTTTCCGACCCGGAATCCATTCGCTACAGCTATCTGCTCGAGGGCCATGATTCGCAGTGGATCGAAACAACCGCATCCCGTCGTTTTGCCACTTACACGGATTTGCCATCCGGTAGCTACCGCTTGCGCCTGCGCGCGCGTCATGATGGCGAGGACTGGGTAGAGCTGGAACCCGGCGTCGATGTGCGTGTCGCGCCGTCCCCATGGGCATCGCCGCCTGCGTTTGTCGGCTACTCCATGGGCACGTTGGCGCTGGCCTGGCTGGTTGCCCTGCAGGTGCGCAGGAGTGTGCGCCGTCGGATGGTCGCGCAGGAAAGCATCCGGCAGAGTGAGGAAAGACTGAAGCTCGCGCTATGGGGCAGCGGCAGTGAGCTCTGGGACATCGATCTGCGCAGCGGTCGCATGCTTCGTGAGAACAAGCTGGAGTACTTGGCGGCAACCGAAGAGGCCGTGGATTCTACAATCGATTCCTATCGCCCCTTCGTGCACAAGGACGATCTTGCCGGCTTCAATGCCGCGCTCACCGCGCACTTGAAGGGTATCGCCCCCTCTTTTGAATCGAGCTATCGCACGCTGAACCTCGATCATGATTGGGTCTGGGTGCTGACGCGCGGTCGGTTGGTCGAACGCGATGCCGAGGGATACGGCCTGCGCATGGCCGGTACCACCCACGACATCAACGCGCTGAAGCATGCCGAAGAGGCGTTGCGTCGGCTCAACGAGGAACTCGAACTGCGTGTCGAACGAAGGACATCCGACCTCAGCACCACCAACCTTGAACTTCAGCAGACCCTGGATCGTCTGACCCTGACCCAGCGCCAGCTGCTCGAGGCGGAAAAGCTCGCTTCACTGGGCGGTCTGGTCGCCGGCATCGCTCACGAAATCAATACGCCAATAGGCATTGGTGTCACCGCGGCATCGCACTTGAACGAAGAGGCGCGGCAATTGTCCCGCTTGCTGGAGAATGGCGAGCTCAAGCGCTCCGATCTGGAGCGATTCGAGCACGCTGTCGTCGAAGGCGCTCAGATCATCCTGCGCAACTTGCAGCGCGCTGATCGATTGATAAGGAGCTTCAAGCAGGTCGCCGTGGACCAGTCGACCGAGGATCGCAGGGTTGTCGAACTGGGCGCGTGCGTCAGCGAGATTCTTACCACGCTGGGTCCGACCCTCAAGAAGACGCCGCATACGATTGCCTTGAGCTGTCCTGAACCCGTGGTTTGCGAAACATCGCCCGGAGCGCTGTATCAGATCATGAGCAATCTGGTCATGAACTCGCTGCTCCACGCATTCAGCAATGAAAAGCCGGGAAAAATAGAGATCAGCATCTACCAGCATGAATCTGGCATTGTCATCGACTACAGCGACGATGGCTCCGGCATGGACGAAGTTGCGAGTGCGCGAATCTTCGATCCCTTCTATACGACCCGGCGCGGCTCTGGCGGCTCCGGCCTGGGCATGCACATCGTCTACAACCTGGTCACCCAGGTATTGGGCGGCACCATCGTGGTAAACAGCGCGCCCGGCGAGGGAATCCGGATCTGCATCCGCTTCGATGCCGGCAAAAAGGTCGATTAGGGTCGCGTTGGGGGCAGCGCTTCAGAAGTCGGGCATTTCCTTGCGCAATGCGGCGATCTCGTCCCAGTTCTCGAAGAGAAGGTCGGTCAGTGCCGGGTCAAACTTGAGGCCGCGCTGCGACTTGATGAATTTCCTGATTTCATCGTCCGACCATGGCTCCTTGTAGCAACGGCGGCTGCCCAGCGCATCGAAGACATCGGCCAATGCCGTAATTCTGCCGGCGATCGGAATTTCCGATCCGGCCAGACCACGCGGATAGCCGGTGCCATCGAAATTTTCGTGGTGGGTCATTGCGATTTCCGTTGCCATCCTGAATGCCGGACGCTTTGTCCCTGCAAGCAGCCGGGCACCGATCTCGGCGTGGGTGCGCATGATCACGGTTTCTTCGGGCGTATGCGCACCAGGCTTGTTGAGGATGGCGTCAGGTATGCCAATCTTGCCGATGTCGTGCAATGGCGCGGCATAGTTGAGCAGCTCGCAGGTTTTTTCATCGAGTCCATGCATGCGACCGAGCATGGAAGCGAGGATGCCGACGCGGCGCACATGATTCGCCGTCTCCTTCGAGCGCGTTTCGGCAGCACCCGCCAGCAGATAGACCATGTCGAGCTGGCTGTCGAACAGCTCCTGATTGAGGTGCATGTTTTCATAGGCAATCGAGACATTGCTGCAGAAGACCTGCATCAATTGATGCGCATGCTCGTCCAGACGGTGCGATTCGCCGACGTACAGCAAGGCTTCGGTGGCATCGCTGTCGGAGAAATGCAGCACATAGTGATCGTCGGAAAAGACGTGCTGCTTGCTGCTGAACGCACGCTCCAATGACTCCACCATGTGCTGCGGCAGTTTCTCTTCGGCGTTGCGCGACAGATAGCGTGAAAACTGGCCGCTCGCCGCCGTGACCTGGAAATGCTCCGGAAGCTTGCCGTTCGGATGTGCGATCCGGCAACACAGTGCGCCGCCTTCAACTCCGATCAACTCGGTCAGCTTGGACAGGACTACCGAGGCGAAGTGTTGCGGGTGGTGGTGCGAGAAGACTTCGGATGAGGCCTTGATGACTACTTCAAGACCTCGTCGACTTGCTTCGATGGTGCGCATGTCGCGGTAGGCGCGCAAAGCCGAGTAGAGCGTGGTCGCGAGCTTCTGTGCGGTCAGCTCGGTTTTTTCCTTGTAGTCGTTGATGTCATAGGCAGCCACGATCTCGTGTTCGGGAGCCTGGCCTGGTTGGCCGGTACGCAGGACGATGCGAACGAAATGATTGTCCAGTCGCTCGCGAATGGTGCGGACGAGTTTCAATCCGGCCTGTTCGGTTTCCATCACGACATCAAGCAGGATGACTGCGGTGTCGGTGTGCTCGCGAAGCAGTTTCTCCGCCTCGGCACTCGAATACGCGCTGATCAGCTGCAGCGGACGATCGGCGAAGCGGAAATTGCCGAGTACAAGACGGGTAACCTGATGGACTTCGGGCTCGTCATCGACGATCAGTATCTTCCACGCGGGTGCTGCCTTGGTCGGCTCCGGTGAAAAATCCAGGTTGTCGTCTATCAGCCCCATAAAGACCCTCGTGGCTGCTGACTGCAGTCTACTCCAGCTGAACGAGATGTCGACTGATTGGATGTACTGCCTTGCAGATCAGACGGGACAGGGCGATAGCGCGTATCCGGGCCATGCGACCGGAAAAGGTCTTGATGCCGGTTTCCCGGCAGGACTGTGAATCCGAGCCAGGAGGGTCTCGGGATTCGCTGCCTTGCGGCCCCGAGCCTCAGCTCTTGCCGTGGAACAGCTCGCGGCCGATCAGCATGCGCCGAATTTCGTTGGTGCCGGCGCCGATCTCGTAGAGTTTCGCGTCGCGCAGCAAGCGCCCGGCGGGATACTCGTTGATATAGCCATTGCCACCGAGTGCCTGGATGGCCTCGAGTGCAACCTTGACCGCGTTCTGCGATGCATGCAGGAGGCAGGATGCCGGATCGATGCGCGACTTCACTCCGCGGTCGAAATCCTGGGCGACCATGTAGGCATACGCACGGGCGGACTGAAGATCGGTATACATGTCCGCAATTTTCGCTTGCATGATTCCGAAGGTGCCGATTGGAGCATTGAATTGCTTGCGTTCCCGGACATACGGGACGACCAGGTCCATGGCCGCCTGCATCAAGCCGATCGGACCGCCAGACAGGACCAGGCGTTCCGTATCCAGGCCGCTCATCAGCACGCGCACCCCTTCATTGACCTGGCCGACGATGTTTTCGGCAGGTATTTCGCAATCCTCGAATACCAGTTCGCAGGTATTGGATCCACGCATGCCGAGCTTGTCGAGCTTTTGCGCAGTGGTGAAGCCCCTCATGCCCTTCTCGACGATGAACGCCGTCATGCAGCGCGAACCGGCCGGCTTGGGGGCTGTACGCATGTAGACCAGCAGGACATCCGCGTCAGGTCCGTTGGTGATCCACATCTTCGAACCGTTGGCGACCCAGACATCGCCTTTCTTGTCGGCCTTGCAGGTCATGGATCCGACAACATCCGAACCCGCACCGGGTTCGCTCATGGCCAGCGCACCAATCCACTCGCCACTGCAGAGTCTGGGCAGATACTTGCGCTTCTGTTCGTCGCTGGCGTTGTTGTTGAGGTTCTGCACGCACAGGTTCGAATGCGCGCCGTAGGACAATCCCACGGAGCCGGAAGCACGCGAGATTTCCTCGAGAGCGACAACATGTGCAAGATAGCCCAGTGCCGAGCCGCCGAACTCCTCGGTCACGGTGATGCCGAGCAGGCCCATTTCGCCAAGCTTCTTCCACAGATCGTTCGGGAATGCGTTGTCCCGGTCGATCAGGTCGGCCCGCGGCGCGATTTCCTTTTCGGCAAACGCCCGTACGGCTTCGCGCAGGGCTTCGAGGTCTTCGTCGAGCTTGAACGGTTGCATGGTCGGGATCCGGTCGGTGGGTTGCAGGCGGTTGGCTCTTCCTTGCGCTTTCTGGCCTAGTTGCCGCGGCGCCCGTGGAAGCTTGGAGCCGTTACGCCAAGGTGTGGCAGACGCAACTTGCCGATGGTGGCGATGCGTTCTTCCGCAAGGCGATCCGCAGCGAGGTAAGTCGGGATGCTGTCGCGCTTGGCGATCTCGAAGATCCGGCTGACGTTCTGGTAGATGGTACGCATCATGCGCATCGCACGCTCGCGATTGTAGCCATCGATTTCCAGCGAGATGTTCATTACGCCGCCGGCGTTGACGGCATAGTCTGGAGCGTAGAAGAGCCCGCGGCGGGAGACCTCATCGCCGATCTGGTTGCTGGCAAGCTGGTTGTTGGCCGCACCGCAGATGACCTTGCACTTCAGCCTCTCCAGCGTCTCCTCGTTGATGGTGCCGCCCAGGGCGCACGGGCTGTAGACGTCGGCGTCAGTGTCGTAGATTTCGTCGAGGCCCACGGCGATGCAGCCGTGTTCATCCACTGCGCGCTCGACCAGTTCCTTGCTGATGTCGGTGACGTACACCTTGGCATCATGTTCACGCAGCAGCTTGATGAATTCCATGCCGACGTGCCCCGCACCCTGTACCGCATAGCTGTACTTGCCGACATCTTCATTGCCATAACAGGCATTGAGTGAAGCCAGCAGACCCTGGAGAGTGCCGAAGGCAGTGAAAGGAGAGGGGTCGCCGGATCCACCGTGAACCTGGTGAACGCCGGTCACGAACGAGGTCTCGCGGAATACCCATTCCATGTCGTTGACGTCGATACCGACATCTTCCGCCGTAATGTAGCGACCATTCAGTGAATTCACGAAACGGCCGAAAGAGCGGAACAGTGCTTCCGACTTGTCCCTGGCCGGATCGCCGATGATCACGGCCTTGCCGCCGCCGAGGTTAAGGCCCGCCACGGCGTTCTTGTAGGTCATGCCGCGAGAGAGCCGCAGCACGTCATTGATCGCCTCCTGCTCACTCTTGTAGGGCCACATGCGCAGGCCGCCCAGCGATGGACCAAGAACGGTGTTGTGGATGGCGATAATGGCCTTCAGGCCGGCATCCTTGTTGTGGCAGAACACCACTTCCTCATGGCCGGTATTGGCGAGGGTTTCAAAGATCATTACGTGCTCCGCGATCAGTAGGTACGCCCGGACGCCGCTGTGCGACAGGTTTCGACTTGATGTCTGGCGTCAAAAAGGTTGGACAGGATATTGAAGAACTTGGGTTTCTGGCGCGATCAGCCGCGCCGGGACGGGTCAGCAGGCGCGTAGTCTATCTGCGCCCATGCATGGCCACAAATGCCAGGGGTGGCAGCAGCGATGAATGGCCGGCATCGGCCCCGGGGTTTCAACCGACCCGCGATCCGGTCCGGCGCGAACAAAACGATTCCCGGCCTGTCCGCAGGCCCGCCGGCGTGCGAGTGCCGGACTTGCGGCCAGGTTGACTTGTAACGCAGGATTGGGGTTTGCCCATCTCTGGAGATGTCATGCGTCACCGCATTGCTGGTCTGGCTGTTGCCTTGCTTGTCGGATGTCTTGGTCTGGTCGTCGCCGCGCCGGCGCTGGCCGATGGAAGTGCCGCCGATGCCCTGTTCCAGGCGCACGAGAAAATGCTCGCTTCGCGTTGTGTGACAGAGTCGGTGACCACGTCTGCTGACGGCAAGGAGAGCCGATCGACAATCGAGTTCGACACGATCAATCGGATGCGCGTCGTCACCGACCAGATGTCCTTCATCATTCTGCCGGAGGGGACCTGGATGCGAAGTGGCGACGGGCAATGGACGAAGCCGCCGATAGACATGAGCGCCATGTTCAAGCGGCTGGTCCCTTCGACCATCGAGGAAATCAGGGCAGGTACGAGCAATGTGAAGGACGAAGGCATGCAGTCCGTCGACGGACGCGAACTGCGTGCCATCAGCTACGACGTCAATACCAAGATCATGGGCATTGCGGTCTCGTCGCGGAACACGGTCTACCTCGATGATTCGGGTCGCATTCTGCGCACCGTCAGCGATGGGTCGGCCATGGGGCACAAGACCCATACGGTTCAGAACATCCGCTACGACGATTCGATTCGCGTCAATCCCCCCGGCTGAGTCATTGGCGGTGCGCTGCACCGCGACGCGGTGTCATCCGCGATCGAGCGTGCAGCGCGCGAGCAGGCCTCGCGCGAGCATGGCGTATTCCTTGCGGCGGACCAGCAAGCGCCACTGGCTGCCGCCCATCTGACGCCAGAGAACGGCGGCCCTGATGCCGGCCAGCAACAAGGACCGAATCTGCTCGACGCGACGCGGGTCGGCCAGATTGGTGGGATTCCCGTGCACGACGATGCGCGGGCTGAGATTGGACAAGGTCTGGCTGTACAGCTCGGCCAGGCGCCCCTGAACGGTAGCGTGGGCCACGCCAAGGTGATCGACCTGGCGCTGGATGGACTCAATGCCTTCGCTGATTTGACGAAGCATGTTCTTGCGCCCGGACAGTTTGCGTTCGAGCCGAAGAACGCCGACCGCCAGCTGCGAGACCGCCACGTTGCGCTCGCTGCTGTCGAGGTTCTCGATCAGAACTTCCATGCCGGTCCTGACTCCGGAAAGCCCGCCGAAGACATCGGCGGCGCTGTCGCTGTCAATGCGGAACAGGCTGGCCAGACTGGATTCGATCGCGGCATTCTCTCCGCGCCCCTCGTTGGCAATGGCACGCACTTGCGAACAGGCCTGGAACACCCCGGCAAGTGCGATGACGCGAGACTCACGCATGAGTTGCTGCCATATCGTTGCGACATGTGGCGCAAGCACGATGTAGTGGAGTTGGGGTCAATGGAGTTTCCGATTCAGGGGTTGCCGATGCTGCAGGTCAGGAAGGGTTGGTCCATCCACCGAACGGCGAATCGCTTCGTTCTATGACGCCACCTCCCAGGCAGACCTCGCCATCGTAGAACACAACGGACTGTCCCGGTGTAACGGCACGCTGGGGTTGATCGAATTCGACCAGGCATCCCTGCTCATCGAGCCGGACCAGGCAGGTCTGATCCGGCTGGCGATAGCGGGTCTTCGCCACACAACGGAATTCGCTGGCCGGGGCGGCGCCGGCCACCCATGTCACATCGCTGGCCTGGAGCCTGCTCGAGAGCAGCCAGTCATTGGCGTTGCCCTGGACCGCGAACAGGATATTGCGGCTGACGTCCTTGCCGACCACGTACCAGGGCTCGCCGGTCGAATCCTGTCGACCGCCAATGCCAAGCCCGCCGCGCTGGCCGAGGGTGTAGTACCAGGCGCCCTGGTGTTCGCCGATCCGGGTTCCATCAGGCGTCCGGATTTCACCTGCGCTGGCCGGGATGTAGCGTCCGAGAAATTCGCGGATATCGCGCTCGCCGATGAAACAGATGCCTGTGGAATCCTTCTTTGCATGGCTTGGCAAGCCGGCCTCGCGGGCGATCCGGCGCACCTCGGGCTTGGGCATTTCGCCCACCGGAAACAGGGTGGCGGCGAGTTGATCCTGCCCCAGCGCATGCAGGAAATAGCTCTGATCCTTGTTGTCGTCGACGCCGCGCAGCAACTGCCAGTACCCGTCCCTGAGTCTGTTCCGGGCATAGTGCCCCGTCGCGATGGTTTCGGCGCCCAGCGTTCTGGCGTGATCGAGGAAGGTCTTGAACTTGATTTCCCGATTGCAGAGCACATCGGGATTCGGCGTGCGTCCGGCGCGGTATTCGGACAGAAAATGCTCGAACACCTGATCCCAGTACTCGCGGGCGAAGTTCCGAGCGTGAAACGGGATACCCAGCCGAGCACAAATCGCAACCGCGTCTTTTCGATCCTCTTCTGCCCGGCACGGGCCGAGACGCTCGTCTTCTTCCCAGTTCTGCATGAACAGACCGGCGACATGCTCGCGCGAGCGCGACAGCAGCAGGGCGGCAACCGAGGAATCGACGCCGCCGGAAACGCCGACCATGATCAGCCCCGTGCCCACGGTCCTAAATCGAAAGAGTGCCGGGGGCCAGCCTGCTGATGCTGTCGAGAGGCAGGCGGCGTCCGCCGAGCCAGTCGTCAATGCTGGACAGTATCAACGGGCTGCGCAGACGCTCTCCAGCGGCGGCTATTTCGTCGCGACTGAGCCAGAGCGCGCGCAGGATTCCCTCATCGAGGGGCAGGGAGGGGTCGTGATCGAGCGCTCGCGCAGCGAACGTGAAGCGGACAAACTGACTTCCGGACTGGGTGCTGGTCCACTGCTGGATGCCGACCAGGCATTCGAGTTCGACATGCCAGCCGGTTTCCTCAAGGGTTTCCCTGATCGCAGCGGACTGGAGGGTTTCGTCCGGTTCAAGGTGACCGGCAGGCTGGTTGATCACGGTCCGGCCATGCACGGTTTCCTCGACCAGCAGGAAGCGGCCATCCCTGGGGACCACGGTCGCGACGGTCACGCGTGGGCACCATACCCGGGGCTCTTCTGCCAGTGTTGTCGTCACTCTTTGCACCATATTCATCGGTGCGAAGTTTACAGGACCGCGCATGATTTCCCGCGACCTCGGGAAATGTTCAGCCCTTGTCACTTGAACCGCGGTCGGCGGAACCTATACTGGATGGCAACAACAGGTCCCATGCAAACCCATGTCCCAACTGCCACAGCACGAAAATGACCACGAGCACGGCCTGGCTGTCGAGGTCGCACCGCCCGAGGTTGCCAAGCCGCCTTTGTACCAGGTGGTTATCCTGAACGACGATTTCACGCCGATGGATTTCGTTATTGTGGTCCTTGAAACGTTTTTCACGATGGATCGCGAGCGCGCCACCCAGGTCATGTTGCATGTCCACACGCGCGGAAAGGGCGTTTGTGGCGTATATACAAGGGAAGTGGCCGAAACAAAGGTGACACAGGTCAACGAGTTTTCCAGGACACACCAGCATCCGTTGCTGTGCACCATGGAAAAATCCTGAGCCACCCCACATATCTCCTGCATCAACCATCCATCGAGGCAAACCGGATGTTCAGCAAGGATCTAGAGCTCACCATCGGCCAGTGTTACAAGGAGGCGCGCGAGCAGCGCCACGAGTTCATGACGGTCGAGCACCTGCTGCTTGCGTTGCTGGAGAATCCCTCCGCGACCCAGGTGTTGCGTGCCTGCAGCGCCGATCTGGACAAGCTGGGTCGCGATCTTCGGTCGATCATCGCCGAAACCGTACCGGTACTGCCGCCCGCAGACGAGCGCGACACCCAGCCCACGCTGGGTTTCCAGCGTGTTCTGCAGCGCGCGGTCTATCACGTGCAGTCCTCGGGGCGGAAAGAAGTGACCGGCGCCAACGTGCTGGTCGCGATCTTTGGCGAGAAGGATTCACATGCGGTCTATTTCCTGGGCCAGCAGGACGTGAATCGCCTCGACGTGGTCAACTACCTGTCGCACGGCATTGCCAAGATCGGCGACGAATCGGGCGAGACCGGCGGTGCCGAGCAGGCTGCTCGCGAAGGTGAGGGCGGTGAAGAGCCGCGTGGCAATCCGCTCAACGAATTCGCCAACAACCTCAATGAACTCGCCAGTCAGGGCAAGATCGACCCGTTGATCGGTCGAGAGCTGGAAGTCGAGCGCACGATTCAGGTTCTCTGCCGCCGGCGCAAGAACAACCCGCTCTATGTCGGCGAGGCCGGTGTAGGCAAGACTGCACTGGCCGAGGGTCTGGCCAAGCGCATTGTCGAGGGCCATGTCCCCGACGTACTCAAGGACGCCACGATCTATGCGCTTGATCTAGGCGCCCTGGTCGCCGGTACCAAGTATCGTGGCGACTTCGAGAAGCGCCTGAAGGCGGTCATCAACCAGCTCAGGAAAGAACCCGGCGCGATCCTGTTTATCGACGAGATCCATACCATCATCGGCGCGGGTTCCGCCTCCGGCGGCACCATGGACGCCTCCAACCTGATCAAGCCGATGCTCGCATCGGGCGAGATGCGTTGCATCGGTTCGACGACGTTCCAGGAATATCGGGGCGTATTCGAGAAGGATCGCGCTCTTGCGCGACGTTTTCAGAAGATCGACGTCGTCGAGCCCACGATTGCCGACAGCGTGGAGATCCTCAAGGGCCTCAAGTCCCGTTTCGAGGAGCACCACCATGTCGAGTACACCAGCGAGGCCCTGCAAGCCGCGGTGGATCTCTCGGTCAAGCACATTTCCGACCGCCTGTTGCCCGACAAGGCCATCGATGTCATCGACGAGGCGGGTGCGAGGCAGCGGCTGCTGCCCGATGATCAGCGCACCGGGACGGTCGATGTGGGCGAGATCGAGTACATCGTCGCGCGCATGGCCCGAATCCCTCCCAAACAGGTCTCGGCGTCGGACCGCGACGTGCTGCGCAACCTCGAGCGCAACCTGAAGATGGTGGTGTTTGGTCAGGATTCGGCCATTGACGCGCTGACCAGTGCGATCAAGATGGCGCGATCGGGCCTGGGCGATCCGAACAAGCCGATCGGCAACTTCCTGTTTGCCGGCCCGACCGGTGTGGGAAAGACCGAGGTGACTCGTCAGCTCGCCCTTCAGCTCGGCGTCGAGCTGGTCCGTTTCGACATGTCCGAATACATGGAGGCGCATTCGGTTTCACGTCTGATCGGTGCGCCTCCGGGCTACGTCGGTTTCGATCAGGGCGGCCTGTTGACCGAACAGATCGTCAAGCATCCGCACAGCGTGCTCCTGCTCGACGAGATCGAGAAGGCACACCCGGATGTCTACAACGTGTTGTTGCAGATCATGGATCGTGGCGCGCTGACCGATACCAATGGCCGCGAGGCCAACTTCAAGAACGTGATCGTCGTCATGACGACCAACGCCGGTGCCCAGGCGGCGGCCCGGCGCACGATCGGCTTTGTGGATCAGAACCATGCGTCCGATGCGATGGAAATCATCCGCAAGGCGTTCACCCCCGAATTCCGCAATCGACTGGATGCCATCGTGCAATTCGGCGCGCTCGATTTCGAGCACATCCTGCGCGTGGTCGACAAATTCCTGATCGAGCTCGAAGTCCAGTTGCAGGAGAAGCATGTATCCCTGGATGTCGATGCCGAAGCGCGCAAGTGGCTGGCCGAAAATGGATTCGATCCGCAGATGGGAGCGCGACCGATGGCCCGGGTGATCCAGGACAACGTCAAGCGGGCGCTGGCGGACGAACTGCTGTTCGGCGAATTGGCCGAAGGCGGCAAGGTCAGGCTGACCGTGCACGACGGCAAGCTCAAAGTCGAATCGGAAGCCGCCGCCAAGCTGCCGGCGGTGGTCGAGTAGTCAGCGCTCGCGCGGGCAGGACAGTTGCCTCTACTTGCGAGAGGGGGTTCTGTCTTGTCGCCCTTCGATGCCGCGTAACCGGTCTGGCTGGCCGCCTTTCCGTCAACGCCCGTAGGCACTGGTCCGGTTTCCCGGGCGTGCCATTCGTTTCCGCCTTGTTGTGCGATCCCGGATCAACGGCACATCCTGTGCTGTCCGGGATGAAGGCATCCTGCCTTCACTTCATGCGGTAGGTGATGCGACCCTTGGTCAGGTCATAGGGAGTCATCTCGACCTTGACCTTGTCGCCGGTAAGAATGCGGATGTAGTTCTTGCGCATCCGACCCGAAATATGGGCAGTGACCACGTGGCCGTTTTCCAGCTTGACGCGGAACATGGTGTTCGGAAGGGTCTCTAGGACCGCACCTTCCATTTCAATGACATCGTCTTTTGACATTTTTCCCTGAGCTTGACACTCGGCGTGGCCGAGAAGGCGCGGAATTCTACACGATCGAGGCCCATCTTATCGACGGGATCGGTCCGAATCCGGATATCTGTTCAGATTTCCTGCGCGGCAAGTGGTGATCGGCGTCAGGATTCGGCGGTCGGGGTTGATCTGGTGCCTTCAGGCAGGTCGCCTGCGGCAGTGGCACCTCGGAGAAATTCACGGGCGACGAGCCCGTCCGCCCAATCCGTCCAGCGGCCAACCCGGCCGGGCTGGGCGATCAGGGAGGCGATGCGCCGATTGAAGTCGTCACGCCCGATCTCGAATGCGCCGAGTGTCTCGAGATGGTCCGAGCTGACCTGGGCATCAAGCAACGAGAATCCCTTCTCGCTCAATATCTTGCACAAGGAAAGCAGGGCGAGTTTGGATGCGTTGCTGCGCAGGCTGAACATCGACTCGCCGAAGAACATGCGACCAATGGCGACTCCGTATATGCCGCCCACGAGGCCATCGCCATCGCGGATTTCCAGCGAGTGCGCATATCCCTTGCGATGCAGCCGGATATAGGCCTCGAGCATGTCGTCCGTAATCCAGGTGCCGTCGCCATGGTGGCGTGGCGCAGCGCAATGACGCACGACTTCGTCGAACGACGTATCGATGCTGATTTTCCACGTGCAGGAGCGGATCCAGCGCCCGAGCCGACGCGGCACATGCGGGCTTGCGGTGGCAATGACCATGCGCGGGTCGGGCGACCACCATAGAATGGGCTGGCCTTCGGAGTACCAGGGAAAAATGCCGTGCGCGTAGGCCTCGATCAGGCGCTCGACGCTGAGGTCGCCGCCGAAGGCCAGCAATCCGTTGGGTTCTTCCAGCGCGGATTCAGCCGCTGGAAACGAAAGATCGCCGGTACGCAATTGCGGCAACCTGATCACTTCCTGTCCCCTTCCTCCGCCATGAACGGCGAATGTTGCATCAGATCCTGCTTGTAGGACGCCAGGGCCAGGGTCTCGCGGCGCATGGCATCGCCAATGGCGAGAGCGAAGCGCGGGTCGACAACATGATGGAACGAGCGCGTGGCTCGCGGCAGGAAGCCCCGCGCGATCTTGTGCTCACCCTGAGCTCCTGGCTCGAACCAGCGAAGCCCGTGCCGGATGCAGTACTCGATGCCCTGGTAGTAGCAGGCTTCAAAATGCAGTCCCGCGATCTGTTCATGCGTTCCCCAGTAACGCCCGTACAGGGTATCGCTGCTGCGAAGGCAGAGCGAAGCAGCAATGATCCGGCCTGCCTTGCGGCACAGGACCGCAACGACCTGACCCGGCATGGCCTGCCCGAGATGGCGGAAGAACGATTCGGTCAGGGCAGGGTGGTTGCCATGGGCGTCGAAAGTCGACAGATACAGCCGATGCAACGCGCCCCAGTCCGCTGGCTCGAGCTCGTCGCCGTGCCGGATCTCGCAGTGGACTCCCGCTGCGCCGACGTTGCGCCGTTCCTGGCGAATGTTCTTGCGCTTTTTCGGCTTCAGCGCGGCCAGGAATGCTTGGAAATCATCCCAGTCGTGATTTTTCCAGTGAAACTGCCAGTCCATGCGCGGCAGCCAGCGTGTGCCAGAAAGTGCGTCCGCACCGGGCGGATCGACGAAGTTGAGATGCGCAGAGGAAAGTCCCATCGAACGGGTCTGCTGTTCGATCGCCGCGATCAGTGCGCGCCGTCGGAGGTCGGATCCATCGCCGCTGCCGACCAGCAATCGTGGCCCGGTGACCGGCGAGTAGGGCACGGCACAAAGCAGTTTTGGGTAGTAGTCCAGACCATTGCGCTGGTACGCGGCAGCCCAGGACCAGTCGAACACGAATTCGCCGTGCGAGTTGCCCTTCAGATACAGCGGTGCGGCTGCAACAAGCGTTCCGCTTTCGTAAAGGCCGATCGGACATGCCTGCCAACCGTAGGCGGCCTGGATGCAGTCGTGCTGTTCGAGGCCAGCCAGGAAGGCATGGGAGACAAACGGGTTGTCGCTGTCAGCAAGAGCGTCCCATGCGCACGCATCGATCTCGCTTATGCCGTTGTGCAGGCGGATTTCGATGGGCGGCATGGGGATTCGCTGCGAGCAAGCTCTTCGTGGGAAGCGACTTTAGCCGCGATGCTCCTGTTTCCGAGAATCAAGACAATGCATCACGGCTGAAGCCGTGTCCTGATCGAGGGTTGTCAGCCGGCCAGGCCGAGCTTGTCGAGATACTTCTCCGCATCGAGGGCGGCCATGCAGCCGAAGCCTGCCGAAGTGACGGCCTGTCGGTAGACCTGGTCGGCAACATCGCCTGCGGCAAACACGCCCGGAACACTGGTGGCGGTGGCATTGCCTTCCAGACCGGTGCGTATCGTGATGTAGCCATTGCGCATGTCGAGCTGGCCTTCGAAGATGCCGGTGTTCGGCGTATGGCCGATGGCGACGAACATGCCGGTCACCGGCACGTCGCGCGTGGAGCCATCTTCGGTGCTCTTGACGCGCACTCCGGTGACTCCGGTCGAGTCGCCGAGAACCTCGTCCACGCTGTGGTTCCAGAGGATATCGATCTTTCCGGCCGCCTGTTTCTCGAACAGCTTGTCCTGCATGATCTTTTCGGCGCGAAGCTTGTCGCGGCGATGTATGAGGGTCACCTTGCTGGCGATGTTGGCCAGATACAGCGCCTCTTCGACCGCCGTGTTGCCTCCACCGATGACGGCCACTTCCTGGCCGCGGAAGAAGAATCCGTCACAGGTTGCGCAGGCCGAAACACCCTGGCCCTTGAATTTCTCCTCCGACTCCAGGCCGAGGTACATGGCCGTGGCGCCGGTGGCGATGATCAAGGCGTCGCAGGTGTATTCGCCGCTGTCGCCCTGCAGGTGAAACGGGCGCTGCTTGAGATCGACCGTGTGGATGTGATCGAAGACGATCTCCGTATCGAACCGTTCGGCATGTTTCTGCATGCGTTCCATCAGCGCAGGGCCCTGCAGGCCCTCGACATCGCCGGGCCAGTTGTCGACATCGGTCGTGGTCATCAACTGACCGCCCTGGGCCAGCCCGGTGATCATGGTCGGCTTGAGGTTTGCCCTCGCTGCATAGACCGCTGCAGAGTAGCCGGCCGGGCCGGTTCCAAGGATGAGCAGACGCGTGTGCTTCGGAGTCGTCATGTATAATCCCGACCGCTTTTCCGGCCTTTTGTTGTGGCGATTCTGTATCGTGCCTGCGCTTCGGGCTGTAGCCCGGAATTCGTCGGCACACCAAGGTTTCACGGCCGCAATGAACTTCGATCCATTGAACCGATCGTCGGCAGCGGTAGATGAGGATGGGGTGCCGGGACAGACGAATCAAGACTTGCCGTGCAATGACGTGGTTTGGCAGTTCGAATTACCCGCGCCGGCATCCGCATGGCGCGCTTATTGATCCAACTGGAGAATCAGATGCGTATCGGTATCCCATCCGAGACCAAGACCCTGGAGGGTCGCGTGGCCCTGGTGCCCGCGGCCTGTGCCGATCTTGTCCTGCGTGGACATGAAGTCTTCATCCAGTCAGGCGCTGGCACCAAGAGTGGCTTCAGCGATGACGACTTCGTCAAGAACGGGGTCAAGATCGTGGCTGATGCGGAAAAGCTCTATGAAGCGGGCGAGCTGATCGTCAAGGTCAAGGAGCCGATCGCCGGCGATCTGTCGCATCTGCGCAAGGATCATCTGCTGTTTTGCTACCTGCACCTTGCGGCCGAACCGGCCCTGACCCGGAGCCTGCTGGATATCGGACTGACCGGCATCGCCTTCGAGTCGGTCGAAGATGTCGACGGCAGCCTGCCGCTGCTCGCGCCGATGTCGATCATCGCCGGACGCATTGCGATCCAGGTCGGTACCCACTTGTTGCACCAGCCGGCCGGTGGCAAGGGCAAGCTGCTCGGCGGCCTGCCATCCACGGATCGCGGCAAGGTGGTCGTGCTCGGCGCCGGTGCTGCGGGCGGCAACTCGGCCGCACTGGCCGCCGCCGGTGGTGCCAACGTGATCGTTTTCGACAAGCGTCCCGATCGCCTTGCCCAGATGATGGCACTCGGCGCCAACGTGACGGCGCTCTATCCCTACGAGGAATACGTCGCTCGCGAACTGCGCTCGGCCGATCTCGTCGTTGGTGCGGTGCTGGTGCCGAGTGCACGTGCGCCGCGCGTGGTCACCGCGGCCATGGTCAAGGACATGGAGCCCGGCAGTGTGCTTGCCGACATCTCGATCGATCAGGGCGGTTGCTTTGAAACTTCGAAGCCGACCACCTGGAAGGACCCCACCTATGTCGTCGACGGAGTGACGCATTTCGCCGTGACCAACATGCCGGGTGCCGTGCCGCAGACCTCCTCGCAGGCCATCTCCGCGGCCATCCTGCCGTACGTGCAGCGTTTGGCCAGCGGACCGGCATGGCGTGACTATGCACCGCTCAAGGGTGGTATCAATGTCGACGCTGGCAACATCGTGCATCCCGCGCTCGAAGGTGTTGTTTGATTGAAAACAATAGCTTGCGCTGACATTTTAAGGTAACTTCTTTCTGTGGCGCGAGAATCGAAATCCAGAAACCCCACCCCGCTCGACGACAGGTTGCAACGTCGCCTGCGTGAGGTGGGCTTTCTGCTGCTGTTGCCAGTGGCGATCTACCTGTTTGCCTGCCTGTTCACCTACAGCCCGGCCGATCCGGGCTGGTCGCATGTCGGCGAGCCCGATCAGGTAGCCAATTTCGGCGGCAAGATCGGTGCCTATGCGGCCGATCTGCTGTTCTATTTCTTCGGTGCGCTGGCCTACGCGTTCCCGGCCTTGCTGTTGCTGGTAGGCGCCGTTGTCCTGCGCGGAGGCGGTGGCCCGGATCGCTCGCCCCTGGAGCCTGCCTTCCGTCTGGTCGGCGGCCTGGCCTTCTTTGTGGCCGGCTCGGGCCTTGCCTTTCTGCACTTTACCGAACCCAGTCAGTTGCCGGCCAAGGCCGGGGGCGTGCTCGGCGCCCTGATCGGCGGCTCGCTGATGAAGGGCTTTGGATTCCTCGGTGCAACCCTGTTCCTGCTGGCACTGTTCCTTATTGCAGTGACCCTCGCTACCGGATTGTCCTGGTTCAAGCTGATGGACTGGATCGGACGCAGCCTGCTCGCTGTGCTGGCCTGGGCACGCGAGCGCTCCAGGAAGGCGGAGGACTGGAGTGCGGCCCGTCAGGCCCGTGTCGAACGCGAAGTCGTGCGCAAGGTCGATACGATCCGTCAATCCAAACGCGAGCCGCTCAAGATCGAGCCGACTTTGGCTCCGATCGGAAAAAGCGATCGGGCCCGGCGCGAAACGCAGATTCCGTTGTTTGTCGGTTCATCCACGGAAGGCGAAGTGCCGCCATTGGCCCTGCTCGATGAACCCACTCAGCGCGTCACCGGCTATTCGCAGGAAACCCTGGATGCGCTGTCGCGCCAGGTCGAATTCAAGCTCAAGGATTTCCGCATCGACGCCGAGGTGGTCAGCGCGCATCCGGGACCGGTGATCACGCGGTTCGAGATGCAGCCAGCCCCGGGCGTCAAGGGCAGCCAGATATCGAGCCTGGACAAGGACATCGCGCGCGGCCTGTCCGTGCTCAGCGTGCGCGTGGTCGATGTGATTCCAGGCAAGTCGGTGATCGGTCTCGAGATTCCGAACGTCAACCGCGAGATCGTCTACCTCTCCGAAATCCTGCGTTCCGACAAGTACGACCTGATGAAGTCCCCGCTGGCTCTGGCACTTGGCAAGGACATTGGTGGCGCTCCCGTGGTCGTCGACCTCGGCAAGATGCCGCATCTGCTGGTTGCCGGCACGACCGGCTCGGGCAAGTCGGTGGCGCTCAATGCGATGGTCCTGAGTCTGCTGTACAAGGCCAACGCGGCCGATGTGCGCATGATCATGATCGATCCCAAGATGCTGGAACTGTCGGTTTACGAAGGCATTCCGCATCTGCTTGCTCCGGTTGTCACCGACATGAAGGAAGCGGCCAATGCCCTGCGCTGGTGCGTGGCCGAGATGGAGCGCCGCTACAAGCTCATGGCCGCCGTCGGCGTGCGCAACCTGGCCGGATTCAACAAGAAGGTTCGCGACGAAGAGGCCAAGGGTCAGCCCTTGCTGGACCCCTTGTTCAGGCCGGATGCCTCGCAACCCTCAATGAAGGCTGAGCCACTCAAGCCACTGCCGTATATCGTCGTCATCATCGACGAGTTCGCCGACATGATGATGATCGTCGGCAAGAAGGTCGAGGAACTCATAGCGCGACTGGCACAGAAGGCGCGCGCAGCCGGCGTACACCTGATCCTCGCAACCCAGCGTCCCTCCGTCGATGTCATCACCGGATTGATCAAGGCCAATATTCCCACCCGTATCGCTTTCCAGGTATCGAGCAAGATCGACTCGCGCACGATCCTTGACCAGTCCGGCGCGGAAACCCTGCTGGGTCATGGCGACATGCTTTACCTGCCACCCGGCACGGCGACACCCGAGCGAGTCCACGGTGCATTCGTAGACGACCATGAAGTGCACAAGGTCGTCGAATGGTTGCGCGCCCAGGGCAAGCCCGACTACATCGATGGCGTGCTCGAGGAAACCCAGACCATGGCCGATGGCAAGATCATCGGCGAGACGGGATTGCCGCAGGATGCAGCCGATGCCGAAGGCGGCGAAGACGCGGTCCTCTACGACAAGGCCGTGCGCATCGTCACCGAAACCCGGCGCGCCTCGATTTCCGGCGTGCAGCGGCATCTGCGTATCGGCTACAACCGGGCCGCACGCCTGATCGAACAGATGGAGCGCGATGGTGTCGTCAGCGGGCCCGAGCATAACGGCAACCGGACCGTGATTGCACCGCCGCCACCGCGCGATTGATTCCAGCCGCGAGGATCCGCACGTTGGCTGGTGAACTGGCAAGCCGCGCTTCAGCAAAGCCGTGGGATTCTGAGTGGAATGAAAAGGTCCATGCGCCAATCTCTACACGTCCTCACCTCGGCGAAAGCCGAAATTCTTCTTGATTCCGTGCACCACTTGAATGCATCCCGGTTCGACTGCGCATTCGGGTAGTGAAGGACGCCAGGATGACAAGCGGTTGGGTCAAAGCCGTTCGATTCCGGGCCCGTTCAAGGCCTCGCTATCGAACAAAACCGATTCAAGGAGTTTCCCGATGCTTCGCGCCATGATGGTGTTGACCTGTCTAGTTGCATCCGCCTCCACAGCAGCGGAATCCGCACGCTCTCGCCTTGAGTCGTTCTCGCAGGGCATCCAGACCATCAGCGGTCGCTTCGAGCAGTCCGTTATCGGGGCCAGCGGCAGTCGCGGTGAAGTGTCGTCAGGCACCTTGGCGCTCAAGGCGCCACGTCAGTTTCGCTGGCAAACCCTGACCCCCTACGAACAGCTGATCATCGCCGACGGCAACCGGGTATGGGTCTACGATCCGGATCTGGAACAGGTCAGCGTGCGCAGCCAGGGAACAGAGGAGGCGCACAGTCCGCTGTCGGTGCTGACCGACTTGTCCCGGCTGGACGCCGAATTCACGGCCAGCGAAACCGGTGAGCGAGACGGTCTCGAATGGCTGAGGCTGGTTTCCAGGGCGAACGAACCCGAATTCGCCTTTGCGGAACTCGGCTTCGGAGCGCAGGGGCTGGAGCAGATGCGTTTCGAGGACGCCCTCGGCAATACCACCGAGATTCTTTTTTCGGACTGGAAGCGGGATCCGAAACTCGCCGTGGATGCGTTCTCGTTTACGCCGCCGGCGGGCGTCGATGTCGTCGGCGATCCGGGTAACGATGCCGAGGTCTTTCCGATCGCTGACTGATGCGAGCGAGCCTTGCCCGGGCCTCGCTGGCCCGAAACTGACTGCCAGCTGAATCCGCAAAGTCTGGCCCTTGACTCTGGACCATGGTCCAGGGTGCATGCTGGCGACCACGGATTCCGCCAGGAACTGGGCAAGCAGTCCCGGCAATCCGATCCAGACTGATCGGAGGCAAGCATGACCCAATTCGCCATAGGCCAACTCGCCAGTGCGGCAGGTGTCGGCATCGACACGGTGCGCTATTACGAGCGCAGTGGCTTGCTCAAGCCCGCCAAACGCACGGCGTCAGGCTACCGCAAGTACGGAGATAGCGAACTTGATCGTCTCAATTTCATTCGCGGTGCCCAGCATCTCGGATTCAGCCTGAATGAAATAGCCGAATTGCTGGCCATCAGCAGTCGCGGCGACGTCAAGGCCATGTATGAGGCCGCCAAGCTGCGCCTGGCTGATATCGATCACCGCATTTCAGAACTGCAGCGCATGCGCGCTGCCCTGGTCAACCTGATGTCGGGTTGTCCGCAAGAAGGCATGCCGGGGGATTGTCCTATCCTGCGGGCGTTGCTCAACAAGGAGTCTTCACAATGAAAGTCCTCAACACGGTTGCCCGAATGGGAGAGATCGAGTCGCGTGAAGCAAGCCGTCTTTGCTGCCTGACGCGTGTCAATGTGCTGTTGAGGGCGCTGCGCGCCCGTCATCAGCATTCCGTTGACTCACGCCTTTCCGGCGACCCGGCCAAGAGCGAGATCCTGGTCGACGAGCCACACGCGCCAAGCCTGCACGACGTATTCGCCGCCGAGCTCGAGGCGTCGGTTGCTGCAGAGGCATCACCGGCTGGCGGAGTCGCTGAGACCGGGATCGCATACGACAGCCCGCGGGAAATTGCCCGGGCCAGGCTGGTATTCGCAGCAAGTCTGGCCATTCCACTGCTGCTCATCGCAGCGAGCCTTGCCGTATTCGAAGGGCAGCTCGGGCAAGCTTCAACGTCTCTTCTCAAATTTTCCGCGCTCGCTCTGGCCACGCCGCTTGTCCTGGCCATGGCCAGCAATGCACTCGCAACGGGTTGGCGCGGGCTGCGTGCCCATCCCGCGCTGAGCCTGACAGGAGTTGCTGCCACGACCGACTACGCGGCCGGCGCTTTCGCCCTGTCATTGCCGAGTGCTGGCACTTCACCGGCGCTCACTTTCGCGCTGGCGGGCCTGCTGGTCGTGGCGGTGCGCCTGGCCCACTGGGTCCGCCTGCGTTGGGCAACGTCCTAGCGAAATACGGTCATGACTGACCGCCGGAACGGGAGGCGCCACGGACACCGGCATGACGGGGTCGACGGGAATCCCGCTGCCACATCGGACAGGGATCCTGTCTGTGGCATGACGGTCAATCCGCAGACGGCGAAGCACAGTGCAGGCCACGCCGGCCAGACTTATCACTTCTGTTCGGCGGGCTGCAGACAGAAGTTCATGGCTGATCCGGAGCGGGTTCTCCACCCTGGGCAAGCCACGGCCGAGGGCGCTGCGGACGAGCGCGCGATCCATACCTGTCCGATGCATCCGGAGATCCGCCAGCAGGGTCCGGGAAGTTGCCCGAAATGCGGCATGGCCCTCGAAGCACTGGTGCCGACCGGCGACGAGATCGACAGTGAACTGCTGCAGGTTCGACGCAGGTTCCTGATCGCCTCGGTGCTGGCTCTGCCCCTGTTGCTGACAGCCATGGGCCCGCACCTGCTCGGTCTGCACTTCGATGCCGGCACCTCGACAATTCTGCGCTGGGCGGAATTCCTGCTGGCCACGCCGCTGGTGCTGTGGCTCGGCGCTGCCTACTACCTGCGTGGATGGAAGGGTCTGCTGGCCGCGTCGCCCAACATGTATACCCTGATCGGGCTGGGCGTTCTGGTCGCCTACGGATTCAGTCTGGCTGCCATGTTCGCTCCAGGCGTCTTTCCCGAGTCGATGCAAGACATGCATGGCGACGTGCCGTTCTACTTCGAGGCGGCTGGTGTGATCATCGCCCTGGTCCTGCTCGGCGAATGGCTGGAATTGCGCGCACGTGGCAAGACATCCGCTGCCATTCGGCGTCTGCTCGATCTCGCACCGAAAATCGCGCATCGCGTCAGCGACGCCGGTGACGAAGAGGACATTCCGCTGGCCCAGGTCAGTGTTGGCGATCGCCTGCGCACTCGGCCTGGCGAAAAAATTCCGGTCGACGGCACCGTCATCGAGGGCAGCAGCAGCGTCGACGAGTCGATGCTGAGCGGCGAGCCGATTGCGGTCAGCAAGAACGCCGGCGACCCGGTCACCGGCGGCACCATCAATGGCACCGGCAGTCTGCTCATGCGTGCCGAAAAAGTCGGCAATGAAACGGTGCTTGCGCAGATCGTCGACATGGTCGCAAAGGCGCAGCGCTCGAAGGCACCCTTGCAGCGGTTGGCCGACAAGGTCTCGGTCTGGTTTGTGCCCACCGTTGTCGCGATTGCTGTCGCTGCTTTCATTGCCTGGTATGCCTTTGGCCCCGAGCCCCGGCTTGCCCATGCGATCGTCAACGCGGTCGCGGTCCTCATCATTGCGTGTCCCTGCGCGCTGGGCCTGGCCACGCCGATCTCGATCATGGTGGCCAGCGGACGGGGCGCCGAGATGGGCGTGCTGTTCCGCGAAGCGGCGGCAATCGAAAGCCTGAGCCACGTCGATACCCTGGTGCTCGACAAGACCGGCACGATTACCGAAGGCAAGCCGAAGCTGACCGATGTGGTCGCCGCCGAGGGATTCGTCGAGACCGATGTACTTGCCATGGCGGCCAGCCTGGAATCGGCCAGCGAACATCCGCTCGCCCGCGCAGTATTGCAGGGCGCGAAAGATCGCGACATTGCGATACACAAGACCGATGGCTTTGATTCCGTGACGGGAGAGGGTGTGCGCGGCGAAGTCGAGGGAAGAAAGATCGCGTTGGGCAATGCCAGATTGATGGCCAGCACCACGACTCCGGATGCTCTGGCTGACAAGGCTGATGCACTGCGCAACGAGGCCAAGACCGTCATGTTCGTGGCAGTTGACGGCAAGCTGGCCGGCTTGATCGCCGTGCAGGATCCCATCAAGCCAGACGCAGTCGAAACGCTGAATGCGCTCAAGGCCGAAGGCTTGCGCCTGGTCATGCTGACTGGCGACAACGAAGCAACGGCAAGGGCGGTGGCGGCAGTACTGCCTCTCGACGAGGTACGAGCCGGAATTTCACCCAAAGACAAGGCTGATGCCATCGCAGAAATGCAGAAGGCCGGTGCCCGCGTGGCCATGGCTGGCGACGGTATCAATGATGCGCCCGCACTCGCCGCGGCCGATGTCGGCATTGCCATGGGCAATGGCACCGATATCGCCATGGAGAGTGCGCAGGTCACCCTGGTCAAGGGCGAATTGGGCGGCATCCTGCGTGCGCGACGCCTTTCAGCGGCAGCCGTGCGCAACATCCATCAGAACCTGTGCTTTGCATTCGGCTACAACGCGCTGGGTGTGCCGATTGCGGCGGGTATCCTCTATCCGTTCTTCGGACTGCTGCTGAGTCCGGTCATCGCAGCGGCGGCGATGAGTTTCTCGTCGGTTTCGGTGATCAGCAACGCATTGCGCCTGCGCGGCACAAAGCTCTGAATCGGGCAGCCTGCAGGCAGCGAATTGCATCGGAACATGAACGGGAAAGAGCCCGCCGGCGCGGACCACGCCATGCTTTTCCGTATCATGGCGGCATGGCCCGAAAGAAGACCGTCGAAACCGCCGCCCTGTTTGCCGAACCGGAAGGGCTGAAACCGCTCGCCGAACGCATGCGGCCGCGCACACTCGACGAAATCGTCGGGCAGACACGTCTTTTGGAGACTGGCAAGCCCCTGCGGCGGGCGATCGAGAACGGCAAGCTGCACTCGATGATCCTCTGGGGTCCCCCCGGATGCGGCAAGACCACGCTGGCCCTGCTGCTGGCGCAGTATGCGGAGGCGGAGTTCAAGGCAATCTCGGCGGTGCTGTCGGGATTGCCGGATGTGCGTGCCGCGTTGGCGGATGCAGAAAGCGTATTCGGGCAAGGCCGGCGAACCGTCCTGTTCGTCGACGAAGTGCACCGCTTCAACAAGGTCCAGCAGGACGCGTTCCTGCCGCACATCGAGCGAGGTGTGATCATCCTGGTCGGGGCGACCACCGAAAATCCCTCGTTCGAGCTCAACTCGGCGCTGCTCTCACGCTGTCGCGTGCATGTGCTCGAGTCACTCACGAATGATCAGATAGTCGAGGCGCTCAAGCGTGCACTGGCCGAACCCGAACGCGGACTCGGCGAAATGAATCTTCAAGTTCAAGAGGATTCGTTGGCCCTGATTGCACGCGCGGCGGATGGCGATGTCCGCCGTGCCTTGACCCTGCTTGAAATCGCGTCGGAGCTGGCTGATGAGGGGCGCATCGACGAAGGTACCCTGACCCAGGTGCTGGCCGATCGTACTCGCCGTTTCGACAAGGGTGGCGAACAGTTCTACGACCAGATTTCAGCCTTGCACAAGTCGGTGCGTTCGTCCGACCCGGATGCCGCGCTTTACTGGCTGACGCGCATGCTCGACGGCGGTGTCGATCCGGCCTACCTCGCGCGTCGGCTGACACGCATGGCGATCGAGGATATCGGCCTGGCCGATCCGCGTGCGCTGAGCCTGGCCCTGGAGGCCTGGAACACCTGGGAGCGTCTTGGTTCGCCGGAAGGTGAGCTGGCGTTTGCCGAATTGGCCATCTATCTGGCGATTGCAGCGAAAAGCAACGCAGCCTATGCCGCCTTCAACGCGGCGCGTGCCGAAGTGCGCGCGAACGGAACCCGCGAGGTGCCGATGCATCTGCGCAACGCGCCGACCAGACTGATGAAGGGGCTCGGTTACGGCAAGGGCTATCAATATGATCCGGATGTTGAAGACGGGGTAGCGCTGGATCAGCAATGCCTGCCCGATGGATTGACGCAGACCGAATTCTACCAACCCGTGGATCGCGGGCTGGAGCTGAAGATTGGCGAGAAGCTCAAGGCCTTGCGCGCAGCGCGACGTGACGCACGGCACAGGGAGGGGCAGGAATGAGGCGATGGATCGCGATGGTATTTGCGCTGCAGTTCGGATTGGTCGCGTCGGTGCAAGCTCAGGAGACGCAGGACACGGCTGCGCCCGGTTCCGCCATCGCCAAGCTTACCCGGGACATCGACGCCCATATTGGCGATGCTGCGTTTGCGGATGCGTCCTGGGGCATAAAGGTGGTCTCGCTCGACACGGGCAAGACGCTGTACGCGCACAACCCGGACAAGCTGTTCGTGCCGGCCTCAACGGCCAAGCTCTACACCGCTGCATTGGCGCTGGATACGTTCGGCTCCGACCACCGGATTGCCACGACCTTGTTCGCGACCGAAAAGACGCGACGCAGCGGTGAAATCTGGGGCGATCTCGTGCTGGTCGGCTATGGCGATCCGACCCTGGGCTTCGACAAGCGCAGTTCATGGGCGGACGTCCTGGCCACTGCATTGCGCAAGACCGGCACGACCGAGGTGCGCGGCTCGCTGATCGCCGACGCTACCTGGTTCGCAGCGCCGCTGTACGGCAGTGGCTGGGAAGCGGCGGATTTGCAGAGCTGGTTCGGTGCGCCGGTTTCGGCCCTGAGTGTCGACGAGAATATTGTCAGAGTCGAAGTACGACCTGCGCCACAGCCCGGTGCGAATGCCCGGATCGCATTCGAACCGCCGGGATCGGCACCGATCCTGATCAACAACCTGCGCACCCTGCGTGCGCCGGCTCCGACCGACATCAGTCTCTATCGTGCGCCCGGTAGCGAGGTACTGCATGCATTCGGCACGATTGCGAGCAACGCCGCGCCGCAGTTCTATCGCCAGGCCTTGCACGATCCTGCCCTGATAGCGGCAGAGCAGTTGCGCGCGGCGCTGTTGCGCCAGGGCGTCGTGGTCAAGGGCAAGTCGCGCAGTGTCTACTGGCCAGAGCACGACGACGCACTGTCGTCCGACAAGCTCCATCGGATCGCCGATGTCTGGTCGCCACCGCTTTCGGAAATCGTCACCCGCGGGCTCAAGGTTTCGCAAAACCTCTATCTGCAAAACCTCCTGTTGATGGTAGGTGCCAAGGCGGCCGAAGAGGAAAAGCTTGCGGGCAGGGAATCGCCCGTCTTCAGGTCGACCGAATCGCGAGGCATCGAGGCCTTGCGTCGGTTTCTGCAGCGCATCGGCGTACCGATGGAGGGTGTCCTGATCGAAGACGGCCCGGGACTTTCGCGGCGCGACCTGACCTCGGCATCAGCCCTGACCAGCCTGTTGCTGCACATGGGCGATGCGCCGAACGGCCTTGCATTTCGCCAGGGGCTGCCCGAAGCGGGTGTGGATGGCTCACTGACCTGGCGCATGCGCAACAGCGCCGCAAAGGGACGCATACACGCCAAGACCGGGACCATGGCCTATACCTATGCGCTGGCCGGCTACGCGCAGACGGCTGCCAACGAGCGACTGGCCTTCACGATCCTGCTCAACAACTATCGTCGCCCGCGCGGCTCCGACCGGGCGTCGGCCGAACTGGACGAAATCGCAATCCTTCTTGCCGAGCTGAACGAGCGCAGCGCTCCATGAGTTGACAGCGCTGCAGCGCAGCTTGCCCTGCCATCCGGCTGGGTTTAGCGTTCAGCGACCATCCTGGGAGGGGATTCATATGCGTATTCTGATTGCCGCCGTACTCGGTACCGTCATCATGTTCGCCTGGGGTTTCGTGGCCCACATGCTGCTGCCCATCGGCGAGATGGGCATGCAGCAACCGCAGAGTGAAGACGCGGTTCTCGAAGGCGTGAAGACCGGCATGCCGACACCCGGAATCTACATGCTGCCGAGCCTTGATCCGGAGAAATGGGGCGACGAAGCGGCCATGGCTCCGTGGGTGGAGAAGGCCAAGGCCAATCCATTTGTCTATGTTGTCGTGTCGTCGCCCTTGAGCGACCCGGCCGGAATGGGTCCGCAACTGGTCAAGCAGATTGGCAGCGATTTCCTCGGTTGCCTGATCGCAGCGTGGCTGCTTGCGGCCACCGCCTGGGGTTTCGGTGGTCGTGTACTTGGAGCCGCCGGAATGGGCCTGTTTGCCTGGACCGCCTCGATCGTTCCAATGTGGAACTGGTACCGCTTTCCGGCCGACTTCATGATCGGCGGTTTGATCGAGCAGGGCGTGGGCTGGCTGCTGGCCGGCATAGGCATCGCCTGGTGGCTGGGTCGTAAATAGGCGCCCACAGGGTAGCCAAGCTGTTCCGCGGATTTGCGGCAAACAGGGTGGCGCGGCGATAATCCGCGCCCCCTTGTTTTTCTTGGATTTTCTTCATGCTTGATCCAGCCCTCCTGCGTGGACAGCTCGATGTCGTCGCCCGGCGCCTCGCCACACGAGGCTACGCGCTCGACACGGCCGCCATCGAATCGCTGGAGTCGCAGCGCAAGGCCGTCCAGGTCGAGACACAGGAACTGCAGAACACGCGCAACACGCGCTCCAAGGCCATCGGCATGGCCAAGGGCAAGGGCGAAGACACCACCGCACTGATGGCAGAGGTGGCTGAAATCGCCGACCAGCTCAAGGCCAACGAACAGCGACTGGCCGACATCCAGCAACAGATTGCGGCGATCACGCTGGGCATCCCGAATCTTCCCGACGAATCGGTGCCGCAAGGTGCGGACGAAGCCGGCAATGTCGAACAGCATCGCTGGGGTACGCCGCGGATCTTCGATTTCGCGATCAAGGATCACGTCGAACTCGGTGCGCACAAGGGCTGGCTGGATGGCGAAGTCGCGGCCAAGCTTTCCGGATCAAGATTTACCGTCCTGCGCGGTGAACTTGCACGTCTGCATCGCGCCCTGGCCCATTTCATGCTCGACCTGCATACCGAAGAACATGCCTACGTCGAAACCAATGTGCCGCTGATCGTCAACACGGAATCCATGCAGGGTACCGGGCAGTTGCCCAAATTCGAGGAAGACCTGTTCTCGATCGAGGTCAACGAATCGAAGCGATATCTGATCCCTACTTCCGAAGTGCCGCTGACGAATATCGTGCGCGACACCATCACCGATGCCGAACAGCTGCCAATGCGAATGACGGCGCATTCGCTCTGCTTTCGCGCCGAAGCCGGCTCGGGGGGGCGCGACGTGCGCGGCATGATCCGCCAGCACCAGTTCGAGAAGGTCGAACTGGTCAGTATCAGCAAGCCGCACGAGAGCGACGATGAACACGAGCGCATGACGCGCAGCGCCGAAATCGTGCTCGAGAGGCTGGGCTTGCCGTACCGGCGTATGCTGCTGTGCACGGGCGACATGGGCTTCGCCGCGGCCAAGACTTTCGACCTCGAAGTCTGGCTGCCGAGCCAGAACACCTATCGCGAAATATCTTCGTGCTCGAACTGCGGTGATTTCCAGGCCCGTCGCATGCTTGCGCGCTGGCGCAATCCGGAATCGAACAAGCCCGAGCTTGTGCATACCCTGAATGGATCCGGCACTGCCGTCGGCCGCGCCCTGATCGCCGTGATGGAGAACTACCAGAACGCCGACGGCTCGATCGACGTCCCCGAAGTGCTGTTGCCCTACATGGGCGGAATTACGCGTTTGAGCTGATCGGATCTGCTGCGTCGAGGAATCGACGCTCTCGCTCCAAGGGTCGGATTGGCGACTGGCGGAAACACGAACTCCCGGGAAGCCCGGTATCCACATTCTCCCGCCGTCTGCTCTTTTTCGGGCGCCTCTTGGGCAGTCCGAGATCGGTCCGCACCCGAATCGTCCCTTAGGCCGATCGATGGAATTGGCCGTGCCCTTTCAGCGCCGATCTGCCGCGATGCGATATTCATTGGCGTACTTTTCCGCCATTTGTCGCATGAGCCTCAAGGAACGATTCCAGGAGGCTGCATGTTCATCACGCGACCACGCATTTTCGGTGTTGCACTGGCTCTCGTCACACCGCCGGCTGTTGCCGGATCTGGCTCCGGCTGGGTGCTGGAGACAGTGCCCACGTCCGAGGTGCTCAACGGCGTCAGCGCTCCGTCGTTGGATTACGCCATGGCCGTTGGCAACAACGGCACCATTGTGCTGTTCGAGAACGGAGACACGGGAACCCTGATGGTTTCCGGCACCAGCAAGGACCTGCTCGACGTCTACGCATCCTCACCGAATCTTGCCGTTGCCGCCGGTATCGATACCGTCCTGCTCTGGGATGGCATGAGCTGGGACGAAATCAGGAATACGACGGATGGGACGCTGTTTACCGGAACCTGGATTTCTCCGGAAGAGGATGTGGTCCTGTACGGCATACTCGGTGCCAGCTTCGACTTCGTCTGCCCATACTTTCCGGCCATGCCCGATCCACCGCCGTTCTGCCGGACCTTTGGTAGAGCGCTGCTGGCGGCCTGCGGCCACAGCGACGACATCAAGGTCATCACCGAGGACGGTGATGTCTATCGCGTCGACAATTTTCTGGGCGATATCGACGCTACCAATCCAATCCACGAGGAACCCGGACTGCTCGGCCTGACCGCCGTCTATGCGCCGCAGTTGAGTTGCCTTTCGGGAGCCGTTCCGCCCCGTTCGATGTTTGCCATTCGCCAGTCCGGGGAGATCTGGCATTTCGACGGAGACAACTGGACCGACATGAATGTGCCCATTCCAGCCAGCCAGACGCTCACGGCGATTTCCGGCACCGGTCCGGGCCTCGTCGTGGCGAGCGGATTCGAACCAAAACCCCGCTGGTGGGAATGACGGCGTGATCTGGCTTTTCAACGGAAACTCATGGACCCAGGAAAACGGACTCCGGGCAGGATCCGCCGGAATGGTCGATGTCAGTGCGAACATCGAAAGGGATTCGGACTTCATCTTTGCTGGCGACTTCGACACAGCGACGATTCCGGCCAGCGCGGGTTTGCTTTCGCGTATTCGCGCCGTGGAGAAGAAGGGCAGCTGCTGACCAACGAGGTCCTGGCGCCATCTCCGGTCAGTGACCTCTCTGCATCGCTACTCTTGAATACACCTGAACCCCATGTATTCGGACAGCGTCTGGTCTACGATTTATTGATCAAGAATGAGGGCGGACAGACCCTCATGAATATCGATTTCCAGATCGGTACCGATGCCCGCGACCTGACCTATGTGTCGAACGACTGCGGTCTCGGCAATCTGTCCAATTCATCTACCTGGGTGGAATGGGGTAGACCGATCGCGGTGCTCGAGCCAGGAGCGGCGTTTCCCTGTACGGTTTCCTACGACATCGCTACCCAGTCCGCGACCGGGTTCATTACGGCTCGCGTGGTCGCCTTCAACATCGATGACTATGACCCGCTAAACAATACGTACTCGGTGGCCATCCAGGCGAATCAGACGCCAGCACCCTGAACTAGTGGAGATTCGCGATAGACGGTCGTCATGGCCTCCGCCGGGCGTAGATGATCCGGGCCAAAAACTGCTCGAATTGAGTGCTACCCGGAAGTAGGAGACAAGACTGCAGAACAGCCGTTTGGAGTAGCAACAGCTGTCCGCAGGGCAAGTGCCATGGATGGCTCGCACTCAACTGCCGACAGGCTGATGAAGGTGGACGTAGGAAGCGTGATGCTCAACATCCGGAAGCGGGAGCGCCGCCCTCGTTGCCTTGATCCAACCCATCCATGGTGTTCTCCTCCGGGCCGGCATTCGCCGTTCGTACCCGATCCAGTCGGATGCGGTCAGGACCCCGCCGGCACAAGAACAACATTCCCAACGGACTCCTCCTGTATGGGGGCCCCACAATCAATGCATCGACAATGACGAGTGTCGATGCCAAGCGCCCGGGATGAAGTTCAAGGGGTCCTGTTGGCGCGCGAGCGTGTCGGCGGATTCTGCTCGAAGGTTTTGCACCCGCCAGTCGCTCGCGCCGCGCCACCTGGATCAAACGATCCATCGCGGATGTTTCCATAGCCGAGCCTCGCTCGGTCTCTCCGGCCCACTGCAGCAGGCGACCGAAAGCTGGATATCCAGCGTCCGCCAGTCGTCGGGGCCGCGGTTGTCCAGACTGATCTGACTGGCCTCTTCGGCGAGGGCGACGATTTCGTCGGACGGTCGTTCGTTTTCGCGCTGGCGCGCCTTGGCCAACCAGATCAGCGTATCGGCCAGATGTGGATGGCGTCCATCAGCCAGATTCTTTCTGATTTGGCGCGCGAGTTCGAATTGCTCGATCGCCGGTTGGACCTTGCCAAGGTCGAGCAACGTTCTGGCGCGCATGTGCGCGATGAATCCTGCGCTGGGGTGCTGTTCGGGCAACTCGCGCTGACGAATCGAAGCGGCCCGATCGATGAAAGCGAGTGCGTCTTTCGGCTGACCTCGGTTCAATTGGAGCATGGCCAGATTCACCAATGGGGCAATCTGGCGTTCGCTGCCATCAGGGAATTTTGCGTCGTCCAGGGCAATGGCCTGTTTGTAGTGTTGCCCCGCCTGATCGAAGTCCCCGAGATCGTGTTCGACCAAACCACGGTTCCCAACACCCGGATCAGGCGTAACGAGTCAGGCCCGGTGTTTTTCTTCCATGGAAAGGCAGCTTCGTAGTGCGGGATTGCCAGCACCGATCGGCCCGACTGTAGGCGTCGCTCGAGCGCATTCTGGGTGCGGGCGATAAGTGGATGGTTGGGCTCATGCGCGCTCCCATGATCTGCAACGCCTGGCTCAGATAGGTTTCGGCTTGCTCGTATTGCCCTTGTGCGAGGTGCACCACGCCCAATCCGTACAAGGCATCCGCGGTCCTCACATGTTGATCACCATAGATCGAACGGATGGTCGCGTAGACATCCGTACTGGATCTGGGCATTCCTGAAGTCGCCGTCCGACCAGTACGGTGAGGCCATCTTGCTGCGCGCTACCATGAGCTGCACCCGCTCGCCTTGCCTTCCCTTCGTCATCCCATCCCCGCAATGCTTCGGCGAGCATCCAACGCGCCTCGTCTCGCTTTCCGGCGTTGGCCAAAATGGTGCCGAGTCCGGCCTTGGCAGTGCGGATGGCCAGCGCATCGCTGCGTTGTTCGGCCAGCGCAAGCGCCTGACGCTGGTAGGCTACGGCTTGCTCGCTTCTTTCGGCCAGGTTTTCGGCGTGCGCAAGGCTGCTCAGAGCGCGCAATCGCTGGTCGGTTGCGTCCACCGGCAGCTCGTCCAGTGCCTCGAGCAGACGCTGGCGACCGGCTTCCAGCTCGCCGATATCGACCAGGGCGCGTCCCATGGTCTGTTTGAGGCTTCCCGAAATGTCCACAGGGCAGGCGGGCGCGTTCGATCTGGGCGGCGCCGTCCGTCAACAGCGTGGACAGTTCGGGCGGCTTGCCCTCCTGCATGCGCGGGCTGGCTTCGTTGAAGAGATCGGACAGGAAAGCAGACACGCTCTGGGCTCTCGCCGTCTGTGAACGGGCCTTCTCGAGTGCGAGGCCCAGTCGGTGCGTCTGCACTGCGAGAATCACCGACAGGCCGATGAGGCCGAGCACGCTCATCGATCCGATCGCGACGCCTTGTCGATGGCGTCCGACGAACTTGCTCAATCGGTATCCCGTCGAGTCAGGCCGCGCCTTGACCGGCCGGCCCTCCAGCCAGTTCTCGATGTCGTCAGCCAGGGCCGACGCGGTTGCGTAGCGCTGATCGGGGTCGCGGTGGAGCGCCTTGAGCACGATCCGGTCGAAATCGCCCTGCAACTGTCTGGACAGGCGTCGGTCCGGGTCCACCCGCTGGCTCGGCGGTGTCGGCGTCACCCGCAGTGCATCCTCGAAAATGCCGGCCAGCGATCTGTTGCGTCGGTCGAAAGCGCGCTGGTCGGTCACCAACTCGTAGAGGACAGCCCCCAGCGCATGCACGTCGACTGCGGTACCGACAGCCTCGCCACGGATCTGCTCGGGAGCGGCATAGTCCGCCGTGAAAGCAAGCGAGGTGTATGCGTCTGGTCCACCGCATCGCCAAAGCCGGACAGCGGCTTGGCGATGCCGAAATCGAGCAGCTTGGCCTGGCCATTGGCGCCGACCAGGATATTTCCCGGCTTGATGTCGCGATGCAGGATCAGGTTCCGGTGTGCGTGATCGACGGCGCGGCAAACTGGCAGGAATATGCGCAGCCGTTCCCGTAGCGCGAGCCGATGTATTCGGCAGTAGTCGGTGATCGGATTTCCCATCGATCCACTCCATGACCAGGTACGGGCATCCCGATTCCGTACTGCCGCCATCGAATAGTCGGGCGATGTGCGCGTGGTTCAAACGCGCCAGCATTTGTCGCTCGGATTCGAACCGGATCCGGGCCGGATCGGAGCGGGCGATGTTCGGAAACTTGATGGCGACGATCTGTTCGAATTCGCCATCGTCGCGAAAACCGCGCCAGACGTGGCCCATGCCTCCCCGGCAATTTTCGAATCCAGTCTCCACGGACCGATGCGAGTGCCGTGTTTCAGGGCATCGAGTGGGAAATGCGCAAGCGATTCCGGTTTGATGTCGAGCGGCGACTCGCCCGAATCGTGCGCGGCGAGCAGGCGGCACAGCGTGGCGGCCTGGTCGGGATCGGCTTCATGCACTCGCGCCAGGCGCAGTTCGCGCTCGTCCACGGTGCAATCGACCAATTCGTCGAACAGTGACCAGAGCTCGGTTCCAGCGTGGATCGTTCATGGATCTGCCCGCATCCGCGAATCTGCCGGTGCTGGCCGGCGGTCAACTGCATACTGCGCGGTCGAGCCTTGCAGTGCAAAGTGCGGGCCCGATTTCTTGAGCAGCATTGGGCGCTCGACCGTATCAAGCCGGAGTGGCCACGATTGTGCGATCCCTGGCCCGGTCGGGATTAGACTGTCGACCATGGCAGACCCGACGTCACGCGACTGTTGCGGCAAGTATGCAGCGGCGATTCATCCGAGGCCGAATTGCTCGAACTGGTCTACGCCGAGCTCAAGGAAATGGCACGCAGCCGGATTTCCCGCGAAGCCGGCGTAATACCATGGGCACGACCGGTCTCGTTCACGAGGCGTGGTTGCGGATAGTCGGGCCGGGCTGGCCCGATATCGAAAGCCGACGGCATTTCTTCGGCATCGCGGCCGAAGCCATGCGGCGCATCATGATCGAACGGGCGCGCTCTGCCGGAAGGCAAAAGCGGGGCAATCATGCAACGCGGATCACGCTGCAGGAGTACCACGGCCAGGAAACGCGCAACGACAGCATCGACCTTGTCGCACTGGACCAGGCCTTGAGCGAACTCGAAGCCGGGGACAGCGGCATGTCGCAGGTCGTCAAACTGCGCTATTTCTGTGGACTTACGGCAGAGGAGGTCGCGGAAGTACTGGAAATTTCGCCGCGCACGGTCGATCGCAAAATGGAAGGCCGCCCGGGCCTGGATGCAGGTGCGTCTTGGCTGAGAGGAAGGGCCGACCGGGTCGGCCTGTTGCAAATCGTTCACGAAGAAATTGGCGCGTTAAAGCGTGTTTGTCGCATGGGGTGTCAGGACGCATACGGAGACCTGACATGAACCCTTGTTGGCCTGGAATAGCCCTTTTTGCGATGCTCGCAGGAGCCCATCCGCAATCGCCCAGCTGCCGACTATCCTGCGCGGTGACACGCCGGTGTCGGGTGACCAGTTCGCCGCTCGGTGGCCATTGACGGCACTATCGCCGTGGTCGGCGCACCTCGGGATGGCACGATCGCCGCGGAGGCTGGCGCCGCCTATGTCTATGAGAAGGCGGCGGGTACCTGGTCGCATCTGCAAACGTTTTACGGCCAGGATATCGGCGATCAGTTCGGCTACTCGGTAGCCGTGGTCGTGGATTCGTCCGGACTCAACGAAGGGGACTTCATTGCGGTTGGCAGCCTGCTCGGTGACGGCGTCACCGGTTTGAGCAACGTCAATATCTATCGTCGAATACCGCCAAGTCCGACGTTTGCGTTTCAGCAGACGGTCAGTGCCGGCGATGGCAACGGATTCGATGAATTCGGCCATGCCATCGCGCTCGACCTGAGCGTGCCCGGAGAGAGCCTGAGTGGCGATCCGGTCTATACCCTGGTCGTCGGCGCGCCCGACGACAATGGCGCCCAGGGTCAGGACATGGGCTCGGTCTACATCTTTCAACTGGCACCCAACGGCATCGCCTGGGCCCCTACCGCGAAGCTGGTTCCGACGGATATCGTCGGCGGCGACCTGCTCGGCCGCTCGGTCGCGATCGAGGGCGACCTCATTATCGCCGGCGCAACGGGTTGGCCATTCGGCAACAATCCCGGAGGGGTCTCGTATCTGATGCGCCGCTTCTACGACACCGGGGCTGGTTATTTCAATTGGGAGGTCAACAATCGGCTCACCGCGAGCGACGGTGAGTCAGGCGACCTGTTCGGACGCCGGGTCGCCATCGACATCGGCGTGCCAATCGTCGGCGCTCCCTTTGCCGATACCGGTAGCGGCGGGCAGGGCGCCGTCTACATTTTCGGTGGCATGCCTGCCGGCTACGAGATCACCGAATCGCAAAAGATCCTCGCGCCCGATCCCTCGGATTCAATCAATTTCGGCGTCAACCTCGCGATCCACCGGCATGTGCTCGTGGCCAGCGAACAGACCGACCCGCCCGGATCCAGGTCTATCAGTCGCCTGTCCAGAACGACTGGACCTGGGTCGAGACCCTGAGTGTGACCGACCCCGGAACTTCTCAGGTAGGCGCAGAAGCATTGGCGTTCCGCGCCCCGGACGTGATTGCCGGTGACTTCTCCCATAGCGGCGGCGGCGCGGCCTACATCCTGACCAGCCCGGCAATCTTCATCTTCAGCTCCGGTTTCGACTGAGCCACTGCCTCCTTGGGTGAACGCCCCGACTAAGCTAAACTCCGGCCCGCCCATCCATCCAGGATGTGAGGGGCACGCATGGAACCAATCGATCGGCCGCCTTCTCGCAGCAACTCTTGTCAAGCAGAAGGATTCGGAAAGATGGCCGAGTGGTTTAAGGCAGCAGTCTTGAGCGCGGAGGCAGGAAGCCGGAGCCAACATCGCCGAAGGCGATGGCCCGAAGGGCGCAGGACGGGACGTCCGGAGTCAAACTGCCGTGGTGGTTTGCGCAGCAGCCATGATGAGCAGAACAATATGGAGAGATGGCCGAGTGGTTTAAGGCAGCAGTCTTGAGCGCGGAGGCAGGAAGCCGGAGCCAACATCGCCGAAGGCGATGGCCCGAGGGCGCAGGACGGGACGTCCGGAGTCAAACTGCCGTGCTGGCTTGCTCAGCAAGCCCTGACGAGCGGAAAAATCAGGAGAGATGGCCGAGTGGTTTAAGGCAGCAGTCTTGAGCGCGGAGGCAGGAAGCCGGAGCCAACATCGCCGAAGGCGATGGCCCAAAGGGCGCAGGACGGGACGTCCGGAGTCAAACTGCCGTGGTGGTTTGCGCAGCAAGCCATGATGAGCAGAACAATATGGAGAGATGGCCGAGTGGTTTAAGGCAGCAGTCTTGAGCGCGGAGGCAGGAAGCCGGAGCCAACATCGCCGAAGGCGATGGCCCGAAGGGCGCAGGACGGGACGTCCGGAGTCAAACTGCCGTGGTGGCTTGCATAGCAAGCCGTGACGACCGGAAAAATCAGGAGAGATGGCCGAGTGGTTTAAGGCAGCAGTCTTGAGCGCGGAGGCAGGAAGCCGGAGCCAACATCGCCGAAGGCGATGGCCCGGAGGGCGCAGGACGGGACGTCCGGAGTCAAACTGCCGTGGTGGCTTGCACGTCAAGCCGCGACGAGCGGAAAAATCAGGAGAGATGGCCGAGTGGTTTAAGGCAGCAGTCTTGAAAACTGCCGTGGGTTTACGCCCACCGTGGGTTCGAATCCCACTCTCTCCGCCAGAAATGAAAATAGCCCCGAAAGGGGCTTTTTTCATATCTGTGGATGGGAGTGCGTGGACGAAACAACCCAGGGTTCGACAATTTCATCTGGAATGAAATTGGACAGCCGCAGGCTGGCCCGGAGCGCGCAGCGCGGAGGGTGAGGCTCAGGGACGAGCCGAACCTATCCCACTCTCTCCGCCAGACAAGAAAAGAGCCCCGAAAGGGGCTTTCTTCGTGGTTCTTCCTTCCTGCACTTGATCGTGACCAATTGCACCCTCCGGATCCTTCAATTCCCGTCTGGATCCTCCGCCACCAGGACCAGGATCCAGCCCAGCGGATCGATATGGTCGAAGGCGATGATGTCAGCACGGCCAAGAAACTGTGTCGAGACTGTGCCGACTTCGTTGTTCCTGAAGGTTTCGCGAAGTGCATCGTCGCCAAATGGGGTGAGCAAACCCGCGGGCTGACCGTTGGCCGCTGGCTTCAGCACATCTTCCGAGGCGAGCAAGCGAGCATCACCGTCAAGCAGGATGAGCTTGTGCCCGTCGTCATCGCGCAGCAGGTTGTAGACGATGAAATCGAGTGCAATTTCCATCGAGAGCGCACCGATAAACATGCCATCCGGGGCGCGCATCGGGCTGCTCAAGGGTAGCAGGACATTGTCGCCATCCTCATCCGCGAACGGCGTACCCCAGAGCGATTTCGCCTCGGCTTTCATGGTTCGGTACGCATCGCTCTCGCGCGGATCCCTTTCGTCCAGCACGATACGCCCGGGGTAGCGCATGAACAGTCCCTTCTCGAGGACCAGTTCCAGACCCAGTATTCCATTTGCATACTGGCCTCCGCCCAGGCTGCGCCGGGTCGTTTCGAGCAACGTGTCGCGATAGCTTCGAAGGTGATCCAGACGCGCGACATCCGGACGCAACGTGCTCTTGTCGAGCCCCGGAGCCACGCTCCATACGGCTTCCTGCATGCTGAACTCATGGCCCGTTCCGGGCTGGATGGCATAGTCGGCGGGTCGCTTCTCCGCATCCAGGAAGTCTTCACTCCAGTAGATGCTCGGATTCTCTGCGGGCACGCCGAATTGCACCAGTTGTGTCGCTGCCAGTGCGAGCGATTCCAGTTCGCTCTGCACAAGCGCCAGTTGCAGTTGCAGCGAATCTCCCTCACTTGCCACATGCTCGATCAGGTCACGCTCCATGTTTTCGCGTGTACGCACTGCCTCAGCCTGCTGTTCATGGCGCAACATCAGGACAATGAAGCCGAGTGCGGCCAGGGCCACCAGGCCAAGCAGGGAAAGCAGCATGCCCTGACGGTGGTGCCCGACGAATCTCTGCGCGCGTTGCCATGCGGAATCGGGCAACGCGTGCACGGCCTCGCCATGCAGATAGCGTCGAAGGTCGTCGGCCAGTTGGCGCACGTTCGCATAGCGCTGCCCGGGTTCAAGGCGGGTCGCGCGTTCGATGATGGCCCGCAAGGGTGGGTCAATTGCCCGACTCTCGAATGCGTGCGATACGACTTGTCGTTTTCCGGCAGCGGCGTTGTGCATGACCTCCTGTGCGTTGTTGCCGGCGAATGGTGCCTTGAGGGTGACGAGCTCGAACAGCATCAAGCCAAGTGCGCACTGATCGCTGAGTGGTCCGAGTTCATCACGGCGGCCCTGTGCCTGTTCAGGCGACATGTAGCGCGGCGTCCCGACGACGCTGCCGAATTCGGTTTGCGCGCCTCCGGTGTTGTCGCTGAGGCCCAGGCCACTCGTGGAATCCGGATCGTCGCTCTCGAACAGGCGGCAGATTCCCCAGTCCATGACATAGGTTTCTCCGTGCTCGCCGAGCATGATGTTGGCGGGCTTGAGATCGCGATGAATGACGCCCTTGCCGTGCGCATAGTGGATGGCCTCGCAGATCTTCAGCACGTGCTCGATGCGTGCCGCAAGACTGTGTTCCTCGTCCGGTTGGCCACCGTCTGCATAGGACCTGAAAGTCTCCTGCAGGTAGTCGAAGAGCGTTCTCCCCGTGACCAGCTTCATTGCGTAGGCAGGCGCACCTCCGGGTGCCACTTCCAGTCCATAGACCGGTACGATGTAGGGATGGTCCAGTTGCGCGGTGACTTGCACTTCACGCAAAAAGCGGAGTCGTGCCGGGCTGGCATCCCTCAATTCGTCTGACAACTGCTTGATTGCAACCTTGCGCAGCAACTCGAGATCACGAGCGACGTGAACGGTGGCCATGCCGCCACGACCGGCTTCGCCGACGATCATGTAGCGAACCCGGGCCGGTTCGAGATTCGCCTGAGTGGATGACGTCGAAGCGGCGGAAGAAGAATTTTCTATGGTTGCCGCGCCTTCCGTTCTGGCGGGCAATTCCAGGGACAGCGTGATCGCATCGGGATCGGCGGCCGGTTTACGGCCGGGAATGATTCGCGTTGTTGCATTGTCATGATTCACGCTGCCATCTCCGGAGTCGAAGGCCGAGGCCTGACGATAGCCTGCATGGGCTCGATTGACGACCGTGGCGTTGTCCAGGCACTCAACCCTTCAACAACACGCCGGCCAGGGCACGGCCCAGCAGGATCCATTCGAGACCGAACCTGATGTGCGATTCGGTCTGGATCGTCATCGAATGATGCTGCAGGCAGGTCGCCTGGCGTACCACGGGACCATGTCTGTACCCATGCAAGCGACCGTCTGGCGCACATGGATCAAGTTGCCTATCGCGCCTCGATCACGGCAGGAGCTGCCTCAACGCGCGGGGCGAACGCGGCCTTCAGCAATACTGCGGCGGCGTACAGAACGACCGCCACGACACCCCATCGCAGTGCGGTCAGTGGCAGGCTCCTTACCACGAACGCCGCGAGCATGACGGCGGGTATTCCGCCAAGCGCAAGTCCGAGAACGATGCGCAAATCGATACGCTCGGTGCGAATGAATCGAGTTGCACTGGCCGGCATCAGGAATGCGCAGGCCCCCATCATGACGGGAAAGGCGGCGGTCGGATTCAGGCCGAGGAGACTGAGCAGGATCAGCGAAGGCGCATACAGGCCGATTCCGAACGTCATCAGCGTACCCAGGAAGAAGTGCGCTACAACAGCAATTGCAAACAGCCAGCCACTCAAGGCGAGCGAATTGCCGCCAGCCGGGACAAGATCGACATTGGTCAGAGCGTACAGCAGTGCAGCAATGAGCAAGGCGATGCCTACGATCTTCTGCACGGCACGGACACTGAGTCGCTGCACCAGCGGTACGCCCAGGGTGGCTCCTGCAACGGCGGCGACGATACAGGCGATCAGCAGAAGCGGATCAACATCGACTAGCTTTATGAAAATGAGCGCCTGGCAGACGGTTGGAAGGGCCTGCCCGGTATTCAGCGTCGCCGGTATGAAGCTGTCGGGTACCAGCTTGCGCAAGCGGAGCCATGCCGTCGTGGGTGCGAACGAGCCGATGCCCAGTGTGTCGAAGAAATTCGTAACGCTACCGAGCACGACCGCCTCGAAACGAGGCTGCAACTGAGAACGTGCATACGCGATGCGCAGCAGCTGGATCGCATACAGGCTTGCGATGAGTACCAGAGTTGCGAGCAGGATGGTGACGATCACGGGGTTCTCGAACACGGGACAAACATCGATGAAGGCTCCTCGCCCGGCAGGCTATCTGGAGATATCCACATCTCTGGTTTCCGGCAGGAACAAGGTGCCGATAACCAGGCTCATTAGGGCTATGACGACGGGATACCACAAACCCTGGTAGATGTTTCCAGTGGCAGCGACCATGGCAAAGGCGATGGTTGGCAGGAATCCGCCGAACCAGCCGTTGCCTATGTGGTAAGGCAGGCTCATCGAGGTGTAGCGGATGCGCGTCGGGAACAACTCGACCAGCCATGCCGCAATCGGGCCGTAGACCATGGTCACGTAGATCACGAGCACGCTCAGCAGGACGACCAGCATGGGCGTGTTGACCCGTGAATGATCCGCTTTTCCGGGATAGCCGGCCGACTCCAGGGCCTTGCCCAGCTCGGACGTGAAGCGTGCGCGTTCGGCCCGGGCTGCTTCATCGGCGAGCGCGGCGGCATCATGGGAAGCCAGCGTAGTCGAGCCGATCCTGACCCTGGACAGCGAGCCGGGCGGCGCGCTTTCGTTGGAGTAGGGCGTGCCACTTCGGGCCAGCGCGCTCTTGGCGATATCGCAGGAAGTGGTGAACTGGCTGGTTCCAACCGGATTGAACTGGAAACTGCAGTTCGAGGGATCTGCCACCACGACTACCGGACTCGACCGCGCAGCAGCCTCAATGGCCGGATTGCCGTAGTGGGTGAGCGCCTTGAAGATTGGGAAGTACGTCAATGCCGCAAGCAGGCAACCCGCCATGATGATCGGCTTGCGGCCAACTTTGTCCGAGAGCCAGCCAAACACGATGAAGAACGGTGTACCAATGGCCAGCGCGGCGGCAATCATGAGATTGGCGCTGGTCGCCTCGATCTTGAGCGTCTGGGTAATGAAGAACAGCGCGTAGAACTGGCCGGCGTACCAGACGACCGCCTGACCGGCTGTCGCCCCCAGCAGCGCCAGAATCACGATGCGACTGTTTTTGGTCATGAAGCTTTCTGTCAATGGCGCCTTCGACAGCGTGCCTTCGTCCTTCATCTGCTGGAACAGGGGAGATTCGGAAAGTTGCATGCGAATCCAGACCGAAATCATCAGCAGGACGAACGAGAGCAGGAATGGAATTCGCCACGCCCAGGCTTCGAATTCTTCGGCACCGAAGGCATAGCGGCAGGCGAGGATGACGAGCAGGGAAAGGAACAGGCCGAGAGTGGCCGTTGTCTGGATGAAACTCGTATAGAGACCGCGTTTACCATGCGGTGCATGCTCGGCCACATAGGTCGCCGCGCCCCCGTATTCACCGCCGAGGGCAAGCCCTTGCAGCAAGCGCAGAGTAATCAGGATGATGGGCGCAGCGACACCGATGGTGGCATAGTTGGGCAAGACACCGACCAGAAAGGTCGACAGACCCATGATCACGATCGTCATCAGGAACGTGTACTTGCGCCCGATCATGTCGCCGATGCGGCCAAACAGGAGTGCGCCAAACGGACGCACCGCGAATCCTGCGGCGAAGGCGAGCAGCGCGAAGATGAACCCGCTGGTGGGATTGAGCGCCGTGAAGTACTGGCTGGCGATGATCGCGGCCAGCGACCCGTAAAGGTAGAAGTCGTACCACTCGAACACCGTACCAAGACTGGATGCGAAAATGACTTTCGCATGGCCGCGCGTCAGCGATGCCGGTTTGCCGGATTGTGAATTCGTCATGTGCTGCCCCCTGTCGACTTGAATACTTCGGCATTCGCACTGCATAGGTCAACCGGCAATTAGCCGGGGGCGCGCAAGGAGCGCCCGGGCGTGGCACTATCATGATCAACCCCGACAGAGACCCTGTGGAGGACCCCATGTCGCAATTGCACCCTGTACCCGCGGCATTTGCCGCGACCGCGCGCATCAACAAGGCTGGCTACGACGAGCTGTACGCGCAGTCCGTGGAAGATCCCGATGCCTTCTGGTCGCGCGTGGGTGCGCGGCTCGACTGGATCAGGCCATTCAGCAAGGTCAGCGATGTTTCGTTTTCAGCGGAGGATCTGCATATCCGCTGGTACGAGGATGGACTGCTCAACGTTTCTGCCAATTGCCTGGACCGGCACCTGGCCACGCACGGGGACAAGACGGCGATCATCTGGGAAGGCGACGATCCCTCGGATTCGAAGCGGATCAGCTATCGCGAGCTGCATGCAGACGTCTGTCGTGCCGCCAACATGCTGAGTAACCTGGGTCTGCAAAAAGGCGATCGAGTCGCCATCTACATGCCGATGATTCCCGAAGCTGCCGTCGCCATGCTGGCTTGCACGCGTATCGGAGCCGTTCACACGATCGTGTTTGCCGGTTTTTCTCCGGATTCGCTCGCCAGCCGCATTTCCGACAGCAAGTGCAAGCTGGTGATCACCGCAGATGAGGGCATGCGTGGAGGGAAGCGGATTGCATTGAAGCGAAACGTGGACGAGTCGCTGCTGCGCGAGAACACCAACAGCGTCGAAACGGTTCTGGTTGTCAGGCGCACGGGCGGATCGGTCGACATGCAGGTCCCTCGCGACCGCTGGTGGCATGCCTTGATGGAGGGACAATCCGGGCAGCATGAGCCAGTGCCGTGCGAGGCGGAACATCCCCTGTTCATTCTGTACACGTCCGGTTCGACGGGAACCCCGAAGGGAGTCCTGCACACGACCGGCGGGTACCTTGTGTATGCCAGTTTCACGCACGAATGCGTATTCGATCTTCGCGAGAACGACGTCTACTGGTGTACTGCAGACATCGGATGGGTGACCGGACACAGCTATTCCATCTACGGCCCGCTGGTGAACGCGGCCACGACGCTGATGTTCGAGGGGGTCCCGAATTTCCCGGATAGTTCGCGTTTCTGGCAGGTGGTCGACAAGCACAAGGTGTCGATTTTCTACACCGCTCCGACGGCCATTCGTGCACTGATGCGCGAAGGCGATGCGCCGGTCCGGTCGACTTCCCGGGAGAGTCTGCGCGTGCTCGGCTCGGTCGGCGAGCCGATCAATCCGGAAGCCTGGGAGTGGTATTACCGCGTTGTCGGCGAGGGTCGATGCCCGATCGTCGACACCTGGTGGCAGACCGAGACCGGCGGGATCCTGATCACCCCCCTGCCGGGCGCGACAGACCTCAAGCCGGGTTCGGCGACGCTTCCGTTCTTCGGTATACGGCCAGCCATCGTCGACGCCCATGGCAACGTGCTTGAGGGCGAAACGGAGGGGAATCTCGTGCTGACCGCGTCATGGCCCGGCCAGATGCGCACGGTTTATGGCGACCACCAGCGCTTCGTCGACACCTATTTCAAGGCCTACCCTGGCACCTATTTCACGGGCGATGGCGTTCGACGCGATGAGGACGGCTATTACTGGATAACCGGTCGGGTCGATGACGTGATCAACGTGTCAGGCCACCGGCTCGGTACAGCCGAGGTCGAAAGCGCGCTGGTCGCTCATCCGAAAGTTGCCGAGGCTGCCGTGGTGGGTTGTCCACACGAGATCAAGGGGCAGGGCATCTACGCCTACGTGACCCTGCTGGTCGGGGTCGATCCCGATGACTCGCTTCGCAAGGAACTTGTCGACTGGGTGCGCAAGGAGATCGGACCGATCGCAACGCCCGATCATCTCCAGTGGGCGCCGGGGTTGCCGAAAACGCGCTCGGGAAAGATCATGCGTCGCATTCTGCGCAAGATTGCCGAGGACCAGCCCGGCGCGCTCGGTGATACCTCCACGCTGGCTGATCCTTCAGTGGTTGACGCACTCGTCGAGGATCGCCTCAACCGGCAGTAGGCTCGTCGATTGCCGGGCAAGCCTCAGGCATCGGGCTCTTCACCCTTGGCCTTGGGCGGAGCCATCTTGGCCACCACCGAGGCCGTCTTGTCGCCCTTGCGCCTGTCCTGCGGAATCTGCGTGCCGTGCACGATGAAATAGACGTTTTCGGCAATGTTGGTAGCGTGGTCCCCGATGCGTTCGATGTTCTTGGCCATGAACAGCAGGTGCGTGCAGGCCGTGATGTTGCGCGGGTCCTCCATCATGTAGGTCAGGAGTTCGCGAAACATGCCGGTGTAGAGACCATCAAGCTCTTCGTCTCGTGCCCAAGCGAGCAGGGCGCGGTCCGCATCCCTGTCGCGGTACGCGATCAATACTTCGCTGATGATCTCGGCGGCAAGCTTGCCCAGGCGTGGCAGGCTGAAAACCGGTCGGACAAGGTCGACCCGATTCAGGGCAATCGCGCGTTTTGCGACATTGGCCGAATAGTCGCCAATGCGCTCGATGTCGGATGAGATGCGCAAGGCTGCGAGCACTTCGCGAAGATCCCTGGCCATCGGCTGGCGCAGCGCAAGCAGTCGAATGACATCCTGGCTGATGACTTCCTCTAGACCGTCGATTTCCTTGTCGCTCTCCACGATACGCGTGGCCATGTCGCTGTCGCGTTCGACGACGGCATCGATGGAAGCTTCGAGCTCCTTCAGTGCCAGATCGCCCATGCGCTGGATCTCGCCGGTGAGGCGGGCCAGTTCTTCGTCATAGCTCTTCACGATGTGGTCATTGCTCATGGTTGGCATGGATGTTCCTTAGCCGAAGCGGCCGGTTATGTAATCTTCGGTCTGTTGCTTCGTGGGTTGCGTGAACAGCTTTTCGGTTTCACCGAACTCGATCAGCTCGCCCAGATACATGAAAGCCGTGTAGTCCGAGCAACGCGCGGCCTGCTGCATGTTGTGGGTGACGATCGCAATCGTGAAGTTCTCGACCAGTTCGGAAATGAGCTGTTCAATCTTTCCGGTCGCAATGGGATCCAGTGCCGAAGTGGGTTCGTCGAGCAGAAGGACCTGGGGCTTGAGCGCAACGGCGCGCGCGATGCACAAACGCTGCTGCTGTCCGCCGGAAAGCCCCAATGCGCTTTGCTTGAGCTTGTCCTTGACTTCGTCCCAGAGCGCTCCCTGGCGCAAGGCTTCCTCGACGCGGGCATCCATGTCCGACTTCTTGAGCTTCTCGTAGTGCCGGATCGCGTAGGCCACGTTCTCGTAGATCGACATCGGGAACGGCACCGGCTTCTGGAAGACCATGCCGACCTTCGATCGCAGCTTGTTCAGGGCGTACCGTGGATCGAGAATGTTCTCCCCGTCCAGGAGCACTTCGCCTTCTGCCTCCTGTTTGGGGTATATCGCGTAAATGCGGTTGAAAATGCGCAGCAAGGTCGACTTGCCGCAGCCTGAAGGCCCGATCAATGCCGTCACGCGCTTCTCGGCAATGTCCAGGTTCACGTCCTTGATGGCGTGGAACTTGTCGTAGTAGAAATTCAGGCTCTTCGCGCTCATCTTCGGCACGGCGCCTTCACTTTCAGCTCTTGCGTTCGCACCCACAGTGGGCGCCGACATGGCAAAGTTGAGGTCAGTCATGGCTGATCTTGTTCCTGAGGAGAATGGCGCGTGCTATGAGACTCAATACGAGCACGAAGAAAGTCAGTACCAGTGCGCCGGCCCAGGCCAGTGTTTGCCAGGACTCATAAGGGCTGGCCGTGAACTGGTTCATCACGACCGGAACGCTGGCCATGGGCTGGGTCAGATCCGTGCTCCAGTACTGGTTGCCAAAGGATGTGAAAAGAAGCGGAGCTGTTTCGCCGCTGATGCGAGCGAGCGCAAGAATCACACCAGTGACGATACCTGCGGATGCGCCACGATAGAGAACCTGGACGATCACCTTCCATTGCGGAACGCCAAGGGATAGGGCTGCTTCACGCATTTGCGAAGGCACCAGGCGCAGCATTTCATCGGTCGTTCTTACCACCACGGGCAGTACGATGAAGGCCAGCGCGAGCGCACCTGCAATGGCAGAGAATCCGCCGCCCATCTGCGCGACTACGAGGGTGTACACGAACAAGCCGAGTACGATGGATGGCGCCGACAGGAGAATGTCATTGACGAAGCGGATGACCAGCCCGATCTTGCGTGCGCCCGCATACTCGGCCAGCCAGGTCCCGGCAGCAATGCCCAAGGGCGTTCCGATCAGGATGGCGAGCCCGCACATCACGGCACTGCCGAAGAAAGCATTGGCGAGTCCGCCTTCCTGCAGCGGCGGCGGCGTATTCTCGGTGAACAGGGCGATATTGATGCCGCCCAGGCCCTTGCTCAGCGTGGTCCAGAGGATCCAGGCAAGAAAGAACAAGCCGAAGATCGCCGCGACGCATGACAGGATGATCGCCACGCGATTGACGATACGGCGTTTGCGATAAAGTCGATCGGCAACTCGGGTGGATGCAGGCAGCGTTGCCTCGGTCATTTCAGACCCTCCCGTCGGGAAAGCTGCATCAGCATGAGGCGTGCAATCGCGAGGACGAAGAAAGTGACGATGAAAAGGACAAAGCCCAGCAACAGGAGCGCGGAGCGGTAGGTATCGGTCGCTTCGGCAAAGTCGTTGGCAATCAGGGCCGCGATGGTCGTGCCGGGTTCAAGCAGCGATACCGAGAAGCGAACCGTATTGCCCACCACGTAGGCGACTGCCATGGTCTCGCCAAGGGCGCGACCCAGGCCAAGAAAGACGCCGCCGATCACCGCAGACTTCGTATACGGAAGCACGATGTCCCATACGACTTCCCATTTGGTTGCGCCAAGCGCATAGGCCGACTCCTTGAGACGGCCGGGTACGGTCAGGAATACATCACGCATGACCGACGACACGAACGGGATGACCATGATGGCCAAAACGAAGCCGGCGGTCAGCATGCCAATGCCAATCGGCGGGCCCTGGAAAAACTGTCCGATGAACGGCAGGGTGCCGAGGTGGTCGTTGAGCCAGGGCGTGCCGTATTCGGTCATGACGGGCACCAGCACGAACAGGCCCCACATGCCGTAAATGATCGAGGGGATGCCCGCAAGCAGCTCGATGGCCGATCCGACGGGCGTGCGCATCCAGGCGGGCGCCACTTCGGTCAGAAAGACCGCAATGCCGAAGCTGACCGGCACCGCGATGAGCATGGCGATCACGGCAGTGACGAGAGTGCCGAATATCGGGACCAGCGCGCCATAGCGGTTTTCGACGGGATTCCATTCGGCGGAGAAGAAGAAGCTCCAGCCTTCCTGCGCCAGAACCTCCCTGCCACCCCAGAGCATCGACAGCGCAGCACCTGCAAGGGCGATAAGAACAAGGAATGCAGTAATGGCCAGCGCGTAGCTGAAGCCCTTGTCCTGCAGCTCGTCGCGGCGGGAATGGGGTTCGGGTACGGCTCCTCGGGCAGCTATCGTTGTCATGTCAGGGCAATCAAGGGATGGGTCCCGCGGGGTAGGCTGCCGGTTTGACCCGGGGCCGCAGCTCTTGCGTCTCCGGCAAATGGAGGCCTTTCATTCAGGCTTGTAAGACAACGGCCTGCAGGCAAGATGAGTTGCCTGCAGGCCCTGGATCAACCGAATGTCACTTGATGCGATCGGCCCAGTAGGTCTTGATCTGTGCGACGAGGTTAGCGGGCAGCGGCACGTAGTCAAGCTCTGCCGCCTGCGATTTTCCATTCTCATAGGCCCAGCTGAAGAATTCGCGTGCTGCAGCCGAGCGAGCCGCATCCTTCGGCTGCGCGTGCATCAGGATAAAGTTGGTGGCGCTGATCGGCCAGGATTCGTCACCCGGTGCATTGGTGATGACCAGGCTGTAGTCGGTGGCGTTGGCCCAGTCGGCACTGGCCGCCGCAGCCGCGAACGATTCGGCACTGGGGCTGACGAACTTGCCCGCTGCATTCTGCAACTGCGTGTAGTTCATCTTGTTCTGGATGGCATACGAAAGCTCAACGTAGCCGATCGAGTTCTTGACCTGCTTGACGTAGGCGGCGACGCCCTCGTTGCCCTTGCCGCCAAGGCCGACCGGCCACTGTACCGATGTGCCTTCGCCAACCTTGTCCTTCCACTCCGGGCTGACCTTGGAAAGGTAGTTCACAAAGTTGTAGGTGGTGCCCGAGCCGTCCGAGCGGTGCACGATCGTGATCTTGCCGTCGGGTATGCTCATGCCGTCATTGAGGGCAGCAATGGCCGGGTCATTCCACTTGGTGACCTTGCCAAGGAAGATGTCGGCGAGCACCGGGCCGCTCAGCTTGAGCTTGCCGGGTTCGATGCCAACGACATTGATGACCGGAACCACACCGCCGATGACCGACGGAAACTGGACCAGGCCGGCTTCCTTCAGGTCGTCCGGCGAGAGCGGCTTGTCGGACGAGCCGAAATCGACCGTCGCCGCCTTGATCTGGGCAATGCCGCCGCTGGAGCCGATCGACTGGTAGTTGACCTGTTTGCCCGTGGCGGCATTGTAGTCGGCTGACCACTTCGACATCAGCGGGAAAACAAACGATGCTCCGGCTCCGGTAACGTCTGCAGCGAGGGCCGTATTGGCTCCGAATACCGCTGCCGCGGTAATGACCGCCGCACTCAATTTGCTGGAAATAGTCACTCTGGCGACTCCTTGGGGTTGTGTAACAAAGGCTGGACAGGCGCACTTTGTAGCCCCCCAAGATTGCAGGAGTGTTACAGGTGGTGGGAGCGGGAGCAGGGAAGGGGGAGTGGGGACAGGGCATGTGCAGTGCAACGCTCAGGCGTCTTGAGGCCGGCTTCCTTCATTCTCACTGACCGAGAATGTAGATCCTGCTTGTGAAAAAGCTAGGACAAACAGGGTGTTAAGACGAGAAGCTCGAAAATGCCACTTGTTTCGACTCCCGCGCTAGTCTCCGCTGATGTAATCCGGACCCTTTCCTA
>NZ_JAWLAR010000006.1:0-219054 GCF_041395345.1 Dokdonella sp. | reverse complement strand
CAAGCGTCAGCGCATCGAGGCGTTCGACCAGCTGCGCGGCAGCCGCGTCCGGGCTGATGTCGCCGCCGCCTCCGACCATCTCGGTCGCCACGTATCCAGGGTGCAGCAGCATCACCGCAATCCCGCGATCCTTGAGATCCAGCGCCAGCGACTTGCCAATCGCGTTTACGGCCGCTTTTGATGCCCGATAGCCGTAGTAGCCACCGGAGCCGTTGTCCGCCACCGATCCCATGCGACTGGTTACGATGCCCACCTTCGCGCCCTTCGCCAGATGCCCCGACAAAGCCTGCACGGTGCGCAGCGGCCCGAGCGAATTGACTTCGAACTGCCGACGCATCCGCTCGAATCCGTCCTCGTCGATCTCGCCAAGGGATTCCCTGGAAAGGATGCCGGCGTTGCAAACCAGCACGTCGATGCGCGTGTCGCCCAGGCGTTTCGCCAGTGCCGCCAGCGAATCAGCGTCGGTGACGTCGACGCCGGCCTCGACGCGCGCACCAGTCGCCTTCAAGGCATCGCTGCCTTCACGGCACGCGCCAATCACGTCATCGCCGCGTGCGGCATAGTGCCTAGCAAGTGACAGCCCGATCCCGCGGTTTGCCCCGGTGACAAGAATGGTGGACACGGCTATCTCCTGATACTGGATGGATATCAGAACATGGAGTCAAGCGTGCCCGTGATCAAGCGGGGCTGGGGAAACGGTGACGCGCAAGGGAGTGCATATCCGCGAACCCCGCACATTTGCCCGACTGCGCATCAACATCTGCGAAAGACAGATCTGATCAGTGCCGCACTGGCTCTACTTGCGCCGCCCATCCAGCCTGGCAAGAGCATCTTGGTGCAGGCTTGAAAAGCGCAACCGGCTCCGGGCCTGGCGGCATCCCTTCGGCTTTCACCGTCGATCATTGCACTGCCTTGAGCAGCTCGCGCAGGCGAACGGCCTCTTCGCGTATGGTGATCTGGTTGCCCAGCGCATAGACCTGATCGCGCCGGATCGCGCCGAGTGCGCTCGGCACATCAGGATCGGCGTGGAGCTCGGCGGGGTTTGCAGAAACTTCAAACAGTTTGGCATCCAGCATGTCCGCTTCGGTCTTTGCCTCCAGAACAGCGCTGGTCGGATCGAAGCGGACGTGGCGAACGACCGTCGGCATGTGCTGGTAGATATCGCCCACCATCATCTCGATGTCGCCGCGAATGACGCCGACCGTGTCGCGGTAGGCGATCAGGCCAGCGCGCAACGTCGCATCCGGGATGAGATCAAGCTCGCCCCTGGAGACCAGCTCGTCAATCGTGCCCAGACGCCAGGCCGGCTTCCACCAGCTGTCCAGCAGGTTGAGGCCCGAGCGGAATTTCGCGTCGTCCTCGGGGTTGAGCTGCCCCGTTTCTGCCGCTCCAATGACAACGCCAATCTCGTCAACCATGCGAACGCTGAAAGCGATGCGCTGGTCGGCCTCGGCGATCGTCTGGTCGAGCTCCGCACCGAGCTGCGCCAGCACTTCATCCTGCCGCGCATGCCTGAGACGATCATCATTCCAGTTGGAAGCCTGGATACCGAGCAGGACACCGAGCGCGACGATCAACAGCTCGAATATCATTCCGGACCAGTCGCGCTGGCGAAAAAACGCGAAGGCTCGCTTGCTGATCACGTCGTTGCCTCACTCGTTGCCAGCTTGAATAGTGCGTTGGAACGAGCAGTTGACGCAAACACCGTAGGCTGGCCCCGGCACCCGAAGATCGGGACCGTCACAATGCCGAGAGACGACGGCAGATCCCAAATAGCGACGCAGCACCATTGCCCGAAATGGGTCGGCATGCCCGACTGCTGAATGTCTCCGTCAATGCCCACCGAGCCGCAAAACCCCGAAAGACGTGTCAGGTGGCACTTTTCGAATGCAATTCCGGGGAGGAGCAAGCAGGCCGGGAGCTACTCGAATCCGTCGGCAAAGATGCTATCCGGGTTGTCTGCCTCCACCGCGCCCACGTCGCAGCCGGGCAGACCATCGCCGTCACCGTCCTGGGGTCGGCTGAGACCGCGTTGATCCTCGCTCAAACAGGCGTCGCTCACGCCATGATCGATGGCATTTGCACCGGGCAAATACGTCTGCGTGAATCCGCCGTTGTCGGCCAGCGGACCCAGACCCGGGTCGACATCGAGCTGATCGCTCGCCAGCATCTGGTGCTGACAGCGCGTTGAGTCGCCGAGAATGTTGCCGCCGTCCAGCGAACGCATCACGCGGCAGTCGTCGGCCAGAGTGCCCGGTCCGTTGCCGGACAGTATCGTGTTGCTGATGAAGGTGCGGCCAAAGCCTCCGTGAACGTCATGGATGCCGCCCACGATTGGATTGCCGAAGGCCCCCGTGTTGTTGGTGACGGTGCAGTTTCGAAGCGTCAGTGTGGCATTCCCGTCGACCAGCACCGCACCAAGGCCGCGATTGCCGGTGATCGTCACGTTCTCCAGCAGCACCTCGTTGGAATTATTGAGCAGGAAGGCGCCATCGAAGCGGGCCAGGTTGGCGCTAACCAATGTGCGCCGCAGCGTGATCGGAGCGGCATCGTCGGCGTAGATGGCGCCGGCCTGGTCACCATGATTGCCACTGAGTTCGCTGTCGCTCAAGTCCAGACAGGAATCGGCACCGGCGGTAAAGATCGCGCCGGCGAATGCGCTCATCCCGCCTACATCCCCGGGGTCGCGATTGTCGAGCAGGCGAACACGCTCGCCGACGATACAGCCGCGGTTGCTCAAACCCACGGCGTCAACGAAGACCGACGAGCGGTTGTCGCGGATCGTCACGTTTTCGAGTTCCAGCTGTACAAGCGGGCCAACGCGCAACCCGGCGCCGCCACCGCGACTGAACGAGAAGTTGATCAACACACCGTTGATCAGGCTCAGCCCACGCAGACTGATCGCCCGAGGCGCTGCGGCATCCTGCAGATCCAGCACGCGGTCCAGGGCCGCTGCATCGATCACCGTGGCGTCCGACCCGGCGCCGATCAGTTCCAGCGCATCACTGACATCGAGATCCCCGCTCGCACCCAGATCTTCTTCCGCGCCAGGCAGCGACAATGTATGGACTCCACTTCCCAGCACGACCTGATCGGCACCAGCGAGCGCATTGCTCTCCTGCAGCGCGGCCCGTAGTGTGCAGCCGCCGCCATCAGCCAGACACACGCCATCGCCAGGATTCGCATCGGCCGCATCATCGAGCCGATCAACGCTGAAGCTTGCTGCGTGCACCAATGAAGGTGAAAGCACGATGCACAGCAGAAACGTGGACAGCTGCAGTTTGGACAAGCTCATCATGTTTCCTCAGGGCTCTGACAGGCGGATGCCGGCGTGAAAATGCGATCGAAGCAAGGGGCAGGTTTTGCACGTCCTATGTTGCAAAAGTGCAAAGGTAAGTGAAAGCGGGCCTTTCGTACACTAGATTCCTGAATCTCCGCACACACGCTTGTGGTGAGTGCGCCCTGGAGCGGGATTTGGTTGCATCGCTGCGAGAAGCGCTGAGCATCGGAACCACGAAACTCCTCATTCTTCTTCGGTTCGGCCTGAACCGACGCCCATGGCGTGTGCTTGAGCCTTGCGCCGAAGACCTGGGCAAGCGAGCGCAATAGTGTGAAAGCTCAAACGCGACGTCGGATGGTGTTTCTGTCGCCACACGCAGCAAACCTTTCCTTTCTGGAGATGCATCGTGATCGAGCACGTTATCGATGTCACCGGCCACCGGGGTTCTTCCATTGCCAGGCGATTGCTGACGGGCGCCGGCCTTCTTGCCCTGCTTTGCGCATGCGCGACGTCGGTTGCAATGGCAGCGGGCGGCAGATTTGCCGCACGCGACCCATCGGTTGGTGCGACGGTCCCGGTGCCGCTGCCATCGGATGCTGTACCGGCGCATCCCGCTGGGCCGAATGCGGCATGCCTGTCTCCCGCGGGCAGGACATCCAGCGGCACCTACTTCAACTACGCGCCGGGAAATGCGGTCGTCTACCTGAACATTGGTGCCGGCAATGCCATGACCGGCGCTTCCGTCGATGCATCCGTCAGCTCACTCGCACCGGCTCGGCCTTCGGATTCCATGATCCTGTTTTCTTCAACAGCCCCGGATGATCCGAATGGAATCATCTTTCAACTGACCGATGTGGAAGGCTCGGACGCCGCAGAGGTTTCGACAGGCGGAATTGTCCATCTCAGCGAAAGCAACCTTCCCAATGTCGTGGCGGACACCGACGGCATGCTCAGGATTGAATGGTTCGACCGCGATTCACAAGGCGACAATCCCGCGAAACCTGATGTCTTCTGGTCTCAAGCTGCCGCACCGAGTGTTTGCCAGGGCATCCATCTCGCTTGTACGAACCAGGCAGCCTGCGACGTTGTGGTGGGAGGAAGCGATACCGGGTTGCAAGCGGCAGCAGCAACGACCATGGCGACCGACAAAGCCCAGTAGTTGGCTATGGCGCTCTCAGGCACCGTCGTTTGCCGGCGCGACGGCTCGCTTTAAAACAGGAAGCAGATCCAGCCTGCCCCGCGCCGTGAGTTCAATGGCGCGTCCCTGACCGCGGCGCAGCCAACCGCAAGCGCTGAAATGCTGGAAAATCTCATCAGCCAGTTGACCCGCAAGGTGGTCCCTTCTTTCAGACCAGTCAAGACAGGGGTACGCGAATCGCCGACGAGCATTCGGCGGATTCACCTGCAAGCCGAGGGCCGACAACCAACGGTGCCCTGCATCGGTAAGCTCGAATCCGTCGCCAGACGATTGCAGGCACCCGTCGCTCTTCAATGCGTCGAATAGCTTCACCGCCAGGCTGCCAGCCAGGTGGCCGTAACAACAGCGGGCAAAGCGAAGGCACTGACGATCGGGGTGGCGCCACTCACGATCATGACAATCGCGTTCGGCCACCAGGGCCAGCGCTTCGAGCGCATGAGCCACGTCAGCATCCGCGAGACGATAGTAGCGGTGCCGGCCACGAGGCTCGCACACGACAAAGCTCGCATCCATCAGCTTGACCAGGTGGCCGCTTGCGGTCGCCGGCGTTATCGACGCTGCCCTGGCGAGCTCGCCCGCACTGGCATATTCACCGGACAGCAGATACGACAGGATCCGAGAACGCGCGGGATCGGCGATCATCGCCGCAACACGCGCAAGTCTGGGTTCGTGAGGTGCTGTCATGGCCTTACATTAGAGCAGACAGGGAATCGCTGGGAACCTCCCCGCGATCCAGCAACCCGTAGTCGCGAACGACATGGGCTACGCGCAAACGATAGCGGGCCAATACCGAACTCCGTCCCTCCTGTTGGGCGCCCCGGTGCAAGCCGTGACAACGCCAGGCTCGCACGGCCGCCTCATCACGCCAGAAGCTCAACGACAAATAGCGGCCCTTGCTGGTTACGCTCTCGAACCGTTCTACCGAGATGAACCCTTCCATCGCCTCCAGCGCCGGACGCAACTCGGCGGCCAGTTCGAAGTATCGATCGGTTGCTCCCTCGCAGGGCTCCAGCTCGAAGATGACGGCGATCATGGAGCCACCTGCCGTGGCTGGTCACACGCGCTGGCCACATCCTCGAGCCAGGTACGTTCCTCGCGCAGAATGAATCGCTGTGTATTCGCCATTTCGAAATTGGCACACGCCTCCGGGTCGGCCTTCAACCGGGCCCGATAGCGTTCGTAGGCGGCCATGCCGTCGAAGCGGATCAGGCCCCACGCTATGTCGTTGCTGCCCTCGTGAGGCAGGAAATAGCCGACTAGGTGGCCACCACAACGTGGAATGACATGGCCCCAGGTTTCCGCGTAGCGCTTGAACGCTGCGCGTTGAAATGGATCCAGCTGATAACGGATGAAGCACGTGATGGACATGATGGTGGATCACTCCCGCCTGGCGACCGAGCTACTCTGCATTCTCAGTGACCAGGGATGTTTCGGTCCGTACCGAATCGTGCCCCATGCAGGGGGCGCAGAACTGATGCGCGAAACGAGACATCGCCAAGGCAACGCGTTGTGGCCTTTTGGGTCGGTCATTCCGCTTTGGAAAAACCCAATGAAACGCCCTCACCCCGGGCTCGCTGGCGTGCCCATGAGCGGGTCCTCCCGCTGTTTGCCTTTCACGGGTGCAACCACGCAACGCCAGGTAGCCGACCTGGTCAGACCCGGCGCTTGGCCAAGCCACTCCACGTTGGTCCGTGTGTCGACAGCCCAGGCTTGCCCCAAAGCACAAACTTCGACCCGACTCCGTTTACCATGGCAGGCACATGACCGCACTCAAACGTCGCCGCCACCTTATTCGCCGCAGCCTGCTGGTGCTCGCTGCTGCCGCCATCGTCAGCTACGTGCTGCTGGTTCTATTGCTGCACCCTTCGAACGAACGCGACTGGTCACCTGATCAACAGCGCCTTGCGACCGCGGAATTTTCCGGCGACAGCGTGCGCGTGCGTAACGTGCGAAACGCCTACTATCGATCGACGACAGACTTCGATGTGCACTGGGAAGATCGCACCTACGACCTGCGTAAACTGGAATCGGTCTGGTATATCGTCGAACCCTTTGCCACGTGGCGCGGACCGGCGCACACGTTCCTGAGCTTCGGCTTCGGCAATGGCGAATATGTAGCCATCTCGGTCGAGATCCGCAAGGAGCGGGGCGAATCCTTCTCGCCGCTGCTTGGACTCTTGCGCCAGTATGAGCTGACCTACATCGTCGGTGACGAACGCGACCTGATCGGCCTGCGCGCCAACCACCGTCACGACGACGTGTACTTCTACCCCATGCGCGCGACCCAGGCCGCGGCGCGAGCGCTGTTCGTCTCAATGCTGGAACGCGCCAATGCACTCGCACTGCAGCCGGAGTTCTACAACACGCTCACCAGCACCTGTACCAGCAACATCGTTGATCATGTCAGCCTCATCGCGCCGGAGCCCATTCCCTACAGCTACAAGATCATGCTGCCGGCATACTCGGACGATCTGGCCTATGACCTCGGCCTGATCGACACGGACCTGCCCCGCGAGCAGTTCCGCTCCGCTTTTCGGATCAATGATCTGGCGCTGGAACATGCCGACAACGCGGACTTCTCCGAGGCAATTCGTTCGCGTCTGAAGTGAGCCCGGCTAGATTGCAAAAAACGTCGAAACTGTCTGGTCAGTGTGTCCCTCTTGTACGCCGAGGAAATCGCAACCTGACCGAGTCTTGGCCATCGGGTACATAGGTAGACCTGCCCCAAGCCCTACTGACGAACTGACGATAGGCCTCGCCGGACATGCCGGTCGAAAAGATTGATCGGCCCCAGACTGACTGGCGCGCCCAGGCATTCAACCGGCATCCGATCCCCCTGAAACGTTTCTGATAGCGTCGACGCTGGGTTAGCATTCGCCTTTGCTCCTGCAAAGCAGCCATTCCATGAGCCATCACGATTTCATTGAAGTCTACGAAAACGCACTGCCGCGCGAGATCTGCACGTCGCTCATCCAGCGCTTCGACGCCAGTGCGGAAGCAAAGCGCGGCAGCACCGGCAGCGGCGTCGATGTCAGCCACAAGAACAGCTGGGACATTGGCCTCGCCGGGAAGCCACAGTGGGCGGCCGAAGAGCGGGCATTGAACGACGCGATGCTCGCCGGCTTGCTGCAGTACGTGCGCAAGTACGCGTATGCAATTCTCGGCCCGCACTGGTTGAACCTCGTCGACCCTGCGACCGGCGTAAGGAGGGCACTTGATCCGGAAGCTGTAGCAGCGCTGCCGGACGACACGCTGCGTGCCGTGGTGGCGAAAGTGTTCCGTCCCGGCAACATAAACCTTCAGAAATATATCGCCGACGAGGGTGGTTATCCGCGCTGGCATTGCGAACTGGCGCCGAAGGCGGACCGCTTCGAGACGCTGCACCGCTCGCTACTTTGGACGGTTTACCTCAACGACGAATTTGACGAAGGCGAAACCGAGTTCTACTACCAGCATCGCAAAATCGCACCGAAGACCGGCGCCCTGCTGATCGCCCCGACAGCGTTCACCCACACCCACCGCGGCAACATGCCAAAAAACCGCGACAAGTACATCGCCACGTCATGGATACTGTTCCAACGTAGCGAGCAGGCTTGAGGTTGGTCTGATCGACACGGAACCTGCCACGCGAGCAGTTCCACGCCGCTTTTCGGATCAATGACCTGACGCTGGAACATGCCGATAGCGTGGACTTCTCTGAGGCGGTTAGTTCGTGTCATCAATTGTGGGGTCTATAGCTCGGTTCAGCAGGAAGAAGGACGGAAAGCGTAGTCTTTCTGGAAGCAGGCCACTACGCTTCAACCTAGTGGCACCCCGTCGGCCACACCTAGAAAAACGATTCCATCCAGGCGACGAACGTTTCTCGCTTGCGGGAAGGAACCCTGCGAAAAGCCAGCAACAGTCGTTCCTCAAGGTGATCCGCTGCGAATGAGCTGCTATCTACAGCAGCGATTTCTGACGGCTGGGCACCGGCGACACCCCTTCCCGTCGCCAGCCACTCGAACGCTACGCAGCAAGCATCTGCAACGCTCAGCAGGTGTGAAACCGTGGGTGATGTGCCATTCGGCAGTTCCCACTGGGCCACTGCGCTAGGTTGCACGCCAATAGCCTTTGCAAGCGCTGCCTGAGTCAATTTCCCGAGACGCCTCGAATGCCGGATCCTAACCGGAAGGGATCCGGAAAATGCCTTGTCGGAAAGACGACGCTTCGGGATAGCCATTGGTCCTCACTTAAGCCCTGCTTAGCATCCAGCAAAGCTTACTAGCATTACTCAGTCTACCTGAGTTAGTTCCCCATATCTATAAAGCGCTGCGCATTAAAGAACGCCTATTAAGTGACTCTAATGCTGCCATCACTATGCGCTATTTTTCATTTATCGGAATCCAGGCATCATCGAGATCGGGAACAGGAAGATCAACCAATACATCACTTAACCCACTTCATATTTATCTTTTAGCTCTTGAGCGGGCGCCCCCGGATTCGTAGTCACTCATCGCGCAATCGATCACCTGTGGGATCGGACATATAGCTTGCTATCGAGTGTATGCGACATTGCTTTCTGCCTTCATCCAACACGAATCACTGGACCCCAATCTTCGCGTTTCTCGAAAGCTCCAAGACGACAGGATAGGAAAGCATGTCGAACTCAAATGGCGGCCTGATCGTAAAAATGCCGGACGGAGAGGGCTTCGAACTGAATGGCAGCACCCCTTTGTCTGATGTACTAAGTCATATATCCTCCAAGCAAGGAAGCAGTATCGACGGCGCGCTTCTACAACTGTGGGATCATTTGAACAACAACGGAAAGTCGAACTCCAAGTTCGGCCAGTTGCTCGAAAGCGCGGTCACTCAGTTCTCCACCAACAGTACATTTCTGAAGGGCTTGCTGGAGGGACCTGTTGGCAATTTTCTGCTTGACACGCAAGGCGAAAAAAAAATGCCAGTGCCCCGCAAGCTTCGGGATGCGCAATCGTCACTTATCTACGAACTGGAAAGCAGCAAGAAATTCGCAATCAAGAACGGAGATGTCACGTTCGCCGCAAAAGGTGGTATGGGATTCAGCGCTACTTTGGACGTTCTCAAAGCGTCACAAGCCGGGCTTCGACCGCCACTCGCATTTCCTGCAAGTGACGCGATCCTGAAGGCATCAATCGCAGGGACCGTAGACGTTGAGGGCTCTTTCAAGGTTCCCTTCAATGGCGGTAGTGCGAACGGAAAGGCTGGTACCGGAGCCGCCATGGCCCTAAACGCTTACTACCAATGGCCATCGGAAACAACGATTGTTGGAGCTCTGGTCGATAGCATCTCTGATTTGGTAACGCCCTGGGATCTGGAAAGCGTAGGCCGGCAGTTGTCGCAGCCGAGCACAACCGGCGAGTGGCGCGGCCTCAGAAGATTCTCGCTCGATGCATCGGGCCGCTTGGATCTTTCCGCTTCGATTGCTGCTGGCTACACCTGGGCCTATGCCGGCACCAATTCCTACAACGGAGCAAACATCTCGGCAGATGCAAAGGTTGGTGCTGGCTTGTCTGTCGGCTGGTCGAGGTCCGGACAGTTTCGCATTGCCGTGGAGCGCTTGTATCCCGACCAGAGCATTCGCGTCAGTGTAGCGAGACTCGACAAGGGCGGTCGCACGTTTGGCTTTGATCTCACCGCCGAAATGTCTGTCAAGGGGCTTGGCGACATTGCACAACCGATCGTTGACCGCCTGCTTCCGGATCAGGGTGGGCTACTCGAAAAGCTCCAGAAATGGAGTGCTCCTGGTACTACCCTAATTGAGAAGCTGGACAAATCCATAGGAACGAAGGATCCGACCATCAAGCTGTTGGCCGAACTTTTATTGGGACGTGCGTCTTCGGGAGATGCAGTGGCACACGTAAAGATGCTACTGCTGAATGAGATCAAGGAGCAAATCAATACGGCGACGCCTTTTTGGGGTGACCTAGAAGACCCGAATGCAATGGCGAGGAACCTTGGCCGGATGCTGGCTGAGCGTTTTGGAACCGAGGGAGAGGATACGAAGGCTGTCGTAAATTCTCTGGCTGTCTGGCTAGCCAAGCCACTGAAAGCGATCAAATCCGAACTTGAGGAGGACCTCGCCGAAATCGTTGACGGTAACGCAGGAAGCCTCGAAGGTCTTTTTGCTGTCTTCGCCAGCATAGGAGAAAACGTCAATGCACTAGTGACAAAGGCAAACGAGGCCGCAACGAATCTTCTTTCCCCAGCAATCAAGTTGCTCACCTTCTACGAAGAAGCGCGCACAAAGGTCATCAAGGCTCTCAACGCCGCATTCGACATCAAGCTTGGGCTTGCTCTCAAGGCTACGTACGCGAAGAGCGAGACGAGCGACGTCGAACTTGCATTCACGATCAGGAAGATGACTCCTCGAACCAAATTGCTCTACCGCTCGCTGCTAACCGGACGGCTCGATTCACTGTGGGACATACTTGAGCAAGCCCGCGAATGTGAAGAAATCAGTGAGATTGAGGGCATCTTCTCAAGCACAGTCAAGCGTGAACGCAGCCTCAATTTATCACTCAACCTTGGTAGTCACGGTATCGCTTGGACGCGATCGAATCTCTCAGAAGCCAGAGTCGACGTAGACGCCAGCGGAACGATCACGATTGCCAGCGGCAATTTCTCGAGCGCTACGAGCGTCAAGGCGTTTGGAGAATCCAGCGGCGCACGAATGATTGGAAGCATCGACTTCGCGGCCGCTTTAAGCAACCCACGCTCCGCATTGCCACTGACCCTTGGATTCGACTTCAACTACGAAGACAAGAGAATGAAGCCCAAAGAGCTCAGCAATTACCTGTCGTCATTTAATTCCTCTGGCTTTTCGCGACAGCTTTTTTCGAGCGAGGCGATCGAACACGCACTGGATGTCTACGGAGACCAACCGCTCCAGGCAACCATTTCTTCAGCAGTTTCACTTGACATTCTCGCGCTGCAGTCGCTGATTGCCAGCAGTGCAACGACGCAGGGTGCCGAGCGCATCCTCAACTCGGCGCGATCAGCGCTGGTAGCCGTCGGCGCCGCCAACCTTAGTATCGCAACCCTTCGTGCATTGGCGAACAGTACCGACGCACGAGATGTCGCCAGGGAAATCGGCGAAATCGCTGGGCTGAATGAGGATCAGTTATCGTTGCGCTTCAAGGAAAAGACGGGGGTGCCCCTGCCGTCAACCACACAAGATTCTCCTGCATCTCGACTCTATCGAAACGTTCGTGCAATAAACCAGCTGGCAAGCGGCCTTCTGGACTCACTGAGAGCAATGGGTAGTGCCGGCGACGCATTTTCAGCAGCCAAGGCGAAGGCAGCGACACTCGATTCAGTCCCTGTACGCCAAAGAATCTACTTCAAGGCTCTGGACAGCATCAATGAGCGCGTCAACAGCGGACTGGCTGGCTGGTTTCGACAATTCTACTGGGTCGATGAGGCACCGTCATTTGCCGTCGCACTTCTCGCGACACTCGCCCAATTGACAAACGAAGATGACGTCCTGCTCGTAGCAATCGCTCGAATCAGTGCACCGGATGGAACAGCGCGAATCATCGCGTTCTGACGGTTTCTCGTTGGGGAGTGAATGTGGACTATTTTTCGCGGGCCGCCACCAAGGAGACGAAATTCCCGGGTGAACTCAAGGCTGGTTCACGTGGAATCAATGTCCGCAGGTTGCAGGAGTGGCTAGGCCTGCAAGGGTTCCCCGTCGTCATTGATGGTGACTTCCAGGCGGCCACCGGCATGGCACTGAACCTGTATCGCGAGCATTTGGGTTTGCCAACTAGCAACACGCTCGACGCGGAATCTTGGTCGGCGCTTGTAACCCCCATGCAAGAACTCCTGGCCATTAAGGCGTTGGACGGACAGATGACAACCTATACCCAAGCCGTTCTCGAGCTGGCGTTGAAGCACGCAGAAAGGCGACCCGTAGAGATCGGAGGGCAGAACTGTGGACCTTGGGTGCGTGCATACATGTCTGGAAATCAAGGCGCAAATTGGCCGTGGTGCGCTGGTTTTGTAACCAGCATCGCCAGTCAGGCAGCAGAAATCATGGGAGTTCCTTGCCCGCTGCCACGCACATTCTCTTGCGATGTGCTCGCCAAAGATGCGCAGAACTCAAGGCGCTTTCGAGCCGAAAGGAAATTCTCCGAAGCGGAGCTAACAGATTGCCATGTCTTCATCGCTCGGAAAACACCAAACGACTGGACGCATACCGGATTTGCATTTGCGCCGAGCGGGAAGGCATTTCGCACGATAGAAGGCAACACCAACGACGACGGAAGCCGCGAAGGTTACGAAGTCGTGCTACGAACCAGAACAGCCGACTCCAAGGATTTTATCGACCTTGGCCTGATCAACTAGTTGCGGGAATTTATCTAGAAAAGCATGCGTGTCTTGACCTGCCCCCAAACTCAGCATCGGCAGGCTTTCAGCAAAGCCCTTGGTTTCGAGAAAAGCGCTCGGCGATGGTTCTGTGGATAGGACGCTTTGTTCGAGTAGGGATTCCGCGAACTCGGATGGCAGGTGACCTACGCGGCGCCTTTGCTCTCCATCCGTTGGCTTATGAAAATTGCAGATGCCCCAGTTGTATCCCATGGTACGAAAGTGGACCTGACCCCGATGCCGCGAAAGTGCAACCTGACCCTTACTTCGGACCCTTGTCTCGCAATAATCGGGCGCCCAAAACTGACCTGAAAAGTGCAACCTAACCCGAGTTTTGGGGAGCACTACTCTATGGACCACACGACTTTTCCGCACTGCGAGAAGACACATGGACACAAATAAACAGCATGAACTTACTCGAAGTGGCTTCTTGAAGCGACTATCGGCAGCCATCTTTTTCACAACCGCGGGGAAATGGATGGCGATAGTACTTATCTCAAGCATTTCTACTGTGGCAGGGTTTGCGTTTACTCCCGTTCACGATGACGAGTTGGTACTTGTAAGCAGCTTTGGCAGAGTCACCGAAGGGCCACTAGATCCTGGCATTCATTGGTATATGCCATATTTCAATGTTATTCGTAGATATCCAACAACGCGGCAATTTCTGCTCATAACAGATAAGACCGTAGAACCCGAGAAGATTCTGGTTGAGGCTTTACTGGATGACGGTGTGTCCGTGAACACCGCAGACAACGTGCCGATCAAGGTTCTACTTGAAGTTAGCTACAAACTCGACAAGAGTAGTCTAGCAGTAGTCGCTCTCATCGAGAACTTCGGAAGATCCAGCACTCAATATGGAGAAGCCAAAATTGAGAAGTTGATCGGAGATATCTGCAGAAACGCAGCACGATCAGTCCTGACCAGCAAAACACTAACAGAAGTCGAGACACAAGTTGTGAATAATAGCGAGGCGATTATTGACCTTGCCATCGCTAAGGGTTCTAACAGAAGGTACTCATCCATTCCTGAACTAGGCATCTCAATTCTTACTTTGGGCTACCGCATTAAAGTAAATGTCGAAGTCAGCAAATCACGGATCCAAAGCGCCACAGAACTCCAGATAGAGGAGCTCCGCAAACGAACTATTGCGGCCAGAGCCGCCGCCGACGAGACAGAAATCAATCTCAACCTCGCTCTGGCGCAGAAGCGCGTGGAACTGGCAAAACTTCGCCGCGCTGAGTTTGATGAATCCCCTGAGTCACTTTCATGGCAAATCGGCAATGATCTTACTCAGCGGTGGAATGGATCACTGCCTAATGTTGTCGCAATCGGAAGAGACTTAGCGGAGTTGACGATCGATACGCCACCGATGAGTGCATCGGGGAGAAAATCAGCTAGTTCTGAACACAAATCCGAGTGAATACTATCGAAAATTCACAAGGGCCTCGAATTCTGAATAGTCCACCCCACCTACACCGTACATTGAATTCGAAGAAGACCGGATTTGCAGAGATCCGTTGACCAATCGGACAAGCGTTTCTGCTAGATAGAGCCCAATTCCCTCTCCAGGGATTGAACTTTGGGTTGCCAGTTGTCCGCGGTATCCTCTCAAACAAAGCTTGCATAACTCGTCTGGGGTTACCATAGGACCAATTGATTGAACTGTCGCCTGCACCCTGATGCCCGGCATGGGATTGTCTTGCACTTCAATGGTTATTATTTGACCGTCTGGAGAGTACTTGACAGCGTTGTCGATCAAGACGAAAGGAACCAATTCGAAAGCTGGCATTACATCAATCTCATTCCGAGATGGACCATGAAGTTGAATTTCAATTCCTCTTCGACTTGCGGCTCGAAATAGAATTTGGCGCGCCTTATCGAACTTCCTGTACAGCCCCGCGCTATACCTTACTTGCCTAGAAAGAGAGTCAGGGTTGATCTCGAAATCAGCGAATGTTAGACGAGATGAGATAAGCCCAGACATATAAAACGCATCGTCTGCTCGCTGGCCAGCTTGCGCATAGTTATTATTACTTATACATTTTGACACTTCTTCGCACGAATTGGCAACCTCAGCATTGAGTCGCCTAGTTTCATGCATTATCCCGTCCAGAATTCTATATAGCTTGATCCTTCCAGCTTCCGCGCTCTCTGCCCTTGCTAGCGCATCGTCAAGCTCCTTGATGAGCTTCTTCAGCTTCCTATCTTGCTTGTCGTAATTCGTCATTACGCCAACCCCTTTATGATCTGCACTAGAGCTATCTTAGCGAAGGTAACGACAAGCTCTTTTGCCTCTTCGGGTATTCCTCCAACTTTGAGCTTAGTGGCATCACGTTTCTGAACTGCGCGAATGAATCTCTGTTCGAGTTCGAATACTTCATGAATTTCGACTCCTCTTTCAAGAAGCGTTCTTCTTAGTCTGAGCCACCGCTCCTTTGGGCTACCCACCTTTAGTAGACCAGACTCAATGGTTCGGACCCACTCATTAGTGGAAGCATCTTTAGGAAGCGATGCGTCAACGCTCCGCAATGCCTCGTTATATCTAATGTCGTACTGAGCCCCAGAGTAGGAGACAAGAAACTTATCCGGGTAGGATTTTCGAATCTCAGCGACAAGGTGAGCACCCTCCAATTCTGAGTGAAGAGCGCCACCAACCCCTCTAATATCACACACTACGATCGGGTACTCAGCAACTTGATCTACCGCTCTAATATCACCTAGCTCGACAATGCTAAATTTGTGCGCACGAAGAGAATCGGATTTGGCAAAGGGTTCGTCATCGATTACAGCTATCTGATAGTTTCTTTTCAATTGCATCAAGTTTTCAAGCGATGGTCGCAGCGACGACAAGGGCTTTGGATTTCCTATCTGGAAGTACATCGACTTTCCTAATGGTTATGACAACCGCTCCGTAGAAGAATGAGATTCATCCCAGCAACAAATGTCCAAGCCAACCTGACACGCTCTCCAATGAGCAGCGAAATCAGGCGCATTAGCCTTGAAATCTTGTTTCTGCTGGTGAGTGGGTACGCGAGCAGAACAATACCCACCAAGCAATAGTGCACTTTAACATCCAAGAGATTTTCTATTTGACCACACCGGTAGTCAATTCGACCCACTGCTACGATTACTGTTTCGTTACCTCAACCCCGCATTAATCCGATCCAACACATCCAGTCCAGGACTCAACTCCCCCACTCCCAACCTATTCAACGGCGCCTCCACCGTTCCCAGGTGTTGATGCAGGTCAGAAGGGTCCGGATCGACATACAGCAATCCCGTCACGACCTCCCCTTTCGCATGATGCTGTTGCACGTAGTTTGTGGCGGCGATGTGGTCGCGGGGGTCGTAGTCGGGTTCGATCTTGTGCAGGCGTAGGGTTGAACCATCGTGTTGGGCGACTTCGATGGATTCGCCAGGTTCGTAGTCGACAAGGATTTCGCTGCGGGTCGGGATGACGTCGAGGCGGTTGACGGCGTCGTTGTGTTCTCTGACGTACTCGTAGCTCTTGGTGCTGCCGGCGTGGTTGTTGAAGGCGACGCAGGGGCTGATGACATCGAGGAAGGCGGCGCCCTGGTGCAGGATGGCACCCTTGATCAACGGGACCAGTTGCGCCTTGTCGCCGGAGAAGCTGCGGGCGACGTAGGTTGCACCGAGTTGCAAGGCAAGGCCGATCAGGTCGATCGGTGAATCGGTATTCTTCACACCTTTCTTCGACATCGAGCCTTCATCGGCGGTGGCCGAAAACTGACCCTTAGTCAGGCCGTAGACGCCGTTGTTCTCGACGATATAGACCATGTTGACGCCGCGGCGCATGGCGTGGACGAACTGGCCCATGCCGATGGAGGCCGAGTCACCGTCGCCGGAGACGCCGAGATAGAGCAGCTCACGATTGGCCAGGTTGGCTCCGGTCAGTACCGAGGGCATGCGTCCGTGCACGGTATTGAAGCCGTGTGACTGGCCGAGGAAGTAGTCGGGGGTTTTCGAGCTGCAGCCGATGCCGGAGAGTTTGGCTACACGATGTGGTTCGACGTTGAGTTCCCAGCAGGCCTGGATGATGGCTGCGGAAATCGAGTCGTGGCCGCAGCCGGCGCACAGCGTCGAGATCTTGCCTTCGTAGTCGCGCCTTGTGTGGCAGAGCGCGTTCTTGGGAAGGGTCGGATGGTGGAGCTTGGGCTTGGTGATGTAGGTCATGTGACTGGCTCACTGTTCCCTGTCGGGATGGGTGGAAACTGGCAACGGGCGAATGCGCGCTCGGCTTCTTTCATGAGTTCTTCGGCATCCTGCGCCTCCGACCAGCCACGTTCGGGTTTCATGTATCTCGAAACGCTGACGACATACATGAAGTCGCCGTTGGTGTATTGAATGGATGCACGCATCATGTCGCCACCCTTGCGCTTGCCCATTGGCAGCTTCATGACCGATCGGTAGGTGGTAGGTGCCTTGCTCTGGTAGTCCTTGCTGACAATGGATGCATCCTTGACGCCCGCCTTCACCAGTGGAACCACCTGCTCCTGGAAGTAGAAGGTATGCAGTTCGCGCACCAGCTCCGGCGTCATCTCCGTCGCCGGGACGCCGATCTCCACCTTCTCGACATCCACGCGCGTGATGTTGAGAAAGCTGATGAACGCTGCCGTTCCGCCGGCCTTGCCGAAGCCCTCATCGAGCTTGATGTCGCGCGAATCGAAGTTGGGTATCTGGCAGCGATAGTCTCCCATCGGGGCGACGTAGGTATCGCCTTCCATCGTTCCGTGGACGCTGCTGGCTGCGAAAGCTGGCGTCGTCATCAAGCAAACCAGCATGCCACTCAGCACAGCAAGGCGGCACAGGTTTGCTTCCGAAATCATGCAACTCTCTCGGAGGCGTGCGAAGACACGCTCGCGCCGCGCATGTGCTCGGCAATGGCACGGGCGATAAAGCGGGCGGTGATCGGGGTGCCGTCGTAGTGCAGGATCTTGACGACGCGGGCCGGGTCGAGATCGAACTCGTTGATCAGCAGACTGCGCAACTGGGCATCGCGGTTCTGTTCGATCACGAAGACGCGCTCGTGCGAGAGCACGAACTGGCGCACCGATTCGGGAAACGGAAAGGCGCGGACGCGTAACGTATCGAGATGCAGGTCCTGGGCTTCCAGCGCGTCGATGGCTTCGGCCATCGACGGGCTGGTCGAGCCGTAGAAGATGGCTCCGAAGGCGGCCTTCTTCTGCGCCGTGCGCAGGATCGGCTGCGGCGTGATGGCCTTGGCCGTGTCGAACTTCTGTAGCAGGCGCTCCATGTTGTAGGTGTAGTCGGGGCCACGTTCGGAATAACGCGCGTAGGGATCGCGCGAGGTGCCGCGGGTGAAGTAGCTACCCTTGGTCGGATGCGTGCCGGGATAGGTGCGGTACGGGATGCCGTCGCCGTCGACATCCTTGTAGCGACCGAAGTCCCTGCCCGCTTCGAGTTCCTCGGCGGTCATGACCTTGCCGCGATCGTAGTCGCGCGCATCGTCCCAGGTGAACGGCTCGCACAGGCGCTGGTTCATGCCGATGTCGAGATCGGTCATGACGAAGATCGGCGTCTGCAGGCGATCGGCCAGATCCAGTGCCTGGGCCGAGAATTCGAAGCACTCGTGCGGATCCTCCGGAAACAGCAGCACGTGCTTGGTGTCGCCGTGCGAGGCATAGGCGCAGGCCAGCACGTCGGATTGCTGGGTGCGCGTTGGCATGCCGGTCGAGGGGCCGCCGCGTTGCACATTGATGATGGTGACCGGGATTTCGGCGAAGTAGGCCAGGCCGATGAATTCGTTCATCAGCGAAACGCCGGGGCCGGAGGTGGTCGTGAAGGCGCGCGCGCCGTTCCAGCCGGCACCGGTGACCATGCCGATCGAGGCGATCTCGTCCTCGGCCTGGATGATCGCGTAGCGGTTCTTGCCGGTTTCCGGATCGACGCGGTATTTCTGGCAGTAGGACTGGAACGCTTCGGCCAGTGAGGAAGAGGGCGTGATCGGATACCAGGCGCAGACGGTGGCACCGCCATAGACGCAGCCGAGTGCGGCAGCGCTGTTGCCGTCGATGAAGATCCTGTCGCCGACGTTGTCGGCCTTCTTTACGTGAAGGCCTATTGGGGCGAGGTGCTCTTTGGCGTGGTCGATGCCGAGATGCAGGGCATGGATGTTGGCGTCGAGCAGTTTGGCCTTGGCCTTGTATTGCTGCTTGATCAGCGTTTCGATGACGTCAGGGTCCATGCCGAGCAGGTGCGAGACCGCGCCGACATAGATGATGTTCTTGAACAGCTGGCGCTGGCGTGGATCGTCATAGGTGGCGTTGCTGATGTGGGTCAGCGGCATGCCGATGACGGTGATGTCGTCGCGAAAGCGGGATTTCGGCAGTGGCTTGCTGTTGTCGTAGAAGAGATAACCGCCGGTTTCGATTTCCTTGACGTCCGCATCCCAGGTTTGCGGGTTCATCGCGACCATCAAGTCGACGCCACCGCGACGCCCGAGCCAGCCCTGTTCGTTGACGCGGACTTCGTACCAGGTGGGCAGGCCCTGGATGTTGGACGGGAAGATGTTGCGCGGGCTAACCGGCACGCCCATGCGCAGGATCGATTTCGCGAACATCTCGTTGGCCGAGGCGGAACCCGAGCCGTTGACGTTGGCGAACTTGATGACGAAGTCGTTGGTGGCGGTGATGGGGGTCATTGCAGAGACTGCCGATGAAGCATTGCAAAGTCAGGATCAAGAGCACCACCCTCATCCCCCTTTGGGACCTTCTCCCGCCAGCGGGAGAAGGAACAACGATGAGCGTTGGCGAACTTGATGACGAAGTCGTTGGTGGCGGTGATGGGGGTCATGGGGTTGCTCCCCTGTGAGAAGCAACAGCAGGAGCACCACCCTCATCCCCCTGCGGGACCTTCTCCCGCCAGCGGGAGAAGGAACAACGATGAGTGTTGGCGAGCTTGATGACGAAGTCGTTGGTGGCGGTGATGGGGGTCATGGGGCAACCCTCGCATCGAGGCAGCCAGCCTGTGTAGGAGGCCCTTTCAGGGGCGATGCTTCTGGTGCGACGTGTTGAAGAGCATGGCGACCGAAAGAAGTCCCCATTTCGGGACGGCTGAAGCCGCTTCCTACGATGGAATTGTGGTGTGCAACCCGACGAAAAAGTGGCAGTGCGTCGTCGCGCTCTTCGTAGGAGAGGCCTTCAGGCCCGATGCGTTTCGGGTGGGATGCAGAAGAGCATCGTCCCTGAGAGGGCCTCCTACGAAGAGCTTTTGCGTTTGTGTCGACTGAAGGGGCCATCACGCGGCCTCCTGCTTGCGGGTTTTCTTTGGGCAGGTCGGGGTGTTGGCGTGGGTCATTTCTATGAGGACTTTCTTCATGTCCCACGCGCCGGTGGGGCAGCGTTCGGCGCAGAGGCCGCAATGGAGGCAGACGTCTTCGTCCTTGACCATCACGCGCTGGGTCTTGAGGGGGCCGGAGACGTACAAGTCCTGGGTGAGGTTGAGGGCGGGTGCGGTGAGTTTCTTGCGCAGCACGTCTTCTTCGGCATTGGCGGTGAAGCTGATGCAGTCCATCGGGCAGATGTCGACGCAGGCATCGCATTCGATGCAGGCCTGGTCGGTGAAGACGGTCTGCACATCGCAATTGAGGCAGCGCTGGGCTTCCTTCCAGGCGGTGGCGGCATCGAAGCCGAGTTCGACTTCGGTGCTCATGCTCTTGATGGCTTCGGCGAACGGAACCAGCGGCACCTTGAAGCGTTCGTCGCCGGAGATGTCGTTGTCGTAGCTCCACTCGTGGATGCCCATCTTCTGCGAGAGCACCTTGACCTCGGGTGGCGGGCGGTCGGCGGTGGATTCGCCGGAGAGCAGCCGGTCGATCGAGATCGCCGCTTCGTGACCATGGGCGACGGCCCAGATGATGTTTTTCGGGCCGAAGGCGGCATCGCCCCCGAACAGCACGTGCGGCAGGCTCGACTGATGCGTGCGTTCGTCGACGACGGGCATGTCCCATTCGTTGAACTCGATGCCGAGGTCGCGCTCGATCCAGGGAAACGCGTTTTCCTGACCGACCGCGACGAGCACTTCATCGCAGTCGAATTGCTGGTCGGGCTCGCCGGTAGGGATCAGCTTGCGGCGACCGCGCTCGTCGAATTCGGCACGCACCTTCTCGAAGGTCATGCCGGTGAGCTTGCCGTTATCGTGCACGAAACTCTTCGGCACAAGGAAGTTGAGGATGGGAATGCCTTCGTGGGCGGCGTCTTCCTTTTCCCAGGGCGAAGCCTTCATTTCGTCGAAGCCGGAGCGGACGATGACTTTCACATCCTCGCCACCAAGGCGGCGTGCCGAGCGGCAGCAGTCCATGGCCGTGTTGCCGCCACCGAGCACGATCACGCGCTTGCCGATTTTCTTGACGTGACCGAAATAGACCGACGAGAGCCAGTCGATACCGATATGGATGTGTCTGGCCGCTTCTTCCGAGCCGGGGAGCTTCAAGGCGCGTCCGCGCGGTGCGCCGGAGCCGACGAAGACGGCGTCGTAGCCTTTCTCGAGCATGCTGCGCATCGAGTCGATGCGATGGCCGCCCTTCAGTTCGACGCCGAGATCGAGGATGTAGCCGACTTCCTCGTCGATGACCGATTCGGGCAGGCGGAAGCGCGGCACCTGGGTGCGCATGAAACCACCGCCCTTCGGGTCGGCTTCGAAGATGGTGATCTCGTAGCCCAGAGGGGCCAGATCGCGGGCGACGGTCAGCGAGGCCGGGCCCGCGCCGATGCAGGCGATGCGCTTGCCGTTCTTCTTCGCGGCTGGCTTGGGCATGCGTGCCTTGACCTCGCCCTTGTTGTCGGCGGCCACGCGCTTGAGCCGGCAGATCGCCACCGGTTCGGGTTTTTCACCGTTGTTTTCCTCGACGCGACCGCGCCGGCAGGCCGGTTCGCAGGGTCGGTCGCAGGTCCGGCCGAGAATGCCCGGAAACACGTTGGACTCCCAGTTGACCATGTAGGCATCGGCGTAACGCCCTGCCGCGATCAATCGGATGTATTCGGGGACTGGGGTGTGGGCCGGACAGGCCCATTGGCAATCGACGACTTTATGGAAGTACTTCGGATCACTGATGTCGGTGGGCTGCACCTGGTTCCCTCGCTGCGACAGGCCGGATCCCCCGGCGAATCGGGGCGCTCCACCTGATGTGAAGGTCCCGTGACACGGCTGAGCCGGAGTCTAGACACGGTGCCGCCGCGAATGAAAGACACGGCGCACAATTGGGGGATTCGGGATGGGGATTCGGGATTCGATCCAGGCGGATTCTCGGCTGTTGATGGCTGGGCCAGAGGGTTGGATTGTTCGCGTTTGCCGAACCCTCTACAGACGTTCCAGACGCTGTAGTGCTCGAGCTCTGGGGATAGCGCTCCGCATGCCCACCCTCGACCACCGTTCCAGACGCGGTTCTACCTCCTGCATCCATGCAGGAGGTAGAGCAACGCAGGGAGCGGTTGCCGAGGGTGGTTTGGCGTGACCCTTGGCAGGCTGGCCCTTGCGGGCGCATCGGGCCAGAATGCGGGTTCTGCTTCCGACCAGAGGTCACCATGCAACGACTAGCCATTACCTGCCTCGTGTTCGTTTGCTCGGGGCTCATCGCCTCGGCCGCGCATGCCGATAGCCGCGTCTTCGAACCGATGGACGTATTCGGCCTGCAATGGGTGGACAACCCGCAGATCTCGCCGGACGGCCGTCAGGTCGTCTTCGAGCGCAAGGGCTTCGACGTCATGAAGGACCGCAAGCAGTCGAGCCTGTGGCGGATCGACAGTGACGGCAACAACCTTCGCCCGGTCGCTGCATCCGGCTACGGCGCTGCCTGGTCTGCCGATGGGCGACGCCTGGCCTTCGTGGCCAGCGACAGCGGCAAGTCGCAGATCCAGATGCACTGGTTCGATACCGGGCAAACGGCGCGCATCACCGACCTGACCGAATCGCCACAGAATCTGAGCTGGTCTCCGGACGGTCGCTGGCTGGCCTTCAGCATGCGCGTGCCAGCCGAGCAGGCACCGCTGGCCAAGATGCCCTCGCCGCCCAAGGGCGCCGAGTGGGCTGCGCCGGTCAAGGTGATCGACAGCGTCATCTATCGCGTGGATGGCGGCGGCTATGTCGACCCGGGCTATTCGCATGTCTTTGTGGTTTCCAGCAATGGCGGCGCGGCGCGCCAGCTGACAACCGGCAAGCACAACTTCAATAGCGCGCCGGCCTGGACTGCGGACAGCAGCGCACTGATCGTTTCGGCCAATCTCGGCGACAACTGGGAATACGAGCCGGTGGAGAGCGAGTTGTATCGCGTGGCCGTGCGCGATGGCGCCATCACGCGCCTGACCGAGCGCAAGGGTCCGGATTTTCACGCCATCCTGTCGCCTGACGGCAAACGGCTGGCCTGGCTGGGCTTCGACGACAAGCGTCGTCCCTACCAGGCGACCCGCATCTACGTCGGCGATACCAACGCCGGCAATGCCCGCTCGCTGACCGACAACTACGACATCAGTGTCGATGCCATCGCCTGGGACGGCAATCGCGGTCTCTGGCTGCAGTTCGACGACCACGGAAAGACGCAGCTTGGCTGGATATCCGCCAGCGGTGGCAAGGTCGAGCGCGTTGCCGATGATCTCGGCGGTGTGGAAGTCGGACGCCCCTACACGGCGGCCGAGTTCTCGGCTGCCGGCGGACGCGTGGCCTACACCCAGGGCGGCATGTACAACCTGGCCAACCTCGCGGTCACCGAGCGCTCCGGCAAGTCACGCACCTTGACCAATCTCGATGCCAACCTGCTCGAGAACATGAACCTGGGCCAGATGGAGGAAATCACCGCGAAATCCTCGTTCGACGGTCGTGACGTCCAGGCCTGGATCGTCCGCCCACCCAACTTCGATCCGAACAGGAAGTATCCGCTGCTGCTGGAAATCCATGGCGGGCCGTTCGCCGCCTATGGCCCGCATTTCTCGCCGGAGGTCCAGTTGTTCGCCGCAGCGGGATACGTGGTGGTCTATGCCAACCCGCGCGGCAGCACAAGCTACGGCACCGAGTTCGCCAACCTGATCGAGAACGCCTACCCGAGCCAGGATTTCGACGACCTGATGAGCGTGGTCGACGCCACCATCGCACGCGGCTCGATCGATACCGACAACCTGTTTGTCACCGGCGGCAGCGGCGGCGGTTGCCTGACCGCCTGGATCGTCGGGCATACCGATCGCTTCCGTGCCGCCGTGTCGGCCAAGCCCGTGATCAACTGGTACAGCTTCGTCCTGACGGCCGACATGTATCCGTTCTTCTCGCACTACTGGTTCGCCGACCTGCCCTGGGACAAGGTCGACAACTATCTTGAACGCTCGCCGATCTCCTATGTCGGGAACGTCAAGACACCCACCATGATGATGGTCGGCGAGGAAGACCACCGCACACCGGCTTCCGAGGCCGAGCAGTTCTACCAGGCGCTCAAGATCCGCAAGGTCGATACCGCCCTGGTTCGCATTCCCGGTGCATCGCACGGCATCGCCCAGCGTCCAAGCAACCTGATTGCCAAGGTGCTCAATATCGTGGCCTGGTTCGAGAAGTACCGTACCGACAAACCGAAGGGAAACTAGGTCATGCAGGAATCGGATGGCGAAGAGGCAGCTTCCAGCGCAGCGCTCGTTGCGCTGGAAGCGATCGAGGCGCGCATCCTCGGCAGCCTGATCGAAAAGCAGGCGACGACACCGGATGCCTATCCGCTGACGCTCAATTCGGTGGTGGCTGCCTGCAACCAGAAGTCCAATCGCGATCCGATGAGCCACTACGAACCGGGCGAGGTCGGTCATGCCCTGCGCCAGCTCGAGGGCAAGGGCCTGGTGACCGGTACGCTGAGCGCGCGTGCATCACGTTATGCGCACAAGTTTGAAATCGGCTACAACGTGACGACGCGGCAGCGTGCCCTGCTCGCGATACTGATGCTGCGCGGACCGCAGACGCTGAACGAACTCTACTCACGCAGCGAACGCTTGGCGGATTTCCCGGACGCCGAGGAAGTGGCTACCGTGCTCGACCGGCTCGCTTCGCGCGAGCCTGCGCTGGTGGTGCGCCTGCATCGCGCACCGGGCCAGCGCGAGGACCGCTACATGCATCTGCTGTGCGGCCCGGTAACGCTGGATACCGTCATTGCCGCGGATGCCGAGCCCTCCTCGCGGGCCTCGGGTGGCCTGGGAGAGCGCGTGGCCCAACTGGAGAGTCTGGTCGCGCAGTTGCAGCAAGTGGTTGCGGAACTGCAGGAACGGCCCGGCCAGGGTTCGGCCAGGGTCCAGGACGAGAACAACGACGAATGAGCGAGCCTGTCGCGACGGCGAGCGCGGCGCCACGCGCGCAGCGCATGTTCCTGATGCTGGCGGGATTCTTCGTCGCCAACGCGATCATCGCCGAGTTCATCGGCGTGAAGATTTTCGCCCTTGAGGAAACCCTGGGACTGCAGCCGTTCGAGTGGAACCTGTTCAACCAGACCGGTTCGCTGAACTTCACGGCGGGCACGTTGTTGTGGCCGATCGTCTTCATCATGACCGACGTGATCAACGAGTTTTACGGACAGCGCGGCGTTCGCTTCCTGTCATGGCTCGCGGTCGGACTGATCGCCTACGCTTTCCTGTTCGCCTATCTGGCCATTGCGCTGGCGCCTGCCTCCTGGTGGGTGGGTGCAGCAAGCGAAGATGGCGTACCCGACCTGCAGGCTGCCTACGCATACGTGTTCGGCCAGGGCATGTGGACCATCGCAGGTTCCATCACGGCCTTCCTGATCGGCCAGCTGATCGACGTGCGCGTGTTCCATTCGATTCGCCAGCGCACCGGCGAACGCCACATCTGGTTGCGGGCAACCGCGTCGACGTTCGTGTCGCAGTTCGTCGACAGCTTCGTGGTGCTCTACATCGCCTTCGTGATCGGTCCGCAGAAATGGACCACGGATCTCTGGCTGGCCGTGGGCACGGTCAACTACGGCTACAAGGTGCTTGCAGCAATTGCCCTGATCCCGCTGATCTACCTGCTGCGCAAGGGCATCGATGCCTGGCTCGGCAAGGATCTGGCCGCGGCATTGAAGCGCGAAGCGGCGGAGGCCTGAGGTAAATCCGCAAATGTGCAGATCCACTGCGCCTTCAAGCTTCTCGTAGGAGGTCCCTTCAGGGACGATGCTCTTTCGCCACGGCCACGAGAAGCATCGCGCCTGAAGGCGGCTCCTACATGAAAAGCGTGCACATCCGCCGCGCCTTCAAGCTTCTCGTTGGAGGCCCGTCAGGGGCGATGCTCTCTCGCCACAGCCACGAAAAGCATCGCGCCTGAAGGCGGCTCCTACATAAAGAGCGTGCAGATGCGTTGCGGCCTGGTGCTTTTCGTAGGAGGTCCCTTCAGGGACGATGCTCTTTCGCCGCCGCCACCAAAAGCATCGCGCCTGAAGGCGGCTCTTACATGAAAAGCGTGCAGATCCGCTGCGGCCTCAAGCTTCTCGTAGGAGGTCCCTTCAGGGACGATGCTCTTTCGCCGCCGCCACGAGAAGCATCGCGCCTGAAGGCGGCTCCTACATGAAAAGCGTGCAGATGCGTTGCGGCCTGGTGCTTCTCGTAGGAGGCCCGTCAGGGGCGATGCTCCTCCTCCACAGCCACGAAAGGCATCGCGCCAGAAGGCGGCACCTACACAATCAGCGTGCAGACGCTTGCTGCTCAGCGTCGGTGCGTGCGGATGGCTCGAATCGGTGTCGACCGATTGCGCGTGTACACGTAGACGGCAGCGGGCGGCACGTTGCGCCAGGCCACACCGCCGCGATAGACGCCGAGGCCGAGCTCGGTCAGTACTTCGCGTGACACCGGGCTGACCGGTCCGTAGGTGAACTGGATGAAGCGACCCTTCGCGCCGAGCACGGAGAATGCGGCCGACAGAATGCGACGCTGCGTCGCCCTGGACATGGACAGCAACCCGAGGCCACTCAGAATCGCATCGACTTCGCCGGCCGCACAAAATTCCTCGCGTTCGACGATGTCCTTGAGCTCCATGGCGTTGCCGCGTACCACCTTCACTTCGGGAAAGCGCTGTTGCAGCAATCGATGCAGCTCGCTGTTGAGCTCGACGACGAGCAGATCCTCGGGAAGCACGCCGCGATCCAGCAAGGCCCGCGTGAATACGCCCGTGCCACCTCCGAGCTCGATGACCCGGCATGGGGGTTCGGGAAGCTGGTCGATCATTTCGCGGGCGAGCCGGCGGCTGGATGGGGACAGGGCCGCGATGCCGATCGGATTCTTCAACCACTGGCGGAAGAACGTCCAGTTCACTGCCGAAGGATCCGCTTTTGCGAGACGATCCCGCAGCAGCGGGTCAACTGGTGTCATGCTCGATTCTTCTGGAAATTCGCCGTGCAACTTGCAGTGGCGCCAAGGAATGCAGCCTAACACCGGGCAAGGCAATCAACCAGAATCCGGGGTCATGCACGGCCGGTTTCGTGACCGGCCTGCCTCATCCGGCCCGGATCGAATGCGGGCGCGCAAAAAAGAAGACCCCGCGGATATCAGGGGAAATGTCCGCGGGGCCAGAAGGTCCGGGTGCAGCAATGATCATGCAGCCGGCCTTGCTCGATTGATCGGAAACCTAGTCCCGATCGTAATAGGTCGCTCGCGTGTACATCTCGTTGCGGCCGCCGTAGTCGGAGCGCTCGGTGTAGACAACCGTGGTCGTGGCAGGGCGGTAGACGCGCTGGTAGGGGACCGCTACCGGACGATAGCTGCGATAGACCACTCGCCTTGCCGGATAGGCCGGATAGGCGTAGCCATACCCCACTCCGTAGGCCGGATAAACCGGATAGGCCGCACCGTAATAACCGCCATAGCCAGCACCGTAATAGCCGCCATAGCCAGCGCCGTAGTAGCCGCCGCCATAAACGCTGCCGCTGACATAGCCGCCACCGCAGTTGCTGCATCCGGTGTAGCCAATGCTGTAACCGGGGCCGGAGAAGCCGATGCTGACGCCCCAGTTGTTGTAGCCACCGCCGTAGTAACCGCCGCCGTAATTACCACCGCCGTAGTAGCCACCGCCATGATGGCTGCTGCCGTAGTAGCGGCCCCCACCGTTGTGATGGCCACCGTTGTTGTAGTAGCTGCCGCCGTTGTAGTGACCGCCACCATGGTAGCCGCCGCCGTTATGGCCGCCGCGAGCGAATGCGGCGGGCGCAGCCATCAGCGCAGCGACAAGGACCAGCCCGATCGAATAGAGGGCGTGACGGCGATTGCGTTCAGCTTTCATGGGAGATTCTCCGAGTCCACGCTCGCACATTGCGGCCGCGCAACTGAATCGCAACTGAAATTCAAACCCGTTTTCCGCCCGGTTGCAGTTCGTAACATTGATGGATCCGTGAATTTCTCGTGAAGTCGAACGGGATGGTCTGCGCGCTGATGTCGCGAACTTCGAACATTTCGGCAATTTCCGTGTCCAGCCTGAATCGACGGAAGTTATTCGAGAACACGATCTTGCCGCCAAAGGCGAGGCGCTCGGCACACAGGTGCAGCAGGCGCACGTGCTCCTTCTGCACATCGAAATCCTCGGCACGCTTGGAGTTCGAGAAGGTCGGCGGATCGACGAAGATCAGGTCGTACTCGGCACGGTCGTGCTCCAGCCATTGCAGGCAATCCGCCTGGACCAGCTGATGCGCGTCGCCGCCAAAGCCGTTGATGGCGAGGTTCTTTTCGGCCCAGTCCAGATAGGTGGCGGAAAGATCGACGCTGGTGGTCGTGCGCGCACCCCCGGAGGCGGCGTACACGCTGGCCGTGGCGGTGTAGCAGAACAGGTTGAGAAAGCGCGTATCGCGCGCCGCTTCGCGCAGGCGCGAGCGAACCGGACGATGATCGAGAAACAGACCGGTATCGAGATAGTCGGTCAGATTGACGCGAAACTTGAGACCACCCTCTTCGACGATGAGGAAACTCGAACGCTGGTCCATGCGTCCGTACTTGCCGCCGCCCTTTGCCTTGTAGCGCGTCTTCACGGCGATGCGCTCACGCGGCAGTTCGAATGCGGCGGTCGCGCCGCGCACCAGTTCGGCCAGGCGCGCCGAGGCCACATGTTCCGGGATGTCCTTGGGCGCGGCGTACTCCTGCACATGCAGCCAGGTCGATTCCGGCTTGTCGGGGCGTGATTCCTCGCGACCGACATAGACATCGATGGCTGCGGAATACTCGGGGATGTCGGCATCGTAGGCGCGCCAGCAGTGCACGCCTTCGCGATCCAGACGCTTGCGCAGGTGCTTGATGTTCTTGCGCAGGCGGTTGGCGACCGCTTCGGAGCCCGCCGTCATCGGGCGTTCCTCGACTACCTTCGGCGCAGCATTGCCGCCGATCTCGAATAACAGGAAACGGCATTCGAGGGCGCCGTTGTACAGCGTGTAACGCTTGTGTGCGCGCAGGCCGATGGCGCGACCCAGATCCTCATCGGAGGTGATCACGGCCAGGCGCCAGCCATCGAACTCCTCGCGGGCCTTGTCGCCGATGGCGCGATAGACGGGCGCCAGCGCGTGCTGCTGGCCGATGCGCTCGCCATAGGGCGGATTGCAGATCAACAAGCCCGGCTGCGTCGCATCGGTCGGACGCTGCAGATGCTCGATCGAGCGGCGCTCGAAACGCGTGAAGCCGATGACGCCAGTCTCCTGCGCGTTGCGTTTGGCCTGGTTCAGAACATGCGGGTCCTGATCGTCCCCAAAGAACGCGGCGGGGAGCGCACGCAGACCGGCCTCGGCGCGGTGGTTCGCCTCGTCGACCAGGGATTGCCAGGCTTCGGCATCGTGGCCGCGCCAGCCCAGAAAGCCGAAATAGCTGCGCCGGTGGCCAGGCGCGACATCCGCCGCCATCAGGGCCGCCTCGATCACCAGGGTACCGGCGCCACACATCGGATCGACGAGGGCGCCACCGGCCTTGAAGATGGCCGGCCAGCCGGCACGCAGCAGCATCGCACAGGCGAGATTTTCCTTCAGCGGAGCCTCACCCTGCCCGACCCGATAGCCGCGTCGGTGCAATGGCGTGCCGGAAAGATCCAGCGACAACAGGGCGCGATCCTTGCGCAGCAGCAGATTCAGGCGAATCGAGGGCTGCTCGAGATCGACACCGGGCCGCTCCCCGTTGCGATCGCGGAACTGGTCGACCACCGCATCCTTGACCTTCTGCGACAGGTAGCGCGTATGCCGCATCTGGCTCGCATTGCTGACCGCATCCACCGCCAGGGTTCCCGTTTCAGCCAGATGTTGCGACCAGTCGATGCTCCGCACCCCGTCATAGAGCGCCTGTTCGTCGGTGGCTTCGAACTCGGCCAGCGGCATCAGCACGCGGCTGGCCAGCCTTGACCACAGGCAGGCCCGGTAGGCGTCGGCGAGCGCGCCGCTGAAATGCACGCCCGACAATGCCTCGTGCACCTCGCTGGCGCCGAGCTCGACGAGTTCGTCGCGCAGCAGGTATTCGAGGCCTTTCGGGCAGGTGGCGAAGAATTTCTGCATCAGCGATCCAGCTTGAGAAGCAACTGCCGGAACGCTTCGGCGCAATAGTCGACGTGTGCACCAAGGCGATGATCATCGTCGACCAGGTGCAGGGTGTCGCCTCGCGCACGCGCGAATTCGATGGCGGCATCGACCGGACACAACTCATCGCGCCAGCCGTGCACGAGCACGGTGGGCACGCTGGCGGCCGTGTAGTCGTAGTCATAGCCTTCGACACCGACCGGCAAGGCCATCAGGAACAGCGCTTCGCATTCGCGCTGCATCGAGGCGAAACCCGAGATGAAGGCACCCATGCTCGAACCGGCAAAGATGACGCGACCCTCGGCGGGCGCTGCCGCCACGGCGCGCTCGGTGCGCGCGGTGATTGCAGCGACATCGCGGCTGGCGTCGAGATCCCGGTAGTCAGGCCGGATACTGGCCCAACCCAGCGCCTCGGCAACGGTCGCCAGTGCACTGACCTTGGTCGCCTGCGGCCCGCTCTCGAGGCCGTGGGAAAGTATGACGGTTCCCTTCATGAAGGCAGCTCCTTGAAAACGCGCGATGCTAACACCTACCACGAAGCAGCAACGCCGAACTCGGCAACGACGCCTGCGCCGTTCCTGGGCAGGCCGGGTCGGGGAGCATCATGCGCACTGCGACGCCAGTGCGATCGCCGGCCGCTGCTGCGGACACAAACCCATGCGAAACTTGAGGCATGAACGAACTGACCATCCATGACTGGCCCCTGCCCTACGAAACGCGACTGAGCGAACGCAGCGCTTCGACCGTCGATCTTGTCGTCATCCATTGCACCGAACTGCCGGACATGGCGATGGCGCGCGAGTTTGGCGAGCGCATCCGATACGAGGAGACCCAGACCGGCAACAGCGGGCACTACTACATCGACCGTGACGGTCGCACCGCGCGCTTTGTCGGCGATCTGCGCATCGCCCATCACACGTTCCGCTACAACCCGCGTTCGATCGGCATCGAGCTGGTCAATCGGGGCCGCTACCCGCACTGGGGCGATTCACGCCATCAGGCGTTTACCGAGCCCTACCCCGAAGCGCAGATCGAATCCCTGCTGGCCTTGTTGCAACAGCTCAAGCGCACGCTGCCCCATCTGACAACGATTGCAGGGCATGACGTTCTCGACCAGCGCAAGGAGCCGGCCAGCGACGATCCCGCCCTGCTGCTGCCGCGAAGGCTGGATCCCGGCCCGATGTTTCCCTGGGAGCGCGTCGTGGCAGGCTGCGGCCTGCGCAGGCTCATGGGCGAGCCGGTCGATTGACGCGCTGCAACACCGCTTGGCTATACTGGGCTGTCTCCTTCACGCAATCTGCCCATGACCGCATCCATTGTCAGCGAACTCATCGACCTGCTTCAGCTTGAGCGCCTGGAGGACAATCTTTTCCGCGGCCAGAGCAGGGATATCGGCACGCGCTATGTGTTTGGTGGCCAGGTGCTCGGCCAGGCCCTGTCCGCAGCGCAGCAGACCGTCGACCCGGACCGCCACGCGCATTCGCTGCACGCCTACTTCCTGCGCGCGGGCGACGTCGAGGCACCGATCGTCTACAACGTCGAACGCAGCCGAGATGGCGGCAGCTTCTCGGCGCGCCGCATCGTCGCCATCCAGCATGGCCAGCCGATCTTCAACATGACCGCGTCGTTCCACAAGACCGAACCCGGTGCCGAGCACCAGTTTCCGATGCCGCTGGTACCGAAACCCGAAGATCTGCCGCCGATCGAGATTCCGGCATCCGAGCTCGACAAGATCCCGGCCAAGCGCAAGCGCTGGCTGAACAAGGCAGGCCCGTTCGAATTCCGCCACGTGCATCCGCGCAACGAACTGAATCCGACCAAGCAGCCGCCTTACCAGAATGTCTGGTTCCGCCTAGTCGACCGCGTGCCGGACAGTCCGGTGCTGCATCGCGCACTGCTCGCCTATGCGTCCGATTTCCACCTGATCGGCACAACCACCTTCCCGCATGCGATTTCCTACCTGCAGCCGAACGTGCGCATGGCCAGCCTCGACCACGCCCTGTGGTTCCATCGTCCGTTCCGTGTTGACGAGTGGCTGCTCTATGCCTGCGACAGTCCGAGCGCACAGGAATCGCGAGGTCTCGCCCGTGGCATGATCTTCACGCGCGACGGCGTGCTGGTAGCATCGACCGCGCAGGAAGGCCTGATTCGCGTCGTCGAACAATCGTAGCCCACGGGCCGGAGTCAACAGGAATCAGCATGCGCCAGATCTACACCTCGCCACGCCAGGAGAATGTCGACCGCGTCGTCGCGCTGCTCCGGGAGGCTCGCATCGAGACCACGATCCGCAACCGCCGCGACTGGCAGGGTGGCCAGTGGAAGCGATTCAGCTACACCCAGCGCGGTGAAAGCGAAAGCTGGGCCCAGGTATGGGTGACCGACTCGAACGACCAGGGACGCGCCCGTGAAATCCTGCGCGAAGCCGGACTGGAGCCCGCCACGCGATTCGCCGACGAACTGGCAGCCGCGCGCACGCCCGGTGATCCCAGCCGACACAGGGCTACCTCGATGCGCGCGCGAATGATCCTGCTGGGCCTGATCGGCGGCGTCATCCTGCTGATCGGGGCCACCTACCTGATGCGCTGACCCGTCCGTCACCAACCCCGCGACAAATCCGGAAAAACCGATCCTTGCTGGCAGCGATACGCCTGCGGAGTCCTGAATTCAACGCATCCGGTCGCGTTTCCAGGCGACCGCCTTGATGCACAATAGGGCATGCGCTCGGATATCGTCCGCCTGTTCCAGACCCTGCCTCACGCCTGCGGCTACTACGCCGATCGCGAGGCACAAAACCTGGTCATCGATCCGGCTTCTCCGCAGCTTTCGAACTTCTACGAGCTCGGCTTGCAACGCGGCTACCGTCGCGCCGGCAGCCATGTCTATGTTCCGCATTGCGCGCAATGCCGCGCCTGCGTGGCTTGCAGGATCCCCGTCAGCACCTTCGCCATGGACCGCGCGCAGCGGCGCTGCGTGAAGCGCAACACCGACTTGCAAGTGGACATCCTGCCCGCGCGATACAGCGATGAGCGCTTTGATCTGTACCGGCGCTACCTGCAATGGCGCCATCCGAACGGCGGCATGGACAACGCCCAGACCGATGATTTCTCGCGGTTCCTGTATACCGAATGGAGCCCGACCCAATTCGTGGAGTTCCGCCACAGGGGAAAGCTGCTGGCGGTTGCAGTCACCGATTTCTGCAGGGCGGGCCTCTCTTCCGTCTACACCTTCTACGAACCCGATGTAGTGGATCGTGGCCTCGGCACCTTTGCGATTCTTGAACAGATCCGCATCGCCCGCGAATTCGGACTGGACCACGTCTACCTCGGCTTCTGGATCGCCGGCCATCCGAAAATGGACTACAAGATCCGATTCCGACCGATCGAGGTATTGCGCGCCGGCGAGTGGGTTGTGCTGGAAAAATCGCCGCGAGAAGCGCGGGCGTAGGGGCGGGTCTCAGACCCGACCGCTTCTTGTTTTCATTATCCCGCAATCTGCAGAATTGGAGCGGGAGGGTCTGAGACCCTCCGTTACGAAGGCGGACGCAGGCAATTTCGGGAAGCTGCAGTCAGGCGACGCTAATCCGCAGGCAGGATGCCGCTCCGACCGCCTTGCTGCGCGCTTCCTCGATGGATTCTCCGCGTGCCAGGGTGACTGCCATGCGCCGCTGGCCGCGCACTTCAGGCTTGCCGAAGATGCGCAGCATCGTGTCGGGTTCGGCCAGGGCATCGGCAACCCCATGGAAGCTGATCTCGCTGCCCTCGCCGCGGACCAGGACTGCACAGGATGCCGACGCACCCAGCTGGCGGATGTTCGGAACAGGCAATCCGAGTATGGCGCGCGCATGCAGGGCGAACTCGGACAACTCCTGCGATATCAGCGTTACCAGTCCGGTGTCGTGCGGGCGCGGACTGACTTCGGAAAAGATCACGGTGTCGCCCTTGACGAAGAACTCCACGCCGAACAGTCCGCTCCCGCCCAGCGCATCGGTAATGGCGCGCGCCTGGCGTTCGGCTTCGGCCAGGGCCTTGGCGCTCATCGCTTGCGGCTGCCAGGATTCGCGGTAGTCACCGGCTTCCTGGCGATGCCCGATGGGTGCACAGAAGCCGGTTCCTCCAGCGTGGCGCACGGTCAGCAAGGTAATCTCGTAGTCGAAGTCAATGAACCCTTCGACGATACAGCGCCCCTTGCCTGCACGGCCTCCCGATTGGGCGTAGTTCCAGGCATCCGCCAGGTCGGCCTCGGTCCTGACCGTGCTCTGGCCCTTGCCCGATGAACTCATGACCGGCTTGATCACGAAGGGCAGCCCGATATCGCGCACGGCGGCCCTGTACTCCTCTTCGGAGTCGACAAAACGATAGGGCGAGGTGGGCAGGCCGAGCTCTTCGGCCGCCAGGCGACGAATGCCCTCACGATTCATCGTCAGCCAGGCGGCACGAGCAGTCGGAATGACATGCAGGCCCTGCTTTTCGAGTTCGACCAGGGTCGGCGTGTGAATGGCTTCGATCTCGGGAACAACCAGGTCGGGCTTTTCCAGTTCGATCAGACGCCGGATCTCGTCGCCATCGAGCATGTCGATGACATGGCTGCGGTGGGCCACCTGCATGGCAGGGGCATTCGCGTAGCGGTCCACGGCAATCACTTCGACCGCCAGTCGCTGCAGCTCGATGGCCACTTCCTTGCCGAGTTCGCCTGAGCCCAGCAGCATGACGCGAATGGCGCTGCGGGTGTGCGGAATTCCGAATGGCTTCATGGGCGCTGGTTCACTGGATAGTGGTGTGATCTGCCACCATTGTATCCGCTACGGCACAATGCCCCTTCCCCCTGATCAAGGAATCCCATGTTTCGTCTGCTCTGCGCGCTGGTTCTGTCCCTGCCCCTGCTCGCGCACGCAAAACCGGCCGAACACCTCTGGTACAGCGTCCTCCTGGACGGCCGCAAGATTGGCACTTTCGAGTCATCCAGGACGGTCAAGGCCGATGTCGTGACGACGCGCCAGTTGCTGGACATCGAGTTTGACCGTGCCGGCACCGGCATCTCCATGAGCAGCCACGAAACCAGCGAGGAAACCCTGGCCGGCGAGCCACTGAGGTTCAGCTCGACGACCCGACTGAGCGGCAGCGAGACCCGCATCGATGGCGAGCTCAAGGGCGATACCCTGCATCTGCGCGTCGACAACGCAGCCGGTTCGCAGGAACGCCAGATGCCCTGGCCCGAGGGCGCCCTGCTCGCCGAAGGCCTGAGGCTCGCCAGCCTGCGCATGCCCTTGCAGGCCGGCACGACGCATCGGGATCTCTCGTTCCAGCCTTCCAACCTGAGTGCCGTCGAGGTCACCAGCACTGTCGGCAAGCGCGAAACAGTGAGTCTGCCCTCAGGTAGAAAATCCCTGCACAAGGTGGAGCAGGTATTTGATTTCTCTGGAACTCCAGTGCGCAACACGGCTTGGGTGGATGCGGAGCGGGACGTCTACAAGCTGACCATGCCCGCGATTGGCGTCGAACTGACCCTGCTCGAGTGCAGCCAGAGCTGTGCCACCGCGCCAAACCAGACTTCCGATGTCTTCAGGCACACGCTGATGCAGGCGCCTCGTGCCCTCAAGCGGGAGGAAACGGGCAGCAGCCTTCGCTATACGATCGCCGCCAAGGGCAAGGGCGCACCGCTGGAGTTTCCGCAGACCTCCGAACAAAACGTCGAGCGCGATGGCGACTCCCTGATCATCGAGGTCTATCGCCAGGCCCGCAGCGGGATTGGCGAAGCACCCGGCGAATCCGACTACGCGGCCAACGACTGGCTGCAGAGCGACGCTCCGGAAATCGTGGCCATGGCCCGTGGCGCCACGTTCGGACTCGAGGACGATGCCGCGCGCATGCAGGCGCTGGAAACCTTCGTACGCGGATTCATCACCAACAAGAGTCTCAGCGTGGGTTACGCATCGGCGCTGCAGATCGTGCGCAAACCCGAAGGCGACTGCACCGAGCATGCCGTGCTGCTTGCGACACTCGGCCGCGCGCTCGGCATTGCGACACGCGTCGTCGACGGACTGGCCTACGCGGACCACTTCGCCGGCCGTCGCAACGTGTTCGTGCCGCACGCATGGATGCAGGCATGGGTCGATGGGCGCTGGCAAAGCTATGACGCCGCGCTGGCAGGTTTCGACGCCGGTCATATCGCCTTTTCCTCCGGTGATGGCGACCCTTGGCGCTTCTACAACGGCCTCGACCTGCTCGGCAGGACGCAACTTCTCAAGATCGAATCGACTGGCAACGCAACTCTGCAATGAAGATCGGCTGGCTGGCCCTGCTCCTGACTGCCCAATGCGCCAGTGCGGCGGAACACGGCGCGGCGCCGTTTGCGCCCGCCCGACTGGAAGCACTGATTACCGACAGCCGACTCGACGAGATCAGCGGAATCGCTGCCTCCCGCCTCGCCGACGCTGTCTACTGGGTACACAACGACGCGCCGCGACCGGCCAGTCTGCATGCCATCAATGGCCGCGGCGAGCGCATCGCGCAGCTGATCGTGGAAGGCGTGCGCGCAGTCGACTGGGAAGATGTCGCCAGTTTCGTGAAGGACGGAAAATCCTGGCTGTTGATCGGCGATGTCGGCGACAACGCGGGAACGCGCAAGGACTACGAGCTGATCCTGATCGAGGAACCCGACCTGCAAAAAAGCGGCGGCGAAACCCTGTCGCGCAAACCCGAGTGGCGCATGCGCTTTCGCTATCCTGATGGCGCGCACGATTGCGAAGCCATCGCCATCGACATGAAGGCGCATCAGGTACTGCTGTTGAGCAAACGCTCGTCGACGCCCGCGGTCTATGCCTTGCCACTGGCTGCCAACACGGAACAGATGCAGGTGGCTCGAAAGCTCACCGAACTGCGTACCTTGCCGCAGCCGACGGCAAGCGAGCGCCAGGCACGGTTTCCTTCGGCACGCCTTGGCAGCCTGCCGACCGCAATGGATGTCGATGTCGAGAGCCGCCGCGCGATCGTGCTGACCTATCGCGACATCTGGGTGTTCACGCGTTTGAAGAGTGAATCATGGATGCAAGCATTCGCGCGCGCGCCGGAACGGATGCCGTTGCCCCCGATGGCCCAGGCCGAAGCGCTGGCGTTTGACCGCACGGGCGAATCCGTCCTGGTCAGTGGCGAACACCTTCCGGCGCCGCTGCTGCGTTTCGACGGGAACGATAACAGCGACCGCGGGAATTGAAGGTCGAATCGGGACTTGCCGAAAGCGGGTTACAAAATGATATCACTATGATATCTTATCTCTCGAAATACCCGGCCCCGGAATCTTCCACGCAGGCGCGCGACCGGCATCGCCCGAGCCCCTGGTTCCTGGCCCAACCCGCATCCGGAGATCCGTCATGAACGAAAGAAAAGCCCTGTCCCTGCCGGGAATCCCGGTCCTGCTGGTTCTGCTGCTGACCCTTGGGCTGACCGCCGCCTGGTTCATCAATACCGTGTCCACGGCTGCGCAAGGCCATGCCGAGCCCGCATTCGGCCAGATCATCGGCCCTGTCCTGCTGGCCATGCTGATCTTTTTCCTGCTCAAGGGCCTGTTCGCCGTGCAGCCCAATGTGGCCCGCGTCATGCAGCTGTTTGGCCGCTATGCCGGGACCGTTCGCGAACAGGGCCTGCGCTGGACCAACCCGTTCTATTCGCGCAATGCCGTTTCGCTGCGCGTGCGCAATTTCGAATCGGGCAAGCTCAAGGTCAACGACAACGACGGCAATCCGATCGAGATCGGTGCCATCGTGGTCTGGCAGGTCGTCGATACGGCAGAAGCCGTGTTCATGGTCGATGACTACGCGAATTTCGTGCATGTCCAGACCGAGTCCGCGCTGCGCCAGATGGCCACGAGCTATCCCTACGATGCCCACGACGGCGTCAGCATTTCACTGCGCGGCAATGGCCCGGAAGTCAACGCGAACCTGCGCGACGAAGTCCAGGAACGCCTGGCCAAGGCAGGCGTGGAAGTGATCGAGGCGCGCATCAGCCATCTCGCCTACGCCCAGGAAATCGCCCAGGCGATGCTGCAGCGTCAGCAGGCCAGCGCCATCGTCGCCGCGCGCACGCGCATCGTCGAAGGCGCAGTCGGCATGGTCGAGCTTGCGCTTGACCAGCTGCGCGAACGCGGTGTGGTCGAACTGGACGACGAGCGCAAGGCGGCCATGGTCAGCAACCTGCTGGTCGTACTCTGCGGCGATCGGTCGACCCAACCCGTCGTCAACGCCGGCTCGCTTTACTGATGCGCATGCCTCGCCACAAGCACCGCGGATCGTCGTGAGCGAAAAAAAAGCCTATCCATTGCGCATCAATGCCAGGGTACTGGAGGCGATGCAGCGTTGGGCGGACGACGATTTGCGTTCGCTCAATGCGCAAATCGAATACGTGATGCGCGAGGCCTTGCGCAAGGCCGGTCGCATCCAGCCGGCGGAAAAGCCCGAAGCCATGCGCGACGATGAGGCCTGAACGATCGAGCGGGCCGAGATGAGTAGCGGGATCGGGGTCAGAACCGCGCCATCCGGATCAGACCGTCGCGTCCTGCGCTGGACGGGCCACGGGACAATGGCGCAACCTCGCAGGATTCAGGATTGTCGTTTCGAATCATCAAGGGAGACTCGCCATGGCCGAGAGCTGGACCTACCAGACCATCGAGATCAAGCCGTCCTTCATGGGCAGCTTCGATGTCGAATCCATCAATGAAGTGCTCGCCCGTGAAGGACTCAAGGGATGGGAACTGGTCAGCACACTCAATGTCGGTCCGATGCGTCCGATCTTCCTGTTTCTGAAGAAGCCGCGCTGAAATGCGTCGCTGGCTGACGGCAGGCATCGGCCTGCTCCTGGTGATCGGCTTCGCTGTCTCGCACGTAATGCGCACAACGTCGATGCCGGCGGGCGCGCCCGCTGCGTCATCGATTCAGGAGTTTCCGCCCGATCCGGAACTGGCGCGGCTTGCCTCGCGCTTCATCGACCTGCTGGATGCGCAGGGCTACGAGGAAGCCGTGGCCATGACCACTCCGGAGATGGTCAAGGCACTGGGGGCAACGAGTCTGCAGGGAATCTGGCTGGCCCTGCCCGCACAGCTTGGCCAACGCCAGGCCCGTGGCGAACCGCGTGGGCAGACCCTCCAGGGTCATGATGTGGTGGTCCAGCGATTGCAGTTCAGCAGCGTCGCCCTGGATGCACGCGTCGTTTTCGATCAGGAGAAGCGGATTGCCGGCTTCCAGCTCGTTCCGGCTGCAGAACTGCCCGCCGCCCCGGTTCGCAACGAGCAATTCAGCGAGCGCGAAATCGAGGTAATCAATGGATCCGTCAAGCTGCCGGCGACACTGAGTCTGCCCGGCGGCAATGGACCCTTTGCGGCGATTGTCCTGGTCCACGGTTCTGGCCCGCACGACCGCGACGAATCACTGGGGCCGAACAAGCCGTTTCGCGATCTGGCGCATGGACTCGCGGAGCGCGGCATCGCCGTGCTTCGCTACGAGAAGCGAACAAAGGCAAGCCCGGACCTCTTCGTCGGCCACACGTTCACCGTGGATGATGAGACGGTCGATGATGCGCTCGCGGCCGTCGCCGATCTGCGCCGGCAACCCGAAATCAATGCGCAGCGCGTTTTTGTCGCCGGTCACAGCCTTGGCGCAATGATGGCGCCACGCATCGGTGAGCGCGATGCGCGGCTGGCGGGTCTGATCCTGCTGGCCGCACCCGCCCACAAGCTCGAGGACATCATGCTGCGCCAGACCCGCTACCTAGCAAGACTCGATGGCCAAAGCGAAGCGGACATCACTCGGATGCTGACGGAGCCGGAAGCGCAAGTGCGCAGGATCAAGCAACTCGACTGGTTCGCTTCGGACAAGTCCGAGTTGTTCTTTGGCGTTCCGGCCAGCTACTGGCTGGATCTCAACCACTACGATCCGATCGAGGTGGCACGTTCGCTCGACATGCCGCTGTTGATCCTGCAGGGCGAGCGGGACTACCAGGTCACGACCGAAGACGAGTTTGCGCTCTGGCAGGCCGCCTTCGCGTCCACGCCTCGGGTGAAGTTGATCGAGTACCCAGGGCTGGGCCACACCTTCATGCCTGCCTCCGACCCGCCAGGCCCGGATGACTACGCGGTCCCTGCCACGGTTGAGGCGAAGGTCATCGAAGATATTGCTGCATGGATTGAATCCATTCCCTGAGCCCTGGCGCCCGGCTCGCCGTTTCGATCAACGTTGCCTTAAGCTGTGTCCATGAACAGTGCCCGCCCCCTGCCGCCTGCCCGCTGCGATACCGAGCATCGTTTGCGCATCATCAAGGCTGCGCATGCGCTAGGCGTGCCGCGCGATTACGGTTCGCGCCACAAGTTGCGGGTTGTTCGCGAGCCGCGCGATCTGTCCTGCATTGGCGAAGACATCCATGGGCGGACGCAGTGGCTGGCGCCGCGCGCGGCCAGGGCGTGGAAGCGCATGCGCCAGGCCGCAGCCGACGATGGTATCGACCTGCAAGTCGTCTCCGCCTTCCGCTCCGCTTCGTATCAGCTGGTCATCATCGAGCGCAAGCTCGAACGCGGGCAGTCGATGGACGAAATACTCAGGGTCAGCGCCGCACCGGGCTTCAGCGAACACCACTCCGGCCGCGTCGTCGACATCACCTGCCCCGGCTACGCCGCGCTCGAAGAGGAATTCGAACATTCACCCGCATTCGCCTGGCTGCAGAAGGAAGCCGCCCGCTTCGGATTCCGGCTGTCCTACCCGCGCGACAACCTCCATGGCATCGCCTATGAGCCGTGGCATTGGTGCTGGCAACGCCGCTGAGCAAACGACGAGGCGACGGTGCCGGATTGAAGCGAACAAGCGGGGCTGCCCGGTCGAGGCAGTCACCGGTTCAACTCAGTATCCGTAGAGTCCTGCCGCCTTCGCGTGCGCCGCTACTTGCGATTCCGACAGCGCCTGTCCGTAGTAGAAGGCGACATGGCCCAGCGTCGAATAGACGAACGGGCGATCCGCGTCAGGAACGGAAGCGACGTAGACCTTGGGTGCGGTCAGCGCGAACGGGAAGCCGAACAGGCTCTGCACCTGCAGCAGATGGCCATTGACGTAGATGCGTACCTCGCTGACGTTCGAATCCAGCACCGCTGCAAGGTGATAGGTCCGCCCGGCATAGAGTCCGGAAAGATCGACACGTGAACCTGCACCGACCGTAATGCTCGGCTGCAGGTTGATGACGCCAAACTGGAGGAACGGCACGGCGGGAGAGTCATCGCCGATGAACAGGATCGGCTGGAAGCCCGAGCCATTGGTCTGCGGGCTGTAGATCGCTTCCACCGAAATGGATCCGGCGGGATTGGTCAGGCCGGTCGGATTGCCAACGGCTGCGGCCTTGCCATTGCCTTCGTTGGTACGCAGGTAGTTCGCATCGCTGGTCGGGAACAGACGGCTCCATCCCGGCTTCATCGTGATCGCCGCACCGCTCAGATTGACATCGATGCCAGCCGCTCCGGAATCGACAAAGACCGTCGTCGCCGGACCTTCATCGAGCTTGTAGTAAAGATCGGGGTTGTCGGCAAGGATCACGGACTCCAGGCTGGGCTGTCCGGAAGAAGGGCTGATGGCGACCCAGGTGTTGTTGTAACGCGCGTAGGTATTGCCGTCGGCTGGCGCATCGGGAAATGAACCGCCCGCTGGCCCGGCTGGGCCGGTGGCGCCGATCGGACCCTGCGGACCTTCGGCACCCTCAATGCCTGCCGGGCCCTGCGGACCTGCGGGACCTGCCGGGCCGGTCGGACCCGCAGGACCCACGGCACCAGTGGCTCCGGTTGCCCCTTGCGGACCTTCAGGACCTTGCAAGCCTTGCAAACCTTGCGGGCCGGCCGGACCCGTCGGACCTTCAGGTCCAATTGCGCCTGTTGCGCCGGTGGGTCCCTGCGGTCCGTCCGGGCCTTGCGCTCCTGCAGGGCCGGTCGGGCCTTCCGGACCGACGGCACCGGTGGCGCCTTGCGGGCCGGTTGCGCCGGCCGGGCCAGCGGGGCCTTCGGGACCTGCCGCACCGGTGGCGCCCACTTCACCCTGAGGACCTGCGGGACCGGTCAAACCGATCGGACCGGTCGGGCCTTCCGGGCCAGCAACGCCTTGCGGACCCTGGGGGCCTTGTGGACCGGCCGGCCCCGTCGGACCCGGATTTCCGTCAAGTGCATATTGGGCGACCGGAGTCGTGGAGACAGCCTGGCGCGGACTCAGCGGCTCGCCATTGACCGTGACCTGCAACCAGCGCTGGTCACCGGTGAAAGCGCCGGGGAATGCCAGACTTACGGTAAACAGGCCGTCGGTAACCGGAAACTGGGGTTCGAGAACCGTGTCGCCAACCTGCTGGCCACCCACGGCTGCGTCGTACAGCGCAAAGCTCAGATCGAACAGGCCATTCGAGGGCAAGCCGTTTTCCTGGAGACGGCCCTGATAGGTGAAATCGGGCAGTTGCGCGGTCTGCGCGAGTACAGGTCCGGCCACCATCAGGACAGTTGCGAAAATGACGCTCAAGAATGTCTTCATGGTTGGCAAGCCTCGAAACCGTTGCGAAATAATGTGTCGGATGAACCGCTGTCGTCCCAGAAGCCTGCGTAGACCTCATAGGTGTCGCCGCTGGCCGGCCCGGCTACCGCTTGCGCGGTCGTGCCAGCCAGCTCGAAGCACGGACTTTGGGAAGTGGTGACGCCCCCACCGGCGATGACCGCCTCGGTGATCGTGAACGTCGTACCCATGGGGTCGGGCGCGCTGGGCCCGGCATCCTGCGCAAGCGCGCCGGACGAAAACAATAGAGGTGCAACGGATAGTGCGAGGGCCAGAGCCGACGCGCGCGAGATGCCCGTGCGCGGTCCGATGCCGTGGCGGAAGAACATCATGTACTGAATCCCTGAATCGCGGGCCAATCCTCAAGAATCAAGGACCGACCGAGGTTATGACGCATCCAGAAAGTGCATCCCGAACTTTCGGATACCCACACCTCCCCCTGTGACGCAGTTGGCATTATGCATGCTCGACGCGGATCCGCAATCCGTCGATTGAACGAGGCATTCCGACTGACGATGGAGAATTTCGGCATCCTCTTGCGAGGATTCCATCCGAAAGAAGCCATCGTTCAACAAGTTGAGCAGCGCGCGAATCGGGTCGAGAACGACAAGGGCGATTCTGTTCAACGCGCGTCGCCGCGTGATCGGGCGAACAGCACCGCAAGGCAAATCCAGCCGAACAGGAAGGCGCTGCCACCGAGCGGGGTCAACATTCCAGTCTGGCGCGGTGCGCCCAGCGAGAGCGCGAAAAGGCTTCCGCAGAAGAGGCCGATTCCGGAGAGAAAGGCGAGGCCGGCGGCCTTGCGCCAATGCGACTCGGGCCCCGGAACCAGGGCCAGCAGCATCAGCGCCAATGCGTGCCAGAACAGGTAGTTGACGGCCGTTCGCCACAATTCCATCGCCGCAGCATCGAGTTGCCCGCGCAATGCGTGGGCAGCGAAGGCGCCCGTCGCCACGGCGCATGCCGCGAGCAGACTGCCGGCAACGCCGGCGACGACGCGCCAGTCAACCACGCCGGCGCTCGCGGCGGCGTGCGCGGCAGGGGCGCCGACATGTGCTTGCGAACCTGTCGGCGCCCGTCAGCGGCATGATCACTTGCCGGACTTCCCGCCCTTGTCGGCCGTCTTCTCTTCGAGCGGCTTGAGCATTTCGTCCATGGTCTTGGTCATGTTGGCGGTCTTGTGCGCGGGCAGGACAAAGCTCCAGCCCTCGAACGCCGAATTCAGCCGGGCCACTTCGGACTCGAGATCGGTCAGGCTCGGAACGGATTCGGCAGCAGGCGCTGTCGAATCCGCATCCTTGCCAGCTTCCTTGTCCGCTTCATCGGACTCGGCTGCCGCAGACTCTGACTTCGTTTTTTCAGCGGCCCTTTCTCTTGCCACCTGCAGATGCTTTTCGGCCGCGTCCTTGTCAAGCGAGGCGCTGAACCCGACGTAGCGCGTGTCCGCCTCGGTCCAGGTCGTGGCGTCGACAGTGATGCCGTCGAAGGTTGCGTAGCGAACCCGTGTTGCACTCTCCGGCGCAGCGACCTTGCTCGCCGGCGCCACATCGTCGATGCGCAAGTCGGCGAGTGCCGAGGCGAGGCCGTTGGCCGCGTACTCCGAAACGGGTTCGCGCCCCTTGGGCACATCGGCAATGTTGTACTGCGCGTCCGCCGGGTCGTTCTTGGAGACACGCAGGGTCTTGCCATCCGGCTGAGTGATCGTCACCGAGGCGATGCGATCCGCACTGATGTTGGCCAGGTCCTTTTGCAGCCAGTCCTTCGCGTTGCGATCCGGAATCAGATTGCCCGAGGCGAGCCAGCTCTGGGCCTCGTCAGCGCGGCGCACATAGGTGCCGGAAGCCTTGGTGTTATAGACGCCAGCGATGAAGTCGACAGGCTTGGGCAAGCCATCGATCTTCACCTCGATGCCCTTGGCATCCGCTTCGCCTAGATCGGAAACGCCCAGATCCGCATAGCGCTCGCGACTGGCGGTCTTCTGCTCGACCAGAGTGCTGTCTGCGACTCTCAGCAGGAATTCGCGCAGCTTGCCGACATCAGCCGGGTAGCCACCCTTGTCGGCGACGCTCCAGCCGCCTTCACCGCGATCGAGGACAACGGCGGTCGGCTGGCCCGGCACGGAAATGGTCAACGCGGTCACATCGTTGATCTGCGCCTTGAGATCACCGGCCAGCGGCTGGGCCTTGGCACTGAATTCACTGACCGGTTTGCGCGAATGATCGATCGCGAGTGCCGCGACGATCGCGACCACGCTGACGACGCCCAACCGGATGAGGGTCTTCTTGTTCATCATGACGGTTCTCCCCTCCTCATCCCTTGCGCCGGCGACGACGAATGCGCCAGACGGCAAACGCCACGGCGGCGATTGTCACGAGCAAGGGCACGAGGACAATGTTCAGGAATTTGAGGCGACTGCCGAGCGACTCGATCTCGGCATCCAGTGAACGCCGCACGTCGCGAAGCTCCTTGCGGATGTCGGCCTTGCGCTGGCTGAACTTGGTCAGTTCGGCTTGCTGCTCGGGCGACATGATCAGTGCCTGATCGCGCGACTTCGCGCTCTGCAACTCGACCAGCTTGCGCTCGGTTTCCTGCAATTCGCGCTGCAGCTCCTGTTCCTTGGCCCGGAAGCGGTCATCGGCCTGGCGCTTGAGCGCCTCGACGGTGGTGAACGGACGTCGCGATGTGGCCCGGCCTCGGATCGAGATCAGCGCCGAAGAGCCGGTCAGGTTGTCGACGCCGTTGAGAACGAAATCGCCATTGTTGGCAAACGCGTTCATCAGCTTCTGGCCGAGGAAGTTCTGTACCTGTACCCAGAGCCGATCCGCGAGCAGGTCGGTATCGGCGACTACGATGATCTGGCCGTCGTCCTTCGATTCGGCCAGATGCCCCTCCCCGCTACGCTGCGGGAAAGCGGTCTTGAACTTGCCGGTCACGCGACCGGCAATGACGTAGCGTTCACCGCTGGGCTGGAAGTCGGTCAGCAGGCCGCGCGGATCCGGTGACATGCGCAGGCGACTGGCCGGCGCCGACATGGCATCGCCCGAGCTTTGCATGAGCGGAATCAGCTTGCTCGTCGCATCCTTGGCCAGGTCGATGTAGCCGGAACTGGACACATTCACCGAATCGAGATTGGCCGTGAGTACATCGTCGCCGTTCAACTCGGCGGCGGTCAGGCCGATGATGCCGGGATGGCGTACGCGGGCCTGGCCCTGGCCCATGCTGACCTCGACGGCACGCGTGCGATCGAGCACCACATTGGCCGGGTCGTATTCGATGCCCCAGGCCTTGAACAATTCGGGAAGGTTCGAGGAATGATCGGCGAACATCGCCGCCTGCGGGTTCTGCGGGTCCATCCCGGAGGTATCGAGTTCGGCATCCGGATCCACGAATACCATCAGGTGGCCGCCACGCAGGACGAACTGGTCGATCGCGTAGCGTGCGTCCTCGGAAAGATCCTTCGGGTGCACGAGCATCAGCACGCTGATCTCCGGATCGATCGAGGTCAGGCCCTGGCCCTGCAACTGGCGCAGCTCGAAGGATTGCGACAATTGCTGCTGGATCGCCCAGGGTTCGCGCATCTGTTGCGTGGCGGGATCGAATCCGGGCCCCATTTCGAGACCGGAAATCAGGCCGATGACGGGCTTCTTCGGTGTGGCCAGATCGTGGATCAGCTTGGCCACATCGTATTCGAGAAACGATTCCTTGCCCGGGTCGAAGAAGGCCACGGCCGCCTGGCCGTCGGTGGAATTGGTGCCTGCCAAACCGAGGAAGATCGTTTCTCCACCGCCACCGTTGACCGGAACAGCGGTCAGGCCGTAGCCGACCGCACGATCCTCGTCTTCGGAGAACGGCAGCGGGTCGATCACTTCCAGCGTGATGCGTCCGTTCGAACGTGCGGCCATTTCCTCGAGCATTTCACGCACACGCACAGCATAGGTGCGCAGCTGCGGCAGGTCCTGCGTGCCCTTGTCCGAGTAGAACAGGTACAGGTTGATCGGCTCGTCGAGCGTGGAAAGAATTTCCTTGGTGCCTGGCGAGAGCGTGTAGAGATTGTTTTCCGTGAGGTCCACGCGCGCGCCGCGGAACAGCACGTTGACCAGCAGCATGACGGCGACGAACAACACGATCAGGACGATCAGTGCGCCGCCGGAAAGAGTCTTGCGATGGGATGTCATTCCTGGAATTCCTCAGTCGGCTTTCTTGAGATCGATCACGATGGCGCTTGCGTAGAGCCAGAATCCGATCATCAGGAAGAAATAGAGCAGATCGCGCAGGTCGATGACGCCCTTGCTGATCGATGCGAAATGGGTCAGGAAGCTCAGGCCGGCGATGGCATCGACCAGGCCTTGCGGCGCCCATGAGCGGAACGCCTCGAGCACCAGCGGGAAGCCCGCCATGATCAGCACGAAGCAGGTGACCACGGTCAGGATGAAGGCGACGACCTGATTGCGCGTAGCGGCCGAAATGCACGATCCGATTGCAAGGAAGGAACCGGCCATGAGCATGGCCCCAAGATAGCTTGTCAATATCACGCCATCGTCGGCATCGCCGAGATAGTTGACCGTGATCCAGAGCGGAAAGGTCAGCAGCAGGGCGATGCCGATAAAGGTCCATGCGGCGAGGAATTTGCCCAGCACGGCCTGCCACATCGTGATCGGCAAGGTCAGCAACAGTTCGATCGTGCCGCTCTTGCGCTCCTCGGACCACAGACGCATCGAAACGGCCGGCACGAGGAACAGATAGAGCCAGGGCAGGAAGCTGAAGAACGGCATCAGGTCGGCCTGGCCGCGCTCGTAGAAACTGCCGAGGTAAAACGTGAATGCACTGGACAGGACGAGGAAGATCACGATGAACACGTAGGCCACCGGCGTTGCGAAGTAGCTGCCGAGTTCGCGCCGGAATACGGTGGTGATTGCACTCATGCCCTTGCCTCCCCTGTATCCGCGCCCTGGGTGATGCTGCGGAACACTTCATCAAGTCGTCCACCCTCGAGAGCGAGTTCACGAACGACGATATCGCCCTCCTTGAGCGCCTCGTTCACGGCGGCATAGATGCTGCGGCCGGGTTTCGGGAAGGCGGTGATGCGCCCGTCCTGCTTGTCGACTTCGATCGAGGCCACATCGGCGATCCGCGCCAGAACCTCCCGCGCGGCGTTGGCGTCGGTTGCGGTCAGGGAGACGGCCTGGTGGTAGCGCGAACGCGCTTCGAGCTCTGCCGGCGTGGCGTCAGCCAGCACGCGACCGCGCGCGATGATGATCGCGCGACTGCAGACGGCATGGACTTCCTCGAGCACGTGCGTGGAAACGATGATGGTCTTGTCGCGCGCCATCGCATTGATCAGGTTGCGGACTTCGTGCTTCTGGTTGGGATCGAGTCCGTCGGTGGGCTCGTCGAGGATCAGTACCCTGGGATCGTGCAGGATGGCCTGGGCCAGGCCGACGCGCCGCTTGAAGCCCTTCGAGAGCGTTTCGATCGGCTGTTCGAGCACGGCTTCGAGGCTGAGCCGACCGATCGCGTCATCGAGTCGCTTGTCACGCGTGCTGCCACCGAGGCCGCGCACGTCGGCGATGAAGGCGAGGAACTGGCGCACGCTCATTTCACCGTAGCTTGGCGCACCTTCCGGCAGATAGCCGATGACGCGGCGGGCTTCCAGCGACTGCTGCTCGACGTCGAATCCGCAGACTTTCGCGCTGCCCGAAGTCGGCGCAAGAAAGCCCGCGATCATCTTCATCGTGGTCGACTTGCCGGCGCCATTCGGGCCGAGGAAGCCGAGGACCTGCCCCGGCTCGACCTTGAACGTGATGCCATCGACAGCGACCAGGTCGCCATAACGTTTTCCCAGTGCTTGGGTTTCAATCATTGTCGAATCACCCTGTGTTTCCGAATTCAGTGGCCCCGACAGGCTGTGGGGCGTTCCATTGGATCGCCGAATCAAAATCCAGGACATCAGGACCCGCCGGGGATGGAAACCGGGTTGATCGACGCCTAGGATTGCGAGCGATGCGCAATGTACCCCAGAAGGGGGCAAAAAGTTCCCGAATCCGTTAAATCCGCAAGCCTAGAATTCTTCTGCCGGCGGATAGCGGCGCCCTTCGCGCAAGGGCCTGAAGCATGGCGCGCTGGCGAAGAAAGTCTCGTCGACGGCTTGCGCATGCCAGCCGGGAATGCCGGACAGGGGCAGTGGCCGCAAATCCTGAGGGTCGGCCATGGCCCGACCATCGGCGATCAATCCGGCGACGTGCTCATCCAGCCTGCTGCGCATCGATTCGGGATCGACGCGGATCGAAGCCATGCTGGCGGCATCCGTCATCAAGGCCAGCGATTTGGCCACCAGCAGGCGTTCGGGCTGCAAGGCCAGCTCGAGCACCGCATGGCCGAACACCAGTACAGTAATGCGCGTGCCCCAGGCCGCGCGCTCACGCCAGAACAGGCCATGCCAGTCGTGGCGATCCCACATTGCCATCAGATCCCGATCGCTGCAGAGCACGATCGCCCCGCCCTCGTCGAAATGCGTCATCGCATACTGCGCGCGCGTTCGCTGGCTCGGGCCGACGACCGCGATGTCGGCGCACTGGGCCGTGTTCAGGGCCTTCTTGATGCGTGGGTAGCGCAGCCAGACCAGGGCATTCAACAAGTCATGCCAGTTGCGCTCGCGCGTCGCCAGTCGACCGAGCCGGATGCGCTCCTCGTAATGCTGTCCATCCGCCAGCAGTGCCGGTGTCTGCGCGACAAAGACCGGTCGCCCGTGTCCGTCGGCCTGCGTCGCACCCAGACGCAAGGCATCGAGCTGTTCAAGCGAAGGCCAGTCGTCAGGCCAGATGCGATCCGGCAGTTCGCACGCCCAGTCCGCCAATGGCTGACGCGCGAAGACCTCGCGATCCACCTTGTCTATCGCGGGTGCGATGCTGCGCAATGCGATGGGTCCTTGTGCTTCTGCGAGCACATTTTGCCGGGATGGGTAGCAGTTGCTACGGAAAGTGCCGATAGAAGCTTTGGCGACAGGACTACCAGCTCGTCATCCCGGCGCAGGCCGGGATGATGTGAGGACGTGGTGAGTTCTTACCTCACCATCAGTTTCGGTGACTTCCAACTTCCAACTTCCAGCTCCCCACTCCCGGACCCGCGACTCAGTCGTCAGCACCATCCGCAAAGATCTTCTCGGCCACCATGAACGCGGCAAAGGCATCGACTTGCCCGTAGCCCTGGACCGGATTCGGAAAGGTCGTTGCCGGGATGCCGCCGCAGACCTGGGTCGTGCTGGTCAACGGCACGGCGGTGCTGCGCAGCAGGTCGGCCACTGCCTGCGGGTCGCCTTTCAGGGAGGAATTCATCGACATCAGCAAGGCGGCAACGCCGGCCACGTGCGGCGATGCCATGCTCGTTCCGGTGAACGAGCTGTAGTAGCCGTTTGCCGTGTTGGAGTAGTTGGGAACACTGGAGCGAACGGTTTGACCGGGTGCAATCACGTCAGGCTTGCCGTTCACGCTGCCGGCCACGGGTCCACGACCGGAACCGGCATACATGTTGTCGGCGCTGTTGGTGCCGCCCACCGTGAAGGTGGCGTCATAGATGGCCGGCGGATCGGTAATCGTGCTGCATGCGGAACCACTGTTGCCCGCGGCGGCAACGAAGAAGATACCGGCGTCCACGATATTCCCGATCGCTTCGCTGATTTCCTGGCCTGTCGTGCAGCCTTCGGAAGTCGGGCAACCCCAGGAGTTGTTGACGATGTCGGGAGCCATGTCGCTGTCGGGATTCTGTCCCGCTGTATCGGTAGGCGCGATGAACCATTGCGTGCACTCGATGTAGGTAGCGGGCGTACCGTCACCAGAGTTCATGTTTCGGCAACCCACCCAGCGCGCATCAGGGGCAACGCCCACCTGATTGCCTGCTCCGTCATCGCCGACCATCGTACCCATCGTGTGCGTGCCGTGACCGTGGTCGTCACAGGGTGCGGATGAATCTGCCCCGCAGCTGCTACCCGCCACGTGAATGGCGTCATGCCAATTGTAGGAATGGTTGGTCGTTGCGCCGTTCCAGCCGCGGTATTTTGCTTTCAGCGCGGGATGGTCCCAGCGATAGCCCGTATCCTGCCCAGCGACCACGACGTTCTGGCCGCGGATGCCCATGGCCCAGACTTCCGGTGCACGCACCTTGTCGACGCCCCATTCGGTGGCCAACGGCGCATTCGACTGACTGCCTGCCGCGGGTGCTTCGCCCGATGAGGAGTCCGCAGGCAATTGCAACGGCAAATAGCGATTCGCGCGAATCGCGGCGATATCGGAGCGCGCACCCAGTTGATCGAGCTGGTCGGCCGTCACCGTGGCCTGAATCGAGTTGACGATCCAGTACGATCGATAGGCGACGCCTTGCGCATCCAGCCACTTGCGCAGATCGGCCTGACTGACTTCAGCCGTGGCCCTCAGCGTATCGACCAGGTTGCGACGACGCTCGAGATAGTCGCCGTCGGTGCGCAACAGGCTCTTCGGCGCCTTCGCCCCGAGCACGATAAGGGTATCGACCGATCCTGCCTGCCCAGCTTCGGCGCGCAGGCCCGCTTCAACCTCTGCAGCAGCAACGGGAGACATGGCAGCCGCGCAGGCCAGTGCCAGTGGTGCGTAACGAAGCATCGAAGCAGTCATCAATCAACCCCCAAGAGTAGGCCCGTTCCCTCGGACTGGAATGAATTCGGCGAACTGCCGGATCCAACCCCCGACTCTAAGGGATTCCGTGCGCCATGCCTATACCGTGAACTGTTCCCGGAGGATTCGCTCCTCGAGGTTGTGCTCGGGATCGAACAGCAGGGTCATGGTCTGGTCGACCGACTCGCGGATCAGGACTTCGACCACGTCGCGCACTTCGCTGGAGTCTGCGGTCGCACTGACCGGGCGCTTGTAGGGATCGAGCACTTCCAGCTTGATCTCGGTGGTCGATGGCAAAACCGCGCCGCGCCAGCGTCGCGGGCGAAATGGACTGATCGGTGTCATGGCCAGCAGTTTGGAGCCGATCGGCAGGATCGGTCCGTGCGCCGACAGGTTGTAGGCGGTAGAGCCGGCCGGCGTGGCGACCAGCAGGCCATCGCACATCAGCTCTTCGATACGGACCACACCATTCAGCGTGACCCGGATGTGGGCGGCCTGCTTGGTCTGGCGCAGCAACGAGACCTCGTTGAAGGCGAGTGCCTCGACCGTGGTGCCGGATTCCGAATGCGCGCTCATGCTGAGCGGATGCATGATCGTGGGCTGGGCCCGGGCAAGGCGCTCATGCAGATCATCGGGGTGAAACGGATTGAGCAGGAAGCCGATCGTGCCGAGCTTCATGCCATACACCGGCTTGCCCAGGGCAAGATTGCGATGCAGCGTGCGCAGCATGAAGCCGTCGCCACCGAGAGCCACGATGACATCGGCGTCCTCGGGCGCGGTATCGCCGTAGCGCTGCTTGAGCAGGGCCAGTTGCGACTGCGCCTCGTCTCCATGACTGGCCACCAGGGCAATGCGCTGCGTCACGGTCACTCTCCCATGTCGTTCGCGCCACTCGGCGCGGCAGGGTCGACTCTAGCAGACCACGGTCGCTGACAATGTCCTCCGATTTCTCGTAGGAGCAGGCTTCAGCCGCGATGCCTTTGGTCACATCGTGTCGAACAGCATCGCCCCTGACGGGCCTCATACGATCCCGCATGCCCCACGATTTTGTAGGAGGGGCGTCAGCCGCGATGTCTTTGCCGCGCCATGGCGAAAGGCATCACCGCTGAGAGGGCCTACGGAAGCATTCAATCGCGCCCTGGCCTTCCTACACCAACTGCGCCAGTCGACGCACCGCCACCGACACGATCGGGTAGTCGATGACGACCTGGCTGCGCATGTCGGCCAGGGTGGCCAGGGTCATCTTCAGGACCGGATCGTCGCGATTGATCCAGGCCGCAACCCGATGAGCCCCCTCGCCGGCATCGTCGTTCGCCAGCATCTGCGAAACCAGCGAGCGCTGCTGGGCGTTGAGTTCGTCGCGCAGCGAACCGCGCGCATGCGCATGCCAACGGGTCTCGACAGGCAGATCCTCGACCTTGTCCATCAGCCATTTCAGGTTGAGCGCCTCGCCAACGGCAAAGTAGACCGTCGCCACTTCCGCCACGCTGTGCCGACTTTGCTGGGCAACCAGGGCGATATCCATGGCCGAGCTCAACGCGGGCAAATGGGCCAGCTGGTTGGCCAGATCGGCCGGGAAGCCCTGCTCGACCCAGCGTTCGCGGCTGGCTTCGAACATGGCCCGGTCGGCCGCGCCCACCACGCCGTCGATTCGTGCCTTGAGTTCGTTCATGGCCGGCCAGTAGCGATCGACCGCTGCGGCGATATCCTGCACTTCGCCGGGATGGTTCAACAGCCAGCGCGTCATCTTGCGCAGCAGTTTCCAGATCGCCAGATTGGCATCGATCTGCGCATTGCCGTTGACCTTGCCGTCCAGTTCCTCGATGGAAGCCCACAGACCGCGAGCTTCAAGCACTTCGCGGGCGATGTTGAAGGCCTTGGCAACGGCGGCCGGCGATTGCCCGGTGTCTTCCTGCATGCGCAGCATGAAGGTGGCACCCATTCGATTGACCATCGAGTTCGTGACGGCCGTGGCGATGATCTCGCGCTTCAGGCGATGCCGTTCCATGTGTTCGGCGAATCGCTCGCGCAGGGGTTCCGGGAAGTAGCGACGCAGTTCCCTGGACAAATAGGGATCTTCCGGCACGTCGGAATCCAGCAACTGCTGGAAGATCACGATTTTCGCGTAGGACAGAAGAATGGCCAGCTCGGGCCGGGTCAGGCCGACGCCGCGTGCCTTGCGCTCGGCGAACTCGTTGTCGCTGGGCAGGAATTCGATCTGGCGATCGAGCAGGCCCTGCGATTCCAGGGTACGGATCAAATGCTGCTTGGAGCCGAGCCGGGCAACCGACATGCGCTCCATGATGCTGATCGCATCGTTCTGGCGGTAGTTGTCGAACAGCACCAGGCGCTCGACCTCATCGGTCATCTCGCGCAGCAATTCATTGCGTTGCTCAAGCGTCATCTCGCCGCGCTGGACCGCGTCGTTGAGCAGAATCTTGATATTGACCTCGTGATCGGAAGTATCGACCCCGGCCGAGTTGTCGATGAAGTCGGTATTCAGGAGCACGCCATTGAGCGCCGCCTCGATGCGACCGCGCTGGGTCATGCCCAGATTGCCGCCTTCACCGATCACCTTGCAGCGCAGGTCCTCGCCATTGATGCGAATCGCGTTGTTGGCGCGATCGCCGGCATCGGCATGGCTTTCGCCGGTCGATTTCACATAGGTGCCGATTCCGCCGTTCCAGAGCAGGTCGACCGGTGCCTTGAGGATGCCGACCAGCAACTCGTTCGGCGACATTTCCTGCTCGGCACCCTCGATTCCGAGCGCAGCAGCTGCTTCCGCGGACAACTTGATGACCTTGGCCGAGCGCGGATAGATGCCGCCGCCGGCCGAGATCAGGCTGATGTCGTAGTCGGCCCAGGACGAGCGCGGAATCTTGAACATGCGTTCACGCTCGACATAGCTGCTGGCCGCGTCGGGATTCGGGTCGATGAAGATGTGGCGATGGTCGAATGCCGCGACCAGTCGAATATGCTTCGACAACAGCATGCCGTTGCCGAATACGTCTCCGGACATGTCGCCGACACCGACACAAGTGAAATCCTCGGCCTGGCTGTCGCGACCGAGCGCGCGGAAATGCCGCTTGACCGACTCCCAGGCGCCCTTGGCAGTGATGCCCATGCCCTTGTGGTCGTAACCGACCGAGCCGCCGGAGGCAAAGGCGTCGCCAAGCCAGAAATCGTGCTTGGCGCTGACCGCGTTGGCGATATCGGAAAACGTCGCCGTACCCTTGTCGGCAGCCACCACGAGGTAGGGATCGGGATCGTCGTGGCGAACAACATCATGCGGATGAACCAGCTCGCCGTCGACCAGGTTGTCGGTGATGTCGAGCAGGCCGTTGATGAACATGCGGTAGCAGGCCACGCCTTCGGCCAGGATCGCGTCGCGTTCGCCACTAGCGGGCGGCCGCTTGACGAAGAAGCCGCCCTTCGATCCGACCGGCACGATCACCGTGTTCTTGACCATCTGCGCCTTGACCAGACCCAGCACTTCGGTGCGGAAATCCTCGCGCCGGTCCGACCAGCGCAAGCCACCGCGGGCGACCGGTCCGAAGCGCAGGTGGACACCTTCAACGCGCGGCGAATAGACGAAGATTTCGCGGTACGGACGCGGCTTCGGCAGTTCGGTCAGCTGTGAAGGATCGAACTTGAAACTCGTGTATTCGTGCGGCTTGCCATCCACGCGCTGGTAGAAGTTGGTTCGCAAGGTGGCCCGGATTACCGCGCTGAAGCCGCGCAGGATGCGGTCCTCGTCGAGGCTGGCGACGCGACCGAGCAAGGTATGGATGCTCCAGGCGATGACCCGGACCTGGGTGTCACGATCCAGGTTGCGACTCGAGACCAGCTCGTCGATCAGGCCCGGGTTGTCGGCCCTGGCCTGCTCGGGCACCAGCGTTTCCATTTCCGTGCGCAGGCGGCTGCGGGCTTCCTCGATGGCTTCAACGCCGCCCTCCAGGCGTGCCGGATCGAATTTCGCCTCGAACAGCTCGACCAGCAGACCGGCCATGTCCGGATAGCTGGCCAGGGTCTGTTCCATGTAGCTCTGCGAAAAGGGTACGCCGGTCTGCAACAGGTACTTGCAGTAACCGCGCAGGACGCTGACCTGACGCCAATTCAGTTGCGCGCCGAGAATCAACTTGTTGAAGCCGTCGTTTTCCGCGTTGCCGCGCCAGATCCTTTCGAATGCCTCCTGGAACGATTCGCGCAGATTCTCCAGATCAAAGGCCAGCTTGCCCGGGCGTACGAGGATGTCCTGGATGGTGATCGAGTTGCCGCCACCCTTGATCTCGTAGAGGTTTTCCGTGAGCACGCTGAGGCCGAGATTCTCGAGCAGCGGAATGACTTCGGACAGGGTGATATCCGCACCGAGGCGGAACACCTTGAAATGCAGTACACCCTCCTGCTTCTGCGAGGGGTACAGGTTGAGCTGGATGTCGTCGGCATCGGCCAGGGCCGCGGCCAGCTCGACATCCGCTGCCGCATTGTGCGGCGTGACCTTCTCGATATAGCCCGCCGGCAATGCCTTGCCGTAGCGGCTCGCCAGCTTGCTGCCGCGTTCCTCGCCATGACGTTCGATGAGGATCTCGCGTAGATCGTCCTGCCAGTTGCGCACGATCTCGGCAATCGCCGCTTCGAGCTCGGCCACGTTCCATGCCGGCCGCTCGCCCGGATCGGGTCTCACGATCATGTGCACGCGGGCCAGCGGCGACTCGTCCAGCAATACGGTCGAGTCGATCCGCTCGGCATGGAAATAATTCTTCAGCATCGACTCGATGCGCTCGCGCACGTCGGTGTTGAAGCGGTCGCGGGGAACATAGGCGAGCACGGAGAAAAAGCGTCCGTAGCGATCGCGACGCACGAAAAGACGGGTGCGCGCACGCTCGCGCAGGTCGAGCACGGCCATGGCGATTTCATAGAGCTCGTCCACCGTGCACTGGAAAACCTCATCGCGCGGCAGCGTGTCGAGGATATGCCGCAGCGCCTTGCCCGAATGCGAATCGCGCTTGAGTCCGGATCGCTTGAGGATGGTTTCGTAGTTGGCGCGCAGCAGCGGAACCTGCTTGGGCGGGGTCATGTAGGCCGAGGAAGTCAGCAGGCCGAGGAAGCGCTGCTCCAGAACGGGCTTGCCCTCGCCGTCAAAACCCAGCACGGACAGGTAATCCATGTGTCCCGGTCGATGCACGCGGGATCTCGAGTTCGTCTTGGTCAGGATCAGGGCGCCGACTGCGCCTGACTTCTCCAGATCCCTGGCCGCCAGAGATTTCAGCGAACGCGCGGCAAAGCCCTTTTCGGACCCACGCATGATGCCCAGGCCGGTGTTCTCGATCGGTTTGAGAACTTCCTCGCCATCCTCTTCGACCACGCGGTACTCGCGATAGCCGACAAAGGTGAAATGGTCATCTGCGATCCACTTCAGGAACTCCTGGGCTTCCGCGAGGGAGTCCTTGTCGAACGGCAGGTTGAGGGTCGGCATCTTCTCGGCGATCTCGAGCATCTTGGCCTTCATCAATGGCCAGTCCGTCACCGATGCGCGCACATCTTCCACGGCTGCGGTAATCGCCTTGCGCAGCTCCTCGATTTCCTCCGCGTTGCCAACCCGATCGATCTCGAAAAGCATGATCGACTCGGCCGAGCCCGAGGCGCTGTGGTCGTCCCCAAAGGCCAGCACATGCCCACCCGGATCGCGCTCGACGTTGAAGATCGGATGGATGACCGCATGGGTCGCCAGGCCGGCCTGATTGATGGCCATCGAGACGGAGTCGACCAGGAACGGCATGTCATCCGTACAGATCGCGATCATGGTATGGCTGCTGTCGAACCCCTCGGCGTCGGCATGCGGATTGAAGACGCGAATCTTGGCCGTTTTCGGCGAGCGCTGGCGTAGGTACTCCAGCATGAACTGAGCCACGCGTGCCCACATGCCGGCATCCCGACCCTTGATGTCGTCGGCCGGAACATGGCGAAAAAAGTGCGCTGCGAAGGCCTGGGCCTCGCGCTGGCGGGCGGCTCCCGCCTCGGTCGAAATCTGGCTGAGAATCGGCTCAAGACGCTGGGAATCGCTGGCGGCACGGGGTGCGTTCATTGCAGGTTGTCTGGATAGGTGCAGTGGGCGCGGAGGATACGCTCCACCCCAGTGGGAATCCACCCGAAAGACTGCGCGACGGCCTGACGAATGTGTGCCAGACCGACCTCGATCGACGCCAAAAGGGGCACGGGCGTCGCCACCTGATCCAGCCAAACTGAACCGCAGCCCACCACGCTTCTCCGATTGCCGACCCGGGTCGAACATCTTGCGATCTTGGCACGCCTGTTGCTGTGCCTTTGTTGCGCGACCCCTGGAATTATCCTGATGTCAGATTCGAACACGGCAAGCCTTGACGTTTCTGTCCCTGCAACCCTGAGACACGGCCTTGGCTTGCGCGTCAACGCGCTATTTCTGCTGATGGCCCTCATCCTCTGCGCTGTCGCGGTCCAGGTGTATCGCGTGGTGGGTGACTTCGTTGCTGCAAACCACTGGGTCGTCCACTCGATGGACGTGCGTCAGGAAATCACCCAGACCCTGGCCAGCCTGCACACTGCCGAGGCCAGCCAGCGCGCCTACCTGATCTCCGGCAGCGTGGAGCGTCTGGCCGACTACGCGGTCAGCGCACCGAGGGTTGCCGAGCACATCCGCCATCTGCAGAAGCTGGTCGCCGACGACGCCGAGCAGAACGAGAACATTTCGCGAATGGCGCAGCTGATGGAGGCCCGTGTCGAAGCGATGCGAGTCGTGCTTGAAACCTACGAGGAAGGCGGGCTAAGCGCCGCCCGCGCCACACCGCAGATGCTGCGATCGCGCAGCGACGATCAGGAGATCGATGGCCTTGGCCAGCGCATGTTGCAGCTGGAGCAGGAGTTGCTGTTGCAACGCCAGGCGAATACAGCCGGCCAGGCGGGTCTTGCGCGCACGCTGACAATCGGCGCCATCCTTTTCTGCGTCCTCATTCTTGGACTTGCCATGCTCCTGGTTCGCCGCGAACAGCGCCAGCGCCTGGCCAGCATGGACGAGGCGAGTTCAGCCAACGCCGACCTGCGCAAGAGTCTGCTGGACGCGCAACACCTGAGCCAGACGCTCCGACAGCTTTCCGAGCTCGGCGAAATGCTGCAGGGGTGCCGAAGCGTGGACGAGGCTGCCCGCGGCCTCAGCATTTCGCTACCGCTGCTGCTGCCCCAGACCTCGGGATCGATCAACCTGATCAATGCCTCGCAGAACCTGGTCGAACCGGTCAGCCAGTGGGGCGGACTGGCGAGCGAAGACGAATCCCGTTTTGCGCCCGATGACTGCTGGGCGCTCCGTCGCGGCCATGCGTATCCGCTGGCCGGGACACTGCCGGCGTTCACCTGCAAGCACCTCGAACATGCAGTTGTCGCGCATCCGGAGCATGGGCACCTGTGTATCCCGATGATGGCGCACGGGGAGATGCTCGGCGTCGTGACCCTGAACACGCCGCACAGGATCAGCGATGTCGATCGGCGCAACGCGAGTGCCGCGAGCGAGCAGATCTCGATGGCCCTGTCCAACCTCAAGCTGCAGGAAACCTTGCGCACGCAGTCCCTGCGCGATCCGCTGACCGGCCTGTTCAACCGGCGCTACCTCGAAGCGTCGCTGGAGCGCGAAGTCCAGCGTGCCGAGCGTCGTGGTGCGCCGCTCAGCGTGTTGATGCTCGATATCGACCACTTCAAGGCGTTCAACGACACGCATGGACATGATGCCGGGGATGCGCTGCTCTCCCAATTCGGCACCCTGCTCGGCCAGGTCGTGCGCAGCGAAGACATCAGCTGCCGTTACGGCGGCGAGGAGTTCACCGTCCTGATGCCGGAAGCCGGTGCCGATCAGGCCCGGCAGCGGGCCGAGGAGATCTGCGCGGCGGTGAGGAACCTCGATGTGAGGCACCGCAACCTCGCGCTTGGCCAGGTCACCGTGTCAATCGGCGTGGCGACTTTCGGCGAACATGGCAAGAAGGCCGAGGAATTGATGCGCAATGCCGACAACGCGCTCTATCTGGCCAAGAGCAGCGGTCGCGACCGCTGCGTGCTTGCCGAAGTGTTGCACCCGCGCAGCGAGCAAAAGGCGACGCCTTCACTGGCCAGCGTGTCGACCCTCGGCGCCGGCAGAGCCCGCTGATTCGTCACAGGATGCGCTCTGCCTTCCAGGAAGCGTGACAGCGAACCGGCTGCCAATCAGCGCAATCCCGTTTCGTTGCGGGCAATGACGAGGCGCTGGATTTCGCTGGTTCCCTCGTAGATCTCGGTGATCTTGGCATCGCGGAAATAGCGTTCCAGCGGCATCTCCTTCGAGTAACCCATGCCGCCGTGAATCTGCACGGCCTGGTGGGTGATCCACATGGCCGCTTCCGATGCGTAGAGCTTGGCCACCGCAGCCTCGGTACTGAAGCGTCCACCATTCTTGTCGGCCTCGCCCTTGGCGAAGGCGGCACGCAGGGTCAGCAGGGTGGCCGCATCAAGTCGACACTTCATGTCCGCGATCTTGGACTGGATCATCTGGAACGATCCGATCGCCTGACCAAAGGCCTTGCGCTCCTGAACGTAGGCAACGCTCGCTTCATAGGCGGCGCGACAAAGGCCGACCGCTTGGGAGGCGATGCCGATGCGGCCGGCATCGAGCACGCCCATGGCGATGCCAAAGCCCTTGCCCTGCGGGCCCAGCATGTCCTCGGCCGGGCAGACATAGTCGTGAAATTCGATCTCGCAGGTGGCCGACGCGCGAATGCCGAGCTTCGGCTCGGTCTTCCCGGCATGGAAGCCCGGGCGTCCGGTATCGATGATGAAGGCTGAAATCCCCTTGGCGCCGATGCCTGGCGTGGTGATCGCGAACAGGATGATGTACTTGGCCACCGGTCCGGAGGTGATCCAGCTCTTCTTTCCATTGATGACCCAGTCGCCGTCCTTGTTCCGGGTGGCCTGCGTGTGCATGGCCGATGCATCCGAACCCGATTGCGGCTCGGTCAGCGCATAGGCCCCGATCGCTTCGCCCGAGGCAATCGCACGCACGTACTTCTGCTTCTGCTCCTCGGTGCCGTGCTGGAGGATGCCGTTGCAATACAGCGAGTTGTTAACCGACATGATGGTCGAGGTTGCGGTATCCGCCGCGCCGATTTCGATCATGGCCACGGCGTAAGCCACCGGATCCATTCCGGCACCGCCGTATTCCTCGGGCACCTCGATGCCCATCAAGCCGAGCTGGCCCATTTCACGGATGTTCTCCAGCGGAAAGGTTCCCGAGGCATCCAGTTCGGCGGCCACGGGGGCAATGCGCTTTTGCGCAAACTCGCGGGCAATGGCCTGGATCGAGAGCTGGTCGTCGCTGAGGCGGAAATCCATGAAGTGTCCTTGGGGCGGAAAACGGCCGGGCATTTTATCGCGTACCGACCTCTGGTGCCTGCCAGGACAGCAATTGCCCGCGGGCGACCTGCATGGAACGCATCGACAGGTCAGTTTCGAAACACCCGGAAGCACTCTCCAACAAGCTCTGCAAGCCGGCCTCTGCCGCGTTGACGGCATCGGCCACACTCGCTAGTCTGCACTTCCATCTTTTGATCAAGATGAAAGGATAATACGTGGATCTGACTGCGACCTCCGCCCTGCTGCGACTGCTCTCCGACCCGACCCGCGTGCGCCTGCTGGCCTTGCTGGAACGCGAGGAACTGACCGTCGCCGAGCTCTCGGCCGTGCTGCGCCTGGCCCAGCCGCGCGTTTCCACCCATCTGGCCAAGCTCAAGGAAGCCGGCCTGGTGCGCGACCGACGTGCCGGCGTGTCGTCCTACTACCGCTACAACGGCGAGCTCGAGACACGCGAAAAGGCCCTGCTGCAGGCGCTCAAGGAGGCCGTCGATGATGCATTGCTGAGCGACGACGAGCGGCGCCTGCCCGGCATCCTGGCCAAACGTGCGCGCGCCGAGGGTTGGGCCGACACGGTCGCTGGCGACATGGAGCGGCACTACTCGCCCGGGCGAACCTGGGAAACGCTGGCTCGGGCCATGACCCAACTGGTCGACCCGGGCGACGTGCTCGATATCGCCTCCGGCGACGGCGTTCTCGCCGAGTTGCTCGCGCCGCGCGCGCGATCGATCGTTTGCGTGGATGCCAGCGCGCGCGTCGTTACTGCCGCGCGCGAGCGACTCAAGTCGTTCGCCAACGTCGATGTGGTCACGGGCGACATGCACGCGCTGGATTTCGGGCGCAAGCGCTTCGACCTGATCCTGCTCATGCATGCGCTCACCTACAGCGAACAACCCGCCACGGTGGTTGCCGAAGCGGCCCGCTTGCTGGCAAAGGGAGGCCGCCTGCTTGCCGCAACCCTCGGCAAACATGCGCACCGCACGGCGGTCGAGCCATTCGATCACCGCAACCTCGGCTTCAAGCCGGCCGAACTGCGCACATTCGCGACAGACGCCGGACTCGAAGTGCTTTCCTGCGAACGCATCACGCGCGAGGTCAAGGCCCCGCATTTCGAAGTGATCACCCTGCTGGCACGCAAACCATGAGCGAAACACTGGCCTGGCTGCATCCGGATCGCGTGGAGGCACTAGAACAGGCCTTGCAGGAACGCATCCTGATAATCGATGGCGCAATGGGTACGATGATCCAGGCCCGTCACCTGGATGAGGCGGACTACCGCGGCGGCCGTTTCGTCGATGGCCACGACGCCACGCACGTACACGGCACTGCCTGCGGGCATGACCTCAAGGGCAACAACGACCTGCTCTCGCTGACCCGGCCAGACATCATCGCCGACGTCCACAACGCCTACCTGGAGGCCGGTGCCGACCTGGTCGAAACCAACACCTTCAATGCCACGGCGATCAGCCAGGCGGACTATCACCTGCAGCACATCGTCTACGAACTCAATCGCGAAGGGGCGCGTATCGCGCGCGCCTGTTGCGACGCCTTTACCGCAAAGACACCGCAAAAGCCCCGCTTCGTCATCGGCGTGCTCGGCCCGACCAGCCGCACGGCTTCGATCAGCCCGGATGTCAACGACCCGGGATTCCGCAATACCAGCTTCGACGAACTGCGCGGTACCTATCGCGAGGCGGTTGAAGGTCTGATCGACGGCGGCGCCGACGCGATCATGGTCGAGACCATCTTCGATACGCTCAATGCGAAGGCCGCGCTGTACGCCGCCGGGGAAGTTTTCCGGCAGCGCGGCGGCCGATTGCCGCTGATGATCTCGGGCACGATTACCGATCGTTCAGGACGCACCCTGTCCGGGCAGACCGCAGAAGCGTTCCATGCCTCGCTGGCGCATAGCCGACCGCTGTCATTCGGGCTGAACTGCGCGCTGGGCGCCAAAGACCTGCGCGAACATGTCGAAACCCTGGCCCGGGTATGCCGCAGTTATGTCAGCGCGCATCCGAACGCAGGCCTGCCCAATGCCTTTGGCGAGTACGACGAAACGCCCGAAGAAATGGCGACGACCCTGCGCGAGTTCGCCAGCTCCGGATTGCTCAACCTGGTCGGCGGTTGCTGTGGAACGACCCCGGCGCATATCCATGCCATTGCCGAAGCCATGCACGGAATTCCCCCACGTGCGCTGCCCGTGTTCGAGCGGGAAAAAGCGGCATGACCGGCCATTCCCGATACACCGTGCTGGCCGGTCTTGAACCGCTGGTCATCACGCCCGAGCTCAACTTCATCAATGTCGGCGAACGCACCAATGTCACCGGCAGCGCGAAATTCCGCAAGCTGATCAAGGAGGGCCGCTTCGAGGAGGCGGTCGAGGTGGCTCGACAGCAAGTCGAGAATGGCGCGCAGATACTCGACGTGAACATGGACGAGGGACTGATCGACTCGGAAGCGGCGATGGTCCGCTTTCTGAACCTGATCGCCTCCGAGCCGGACATCGCGCGCATTCCGGTCATGGTCGATTCGTCCAAATGGAGCGTGATCGAAGCCGGCCTCAAATGCCTGCAAGGCAAGAGCATCGTCAATTCGATTTCGCTCAAGGAAGGCGAGCAGCAGTTTCTCGAACACGCCCGCGCCGTGATGCGCTACGGCGCCGCCGCCGTGGTCATGGCCTTCGACGAGGAAGGCCAGGCCGATACCTGCGAGCGCAAGGTGGCCATCTGCACGCGCGCCTACCGGCTGCTGACCGGCGAACTCGATTTCCCCCCCGAAGACATCATCTTCGACCCGAACATCTTCGCCATCGGCACGGGCATCGAAGAGCACAACAATTACGCGGTCGATTTCATCGAAGCCACCCGGATCATCCGCCAGACCCTGCCGCACTGCCATGTTTCCGGCGGCGTCTCGAATGTCTCGTTTTCCTTCCGCGGCAACGAACCCGTACGCGCGGCAATCCATGCGGTCTTTCTCTATCACGCAATCCGTGCCGGCATGGACATGGGCATCGTCAATGCCGGTGCGCTGGCGATCGTCGACGATCTCGATGCCGACCTTCGCGAACGCGTCGAGGATGTGGTTCTCAATCGACGCCCGGACGCGACCGAGCGCCTGCTCGAGATTGCCGGCAGTCATAAAAGCGGGAGTGCGGAGCCGGGAGTCGGGAGTCGGGAAGGCAAGGATGAATGGCGCACCCTGCCCGTTGCGCAGCGGTTGGCACACGCGCTCGTGCATGGAATTGATGCTTATGCCGAGGTCGATGCCGAAGAAGCGCGTCGGCAATCGTCGCGACCGCTTGACGTGATCGAGGGTCCGCTGATGGACGGCATGAACATCGTTGGCGACCTGTTCGGCGCCGGCAAGATGTTCCTGCCGCAAGTGGTCAAGTCGGCGCGTGTGATGAAGAAGGCCGTGGCCTGGCTGCTGCCCTACATCGAGGAAGAGAAACTGCGCACCGGCGACACCGGAAAATCGGCCGGCAAGATCGTCATGGCAACGGTCAAGGGTGACGTTCACGACATTGGCAAGAACATCGTTGGCGTCGTCCTTCGCTGCAACAACTTCGAAGTCGTGGACCTTGGCGTGATGGTGCCGACACAGAAGATTCTCGATACGGCGCGCGCCGAGAACGCCGACATGATCGGACTTTCCGGTCTGATCACGCCGTCGCTGGAAGAGATGTCGCATGTCGCGCGCGAGATGCAGCGTCAGGATTTCCATCTACCGTTGCTGATCGGTGGCGCGACCACATCGCGAGCGCATACGGCGCTCAAGATCGAACCGCACTACAAATCGCCCACGGTCTGGGTCAAGGATGCCTCCCGCGCGGTGGGCGTGGCGCAATCGTTGATCACCAGGGAGCTCGTCGACGCGTTCATGGACAAGATCCGCGCGGAGTACGCCGATATCCGCGAGCGCCACAGGGGCCGCGGCGATGCCAGGCGGCTGGTTTCCATCGACAAGGCCCGCGCGCAACGATTCGACGGGGACTGGTCGAACCATCGACCGCCGCGGCCCAATCAGCCGGGGATCACGGTATTCGACGACTTCCCGCTTGCGGATCTGGTCGAATTCATCGACTGGTCGCCGTTCTTCAATGCCTGGGAACTGAGCGGGCGCTACCCGGCCATCCTCGAAGACGACATCGTCGGCGCAGAGGCCAGCGAGCTGTTTCGCGATGCCCAGGCCATGCTCGGGCGCATCATCGACGAGCATTGGCTGTCGGCGCGCGGGGTGATCGGATTCTGGCCAGCCCGCTCCATTGGCGACGACGTCGAACTGCGCAATGCGGACGGATCGAGCCTGGCCGTGCTGCATTTCCTGCGCCAGCAAGTGGACAAGCCGATCGAGCGCCCGGACTTCTGCCTGGCCGATTTCATTGCACCGAAGGAAACCGGGGTCGAGGACTGGATCGGTGCCTTTGCAGTCACCGCCGGCATCGGCATTGACGAGCACGTTGCCCGATTCGAGAGGGACAACGACGACTATTCGGCGATACTGCTGAAGGCGCTGGCTGATCGCCTGGCCGAGGCCTTCGCGGAATGCCTGCACCAGCGCGTGCGCCGCGAAGTCTGGGGCTACGCAAGCGACGAGGCGCTCGAAAACGAGGACCTGATTGCCGAGAGCTATGTCGGAATCCGGCCTGCGCCAGGTTATCCGGCCTGCCCCGACCATACCGAAAAGGCCACCCTTTTCGAATTGCTGGATGCGACTGAAAACGCGGGAATTTCAATCACCGAAAACTTCGCGATGATGCCGACCGCAGCCGTTTCGGGATGGTACTTCTCGCATCCGCAGAGTCAGTACTTCGTGGTTGGCCGAGTCAGTCGCGAGCAGGTCGCGGACTATGCCCGTCGCAAGGGCTGGACCCTGCAGGTTGCCGAGCGTTGGCTGGCGCCGAATCTGGACTACGATCCGGAGTAGGCTCTGGCTGCGTGGCAGCCAGGATCGAGCAGTGGAAAGGCGCGCCAGCCAAGTGCGACTGGCGCGCAGGAAATCACATGCCGGCGGAGCCAGCTCCGCTGAATGCCGACATCATGCCAATGCCGCCCAGCAGCAGGAACAGGACAATCGAGATGAGCATCAGAATCAGATAGGCCTTGCAAAAATTCGCCTTGTTCGGATTGGTCGTCTTGGAGAATCCCCAGACAAACACCATGATGATATTGACCAAGGGAATCATCAGCACAATGAAGGTGATGATCCAGTCGCCGAGTGACATGACCGGTGCACTACTGCGGTTTTCCATGCTTTCTCTCCCCGAATGATTGGGTCAGGCGGCTGCCTGACCGGGGCGATTCTGGCACGAAGACGCGTTTCGCGCACCTGTTCAGCTTTCAGCCCACTCCCGCCGATGGCGAAGATCCACCACGAGGTTGTAGATGGAGACAAAGGCGGGAAAGGCGTTTGAAAGAATGCCCACCGAGTCGTTCTTGCCAAATGTGAAATAGCTGACCAGCATCAGACTTCCGGCTATCGACAACCACCAGAAAGAACGCGGCATGTGCACGCGGCGCAGTTTCTTGGTTGCATACATCTGCACGAACCAGCGACTGGTAAACAGCAGCACGCCCAGATAACCCACCAGCTTCCAGGGCGTCACCCCGATCATGTGTATGTTGAACAGGACCTCATTCATCGGTCGCCGATTCCTCTGCAAATGGGGCGCAATTCCGCCCATGGCCGGATCATCGCGACCCGGCGGTTAACAAATTCTCAGGTTGACCCGTGATGCCGAAACCAGCGCGGCGATCGGTACTCCGCTCGATGCGGTTCGCGACTGGCGACAGCGCCCTGGCCGCCGCCAGGGCCAACCATTTTGAAAACTCAACTGCGTGCGCGCAGCCAGTCATGGATGGCCGGCGGCACCTCGCGCTGGGCACGTCCCGACACGTAGATGCCGATATGCCCGCCCTTGAAGGCAATCTGGGTGTAGTCGCGTGTTCCGACCACGTCCTTCAGGGCCCGCGATGAATCAGGTGGGACAAGATGGTCCTGCTCGGCAAAGATGTTGAGCACGGGCATGGTGATGTTCCTCAGATTCACCTCGCGCTTGCCTATCTTCAGGCCACCATTGACCAGCTTGTTGCCCTGGTAGAAATCGGTCATGAACTGGCGAAAGGCCTCGCCGGCCTGATCGGGTGAATCGAAGATCCACTTCTCCATGCGCAGGAAATTCTCGAGCTCGGCCTTGTTGTCGAGGATATCCACCATGCCGACGTACTTCTGCTGCAGCAGACGCATCGGCTTGAGCATGAGGTAGCACCAGTTCATCAGATCTGCCGGAACGTTTCCGATGGTATCGACGAAGAGGTCGGCATCCATGTCGCGGGTCCAGTTCGACAGCATGTTGTCGGGCGTGTGGAAATCGACCGGCGTCACCATCGTGATCAGGTTCTTGACCTTGCCCGGATGCATCGCGGTAAAGCACAGCGAGAACGCGCCGCCCTGGCAGATTCCGAGCAGATTGATCTTCTTCACGCCGGCATTTTTCGCCACGGCGTCCACGCTGCGTCGAATATAGCCATTGATGTAGTCGTCAAGGGTCAGCCAGCGATCGGCGCGATCCGGGTAACCCCAGTCGATCAGGTAGACATCCTCACCCTGGGCCAGCAGGTTGCGCACCAGTGACTTGTCTTCCTGCAGATCGACCATGTACGGGCGATTGACCAGGGCATAGACAATCAGAGTGGGAGTTTTTGCGCTGGGCTCCCTGTCGCCGCGGAAACGATAGACGACAAGCTTGTCTTCGCGATAGATCTCTTCCTTTTCGGTTACCCCAAAGTCGACGTCGTCCAGCTTGGGCAGCACTTGCATGCCGGCCGCCAGCTTCTTCTGGAACTTCTGAACTTCTTCGTAGACTTTTGCGGGTTCGAGTTTGAGCGGGCCCATTACTTGCTACCTCCGCGTTTGGCGGCCCTGGCGACACCACGCGAGCGTGTGGTTCCGGCCGAGGAGTTTTTAGACTTGCGCGCGAATCGGGCAATGCTGGCGGCAAAGCTGGCCGGCTGGCCGCTCTTGCTGTCTGGCGCCTTCGCTGCAACGACCGAGCCCTTGGCCGGCGTCGACTTGCGTCGCTTCGTGCGACGCGCCCTGGTTTCCTTGGTCACGGCCTTGCGCTTGGATTTCGCCGCACTGCTCTTGCGCTTGGGCGACTCAGCCGCGACGCTCGCTTTCTGATCCTGTACCGGCACCACAGCCTTGGCCAGTTTCTTGGACTTGCCGGACTTGCCGGACTTGCCGGACTTCGCCGGCTTGCTGGCCTTGGTCGCCTTGGCCGGTTTCTTTTCCCTGACAGGCGTGCTTGCCTTGTCAGCCCTGGCGGGCTTTCTCGCCTTCCCCGACTTGGCCACCACGGCTGCCCTGGTTGATTTCCCTGACTTGGCCTTGCCTGCCTGCTTGCCCTGCCCGGATTTCAGTCCGGCAAGTTCGCGTCGCAGCGAATCGAGTTCTGCAGCCAGCTCCTCGTTGTCCGTGCCCGCTTCGCGCTCCTCGCGAAATTCGCGGCGCAATGCCTGAAGGCGTTGTCCGATGCTGTCGACCTCACTGCGTGTGGGCATGCCAAATTCGGCGCAGAGCTTTTCGATCTCCCCCTGAACGTGCTTGCGCAAGCGCATCTGCGCGTCGACCACGCCCGCATAAACCTCCCGGAATTCCTCGGACAGGGCAACCTCCGCGTAGGCTTCTTCGGCAGCATCGATCCAGAGATCGTAGAGGCCGCGGACAGAATCAACCTGCCGCCCGGGTTCTTCGCGCTCGGCCAGCTTGAGCTGGAAGCGGGCGAAACTCTTTTCGCTGACCTTGAGCATGAGACGGTCATAGCGTGCACTCTGCTCCTGATAGTCGATCATCAGCCGTGCGGCATTCTGCAGGGTCTCCTGTTTCTCGCGTAGATGGCCGAAGGCCGGCGCGTTGAGCACACCCTTGGCCGAATCGAACAGGGGGCCGGTGGTCGCGGCGAAGCGCTCCATCATCTGTTCCAGGCCCTGCGCACCCTGACCGCCAAAGCCGCGCATTGCCGCCGCCAGCGGGTTGTTCATGCTCGAAGCGGAAAAGGCGCCGGGAAAGACACCCTGGCGCAATGCGTCGGAAAATCCGGAATCCGGAGCCGTACCCTGCCCGCTCGCCGCCATGGCCAGGCTTTGCAGCATGCCGAGGTAACCCTGAGCGCCGGCGAGCATGTGCTCGATCGCCTCGCTTTGCCGGTTTGCGTCGGCAAACGGAGCGGACTTGCCGAGAAGTTCCGCCCAGGCCGGACCGGATTGCGTTGCGCCCTGCCATGGGAACTGGGCGGACTTGCCGGCCAGTCCCTCCCCTGCCTGGCGCGCAAGCGCCTCCCAGTTTTTTGCCCACTGGGCGACATCGAGCGGATTGGTCATGGCGGGTCTCCGGCTACAAGGCGGTATCGAGTCCCCATGATAGCGGTGAGCGCATGACAGCGGCGACTATGGCCTTCACCTTCATGCCAGCTCGTGGCCACCGCAATGACCTGGCCGCGCTGTTTGAAGCCTGGTTGCGCGCTAGTTTCCCGGCAATCCGCCCAACTGGCTTCGGGTCAGGACGCCGGTTCCGCGCGGCGTGGTTTCAATCCGCGCGCTTGCAGGCAGGGCCGCGTCGGCAAAGACGTGCGCCCACATGCGGTCCATCGCCGCATAGGCGTACGGCAGCAGGGGAACGTGTGAATCGCCGAAGCCCGGAAACGCGAGGAACGCATCAAAGTGCTGGGCGTTGGCCACGCGCCAGAATACCGGCTGGAGGCCATTTGCCTGCAGCCAGCTCGCATAGGGAGCCGAGCTGAAGGCGACAGGGATGAGGCCATCATCCTCGCCGTGCACGACAAAGATCGGAAGCGTGTTCCGGGGCAATGAGGCGCGCGTCTTCTGCACCGAGGCGTGCAAGCGGTTTCCAAGCGCATCCGGAGCGCTCCACAGCTCGGCCAGGCAACGGCTTCCCGGCCAGCTTCGATCCGCGCCCGCGACATCCAGCGTGTCGACAATGCCAACGCCGGCACCGGGCGCGATGCCCGAGGCATCCGACCACCAGGCGGCGGCCTCGACCGCCGTCGCCGGATGCGGCAGGTTGCCGGCATCCATGGCCGCGATACCGAAGCCGCAAGGCATGTCACCGGCACCGGTTTGCGCATAGGCCGCAGCATAGGTCACGGCTACGGCACGCCAGAGATCAAGTGCCGTCGTCGTGGCAGCGCCGACGAGCATGGCATGGGTCCAGCCACTGGCCTCAAGTCGCTGCAACGACTCGGCTGCGAGCGTGGCCGTATCCGCACCGGAGAGCAGGCCGTTTTCCTGCAATGTCCGGCACCGGGCGACCCAGGCCGGCGGATGGGCGGCATTGATCCGTGCGAAGGAAACGTTGTCGAAGCGCTTGTCCAGCAGTGCGCAGGGAGCAAACAGTGCTGCTTCGCTGGCGTAGTCATACAAGGCCCTGCCGCCGTCGCCGGCCCAGATGTTCGGCTCGACGGCGACCACGCCATCAAACAGGCCCGCATCGATTTCGGCCGCGCGCAATACCGCACCACCGCCGTTGGAGACGCCCGCGGCGATGATGCGGGTGTTTTCCGCAGTGAAGGGGGCCTGGTCCGGCAAGGCCTGATCCAGCGCCTGCAACGCGAATCGTGCTGCCTGGATCACGTGGCGGCCCCAGTCGGCTTCCGGGTTGTCGCCGGAATGCGCGTGCTTGACCAGGACCTGATTCAACTCGGATACGGATTCATCCGGTGTCGGCGCAAATTCAAGCGGTTCGTCGCCACGCATCGCGCGCGTGCCGTCGAGTCGAACGCCAGTGCCAGTGGCGGCGTCGAAATATCCGCTGCCTGCACCCTTGTCGGTATAGGCCACGGCGCAACCGCGCGGCAGCCCCCAGGCACCGGCGAATGCGATGGCCCCGTAGATTCCGCGCGAGCCCGATGATGCGGTAACAACCAGGCAGCGCTTGTCCCGATCGAAGTTGTCCGGCAACTGAAGCAGGACCCGGTGCGGCTGACTGGCGCCCTCCAGCTGCGCAAAAGCACTGAACTCGGTTCCCGGCACCAGCGGAACCGCTCCATAAACTTCGCCATAGCCGCCCAGCGGACCGAGATCCGCGATACCACGCCAGCTTGTGTAGATGGCCCGTCGACGCAACTCCAGGGCCGTGGGGCTGGAGGCATCCGCGAAGGCCGGCGCACTGCCGCGCAAGCCGTCGAGTCCCAGGCCTGCGCTGAGCAGGTCATCGCTGCCCTGGTGCACGCTTGTCCGCATTTCGCTGACGAGGCCGTCGGGCATGGTCGGGTTCTCCGGAACAGTGGGCGAGTGACCGCATGCAACAAGTGCAAGGATGACAGGCGCCAGTGCGAAACGAGCAATGTCTGGGTTCATCCCGGCACCGTAGCAATTGGCGCAAGATCTGTCATCGGACCATCGTCCAGTAGAGCAGGCTCGCCAGACTGCGTGTCGACCGCGTTGTCGCCCGGCGAGACATGTGCTCTCATCGGGAATGCCCTTGTCTGAGAGACGATCGACCATGAGCAAGACCGCCCCGCTGTTCCTGATTGCCCTGCTTTTGACTGTGCCGGCCATGGCCGCGGAACCGGCGCAGGTTTCCGAGCAGGCCAGTGCACTGCATCGCGAGGCGATCGTGCTCGACACGCACCTCGACACGCCTGCACTCTTCGCCCGACCGGGCTGGAAGATCCTCGACCGTCACAGCGTCGCCAACGATTTCAACCAGGTTGACTATCCGCGCATGGTCGAAGGCGGGCTCGATGGCGGCTTCTGGGTGATCTACACGGCCCAGGGCCCGCGCACTTCCGAGGCAAATCTGGCCGCGCGCAACGCGGGACTCAAGCGCCTGGTAGAGATCCGCGAGATGGTCGCCGCCAATATCGATCACTTCGAGATCGCTCTGACAGCCGCCGATGCCGAACGCATCCGGAATGCCGGCAAGCGCATCGTCTACATCAGCATGGAAAATGCATCCCCGCTGGCCAGCGATCCAAGCCTGCTCAGTGTCTACCATGATCTTGGCTTGCGCATGCTCGGAATCGTGCATTCGTCAAACAATGATTTTGCCGATTCCTCCACCAATCCCACGGGCGCCGAATGGAAGGGGCTCAGCCCGAAGGGCCGTGCCCTGGTCGAAGCAGCCAACCGCATGGGCATCCTCATCGACCTTTCGCACGCCAGCAATGACACCGTCGACCAGGTCCTCGAATTGTCCACCGCTCCGGTCGTGCTGTCGCACACCTCGTCCTTCGCCATCACCCCGCATCCGCGCAACCTCGACGATGCGCGCATTCGCAAGGTCGCGGCCAAGGGAGGCGTGATCCAGGTCAATTCGGTGGCGCCATTCGTGCATGAAATGCCGAACGATCCGGAACGCAGGGCAGCAATCGGCAAGATCATCGAACAGTTCGATGCCGGCGACACGCTGTCCCCGGAACAGCGCGTGGAAATCAAGCGGCAAATACGCGAGTTCGAGGAAAAGAATCCGCTGCCCCAGGCCACGTTCGAGGACTACATGAAGCACATGTTGCACATCCTGAACGTGGCGGGCCCCGAGCATGTCGGCCTGGGCGCTGACTGGGACGGCGGTGGTGGCGTGCTCGGCATGGAAGACATCACGGCCTTGCCGAAGATCACCGAGCGCCTGCTGCAGGAGGGCTACACGCCGGAACAGGTCAAGGGTGTACTCGGCGGAAACCTGCTGCGCCTGATCGACGCAGCGCAGGGCCTGGCCAACCGCGGGTCAGAGCAATAACGGGGCCAACCAGGAGCACGCTGTCAATCACTGGAAGGAATAGCTCCATGCGCAATCGACTTCACCTGATCGCATCCGCCGCAATGCTCCTCGCGTTGACGGGCACTGCGCACGCAGAAGGCAAGCCGGCGCTTGTCATCCATGGCGGTGCCGGCGTCATTCGGACCAGCATGACAGCCGAGATCGAAGCTGACGTCCGCAAGGCGCTGCGCAAGGCGCTTGAAGCGGGCTATGCCAGACTGGAAGCTGGCCAACCCGCACTGGACGCCGTCACTGCGGCCATCGTCGTGCTCGAAAACGATCCCAACTTCAATGCGGGAAAGGGAGCGGTGTTCGCCCATGATGGCAGGAACAAGCTCGATGCCTCGATCATGGACGGAAAGACACGCAAGGCCGGCGCCATAGCCGGCGTGGAAACGGTACGCAACCCGATCCTGCTCGCACGTGCGGTGATGGAAAAATCATCCTTCGTCATGCTGGCTGGAACCGGCGCCGAGGAATTCGCAAGGGAATCCGGCATCGCCCTGGTTGACCCGTCCTACTTCCGCACCGAACGTCGATGGCAGCAATTGCAGAAGGCACTCGCTGCCCCGGAGAATCCGCAGGCCTCGACCGGGAGCGACGCCTACAAGCACTTCGGCACGGTCGGCGCACTCGCCCTCGACAAGAGCGGCAGTCTCGCCGCCGGCACGTCAACCGGAGGCATGACCAACAAGCGCTACGACCGCATCGGGGACTCCCCGGTCATCGGCGCAGGCACCTACGCCGACTCCCGGTGCGCCGTCTCGGCCACCGGCTGGGGAGAGTTCTACATCCGCACCGTGGCCGCGCACTCGATCTGCATGCGCGCAGAGATGCTCAAGCAGCCCCTCGCCGAAGCCGCCGAATTCGTTATCAACAAGGATATTCCATCACTCGGTGGCGATGGCGGCGCAATCGTGCTCGGCGCGGACGGAACGATCGCCGCGCCGTTCAATACGGATGGGATGTTTCGCGGGTGGATCGGGATGGATGGCGAGATTCACGTGGCGATTTATGCGGATGAGGATGACTCGGCTGATTGATCTGGATTCACAACTGAGCACTTCGCGCTTCAGCTTGAATTCAAATACAAAGCGTTCACTCCTCTTCGGCGTGCCACCCAGATTTCTTTCCTTGAACTGCTCCGCCAATTCGTGAAACCTGCGCCGCTTCGCGGCGCAAGTGTCAAGCAGCAACGCAGCCTTGAAGGCCTTGGCGACCCGAAGGTCGCCTACCGAACAGAAGTCAGGAGGCCACCGGCCGCCCCCTCAGAATCCGACCCGAACCCCCGTCACGACCCACCTTGCGCACCCACAGCCGCGCATCGTCGAGCAGCGAATAGATAACCGGCAAGGCCAGCAGGGTGACGATGGTCGAGAACATCAGGCCGCCGACGATCGCGCGGGCCATCGGGAAGTATGGAGGACCATCGCCGCCGACCTGCACGCTGCCGATACACAGCGGCACCATCGCCAGAATCGCCGTTCCCATCGTCATCAGCACCGGGCGCAGGCGATCGTTGCTGCCCTGAACCAGGGCCTCCGTTCGGAGTTTCCCCTCGTAGCGCAACTGGTTGATGTGCATGAGCATGACGATGCCGTTGTTCACGACCACGCCCATCAATATCAGTATTCCTATCATGGCCATGAACGAGAAGATCGTTCCGGTCAGCCAGAACATCCAGAACACGCCAAACACCGAGAATATGAACGTGGTCATGATTGCGGCCGGATAGATCAGCGATTCGAACATCGCACACATGACAACGTAGACGAGTACCAGGGCAATGATGATATTGAACATCATGCGCTGGCCGGTCTCATCCGCGCGCCGGAACGATGTGCCGAAGGTCCAGCCGTAGCCTGCCGGCAGGCTTACCGTTTCCATGGCCGTCCTGATCAGCTCGCGTGCCTCGTCGGCAGTAGTTTCACTATCGACATTGGTCTGTATCTGCAGCGAGGTCTGCCGGTTCTCGCGACGGATCGACGAGGCGGCACCCTGGGTCTGGATATCGACCATGGCCAGCAACGGCACCTGGCTTCCATCCGGTGCGCGCAGCTTGTAGTCGGACAGATTGCTGACGCTTTGTGCGTCGGCGTTCTGGAATCGCAGCCAGGTCGGAATCTGGGTATCGCCGCGACGGAAGTCCTTGAGCTGGGCGCCACGTAGCGCGATGGCGACATACTGGGCCACGTCGGCGGCGCTGAAGCCGTAATTGCGCGCGCGCTCGCGATCGATGCGCACGGCCACTTCGCGCTCCTGCGAACTCTCGACCAGTCGCACGTCGTGCAATCCCGGCACCCTGCTCAACACGTTGATGACGGCATCCGACTGCTCACGCAAGGTTTCGGTGGAATCGCCGACCAGGGACAGCTTGATGCCGTCATCATCGCCGCCGCCGTTCTGGTCGAAGCTGACCGAACCGATCGCAAGCTTGGGCAGTCCTTCGCGGATCTCGTCCATGATTTCGGTGGCGCTGCGAATGGCATCGTCATCGTCGGTGAGAAGGATGTTCGTCTGCGCATTGTTGCGCTCATCGAAATAGCTGTAGATCGCTCGAATCTCGAACTTCTTCTTGTTGTCTGTCAGGTATTGCTCGACCTGGCTGATCGACCGTTCGAGCTGGGGCAGCCGATAGTTGCCGTTGAGGTCGTAGCGCAACTGCAATTCGCGCGTATCGCCGGCCGGGAACATGTCGGTCTTCATCTGCGACATCGGCACGAAGCTGAGCAACAGCAGCGCGAGCACACCCAGCATGGTCAGGCCTCGATGGTGAAGCGACCAGGCGACGATTCGACCATAGCGATGCTGCATGCGCGTGACCATGTTCTCCTTGCCGATGAACCTGGGAGGGGGCAGCTTCGCCGCAAGCATCGGAATCAGGCTGACCGCAACCAGCCAGGAGGCGGTGTGCGCGATGGCCATCGACACGGCCACCTGGGTCAGGTAGATGGCGATCGGCGTACGCTCCCCGAACACGTTGGGCAGGAACACGATGATGCTGGTCAGGGTGCCGGCCGTGATCGCTGCGCCAACCACGCGCGTGCCTTCAACCGCGCTGTACCACGGCTTGTCCGGGTAGCGTTCGCGATACTGGTAGATGCTCTCGACGGCGACCACGGCGTTGTCGACGAGCATGCCTACGGCCAGCAGCAGGCCCATCATCGACAGGATGTTGAGGCTGATGCCGAAGAAATACATGCAACCCAGGGTGATCACGAAGCAGATCGGAATGGCCAGAGAGACCATGGCGGTTGCGCGCCAGTCTCGCAGGAAGAAGAACAGGACAAGCACGGAAAGAAGCGTGCCCTCGAGGCCGGCCTTGCCCAGTTCGCGAAGAGAATCGGTGACGCCCTTGGCCTGGTTCTGCAGGAAGTAGAGCTTCAGCCCTTTCATCTCCGGCTCGGTCGAGGCACGAGCGACTTCCTCGAGCACCGCACGTCCGACTTCGACAAGATTCGCGCTGCGCTCGCGACTGATGTCCAGTGCCACGGCCGGCCTCTGGTCCAGTCGTCTCTGGTAGTCCAGCCGAGCCGGACGCAACTGGATGTCGGCAATATCGCCGAGTCTCAAACCGCTTTCGTTGATGACCAGATCACGGACTTCATCAAGCGAGCGCCATTCGCCCTGCGGCTGAACGCGATAGCGCATGCCATCGTCGTGGATCAGTCCTGCAGAGGTCGAGAAATTGGCATTGCGCAGAAGCACAGCCAGATCGTTGAGGCTGATGTTGTGCGCGGTGAGCCGGTCCGACGACAGTTCGATCTGGACTTCCGGCGGGGCCACGCCCTGAATGTCGACCTTGGCCACCCCGGGTATGCGTTCCAGCGGTCGCTTCAGCTTTCGGTCGAGCAACTCGTACGAATTCGAAAGATCGCCATCGCTGGAGATACGCAGCTGCAGGACTGGCTGATCCGATGTCGAGAACTTGAAAACGAAAAAGCGCTGCAGATCTTCCGGAAGCTCGGACCGGATCGCATCGATCTTGTCGCGCGCCTCGACCGCCTTGCTGGCGACACTCTGGCCCCACTTGAATTCGAGAAAGAGTTCGGCGCCATCGGCGCGCGATCTGGAATTCATCGACTGTATGCCAGTAAGCGTCGAGAGCGCTTCCTCGACCGGCCGGGTCAAGGTGCGTTCGATTTCGGCTGGCGTTGAACCGGGATACGGCAAGCTGATGAAAAGGAAGGGCGCCTCGATATCCGGCATGTATTCGAGCGGCAGGCGAAACGCGGCGAGCAAGCCGATCACGGTCATCGAGACGAAGAACATGATGGCCGTCACCGGCCGTTTGAGGCTCAGTTCGGCAAGGGTCATGGTCGGCCTCCGGACATGTCATTCGCGCCATCGACAGGACAATCCGCGTGCCGCAGGCGTGGGAAAGCTCCGCATTCGCAGCGCGCAGTCGCCGTTCTTCCTCGCAACAGCGATCGGGCTTTCGGGAATCCAGCCGACAGCATCGCGGCTGAAGCCGCTCCTGCGGAGTGCGCGGAAATTCGCGAGTGGGCGCAAGCCAACACGAAATGCCGTGAGCTTCGCGAGGCATGCCGCGCGCAGCTCACGGACACACGCGGGCGCTGCGCCGTGCTCACGAGTGCGCCTCGGCCAGACCCGAATCGGCCGGATCCGGCGGTGACTCCGCTTCGATACCCCTGGCCTTGCGTTCGCCGCGCTCGACGTAATAGGAGTCCGGTTTGCGATCGATCAATTCATACACGATCGGAATCACGATCAGGGTCAGCAATGTCGATACGGCCAGGCCGCCGATCACCGTGATGGCCATCGGCGAGCGCACTTCGGATCCCTCACCAAGACCAATCGCCAGTGGCAGGAATCCGAGCAGGGTGGCCAGGGTGGTCATGGCGATCGGGCGCAGGCGCGATTCGGCGGCGAGGATGATCGCTTCGCGCTTGGCGTGGCCTTCTTCACGCAACTGGTTGACCCGGTCGATCAGGACGATCGCGTTCTTGACCACGATGCCGGCAAGCATGATCAATCCTATGAATACGACGACCGATATCGGCGTGCCTGTCAGTTTCAGGGCCAGTACGGCACCGACCAGGGCCAGTGGAATCGAGAACATGATCACGAACGGGTGGACCAGCGATTCGAATTGCGAGGCCATCACCAGGTAGACCAGAAAAATCGCGAGGCCGAAGGCAAACAGCATGGAGCGCGTGGACGCATCCATTTCCTCGCCCTGGCCGCCGATGTGCACCGATACGCCCGCCGCCAAGGGCGTTGTCGCGAGCAGGTTCCTGACTTCCTTGACCGCGCTGCCAAGATCGCCGTGTCGCAATCCGGCCGAAATGATGGCCACGCGTTCCTGGTCGACGCGATGGATTTCGCTGGGCCCCTCGGTCGCGGTGATTTCGGCCACTGCCGACAACCGGATCGGCCGCTCGGTACCGGGATTGACGATCAGGTTGCGAATGTCCTCGACACTGGCGCGGTCGGTTTCGCGAACGCGGGCAAGAACATCGATCTTGCGATCGCGAAAGCTGTAGCGGGTTGCCACTTCGCCGCGGACCTTGCCAACCACCGCATCGGAGACCTGACGCGTGGTCAGGCCGAGCGCGGCGGCACGATCCTGGTCGAAACGGATCTGCACTTCCGGATAGCCATCCTCGACCGTGGACTTGATATCGGTGAAGCGATCGGATTTCTCGAGCAGGCCGCCCAGCTTCTTGCCTGCCGATGTCAACGCGTCGAGGTCATAGCCGCGGATCTCGACTTCCAGCGGCGTGGAAAAACTGAACAGGGACGGCCGGGCGAACTTCACCTCGATATCGGGGCGCGCGCCCAGGCTGGTGCGCAGCGATTCCATCGCCGCGGCCTCTTCCTTGTCGCCGGAACCGGGCTTGAGCGTCACCATGAGCCGGGCAATGTTTTCGCCGGATTCTGTCGGTGTCGCATCGAGCCGCGTTCCGGTACCGGCCACACCGTAGATCGTGGCGATGTTCGGATCTCGCGCATGCTGGCGTTCGATCTGTGCGACCAGCGCATCGGTTTCAGCCAGCGGTGTGCCGGGAGGCAACTTGATCGTCGTTTCGAAACGACCCTGGGCAAGACTCGGGATCAGATCCATGCCAAGTCCGGGGATCAGCGCAAGGCTGCCGGCAAAGGCCAGTGCTGCCGCCGCAAGAACCAGCCACGGGCGATTCATCGCACCAGGCAGCATGCGGTGATAGATGCGGGCCGATCGGTCGTAGGTGCCCACGACACGCCGCCCGATCCAGCGCAGGACCGCGCCAATCGTCCGATCGAAGGCGATCGCCAACAGGCGGACCAGGGCCACGATGGCGCGCGGAAGAATCTGGAAAAGGCCTTCGCCGATTCCATTCAAGCCGCGTTTGAAGAAGCGCAGCACCTTGTTGCGCGGCAGGGGCTTGGCGCCACGTTCGGGCTCATCGGGGTAGGCCAGCGGGCTGCGTCCCTGCAGGGAGGCCATCATCGGGATCAGGGTCATCGCCACGACCAGCGAGATGAGCATGGCGAAGGTGATCGTCAGGGACTGGTCGCGGAACAACTGGCCGGCGACACCTTCCACGAAAACCAGCGGGAAGAATACGGCGACCGTGGTCAGGGTCGATGCCGTGACAGCCATGCTGACTTCGCTGGCGCCCTTGACCGTGGCATCGAGCACCGGCATGCCCTGGTCGCGCAGTCGCGCAATGTTTTCGAGCACGACGATCGAATCATCGACAACCATGCCGGTGGCCAGGGCCAATCCGCCCAGCGACATCACGTTGAGGCTGAGATCGGCCTGGCCCATGAAGAAGAACGTGGCGATCAGGGAAATCGGCAGCGACAGCGAAATGATGAAGGTGCTGCGGGCATGACCGAGGAAGAAGAAGATCATCAGCACCGCAAGCGTGCCGCCGAGCAAGGCGTCGTTGCGCACCTCATCCAGCGAGTGCTGGATGAAGATCGACTGGTCGTCGATGGTGGTCAGCTTGGCTCCGGGTGGCAGGGTCTTTTCCAGACGCTCCAGGGCCTTGTGCACGGCCTGGGCGACGGCCACGGTATTGCCGTCGCCTTCCTTGTAGATGGCAAGCTCAATGGCCTCGTGTGCATCAATGCGGACAATGCCTTCACGTTCCTTGTAGGCCTGGCTGACGACGGCGATGTCCTTGAGCCGGATCGGTACCCCGTTGTCGACCTTGACCAGCATGTCGCGCATCTGGTCGAGATTCGAAAACTGGTTGATCGTGCGCACCAGGTAGCGCTGACTTCCCTCTTCGATCCGGCCAGCGGAGACGTTTACGTTTTCACTGCGCAGCCGCTCGACGATATCGCTGACATTGAGGTTCAGCTGGGCCAACTTCTGCTGATCGAGGGCGACACTGATTTCGTCCTCGAGACCGCCGCCCACCTTCACGGCCGCCACGCCGGCTACGGGTTCAAGGCGTTTCTTGAGTTCATCATCGGCGAAGCGACGCAGCTGCTTGAGTTCGGCTTCGTTGAACCCCCCTTCCGAAGCCGAGCCGCTCAGGCCAAGCCGGATGATGGGATCCGTGGACGGGTTGAACCGCAGCAGGACAGGATTCTTCGCCTCAAGCGGCAAACTCAGAATGTCGAGCTTGTCGCGGGTCTCGAGGCTGGCCTGCTCCATGTCCGTACCCCAGGCGAACTCGAGGATCACGTCGGACTGCCCGGTGCGCGAGACGGAGTGGATCTTGCGCACGTTCTTGACCACACCGAGCGCTTCCTCGACGGGCTGGCTGATCAGGTTCTCGATCTCGATCGGTGCCGCACCCTCGTATTCGGTGCGCACGGTCAGGGTTGGATAGGACAGATCGGGCAACAGGTTGACCTTGAGCCCGGACAGGGCGATCAGCCCGAACAGGACCAGGGTCAGCGTGGTCATGCCGATCGTGACGCGTCGGCGCGTGGCGAATTCGACGATATTCACTGCACGCCCTCCAGCACCTGGATTGCGGTGCCATCGCGTACCGCCGATCGTCCGACCGTGATGACCCGCGCGCCCTCGTCAAGACCGCCGAGGACTTCGACGTACTCGTTGTCGCCATAGCCAATCTTGATGAGTCGACGCTTGGCCACCCATTCGGGAATCGGTGCCTCCTTCGTTTCCGGATCGGACTTGTCGGCGCCGGACTTCTTGTCGTCGTTCGACTTCCCGGCAGACGCCTCGGCGGTCCCCGCGGACTCACCATCCTTCTTTTCGGCAGCAGCCGCCTCGGCTCCTGAAACCACGACGAACACGGCTGTTTCGCCGTCTTCCTCGATCAGCGCCGTCCTCGGAATCGTCAGTACGTCATCGTGCTGGGCAAAAGTGATCTCGAGCCGGCCGAACATGCCGGACTTGAGCTGGCCTGTTTCGTCGTGGAACTCGCACGTCACGCGAAAGGTGCCGGTTGCCGGATCAACCACGGGGCTGATGCGCTGGATGGCGCCTTCAAAAGTCTTGCCGGCAATGGAATCGACGCGCATGCGAACGACCTGTCCGGTGCGCAGGGTATTGAGCTCGCGCTCCGGCACGCTCAATACGGCGAGCAGCGGCTCGAAATTCTCGATCTTGAACAGAGCCTGGTTGACCTGGATATAGTTGCCGACCTTGACCATCCGGCGAGAAATCACGCCGCTGATCGGTGCGACGATATTGGTGTAGGACAGCTCGAGCTGGGCCAGATCGTAAGTGGCGCGCTGCGTTTCCAGGTCATAGCGAATCTTGTCGTTCTGCTCGACGCTGAGCAGCTTGCGCTCGAACATTTCGCTTGAACGCTGATAGTCGTTTTCCAGTTTCTTGAGGGTTGCCTTCGCCTTGGCCAGATTCAGTCTCGGATTTTCATCATCGAGCCTGGCCAGCACCTGACCTTTCTGGACCTGATCGCCCTCCTCCACCAGCAGCTTGAGCAGGACGCCGCTGATCTTGGCCGCCACTTCGGCCTCGCTTTCCGGCTCCAGCGTTGCGGTCCCGGAATAGCTCGCACTGATCGATCGCCGGGAAGCGGCAACTGCCTCGACCGGAACGGAGGTGTCGACCTGTTTTTCCTCGTCGGCCGCGCCATCACCGCCCTTGCAGGCTGCAAGAATCCCGAAGGCAAAGGCCACGATCGCAAGTCGCAGGGCGAATCGCGCACGAAATGAGCAAAAAGTTGAACGCATGGTGCAGCCTCAGTTGACGTAGTGTTATAGTAGACCATAACACTATAGGACTGCAAGGCAGTGTCATCCCCGCAGCGACCAGCAAGATCGCCGGCACATGAATGGATACGTCGAACACCGGATCGGTTTACGAACAGCATGGATTCAGGCCGAAGCAGGCCCCGCGAAAGTTCGACCCACGAATGCGGGGGCAGTGCGCCGGCCCTGGCCAGAGTATGTCGGCAGCGCTCGGGTGTCCTGAGCCGATAGTCACATCATCGGAACCGGTTGCCGGTTTCCCGGGCGCTGCAAGTCCCTGAGCGTGGCTGCGCCGCTGCGCCACAGACACAACCGCTGACCTTCGCGCATCAACTCGCTATACTGCGACGCTTGCATTCGTCCCCCAATGATTCAGCCGGATCCGGAAACTTCGAGATGACCCGAGCGCTGCTGTTCGCCCTTGCCCTGTTTTCAGCCACCCACGTTCTTGCGGACGACACCCAGGGCGATATCGCCGAAGGGCGTCTGAAGACCTACACCTGCTCCGGATGCCACGGTGTCACGGGCTGGAAGAACGCCTATCCGAACTATCACGTGCCGCGCATCGGTGGGCAGAACTACGACTACCTCGTCGCGGCCCTCACCGAGTACAAGAACGGTGGGCGCAAGCATCCGACCATGCAGGCGCAGGGAGAAAGCCTGAGCGACGCCGACATTCGCGACATCGCATCCTTCCTTTCCAGTATCAAGAGTGCAGAGTGAGCCGACTGATGAACCTGATTCCCGATATCAAGACGGTTGTGCAAATCGCCCTGCTTGCTCTGGCCATCCCGGCCGCATCGTCGTTCGCGGCTTCGGCCAATCTGGAAGCCGGCAAGAAGCTGGCCCAGCCATGCCAGGCCTGTCATGGCGCGGATGGCAACGCCACGCAGCCGATCTATCCCAAGCTTGCAGGCCAGTATGCCGACTATCTGGCTCGCGCCCTGACCGAGTACCGCGATGGCAACCGCGTCAATCCGATCATGGCGGCTTTCGTCGAAAAGCTTTCTGACCAGGATATCAAGGACCTTGCCGCCTACTACTCGGCCATGCCCGGTCAGCTCGATGACCTCGACGGGCGAATGAAACCCGAATAGGTCTGGCCCGCCATATTCCGAACCGCACCCAATCCCGGCAAACGCCGGGATTTTTTTCGTCGAAACGTCGAGTTGACTCGCCCTTCCGCTTACCCGGCCTTTCGCTCGTAGTAGGGTTTTTCGCCCTTGTCGTGATCGGTCGCGTCGTGCACACCGGTCACTTCGGGGATCTTTTCACACAGGGTCTTCTCGATGCCGTTGCGGAGAGTCACGTCGACCATTCCGCAACCATGGCATCCTCCGCCGAACTGCAGCACGACGATGCCATCAGCGGTCACTTCGCGCAGACTGACGCGCCCGCCATGCGAGGCAAGCTGGGGATTGATCTCGCTCTCGATCAGGTAGCGAACGCGCTCGACGAGACTTGCATCGCCTGCCGGCGGTGCGCCGCGCAGACCTGGCGCCTTGATCGACAGCTGTCCTCCGGTGGCATCGCGCTCGAAGTCGATGACTGCGCCATCAAGCCAGGGCGCACTCTCGGCGACGACATAGAGAATGAACCCCTCGCACTCGATTTCCCACTCGTTGCCGAGCAGATCAGCCGTTTCGCAAAATTCGAGCTGGCAGTCGCCCCTGGGTGTACCCGGATCGACCGCACGCAAGCGGATTCCGAGACCCGGCAGGTTCTGGGCCTGGATCAGCGTGCGGAAATACTCCGCAGCCGATTCATTCACTTCAATCATGGCGTCACCCTTCCTTGCTAAACAGCACCATTCTAGTCCTTTATTGCCAGTAGCGCAGCCGCACCTATACTGGCGCACCCCAAGTGTCCAACGGAGTTGCACATGAAACCGGATCAACTGGCGACGTCGCATTGCAGTCCGCGCAAAGGCAAGGAACACGCACTCGACGCCGGCAAGGTGCATGAATTCCTTGCCGCCCTGCCTGGATGGACCACCACCAGCGACGGCAGCGGCATCGAAAAGGAGTTTCGATTCGACGACTTCCACCGAACCATGGCGTTCGTCAATGCGGTGGCCTGGGTTGCCCACGTCGAAGACCATCATCCGGATTTCAAGGTCAGCTACCCGAGTTGCTCCCTGCACTATTCGACGCATGACGTGGGCGGGTTGTCGCTGAACGATTTCATCTGCGCAGCCCGCGTGGAAGCCCTGCTTGAGCACCACTGATCGCGGCTGGGCGCCCGTTCCGGCGTGGCGAACCTATACAAGCTGGCTGGCCTTCGCCGTCTGCACCGTGCTCGCGGTTTTCGCGTTGGAGAAGCTGGCGCGAATCCAGCTGATCGGCCATCTCGACCACGCTGCGGGCGACGTCCTCGGTGCGCTTGTGCATTCGGAAACCCCACACAAGTGGTCGGCTCGTATCGAGACGGACATCGTCGCCCGCAGGGCTTTCGGAACAAGCGACTATTCCTTCGACGCAAGCGGATTCCGGGTACGCTCCCAGGGCGAGGACATCGAGATCGGCCTGGTCGTACCGGGCGCGATCGATCTGAGGCGGTACGCCAATCTGAAACTTGAGCTCCGCAGTGACGATGCCGGAAGTCTGGCCGTAGTCGTTCGAAGCTCGCTCGATTCGGAAGCCTGCAGTACAGGCCCGATCGATCTGCTCGCCGGCACTTCAACGGTGTCGGTCAACCTGCGCAGGCTCGAATGGACCTGCGCAGGCACGCCCTCGTCGCCCCCCGATCGCGCAGAGATGCTGCGCCTGCGGCTGCATCTGGAACCGGCATCCACGCTTGCGTTGATCAGTGCCGAGGCGAGAACAAACCTGTCCCTGTCGGCAGAGGCACTCGATCAGCTGCAGCTGCCCTTGCTGCCGACCTTGCAGGACCGACCCGCATTCGAGCGTGCGCTGGATCGTGCCAGCTCGGACACGACCAGCCGGGCCCTGCCTATAATGCAGTTATCTACAAGTGCTCGTGTTGAACAGACCCTGGTCGCACGCGACCTGATCGAGCAGCGCATCGCCGATGCGATCATCGTCGCGAACGGACATTTTCCCGCGGTTGCGGATCTTGCGCGCCAGTGGAAACCTCGAACTGCAGATGCCGAGGCGAAGCGCTGGCCATTCTGGCTGCTTGGCCTGTACGCGATGGTGCTTGTCTGGATCCGCTTGAGGCCCCCGACAGGGCCACGCATGCGTGCCATTGTCGAATTGCTTGGCGTAAGCGCAGTGCCGGTTGCCCTGATCACGGGCGGCGCCATCGGCAACGACATCAGTCAGCCCGTCCTCGGCGCCGGAATCGCAACCCTTGCCTTTGCACTGAGCCTGCTGATCGGAAGTGCACCGGCACGACCCGGCGCACGTACCCTCAAGCGCGGCTGGTGGGTAGCACTGTTCTCGATCGGACTGGCATGTGCCGTGGTCCTGGGCACCAACGGCGGACATCTGCCCGACACGGCTCCGCACGTCTCGCAGGTCCTGCATTACCTGGTCTGGGCCGCCGTTCTGCAATTCATCATTTGCGTGATCGTCGCCGAACGGATCGAACGCATTTTCGGTTCGGCCTTGTGGGCCGCTCTTGGGGCTGCACTGATATTCGCCCTGCTGACCACACCCAACGCCATGCTCATGCAACTGAGTCTTGTGGGCGGACTGATCTGGGTCTGGAACTGGCAACGTCATCGTGCGTTGCTGGCTAACATCCTGGCCCATGCGATCTGCGCGCTGCTGCTGGTTACTTCGATGCCTGCCGACTGGCTGCACTCCGGCGAGGTCAGCGCCCGCTTTTTCATGAACTGACGCCCCGCCCGTTCCGACAGGCCTGCAGCCTGACTTTTGGTTACGGAAAAGAGTCAGCGATCGGGGCCGCTTCGACTACCGAGCAAGCGCTCCCGCGTCGGCGCCAGCCGGTTGCAACGCATCAACGACGCGGCTCAAGTCCGCAGGCAACGGGGCGCTGAAGGCGAAGCTGCGCTCGCCGATCTCGAATTCGAATCGTGCCGCGTGCAGGAACAGCCGCTTCAGGCGGAATTCGCGCATGCGCTGGTTGAAGCCTTTTTCACCGTATTTCTCATCACCCGCCACGGCGTGACCGATGTGCGAGGTGTGCACCCGGATCTGATGGGTACGGCCGGTCTCGATGGCGATTTCGCAAAGAGTCGCCTCTGCGAATCGCTGCAACTGGATCAGGTGCGATACCGAGGGCTTGCCAGCCGGATCGACGCGGACCATGCGTTCACCTCCCTGCAGTACCGACTTGCGCAAGGGTTCGTTGACGGTCATTCGTGGCTTGGGCAGGTGGCCCTGCAGCAAGGCCAGGTAGTGTTTGGTCGCCCGTCCCTCGCGGATGACCGTCTGCAGGGCCGTCAGCGCCGATCGCCGGCGCGAGAACACGAGCACGCCACTGGTATCCCGGTCGAGCCGGTGCACAAGCTCCAGAGTGTCTCTGGGTCGGGCTGCGCGCAGCAGCTCGATCGCACCAAAGCTGATACCGCTGCCGCCGTGACTGGCCACGCCGCTGGGCTTGTCGAGAATGAGGAAATCGCGATCCTCGTGAATGATGGCCTCTTCAATCCTGATCAACTGGCCATCCGCCGGCCGACCCTGATCGCCGCGCTCGGCCACGCGAACGGGAGGTATTCGCACCTCGTCGCCGGCATTCAGGCGCGTGTCCGGCTTGGCCCGGCGACCATTGATGCGGACCTGCCCGGTACGCAGGATCCGATAGATCAGGCTGCGCGGAACCCCCTTCAGGCGGCCGGAAAGGTAGTTGTCAATACGCTGCCCATCGCGATCATCGTCAACTTTGACGAGTTGCACGCCAGCCGAGACGGTGTCTGCAATATTGACCGAAGTGTGTGTCTTCATTGAAAAAATCCGGATCTGACTGATACACTCCGCCCGCGTATCGCGCCGTCATCGGGGCCCCGATTCCGGGAATCTCGAGACATTACATAGGCGCATTCAGTCGTTATGCCTGTCCGAGCCCTGCTGCCTGAACTCAAGTTTGAGGGGCACGCAGGTCTCGAAAGCCCGGACATCGTAACGGTTCGAATCAGAGATTGCTTGCCGCCTTCGAGGAGGCAAAGGGTTTCCGGAGTCGCATGCACCAAATGAGCGCTGGCGCCCGGAAAGCGTCGGCAATTTAACAAACAAGCGCTCCCGCGGCCGGTACTCCGGTCCAAGCGGATCGCGCGGCGCGAAGTCTCCGGACAGCGCGCAACGCGCGGCAGCGGTTCGAGCGCTTGCAAGGAAACAAGACAATGAAGCGTATGTTGATCAACGCAACTCAGCGTGAGGAGTTGCGTGTGGCTATCGTCGATGGCCAGACCCTGTTTGATCTCGATGTCGAGATTCCCTCCCGGGAACAGAAGAAATCGAACATCTATCTCGGCCGCATTACCCGGGTCGAGCCCTCCCTGGAAGCCTGTTTCGTCGAGTACGGCGGCGAACGCCATGGCTTCCTGCCGATGAAGGAAATCTCGAAGCAGTATTTTGCTTCCGGAGTCGACGCCAACAAGGCCGGCATTCGCGAACTGATCAAGGAAGGCCAGACTGTCGTGGTCCAGGTCGACAAGGAAGAGCGCGGCAACAAGGGCGCTGCCCTGACCACCTTCATCAGTCTGGCTGGCCGCTACCTCGTCCTGATGCCGAACAATCCCAAGGCCGGTGGCGTGTCGCGCCGAATCGAAGGCGAGGACAGGCAGAACCTGAAGGATGCGATGGATGAGCTTCAGCTGCCCGATGAAATGGGCCTGATCATCCGCACCGCCGGCATGGGTCGCGACGCAGAAGAGCTGCAGTGGGACCTCGACTACCTGATGCAGCTGTGGAAGGCGATCGCCGAAGCGGCCACGTCGCGTCCCGCACCGTTCCTGATCTACCAGGAATCCAAGCTCATCATTCGTGCCCTGCGCGACTATCTGCGCAATGACATCGGCGAAATCCTGATCGATCACGAGGAGCTGTACAACGACGCCCGCGAGTTCGTGCAGCAGGTCATGCCGAACAACCTGCGCAAGCTCAAGCTTTACCAGGACACGGTGCCCCTGTTCTCCCGTTTCCAGATCGAAACACAGATCGAAAATGCGTTCGAGCGCACTGTGCGACTGCCCGCGGGCGGCTCGATCGTGATCGATCAGACCGAAGCACTGACTGCCATCGACATCAACTCGTCGAAGGCGACCAAGGGCAGCGACATCGAGGACACGGCGTTCAACACCAACCTCGAAGCAGCCGTCGAGATTGCTCGCCAGTTGCGCATACGCGATGCCGGCGGTCTGATTGTGATCGATTTCATCGACATGGACAGCCCGCGCCACCAGCGCGAAGTCGAAGAAAAGCTGAAAGACGCCATGCGCGTCGATCGCGCCCGCGTGCAGATCGGGCGCATCTCGCGCTTCGGTCTGCTGGAGCTGTCACGCCAGCGCCTGCGTCCTTCGTTGGGCGAAGCCACCCAGATCGTGTGCCCGCGCTGCGATGGCCACGGCCGCATCCGTGGTGTCGAGTCGCTGTCGCTGTCGGCACTGCGGCTGGTCGAAGAACATGCCATGAAGGAAAACACCGGACAGGTGCTGGTTCAGGCGCCACCGGATGTCGCCAACTTCCTCGTCAATGAAAAGCGCCGTCAGCTCAGCGAGATCGAGACGCGCCAGGAAGTACAGGTCATCGTGGTCGCCGACGACAAGCTGGAGACACCGCATCTGCACATCGAGCGAATCCGTTCGGCGGACATGAGCGATGATGTGAAACCCAGCTATCAGCGCATCACGCCGGTCGAGCCCACTGCCCTGCCGCAGATGGCCACGGCCGCTGAAGAGCCGGAACAGCCTGCCGTCAGTCGTGTCGTACCGGCCAGCCCCGCTCCTGAAAGAACCGAGCTCGCGGCAACCCATAAGTCGTCGCAAGCTCCATCGGCGTCGGCTGCTCCAACAGGCGGTTTTTTCGCCTGGCTCAAGAGTCTGTTTTCGAGCTCCACCGAAAGCGAAACCACGCAGACCGAGGCACGCAAGGCCACGAACCAGGGTCGACGCGAGCAGCGTGACGGCCGATCTGGCGCGCAGCGCACGCCGCAAGGGCGCGGTGCGCGTAGCGAATCGGGTCGCCGCGAGGGAGGCCGCGGCGAATCCCGCGACGGACGCAAGACCCAGGGTCAAAAGCCCCAGCGCCAGGACCAGGCGCCACGACCACAACGTGAAGACCGCAAGCAGCAGGGCGGCGCGCAGGCGCAGGGCCGTGGACGCGGCAGGCAGTCTGCCAGGGCCGAAAACGCTGCCGCAGTCGAAGGCGAACAGGCGGTTGAGGAGAAGAAACTGCAAGCAGGCGTCGTCGCGACTGAAGGTGGCGCGACCGAAAACGCCCAGACGACAACCGAGACATCCTCGTCCAGCAGCAAGCGTCGCCGCGGACGCCGTGGTGGTCGCCGTCGCCGCAAGGGAGAAAACGATGCCGAGAGCACCTCAGCGACAGGACTCGAGGCAGCGGCCGTCGTACACGATGAATTCGATGATGAAGACGCTGATCACAAGCGGCCTCGCTCCGGTCGCAGACCGGCTGGCGCACGGACAGGCGCTGCCGCCTCGGCAGAGTCCGCTGAATCCCGTGCAGGAGACAAGCCGGCACAGGCGAACGTGACGACCGCCACCGGAACGACTGCAGATCACCAGGCCGACCGTACTCCGTCCCACACGTCGGCTCCGGCTCAGACTTCGACTCCGGCTCAGACGTCGACTCCGGCCCAGACCTCGGCTCCGGCTCAGACTTCGACTCCGGCTCAGACTTCGACTCCGGCTCAGACTTCGACTCCGGCTCAGACTTCGACTCCGGCTCAGACTTCGACTCCGGCTCAGACTTCGACTCCGGCTCAGACTTCGGCTCCGGCACAGACCTCGGCTCCGGCTCAGACGTCGGCTCCGGCTCAGACGTCGGCTCCGGCTCAGACGTCGGCTCCGGCTCAGACGTCGGCTCCGGCTCAGACGTCGGCTCCGGCTCAGACGTCGGCTCCGGCTCAGACGTCGGCTCCGGCGCAGACTTCGGCTCCGGCCCAGACCTCGGCTCCGGCCCAGACCTCGGCTCCGGCCCAGACCTCGGCTCCGGCCCGGACTTCGGCGCCAGCCCAGGCTTCGAGCACTTCCCGGGCAGAGCCGGCCCAGGACTTGTTCACGGTACCTGCACGCAATGCCGGAACGCGATCCGAGCTGCCCGTTACGGCACCTTCTCCCATACTTGCCATGCAACCGCAGGTGGCGGCTGAGGTGGCGAAGACCTTTGCAGAGAAACCGGAGACGGCACCGGCCAGGCCCGACCGGGATACGTCTCGGGCAGGCAAGCCGGAACCCACCAGCGAGTCCTGAAATACTTGCCGTAATGACCCTGCGCACCTGGAGGTGCGCAGGGTATTGCGAATGCTCACGCCGGTTTGCATCCGCCCCGAACGCTCGCGGCGCGTGCGACAAGGCGATCAGGGTAGAAGAGCAGCGCTGCCCGTGATCAGCGCGTGCCGCTCGCGTCCATCAATCCGTGCAACCCGGCCATGTGTGCGAGGGTGACCGAATTGTCGATCGCGAGTTTCTCGAACAACCGGTATTTGTAGGTCGCAACGGTCTTGGCGCTGAGACTGAGCTTTTCCGCGATCAACTGCATCGGCTGGCCTCGCGCGAGCAACAGGGCCACTTCAAGTTCGCGGGCGGAGAGACTCTCGAAGGGTGATTGCTCCGAGCCATCGATGGCATCCAGCGCCATGGCTTCGGCGACGCCCGGAGCGAGGTAGCGCCGGCCGCCGGCGACCTGCCGCACGGCCTTGAGCAGTTCGTCCGCCGTGCAGGACTTGGTGATGTAGCCGCTGGCCCCTGCTTCGAGCAGGCGGCGTGGAACCGGAGACTCGCTGACCATGGTCACGATGACGACGCGGGTCTTCAGTTTGAGCTTGCGCACCCGTTCCGTGACTTCGATCCCGCTGACGCCAGGCATGTGAACGTCGACTAGGGCCAGGTCGGGTTTCAACTGTCTCAGCAGTGCCAGGCCCTGCTCGCCATCCGGAGCCTCACCGACCACATCGATATCCGGCTGCTGCTCCAGGATCATGCGAAATCCCGTGCGCACGAGCTCATGGTCATCAATGATGACGATTCGAAACATTCCACTATCCCCTGTGCTACACAATAGCAAGTCTGTCCGTTTCGGCTCGTTCAGACAAGCCTCGCACCCATGCATTCTGCCAAGCGGGTCGCGAAATCGACGTCACGTCGCTGAGGGTGTCGAGCGCCGCGTACAGATTGCCGGGTGGCTGGAAACACGGCGCGGATTTGCCTGCATCATCGGCTTGCACGGTTCGTCGCGATACAATGGGCGCCGAGTTCTTCGACCATGTGTCCGTTTCGGGGAGTGGCTCCCGCACGGCAAAGAGCGCCATCGGCAGGACTGAACCTGCGCCCCTTTCAAGACAGCTGGCCCGCCACCATGTATCAGCCCGGATCCGTCCATATCCCTGGATACAACTGACAGATGCAATCGTTGAGTGAATTGTCCGCCCGATTCCTTGGAGACGCCAAGCTGGTGATCGTGATCCTGCTTGTCGGCCTGCTTGTCGAGAGATTGCGCCCTGCGCAACGCGCCCAGCCATTCGGCAATATCGCATTCAATATCGGCTATATCTTCTTCGTGATCATCCTCAACCTGCTCCTGCTGGCTCCGCTGATGGCACTGATGCAGCCGATCGTGCAGAAGCACGGCCTGCACATTCCCATCCACTTCCCCGATGGCGTCGGCTGGCAAATCCTTCAGGCGCTGGTGTTCTTCCTTGTCTATGATTTTTTCTACTACTGGTTTCACCGCGCCCAGCACACGCTGTCGGCGGCCTGGCCGCTGCACAAACTGCACCATTCGGACGAGTCAGTAAACGTGACGACGACCTTGCGCCACCACTGGCTGGAGGAACCGCTGCGGATCTGGCTGATCCTTCTGCCGATCGGCTTGCTGTTCGACCAGAAGCCGGTCACGGTCGCCTGGATAGCCACAGGCATGATCCTGTTCGGGTATTTCGTCCACCTCAACCTGCGCCTGCCGCTGGGCCCGCTGACACCCGTGATTGCCGGCCCGCAATGGCATCGGCTGCACCACTCCATCGAGCCTCAGCACACGGACAGGAATTTCGCGGCGTTCTTTCCCATCTATGACGTCGTATTTGGCACCTACAGCAAACCCGGCCGCGACGAATACCCGGCCACCGGTCTGCACTCCCGGGAGAACCTCAACAGCCCCGGTGCGGCAGTATTCTCACCGTTCCGCGACTGGGCCGGGATGCTTCGCCGCAAGCGGAAGGCAGCGGTCACGCAAGGCGAGCCACGGGCGATCGATGAGTCGGCAAACCAGCAGGGCCAGGCCGACGGCGAGCAGCACATAGGATGACAACATCAGAATGCCGTCCGCCGTTGAAGCCGGGCTGAGCGGCATGCCGTAGGCGGCACCCACGCGCAACGCGGTCATGTGCGTGAGCAGGCCAGCGAACGCACTCGCCGCCAGGCCTTGCGCAATCACGGCAATCGAGGCGTGCAGTCGTGCCGAGCATGCCCACGGCAGCATCAGCGCCCAGCCGAGATCGCACACCGGCAACAGGTAGACGCGCGCCGACATGGAAGCATTCAGCGGAATGGTCAGATGCATCCATACGCTCAGGCCCAGCAGGGCTAGGCCGGCGATCGCGAGCGACCCGCGCCAGCGCATGAGCAAGGCATAACGGCCAATCCACAGCCACGCAACCAGCAGTCCATAAAACGGCAGGTCCAGCCTTGAAATCAGGATCTTGCGCACGCCCAGATCGAACACCGGATCACCTTGCCAGACAAGCAGGACACGCAGTCCGTGCGCAGCCAGCAAGAGCGCCGCAATGACCAGCAGACCCGGCATGAGTTTCCGCCCGTGCAAGGCTGTGGCGATGACGGGGACGATCAGCATGATCATCGCTGCGGCAGCCACGATCCAGGCTTCGCCGAAAAATTCCGGATGCGGCCAGGCAAGGTTCTGGGCAAAGCCCAGGTATCTGATCCAGTCAGGCAGGCGATCACCGGCAGGAATCAGGGCCAGATTGACCACCAGCAGCACCGCGTAAAGCGGCCATAGCCGGAACAGCGCACGCAACCAGTTGCGCCAGACCGACTCCGCATGGATGGCCGCGAATCCACGCCGGGCGAGGAGGAAACCGGTACTGACCAGGAACAATTCGACGCCGAGGTGGCCGAGCATGAGCCAGAACGTATCGGGGATCCGCAACGGCGAAAGCCAGAAACCGGCGTGACAGACGATCAGGGCCAGGCCCGCGAACAGTCGCAGCAAGTCCAGACCGGGCATGCGCTCTGTCATGAGGATTTCAGGCTGATCGCTGGCGCAACACCTCGAACAGGACGACACCAGTCGCCACCGAGACGTTGAGGCTTTCCACGCTGCCGCGCATCGGGATGCTGGCAAGGAAATCGCAGGCTTCACGCGTAAGGCGACGCATGCCCTCGCCTTCGCTGCCGACAACGATCGCGACCGGCCCCTTGAAATCGCTCGCATACAAGGATTGCGGAGCGTCACCAGCCAGACCGGTCAGCCACACACCGGCGTCCTTGAGCTGCTTGAGGCTTCGCGCGAGATTGGTGGCGGCAAAGAACGGAACGCGATCGGCCGCACCGGCGGATGCACGCCGCACCGTGGGCGTGATGCCGACGGCCTTGTCCTTCGGCACGATCACCGCAGTGACTCCAGCCGCCTCGGCGCTGCGCAGGCAGGCGCCGAGATTGTGCGGATCGGTAATACCGTCAAGCACCAGAAACAGGGCATCCTGCCCGGCCGACTCGACCAGTGCGGGCAATTCGCTCTCGCTGCGCGGGGGTGGCGTACGGTACAGCGCGGCTACGCCCTGGTGACGGCCGCCACCGGTCATGCGATCGAGATCTGCGCGATCCCGCGCATGCGGCTTGATGCCGAGGTCGCGCGCACGTTCGGCCAGCTCTCGCACACGCGGGTTCTGCTGACCGGTTTCCACATAGAACTCGACAACGTTGCCGGCATCGTAATTCAACGCTGCCTCGATGGAATGGATGCCGATCAGTAGTTCAGTGCTCATGGAGTACCAGATGCCGTGAAGTGTGGATTGCCCAGCAGGGTAGACGCATTGTGACGGAATAGCCGGCGATCATGACTTTCGCACATAGGCGATTTCGATGGCCCTGGATTCCTCGCCTTCGGGTGAGATGTTGAAGGCGTTGATGCGCAGGTGATCGGCATCGACCAGATCGATTTCGGTACGCCAACCCCAGGCCGGATCACCATCGTAGCCTCCGTAGCTGCCAAGCACCGAAAAACGGTCCTGATCGCGGACACCTTCCGAGTACATGATCTGCGTACCGGTATGCGCGCTGTCGATCCATGCGCATTCGTGGCACTGGCGGTCAATATGCCAGGTGTACAGGGCGAGGCCCTGCTCGCGTTCGCCCATGAACTGCGTTTCATACTCGTGGACCAGACAGCGTCCGCCCAGCGTGCTGCGAATCGAACCGCTGATGGGCGCTTCGTCACCGACCGAACCCGGCTCGAACCAGACCCGGATGGTGCCTTCCCATTCGCCGACCCACTGGGCCAGGTCATTGTGACGACCTTCGACGAGAGATACGCCGAACGCATGCTTGCTCATCGCGAGCTCGCCCCCCGGGTTTCGTCTGCCACCAGACGGAAATCGATCTTGCGGTCCTCGAGGCTGGCGCGCAACACCTGGATCCGTACCTGGTCGCCAAGCCGGAAACTGAGGCCGCGACGTTCGCCCTTGAGCAGATGCCGTTTCGGATCGAAGTGATAATAGTCGTTGGGCAACTGAGTGATGTGGACCAGGCCGTTGATCTTCGACTCGGTCAACTCGACGAACAATCCGAATGAAGTCACGCCCGAGACGACACCGTCGAATTCACTGCCGACGTGCTTCTCCATCCATGCGCACTTGTAGCGCTCGTCCACATCCCGCTCGGCTTCCTGTGCGCGACGCTCGTTGTGCGAGCAATGCACGGACATGGAGCCCATCTGGGTCGGCGAGTACTCGTACTCGGCAGGCTTGCCGCCGTTGATGGCATAACGGATGGCCCGATGCACGAGCAAGTCTGGATAGCGACGAATCGGCGAAGTGAAATGCGCGTACGCATCGAGCGCAAGACCGAAGTGCCCGGTGTTCTCGGGCTGATATACGGCCATGCTCTGGGAACGCAGGATGACCGACTCGATCAGGCTGACATCCGGTCGATCCCGGATCTTCTTCAGCAGCGCGGCAAAGTCCGACGGCTTCACTTCACCGGCAGGCGGCAATTTGAGCTTGAACTCGCGCAGGAACTCGAGCAAATCCTCGAACTTCGATGCCGGTGGCGGCTCATGCACGCGGTAGGGCGCGGGAATTCGCTTCTTCAGCAGGAACCGTGCCGCCTGCACATTCGCGGCGATCATGCATTCCTCGATCAGCTTGTGCGCATCGTTGCGCGGCTCCGAACCCAACTGGATCACTTCACCGGAAGCGGCCAGGCGGAACTTCACTTCGGTGCTTTCGAAATCGATCGAACCTCGCTTCTGGCGCGCCTTGGCCAGCAGCTTGTAGAGCTGGTGCAGGCATTCCAGGCGGGGCATCAGGTCGGAAAGCTCGGCGCGCACGTCGTCCAGCTTCTCGCCAACCGCCTCCCAGACCTTGGTATAGGTCAGTCGCGCATGCGAACGCATGACCGCATCATAGAACTTCGAACTGACGACCTCACCGTTGCGATCCACCTGCATGTCGCAGACCATGCACAGCCGGTCGACCTTCGGATTCAGCGAGCAGATGCCGTTGGAAAGCGTCTCCGGAAGCATGGGCACGACGAAGCCCGGGAAATACACGGAAGTCGAGCGCAGATAGGCTTCCTCGTCGAGGGCGCTGCCGACACTCACGTAGTGGGAAACGTCGGCAATGGCCACGACCAGCCTGGAGCCTTGCGCATTCGATTCCGCGTAGACGGCATCGTCGAAGTCACGCGCATCTTCGCCATCGATCGTGACCAGTGGCATCGAACGCAGATCGACGCGGCCCTTGATCTCGGAGTCCAGAACTTGCGGATCGACTTCGGCGGCCTGACGCGTGACCGTGTCCGGCCACTCGTGCGGAAGATTGTGGCTGGCGATCGCCATCTCCACGATGATCGACGGGGTCAGGCGTTCGCCGAGTACGGCAAGGATGCGGCCCATCGGTCCGCGATGCTGGGTTGGCGGATCGCTGATTTCGGCAATCACGATCTGGCCGGCACGCGCACCCAGCTCGTTGCCGGGTCGAATCAGAATGTCCTGATGCACCCTGCGATCATCAGGAGATACCAGTACCAGGCCATCCTCCACGATGACGCGACCGACCAGGCGCGAGGCCCGGCGTTCCAGCACTTCCACGATGGCACCCTGGCGACGCCCGCGCCGGTCGACGCCGACCACGCTGCCGAGCACGCGATCGCCGTGCAGCACGGTTCGCATTTGCGCAGGCGAGAGGTACAAGTCCTCACCGCCCTCGTCCGGACGCAGGAATCCATAACCCTCGGCATTGGCCAGTACGACACCTGGAATCAGGTCGAGCTTTTCGGCCACGCCATAACCACCGCGACGGTTCTGCAGCAGTTGGCCATCGCGCACCATGGCGGCCAGCCGCTTGGTCAGGGCGTCGACATCCTGCTCGCTGCGCAGTCCAAGCGCGGCTGCCACGGCCTCGGTCTTCATCATTGCGGCCTGCTCGCTGAGCAGGGCCAGGATGGCCTCACGGCTCGGAATCGGATTCTCGTAGCGTTGTGCTTCGCGGCGGGCGAACGGATCTTCGGTTCGACCCGGTCGACTTTTGCCACGCATTGGCGAGGGCACTGTCTTTGTACGCTTGCTGCCCGTGGCCGGCGCCGAAGCGGTTTCCGGCATCCAGGGTGGCAGTTTCGGGCGGGCACTCTTCTTCGCCCCCCCCTTCGCTGGCGCCGATTTTCGGGAAGGCGGCTTGCCTGTCCCGGATTTGCTCGGTCCTTTTGTTTTTTTTCTCACCGATATTTACTCCCGGTAGGGTTGTCGGCCTGCCTGACAGGCCGTTGATGCCGGGGAAAACTCACCCGGCAAAGATGGGTAGGGCCACATTGTGCGCGCTCAATCATTGACAGTGTGCAACGGCCAACGTATCTTTCGCGCCCCCGGTGGCGACAGCGCACCGAGGCACAAGCCCAGGTGGCGGAATTGGTAGACGCACTAGCTTCAGGTGCTAGCGGGGCGACCCGTGGAGGTTCGAGTCCTCTTCTGGGCACCAAATCGAAAAAAACCGCCGCAAGGCGGTTTTTTTTCGCCAGAGTTCGGGAGAGAGCGGCCCATTCGAGCAGCACCAGCCGCTACGAATCTCCAATCCCGAATCCCGAATCCCGGCCAATCAGGCGAACGGATCGCGCAGCACGATGGTATCGTCGCGATCGGCTCCGGTCGCCACCAGGGCCAGGTGGCAGCCGGAGAGCTCCTCCACGGCGCGCAGGTAGGCTCGCGCGGCCGCCGGCAACTGGTTCCACTCGCGAACGCCTGAGGTCGGCTCTTCCCACCCGGGGAATTCAAGATAGACCGGCTTGCACTCGTCCCAGCCGTCCGCATCCAGTGGCGCCAGATCGCGACGCTTGCCGCGGTACTCATAGGCAACGCAAACCTTGATGGTTGGCAACCCGTCGAGCACATCGAGCTTGGTGATGGCCAGGCCATTGATCGCATTGATCTGGGTCGCGCGCTTCAAGGCGACAAGATCGATCCAGCCGCAGCGGCGCGGCCGCCCGGTGCTCGCCCCGAATTCGTTTCCACGCTTGCGCAGCGCCTCGCCCATCTCGTCGTCCAGTTCCGTCGGGAACGGTCCACCACCGACACGTGTCGCGTAGGCCTTGCAGATGCCGAGCACATAATCGATATCGCTGGCGCCGACACCGGTACCTGCCAGGGCGCCACCAACGGTCGTATTCGATGAGGTCACGTAAGGATAGGTGCCGTGATCGATATCCAGCAGTGCGCCCTGTGCGCCTTCGTAAAGAATATGGTCGCCGCGCCGGCGCGCGTCGTGCAGGATCGTTGATACGTCATCGATCATCGGGCGCAGATATTCGCTGTATTCCAGCGCCTCATCGAGCACGGTCTGATAGTCGACGCCGTCGGCCTTCAGCCACTGGGTCAGGATGAAATTGTGATAGTCCACTGCCGTACGGACCTTTTCCGGCAACTCGGACGGATACATGAGGTCGGCGACACGGATGCTGCGGCGGGCCACCTTGTCTTCGTAGGCCGGGCCGATACCGCGGCCGGTCGTGCCGATTGCCTTGGCACCGGAGGCCTTCTCGCGAGCCTGATCCACGGCGATGTGGTAGGGCATGATCAACGGCGTGGCCGGACTGATCTTCAGGCGTGACCGAACCTCCACGCCCTCGGCCTCAAGCTCCGCGATTTCCTGGCGCAATGCGGCCGGCGACAGCACGACGCCGTTGCCGATCAGGCACTGCACGCCTTCGCGCAGGATGCCGGATGGAATCAGGTGCAGGACCGTCTTCTTGCCGTTGATGACCAGCGTATGACCGGCGTTGTGGCCGCCCTGGAAACGCGCAACGATGCCGACCCGCTCGGTGAGCAGATCGACGATCTTGCCCTTGCCTTCATCGCCCCACTGCGCACCCAGAATTACTACAGAATTGCCCATGATGTTCTCTTTTGTTCGTTGAACGCCCCCGCTATGGGGCGAATTTCTCATTCAGGGTGGCGAAAAAAGCATCGCGACCAAAGGGACTCCCCTCTCGGGACTGCTGAAGCCTGCTCCTGCGAATCCCTGTTGCCTAGTCCCGAATGCCCAATCCCGAGTCCCCATCCCGGCCTTCAATGCACCAGCCTCAATGCGACCAATCCGCACACGATCATTGCGGCCCCAACGATGCGCAACGTTCGCTCGTCGATCTCCTGCAGGCGCAGGGCCATGCGCTTCCATGCGCCTGGTGCGGCAAACAGGATCAGGCCTTCGATGACCAGCACCAGGCACAGCGCCGCAGTCAGCTCGGCTGGCATGCCCTGCCTACTTGCTGTTCTGCAGGTACTTCAGGAACTCCGATTTCGGATCGAGCACGAGCACTCCGTTTGGCGCCTGAAACGATTCGCGATAGGCCTCGAGACTCCGGTAGAACGCGTAGAACTCGGCATCCTTTCCATAGGAGTCGGCATAGATTCTTGCTGCCTGGGCGTCACCCTCGCCGCGACCGGTCTGCGCTTCGCGATACGCTTCTGCCTTGATCACCTGAACCTGGCGATCGGCATCGGCACGAATGCGCTCGGCGGCCTCGTTGCCCTCGGCGCGCAGGGCATCGGCGACCTGCTTGCGCTCCGAACGCATGCGCTCATACACCGAACGCAACACCGAACTGGCCTCGGGCAGGTCGACACGCTTGATGCGGACATCAATGATCTCGATACCGAGATTGGTAGCGGCGATGTTCGCGGTCTCGACCAGTGAGTCGGTCAGATCGGAGCGTGCGCTCGAAACCACTTCCTGCAAGGTGCGCGAATTGATTGCAGTGCGCATGCCATCCTTGACGATGGGCGCCAGGCGCAACTGCGCGCGCTCCTGTTCCCCGGCCACGGACGTATAGAACTTGGAGGAATCGGAAATCTTCCACTTGACCACGAAGTCGACATTGACGTCTTTCTTCTCCGAGGTCAGATAGCGTTCGGCAGCGGCATCCAGCGTCTGCAGCCTTGCATCGAAACGCAGCGCTTCCTGCATCGGATACGGAAGCTTGAAGTGCAAGCCGGGCTTGAGGCCGGATTCGGCTATGCGGCCGAATTGCAGGAGGATGGCCGTCTGGCCTTCGTTGACAATGAAGACACAATTGATCGCCAGCAAGAAGACTGCAGCAATCACGATAGCGGACAGCGAGCGCATGTCAGTTGCCTCCCTTTTCTGGTTCAGAGACGGTTGCGGCCGCCGCTGTCGTGGCGGGCATCGGCGTAGCCGCGGTCGCGCCGGGAACCGGAATCTGCAGCAGATTCTTGCCATCCGTGAAATCGACCACCTTGGGCGTGCTGCTGACCACCTGCTGCACCGTTTCAATGTACAGGCGCTTGCGCGTCACATCCGGAGCAGCCCGATATTCGTTTGCAATGAGATTGAATCGCTGCGCGTCGCCCTCCGACTTGGCAATGCGCTCGGCCTTGTAGCCCATTGCTTCAGCCAGGATTCGAGCCGCCTCGCCGCGTGCCTCCGGCACGACCCGCTTGGCGTAGGCGTCGGCGATATTGCTGGCACGTTGTCTGTCCTCGCGCGCGCTGATCGCATCGTCAAAGGCATCCTTGACCTCTTGCGGCGGACGCACGTTCTGGAAATTGAGCTCGGTCACTCGCAAGCCGGCGTTGTAGCGGTCCAGAGTCTGCTGAACAACCTTCTTCGACTGGCTGGCCAGTTCGGCACTCGGATTGACTACCGGCTTGTCGCCCTCGACCAGCTCCACGCGCTGGTCCGGCATGATCGCGTCGAGCTTGCTGGTGCCAATCACTTCGCGCACTGCGCTCTCGGCGGCCTGCTTGAGGGTTTCGTCCGGGTCGCGAGTTGAATACAGATACAGGGTCGGGTCCGCGACCTGGTATTGCACATTGAACTCGACCTGGACGATATTTTCGTCGCGGGTCAGCATGCGCACGGTGTCGGATACGGCACGGATCTGGGTGGCATCAACCTTGGCCACGGTCTCGATCGGTCGCGGCCACTTGAGGTTGAAGCCCGGCGGCATCGTCCGCGAATACTCACCAAAGCGCAGCACGACACCGGCCTCGTTGGCCTTGATCCGCTCGAACGAATCGAACAGCGTCCATGCAATCGCCAGCCCGAGGACCGCGACCAGCAGGTTGCCTCGATTGCCGCCACCCGATCCCGAGTCATTGCCGCCACCGCCCCCGCTTCCGAAAAGGCGGCCAAAGGTCTCCTTCATGCGGTTTACGGCGTCATCAAGATCGTTCTTGCCACCACCGCTGTTGTCCTTCCACGGATCGCGCTGCTTGCCGCCACCGGGTTCATTCCAAGCCATTAGCCGTTCCTGTCTGGATTATCTCGCGCCGGATGACCACGGTTTCCCTGCTGGAAGCGTGGATGGCGGAGAGTTGTTGCAGGGCGCCTGCCTCTGAACAGTTTCCCGCAGCGATAGTGCCGCGGAGGCGCTCCAAGTTTATCGGTTGCCCGAATGATTGTAGGTAGGCCCAGTAGTCGGGGCAACCAGGGCCGCTTTCAACCACTCGCCGAGGCCATCCGGCATGCCGAACAGGGGTTCAACCCTTGAGCGCGGCGCATCCAGCTCGATTTTCCAGCCTTCGTCGATGGCCTGCTCGGAAGCCACCATGCCCAGCTCGTGCAAACGTGCGCGCAGGCGCCCGGATGCGGCCGGGACCAGCAGGGTCTGGCGAACGCGTTCGCTGGCCAGCGCGTGACCCACCGCATGGAGCAGCGATTCAATGCCGGTACCGTCACGAGCCGACACCCACACCCTGGACGGACCGTCACGCTCGTAGCGCTCGACCCGCTCGACATCGGAATCGAGCAGGTCGATCTTGTTGAATACGAGTAGCTGGGGCAGATCGGCAGCGCCGATTTCGGCCAGGACGCTCTCCACATCCGCGACCCGGGCATCCCGTTCAGGATCGGAAGCGTCGATCACGTGGAGCAGCAGGTCCGCTTCGCGGGCTTCTGCCAGGGTGGAGCGGAAGGCGGCGACGAGGTCATGCGGCAGGTCGCGGATGAATCCGACCGTATCGGCCAGCACCACGGGCCCGCATTCGAGACCATCGATTCGTCGCAAAGTCGGATCCAGGGTCGCGAACAACTGATCCGCCGCGTATACGGCGGCACCGGTCATCGCATTGAAGAGAGTCGATTTTCCGGCATTCGTGTAGCCGACCAGGGCCACAACCGGCAAGGCGCTGCGTTCGCGTGACCGCCGCGCCTGGGTGCGCTGCACTTCCACCTTGTCCAGACGCTTCTGCAGCTGCTTGACGCGGACGCTGAGCAGGCGACGGTCGATTTCGAGCTGGGTCTCGCCAGGTCCGCGCAGGCCGATTGCACCGCCACGCTGGCGTTCCAGATGCGTCCAGCCACGCACCAGGCGCGTCGACAGGTGCTTGAGCTGGGCCAGTTCGACCTGCAACTTGCCGTCATGCGAGCGCGCGCGCTGGGCAAAGATATCGAGGATCAGACCGGTACGGTCGACCACGCGACATTCGGTCAGCTTTTCAAGGTTTCGTTCCTGGACCGGGCTCAGGGCGTGGTTGACCAGGATCAGGTCGGCATCGAGGGCAGCCTTGTGCTGCCTGAGCTCCTCCGCCTTGCCGGTGCCTACGTAGTAGCGCGGATTCGGGCGCTCCAGACGCGCATTCAGCGTTCCGACCACGGTCGCACCGGCTGACCTTGCCAGTTCGGCAAACTCCTCGAGCAAGGCGGGGTCATGCTGGCCTGGCGCCTGCGCTTGCAGGAGCAGGGCTCGTTCGCCTTTTCTGGATCGATCAAACAGTTCGATTATTCTGTTTCCTGGACGTCGCCCACGATGGCGTCATCGGGTCCGCTGATGCGGACATTGCGACTCGGCACCACCGTTGAAATGGCGTGCTTGTAGACCATCTGGCTGACCGTGTTGCGCAGGAGCACGACAAACTGGTCGAAAGACTCGACCGTACCCTGCAACTTGATACCGTTGACCAGATAGATCGAGACCGGAACGCGTTCACGCCTTAGCGCGTTGAGGAACGGATCCTGCAGCGATTGTCCTTTGGACATTATTATTCTCCTGTGCGGCACCCCGAACCGGGAAAAATGCGCGTGGCAAGCCAAGCCGGCCAGCCGATATCGCCGATTGGCAACGAAACGCCCCGGTACATGGGAGGGATCTTAAACCAATGATCGTCCGAATAATATGTCGGGCTAAAAGGGCTCTCGGGGCTCGAGGAAGCTGCAAACCGCCGCATCCGCGCAGTCCGCAACGTCCGAAGCCTCGGAATCGAGCATCCTGCAATCCAGTTCCGAGCGCAGCCAGGTGATCTGGCGCTTGGCCAGCTGGCGGGTCGCATGGATCGCCGACAGGCGAAAGTCCTGCATGCTCGCCTGACCGGACAGGTAGGCCCAACCCTGCCGGTAGCCCACCGCGCGCATGGCAGGCAGGTCCTCCGACCACCCCGGCAAGTCGCGCAATCGCTCCAGTTCGGCGATCAGCCCCTGGGCCAGCATCTGGTCGAAACGGTCCTCGATACGCTGATGCAGGGGTGCCCGATCCACCGGGAACAGGGCCAGCTTGAGGATCCGGTAGGGCAGACGCGGACGTGGCGCACCCTGCAAGCCGGACATCGGCTGGCCGCTGAGTTCGATGACTTCCAGCGCCCTCTGGATACGCTGGGTGTCATTGACGTTCAATCGGGCCGCGCTGACCGGGTCCAGCAAGGCCAGACGCTGGTGCATGTGCGCCTTGCCCATGCGTTCGGCCTCGTTCGAAAGCGCCGAGCGCAGCGGGCCGCTCGCTTGCGGCAATGGCGACAGACCGCGTTCGAGCGCACGGAAGTAGAGTCCGGTTCCGCCAACCAGCAAGGGAGTTCTGCCGGCAGCGAGGATTGCTTCGATCTCGGCGAGGGCGTCCGAGCGAAACTCTGCTGCCGAATAGGGCTGGACAGGATCTCGAATATCCAGAAGCCGATGTGGAAAACGCTCCAGGGTAGCGGCGTCGGGTTTGGCCGTTCCGATATCCATGCCGCGATAGACCAGGGCGGAATCGACACTGACCAGATCGATGGCGTGGCGATCGGCCAGTGCACACGCGAGCGCTGTCTTGCCTGACGCCGTCGGGCCCATCAGGAAGATGACAGGCGGCCGCTGGTCCACTGCGTGCTTCAACAGGCGGCTCCGGGCACCAGGATCAATCCTGCATGAGTCGATCGTGCGGACTCCGGGGACATCATGGGATACAGAATCTTTTCCGGCAGTGGCTCGAACGAAGCCGAATTCTATCTCGCTTTCCCGCGCAGGTCGGCTGATCCTGTCCGACATGCGGGATTGCATGCGAACAGAACTGACGGGGTCGACGAACACAAGCGAATCGGCCCGTTGAATTCATAAACTTTGACAAACATGCCCCGGCTGGGCTCCCATAGCGATTCACGGCTTTTTCCGCGGACGCTGACAAATGGATGAGTGGGCGAAACTCGACCTCGTGATCTACCTTGCGGGATCGCTGATCGCTCTGACCCAGAGCATCGTCTTCGCGCACTACTACCGCATCTTCAGACGCGACCATCTGCTGCTCTGGTCCATCAGTTTCTTCGCCCTGTTCGTGTATCTGGCAACGGCCGGCACCTCCTGGATGTTGCTGGGCGTTCTCCCCTCATCACACCCCTTGCGTCTGGGCATCTCCTGTCTGTCGCTGGCCGCTGCCTATACCCAGGTCATTGCGCTGGTCATGGGGACCCTCGCGATCTGGCGCACACGGCGCTGGACCCGGAAGCAGATTCGGCAGGCGCTGGTCCTGGCCACCCTGATCGGCCTGCTCAGTGGTCTGGCTTTTGCGTTCGACCCGCAATTCGCCATGCAACGCCACTTCCTGCGCGTCGGCCTGCGCTATCTGGTCATTGGACTGGCCGCGCTTGCCATGGGGCTGGCCATCGCCAGGCAGTGGCCACGCGGTCGGCTCGGCCAACAGTTGACCGGCGTGGCCCTGAGTCTCTACGGCCTTGACCAACTGCACATCTTTTCCGCCTATCTCGCCCAGGCCAACGGCGTCGGCGCCTGGCCGTGGTTGCGCTATACCAGCATCGCCAGCCTGGTCACGCAGATCTTTATCGGTTACGGGCTGGTGATCTGGCTGCTGGAAAGCGAGCGGGATCGCGCCGAAAGCGCATCCGATGCCGCAGAGCGGCTGCGCCTGTTCGATCAACTGACCGGTTTGCCGAATCGTGCCCAGATGATCAGCCATCTGGGCCAGCAGATGCAGAACCCGCAAGGAGCTGCGTTGCTGCTGGTGCGACTGGACAATCTGGGCAACATCGCTGTTGCATCGGGCATGGACGGCGTCGATATCGCCCTGGCTGCCAGTGCGGAACGCATCGAGGAAGTCGCGCGCAAGAACGGACTGGTAGCCGCACGTCCCGGTGCCGACCACATTGCTGTTCACGGAACGGGATTGAGTGCGGAACCCGGCGCTTCGCGTGTGGCCGAGGAGATTCTCGCTTCGCTCGCCATGCCGGTCATCTGGAGCGGCAGGGAACTGGCCCTCGAAGCGAGCGTCGGCATCGCCCTTTCGCCACAGGATGCCACCAGCCCCGAAGCGCTGCAGTCTTTCGCCGAAATGGCCAGGGCGCGAGCCCACCGGGAAGGGGCGATGTGCTATCGCTTCTACGCACCCGATCTTGATGCCGAGGCACGCAGCCGCCTGGTTCTGCAGTCGGAATTGCGCACGGCCTTTTCGAAAAACGAATTCGTGCTCGAGTTCCAGCCGATTCTCGATGGCTGGAGTCTGGAAATCTGCGGCTTCGAGGCTCTGGTCCGCTGGCAACATCCCACCATGGGGCGCCTGCTTCCCGATGCCTTCATCAGGGAGCTGGAACCGCTTGGACTGGTCGAGGCACTGGATGTCTGGGTGCTCAACCAGGCCTGCGTCAGCGCCTGCAGCTGGCAGCGCAGCGATCGCGAGCCGCTGACCGTGGCCGTGAATGTGTCCGCCTACAGTTTCCAGCGCCGCGACTTTCCCGATCTCGTCCACTCCGTTCTCGAGCGCACCGGCCTCGAAGCGACCTGTCTGGAGATAGAGATCATCGAGTCCATCGCACTGGAACGCCCCGAACGTGCGGCACTGAGCATCGATCGCCTTCGCGATCTCGGCGTACGCGTGATGCTGGATGATTTCGGAACCGGCTTCTCTTCCCTCAAGCATCTGCGCCAATTGCCGTTCGACGGCATCAAGATCGACCACAGCTTCGTGGTCGACGTGCTCATCGATCCTCGCGATGCAGCGATCGTGCGGGCCATGCTCGCCCTTGCCCACAGCCTGGGCCTGGAAGTGGTTGCCGAGGGCATCGAAACCGCCGCCCAGCTGGCCTGGTTCCAGTCCGCCGGCTGCGACCGCCTGCAAGGCTTCCATTTTCATCGCTCGATGGACCAGGATTCGGCAATCGACTTGCTGGGCCTGAATGAAGTCGTGGTGCCGTCGCACCAGCTCCCGGTTTCCTGAGCCCGACGACGGCACAACGACGCTGAACTGCAGCAACCGATCGAATGGCCGCGTTGCCGGCTGAACCGCACGGGTACCCTGCCCTTTGACCGTATAATGCACCGGTCTCGCCAGGATCATGAAATGAGCAATGTAATGAAGGCGCTGGTCAAGCGCGAAGCGGAAAAGGGTATCTGGATGGAGCAGGTTCCCATTCCCGAAATCGGCCCGAACGACGTTCTGGTCAAGCTCGAGAAAACGGCCATCTGCGGTACCGACCTGCATATCTACCTGTGGGATGACTGGTCGCAACGCACGATCAAGCCCGGCCTCGTGATCGGCCATGAATTCGTCGGTCGCATCGTCGAGATCGGTGCCGGCGTGCGTGGCTACGAAATCGGCCAGCGCGTGTCAGCCGAAGGCCATATCGTCTGCGGCGTCTGCCGCAACTGTCGTGCCGGCAAGCAACACCTTTGCCCGCACACGGTGGGCATAGGGGTGAACCGCAATGGCGCGTTCGCCGAATATGTCGCCGTACCTGCCTCCAACCTGTGGCCGATTCCCGATCAGATTCCGTCGGAAGTGGCTGCGTTCTTCGATCCCTATGGCAATGCCGCGCATGTCGCGCTCGAGTTCGACCTGATCGGCGAGGATGTTCTGATAACTGGCGCGGGCCCCATCGGCATCATCGCCGCCGGCATTGCCAAGCATGTAGGTGCGCGCAATGTGGTCGTCACGGATGTGAACGACTATCGCCTCAAGCTTGCCGCGGACATGGGTGCCACACGCGTGGTGAACGTATCCAAGCAGTCGCTGCTCGATGTGGTCAAGGATCTGCATATCGAGGGCTTTGATGTCGGCATGGAGATGAGCGGCAACCCGCGCGCCTTCAACGACATGCTCGAATGCATGTACCACGGCGGCAAGATTTCCCTGCTCGGCATCCTCCCGCGCGGCGCCGGCGTCGACTGGGACAAGATCATCTTCAAGGGACTCACCGTGCAAGGCATTTACGGTCGCCGCATGTATGAAACCTGGTACAAGATGACGCAGATGGTACTGAGCGGATTCCCGCTACAGAAAGTGCTCACGCATCAGATTCCGATTGACGATTTCCAGAAGGGATTCGACCTGATGGAGTCCGGTCATTGCGGCAAGGTGGTGTGTTCATGGAATTGAGGCGCGGCCTGAACCAGCGGCAGCGCCGCGGCTGACGGAGCATCCCGTGCACACAGGCCGCATGCGCGATCTGCTTGTTGCCGCGCTGGCCTCGTTGCCGCCTGGCCCGATCGCCGTGGCCTACAGCGGCGGCCTGGATTCGAGTGTTCTGCTGCACGCGCTGGCTGGCCTGCCGGCGGCCCGCGAACGCGGCCTGCGCGCCATTCACGTCGATCATGGTTTGCAGACTTCGAGCCGCGAGTGGGGCTCCGTATGCAAGAGCGTCTGTGCCGACCTCGACGTACCGTTGACGGTGATGTCCGTCGACGTCGAGCGCTCCAGCGGCTTTGGCCTTGAGGCGGCTGCACGACGGTCCCGGTTTGCCGCCATTCAATCGACACTGGCCGAAGATGAAGTCGTTGCCTTTGCTCATCATCGCGACGACCAGGCCGAAACGGTCCTGCTCAAACTGCTCCGCGGTGCGGGACCCGAAGGACTCTCGGCCATGCGCAAGCTTCGCCGCTTCGGCGTCGGCCATGCCTGGCGACCTCTGCTCGGCACTTCGCGCACTACCTTGCGCAGCTATGCCGAGCAAGTCGGGCTGGACTGGATCAGCGACCCCAGCAACGCCGACACCGTGATCGATCGCAATTATCTGCGCATGGATGTGCTGCCGCGCTTGCGCAAGCGCTGGCCCGAAGCGGACGCAAGCATTACCCAGAGTGCCGATTGGGTGCGCGCTGCGGCAGATTTCATCGAGCATGAGTCCAACCTGGCTCTGGCCCGAGTGCAGGGCCTCGATCCGGCCACATTGCGCTATTTGCAATGGCTGGAACTGCCCGATGCGCTGCGTGACCCGGTCTTGCGCCGATGGCTGCGAGCCATCGACCTGCCCGAACCCAATCGCTATCAGGTCGGCGAGCTCGTGCGCCAGCTGGCTGAAGCAGCCGAGCACAAGCTGCCTTGCATTCGCTGGCCTGGCGCAGAAATCCGGCGTTACCGGGATCTTGTCTACGCACTGCGTCCATTGCAGATGCCGGAGGCGCAATGGCGTGTGGCCTGGGATGGAAAACCGCTGCCACTTCCGGCAGGGCTCGGAACCCTGCGACTGGTCGACAATCGTGGCGAGGACCTGACGCCTGCCGCCAGCCTTTCATTTCACGTGCGCTTTCGCCGCGGCGGGGAGTCGCTTCGAGTGGCAGCCAACGGCTACACGCGCGAGCTGCGCGATCTGTTCCAGGAGGCCGGCATTCCACCCTGGGAGCGTGGTCGAATTCCCGTCGTGGTCGACGCCGAAGATCAACTGCTCGCCGTGGGTGATCTGTGGATCAGCGATGCCGGACGCACCTGCCTTGCCCGGCACGCTGCGCACCTGGCATGGGAACACGCATTGACCCCTGCCTGATGGCAGGCTAGCCTTCGCCGCATGCCCGCATCCAGCCCAAAGAATCCGAACCAGGTCGCCGAATTCGAACAGTCCCTGGACGAGCTCGAACAGCTGGTGACGCGCATGGAAGAAAGCGAGATGGGTCTGGATGATTCACTCAAGTCCTTCGAACGCGGTGTTGCCCTCTACCGCAGCTGCCAGAGCGCACTCGAACAGGCCGAATTGCGCGTGAAACAGCTGATCGATCCGGGCAAGCCCGAATCCGCCGAGCCTTTCGATCCCGATACGCCCTAGCACCCGTACGCAGCGCCATCGGTGCCTGAGCAGGAAACCATCATCATCGCTCCCACATCCGCGACCGACCTGACGCCGGCGCTGCGTGCCTTCGCGGCGCATGCCGACCAGGCGCTGGCAACCGCCCTGCCGCCACTGCAGCAGCCCCCGCTCGAATTGCATCGCGCGATGCATTACGCAGTGATGGGCGGCGGCAAACGCATGCGCCCGCTGCTCGTCTATGCAACCGGCAGCGCATTTGGCGCGCCGCTTGAACGTCTCGACGCGGCCGCTGTAGCGGTGGAAGTCATCCATGCCTACTCGCTGGTGCATGATGACTTGCCGGCGATGGACGATGACGCACTGCGCCGTGGCCGCCCGACCTGTCACATCGAATTTGGCGAAGCCATGGCGATACTCGCCGGCGATGCATTGCAGGCACTTGCATTCGAAGTGCTGACAGCGGAAACCTCCGCGGGAATCGACAGCCGGACCCGTCTGGAGATGCTGCACGTACTGGCCCGGGCCTGCGGCTCACAGGGCATGGCCGGCGGGCAGGCCTTCGACCTGAGTGCCGTCGGTCAACGCCTCGATGCGAACGAGCTCGAACGCATGCACGTCTACAAGACCGGCGCCCTGATTCGTGCTTCGGTGCGCCTCGGCGCACTTGCCGCCGGTTGCACCGATCGGACTCTGCTCGATTCGCTGGATCGCTACGCGCACTGCGTCGGGCTTGCCTTCCAGATTCGCGACGACATTCTTGACGTGGAAGGCGACCCCGACCAGATCGGCAAGACCGTGGGCAAGGATGCAGCCAGCGACAAGCCGACCTACCCCGCCATACTCGGCCTGCAGGCATCCGCTGCCCATCTGGACGAGCTTACCGAGCAGGCGCTCGCGGCAATCCAGCCCCTTGGCGAATCAGCGGCCTGTCTGCGCGATCTGGCCCGCTTCGTCGCCGAGCGCAAGAGCTGAGCCAGCCAGGTCGGCCCACCCTGAACTGCCTGCTTACTCGACCAGGCGCAGCGTGAACGGATAACGGTAGCGAATTCCGTTGTTGGCGTTCACGGCGGCGACGATGGTGAACACCAGCCAATAGGCAAACAGGGCAAGACCCAGCGGAACGGTCAACAACAGCCCGATGCCCAACGTCACGATGGTGACAATCCAGAGCGCGAGTCCGGCCAGCAGGACGGTGATGTTGAAGTTGAGCGCTTCCTTGGCCTGATCGCCGGCGAACGGCAGTGTATCGCGCTTGATCAGCCAGACAATCAATGGGCCCAGCACGCAACCCAGGCCGGTGACGATGAAGGCGCTGAATGCCGACAAGTGGCCGATCAGGGCCCAGGTGCGCTCATCTCCGACGGGAGCAACGACTTCTCCAGGATCGGGCTGCGGCTCGACATGCGCTTCGGTTTCGACATTCATGCTGCTCTCCAGTTCCGAGTCTCATCCTCAAGATGGGACCATTGACACCAGGGATCAAGGCCGGAAAGTCATGATCCGGCCACGGTCATCCGATCGAGCAGGATGGATCCGGTCAGGATGTGCGAGCGCGGATCGACGTCATTTCCGATGGCGACGATATTCGCAAACATGTCGCGCAGGTTCGATGCGATCGTGATTTCCTCGACCGGGTGAGCGATTTCACCGTTTTCCACCCAGAAGCCCGACGCGCCGCGTGAATAGTCTCCGGTCAGCAGGGATACGCCCTGCCCCATCAGTTCGGTGACGACAAGGCCGGTGCCCATGCGCCTGAGCAAGCCAGCGAAATCGTCTTCACCGGTATTGACGATGACGTTGTGCACGCCACCGGCATTGCCGGTACTGCGCAGGCCAAGCTTGCGTGCGGCGTAGCTTCCAAGCAGATAGCGCGCGACGTGTCCATCACGGACGATATCGGAATCCCTGGTCGCCACGCCCTCGGCGTCGAATGATGCCGAGGCCTGGCCGCGCCTGATATGCGGGCGCTCGACGATCTGGACGAAGTTCGGAAACACCGGTTTGCCGATGTGGTCGACCAGGAAACTCGCGCGCCGGTACAGGGCGCCGCCGCTGACCGCGGACAGGTAATGCCCGATCAGGCTGCGCGCAACGGAAGGCGAGAACAGCGTCGGGCACTGCCGGGTACCGATCTTGCGCGCACCGAGTCTCGCAAGCGTACGCTCGGCGGCCTTGCGACCGATCGATTCCACATCCGGGAAATCGCTGGCGCTGCGCACGGATTCGTACCAGTAGTCGCGCTGCATGCCGGCGCCATCTTCGGCAAGCAATGCAGCAGAAATCATGTGCCGCGTATCGCGTTCGCGCGAAAAGAAGCCATTCGATGTCGCGCCGACCGCCAGTGACGAGCCGATCTGGACGGTGGCGCCTTCCGAGTTGCTGATGCGTGGATCATGGCTGCGCCCTGCCGCTTCGCAGCGTCGGGCCAGCTCGGAGGCCTCTTCGGCCGTGATATCCCAGGGATGCCACAAGTCGAGATCCGGGAAATCATGGGCGAGCAGATCCTCATCGGCGAGGCCATTGCAGGGATCCTCCTCGGTGAAGCGCGCGATGTCACATGCATGTTCGATGGTCTTTTCGATGGAATCAGGATTGAGGTCAGCCGTGCTTGCCGCACCCTTGCGCTTGCCGAAATAGACCGTCAGCGAAAGACCCCGATCACGCGTATGCTCGATCGATTCGACCTCTCCGAGGCGCACGTTGACGTCGAGACCGACATCGACACCCACGCCGACATCCACTTCACTGGCGCCCTTGGCGCGACAGCGACGCAGGACGTCCTCGGTCAGCTCGGACAGCCTGTCCAGTTCGGCCAAGCTGTCATCGCGGTTGGTGATTGCCTGATTCACGCCTTATCCTCTTGTTGTCCGATGCGCCGACTCGATCTCCGAATGCGGCATCCACTTGCAGAATCCTGATGTCCAACGATGAAACCGATGTGGCCTTCGACGGCCCCAGCCGTAGCCAGCGACGCCGTGATGCCACGGCGATCTTCAAACTGGCCGAGTCTCTGGTCACATTGACCGATGCCCAGCTGGAACGCGTCCCACTGGACGACGACCTGCTCGTGGAGGTGCGCAGGACGCGCGCCATCCACCAGCCGATCGCGCGCAAGCGCGAAACCCAGTACCTTGCCAAGCTGATGCGTCGACTCGAGCCCGAGGAGATCGATGCGATCCGCCTTGTGCTCGAGATCGATCGCCAGCAGTCGTACCGGGAAACCGCCCAGTTGCATCAACTGGAGGCCCTGCGCGACCGCCTGATCGCCGAAGGCGACAGCGCGCTTGAGGAAGTGATCCTCGAGCATCCCGATGCTGACCGCCAGCAGCTGCGCAATCTGATCCGCCAGGCAAACCTTGAGGCGAAGAAGCAGAAACCCCCGAAGGCCTCACGCGAGCTGTTCCGCACGCTGCGCGACATGCTGGGTCAGACGGGCTGACGCGAAAGGCCGAGGCTTGCCGGTACTGCCCATCAGGCCGCCGTTCCGCCCACGGTAAGATTGTCGATCTTCAAGGTCGGCTGGCCGACACCGACCGGCACGCTCTGCCCGTCCTTGCCGCATACGCCGACACCCTCGTCGAGCTTGAGGTCATTGCCGATCATCGATACGTGCTTGAGCACTTCGGGACCTGCGCCGATCAGGGTTGCGCCCTTGACCGGGCGAGTGACCTTGCCATCCTCGATCAGATAGGCCTCGCTGGCCGAAAACACGAACTTTCCATTGGTGATGTCGACCTGGCCGCCGCCGAAATTGACGGCATACAGCCCGTTCTTGACCGAGCGCAGGATTTCCTCGGGATCGCGCTCGCCCGCACGCATGTAGGTGTTCGTCATGCGCGGCATCGGCAAGTGCGCGAAGGATTCGCGACGCCCGTTGCCGGTGGCCTTCATGCCCATCAGGCGCGCGTTGAACTTGTCCTGGATCAGGCCTTTCATGATGCCGTCCTCGACCAGTACCGTGCAGTTCGTCGGCGTGCCCTCGTCATCGACACTGAGCGAACCGCGGCGTCCGGCCATGGTGCCATCGTCGACGATGGTCACGCCCGGCGCGGCGACGCGCCGACCCATGCTGTTGGAGAACGCCGAGGTACCCTTGCGATTGAAGTCGCCCTCGAATCCGTGCCCGATCGCTTCGTGCAGCAGCACGCCGGGCCAACCGGGACCGAGCACCACGGTCATGTTGCCGGCGGGAGCAGCCACGGCATCAAGGTTGACCAGGGCCGCGCGCACGGCTTCGCGAGCGGACCGCCGGGCGCGGTCATTCTCGAGCAACTCGACCAGATCGTAGCGGCCGCCGCCGCCACTGCTACCGCTTTCGCGACGACCATTCTGTTCGACAATGACCTGGACATTGAAGCGCACCAGCGGGCGCACGTCGGCGGCCAGGGTGCCATCGGAGGCAGCCACCATGATCGTGTCCACGGTTGAGGCGACGCTGACGATCACCTCGCGGACACGCGCATCAAGCGAGCGCGCATAGGCATCGGTTTCACGCAGCAGGCGCACCTTGGCTTCACTGCCCATCGAGTCGATCGGATCGAGCGCCGGATAGAGTGCGCGCGCCGCTGAGGAGACCAGCGGCCTGCCATTGCCACCGCTCGATTCGCGCGCTATCGCCCGCGCCGAACCGGCGGCCTCGAGCAGGGCCGGCATCACGATATCGTCGGAATAGGCGAACCCGGTCTTCTCGCCAGACAGCGCGCGCACGCCGACGCCCTGTTCGATCGCGTGGCTGCCGTCCTTGACGATGCCATCCTCGAGCACCCATGACTCGCTACGCGAATGCTGGAAATAGAGGTCGGCATAGTCCACCGCCGGCGTCATCAGCCGCGCGAACACACGATCGAGGTCAGAGGCAGCGAGGCCGCCCGGACTCAGCAGACGCTGTTCGGCCAGCGCAATCAATTCGGTCATGTCGGAATTCGAGTCGGTAGGGAGCTGGACCCCGTAGTGGGGGCTGAAGTTGCGTGAAACAAGATGAATGGCTGCAAACGGCTGATTTCATTATCAATTCAGCCCCCGAATATTCGGGAACGGCTCAGCAAGGACGGTTCATCCTCAAGCCTCACGCGTCTGCAGGAGACCATCATGTCACGAGGAGACAAATCCGCTTACACCGACAAGCAAAAGCGCAAGGCCGAGCATATCGAGGAAACCTATCGGGAGCGCGGCGTTTCGAGGGAAGAGGCCGAGAAAAGGGCCTGGGCCACGGTCAACAAGGAAGACGGTGGCGGCAACAAGTCCGGTTCGGGCAGGAAGAATCACGCCGACAAGTCCTGAATCGCAGTCGACCCGGCTGGACATGACGTACGCCGCACCGCGCAGCGGGGCAGACAAGCCGCTACAATACGCGCCCTTCCTTCAACGCCGACCTGCCGTCTCCGGCCGTCGACGCATCGAGAATCCCATGTCCGACCCGGCGACCGACGTCACGCCAACCGATATTTCCTTCAGGGATCTCGCCCTACGCGAGCCTCTCGAGCGCATTCTCGCCGAACTCGGATACGAGTCACCGTCGCCGATCCAGGCGGCAACAATTCCACATCTGCTTGCAGGCAAGGATGTTCTGGGCCAGGCCCAGACCGGTACCGGCAAGACCGCCGCGTTTGCCTTGCCGATTCTGAACAATCTGGATCTGCGCAAATCGAAGCCGCAGGCCCTCGTGCTGGCGCCTACCCGCGAACTCGCGATTCAGGTCGCCGAGGCATTTCAGCGCTACGCCACGCATATCCCGGGCTTCCATGTGTTGCCGATCTATGGCGGCCAGTCCTATGGCCCGCAGCTGAGCGGACTTCGCCGCGGCGCGCACGTCGTGGTCGGTACGCCCGGCCGCATCATCGATCATCTGGATCGCGGCTCGCTCGATCTTTCCGAGCTGAGTTGCCTGGTCCTCGATGAGGCCGATGAAATGCTGCGCATGGGCTTCATCGACGATGTCGAGGCCGTGCTCAAGAAAACCCCGCCGACGCGTCAGGTTGCACTTTTCTCGGCCACCATGCCGTCGCAGATCCGACGCATTGCGCAAATCCATCTGCGCGAGCCGGTCGAGATCACGATCAAGTCGAAGACTACCACCGCGGCCAAGACCCGCCAGCGCTACTGGCTGGTCAGCGGCATGCACAAGCTCGATGCACTCACGCGCATCCTCGAAGCCGAACCCTTCGACGCGATGATCATCTTCACGCGCACCAAGGTCGCCACCGAAGAGCTCGCCGAGCGCCTGCAGGCGCGTGGTCTGGCTGCCGCCGCGATCAATGGCGATCTCGCCCAGCCTCAACGCGAACGAGCGATCCAGCAACTCAAGGACGGCAAGCTCGATATCCTGGTTGCCACCGACGTTGCCGCGCGCGGACTCGATGTCGATCGCATCAGCCACGTACTCAACTACGACATTCCCTACGATACCGAATCCTATGTGCACCGCATCGGTCGCACTGGCCGCGCCGGCCGGGAAGGCGATGCGATCCTGTTCGTGACGCCGCGCGAGCGCAACATGCTGCGCCAGATCGAACGCGCGACGCGCCAGCCGATCGAGATCATGGAACTGCCCTCGGTGCAGACCGTGAATGATCTGCGCATCACCCGCTTCAAGGACCGCATCACGACCGCACTCGCGGCCAGCGACCTCGGCACGTTCCGCAGCCTGATCGAACAGTACGAAGTCGAGCACGACGTTCCGGCAATCGAAATCGCCGCCGCCCTGGCCCGACTCGCCCAGGGCGACAAGCCGCTGCTACTCGATCCCAAGGCGCGTCCGGAACGCCGCGAATTCGATCCGACTGCCAGCCGTGAACGCAAGGACTTCGCCAATCGCAGTGATCGCAGTCGCAGCGAACGCCCAGAACGCGGCGAACGCAACGAGCGACCACGCGCCGATCGTCCGCCGCACCCGCGTGCCGCACGCACCGAAGCGTTCAGCAATCCCGCAGAGGATGGCCGCAAGCGCATCCCGGAAGCTCGCGAGCCGCGCGCGCATGCGGCCTCCGAACATCGCCCGCCCGAAACCGGCATGGAAACTTTCCGCGTGGAAGTCGGGCACATGCATGGGGTCAAGCCGGGCAATATCGTCGGCGCCATCGCCAACGAAGCCGAACTCGACAGCAAGTACATCGGCCGCATCACGATCCGCGAAGACCACAGCCTGGTCGACCTGCCCGAAGGCATGCCCAGCGAAGTCCTGCAGATCCTGAAGAAATCCTGGGTAGCCGGTCAGCGACTGCGCATCACGCGCGGAACGGCCGGTGAGCCGAGAGCCAAGGAGGAGGATGCATCCGATCGCGGTCCGCGACCCTCGTTTCCCGGAAGCAAGCCGACACCGAAGCACTCCCGAATCGGACCGCCGCACAAGGGCAAGAAACCGGGCAAGAAATACTGACTGCGCGCCCCTGAATCCTGGTTTGGGCGCTCGTTCCTTGAGGGATCACTTGAGATTCGACGTCGAAGAAGCGAATCGAATCCGGTTCGTGCCGAGCCTGCCGAAGCATGAACGGCATGCCGCGGAATCTTGCCGAACGGTGTCACGCAACTGAATGCCGGGATGCTTCGACTGGCTGAAGTCTGGGGCAACGCTGGGAAAACGGGCATTTTTCTGCAAGGTTGGCAGAGCACGGAATGTTTCAAGCGCCCAGCTCAACGGGACGCGAGTGCTGAAGTCCGCTACGCCACAAACCCGCCATCGATGCCCTTGGTTGCGTAAGCCACTGCATCATGCGGATGCAGGCTTTCGAGATGCGAGGCGCGTACCCAGAAATCGACGATGCGTTCGTCGTGGTCCAGCGCATTGCGCATGCGCCGAGCGGCGTCCTCGCAGAACATCAGGTTCTGGCCATTGAGCAGGGCGAAAGCCTGTTCGTCTTCGCGCTTTACCGCGGTCTGCACCGGCGTCTGCAAGGCGCCCTCGATCAGGTCGATCAGATCGATGATCGGGAATTCGAAGCCGTTGCCGAGGCGCACCCGGACGCGGGCGCTGCTGCGCTGGCTGTGTGGCGTCGCACAGATGCCGGACTCGCTGCCCAGCCATTCGAGTACGGCGGCGCGATCAATCGGTCGGTCGTCTGCAAAGTCATTCGCAAACTGTTCCTGGATCAGCTGGCGTGCCAACGCGGCCGAACACGGACAGGTGCTCGAGTAGAGGATCTCCGTTTCCAGTTCGAAGGCGAACGCACCATCGTGCATGCTGGCATTGATGACGACCGGGTAGGTCTTCCAGCCGCTGTTGTCGCTGGCCAGGGCCGGCCGTCTGACCATGTGATCGAAACGCACGCTGATGCGTGCCCGATCGGACAGGTCGGCATGCGACTCGAGAAAGTCGCGCAGAAGCCGGCGCAAGGAACACGGCGAAAGCGGTTCGCGCGACAGATGCTGATCCACATGCAGGTATAGGCGCGACATGTGGATGCCGCGCGCTTCGGCCTGGTTCAGATTGACATGGGCGGCCACCCGCGCCGGCGACTGAACGAGCACGCCATCGGCATCGGCAATCCGGATCGGCACGGCGATTTCATCCATGCCGACCCAGTCCAGCGGACCTGCATTGTCGGCATCGGCCTGGCTTGCGATGTCGGGCATGAGTCGGGCGGTGTTGGTCGTTGCAGTCATCTGGTATTTCCGGTGGCCACCTGGTGTCGAGCCGCAATGAATCTGCCCGAACAAGCCATGTTGGGCAGTCTGGGGCGCAGATCAAGTGCGATCAGGGTACAAAATCAGAAGCTTGGCTGCACTCGTCGCGCTGCCCGCCAACAGGCCCAAAGCGCGGAAAGCGGAAGCCTGTCGAGGTTGCTGGCACTGCATTCCAGTGGATTTTCGGCGTGCGCGGCATCCCGGCAACGCCTCAGGTCGGCGGTCAGACCTGCCGCCAGTATCGGTGGCAGGCCACGACGGTCCACCGATTTCATGGCCTCGGCAAGCGCGGAAAAGTGCTCTCTCAATACCCTGTCGCGCTGCGGGCCCGCGCTGCCCAGTGCATTGCTCGAAATGCCATGGCCGGCCAGCAAGTCAAGCGGCACAGGCAAGCGCCCGGCAGCCATGGACTCCGGCAATCGAACGGTTTCCAGCAGGATCCGTGAAAGGGCGCCGGCCTGGCTGCTGCTCTCGACCGACTGGCCCGGATAGACCGTCGACTCGATCCGGACCAGCGCAGCGTAGTAGCAGCGATAACCGGCCAGGAGTTCGGACAACCCACGCGCGGGGGCCGCTTCACGCTGCGCAAATGCCGCGTCTGTCCATGTCCGCCATGCGTCGGCTGGCAATGCCTTCAACGCAGGTGATTCGGCCAGCACCCGGGTCAGGGGATGCCGAACCATGCCCGATGGCATCAGGCTCAGTTCTTCAGCCCACCATTGCAGTTTGCTGGCTGCCACGGCGGCCTCGCCTGCGCCGTAGGTGGCAAGACCGACTTCGAGCGACACGCAGACCAGGGCAGAGACCATGGGACGAGCCGCTGGCGTCACGAAGCGAAGGGCCAGCGGCAACTCGGGATGCGCCAGCGACCACTTGGCCTCGAAACTCGCCACGGCGTCGGTGGGGGCCACCATCGAACTCAGCCCAGTCGCAGACTGGAAGTCAGGTCGGCAACGCTCGCGGCGACGTCATCGGCGCCCCAGGCATGTGGATCGCCACCGTTCAGGTAGCCCCAGGCTGCCGCGATCGTGCGCGTTCCGGCGGCCTGCCCTGCTTCGATGTCACGCAGGTCGTCGCCGACGAACAGGGTGCGTGCCGGATCGACCTTCATCAGTGCGCAGGCATGCAGCACCGGCGCCGGATGCGGCTTGCGATGCTCGAGTGTGTCACCTGCAACCAGCGCGCCGCAGCGACTGGCCAGATTCAGCTGTTCCAGCATCGGCGCGGCGAGCCAGCCGGCCTTGTTGGTAACGATGCCCCAGGCAATGGCGCGCGACTCGAGATCGCGCAAGACCTCCTCCATGCCCTCGTAAAGCGCAGTCGATGCATTGCCGCGCGCGGAATAGAGATCCAGATAGCGCGGCAACAGTGCCTCGACGCCGGCCTCATCCAGGTCAGGCAATCCGCGACGCAGGATGGCGCGGCCGCCCGCTGAAACGACGCGACTCACGGCCACCGGATCAGGGGCGGCTCGACCGATTTCGGCACACAGGGTGGCCAGTGCAGCGACCAGATCCGGTGCGGAATCCACCAGGGTTCCATCCAGATCAAACAGGACTGCCTGGGGATCCGTGAAACGGCTCATTCGGATTTCACGGCGCAGGCAAGATAGTTGACCGCTACCGAGTCGCTTAGCCAGGCCTTGCGCGTCAGCGGGTTGTAGCCCATGCCGCGCAGGTCTTCCAGTTCGAATCCTGCCCCGCGCAGCGCGCCGGCCAGTTCGGATGGCTTGATGAATTGGGCGTAGTGATGGGTGCCCTTTGGCAGCAGTCGCAGCAGGTACTCGGCGCCGACAATGGCTGCGGCAAACGATTGTGGCGTGCGGTTGAGGGTTGACAGGAACAGTCGACCACCCGGCTTGAGCAGGTCGGCGCAGGCGCGGATCACACTGGCCGGATCAGGCACGTGCTCGAGCATTTCCATGCAGGTGACCACATCAAACTGCGCCGGCATTTCGGCGGCCAGCGATTCCACGCTGGTCTCCCGATAGTCGACCTGCAAGCCGCTCTCCATGAGATGCAGACGGGCCACGTCGATCACGGCAGGCGCCATGTCGATGCCGACCACCTCTGCACCAGCAGCAGCCATCGATTCGCTGAGCAGTCCGCCGCCGCAGCCGACATCGAGTGCACGGCTGCCCTTCAGCGCGACGCGCCCTGCGATGTAGCCGAAACGCACGGGGTTGAGATCATGCAGAGGCCGTGACTCGCCATCGGCATCCCACCAGCGACTGGCCAGACGTTCGAACTTTGCAACTTCGGCGGGATTGACGTTGTGGGTGCTCATGGCATCAGGCAGCCGCGATTCGTTCACGCCAGCGTCGGGCCCTGGCGAGAACTTCGACGGTGTCGATATCGGCGAGCTGACGATCGCGCAGCTTGTGCTGACCTGCGATCCAGACATCGCTGACCTGGTGCCGTCCCGCCGCATAGATCAGTTGCGAGATCACGTTGTAGATCGGCTGTGTCTCGATTGCATCGAGACGCACGGCCGCCATATCGGCCTGCTTGCCGGATTCGATTGAACCGATCTGCTCGTGCCAGCCGAGGGCGCGCGCCGAGCCCAGCGTGGCTGCGCGAAGAATGGTCGCGGCATCGAGAGCGGTGGCATCGTTGGCGATCATCTTTCCGACCATGGCAGCCGAGCGCATTTCACCGAACATGTCGAGGTCGTTGTTCGAAGCGCAGCCATCCGTACCGATAGCCAGGTTCACGCCACCACGACGGATCGCTTCGGCCGGGCAGAAGCCGCTCAGCAACTTCATGTTCGATTCGATGTTGTGCACGATCGACACGCCTGACTGCGCACATTCGGCGATCTCGGCTTCGGTGATCTGGGTCATGTGCACGGCGATCAGGCGTTCGTTGACCAGACCCAGCTGCCTGATCCTGGCGAACGGACGCATGCCGAAATCTCGCAGGCTGTCGCTGACTTCACCCGCGGTTTCATGCAGGTGGAGATGTACCGGCAGATCGAGCTGGTTCGAAAGCAACTGGATGCGTTCGAAACTCTCGTTCGACACCGTGTAAGGCGCATGCGGCGCAAAACTCGTGCCCAGCAAGGTCTCGCCGCGCAGGCTGTCATGGACTTCCAGCGCCTTGTCGAAATATTCATCGCGGCTGCTGGCCCATGGCGTCGGAAATTCGATCACCGGCAATCCGATGCGCGCGCGAAAGCCGTACCGGCGATAGGTTGCCGCCTGCACATCCGGAAAGAAGTAGTTTTCGTTGCAGCAGGTCGTGCCACCACGAAGCATTTCGGCGATGGCCAGTTCCACGCCATCGCGCACGAACTCGGGCCCGACCGCACGCGCTTCGGCTGGCCAGACGTGCTCCTGAAGCCAGGGCATCAGGGCCACGTCGTCGGCCAGACCCCGCATCAGGGTCATCGGATTATGGGTATGCCCGTTGACGAGTCCCGGTATCAGCGCGTGTTCGGGCAGTTCGACACGTTCACGCGGCACGAACTGCCGTCGCGCCTCGGCGATCGGAAGCACCGCGACGATGCAGTCGGCGTCGACCGCAACCGCATGCCCTTCGAGCACGACCGCATGCGGCTCGACCGGAATGACCCAGCGCGCTTCGATCAGCAGATCGACGGCGCGCGGTGCATTCAGGCCGTTGCTGTCACTTGACTCGACCGACATACTCACCGGTGCGGGTGTCGACCTTGATGATCTCGTTCTGGTTGACGAAAAGGGGAACGCGCACCACGGCACCGGTTTCAAGCTTGGCCGGCTTGCCGCCACCGCCCGAGGTGTCGCCGCGCACGCCGGGATCGGTTTCGACAATCTGAAGTTCGACGAAATTGGGCGGCGTCACCGTCAATGGCGCGCCATTCCAGAGCGTCACCATGACCATTTCATTGCCCTTGAGCCATTTGGCTGCATCGGCCACGGCGTTTTCGTCGGCAGCAATCTGCTCGTGATTTTCCGGATGCATGAAATGCCAGAACTCGCCGTCCGTGTAGAGGAACTCCATGTCGGTATCCATGACGTCTGCGCCCTCGACCGTGTCGGTCGATTTCATGGTCATTTCAACCGTGCGGCCAGTCTTGAGGTTGCGGTACTTGACCCGGGTAAACGCCTGGCCCTTGCCCGGCTTGATGAAATCCGTGTCGACTATCGTGCACGGGTAGCCGTCAACAATGATCTTGAGGCCGTTCTTGACGTCGTTCATTCCATGCGAAGCCATGGAGTGCTCCTGTAGCTAGAGGATAAGCCGCCAGTGAAAGCGGCTAGAATGGGCAATTCGTTGACCGGGCGACCCGGAACCGATCGACAATGATACCTGCAAGCCCGCGTTTCTCCCAGATTCCCATCCCCGTGACGGCAGCTTCCGGCCGGCGCTGGCAGCAAGTCTGGCGCGACGCCGTGACCGATCCGAAGGAACTGCTGGCCTTGCTTGGCCTTTCGCACAGGGCGGATGAGCTGCTGGCCACTGCCGATACCGGATTCGCCCTGCGCGTGCCGCGCGGATTCATCGCCCGCATGCGTCATGGTGACGCTGCCGACCCCTTGCTGTTGCAGGTTCTGCCGGGCCCGGGCGAACTGCTCAACCCCGCCGGATACGCGACGGATGCCGTGGGTGACCTGGATTCGAGAGCGGCGAGCGGTGTATTGCAGAAATATGCCGGCCGCTCCCTGCTGATCGCGACGGGATCCTGCGCGATCAATTGCCGCTACTGCTTTCGCAGACACTTTCCCTACGCCGAGGAGACTGCGGCCGCAGGACGCTGGCGAGCGGCACTCGAGCATCTGGCCGGCGAATCCTCGATCAATGAAGTCATCCTGTCCGGAGGCGACCCGCTGTCGCTGTCGACCCCCAGGCTTGCCGAACTGACCGACGCGCTGCAGCGGATACCGCACATTCGACGACTGCGTGTCCACAGCCGCCTGCCGATCGTCCTGCCTGAACGGGTCGACCGGGAATTGCTGGACTGGCTCGACGCATTACCCATGCAGAAGGTGATGGTCGTGCACGCCAACCATGCCAACGAGATCGACGAAGCGGTGATTGCCGCCAGCGAGGCCTTGCGCGGCGTCGGCCTGACCCTGCTCAATCAGTCGGTATTGCTGCGCCGGATCAACGATACGGTGCAGGCGCTTTGCGATTTGTCAGAGCGGCTGATTGCCGCGGGCATTCTGCCCTACTACCTGCACCAGCTGGATCGCGTGCAGGGCACTTCGCACTTCGAGGTGGAAGACGCGAATGCAGTCGAACTGGTCGATTCGATGCGCTGTCAGTTACCGGGCTATCTCGTCCCGAAACTGGTTCGCGAGGTCGCCGGCGACGCCAGCAAGCGCCCGTTGTGATTGCCAGGGAGTTCAAACCGGGTGGCAGAGCTGTCGAGGCGCCCATACGACCCCCATGTTCCTGATGAGGTGGCAATCCTTGTTCAGATTCTTCTTCCACGATCCGATAAACACTCTCCGGTATGGAAATAAACCGGTGATTCCGGTACAAGTCCCAGCCTTGGTTGTTACTCGCATGACGACCAGCCGTGCCACGCGCACCTCCCCGAAAGCGCCATATTCATGACCAAGACAGACAATGTGATCAAGCTGCTGCTGATCGAGGACTCCGCCGACGAAGCGGAGCAGATCATCAGCATGCTGCGGAACGGCGGCATTGCCGTTCGCCCCTCGCGAGCGGCCAACGAGGCCGAACTGGAGGATTTGCTCGAGCGCCAGACGCCGGACCTGATCCTGGCCAACCTCGGCAGCAGTGATCTGCCCCTGCGCCAGACGACCGAAGCGGTGAACAAGACCGGCAAGGACATTGCCGTGGTCGTGTACGGCGCAAACCTTTCCGACACGCAGGTGGTCGACGCGTTTCTGGGCGGAGCGCGAGCACTCGCCTTGCACAGCCGCGCCGATCATCTGCAGATCATCGTACGCCGCGAGTTCGAGGCGCTGGCCATGCGCCGCAGCGTGCGCCACCTCGAAGGTGCCCTGCGCGAATCCGAGCGCCGCTGCAGCGATTTGCTGGATTCCTCCCGCGATCCCATCGCCTATGTGCACGAAGGCATGCATGTGCGGGCCAACAAGGCCTACCTCGAGACCTTCGGCTACGACGACTTCGAGGACATCGAAGGGCTGTCCATCCTCGACCTGATCGCCCCCGAGGATGCGGACGACTTCAAGTCACTGCTCAAGCGACTGTCCAAGGGCGAGCGTCCGCCGCAGAAGCTGAACCTGAAGGCCCAGCGCGGCGACGGCGAAACCTTTGATGCCGTCATGGAGTTCGCCGAGGCGATCTACGAGGGCGAAACCTGCCAGCAAATCGTGTTCCGCCAGCAGCTGGCCGATTCCACGAATTCCGAAGAGCTCGAGGCCCTGCGCAGCAAGGATCTGATCACCGACCTGTTCAATCGCCAGCACCTGATCATCGAGCTCGACCGCGCCGCCGCCGCAGCCACCAAGGGCAAGGCCGATCAGGCTCTGGTCCTGCTTGAGCTGGACAACTACAAGACCGTGCTCGACGGCATCGGCCTTGGCAACACCGACCTGCTGCTTGGCGACATGGCCAACCTGCTGCGGCGGCACCTCAAGGAAACCGACATTCCGGGCCGACTCGGCGAGCACACCTTCGGCATTCTCGTTCACGACCACTCGGCCGAGGCCGTGTCCGAGCTGGCCGAAAACCTGCGCAAGGCCTTCGAGGAACGCATTTTCGAAGTCGGCAAGAACTCGATCAACCTGACCATCAGCGTGGCCGGCAGCCTGATTGGCGAAAAAACCGCCAACGGCAACACCGTACTCGACCAGGCCGCCGTCACCTTGCGCGCCATCCAGGCCGAAGGCGGCAACCAGGCCCGCGTCTTCGACCCCTCGGCCAAGGACAAGGCCGATGCGGAAAAGAACCGGCACTGGATCAAGCTGATCAAGGAAGGACTCGAAAACGACGGCTATGTCCTTTATTACCAGCCGATCATCAGCCTGCAGGGAGCCGAGGGCGAGTTCTATGAAATCCTGTTGCGCATGAAGGGCCCCAAGGGAGAGATCCTGCCCGGGTTCTTCATGCCGATCGCCGAGCAGCATGGGCTGCTGCCGCAACTGGATCGCTGGGTCATCGCCAATGCAATTCGTGCGCTGGCGGAACGCGAACAGGCCGGCCAGAAGTCCACGTTCTTCGTCAAGCTGGCGCCACAGTCGCTGGAGGATCAGGGACTCCTTCCGTGGATTGCCCTGCAGCTGAAGAATTCGCGCTTGCGCGGCGATGCGCTGGTTTTCGAAATGCCCGAAAGCAAGGTCGTGACCAACCTCAAACCCGCGCGCGCCTTCGTGCGCGGACTCGAGCAGCTGCACTGCGGATTCGCCCTCGAGCAATTCGGCTCCGGACTCAATTCGTTCCAGTTGCTCAAGCACATACCCGCGCACTACCTGAAAGTCGACCGCAGCTACATGGCCGAGCTGCCGAAGAACAAGGAGAACCAGGAGCGCATCAAGGCGATGTGCGAGCAGGCCCACAGCGCCGGAAAGCTCACCGTCGCCGAGTTCGTCGAGGACGCGGCCAGCATGTCGATCCTGTTTTCCTGCGGCATCAACTTCGTTCAGGGCAACTTCCTGCAGGAACCCGAGCAGGTCATGTCCTACGAATTCGGCAACGGTTGACGCAAGGCAAGCGTTGCGGAATATCCCATGAAAAAGGCCCCGCATTGCGGGGCCTTCTTTTTTCTAGCGCATTACTGGCCTGCGCGAAGGGCGGCGATTCGCTCCTCGATCGGCGGATGGCTGGAAAACAGCTTGCGCATGCCACCGCCGGCAATGCCGAATGCCTGGATGGCCTGCGGCAGGCTGCTTTCGCCGTGCCCCTGGGCCAGTCGCGAAAGCGCGGAAATCATCTTTTCCTTGCCGGCCAGCCTCGCGCTTCCGGCATCCGCACGGAATTCACGCCAGCGTGAAAACGCGAACACGACAATGGACGCGAGCGCGCCGAGCGCGATCTGCAGGACGATGACGATCGCGAAATAGGCCAGTCCACCGCCGCCGTCCCGGCCGCCGCTGATGGCGCGATCGATCACCGTACCGATGACCCTGGCCAGGAAAATCACGAAGGTATTCAGCACGCCCTGGAGCAGGGTCATCGTGACCATGTCGCCATTCGCCACATGGCTGACCTCATGCGCCAGAACCGCCTCGACCTCGTCCCTGCTCATGTTCTGCAGCAAGCCGGTGCTGACCGCAACGAGGGCATTGTTGCGGCTTGCGCCCGTGGCGAAAGCGTTCATGTCGGGAGCGTCATAGATCGCCACTTCGGGCATGCCGATGCCGGCACCTTCGGCCTGTCTGCGCACGGTCGAAAGCAGCCAGGATTCGGTGGGGTTGGACGGATTCTCGATGACGTGGGCCTTGGTCTGCCACTTGGCAACCCATTTCGACATCAGCAGCGAAATGAACGAACCGCCAAATCCAACCACGGCAGACAGGATCAGGATTCCCTTGAAATTGATCCCGGTCTGCGAATAGGTGTAGGTATCGATGCCGAACACCTTGACGATGATCGTCAGCAGTGTGAGTACGGCCAGGTTGGTCAGCACAAACAACAGGATGCGACGCATGGATGTTTCTCTCTGGTCAGATAGGGAGTTGGCACCGGGGCAGTCGCTGGCGGCTGAATTCCGCCGTAGACCTGCACCTTCGACCCCTGATGTTTGGGTAAACTGCCAGCGTTTTCAAGCAGCACCTGCAACGATGTTCCAGGAACCGCTTCCCTGAACCGAATCCATCCATTTCAATGAACGCATCCTCGGTTGGGCATCGGGGTCGTTTCGCGCCCTCGCCGAGTGGCCGCCTGCATTTTGGCTCGCTGGTCGCCGCGCTCGGCAGCTGGTTGCGTGCCCGAGCCAGTGGCGGACGCTGGATTGTCAGAATGGAAGACCTCGACCGGGCCCGCGAAGTTTCCGGAGCAGCCACCGACATCCTGGAAACACTGAGCGCCTTCGGTCTCGAATCCGATGAGCCGGTTGTCTTCCAGAGCCAGCGCGGCGATCTCTATGCCCAGGCCTTTGCCCTGCTGGAGTCGCGCGGCCTGGTCTACCCCTGCGCCTGCAGCCGAAGCGATCTGACAGCGCATGGCGGTATCCATCCGGCCCGATGCGTGGCCAACCCGACCAAAGGGCAGCATCCGCCGTCCTGGCGCCTGCGCGTCGGCAGCGAAGTCATCTCGTTCGATGATCCTGTCTGCGGCAGGCAGACCCAGGTGCTGGCCGAGCATGTCGGTGATTTCGTACTGCGCCGTGCGGATGGCCAGTTCACCTACCAGCTGGCCGTCGTGATCGACGACGCCGATCAGGGCATCAACGAGATCGTTCGCGGGGCGGACCTGCTCGATTCGACACCCCGGCAAATCTTCCTGCAGCGCCTGCTCCAGCTGCCGGAACCTGCCTACATGCACCTTCCTCTGGCCCTGGACGAACTTGGGCGCAAACTCAGCAAGCACGACCAGGCTCGCCCCGTGGATTCGTCCGACCCGGCTCCGGCCCTGAAAACCGCACTGGCGTTTCTTGGCCAGCGCGTTCCGGCAACCGGCAACATCGACGCCTTGCTGCGCGAAGCCGTGGAGCATTTCGACATTCGGGGAATCCGCTACAGCGTCCCCTTCGATGCCGCAATGCAGAAGGACTAATACACCGCATGCAGGCACAATCATGGGTCAGCATTGTGTTGCGCGAACTTTCCCATTTCTGACAAGGAGAACACCATGACGGCACGAGTCGCACTTGTTACGGGCGGCATTGGCGGCATCGGCACGGCCATCTGCCGACACCTCGCCCAGGCCGGCCACCGCGTTGCCACCAACTATCGCGATGAGGGCAAGGCCAAGGCCTGGCAGGCAGCCCAGAAGGCCGACGGATTCAACTTCGCCCTGGCTGCAGGCGACGTGTCTGACGTGGCCTCGGCGGAAGCCATGGTCAAGGAAGTCGAAAAACAGCTCGGCCCGATCGATATCCTGATCAACAACGCCGGCATCACGCGCGATACCACCTTCCACAAGATGTCTGCCCTGCAGTGGCAGGAAGTCATCAACACCAATCTGAACTCGTGCTTCAACGTGACCCGGCCGGTCATCGACAGCATGCGCGCCCGCAAGTGGGGTCGCATCGTCCAGATCAGCTCGATCAACGGGCAGAAGGGCCAGTATGGTCAGGCCAACTATGCAGCCTCGAAGGCCGGCATGCATGGCTTCACCATTTCCCTGGCCCAGGAAAATGCCAAGTTCGGCATCACCGTCAATACGGTGTCGCCGGGCTACGTGCTGACCGAAATGGTCAAGGCCGTTCCGGAGGACGTCCGGGCCAAGATTGCTGCGCAGATACCGGTCGGGCGACTCGGAGAACCCGAGGAAATCGCCTATGCCGTAGGCTTCCTGACCGCAGAACAGGCCTCCTGGATCACCGGCGCCAACCTCTCGATCAATGGCGGCCACTACATGGGCTGGTGAGTCCGAGGATCGGGCGCGCTCGAGAGCCCTGGCTTTGGCGCGCAGGCAGCGTTCGATGATCCGGACGGCGTCCTGTATGCGACCGCATCTGGCGGTGGACGCTGCACTGCGTCCACCGTGTTGCAGCATGAGTTGAATGACGGGACTTTCGGCGGCAATGCCCGCAGACCGGGCCCTGCGGTGGCAACAGATCGCTGCGAGGCCTGCCCTTCGATGCTGCGCAGCATGAAACTGGTGCAGCGCCGCACGATCTGTTAGCGTTGCCGAATGGCCGAATCCCGCATCATCAAGAAGTACCCGAATCGTCGTCTGTACGATACCGAGATCTCGAGTTACATCACACTCGAGGAAGTCCGCCAATTGGTTGTGGATGGCGAGAAATTCGAAGTCAGGGACGCCAAGTCCGGCGACGACCTGACCCGATCCGTGCTGTTGCAGATCATTTCCGAGCATGAGGAACGTGGCCAGCCCATGTTCACGACCCAGCTTCTTTCACAGGTCATCCGCTTCTACGGCGATTCCCTGCAGGGATTCATGGGCAGCTACCTGGAAAAGAGCCTGCAGGCCTTTCTTGACCAGCAGCAACAGTTTCGCAGCCAGCTCAACAACATCATCGGGCGTACACCCTGGTCGATGCTCAATGACATGACCGAGCGCAACATGGATGTCTGGAAGTCGGTCCAGCAGGGCTTCCTCAATGATGCCGCGAACAAGGTGCGCCAGGGCGCCGATCCTTCGCAAAAGGCCAAGAAAGACAAGTCCTGAGCCGCACGCATCGCGCAGCCGCATATTTCAACCCCCTGATACTCCGCACTGCCTCCAGCACCGGCAGCGGGCGAAGCCATGTTCCGGCTTCCAGAACCATCCCAGGAGAACGCTCAAGTGAAACCGCGCATCGCCCTTGTCACCGGCGGCATTGGTGGCCTTGGTACGGAAATCTGCCGCTACCTGGCCCGTTCCGGTCATCGCGTCATTGCCGGCGACCTCGGCTCGCGCACGGATCGCGTCGAGCAGTTCAGGAGAGAAGTCGCAGAGCACAGCGACACCATCCACTTCGAGTCATTGAACGTGGCCGACCATGCCGGCTGTACGGCGGACCTGGCCCGCATCGAAGCCGATCACGGACCGATTTCGGTGCTCGTCAATGCTGCGGGGATCACCCGCGACACCAGCCTGCGCAAGATGTCCGTGCAGCAATGGGACGATGTCATCACGGTCAATCTGAGCGGCGTCTTCAATACCTGCAGGGCGGTGGTCGACGGCATGACCGAGCGTGGCTACGGCCGCATCGTCAATATCTCCTCGGTGAACGGTCAGACCGGCCAGTTCGGCCAGACCAACTACTCGGCCGCCAAGGCCGGCATGCATGGCTTCACCATGGCGCTGGCTCGCGAAGTCGCGAGGAAAGGTGTCACCGTCAACAGCGTGTCACCCGGATACTGCGAGACCGCCCTGGTCATGGCCGTGCCTGAAACCGTACGCAACCAGATCATCGCCAACATCCCCGTCGGCCGCCTCGGCAAGCCCAGCGAAATCGCCCGCGTCGTCGACTTTCTCTGCGCGGAAGAATCCGCCTTCATTACCGGCGCGAATATTCCGGTCAATGGCGGCTACTTCATGGATTTCTGATTGCGACCGGTCGCTTCGGGAGTTCACCAGACCAGATCATCCGGCACATCGTCTTCGGGCGGCGCATTCGGATCGCACAGAAGGATCAGGACTTCAGGGCTGATCTCGCCGGCCTTCAGGCCTACGTCCCGGCTCACCAGCAGATAGCGTCCGCGGTACTGGACCACGGCGAGCGTGCCTGTATTGACTTCGGCCAGTTGCTCGGCCGTGCAATAGATCCGGCGGATCTTGTCCGCATGCGGAAAATGACGCGGGATCTCGGCATCCGGCTTGTTCAGCGCCTTGTCGGCGAGCAGGGCCGCCAGTTTCTGTTTGCGCTCGGCCTTTTCCCTGGCACGCTGTTCGGCCTGCTTCTTCTCGAGCGCCTTCTGCTCGCGCTCGGCACGATCGCGCAGCCCGTAGGCGCGCGCGAGATCCATTTCGTCGGAGCGCTTCTTCTGGCCTGACTTGCCCTGCCCCGGTCGGGAAGCAGGCGGACGTCCCTTGTTCTCCGAACGCGCCGGGCGCACGGGTCGCTCGCTGGGGCGCGCCTCGTCCCTCAGCTTCTTGACGAGGCCGCTCTTCAACAACTGGTCGCGCAGGGAATCAGCCATGGTCCGGTCTTGTTCGACGATTGCTCAGTAGTGCGGTGGAGGGGGCTCGTTGCTGGTGTCGTTGCCCAGCGCGGAGCGCAGTCCAAGCAGGTCTTCGCGCATGCGGTCCAGCTCGCGACGCATGCTCAGCATGGTCTGATCCTGCATCGCCACGGCGGCATTCAACGCGGTGACACCGTCATCGATAAAGGCGAGTCTGACCTCGAGCTCGGTCAGTCTTTCCTCCAGCGTGCTCATCCTTCCGGCAGCGCTTCGATGAGGTGACGCCCATGACGCGCGCCAACATTGCCGGCAGCTTCGCTCACCGCCAGTGCCAGATCGGCCGCAGCCATTTCACGCACAAGATCGGCAAAGCTGGTCCTGGGCGACCAGCCCAGTTTCTCGCGTGCAAATGTCGGGTCGCCCAGCAGGGTCTCGACTTCGGCAGGCCGGTAGTACTGCGGATGGATGCGCAGCAGGGTGTCGCCCACTGAGATGCGCGCCCCGGGCGTGCGTACCTCGGCGACCACGGCCACTTCCTCTGCACCTTCGCCCCTGAACTCGATCTCGACGCCCATCTCGCGAGCCGCCAGGACGACGAATTCGCGCACAGAATGCTGGATGCCCGTAGCAATCACGTAGTCGTGCGGCGTGTCCTGCTGCAGGATCAGCCATTGCGCCTCGACATAGTCGCGCGCATGTCCCCAATCGCGTCGTGCATCGAGATTTCCAAGATACAGGCATTGTTGCAACCCGTGGATGACACGGGCCAGTCCGCGCGTGATCTTGCGCGTGACGAAGGTTTCACCGCGGATCGGAGATTCGTGATTGAACAGGATGCCGTTGCAGGCATACATCCCGTAGGCCTCGCGGTAGTTCACCGTGATCCAGTAGGCGTACAGCTTGGCGACGCCATACGGCGAGCGCGGATGGAAGGGCGTCGTTTCGCGCTGCGGCGTCTCCCGGACCAGCCCGTACAGCTCCGAGGTGGAAGCCTGATAGATGCGGCAGCGATCCTGCATCCCGAGAATGCGCATTGCCTCCAGCAGGCGCAGCGTGCCGAGACCATCGGCATTCGCCGTGTATTCGGGCTCCTCGAACGACACGGCGACATGACTCTGCGCGGCCAGGTTGTAGATCTCGTGCGGCTCGACCTCCTGCACCACGCGAGTCAGGCTGGTCGAATCGGTCAGGTCGCCGTAGTGCAATGTGAGCGCAGGGCCGGACTCGTCCAGTTCGCTGTAGAGGTGATCAATCCGCTCGGTGTTGAACGATGAGGCGCGGCGCTTGAGTCCATGGACTTCATAGCCCTTGGCAAGCAGCAATTCGGCCAGATAGGCGCCATCCTGTCCGGTAATGCCGGTTACCAATGCACGTTTCTTTTCCATGGATCGATCTGCTTTTTCTGGAATGGATGTCGGTCGGAAGTCGACTCAAGGTCGGCGATGGTAGCCGCGGCTGCACCAGAGGTACAGCCTGAAAAATTCCTCAGCCCGATGTCGGCGCCTGCACGCTGCGCCCGCGCCCGATGCCGTAGTAGGCCAGACCTGCCGCTTCAACGGCCGCAGGTTCAAAGATGTTGCGCCCGTCGAAAATGACCGGATCCGAGAGTGCGGAACGAATCCTGCCGAGATCGGGGCTTCGGAACGCCTTCCATTCGGTCACGACCACCAGTGCATCGGCCCCTTCAAGTGCTGCATATTGGGACTTGCACAGATGCAGGTCGTCACGGTTTCCGTAGATGCGGCGCACTTCCTCGTGTGCTTCGGGATCGTAGGCGCGCACGCTGGCGCCATCGCTCCAGAGCCTTTCAAGCAAGGTGCGGCTCGGTGCTTCGCGCATGTCATCCGTGTTGGGCTTGAAGGCCAGACCCCAGACAGCAATGGTTTTCCCCGTGAGGTTGCCGCCAAAGTGGCGCGACACCAGCGCATGCAGGCGCTCCTTCTGCGCCGCGTTGGTTGCCTCGACCGCACTCAGTACCCGCGGCTCGTAATCGTGACTGCGCGCGATGTGTTCCAGCGCCTTGACGTCCTTGGGAAAACACGAACCGCCGTAGCCCGCTCCGGGATAGATGAAGTGGTAGCCGATGCGCGGATCGGATCCGATGCCGAGTCTGACCTGCTCGACGTCTGCCCCTACGCGTTCGGCGATGTTGGCGATCTCGTTCATGAAACTGATCTTGGTTGCCAGCATTGCGTTGGCGGCGTACTTGGTCAGCTCTGCCGAGCGCACGTCCATGAGCACGATGCGCTCGTGATTTCGATTGAAAGGCGCGTAAAGGCTTCGCAGCATGTTGATGGCCTGCGCGCTGTCGCTGCCGATGATGATGCGATCGGGGCGCAGACAGTCCTGTACCGCATCGCCCTCCTTGAGGAACTCCGGGTTTGAAACGACTTCGAAGGCGACATCGCTGCCGCGCGCAGCCAGTTCTGCCGCAATGGTTTCGCGTACGCGATCGGCCGTTCCGACCGGAACCGTCGACTTGTTGACGATGACTGCATGCGAGGACAGGGTCTGGCCTATCGTCCGCGCAACATCGAGCACATGGGAAAGATCGGCGCTGCCGTCCTCCTCGGGCGGTGTACCGACAGCAATGAAGATGATCTCGCCATGGGCGATGGCCCTCGCCGCATCGGTCGTGAAATGCAGCCTGCCCAGCGCATGATTCTCGACTACGAGCGGGGTCAGGCCTGGTTCGAAAATGGGGATTTCCCCACGTTCAAGACGGGCCACCTTGAGGGCATCGACATCGACGCAGATCACGTCGTTGCCGACCTCGGCCAGACAGGTGCCGGTAACCAGCCCGACATAGCCGGTTCCGAAAATCGCTACACGCATTCCTTCAACTCCCGATCAGCGCGACCCCGCGAGTCACGCCGGCTTTCATACCGTGCAGCCTTGTACCCGTGGGCACGGGGACCGCATGGCCCGCCAGAAACGACAAGGGCGTGCCGGATACCGACACGCCCTCTGTTGCACACTCGATCGTCGAATTACTTCTTTTCGGTCGCCGGAGCCGCTTCAGCGGCCGTCTCGATCGAAATCAGCTTGACGTCAAAAATCAGCGTGGCGTTCGGACCAATGGTCGGCGGCGCGTTTTCGCCGTAAGCCAATTCGGCCGGAATGACCAGCTTGTACTCGGAACCGACCGGCATCAGCTGCAGGCCTTCGGTCCAGCCCTTGATCACGCCATTCAGCGGAAAAGTAGCCGGCTGGCCGCGATCAACCGAGCTGTCGAACTTGGTGCCGTCGATCTTGGTGCCCGTGTAATCCACCTTGACCGTATCGGTTTCCTTCGGCTTCGGGCCGGTACCCTGCTTGATGACTTCGTACTGCAGACCCGAGGCGGTGGTCTTCACGCCGGCCTTGGTCTTGTTCTTGGCGAGGAATGCGGCGCCCTCGGTCTTGTTCTTTTCGGCGGCTACCTTTTCTTCGGCAACGCGCTTGGCCTGCAGCTTCTGCATGAATTCCTGGCGCACTTCCTGACCCTCTTCCTGGGTCATCAGGCTCTTGCCGCCATTGAACTCGTCCTGCAGCGCCTGGATCACGATCTTCAGATCGAGCTCGCTCTTGATCTGGTTGAGGCCGCGACCGACGTCTGCACCGACCATGTAGCTGACCTTGTCTTTCTCGGTCTTCAGCGATGGGTCCATGGCGAAGGCATTGCCGGCACCGAATGCGGCGGTCAGCGCCATGGCGATAAGGGTCTTGCGCGCGAAACGTGTCATTTATTAGAACTCCTGGGTGAAACGATTGAGGACGTCTGCTGGTCGCCCGACGGAATCTGCCGCATCAAGCGGGCCGCATATTGTGGCGTTGAGCGCCCCTGATGGCAAACGGAAGACCAGTTTTCCTGCACGACCCGCAAGTGGGTTCATTGTTCCCGGAAATGGGCGCCATGCTGCGAACTAGGAACACGGAACGGGGTCGTGGTTCCCTGAAACTGCTGAACAGTTCGGGTTTTTCTGTTCATGGAAGCCGCTTTTCAGGCCTCGGGAGTTCGCCACCGAGCGCCAGGCACGACAGGAACCCGCTCCCTCCCCCATCGGCTCGAGGGTCGACAGACCGGGAGCCAGCGCGCCCGTCTGTCAACCCTGCGGCCAGGCGCCGCCGCACCACGGCAAAGGCGGATGTCCCCCTCGATTGCCTGAAGCCCTATAATTCACGAGGTTCCGGATATCGAATGCAGGTTTTCGGCTGGTCCGGCACACCTCCATGCTTCGCCCGCGTTCCGGGTTCATGTCGGCGTCCGGCCTTGTCCGATCGTCGCCAGCATGGCCTTGACCCGAACAACATGCCCCAACAATCAGGAAAACCGATGTCCCAGATGATCGCACCCCACGGTGGCCGCCTTGTCGATGGCCTGGTCCCGGCCGACCAGGCACAGTCGCTGAAACACGAGGCTGCAGCACTGCCATCGTGGGACCTGAGCCCGCGTCAGTTGTGCGATCTCGAAATGCTGCTGACGGGCGCCTTCTCGCCGCTGCAGGGGTTCATGAACCGGGCCGACTACGAAGCGGTGCGCGACACCATGCGCCTGACAGACGGCAACTTGTGGCCCATGCCGGTCACGCTCGATGTCGACCAGAAGTTCGCCGAGTCGATCAAGGATGCAAGGCAGATCGCGTTGCGCGACCCGGAAGGCGTGATCCTGGCCATCCTCGATGTCGAAGAAAGCTGGGAACCGGATCGTGCCCTGGAGGCACAACAGGTTTTCGGTACCACCGACAAGAAACACCCGGGGGTCAGCCACCTGCTCGATCGCAGCCATCCGGTGTATGTGGGCGGAAAGTTGCGCGGCCTTGAATTGCCGCGACACTATGATTTCGGCCACCTGCGCTCGACGCCAGCGGAACTGCGCGCGCTGTTCGCCAAACTTGGCTGGTCTCGCGTTGTCGCGTTCCAGACCCGCAATCCGATGCACCGGGCCCATCTGGAACTGACCTTCCGTGCTGCCCAGATTGCCGAAGCCAATCTGCTGATCCATCCGGTCGTCGGCTTGACCAAGCCCGGCGATATCGATCACTACACGCGCGTGCGCTGCTATGAAAAGCTGCTGCGCCATTACCCGGACCAGACCACCACGCTGTCCCTGCTCCACCTTGCCATGCGCATGGGCGGGCCGCGCGAAGCACTCTGGCACGCGATCATCCGCAAGAACCACGGCTGCACGCACTTCATTGTCGGCCGCGACCATGCCGGGCCTGGCAACGACAGTTCGGGCAAGCCGTTTTATGGCCCCTACGATGCACAGACCCTGGTCGAGGAACACCAGGACGAGCTTGGCATCCGGATGGTGCCGTTCCAGGAAATGGTCTACGTGCAGGAACGCGCTCAGTACATGCCGGCCGACGAGGTCAGGGACGGCGACAGCGTGCTCAATATTTCCGGCACCGAATTGCGCCGCCGCCTGCAGGAAGGCCTCGAGATCCCGGAGTGGTTCACCTATCCGGAAGTGATCGAGGAATTGCGCCGCACCCATCCGGCGCGCCACAAGCAGGGCTTCACGGTGTTCTTCACCGGCCTGTCCGGCTCGGGAAAATCCACCATTGCCAATGCCCTGCTGGTGCGCTTGCTTGAAATGGGAACCCGCCCGGTGACCCTGCTCGACGGCGACATCGTGCGCAAGAACCTGTCCAGCGAGCTCGGCTTTTCAAAGGAACACCGCGATCTGAACGTCCAGCGCATCGGTTTCGTCGCCGCCGAGATCACCAAGAACGGCGGCATCGCGATTTGCGCTCCGATCGCACCGTACAAGGGCTCGCGTGAAATCGTGCGCGAGAATGTCAGCGTCGGCGGCGTCTTCGTCGAGATTCACGTCTCCACGCCGATCGAGACCTGCGAAGGTCGTGATCGCAAGGGCCTCTACGCACTCGCCCGCGCCGGCAAAATCAAGGAATTCACCGGTATCAGCGATCCGTATGAAATCCCGGAAAACCCGGAAATGCGTATTGACACGACAAACCTGCCGCCCGATCAGGCCGTACAGCAGATCGTGCTCAAGCTCGAAGCGCTGGGGTTGATTCGACCGGCGGGTTGAAAGGCCGGGAATCGGGATTGGGGATTGGGGATTCGCAAGAGCCGGTCCTGATCGAGCGCGTCCAGCGAATGGCGACAAGACTTTGTATTGCGCTCATAGTCAACACTGGAAGGCACCGCAACTGTAGGAAGCGGCTTCAGCCGTGATGCTTCTGTTCCAGATGCCGAATCAAGAGCATCGCGGCTGGAGCCGCTTCCCGAAAAATCGCTGGCGTCTATCGCACTCAGGCGCCTGAAACAAACTAGTTCGACTGGGCTGGCTTCATCGGAACCGGCGCTGCGATCAAGGTCTCTATCTTCTCCACCAGTTCCTTGTCGTCGGGCTTCACCTTGCTCGGGTAGTCGGCGACGACCTTGCCGTTGCGATCGATCAGGTACTTGTAGAAATTCCAGCTCGGGTAGCGGCCATCAGACTCGGTGGCCAGCTTCACGTAGAACGGATTGGCCTTGCCTTCCTTGACCTCCACCTTCTCGAACATCGGGAACTTGACTCCGTAGGTCAGCGTGCAGAATTCCTTGATCTCGGCTTCGGTGCCAGGCTCCTGCCCCATGAAATCGTTCGAAGGAAAACCAAGTACGGCAAAGCCCTGATCGGAATATTTCGCGTACAGCGCCTCGAGCGCCTCGTACTGCTTTGTGTAGCCGCACTTGCTGGCCGTGTTGACGACAAGCAGCACCTTGCCCGCGTATTCCTTGCACAGATCCACCTCGCCCTTTCCGGCCAGGGGCCTGAATCTGGCATCCAGTACCCCCTCGCAGGCATGGGCGCCAACACTGGCGGCGAGCAGGATCAGTGCGAGAAACAGACGGCGCATGGCTTTTTACTCCGGGATTCGGGATTCGGGATTGGCAACAGCCGATATTTCGCAGTCTGCTACAGATCGGGCCTTCCAGGCGACCTTCAGTCTTGCTCTCAAGAGCCTGTTCAGAGCCGATGCACCATCCCCCGGCGCGCTCCGGCGACTTCGCAAGCCTCCGAATCTCCAATCCCCCATCCCGAATCCCGCCCCTATTGACACCCTGAGTTTAGGTGTTATAGTTGCCTACAACACTAACTCATCAACTGACCTCCGGGAGGTCGTCGCATGAACCGCCTTATCCACACCCGCCTTGGCCTGGCCCTGGCTATCGCTTTCGGCATCTGCATCGCGGAACTGAGCAACATCGTGGCCCAGGACGATGCCTTTGCGGGCGCCGAGACCGCGGCGCTGGTTGGCATCACACCGCCCGCCGCCTCTGTCAGCGACAGTTGCGCGCCGCCCATGCTGCCCCTGATCGTGGTCAAGCCGTCCTACGAGGATTTGCTGGATGCCGAAAGCGCGGAGCTGTTGTCCGCGATTTCCAGCAGCGCTCCGGCGCTCTCGATTCCCGACCTTCTGCCCAGGGTACGACTCGACATGCCCTATTACTCGTTTGGCAAATTGATGCCTGGCGCGACCAAGGAATAAGCCGATGAGCATGGTATGGAATGACAACACGCCGATTTATCGCCAACTGCGCGATCGCGTCGTGGCAATGATTCTCGACGGTGCGCTGAAGCAGGGGGATGCCTTGCCTTCAGTGCGACAGGTCGCCGCGGATTTCCAGATAAATCCGATCACGGTATCCAAGGCCTATCAGGAACTGGTCGACGAAAATCTGGTGGAAAAAAGAAGGGGTTTGGGAATGTACGTTACCGAAGGAGCGCGCAGCGCACTGCTGAAATCCGAGCGTGATCACTTCCTCAACGAGGAGTGGCCCATGTTGTATGCACGACTGGAGCGCATGGGGCTCGATCTTGAAACATTGCTCAGGCAAGCACCCAGAACCGAGGGAGATTCAAAATGAGCGCTGTTGTCCACGCACGCGGATTGAGCAAGAGCTACGGAGCGACCGTCGCACTGAATGCGGTCAACTTCGAGATCGAAACGGGACGCATTGTTGGCCTGATTGGCCCGAATGGCGCCGGAAAGACGACGGCGCTCAAGGCCATTCTCGGCCTGAGCGAATACGACGGCGAGCTGTCGGTACTCGGACTGGACCCGAAGACACAGCGCCCGGCGCTGATGGAACAGGTCTGCTTCATTGCCGACGTGGCGGTTCTGCCACGCTGGATCCGTGTCGGTCAGGCGATCGATTTCGTCGCTGGCGTGCACCCGCGATTTTCCCGCACGAAGTGCGAGGCTTTTCTCGCGAACACCAAGATCAAGCCGCAGATGCGCGTACGCGAACTGTCGAAAGGCATGATCGTGCAGTTGCACCTGGCCCTGGTGATGGCCATCGATGCGCGCATCCTCGTCCTCGACGAACCTACGCTGGGACTCGACATCCTCTATCGCAAGACCTTCTACGAGAACCTGCTCTCGGAATACTTCGACGAGAACAAGACCATCATCGTCACGACCCATCAGGTCGAGGAAGTCGAGCATATCCTGACCGACCTCATCTTCATCCGGAACGGGGAACTCGTGCTGAATGCCTCGATGGACGAGATCAGCGAGCGCTACGCCGAAGTGATGGTGAATCCCGACAAGGCAGATGCGGCGCGCGCCCTGGGTCCGCTCAACGAGCGTCAGATCTTCGGCAAGTCCATTTTTCTCTACGACGGCGTCGACAAGGCGCGCCTGGCGGAGCTCGGTGAATTGCACAAACCGAGTATCGCCGACCTGTTCGTCGCCACCATGAAAGGAACCTACGCATGAACACGTTTGGATGGCTGGTCAAACGCGAGTATTGGGAACACAAGGGCGGATTCTTCTGGACACCGGTCTGGATCAGCGTGGCCATGCTGACGATAACCCTGCTCGGCATCATCAGTGCCGAAGTGTTCACGTCCAGGGTCAAGATCAACGGCGGCATTCCCTGGAGCGAGATCGCGAGCAGGATGAATTCGGGCGATTTTGTGCATGCCGGCACGGGCCTTGATGTTGCCTATGTGGCACTCGCCGGCGTGCTTTGCATCGGCCTGTTCTTCGTCCTCTTCTTCTATCTGCTCGGTGCCCTCTACGACGACCGCCGCGATCGCAGCGTGCTGTTCTGGAAATCGCTGCCGGTGTCGGACACGTCCACCGTATTGTCCAAGGTCGCTGCTGCGATCCTGCTGGCGCCGTTGATTGCGTTCGTGGTTGCCACCGTCGCGTACGTCGCATTGCTCGTCATCGTGGCGATCTGGGCGCTCCTGCATGGCATCAATCCACTGCCGGCGATCGGCGCTTCGCATACGCTCGGCTTGTTCTGGCGCCTGCTGTTGACCATTCCGCTCGACGCGATGATCGCCCTGCCGACCGCCGGCTGGCTGTTGTTCTGGTCTGCCTATGCGCGCAGCAAGCCCTTCCTCTGGGCGGTTCTCGTCCCCCTGTTCGCGTGGATCGCGAACGGCTGGATCGGAATGATGGGATTGCCGAGCTTCAATCGGGATTTCCTGCTGAAGGAAGTCATTGCCCGCCTGCTGTTCGGCATCTTCCCCGGCTGGTGGCTGGAGGACATGGGCGAGCGCCGCGTCATCCGCGAGTTCATGCGCGGCGACGACGTGGTCGCTACCTTCGATCCCTCCAACGTCTACGGCATGCTGGCAACGCCTGGCATCTGGATCGGTGCGGTGGCCGGAATAGCCCTGATCGCTGCAGCTATCTGGCTGCGCCGTTCACGCATCGAGACTTCAACCTGATAGGGATCTGATTTCGGTTGGTGCAGCAGGGGCTTCGACCTGCTGCAAAAAGGAAAGGCGACGCCCATTGCGGGCGCCGCCTTTTTCTTGCGCTTTTCAGCGAGCCTGCGAGAACAGGGGCAGGCCCCTACTCGAGGACGCTGTTGATCACCTTGTACTTGTTGACGCCATCGGCACTGATGCCGATCTGGTTCAGATTGATCGAGCCGTCCAGCCACATGCGAACCAGGAACTTGCCATCACGGCGCACCACGACTGCCGCTCCCTTGCCGGTATAGATCGTATCGCCAATCTGCAGCTTTGACGGTGAAACCAGTTCAGTGATGCGCTTGCCATCGTTGTAGCGGTCCTGGAGCGACTTGCGTACCGGATCGGTATCACCGGGCTCGGCGCTGACCAGCATGACCGGTGCATTCGGGTCGACCACGGCAGTGGCATCAGCGTTCGCGGGCTGTTCCTCCGCAACCTCCGGCGCCGCTTCGGTTTCAACGGGTGCCGGCGGAGCCGGCGGTGGCGCCTGCACGACAGGCTCGGGCTCCGGGGCCGGAACAGGTGCCGGTGCTGGCGGCGGCGTTTGTACCACTGGAGCCGGCGGTGGCGGCGGCGGCAGTGCGGGAGCTGGTTTCGGCTGAGGCTTCGGCGGCGGCGCAGGTGCCGGCTCGGGCTTGGCGGGTTCTTCCTGTACCTCTGCCACACGCACCAGTACCGTCTCGTAGAAACCATCCTTGAGCACGACCTTGGCGTCGCCACCCGCACGGATGCTTGCAGCAATCCTTGCATGCCAATGCTGCGGAGCGGTCACGACAAGTTGCTTGCCGGAAGCCGCAGCCTGGCGACCCAGTGTCGACAGGGTGGAATTGGCGCTGCCACTGTTGAACTGCTCGGCACTGATGTCCGTATTCTGTTGCGCCATGGCACTACCGGCGCACGCCGCCATCAGCAGCAGGAAACACTTTTTCATCTGATCACTCCACTATCCGGTTCTGAAATCGAAAGCCAACTGTCAATACTCAATTCGTTGGCGAGCTGCAGTCATGTGCCACATGGCCTGCGCTCGCCCACCGCTATGCAAGTTTCGCGCCTCATCTGCATTCAGCCGCCGGGTCTCGCGGGCGTTTCCCGGCGAGCCGGTCATCAGCCTCCTGCCGAGCCACCGTGGATGCCACCCTTGGTCAGGGCCATCGGATCGAGCAACGCCTTGAGCTGTTTGCGCGACATTCCGGTCGTTTCGAGGGCCACGTCCACGATCGGCCTGCCCTCCTTGTAGGCCTGCTTGGCCGTCGCAGCACCCACGTCATAGCCAATGACCGAATTGAGCGCAGTGACGAGAATCGGATTGCGATCCAGCGCCTGTCGTATGTTGTCCTCGCGGACCGTGAATCCGGCGATTGCCTTGTCGGCAAGCGCTGTCGAGGCATTGGCAAGGATCTCGACAGATTGCAGCAGGTTCAGTGCCACTACCGGCAACATGACATTGAGCTGGAAATTGCCACTCTGCCCGGCGATCGTGATGGTGGTGTCATTGCCGATGACCTGGGCGCAGACCATCGCCAACGCCTCCGGAATGACCGGATTGACCTTGCCCGGCATGATCGACGACCCCGGCTGCAGGGCCGGCAATTCGATTTCGCCAAGGCCGGCCAGCGGGCCCGAATTCATCCAGCGCAGATCGTTGGCCATTTTCATCAGGCCGACAGCCAGTGTTTTCAGCTGGCCGGACAGCTCGACTGCCGCGTCCTGGGTGCTGATGCCCTCAAAATAGTTTTCCGCGGTCTCGAAACGAACCCCGGTCATCCGCTTGAGCTCGGCGCAAACCGCCGCGCCGAGTTTGGGATCGGCATTGATACCGGTACCCACTGCCGTACCACCCTGCGGCAACTTGCGCACGCGCTTGAGCGCGTCATTCAACCTTTCGATATTCGATGCAATCTGGGCGGACCAGCAGCCAAGTTCCTGACCGAACGTCACCGGCATCGCATCCATCAGATGAGTGCGGCCCGTCTTTGCGACCCGCTTCAGTTCTCTGGCCCGCTTGTCGAGGGTCTTCTTCAGATGGGTCAGCGCTGGCAGCAATCGCTCGCTGACCGAAAGGACAGCGCTGACCTGAATTGCAGTCGGAATGACATCATTCGACGACTGGCCGTTGTTGACGTCGTCGTTGGGGTGGACCCTGGTGCCGGACGCGGCGGCGAGGTGGGCAATGACCTCGTTCGCATTCATGTTCGAGGATGTCCCCGAACCCGTCTGGAAGACGTCGATCGGGAAATGCGCATCAAATTCGCCCTTGGCGACCCGCTCGGCAGCCCTGCGGATGGCTTTCGCGCGGTTCTTGCTCAAATGGCCCAGGTCGGCGTTGGCCTGGGCCGCTGCAGACTTGATCAGCCCCAGTGCCCGGATGAACTCGCGCGGCATCGTCAACCCGGATATGGGGAAGTTTTGCACGGCTCGCTGGGTCTGTGCGCCATACAGGGCATCAGCCGGCACCTTGAGCTCGCCCATGCTGTCGCGTTCGATGCGAAATTCGCTCATCTCGGGATCCCGATTGGTAGTCAGTGTAGGGTCGGCGATTATAGCGGCTCACAGCCCGGGCAAAGTCTTGCGCCAAGTTGACGCAGAAACCCCACTCGCGAAGAGTTGTAGACGGTCCGGAGTGCCGAAACGTTGCACCCCAACGCAATCGGACGGCGCGATCGAGAGCAGGGAAAGTGCCCTGCTGAGGCATGCATGGCCTGGCCAATCGGGATCCGACCCGCAAATCGGCCACTTGATCAGCCCTGCCTGAATTGGCGACCCTGCCCTCCCTTCATTAGGCCCCCCGGACCGCACAGCCGCGCTGCCTCGAATGCTAGACTTCGCAGTCCTTCGCCGCCCAATCGAGTGATGCTCACCAACGTTATCTACATCCTCGCCGCCTTCGTGCTGGTCATCCTGAACGGCTTTTTCGTCGCGGCGGAATTCGCCCTGGTCAAACTCCGGCACACCCAGGCGGTTGGACTGGCAGAGCGCATCGGTTGGCGCGGCAAGATCCTGCTCAGCGTTCACGAGCGCCTGGATGCCTATCTTTCCGCCTGCCAGCTCGGCATTACACTGTCTTCTCTGGGTCTTGGCTGGATCGGCGAACCGGCATTCGCCGCGCTGCTGGAACCCGTGTTTGATCATTTTGGCGGGCTTGAGCCGGATACCGTCCACATCATCTCGTTCATTTTCGCATTCACGGTCATTTCCTACCTGCACATCGTGCTTGGCGAGCTCGCGCCAAAATCAATGGCTATCCGGCGTCCGGAACAAATGTCGGCATGGACCGCAACGCCGCTGTACGTTTTCTACTGGATCATGTATCCGGCCATCTGGCTCCTCAATGCCAGCGCAAACTGGATGCTGCGTGTAGCCGGCCTGGATGGAACCCACGGGCACGAACACCACTATTCGCGCGACGAACTCAAGCTCATCCTGCATGCCAATCGCGCCGTACGCGACTCCAGCGAAACTTTCGCCATGATGAGTCACGCACTGGATCTGCCTGAACTGGTCGCCGGCGATCTGCTGCGCACGCGCGACCAGCTCGGCGCGCTGCACGACGGCCAGGATCAGACCGAAGTCCTCGCGGAAATCCGAAAGTCGCAGTTCAGCCGCTACCCCTGGTTTGATGCGGCGATGGAAAACGTGCGCGGCATCCTGCATGTCAAGGACCTGCTGCTGGCCATGGCCGAGAAGGGCACGATCGAGGACATGACCACCCTGTTGCGCCCGGCGATCGTGGTCCCGCTGGATACACCGGTCCTCGAGATGCTGCGACGTTTTCGCACCGGGCGTACCCAGTTCGCCCTGGTCACCGAAGAAAGTGGACGCGTGGTCGGGTTCTTTACCCTGTTCGACGTCGTCCAGATCGTTGTCGGCGACATTGAAGACGAGCATCGCAGCACGCCGGGGCACTCGCATCAGCGTGCCGCGGATGGCTCGTTGACCATTCCCGGCAGCATGCCGATCTATCGACTCGAGCGCCTGCTCGACCTCGAGATCGATTCCCCCGACGAGGTCAATTCGGTCGGCGGCCTGATCGTGCACCGACTTGAGCGGTTGCCGGCCGAAGGCGAGTCGCTGGAATTCGATGGCTTCACCGTCACCGTGCGAACCATGAAGGGCGCCAGGGCACAGGCCATTACGGTCACGCCCGATCGCCCACCAGCCACTGGACAGAAACCGAAATGAACCACGCCCTGCTTGCCCTGTCGCCGCTGGATGGTCGATATGCCGCCAAGGTTGAAGCGCTGCGTCCCATCTTCAGCGAATTCGGCCTCATGCAGAGACGCGTGCTCGTTGAGGTGCGCTGGCTGATCGCCCTGTCCGACGAACCGGGCATCCCCGAAGTCGCCCCGTTCTCCGCGGCGGCCCGGGACACCCTGCAGGCCATCGCCGATGCCTTCAGCGTATCCGATGGCGAACGCGTCAAGGCCATCGAACGCGAAACCAATCACGACGTCAAGGCGATCGAATACTTCATCAAGGAACGCCTGCAGGCGACTCCCGAACTCGTCGCTGTGCTGGAGTTCGTGCACTTCGCCTGCACCTCGGAAGACATCAACAATCTCGCCTATTCACTGATGCTGCGCGATGCGAGAGAGCAGGTCCTGCTGCCTTCCCTGGACCAGTTGCTGGAGCGGCTTCGCGGACTCTCCGTGGCCTTCGCCGCGCAACCGATGCTGTCGCGCACGCATGGCCAGACGGCCTCGCCGACAACCCTCGGCAAGGAATTCGCGAATGTCGTGGCGCGACTCGAGCGCCAGCGCAATCAGATTGCCGGTGTCGAGTTGCGCGGCAAGATCAACGGCGCCGTGGGTAACTACAACGCGCACGTGGTCGCCTATCCCGAAGTCGACTGGCCGGCGTTTTCGCGCCGCTTCGTCGAGAGCCTCGGGCTCGACTTCAATCCGATGACGACGCAGATCGAGCCGCATGACTGCATTGCGGAAATCGGCGACGCCGGCCGTCGCGCCAACACCGTTCTGATCGACTTCGCGCGTGATATCTGGGGCTATATTTCACTCGGCTACTTCCGGCAAACGCTGAAGGCCGGGGAAGTGGGTTCCTCGACCATGCCGCACAAGGTCAATCCGATCGATTTCGAAAATGCGGAAGGCAATTTCGGCATTGCCAATGCCTTGTTCGAACATTTCAGCGCGAAGCTGCCGATCAGCCGCTGGCAACGCGACCTGACCGACTCGACCGTGCTGCGCGCGCTCGGCACGGCGTTCGGACACAGCCTCGTTGCAATCGATTCGCTGAGCAAGGGTGTCGCCAAGTTGCAGATGGACCCGGCCCGTCTCGACGCCGACCTCGATGCCAGTTGGGAAGTGCTGGCAGAAGCCGTGCAGACCGTGATGCGCCGACATGGATTGCCAAGCCCCTACGAGCAACTCAAGGCACTGACCCGCGGCCAGGGCATTACGCGGGAATCGATGCGCGACTTCGTGCAGTCGCTGGATCTGCCCGAGGCCGACAAGCAGCGTCTGCTGGCATTGACACCCGCCGGCTATACCGGCCTCGCGGAATCGCTCGCCAGATCATCCTGATCGCCGGCCTGCGAGACCCGCGGCGCGAGCACCCTGGCACGCCGCCGAACAGGAGGAGAGCCGTCGCCACGTCATGATCGAAGTCGAGGCCACATCGAAACAGTTTCTCGGCATGCCAGCCGCCAGGTTTCTGCGCGACTACTGGCAGCAACAGCCATTGCTGATTCGCAACGCCTTCGCGGATTTCTCGAGTCCGCTGAGCCCCGACGATCTTGCCGGACTGGCCTGCGAGGACCATGCGCTGTCCCGACTGGTCCTGCATGACCCGACCGACGACTCCTGGACCCTGCGCAGCGGCCCGTTCACGGAAGCCGTATTTGCCGAGCTGCCCGCGTCCCACTGGACCCTGCTGGTCCAGGATGTGGACAAATGGGATGCCGATGTTGCCGCCCTGCTCCCGCGCTTCGGATTTCTGCCCAGCTGGCGTCTTGACGACGTCATGGTCAGTTACGCCGAGGACGGTGGATCGGTAGGCGCGCATGTCGACAACTACGATGTCTTCCTGCTCCAGGGCCGCGGACGCCGGCGCTGGCAGATCAGCATCGATCCGCAGACGCCGAAGGCATTTCGTGACGACGTGGAACTGAAACTGCTGCGCGAATTCACGCCCACGCACGAGTGGCTGCTCGAACCCGGCGACATGCTCTACCTGCCGCCAGGAATTGCCCATCACGGGGTGGCAGAGGGCGCCTGCCTGACCCTGTCGATTGGCATGCGCGCGCCATCCGTCGCCGAAATGCTGACCGATTTCGCCGGCCATGTTGCCGAGCAGCTGCCGGAGGAGTTGCGCTATTCGGATGCCGGAATGGGCGTGGCCCGGTCGGTTGGGGAGATTGATGACTTTGCCATGGAGAAAATCTCACAAGCGTTGCGGGATTCGTTGTCGGCAAATGCATTGCCGCTACGGGGTTGGTTCGGCCCGTTCATCACGCGTTATCGTGCGGCTCACGAAGCGGTTCCCCGTGGCAAGCCGATCACGGCCGATGAATTGAAACGGCGGCTGGAGGCGGGCGCGTTGCTCGAATTCAATCCGTGGTCGCGGTTTGCCTGGTCCCGCGATGGCCGGAACGCGATATTGTTCGTGTCCGGAGAGTCGCACCGTTGCCCGCAAACGCTCGCCGAAAAACTGTGCCGCCGTGAACCGTTCGGAGCGAACGAACCGGCAGCCTCCGATCCGAAGGCAATCGGGCTGCTGGTCGAACTGGTCAACCGCGGTCACCTGGCCCCTGGCCGAGCAAGGAGGAAATCATGATTCCCACTGACTTCATCGTTGAACCGGCCACGTGGCCTGCCGACATGACCGAATTGCGGGCCATTCGCAATGAAGTCTTCGTCATCGAGCAGGCCGTGCCGGAAGAAGACGAATGGGACGATCTGGACGAGGGCTCGCAGCACGTTATCGCCCGCAGTGCCGAGGGGCGTCCGATCGGAACGGGCCGGCTCACGCCGAAAGGCACGATCGGCCGCATGGCGGTACTGCGGGACTGGCGCGGGCGCGGCGTTGGGGAGGCGATGCTTCGGGTACTGCTCGAAATCGCGCGGGCCCGCCATTTCAGGGAAATCGTCATTCATGCGCAATCGCACGCCCTGGCATTCTATGAGCGGGCCGGTTTCGAGGCTTATGGCGAGGAATTCGTTGAGTGCGGAATCCGCCACCAGCATATGCGAATCGCGATCCCGGCCGCAGAGGTGCCCAAGCGCGCAGCTGTCCCTGCGCAGGATGACACCCTGCTGGAAAGTGTCGATCGCGAAAGCGCTCGTGCCGCCGTGCTCGCGGTGATCGCCACTGCCCGTCGCGACGTGAGTATCTACATGCGTGAGCTCGAGGCCGACATCTACGACCATGCCGATGTGATCGAAGCACTCAAGCAGGTCGCGATTTCCGGCCCGGAAGCGAGCATTCGCATCCTCATACAGGAACCTGCCGGCGCGCGAGCCGATGCGCACCGGCTGGTCGCCCTTTCGCAGCGGCTGACGAGCTGCTTCGCCTTCCGCTCACCGGTCGAGGAAATCGACCGCCAGTACGCCGGCTGCTTTGTGGTCAGCGACCGTGGTGCCTGGTTCGAGCGCTCGCTGGCCAGCCGCTTCGATGGTGAAGGCAGCACGCACGGACCCGGCCGCAGGGCCCAGCTGCAGGACATGTTCAACGCGATCTGGGAGCGCAGCGAGGAAAGCGCGGAAATGCGGCGCCTTGAAATCTGAGCAATCGCGGCAGGCTGCTGACGCATGAAACCTTGCCGTCGCATGTCTGGCAACTGAATCGCGGGCTTGAATCCTGACCCGGGATGCTGCCGCATTGCAGCAATTGTCCCGTTCAGTGGCTATAATCAAAGGTTATGCGCAGATGATTTCGATGCTCATCTGCTCATTCGACCCAATCCCTGACCACATCCTCTTTTCCGGCCCTCCCGCCCACACGGAGCCCGCGTGAATTCCCTGACCCTACTGCAGCAATTCCAGAGCACTTCAGCACTCTCCGGCGGCAATGCGGCCTTCATTGAAGGCCTCTACGAGATCTGGTTGCGCGACCCCGGCGGCGTGGCCCCGGCGTGGAACGACTACTTCAAGGGTCTGAGCGGAAGTCCGGATAGCGAAGTGGCCCACTCCGAGGCGATCGCACGCATCGAGGCCGCACAGCGTCAGGGCCCTTCGCGGCGCTCGGCGGCGGCGGGTTCGGCGGTCGACAATGTCGAGGCGCAGAAGCAGGCTGGTGTCCTCAAGCTGGTCACCGCCTACCGTTCGCGCGGCCATCTCGCCGCCAATCTCGATCCGCTGGACCTGGCCAACACGTTTGGCGAAGAGGAACTGCAGGCGCTGGGGCTGTTGCCACGTCCGGCCGCGCCCGATCTCGAGCTCGACTTCCACGGACTGTCAAAGTCGGATCTCGATACCGAGTTCAATACGGGCTCCCTGTCCGGCCCGAAGCGGCTCAAGCTGCGTGACCTTGTCGACCTGCTCAAGGCGACCTATGCGAGCAGCATCGGCGTCGAATTCATGCATATATCCGACGCCAGCCAGCGCCAGTGGATGCATGAAAAGATGGAAGGGGCTGGTGGCAAGTTCGGCCTCAGCAAGGACGAGAAGGTCCGCCTGCTCGGCAAGCTGACCCAGGCCGACGGCCTCGAGCGCTACTTGCACACCAAGTATGTCGGTCAGAAGCGCTTCGCCCTCGAAGGCGGCGACAGCCTGATTCCGATGCTCGATGAAATGCTGCGCCGGGGCGGCAGCGCCGGGCTCAAGGACATGGTCATCGGCATGGCCCATCGCGGCCGACTCAACGTGCTGGTCAATATTCTCGGCAAGCCTCCGTCCAAACTGTTTGACGAATTCGAGGGGCGCTTCGAGCATCAGGAAGACCCGGCCCACTCCGGAGACGTCAAGTACCACATGGGCTTCAGTGCCAACGTGCGTACGCCCGGCAACACCGTACATGTCGCGCTGGCATTCAATCCCTCGCATCTGGAAATCGTCGACCCGGTGGTCGCCGGTTCGGTACGCGCGCGCCAGACCCATCGCGCCGACACCGAACGCGAACATGTCGTGCCGGTGCTCATCCATGGTGATGCCGCGTTCGCGGGCCAGGGTGTCGTCATGGAACTGTTCAACATGTCGCAGGCGAACGGATTCTGCGTCGGCGGTACCGTGCACATCGTGGTCAACAATCAGGTCGGCTTCACGATTTCGAATCCGCACGATGCACGTTCCACGCTGTATTGCACCGACGTGGCCAAGATGGTCAACGCGCCGGTCTTCCACGTGAACGGTGACGATCCGGAGGCCGTGCTGTTCGTTTCGAGGCTGGCATTCGACTATCGACAGAAATTCAAGCGTGACGTCGTCATCGACCTGGTCTGCTACCGCCGCCATGGCCACAACGAGGCCGACGAACCTGCCGCAACGCAGCCGCTGATGTACAAGGTCATTCGTGCGCGTCCGCCCTTGCGCGAGCTTTACAGCGACAAGCTGGTCGCCGAAGGCACGCTGTCGGCGGATGACGCGAAGGGCATGGTCGACGACTACCGCAAACTGCTCGAAGCGGGCGCGCCGATTCCGGGCGTTGACGCCGATTACCACGACCCGCATGGCGTCGACTGGTCCAAGCACCTCGCCAACGACATTTTCGAAGTGGTCAAGACCGGCATCAGCAAGAAGGAGCTGGCAGCCGCCAACGCCCACCTGCTCAAGATTCCCGAAGGCGTCACCCTGCATTCGCGCGTAGCCAAGATCTACGCCGATCGCGACAAGATGGCCGCGGGCAAGCAGGAAATCGACTGGGGATTTGCCGAAAACCTCGCGTATGGAAGCCTGATTGCCGACGGCTACAACCTGCGTCTGGTCGGCCAGGATTCCGGCCGCGGCACGTTCTTCCATCGCCACGCCGTCATGCACGACCAGAACAGCGGCTCGCACCATGTGCCGCTGAAGACCATCCGCGCCGATGCCAGCGTCGAGATCATCGACTCCCTGCTCAGTGAAGAAGCGGTGATGGCATTCGAGTACGGCTACGCCACGGCCAAGCCGAACACCCTGGTGATCTGGGAAGCGCAGTTCGGCGATTTCGCCAATGGCGCCCAGGTCGTCATCGACCAGTTCATCTCCTCTGGCGAAGCCAAGTGGGGACGCCTGTGCGGCATTGTCCTGCTGCTGCCGCATGGCTACGAGGGCCAGGGGCCGGAGCACTCGTCGGCGCGCCTCGAACGCTACCTGCAGCTGTGCGCCATGGAGAACATGCAAGTCTGCGTGCCGACCACACCTGCGCAGATGTTCCACATGCTGCGTCGGCAGATGCTGCGCGCCTGCCGCAAGCCGCTCATCGTGATGACGCCCAAATCACTGCTGCGCCACAAGATGGCCGTGTCCTCGCTGGATGACCTGGTCAATGGCCGATTCCATCTTGTCATTCCCGATGTCACGTCGAGCAATGCGAAGAAGGTCAAGCGCGTGGTCTTCTGTTCCGGCAAGGTGTACTACGACCTGGTCGAGGAAGCCGGCAAGCGCGAAATCAAGGATGTCGCCATTCTGCGTATCGAACAGCTCTATCCGTTCCCGCGAACCGAAGTGAAGGCGGAACTGAAGAATTTCCCCGCAGCGAAGGAAATCGTCTGGTGCCAGGAAGAGCCGATGAACCAGGGCGCCTGGTACCAGATCAAGCATCATTTCCAGGCGGTTGTTTCCGACAAGCACACCATTGCCTATGCCGGCCGGCCGAGATCCCCGGCCCCGGCAGCCGGGCATCTGGCGCGCCACCTCGCCGAACAGGCCGCCCTGGTCGAGCTTGCGCTGGTTTCGCCGATCAGCAGCGACTACGCTCTGGAATGATGTCGGCACGTCAAACCGCTTTTCCCGAATTTTTCCGAACAGCACCAACGCCCCAGGACAGCACTCATGAGCCTTGAAATCAAAGTTCCGGTTCTCCCCGAATCCGTTTCCGACGCGACCATTGCCACCTGGCACAAGAAGCCCGGCGACGCGGTCAAGCGCGACGAGAATCTGGTCGATCTGGAAACGGACAAGGTGGTACTGGAGGTACCGGCCCCCGCGGATGGCGTGCTCAAGTCGATCAATGCCGAAACCGGTGCAACCGTGACCAGCGGCGAATTGCTCGGCGTCATCGAAGAGGGCGCCGCCGCTGCGGCCCCGGCCGAAGGCGAGAAGAAGGCTGACGACAAGAAAGATGACAAGAAGGCCGAGAGGGCTGCATCCGGCTCAGCGACCAGGTCCAGCGCTGTCGATGAACTGTCTCCGGCAGGACGCCGCGTTGCGACCGAGGAAAAAATCGACCCTTCGCAAGTCAAGGGTACAGGGCGTGATGGTCGTGTGACCAAGGAAGATCTGGTCACGCATGCGAGGTCACCTGCCCCTTCGGCCAGCAAATCAGCTGCTCCGACCCCGGGCGATCGTCCGGAGGAGCGCGTGCCGATGACGCGCATGAGGGCGAAGATCGCCGAACGCCTGATGCATTCGAAGAACTCCATCGCGATGCTGACCTCGTTCAATGAGGTCAACCTGGGCCAGGTCGCGAAGATGCGCAAGCAGCTTGGCGAGGAATTCCAGAAGGCCAACGGGGTCAAGCTCGGCTACATGAGCTTCTTCGTCAAGGCCGCCGTTGAAGCGCTCAAGCGCTATCCGGTGGTGAATGCCTCGGTCGACGGCAACGACGTGATCTATCACGGCTATCAGGACATTTCGATCGCCGTATCCACCGATCGGGGCCTGGTCACGCCGGTGCTTCGCGATGCCCAGAACATGAGCTTCGCCGATATCGAGAAAGCGATCATCGACTACGCGACCAAGGCGCGCGAAGGCGGTCTCAGCCTCGATGATCTGCAGGGCGGCACCTTCACGATCACCAACGGTGGCACGTTCGGATCGCTGTTCTCGACACCGATCGTGAATCCGCCGCAAAGCGCCATCCTCGGCATGCACACGATCAAGGATCGCGCGATCGTCGAAAACGGCCAGGTCGTGTCTGCACCGATGATGTACATCGCGATCAGCTACGACCATCGCATCATCGACGGAAAGGACGCCGTGCTGTTTCTTGTCGACATCAAGAACCAGCTCGAGAATCCGCATCGGATGGTGCTTGGCATGTAATGCCAGGCGCCATCCGGGATTCGGCATTCGGGATTCGGGATTCGGACAAGCGGAATTCGCCGCGTCCACCGATGCCCGCTCTGTCTAATCCCGAATCCCGAATCCCAACTCCCGATTACCGTGAGCGAATGCAATGAGTGAACAAACCTACGACGTCATCGTTATCGGAGCCGGTCCGGCCGGTTATGTGGCTGCGATACGCGCCGCGCAACTGGGCATGAAGACGGCCTGCATCGACGACTTCATCGGCAAGGACGGCAAGCCGGCACTGGGCGGAACCTGCCTCAATATCGGTTGCATACCGTCAAAGGCCCTGCTTGATTCCTCCAAGCAGTTCCATAACCTCACGCATGGCTTCGAGGCACACGGCATCAGCGCGAAAGACGCGAAGATCGACGTCGCCACGATGGTCGGGCGCAAGGACAAGATCGTCAAGCAGTTCACGGGTGGCATCACCTCCCTGTTCAAGGCGAACAAGGTCACTGCGATTGCCGGCCACGCATCCCTCAAGGCCGACCGTGTCGTTTCGGTCAAGGCTGCAGACGGCAAGATCACCGACTACAGCGCAACCAACGTGATCATCGCGACCGGCTCGGTGCCGATCGAATTGCCGTTTGCGAAGTTCGATGGCAAGCACATCGTCGACAACGCCGGCGCACTGGATTTCGAAGAGACGCCGAAACGCCTCGGCGTGATCGGTGCAGGCGTGATCGGCCTCGAACTCGGCAGTGTCTGGAAACGTCTGGGCTCCGAAGTCACCATTATCGAAGCCCTGCCCGACTTTCTCGCGGCCGCCGACGCCGACATCGCCAAGGTTGCCGCGCGCGAGTTCAAGAAGCAGGGCCTCGACATCCGCCTTGGCGCGAAGCTGAGCAAGGCGGAGACCGGAAAGAAGGGCGTCAAGCTCACCTATTCCGACGCCAAGGGCGAACAGACCCTGGAAGTCGACAAGTTGCTCGTTGCCGTGGGTCGCCGCGCTGCGACGAAGGGACTGCTGGCCGACGATTCCGGCGTGAAGCTGGATGACAAGGGCAGGATTGATGTCGACGAGCACAACTGGACCGGTGTCGATGGCGTCTGGGCCGTGGGTGATTGCGTGCGCGGCCCGATGCTTGCGCACAAGGGCTCCGAGGAAGGCATCGCGGTCGCCGAACTGATCGCAGGCAAGGCCGGCCACGTCAATCTCGATACCGTGCCCTGGGTGATCTACACCGAACCCGAACTGGCCTGGGTCGGCAAGACCGAGGCCGAAGTCAAGGCAGAGGGCATCCCTTACAGGACCGGTTCGTTCCCGTTCGCGGCCATCGGCCGTGCGGTTGCGATGAACGAGACGGCGGGCCAGGTAAAAGTGATCGCGCATGCCGAAACGGATCGCATACTCGGCGTGCACATGGTTGGACCGCTCGTATCCGAACTGATCGCCGAGGCCGTGGTCACGATGGAATTCAAGGGCAGTGCCGAAGACCTCGCCCGTATCTGCCACGCCCACCCGACCCTGAGCGAAGCCGTCCACGAAGCCGCCCTCGCCGTCGACAAGCGCGCCATCCACAAAGCCAACTGAGTCCAGGATGGACTCATCCCGCGCAGGCCCTGCCGTCCCGAATAAGAACTGGATCCCAGCGTTCGCTGGGATGACGGCAGAAGTGATTCGAGGTTGGGAATTATTTTGGTTCCGCTGGCGTTTCCGTGTTTGAAGAATTGCAAGGGGCCGAGAGCCATATGAAATCATCCTATTTCTGTTCGTCATCCCGGCAAAGGCTGGAAGCGCCTCTCAACAGCTGAATGGCTGGTCATCCAGTTCTTACTCACATAGCTAGCAAAAGATCGAACCCCCATTCCATAAAATCAGCATCACAGGATCGCCGAATCCAAGTAGTCTCAGCCCATGAACACATCCTTCCGCGCCTTCCGCATCCATAACGACGATCAGGGTTACCGCGCCGGCATCGAGGAGATGCGTGCCGATGAACTCTCGCCGGGCGACGTCCTGGTCAAGCTGGCCTACTCGTCGGTCAACTACAAGGATGCGCTGGCCGGTACCGGCAAGGGCAAGATTCTGCGGCGCTATCCGATGAATGGCGGCATCGATGCCGCCGGCTATGTGGCCGAATCGCGTGATCCGGCATTCAAGGAAGGCGATGCCGTGCTTTGCACTGGTTGTGGTCTGTCCGAAACACGCGACGGCGGCTATGCCGAATATGTCCGGCTGGAATCGAAATGGACAATTCCATTGCCGACCGGCTTGAGTCTGCGCGAATCGATGATTCTTGGTACCGCCGGTTTCACGGCTGCGCTGTCGCTCTATCGCATGCAGCAGAACGGGCAGACTCCGGATCAGGGGCCGATCGTGGTGACCGGCGCGACCGGTGGTGTCGGCATGCTGGCAATCAATATTCTGAGTCGCGCCGGCTACACGCCACACGCCATCACCGGCAAGGCCGACCAGTTCGACTTTCTGATTGATCTGGGCGCCGAGCAATGCATTGCGCGCAAGGACCTCTACTGGGGCCAGCGGCCGCTGGAATCGGCCCACTGGGCGGGCGCCATCGACAATGTCGGCGGCGACATGCTGGCCGGACTGACCCGCGTGATCCATCCGTACGGCAATATCGCCATTTGCGGCAATGCCGGTGGCATCGACCTGGCCACGACGGTCATGCCCTTCATCATTCGGGGGGTCAGTCTGCTTGGAATCGCATCGGCCGGAACGCCGAGGAACCAGCGCGATGCGATCTGGGCACACCTGGCGGATGACTGGAAACCACGGGGGCTCGACAAGATTGCGACAAAAGAGGTGGTTTTCGACGAACTTCCGTCCGTTTTCGAGCAAATGCTGGCCGGAGCGTCGTTTGGCCGCACGCTGCTGCGCATAGGGTGATCGCGTTCGCTGGTCGCGCGGCAAACTCCTGTTTAGAATGCAGGAGCCATCCGGCACCAGGGGACCACGGAACTACTATGGCGCGAGTACTCATCGTCGACGATTCACCTTCGCAACTGATTGGCCTCAAGCGCATCACTGAAAAGCTGGGCCACGAGGTGATCACAGCGGAAGACGGTTCAGCGGGGGTCGAAACGGCCAAGCGCGAACTGCCCGATCTCATCCTCATGGACGTGGTGATGCCCAACCTCAATGGATTCCAGGCCACGCGAACGCTGGCAAAAGATCCAAAGACCAGCCACATACCGATCATTCTTGTGACGACCAAGGATCAGGAAACCGATCGCGTCTGGGGCATGCGGCAGGGCGCGAAGACCTACGTCACCAAGCCGATCAACGAAGACGAGTTGATCAAGGCGATCAACGAGCATTTGCCCTGAAAAACCGGGAATCGAGAGTCGGGAATAGGGAATAGGGGAAAGAAGGCGAATCGCGTGTTGAAGCCAAACGCTGCGCTTCGCGCTCAACAAGGGCTGCAGCCCGCCAATCTTGTCCCAACTTTCCCACCCCTCACCGCTTTACCTATTCCCCATTCCCTATTCACCATTCTCAATCCTCGGCGCTACCGCCGAGGATTGAACTCGAACGTCGAGGCCATGTTCTCGTAGAAGGCCTGCTGCTCGGGGGTCTCGGCCTTCGGCGTGTGGATCTCGAGAACCACGATCTGGTCGCCCGGTGTCTTGCCGGGCCAGCCGCGTCCGCGCAGGCGCAACTTGCGCCCGCTGTCCGATCCGGCCGGAATGCGCAGGTCAACGTTGCCTGCCAGAGTCGGCACCGGCACGGTCGCTCCCAGCGCTGCCTCCCAGGGGGCAATCGGCAGCACATGCGTGATCGTGTGTCCTTCGAGCTTGAAGCGACTGTCTTCGCGAACACCCACCTCAAGCAACAGGTCACCCGCAGGTCCGCCCTGCGTGCCCGGATTGCCCTGCCCGCTCAGACGGATCGTGCGCCCGGGTTCGATGCCGGCCGGGATCTTCACTTCCAGGGTGCGTTCGCCCTGCACGGGGTCACGCAGAGTGATGCGCTCCTTGGCGCCATTGAATGCCGATGCCAGGTCGATCTGGACCCGGGCCTGCAGGTCACTGCCCCGGCGCGGGCCACTCTGCCCCCGGGGTCCGCCACCCGCACGGCCTCGACCGAAGATCGATTCGAAAAAGTCGCTGAAATCCTCACCCTGGAACCCGCCGTGGCCGCCTCCCTGCCGACCCTGCCAGTTTGGCGGGGGCCTGAATTCGTCGCCGGCCCGGTAGCCGCCGGCACGCAGGTTGTCGTACTCCCTGCGGCGCTCGGCATCCTTGAGCGCCTCGTAGGCCTCATTGACCGCCTTGAACCTGTTTTCGGCATCGGCTTCCTTGCTGACATCCGGATGGTACTTGCGCGCCAGTTTCCTGTAAGCGCGCTTGATTTCGGCGTCCGTGGCATCGGGCTTCACGCCAAGGGTGTCGTAGTAATCCTTGAACTGCATGCCTCACCCTGATTGCAAACAAACGGAGCCTGCGGCGAGTCTACACGTGTACCCGCCGCAGGCCATTGGAGTTCCGCTCCCGTGAACGGTAATCAGGCGTTGATCGTGATTCTGCGTGGCGTGGTCTCGGGCTTCTTCGGAATGGAGATTTCGAGAACGCCATGCTTGCCTGAAGCACTGATGCTGTCGGCATCGGCGCTGTCCGGCAGTGCGAAGCGCCGGTAAAAAGTGCCATGTGAACGCTCGACGCGCGTGAACTGGCCGTTTTCCTCGGTGACTTCGGCGACCCGGTCACCCTTGATGGTCAGGATGCCCTTGTCCATGTTGACTTCAATGTCCTTGGGATCGACACCGGGGATATCGGCAAGAATCACGAAGCGCTTGGGCTCTTCGCGGATGTCGACCCGCGGTGCCCACTGGCTGGTCACGACGTTGGACTGATCCGACTCCTCGTTGTTGATGAAACGGTCGAAAACCTGACGCAGGTCGAGCTGCAGGCCATTGCCGGCGTTCCAGGGAGACTGACGGGAAATGCTCATGATGATCACCTTTTATCTGGGTGCGGCCCCACGGCCGCGATGACAAATAGGTAGGGTTGTCCAGAGCACTTTCAAGAGTCTCGAATGCGAATATTCAGGCAATCGACGTATGATGGCCGGCCCAACCCACCACGCGTGAAAGGACCCCCAGATGAGCATACAAGTTGGCGAAAAGATTCCCCTGGCAACGCTGAACACCCTGAAGGATGGCGTCCAGGCCGTGACCACAGACGAGCTGTTCAAGGGACGCAAGGTCGTCCTCTTTTCCGTACCCGGCGCATTCACCCCGACCTGCTCCGCCAAGCACCTGCCCGGCTACGTCGAGAAAATGGACGAGTTCAAGGCCAGGGGTGTCGATGTGGCCTGCATGTCTGTGAATGACGCCTTCGTGATGGATGCTTGGGCAAAACAGCAGAATGTGCCAGCCGGACTGACCATGCTGGCTGACGGCAACGGTGCCTTCGCCGAATTGCTCGGCCTAAAGTTCGACGCCAGCGCGTTCGGCATGGGCGAGCGTGCCAAGCGTTTTGCCCTCTACGCCGATGATGGCGTGGTCAAGGTGTTGAACGTCGAGGCGCCAGGCGAGTTCAAGGTTTCCAGCGCGGAAGCCATGCTTGAGGCGATCGCCTGAGAAGTTCCCGCGCAAGTTCGGACCGCCTGACGGTGATCAGGCGGTCCTGGCCAGGGCGGATTCGCCCTGCGGCTCTTCGAGCAGCCAGCCGCGAATGCGCTCGTAGGCATCCCGGCTGCTGAGCAGACCGAGATGATTGGTCCGATAACCGATCCAGCGCCTGGATTCGGGCAAACCGAGGTTTCGTGCCTGGTCCCTGTGCAAGCCGAGTGCACTGTACAGGGGGACCAGTCCGTCACCCGCCAGGCGCTCTCCCAGCGATCCTGCCCTTTTGGAAATCGATCCGGCGATTGCAAAACAGCGCACGCCATCCGGTAGCGGGAGTACATCGTGCTTGCGGGTCTTGGGCTTGAATCGGTCCTGGTTCTGCCAGTCGTCATCAATGAGATTGGCGTGACGCAAGTCGGTGATGCCGGCACTGCGGACTTTGCCCAGGCGTGAAAGGGCGGCGGTATACGGGCTCGCACCGAGCAGCGCATCCAGCCTGTTGCCGTTGCGCTCCAGCGGTGACCCGTAGTGCGGTGTTCCGATGAAGACGATTTCACGCAGGCATTCGAGCCAGGTATGGCCCTCGCGCCGGGCGTGCTCGCAGGCACTACGGGCAATCAGTCCGCCCATGCTGTAGCCGATGATCGTGATCTGTTCGACCGGCACCGGCCAGGAGCGGGCCAGTGTTTCGAGCAAGGTGGAAAACCCGGCACCATTGGTCGAAACGTGCAAGCCGCTGTTGTAGTGCAGATAGACCGGCGTGAAGCCACCGTCCGCGCGCAGCGCCTGACCGTGATCGTGGCCCTTGCGGGTCCATTGAAGGTCGCTCATGCACAAGCCATGGGCGAGCACGACGATCTTGCCGGTTGCATCGGGGATGGCCTCGCCCAGTGTCTCGGGCTCAAGGACCAGCGGGACGCCATCCCGACGCAGGCTCATGCGAATCTGCAGTGGATTGCCGGTTTGCGCCAGATAGTCTCCGACCAGGCCATTCAGTGCCGAGACCAGGGTCTCGCGCTGGGTGCCGGGATCGGCAGGCAACTCGGACGGTGCGACCTTGCTCAGGACCAGATCGACGCCATGGCCAACCGAGCGGGTCACGCCGCGCACGCAGCGGTAGACGAATCCGGTAATGCCACGCGCAGGTTCTTCCGATGCCGCCCCCCGCACACTCGGCAAGCGAGTGATGTTGTGGTGCATGTTTTCGAGGAGGTCGGTAACGGCGATCGTGGCGTCGATGGCCATGCGATTGTAGGCACGCAGGTCGGCGGCACGAATCGGGGAGAACTTGAGCATGGCTCGTCGATTCCTGGCTGGACGCGGTCTTCTCAGTCAACAGAGATAGCAGGATCGGGTCGAGCACGTGCTCTATTTGCAGCACATCGAGCAGCTGCAGGGTGACCGGCCCGGAGATCGCCTCAGCGGCCCCTGACCAGCCTGGCCAGCTCGCCAATATCAAGGGAACCGGCCTTGTTCTGCATCTCGGTCTTGTGGCGACCCAGCAGCCTCCTGGCGTCTTCGAGCAAGTCCCGATAACTGGCGCGAAGCGACTCGGCATCAAGCTGGCGGCCTGCCTCGTAGTAGCGTCGCGCGAGATGTCCGAGCGCATAGGTGCTGATAAAACTCATGCCGGAACTGATGGCCTGGCGACCAATCCCTCCCAGCAGGCGACCGCCGATCGCTCCGAGCACTCCGCCCAGCAGGCGACGACCGGCCTGCTCGAGAAATTGCGAAGTCAGGCCGACGCCCGCCGTGGCCAGGAAATCCTTGACGTGGCCCTGGTCCAGTTCGTATCCGTAGGTCTGCCCAATCCGATAGACAAGCTTCATCTGCAGCGGAATGATGGCCATGCTGGCGAGTGACTCCGGCAACAGTTCGAGGGCGCCATTCAGAATGGCGGCATCCAGGATGAGCTTGTCCTGTTGCGCCCTTGACATCGAAGACCCGGCGACCTGCCCTCCATCCAGCGGCGTTGCTGCGATGGCATCCGCCTCGCGCGCATGGCTCTCGACAAGATTCGTGTCGAGACCCAGCGCCGTGCGCAGCTGATCGAGGAACTCGCGCTCGGCTGCCGAATGGACGCCATCGGCATCGCAGACACACACCGCCATTTCGTAGGCCAGCTTTCTCGATTCAGTCGACTTCAGTGACTGGATCAGGCCGTCCATGCCTGACCCGGACATCAGCGTCGAAGAAAGGTCTGCTTGCGTCTTGAGCGACTCGGCGATCTCTCGGATCTTGTCGCGTTCGCGCTCATGCTTGCTGCTGTCTGCATACGCCGCCTTCAGGCATAGGCCGATGATGGCTTGTTGCTCGGTCTCCTGCACGCGTGACTCCTTTAGGGGAATTTCGGAAAACCGGGCCTCGATCCGGCCAGGTATCCCACCATGGTATTCGAGTTCGTCCGGCGTTTTGTGACTTCCCCGGTGGGGCATCCAGTTGCCAGCCTGCATTCCCTGTGGGCGAAGCGGATGCGGGCATGATTCAATACAGGGTTTCCGGTCCGGCACCGGCGCAGGAATCAGAACAGGACGATGTCCATCCCGGCAGAAGTCATCGCATCGGAAACGCAGGTACCGGCACCTGAAGTGCCGCAGACGGCATTTCCGATCCTGCTCAGCCTCAGTGTGTGTCACCTGCTCAACGACATGATCCAGTCGCTGTTGCCGGCGATCTACCCTTTGCTGAAAAGCGGCTTCGCGCTCGACTTTGGCCAGATCGGCCTGATCACGCTGACGTTCCAGATCACCGCATCGCTGCTTCAACCCCTGATTGGGACGCTGACGGACCGGCATCCGAAGCCCTACTCGCTGGTGCTCGGCATGGGCTCGACCCTGTTCGGCCTGATCCTGCTTTCGCAAGCGCCAAGCTTCGCCCTGTTGCTTGTCGCGGCAGCGCTGATCGGCACCGGCTCTGCGGTGTTTCATCCGGAATCCTCGCGCATTGCGCGGCTTGCGTCCGGTGGCCGCCACGGGCTGGCGCAGTCGCTGTTCCAGGTGGGCGGTAACGTCGGCTCGGCGACCGGCCCCCTGCTGGCCGCCTTCATCATCATGCCGCGCGGTCAGTCCAGCATTGCCTGGTTTGCCGTTGCCGCAGCGATTGCCATCGCCCTGCTGACCCGCATCGGACACTGGTATCGGGCACAACTGCCGATCCGGTCGCACGACAGAAGCCAGTCGGAAACGGCCATCCGGCTTTCCAGAAAGAAAATCATCGTGGCCTTGCTCGTGCTCGGCATGCTGATCTTCTCCAAGTACTTCTACCTTGCCAGTCTGTCGAGCTATTACACCTTCTACCTGATGCACAAGTTCGGCATCAGCGTGCAGAGCGCCCAGCTGCACCTGTTCGTATTCCTGGGTGCGGTTGCGGCAGGCACGATCATCGGCGGGCCGATTGGCGACCGGATTGGCCGACGCTACGTGATCTGGGGATCCATCCTTGGCGTACTGCCCTTCACCGTTCTGTTGCCGCACGCCAACCTGCTCTGGACAACCTTGCTGACCGTGGTCATCGGCGTGGTCCTGGCCTCCGCGTTTTCCGCCATCCTGGTGTTCGCCCAGGAACTGGTGCCCGGCCGCACCGGAATGATTTCGGGCCTGTTCTTCGGTTTTGCATTCGGCATGGGTGGGATCGGTGCCGCCATTCTTGGCGAGCTGGCCGACCGCATCGGCATCGAGGCGGTGTACGGGATCTGCGCATGGTTGCCGGCGATCGGGCTGCTCGCCTGGTTTCTTCCGCACCGACCTCAAGCGGCCAGGTCCTGATTCGAGCGGCAGCTCCGTCAGCTCAGGCCGACGGTTTCCTTGATACAACCCAGACACCGACCAGGACCAGAAGTGTTCCCGCCACCTGCCAGGGACCCATGGGCTCGCCGAGAAGCAGCATGCTGAGCACGATGGTCGAGACCGGGCCCAGCATGCCGATTTGCGCCGTGGTCGCAGGTCCGATCCGGGCTACAGCCATCATCACCGCCAGAACCGGAACGACGGTGCACAAGGTCCCGTTCAACAGGGACAGCCACCACACTTCGACGGGCAGCTGCATCGCGGTGTCCAGCGACCGCAGCAACAGGTATTGGCCAATGCACAGGATGCAGGCAACCGTGCTGGCATAGGCAGTCAGACGGATCGCACCGACTCTGGCAACGATTTCGCCGACTCCGACCAGGTACAGCGAATAGCTCAGCGCGCTGAGGAAGACCAGCCCTCCACCAAGCACGACATTGCTGCCGCCGATCGAGAAGTCGTGCGCGAAGGCAAGCAGTACACCGGCATAGCTGATCGCCAGCGCCAGTACTTGGCGGGGCGTGACGGATCGCCTGAACACCAGCACGCCGATCAACAGGACGATGGTGGGCGTGAGGTAGAGAATCAGCCGTTCCAGCGTTGCCGTGATGTAGGCCAGACCGAGGAAGTCGAGAAAGCTGGCAAGGTAGTAGCCAAGTATTCCGAGCAGCACGATTCTGCAGCGGTCGGCAGCGGACACCGGTTCGACCTGGCGCCGCGACGACCACGCGCCGAGCAGCAGGAAGAACGGCATGGCGACCAGCATGCGCAAGGCCAGCAAGGTGATTGCGTCTGCGCCGTAGCGGAATCCGAGTTTGACGATAATGGCCTTGCCGGAAAACGCGATCGCGCCCAGCGCGGCAAGAAAGACACCGGTCAGCGCAGGCGACTGCGCCACTGCCCGTTCGGCAGTACCCACCTACTCCAGTTCCAGTGCCGCCTCAAGAAGGCGATGTATGAGAGCCTGGGTTGGTGCAGCGAGTGCGGCGTCATAGGCGAATGAATCCTCGTCCATGTAGTTGCACTGCGCCAGCTCAAGCTGGACGGCATGGATGCCCTGCTCGGGGTTGCCGTAGTTTCGAGTGATGTAGCCACCCTTGAAACGGCCATTGGCGACGAAGCTGTATTCCGACTGCGCTTCGAGCACGCCGAGCAGGCGTTGCTCGAGTTGCACGCTGCAGCTCGCCCCGCTGGCAGTACCCAGATTGAAATCCGGCAGCCTGCCTTCGAACAGGAATGGAACCACGCTGCGTATCGAATGCGCCTCCCAGAGCACGCAGCGACCGTGCTCGCCTCGAATGCGCTCGATCTCGGCAGCCAGCGCCTCGTGGTAGGGACGCCAATAGGTGTCGACCCGCTCGCCGATTTCCTGCGCCGTCGGTTGCATGCCGTCCTGGTACACCGGCTCGCCCGAGAACTGCACGACCGGGCACAAACCCGTGGTGTTCTGGCCGGGGTAGAGTGAAACGTCATCAGGAGGTCGGTTCAGATCAACGACGTAGCGCGAAAAGCGCGGCGCCAGAATCGACGCACCCAACCCGCGCGCAAACGCGTACAGCCTTGAAACATGCCAGTCGGCATCCGGAACACGCCGCGCCGATGCAGTCATCCGGCCGAGCATTTCCCTGGGAATCGCCTCGCCATCGTGAGGCAGGCTGATCAGCAGCGCTTCGCTGCCGGGGTGCAACGTGAAAGTGTTCATGCCCGCAGTCTAGCCCGAACACTCCACGAGGTCGCTGGAATTCAGAGCAAGAGAGATCGGCAGCGCACTCAGCCAGCCGGGCGAATGGGCGGTCGACTGAATTTCAGCGGGATGGCCGCCGCGGATTCAGCGCCGGTCGATGCACAACCAGCGCAACTGGCACAGCCCAGGCCACTGCCACATCCGCCTCTCCTGGCCTCGGCCGGCTGCATCCTCCGGCCCCACTCTCTGAGCACTCGATGGCGCCCGGGTCTGCCAAGCGAACGGGCTATCCCGCTCTGCGCTCGCCGGAACGCCTGCGGCAGCAGATGGCGCACGGCAACCACGGCGCTGACCAGCAGGATCAGCACCAGCAACAGGGTCTGCAGTGCGTGGGCGTTCATGAGCCCACCGCCAGGGCCATCTGATAGGTCAGCAGCGAGGCGAGATAGGCCAGCGCAAACAGGTAGCCCGCCATGATCCAGACCTGTCGCCAGGAGTTCGTCTCGCGCCGTACCGTGGCCAGGGTTGACAGGCACATCGGCGCGAACACGTACCAGGCCAGCAGCGACAGTGCGGTAGCCATCGACCATTGCGTGGCGACAACCGCCTGCAAGCCATCTTCGTTGCCCGACAGCGCGTAGACCGTCGCCAGCGACGAAACCGCCACTTCGCGCGCAGCCAGACCGGGCACCAGCGCGATGCAGATCTGCCAGTTGAATCCGATCGGCGCAAACACCGTGTGCAGCAGATGTCCGAGCTGCCCCGCATAGCTGAAGTTGATGGCCGGATCCTGGGCGCCTGCGGGCGGTGCCGGAAAACTCGACAGGAACCACAGGATGATAGTGAGGGAAAGGATGATGCCGCCGACACGCTTGAGGAAAATGCTGGCGCGCTCCCAGAGCCCGATCGCGATATCGCGCGGATGCGGCACGCGGTAGGAAGGCAGCTCCATCAGCAGCGCATGCTCGCTCTTGTCCCGACGCAGAAGCTTGATGATCCAGGCGACGACAAGCGCACTGACGATGCCGGCCACATAGAGCGTGAACAGCACGATACCTTGAAGATTGAATACGCCGGCCACCGTGCGGTCCGGAATGAAGGCGGCGATCAGCAAGGCGTACACCGGCAGACGTGCCGAGCAGGTCATCAGGGGCGCGATCAGGATGGTGGTCAGGCGATCGCGCGGATCCTGGATGCTGCGCGTCGCCATGATGCCGGGAATGGCGCAGGCAAAACTCGACAGCAGCGGAATGAATGAGCGCCCGGTCAGGCCGGCCTTGAGCATCAATCGATCGAGCAGGAATGCCGCACGCGGCAGATAGCCCGACTCCTCCAGCGCAAGAATGAACAGGAAAAGGATCAGGATCTGCGGCAGGAACACGAGTACCCCGCCGACACCGGCAAAAATGCCGTCGACCACCAGGCTTTGCAGCAGAGGCATCGAGCCCAGCGCGGAACCGACCCAGCCGCCGAGCAAGCCGATGCCGGCATCAATGCCGTCCATCAGCGGAGCCGCCCAGGAGAACACGGCCTGGAAAATCAGAAACATGATCACGGCAAGCAGGCCGAGTCCGAGCAGGGGATGCAGCACGATGCGATCAATCGCGTCATCGATTTCGGCGGTACGCCGCGGCATCTGCACGGCATCGGCAATCATGCTGCGCACCTCGGCATGCAGGTCATCGCCGCCTTGCACGCTGCTGATCGCCGGGATGTCGGCATCGAGCCGCGCAACCAGGTTGGCAGCACCCCCGCGGCGCACGGCCACCGTTTCGACCACCGGCATGCCCAGCGCGGCTTCGAGCTTCTGCACGTCGATGACGATGCCCCGTCTGCGCGCTGCGTCCATCATGTTCAGCGCCAGCACCATCGGTCGACCCAGCTGGCGGACTTCAAGCACGAATCGCAGATGCAGGCGGAGATTGGTCGCATCGGCGACGCAGACGATCACATCGGGCGCCGTTTCCCCCGGGAAATGTCCGAGGCAGACATCGCGGGTGATGACCTCGTCGGGACTGGCAGCCTGCAGGCTGTAGGCACCGGGCAAATCCAGCAACTGGAACTGGCGTCCGGAAGGACCGCTGAATCGACCTTCCTTGCGCTCGATGGTCACGCCGGCATAGTTGGCGACCTTCTGGTGACCGCCCGTGAGCTGGTTGAACAAGGCGGTCTTTCCGCAATTCGGATTACCCACCAGGGCGAGACGCAGACTGGATACGGCCTCGCTCATGCCGGCAACTCGATGATGACGCGTGCCGCTTCCGCTTTACGAAGTGCAAAGCGCGTGAAACCGATCTGGACCAACAGGGGATCGGCACCGATGGGCCCCCGCCCGACCAGCTTGACCGGCTCGCCGCGGACAAAGCCATAGTCGCGCAGACGACGCGCTATCGCGTCGTTTTCGCCCACATTTTTGACTTCCAGTACCACCGCATCGGACCCTTGGGCCAGCTCGGACAACCGCATGGAAAGGCCACGTCAAATAAGAATGGTTCGCATTATACTCCTAACATCACGTTCCGGCGATCCCTCCCAGCCCTCCGCCTCTGCAGGTTTTCGCCGGAAACTCTATGATCGACATGCGCTGGCGCAACAGGGCCAGCCGCGCAATCCGGGATCGGTCGGGAATATCCCGGAGACTCTCGATCCAGGCGCCGGGGGTCGGCATTGGCGCCGGACGCCCCAACAATTCGAGCAGACAATGGAAAGCAGGCATGAGTGATTCAATCCGCGTCGCCAACCGCAATGGCATTTGTGAGATAAGCCTCGATCGGCCCAATACGCACAACGCGTTTGATGACGGCCTGATCAGCGAGCTCACTGCTGCCCTGCAGGCCGCCAACAACGACGCATCGATCTGGGGCGTCGTCCTGACCGGTGAAGGCAAGACCTTTTCCGCCGGAGCCGACGCCAACTGGATGCGCTCCATGGCCAGTGCCAGCGAGCTGGAGAATCGCAACGATTCGCTGCGTCTTGCGGAGTTGATGCGCACGCTCAACTTCCTGCCCAAGCCCACGGTAGCCAGGGTCAATGGCTCGGCCTATGGCGGCGGCGTCGGCCTGATTGCCTGCTGCGACATCGCCATCGGCATCGACGATGCGAAGTTTTCCCTGAGCGAAGCCAAGCTCGGTCTGGTGCCCGCCGTGATATCGCCCTATGTGGTTGCTGCCATTGGCGTCCGACACGCGCGCCGCCTGTTTGTAAGTGCCGAGATCATCGATGGCGAAGAAGCCTTTCGCATCGGCTTGCTGCACAAGGCCGTTTCACGCTCCGAGCTCGACAACGCGGTTGCCCACACCCTGCACCACCTGCGCAAGTGCGGAGCACATGCACAGGCCGAGGCCAAGGCTCTGGCCCTGCGAGTCGCCGGACTGACCCGCGAAGAATCGCTCAGAATCGACATTGAAAATGCAGCCCTGATTGCACGCCTGCGCGTTTCGGAGGAAGGTCAGGAAGGCCTCACCGCGTTCCTGGAGAAGCGTCCGCCGCGCTGGATCTCGGAAGGCTGAAGCGGATGCAGGATCGACCCGCGCAGTCGGTTCGATGTCGCCGCAACGAGTCACGGATACAAGGATTCCACAACAGATGTTCAGCACGATCCTGATCGCCAATCGCGGAGAAATCGCCTGCCGCGTGATTCGAACCTGCCGCCGGCTCGGCATTCGCACGGTCGCGGTCTATTCCGTGGCGGATGCCACGGCGCAGCACGTGCGCCTGGCGGATGCGGCCTATCCGATCGGCGGGCCGGCGCCCAGGGACTCCTACCTGCGTGGCGAAGCCATCATCGAAGTCGCCCTCAAGTCCGGTGCACAGGCGATTCATCCCTGCTACGGATTCCTGTCCGAGAATGCCGATTTCGCCGACGCGGTCGCTGCGGCGGGGATTGCGTTTATCGGCCCTTCCGGCACATCGATGCGAAAGATGGGATCGAAGGCCGGTGCAAAGGACCTGATGGATTCGCATGGCGTGCCGGTTGTGCCCGGTTATACCGGTGAAGACCAGGACCCTGCCCTGCTGGCCCGCGAGGCACGGCGCATCGGCTTTCCGCTGATGATCAAGGCGGCCTACGGGGGCGGCGGCAAGGGCATGCGCATCGTGCGCAGCGCGGAAGAGTTTTCTGCAAACCTTGAATCCTGCCAGCGGGAAGCTGGCAACGCATTCGGTCGCGACCGCGTCTTGCTCGAGCGCTACGTCGAAAAACCTCGACACATCGAATTCCAGGTTTTCGGAGACAGCCACGGGAACATCGTCCATCTCAACGAACGCGAGTGCTCGGCGCAGCGTCGATATCAGAAGGTGCTTGAAGAAACCCCGTCGCCGTTCCTGACTCCGGACCTGCGCACCCGGATGGGCGAAGCCGCCATAGGCGCCGCGCGTGCGCTCGACTATGTGAATGCCGGTACGGTGGAATTCATCGTTGGCCAGCAAGGCGATTTCTATTTCATGGAAATCAATACGCGCCTGCAAGTCGAGCATCCCGTCACCGAGATGGTGCTCGGGCTCGATCTGGTCGAACTCCAGTTGCGTGTCGCCGCGGGAGAGTCCCTGCCTGCTTCGCTGATCCGCAACAAGTCGATTCCGGCCAATGGCCACGCCATCGAGGTTCGCCTCTACGCCGAAGATCCCGATCAGGGATTCCTGCCGGGATCGGGAGCATTGCGCACCTTGCGCCTGCCCGAACCCTCAAGTCATGTGCGCATCGACTCGGGTGTGATCGAAGGCGACAACGTCAGCGTCTTCTACGACCCGATGATTGCCAAGATGATCGCCTGGGATGTCGATCGCGCTTCCGCACTGCAACGCATGCGCGACGCCCTGGCCGAGGTCATCGTGATCGGGCCGAAATCCAATGTCGCGTTTCTGGAACGCCTGGTGCGGCATCCTGCCGTTGTCGATGGCAGCATCGATACCGGCTATCTCGATCGTCACCTCGACGAGTTCCTCGTGGGTGCAGACGCTGAGCGGGCAGGAGGAGATCCTTCGAGCGATCCGCGTTTCAGTGCTGCCATTGTTTCCCTCCTCGATGACGAGGCCGAAGCAATGTCGGCTGCTCGCGGCAGCAATGATCCGCACTCGCCATGGAACCGCGCCGACGGCTGGCGCCATGGGCATCCGGGCAAGCGCGTGATCGTCTTGCTGGACGGGGACGAGCGCATCGAGATATCCGCACGCGGTGCCAACGGCGACTACCATCTGGCCACTGGAGAAACCCGGATCGACGTCAGCCACGCAAGGCTGTCGAAAGGATGGCTCAGCGCGCACTACGATGGCGTCTCGAAGCGCCACCGCGCCTTCGTCGATGGAGCGCGCATCACCCTGCACGATGGCGAACGCCGCAGCCAGTTTGATCATGCGCCGGCATTCGCCTTTGTCGGCGCCACCAGCGAGGATACCGATCGCGTTGTAGCGCCGATGCCGGGTCGCATCGTGATGATCAAGGCCGAGCCGGGTCAGGACGTTGCGGAAGGTACGGAATTGCTTGTCATGGAGGCCATGAAGATGGAACTCACACTGCGCTCACCGCGCGATGGACGCGTCGAGGCCATTCAGGCAGAAGCCGGCGACTTTGTCGAAGCCGATGCCATCCTGGTTCGTCTGGAGCCGATCGTATGAAACTGCCGTTGCTTGTCAGCGCGTTCGCATTCCTGGTGCTGTCCGCTTGCACCGAGACCCGCTTCGAATCACCGCCCGGCGACAAGATCGAAGCCTGCGACCCCGGCTGGAAGGGCTTCTGGGTGGATGCATCCGAAAATGCCAACCGGGACGACGCGGAGAACGCCGCATTCCTGGTCGATCAGGAGTGCCGCTTCCTGCTGCTTGAGCGGCCGGAAAAGGACGGGCCGCTCAAGCAGATCCACATACCGCTGAATTTCGTCCATGACCGCGGCAAGCACTACCTGGTCATTGCCGATAACCAGCTGGCCGGGGTGGTCGATGTCGGACCGATACATCGCATGAAGCCGGCGCCAGCCAAGGCCTTCTTCATTGCGCGCTACGAATTGAACGGGGACAAGCTGTCTCTCTTCGACATCGATACAACGCGCGTTGCCCACCTGGTTGTCGACGATGCCATCGACGGCACGGTCGACAGCGGCGACAGGGAGCTGCATGTTTTCGTCAAGGGAGACCGGTCCCAGATCCTCGAGATATTGCGCAAGCACGACCTCTTCGACGCCGAGGCCGAGGCAGTGGCCAGACGCAGCACGCAAAGCCTCGACGAATACGAGGCCAGCTACAGCGCCAGACGCGAGCGGAGCAAGCCGTGAGCGGACAACCAAGCAGCGTTCGAATCGTCGAAGTGGGGCCACGCGACGGACTGCAGAATGAAAAAACGGTCATTCCCACGGCTACCAAGATCGAACTGATCAACCGGCTTGGCACGACCGGCTTGCGCAGCATCGAGGCAACCAGCTTCGTCAGCCCCAGGTGGGTGCCGCAATTGGCCGACGCGGCCGAGGTTTTCGCTGCAATCACCCGATTGCCCGGTGTCAGCTACCCGGTCCTGGTTCCGAATGAACAGGGCTATGAACGGGCGCGCAAGGTCGGGGCCACCGAAGTTGCCGTTTTTTCGGCTGCATCCGAGGCCTTCAACCGGAAGAACATCAACGCCTCCATCGACGAGTCGATCGAGCGCTTTCGGCCGATTCTCGACAGGGCTGCCGCCGACAAGGTCAAGGTTCGGGGCTATGTATCCACCGTGCTGGGTTGCCCCTACCAGGGCGAGGTACCGCTCAGTGACGTCGTACGCGTCGCCGAACGCATGCACCGGCTGGGCTGCTACGAAATATCGCTGGGCGACACGATCGGCATCGGCACTCCGCGCAAGGCACGCGAAATGCTGCGCGCCGTGGCCGCAGCGGTGCCGATGGAGGCGCTTGCCGTTCACTTTCACGATACCCGGGGCCAGGCCCTGGCCAATGTGCTGGCCTGCCTCGAAGAAGGGGTGTCCGTGGTCGACAGTGCCATTTCCGGTACCGGTGGCTGCCCATATGCCAAGGGTGCGACTGGAAATGTCGCCACCGAAGACGTGGTCTACATGCTCCAGGGCATGGGCATCACGACCGGTCTGGATCTGGACCGGTTGATCGATACGGGACTCTGGCTGTCCTCGCAACTCGGACGCGAAACCTCGAGTCGGGTAGCCCGCGCAAGCGCCTGAATCCATTCCGAAATCCGGGCTGGACAGGGTTCACGACGATGCTATGCTGATCGGATTGATGGACGCCCGAACGGGCTCGCGGAAGGATATGCGCGATGGAGAGGAAACAGGGGGCGCCAGACGAGGCAGTGCAGGCTGCACAGCAGAACGCCAACGCTGCCGACGCCGACATATGGACCCAACTGACCACGCTGGCTTCACGCAGCGAATCGGATCCCGTATTGCGCCTTCTCGTCAGCGAGGCCATTGCCCGTTTCGAGGAATTGCGCGGCGTTACCGCAACGATCGCCTCCCGCTACAGGGCGCTTGTCGATGCGGTTCCGGACGCCGTCATCATCCACGACGAGGCCGGTAATGTTCTCGATGCCAACGAGGCGGCCTGCCAACTCTATCGCCGAAGTCGCGACTCGTTGCTGCAGTCTTCCATGCTTGAACTGAATCCTGAGCTCGGAACCGATTTCCTGGCCAGTCTTCACGAAACCCAGGCGAACGGTTGCAGCCTGACGACCAGCTCGCAAATCCTGCGCGACGACGGCAGCATTTCACAACTCGAGCTGCACGCTCGCGAGTACCTGGACGCAGGACGAATCCGAATCATTGCCGTGATACGCGACCTGGGTCCGCGTGAAGTCGCTATTCAACAGCTCAGCGATTCGGAAACCTGGCTGCGCCAGCTGATACTCGAGATCGACAAGGGCGTGGTCGTATGGGGCCGACGTGGAGAGATACTCTCGAGCAATCCGTTTGCATGCAGGACGTTTCAGATCAATGAAGCCGAACTGCTCGCGCTGACCCCGGATCAACTGGAACGCTGGATCATCATCGACGCGCAAGGGGATCCGATTCCGAGGTCGGAAATGCCCTGGATCCGCGCGCTCGAGACAGGCAGGGCTCAGGAATCAGTCATGTGTGGCTTGCAACTGTCGCACATGCCTTCGACGATCTGGCTTTCGGTCAGCGCAGTCCCGCACTTCAGTCCGGGCCAGGAGGAGCCGGACAGGGCGGCGACCGTATTCACCGAGGTGACCCGGCTGCAACGCGACGCCCTGATGTTTGCCCATTCCCAGTCGCTCAACATGATCGGCACCTGGGAACTCGATTTCGAGACGCAGACCCTGCTTTGCTCCGCGCAATTGCACGCGATACTCGATGTACCCAATGCGATTCCGCTGTCGCGAGAACGATTTCTCGACCACTTCCAGGGTCGCGATCTCGACCGCTTTCGCATTGCCCTGGCCAGTGTGCGCGAGCACGGTTTCGACCAGTTTGAAGCGCTGCTGACCACTTCCATTGGCCGCAAGCGACGCGTCCGCATTCGAATGCGCCTCTTGCAATCCGGCGAAAGGGCGCATGGCGTGTTCGGAACGCTCAAGGACATTACTGCCGAGACTCCCGGCGCGCCGCTCGATTCGTCGCCATGATGCGCAACAGGGCACTCGACCACAGAAATTTCCCAGCCGAACGTACGGTCCGGCTGGAGCTCCGCGCCCGGCATCCGGCGCTGTTGCGAACGGGCGCGGGCTTCTGCGCGGACCACATGCCGCCGGACGCGTGTACTATCGGCCTTTCTCAAGCGGAGTGAATTCGTGCCCGCCAAACTCGGTCCGGACCGCAGCCGTGGCTCCATCATCGCCTGCGGCGAACTGCCAGCCAACCAGCGCACCCCGCAATTGCTCGCTCGCCTGATTGGACTCGTGGGCGACTCGCCTCGCGTGGTCCTGGTTTCGGCGCCCGACCAAACCGACGACGACGATATCGAACTCGAGGCGATGCTGGTGGCTGCCGGCAGTTCGCAGTTGCACCGTCATGCATTGTCCGCGCGGGCCGAAGCGGAAAATCGACACCTGCTCGACCTGGTCGAACAGGCAGAAATGGTCATCCTGAACGCGGCCCAGCCGCTCAAGCTGAGCACGCTGATCGGCGGAAGCACGCTGGCCCGTCTGCTGCGTCGGCGCAATGCCGCCGGCATGCCCGTGTGCGGCATCGGCGCCGGCGCCGCGGTCCTCTGCGAGCACATGCTCGCGTCGGGCACCCACGGCCCGACACCGCGTGTCGGAAGCGCTTCGTTGGCGCCGGGTCTCGGCTTGACCAATCGTGTCGTGATCGACCAGGGCGGCCATGCCAGCGATCGTCTCGGCCGATTGCTGGCGGCACTGGCGCTGAATCCGTTCGCACTGGGTCTCGGCATCGACGCATCGACCGTTGCGATCATCGGTCCGGACAATGCCCTGGAAGTCCTCGGCAGTGGCGGCGTCACGATCATCGATCCGAGTGAAATGGCCGATTCCAATGCCGCCGATGTCGAAGCAGGTGCGCCGATCCGCATCACCAACATGCGCCTGCATTCATTGACCGGCGGGGCCCGGTTCGATCTCGATTTCCGCCGCGCGATCGACTAGCGACCGATTCAGCGCCGGCTGCGAAAGAACTCGCGCAGCAGGCTCGCGCTCTCTTCGGCGAGCAGCCCCGCCGACACTGCGATTCGGTGGTTGTGTCGTTCCGAGATCAGGGTGTCGAAAACGCTGCCGGCAGCACCGGTCTTCGGATCTGCCGCTGCATAAACGACCCGGCCGACACGCGCGTGTACCAGCGCCATCGCGCACATCGCACAAGGCTCCAGCGTCGCATACAGGGTCGAACCGGGAAAACGGTAGTTGCCAAGCCTGGCCCCGGCTGCGCGCAGGGCAAGTATTTCCGCATGGGCGCTCGGGTCATTCAGGCTGATATTGCGGTTCCATCCCTCTCCTATCATTTCGCCGGCGACGACCAGAACCGCACCCACGGGAACTTCCGCCTCGACATCGCGCGCATGGGTCGCCAGTTCGAGTGCGCGACGCATCCAGCGCTCGGCCTCGGGCGTGAATTCCACCATCGGGCCTGGTCCTGGCGAGCTCTTGGCGCCGTCGTTTTCAGCTTCCATACTGCGAACAGCCATTCCGGCGTGGTGAGTGGCAACGGGACATGTGTGGAGTTTCGGGGCTTCGGCCCGTCGATGTGAAATGCATGTTGACAACGGAGCTGTTCGGACCTTCAAGCCACCACATTAGAGGACTGGCCCCACGATCGCGAGTGCATTGTGCAGCAACCGCCTTGACCAACCCCAACCGGCGACCTCCTCGGCAGTCACCTCCCTGCAATCGGCCAGGAACTCCTGCTGCCGCCCGAGCACCTGCAGGGTAAGCTCCCTGTCGCAAGACAGGATGTTGTTTTCATAGTTCAGATCGAAACTGCGACGATCCATGTTCGCGGACCCGACCAGCGTCAGCTCGTCGTCCACGGTCAACGTCTTGGCATGCAGCAGACCGGCCTGGTATTCGTAGACCCTGACTCCGGCGGCAAGCAGGTCTTCGTAGTAGCTCCTGCAGGTAGCCCCCACCGCGAAGTCGTCATTGCGCGCGGGGAAAATGATCGAGGTGTCCACGCCCCGGTTTCCTGCAGCGCAGATGGCTGCCTGCAGCGACTCGAGCGGAACATAGTACGGCGTTGTTATGAACAGCCTGCGACGTGCCGCATAAATGAGACTCTCGAAGATTTCCGGCATGGCCGAGTGCCGCAGAGTCGGCCCGCTCGCGATCACCTGGGCTGCGAATCCGGGACCGACAGTTGCCAGGGGTTGCAACAGGATTTCCCTGATGTCCTCATTCGCGTAGGCCATCCAGTCGCTCGCGAACAGGTGCTGGTTCTGCCGGACGACGGGACCGGTGAAGCGCACTACCACGTCCACCCAGGGGGCGAACTTCTTCTTGACCAGGAATTCGGGGTCGGCGCAATTCTGGCTGCCGCAATAGGTGACCCGGTTGTCGATCACGACAATCTTGCGGTGGTTTCTCAAGTCAATGCGGCCATTGAAGATGCGCAGCAAGGGATTGCCGACCTTGAGTACGCGGCACAAGGCCACGCCTGCGGATTCCATCTCCGTCCACAGGGTCGACTTGATCAGCAGCCGCGATCCCATGTCGTCGACCATAGCCCGACACTTGACGCCTCGTGCGGCTGCGCGAATCAGTGCTCTGGCCATGCGCGACCCGTTGTTGTCGGGCAACCAGATGTAAAACAGCAGGTGCACGTGGTCGGCGGCCGACTCAATGTCCGCGATCATGCTTTCGATCGCGGCATCCGAACTCGCCATCAATCTGGCCTGGTTGCCGGCTGTCGCAGCGTATCCGCTGATGTGTTCACCGACGCGGAACAGGGACTCATGCTGTGGATCGGTTCCAACCTTTCCGGTCGCTCCGGACCAGCCCGGCACTTCATCCATGCCCGGCATGTCGGACATGACCTTGTACAGCCTTTCTGCGCGTTTCCTGCCGATGCTGGTCTCTCCCAGCAACACGTAGGCCAGCACACCCAGAAACGGCAGGGCAAGGACCACGACGATCCAGGCGACCCGCGAAGTCGGATCCCGATGTCGGCGCAAGAGCACGCGTGCGACCACGGCGGCAACAATCAGTATGTGCAGAATCAGGTACATGAGGTGCCTCGGAGGTGGCATGAATCCCTGCGACAGGAGAGTCGGCCGAAACCCGCCCTTCCAGGCTCAGCAACCCGGACCGGCGGTCGCGAATCGGCAGAACGCGATCACTCCCACTCGATCGTGGCCGGTGGCTTGCCGCTGATGTCGTAGACCACGCGCGAGATGCCGCGCAACTCGTTGATGATGCGATTGGAGACCGTACCGAGGAATTCGTACGGCAGATGCGCCCAATGTGCGGTCATGAAATCGATGGTCTCCACCGCGCGCAACGCGATCACCCACTCATAGGCGCGTGCGTCGCCGACAACACCGACCGACTTCACGGGCAGAAACACGGCAAAGGCCTGGCTGGTCTTGTCGTAGAGGTCCGCCTTGCGCAGCTCTTCGATGAAGATCGCGTCGGCGCGTGCAAGCAGTTCTGCGTACTCGGGCTTGACCTCGCCGAGGATGCGCACGCCAAGACCGGGGCCGGGGAACGGATGCCGATAGACCATGGCCCGTGGCAGGCCAAGCTCGACGCCGAGACGGCGCACCTCGTCCTTGAACAATTCACGCAAGGGTTCGACCAGACCGAGCTTCATGTGCGCCGGCAGCCCGCCGACGTTGTGATGGCTCTTGATGACGTGGGCCTTGCCGGTCCCGCTGCCGGCCGACTCGATGACATCCGGATAAATGGTGCCCTGCGCCAGCCAGCGCGCATTGGCCAGCCTCGAGGACTCTTCGTCGAAAATCTCGATGAACAGATTGCCGATCACCTTGCGCTTCGCTTCGGGATCGCTGATCCCCTTGAGCGCACTGAAGTAGCGCTCTGCCGCATTCACGCGAATGACCTTGACGCCCATGTGCTCGGCAAACATGGCCATCACCTGGTCGCCCTCCTGCCAGCGCAGCAGGCCGGTGTCGACGAATACGCAGGTCAACTGCGTGCCGATCGCGCGATGCAGCAGCGCGGCGACCACCGAGGAATCAACCCCGCCCGAGAGGCCGAGGATGACTTCATCCTTGCCCACCGTTTCGCGCACGCGTGCGATCTGGTCGTCGATGATGTTGGCCGCTGTCCACAGGGTGCGACAGCCGCAGATCTCGGCGACGAATCGACGCAGCAAGGTCTCGCCCTGGCGGGTATGGGTCACTTCTGGATGGAATTGCACGCCGTACCAGCGCTTTTCCTCGTTGGCCATGGCGGCCACAGGAATGCGATCGGTGCGTGCCGTGACGACAAATCCGGGCGGTGCCGTGGCGACGTGATCACCGTGGCTCATCCAGACATTCAGGCGTGGCGGCTGGCCCGGATGATCGTTGAGCCCGTGCAACAACTCGTCGCGGGCAACAACCTCGACTTCGGCGTGGCCGAACTCGCGCGCATCGGCCGCTTCGGTCGAGCCGCCCAGCTGCGCCGCCAGGGTCTGCATGCCATAGCAGATGCCGAGAATCGGCAAGCCTGAATCAAACACCTGCTGCGGTGCGCTCGGAGCGCCATGCAGCGTGGTCGACTCCGGCCCACCGGACAGGATGATGCCTCTGGCCCCGTAGGCAGCGATCTCGGCCGGATCATGATCCCAGGCCCAGATCTCGCAGTACACCCCGATTTCACGAATGCGCCGCGCAATCAGCTGGGTGTACTGCGCACCGAAATCGAGGATCAGGATCTTGTCGTGGTGGATGTTGGTCATGCAATGGGATTCGGGATTGGGGATTCGCAACAGCAAGAAGCCGGATTTCAGGCTGGGCCCGGCAATTCGCGAAGTACCGCTTCGACGAATTCCGAATCTCGAATCCCTGCCCGAATCAACTCAACTGGTAATTCGGTGCTTCCTTGACGATCTGGATGTCGTGCGGGTGGGCCTCGCGGACGCCGGCGCTGGTGACGCGCACGAACTGGGGCCGCGTGCGCATCTCTTCGATGTTGGCGCAGCCGCAGTAACCCATCGAGGCGCGCAATCCTCCGACCAGCTGATGGATGATGCTGCGCAGCGGACCGCGATACGGAACGCGGCCTTCGATGCCTTCAGGGACAAGTTTCTCGGGGTCGGATGCGTCCTGGAAATAGCGGTCGCTGGACCCCTTCTCCATCGCACCCATCGAACCCATGCCGCGATAGCTCTTGTAGGAGCGACCCTGGAACAGCTCGACCTCTCCCGGCGACTCTTCGGTGCCGGCGAACATGCTGCCAAGCATGACCGTCGAGGCCCCGGCAACGATGGCCTTGGCCAGATCGCCCGAGTAGCGGATGCCGCCGTCGGCGATCAGGGGAATCTCGTCCTGCAATGCATTGGCAACCAGGTCGATCGCGGTAATCTGCGGCACGCCAACACCGGTGACGATGCGTGTCGTGCAGATCGAGCCCGGGCCGACGCCGACCTTGACTGCATCGGCCCCCGCATCGCGCAGCGCCAATGCAGCTTCTGCGGTAACGATATTGCCGCCGATGACCTGCGTATCCGGAAAGTTCTTCTTGACCCAGGCCACGCGATCGATAACCGACTGCGCATGACCATGGGCGGTATCGACGATGATGACATCGACACCCGCCTCGACGAGGGCCGCAACGCGACGCTCGGTATCGCCGCCCACACCGACTGCGGCGCCAACGCGCAGGCGCTCGTGCGCATCCTTGGCGGCGTGCGGGTTGTCGCGGGCCTTCTGGATATCCTTGACCGTGATCAGCCCGCGCAATTGAAAGGCGTCGTTCACGACCAGTACCTTTTCGATGCGGTACTTGTGCAGCAGGGCCAGCACCTCGTCTTCGCTGGCACCTTCCTTGACCGTGATCAGGCGATCCTTGCGGGTCATGATGTTCTTGACCGGATCGTCGTGCTTCTTTTCAAAGCGCATGTCGCGACTGGTGACGATGCCGACCAGCTCTTCCTTGTCGACCACCGGCACGCCCGAGATACCGTGCTCGCGGGTGATTCGCATGACATCGCTGATCGTCGCGTCGGGGTGCACGGTCAGTGGATCACGGATCACGCCAGCCTCGAATTTCTTGACCAGGCGGACTTCGGCGGCCTGCTGCTCAAGGCTCATGTTCTTGTGGATGATGCCGATCCCGCCGCACTGGGCCATGACGATGGCGAGGCGGGCTTCGGTCACCGTATCCATGGCGGCGGAGATAATCGGCACGTTCACGTTGAGCGTACGTGTCAGTCGAGACGAAGTCTCGACGTCGCGAGGCAGAACAACGGAGTGACCGGGGACTAGGTAGACGTCGTCAAACGTCAGGGCTTCGGCGAGAAGACGCATGGGCGCGATGGGGTTCTGAGCAAGTCGGTTATTCTATCGTTTTCCCGCACCCAGCCGCCAATGCGATCGACCCCACCCTCGCCCGGTGACCCGGGATCCGTCCGCTTTTGCTCGCACTGCCGGCTTGTTGCCACGCTGCTGCTGGCCCTGGTCCTTGCCCTCGTGCTCGGCCTGCGGGCCGACCGGGTCGACACGGTCGTCGGGGCCTATACCGGGTGCAGGGAGTGCGTCCGCCTGCCGGCCATGGGCCACGACGCCTGGCTGCTTGCCGCGGCTCTCGGCCTGCTGGCCGTGGCCTGGCTGGTCCGATCGGCCCTGGTCCAGTGTTCGCTGCGCGTGGCATTCGCGGCCCTTGTCCTTGTCGCGACCGTGGACGTGATTCTGTTCGACTTGCTGACCCATCGCCTGTATTTCGCCGACGTGATCCGGTTCGGTGGCGAAACGGAGGCCAACTGGAGCGTCCTGCGCGCGAGCCTTGCCTCTCCGACAGGCTGGCTCAAGCTGGCTGCGACCCTGGTGCTGCTCGTACTGCTGGTTCTTGCCTGCCTGCCCGACCGCAGGCGTCCGCACCTGGCCATGTGGCTGGGGGGGCTGGCCATGCTGTCGGCGGTTGCCGCGGTCGGCATTCAGGCCATAACGCCCGTCCACTATGTACATGCCTCGCTGACCCGGAACGTTCTTGAAATCAATGTTTCGCAAAGCAGCAGTCGCCCGTTCAGCCGCGAATTCATCGAGAGAGAACGCGAGAAGATCAAGAGCCTGCCCGAGATCTGCGAGAACAACCCTTCGCCGACGCGCCCGAACGTGATCGTCGTGCTGGCCGAATCGCTTTCGGCCTGGCATAGCAAGCTGCTTGGCGGGCCGGCGGACTGGACACCCCGGCTCGATGCTCTCGCCCGCGAAAACCACTATTTCACCCATTTCTATGCGAACGGGTTTACCACCAGTGGAGCCGAAGTGGCGATTGGCAGCGGTCTCTTGCCGATAAACCCGCCCAATGCGCTCGAGTACACATTCGACCACTACCGGACCGGGTCCGATTCATTGCCTGGCATGGCTGCCGAAGCGGATTATCAATCGCTCTTCCTGACCCCGGGCGACACCGGCTTCCTGGGTGTCGGCGAATGGCTGAACAGCATCGGCTATACCGAAGTGCATGGCAGCGAGGAACCCTGGTACGAAGGCCACGAACGCTGGCAATTCAATGCGGTCGCGGATGAGGTCTTTTACAACCGAATCATTGACTGGCTGGATACGCGCGATCCAGTCCGGCCGTTTGTCTCGGTCCTGCTCACCGTCACCAGCCATCCACCCTTTGTAAACCCGCGCACGCGCCAGATCGATCCCGAGGGTTCGTTCCGCTATGTCGACGAGCAGCTCGGCGAGCTGCACGCGGCGCTCCGGCAACGAGGCTTCTTCGACAACGGCCTGCTGATCATCATGGGCGACCATCGCACCATGACTCCGCTGCATGAAGCCGAGTATCGCCAGTTTGGCGAACGCGCCTTCGCTCGCGTTCCGATGATCGTGATCGGCAATGTGCAGATGCCGAAGGTGGTCGAGGAGGCTTTCCAGCAAACTGACCTGCTGCCCTCCCTGGCCTGGCAATTCGGAGTGAACTGGTGTCGTTCGCCCTATGCAGGCAGTTTCCTCAGAAGCGATCCCGAGCCGCCGGAGCTGGTCTTCCACGCGCGTGGCGACGATCGCAACCGGGTCGACGTCTATCACGGCGCCGGCGAGGATTCGGCCTATCTGCTTGATGGCGACGACAGCCGATGGCTGGGAACGCCGCCCGCAGATGGCGATCGCGTGGCCGCCTGGATCAACGTTAAGCGCGATGAGGCCGCTCAGCGCGCCAGGCTTGGCCGGGAAGCGGCAGCCACAGGCAAATGAACGACAAGGCCGGTCCTCCCCGTTGCGGAAAGCAGGGAAGCGTCAATCAAAAAACGTTTCTGCCGCCTCCAGCGTATTCTCCATCAGCGTCGCCACGGTCATCGGACCCACACCACCGGGCACCGGAGTGATCCACGCCGCGCGTTCGGCAGCCGTCGCGAATTCGACATCGCCGGTCAGGCTGCCGTCGTCGCGCCGGTTGATGCCGACATCGATGACGATGGCGCCGGGCTTGACCCATTCGCCCCTGACCAGATCGGGACGGCCCACGGCGACCACCAGGATGTCGGCTTCGGCGACAAATGCCGGCAGATCCCGCGTGAATCGGTGGCACACCGTCGTCGTGCAGCCGGCAAGCAGCAACTCGAGCATGAGTGGTCGGCCCACATGGTTGGAGACGCCGACCACAACGGCATGCTTGCCGCGCACCGGCAGATCGGTATTCGCGAGCAGGGTCATCACACCCTTGGATGTGCACGGTCGCAAGCCGCGCTGGCGCAGGACCAGGCGTCCGACATTCTCGGCCTGGAAGCCGTCCACGTCCTTGCGCGGATCAATCCGGTTGATCAGGGCGTTGGCATCCACATGCGCGGGCAAGGGCAACTGGACGAGGATACCGTGTACCTCCGGATCCGCATTCAGCCTTTCGATGAGGCTGACCAGATCGGCTTCCGGCGTGGCGGCTGGCAAATCGAATGCCAGTGAGGAAAAACCGACGCGCTCGCAGGCCTTGCGCTTGTTGCGCACATAGACAGACGAGGCCGGCTCGTCACCGACCAGGATCACGGCCAGTCCCGGACGTGGCTTTCCGGCCTTGATGCGGGCGTCCACACGTTCCGCCAGACGATCGAGCAGTTCAGCGGCAATGCGTTTGCCGTCCAGCAGGCGTGCGCTCATCGGGTCTCCAGGCAAGTCCGCGCATTATCCATGCACAGCCAGAGAGGCTCAAACGGAATGCCTGCGAGCGACCTGTTCCATTCGCGATTTCATATCGGGCCACCAGCACCATCATCGAAGCCCGTCTCGGGCATGGCGTGCCTCGACGTCGATCTGCGCTAGAGTCGATACAGCACTCGCAAACCGGAGCACGACCGATGCCAGATGTCACGACCGAACTCGAAGCAGCCGCCTTTCGCCGCCTTGTCGGGCACTTGCAGGCCCGCAACGATGTGCAGAACATCGACCTGATGATACTGGCGGGTTTCTGCCGCAACTGCCTGGCAGACTGGTACCGCGATGCGGCCGCCGAACGAGGTCTGACCCTGGATCGCGAACAGGCGCGTGAACGCATCTACGGACAACCGTTCGATGAATGGAAGGCTCGCTACCAGGCCGAGGCCAGTGCCGAACAACTGGCAGCCATGGCGGAGGCCAGGAAAAAGCATCCGCCGCATGAATAGCAGCCCCTTGTAATCGGCTGCCAAAAAAAGCCCGCGTCACCGAGGGTGACACGGGCCTGCTGGTCCTGCCTGTGGCGAACCGGCACATCATCCGATGCGCCGGTTCCGGACGGCTACTGCGCCCGATAGGTCCAGGTCTGCATCCAGTCGTCATCCGGACCGCTGAACGCACCGACATAGGGAGCCGGCGCGAAGAACGGATCGGGAATCATGCGACCGCCCGTGCGCAGCGGCGAATTGGCCATCGGCAGGTAGCCGTTGACCATCGCATCGGCGATCGAGTTGCCCGGCTGCGCGTTGAAAAAGGCCTCTGCCGTCCATGGCGCATCGGCCGACTGGGCGAACGCCGTGGCGCAATTCAGATACGTGTGATCGATGGTCAGGGTGCCCGTCAGTGCCGCCGGCGAGCCGGCTGCGGCAAAGGTCGGTGTGTTGGTGATGTTGAGGCAAGCCTTGCCGGCCTTGTCATAACCGCGGACCAGGCCATTGACCAGGTTGCCACCCGTACCTTCCTTGAACAGGATGCCATTGCCGGCGGTCGCGCCGCCGATGAAGGTGAAGTTTGCGAACGTCGGTTGAGCGCGCGGTGTGGCGTCCTGGTTGTCGGCCTGGTTCGAGGCTTCGAAGCCGTTGTCCTCACCGAAACCGTTGCCGGTCTTCGAGTACGCGAACTGAACCTTCCCGGCCCAACCCTCGTCCCAGTCGAACGAATCGTCGCCGCCGTCGATCACGACAAGGTGGCTGGCATTGACGGTGCCGCCGAACCATTCCACGCCATCGTCGCCACCGCGATAGGCCTGCAGGTACTCGAGTACGGTGCCATCACCCACCGACTGGAACGTGAAAGCGTTGACTTCACGACCTTCGGTGAAGATGTAACCGCTGTAGCGAACCTGCACGTAGCGCATGATGCCCGAGCTGTCGTGCGGATCGTTGCCGCCGTAGCGCAGGCTCGGATCGAACTCGCTGCGGCAATCGTACGGCGCAGTCGGACACTTGTTGTTCGGAGCATTGCCCGAAAGCACGACACCGCCCCAGTCCTTGGGAGCCGGTTCGCGGCCGCTGTCGACACCGTCGTCGGAGCTGGTGAAGATGATCGGCGCATAGGCCTCGCCATCCGCGATGATGCGCGAACCCGGCTGCACATAGAGATAATCCGAAGTGGCGCCATTGCCGGTCAGCAAGGTACCCGGCTCGATCGTCAACACGGTCTTGTTGGTGTTGTCGCCGCCCACACGGACCAGGCCGTCAAGCACCCAGGTCGTCTCGTTGGTCAGGGTACGGTCGCTCGTGATCGCGCCACTCAGCACGCAACTGCGCGGCTGCACGCCGGGCGTGGTGCCTGCAGGACAACCGGTGAACTTCCTCTTGTACACGCATTTGGAGCCTTTCTGCGCTACGCCCGACGCCAGCGACTGGATCGGCGTCAGGGTCTGTGAAATCGGCTGGAATCCGCTCTCGGCATTGGGCGTGACATTGATCGTGATCTCGCCGCAGCTCTCGACACTCATCGCGAGGGTGCCGATCGGCGTGACCGTCACCGGCTCGGATCCGGAGAACGTCGCTCCCTCCACCTTGCCCACCGGTTTGCCGGACCAGGCAAATTCGAATTCCTTGATATCCCAGTTGGCGGTGATCCAGAACGGATTGCCTTCGGCATCGAAGGTCGAGCCGAAAAGGAATATCACCCTGTCGCCATTGGGTCGGGTAAGGACGTCGACGCCCCAACCCTTGCCTTGACGATCCAGATCGCTCCAGTTGCCTGAAAATGCGTCCGTCATGGTCACGGCGGCGTTTGCAGCGGTAGCGAAGAATCCGCCCGCCACGCAGGTCGCAAGGAGTGCTGCTCTTGCTGCTTTGTTGAATCTCATGCTCGATCTCCGTTGATTGGAAGCGTCGTCGCCGCATGCCGGATCGAGCACGGGCGACTGCTTCCAGAGGATGCACAGAGACCGATGACAGCGTCCTTTCCGTCAAATGATGCTTTCACTACGATTCGACGAATCGTGTTGCAACCCTATTGCAGCGGCCGCCACTCCAGCGAAAACAGCACTTCACGCCCCTTCTGGTAGAGGCGTGTGTCGAGACCGCCCTGGGTGAAACGGACCTCGGAGTCGAGCAGGTTGCGCAGCCGGAAAGTCGCGCGCCAGTTGTCGTTGATGAAGTGGCGCCAGATGAAGTCGAGGCTGTTGTAGGACTCCTCGTAGACATCGGGCTGACCCTGTACGCCGACTTCCGATATGCGGCTGCCAAAGCGGCTCCAGAGCAGGTTCGCTTCATTTCGATCGGTGGTGTAACCGAGATTCAGATTGACCACATAGGGCGACTGGCCCTGCATCGGTCGCGACAGATTGGTCTGGAAGCCCGCGCTTTCCGAATCCAGCTCGATCGAGGACTTCACGCGCGTGTAGTTGAATCCGATGCTGTACGGGCTGGTATCGAGACTTTCAATCCATCGTTCGCCGATGAAGCCGAGGTTCTTCTGCAGTTCGACTTCGATTCCGTAGTTGTCGGCACTCATGGCGTTGGACAATTGCAGCAACGGCGTCGAACCGGGAATGCGTAGCTTTTCTATGGGGTTGTCGAATTTCTTCTCGAACAGTGCAACGGAAAACGTATCTGCGCCACCGAAGTAATACTCCCAGCGCAAGTCGAGATTCTGAATGCGCGTGGAGAGCAGGTCCGGATCGCCTATCGTGTCGATGTCAAGATCGGGATCGGTGTACGGCGCCGGTGAGAGCTCGCGGAAATCCGGCCGCGACAGCGTCTTGCTGTAGGCAAACCGGAATTGTGCAGCGTCACTGTATGCCCATGTGACGGCCAGCGCAGGAAGCCAGATGTCGGAATCGTCGCTGGAGACGATCGGGTCGAAGTTCGAATTGCCGACGTCGAATGTCGTCACCGATTGCGAGTTCGATTCATGGCGCGCGCCGGCGCTGATTCGCCAGGTACCCAGATCCAGCTCGGCATTGACGAAATAGTTGTCGACGGTCTGGTCGGCGAAATAGTTGTCGGTCGGTCGGGTCACCTCGCGCAACACGAACCCGTCCGGGCGAATGTTTGCCGAATTGAGGATCTGGTCAATCGGCTGGGCGAAGAAGCCGGGCTCGCTGTTCAGTGGCGAGCCCGAGGCGAGCAGATACGAGAACGTGCGGATCGAGGAATCGCGATCGCGTGTGGTGCGTCCGAGGCCGCCGCTCAGCAGCAGGGACGGCCCGCTCTCGAAGTAGAACGGCAGCACTGCACTGATCTCGAAGTCGTCCTGGCTGTCATCGAGCTCGCCGAAGCTGGATGCATTGGCGTCCGAACGTCGCGAGTATTCGAGCACGTCGTCGGCACGATCGTAGCGATAGGTGCGACGGTTGGGCTGGTCGCGACTCGCATCGGAGTGCGTGTACTGCCAGTGGATTTCGAGATCGTGCATGCTCGGGAACATATGCGTGCCGACCAGTTGTTCGGCGATCAGCTCGTTCTCGGTCCAGCGCAGCTCGTAGTAGCTCGAATCCACGCTGTCGACAATACCGTCGCTGATCCGGGTCAAGTCCTGGGTCTGGCGCAGGTCGAGCAGGGTCAATCCGATCCGGTGGTACTTGCCCAGATCAAGGTTTGCGCCGATGAAGGCGCTGGAATCGACTTCGCGATCCGTGAGATCGACCTCGAGATTACCGACCTGGGTCAAACCACTGTTGCTGTTCGAGTAGATGTTGCGGACCTCGGCCACCGAGTCCCAGTCCTGCCGATAGCGAACGGCACCGATCAGTCCGAGACGTACGTCGTCGCTGAGCTGGAAGCTGTTGCCCAGCCCGATCGAGAGTCCGCCATCAGGGCCGATGCGTTCAGGCTCGATCGCAAAGCCTGATTCGGCAAGATCCCAACCGTATTCCTGCAATTGTTCGGGCGTCGCGCCACCGGGGTTGTTGGCCGAGGCGGGTCGCAGGTAGCTGCCCCCTGCAATTGCCGCTTGCAGCGAGCCCGGCAGCGCACGCGTGCCGTCGTCTTCGCCGGTCCAGTCACGGTCGCCGCCCTGATAGCTCAGACCGTCCTGGAAGGTCGTGCCACTGGTATAGCCGATGGTTCCCTGGATACGGAAGAACGGCGACTGTGGCGCTTCGCGTGTGCGCAGGATCACCGCACCGCCGCCGAATTCGCCGGGCAGATTCGGCGAATAGGTCTTCTGCACAATGATGCCGTCGAGCAGCTCGGTCGGGAACAGATCCAGTGGTACCACGCGCCGGGTGAAGTCCGGACTGGGAATCTGTGCGCCATTCAGCAACACGCTTGAATAACGTTCACCAAGACCGCGTACATAGACGTAACGACCATTGACGACGCTCAAGCCGGGCACGCGCTTCAGCGTTGTCGCCACATCGGAATCTCCCGTGCGTGCGATCTGTTCGGAACTCAGCGCTTCGACGATCTCCGGCGACGCCCGCTTTTCCTCGAGATAGAGCACCTGATTGTCGTTCCCTACCTTGCCCTGCACTTCAACCCCGCGCAGTTCCACGGCATTCGGATCATCCGCCGCCACGAGGTCATCGCTGCCGGCCACCAGTTCTTCCTCGGCGAGTGTATCGGGGCGGGCAGCCGCCGATTCCTCGCCTTCACTCTCGACCGCAACAACGTCGGCCCGGGCAGCAACCGGTGACAGGGCCAGCATCAGGGCCGCCAGCAGGGCACTGCGCCGAAGAGGCAGTTTCAGATCATGTTTCATTTCTGGTTTCATTCAGTGACAGGGCCGTTAAGCGCGTGGCCAAAGTCCTGAACCGTAACGGCTCGAGGTTGCTGCCGAATTACGCCAATGAGACAGACAGATGAAACAGGCGGTGTGATGACGAATTGTTCGCCGCGATTCAACGGGTTGGAGGTCTCGACCCCTGAGTGCGCACGCTGATCCAGGCTCCGATCATCAGCAATATCACGGCCACGGCCTGGCTCCAGTGGGCGGAGACCGCTCCGCTCAGCAACAGAAGCAGGGTCGACAGCAGCGGTGCTGCATAGGAGAGGGTTCCGAGTACGGCGATTTCGCCATGCTTGGTGCCACGATCCCACAACCGGAACGCGATGCCGACCGGGCCCAGCCCCATCAGGATCAGGACCAGCCACTGCCCGGCAGTGGGGCTGATGGTGCTTTCGAAAGTCAGGTGCGTGATCCCCGCAAGCAAGGCCACGGTCAGGCATGCACCGCCAATAGCCGAACTCGGCACGTCGCGGAAGCGCCGGTTCAGCACTGAATAGGTCGACCAGGTCAATGCAGCTCCCAGAGCGGCCAGATATCCGACCCAGTAGCTGCTATCGAACGAAAAACCCCGGTCGTGGCCGAGCATGATGCCCACTCCGGCAAGGCCAAGCGCAGTGCCTGCAAACTGTGCGGGCTGCGGGCGCACCGCAGGCAGGAATGCGGCAAACACCACGATAAGCAGTGGCCACAGGTAGTTGACCAGATTGACCTCGACGGCTGGCGCGTTCCGAAACGCGATGAAATAGAGCGCGTGATAGCCATACAGGGCGGCCACGGACAGAACGAATCCCGGCCAGGGCTGCTGCATTCCGCGCAGGCGTCCGACGGCATGACTCCCAGCGAACATGCTGGTGATTCCGCCGACGGCAAAACTGATTGCAAGAACCTGAAATGGCGGCAATGCGGCCGTGAAAACCGTCATCAGTGCCAGCGAGGACCAGAGCAGGATCGCCATCGCGCCGCTCAGGGTCGCCATTCGTGTGGTTTGATCGGAGTTCATCAGCTGATTTGCAACGCGAGTGTCCTGTCAGTTTGGAAGTTCCGCGCTCGCAAATCGCGCCGACGGTCCGGATCAAGGCGCGATGTTTGCGCCTTGTCGGCGTCGCCAGACCCACGCATCGGATCATGCCGGGCGTTCGGCATTCGAGGATCAGCCACCAATCTGCGAAAATGCCGGATTCCGGCAAACTCATGCGCGAATCATGCCCTACACCCCGATTGTTGCAACGCTTGGCTACGTACTTTCCGAGGACCGCTCCCAGGTCCTTCTCGTGCACAGAAATGCGCGGGCCACTGACCAGCACTTCGGCAAGTACAACGGTCTCGGCGGCAAGATGGATCCGGACGAGGATGTGGTCACTTGCATGCGGCGAGAACTTTCCGAAGAGGCGGCGATCGACTGCATCGATCTTCGTCTGCGCGGCACGATCAGCTGGCCGGGTTTCGGCAAGCAGGGCGAGGACTGGCTGTGTTTCATCTTCCTGATCGAGAAGTTTGCCGGTACCCCGCCTCCCGGCAACGAAGAAGGCCTGCTCGAATGGGTCGACCTTGAGCGCCTGTCCGAACTGCCGCTTTGGGAGGGCGACTCGCACTTCCTGCCCCTCGTGTTTGACGCGGATCCGCGCCTCTTCCACGGCGTCATGCCGTATCGGGATGGGGTGATGCAGTCATGGAACTATTCGCGCATCTGAAAGGGCGCCTGGAAATTTCGCCGTACTTCCGAGGATGCCCCGGTCACGGCAAGCAAGCATCCCCTGGACTGGACACGCGTCATCCAGTGGGCATGCACCGGGAACTCCAGGCATTCTGGGTATGCAGGCGAGCGGCGCGAATGTGGCTGGTTTGCCCTCTTCCCTGAGCGGATGAAGGATGGCATTCACACCCCCGCAGCGCGGGGGCCCGCAAACGGAGGTACTCGCGCACCGCAGGCGTGTGAATGCCTGCTGGTAGTGCCGCCTCGCGCAGGAATTGCAGGCCTCGTGGAAGTTCTGCCCCCCCCTGCGGTTGCAACGCGCCGGAGGTTGGCAAACACCCTCTGCGTCGTGCAACGAAGTCCAAGTCGAAGTCGTAGCACGACGTCGGGCTCAGATGCCCGAGTCTGGCTCTTCGCCAGTCACACCAGTCGGGTCGGGTGTTGGCCTTTCCGGCACCGGATCGAGACCAGTCTCCGCAGGGCCGGATTCGAGTTCCGTTTCTTGCGCGCCACTACCGCCATCGCCATCAGTCGATTCCGAAGCCGGATCGGGCCGGGCCAGCATCGCAGGAGGCTCGTTGCTGGAGTCCGTCGTGCCGTCAACCGGCATGCCTGGTTGCGTCGCCGTTGCCGCCTTTCCTGCCTCGTATTCCTCCCGACTCACCAGAGTGATTTTCGGGGCTTCCCAACTGCCTTCGACGGAATACCGCGATCGCGCCGCCTGGTTGATCTTCTTGCCTATCAGCGTCTGCACGACAATGCCGGCGGCGGCTCCAACAGGTCCGCCAGCCAGCGCACCCACCAGCGGCAAGGCGACCCCGGCGCGTGGCGTCACTACCATTTCCTGGTCATAAACCTTCTCTCGCAATCCGGTGCGACCGCTGATTTCAATATCGGCTGCCGGGCTGTTGATCAGCAGATTGTCGGTGTAGGCACTGCCGTCACGCAGCTGGAAACTGCCGTTGATCGAATTGAAACTCATGCCCGATTTGAACAGGTCGCTGAAATCAAGCGAAAGGCGACGCGGAATTTCGCGCAAGGAGAAGAGTCCGAACAAGCGACCCCCTGCTCCGGGATCGACGTCAAGGATTCGCCCCTTGTCGACCGATATCTCCAGGGTTCCGGTGGTCTTGGCCAGGGCAAAGGCGGTGGGCGCGCCTGGCCAGGTCGCATCGATCCGGGAAAAGGTTTCCCCACCTTCGATGATGCCCGCATAGCCAAACGCATCGAGCATGCTGCCAAGACTCCCGGCGCTCATGTCGATGACCAGATGCGATTCGTTTTCACCGGCGCTGCCATACCAGTCGCCGCTGGCGCGCAGGTCGAAGTCGGCCGATCTGGCTTCAAGCAGGTCCAGACGCATGCCGGTATCGGCAGGAAAGCTTTCGAGGCGCACTTCACCCATGCGCGTTTCGCCCATCTGCAGCTCGCCCACCCACAGATGCAGGGGCGGGATGCCTTTCGGATCGACGTCGGACAATGCATCGGGGCCGGACTCTTTCTCTTCCGGAAGGTCAGGCCAGAGGATGCGGCTCATCTGTGCCGTGATCCCGCGCTTGTCCAGTTCCGCTCCTGGCACACTGATCTCGCCTTCCATGGCCTCACCCGAAATGCGTATCGACGTGTCCTCCTGTTGCGGCACCAGATCGACATGAAGGTCCGGAATATCGCGACCCGCGATCTGCATGTTGCCGACATCGAGCGACACGCCCTTGAGCAGATCGCCCCCGCCCCCCCCGGCGCTGAACAGGGAAATCCAGCCACCGGCATCGAGTGAGCCGACCTTGCCGTCAATCTGCAGGCCAGCAGGCGGTACGGTTCCGGCAGGATCCCCGGGCCCGAAATCCAGTCGTGCCGACAATGGATTCAGAGGGCCAGGCAAGCGACCCGTGGCACGGACCACATCGCCAAGGCGTGCACTGAATTCCTGACCAGCAATCGGCATTTCCAGGTTCAGCGAAAACGGCATCGCCACTGCAGCCGGCTTGTCCAGCGGCGCAGGCAGGAGCATGTCGATGCCTTGCAGGTCGCTCTGCAGACGAAGGCTCTTGCGCCCCTTGGCTGCGCCCGCATCGTCGCCAATCTGCAGATCGATCAACCAGTTCGCTTCACCCGGGAAACTGGGCATGGCCGAGGCCAGGTCGGTCGCCCGCCCGAACACCGTTGCGGCCGGCAGCACGCCCTGCAGACTGGCTTCGAAGGTGTTTTGCGTGTCCAGCGTCGAGCTGCCGATGGCAATGCCCAGCATGACCGGAAAACCGGCATATTCCGCCTGCAGGGCGTTGGCCAGCACGCTGGTCCGGCTGAATGCGACGCGACCGTTGGCCTGATCGAAGCGCAATCCCCAATTCGCCTCTGCCAGATCGGACCCCGTGAGATCGACGCGACCATCGAGTGTCATGCGTTCGTTGTCGTTGAGTGGCACATCGATCTGCAGGTGGGCGTCGCCGCTGCCGCCAATCGAAAGGCCGTCGAGATATTCGGCACGCTGCTTGCCCACCGGAGTGGCGCGCAAGTATTCCAGAAGACCGGCGCCCGGACCGCTGGCATCAATCGACAGCGTCAGCAATGAATCCTTGAATCGGGCAATGGTCGCCTCGGCCGCATCCACCGTGACTCCCATCGACTGACCCTTCGCGACGCTTGCCTGCATGCCACCGTTGATGAAACGGGCGGTCACATCGAGATTTTCGCCATTCGGCCAGTCCGGCAGGAAGGCCAACTCCAGACCACGCAGTTCGGCGCGCGAGTCGAAGCGACCCGTATTGTCCTCGAACGGCCAGTTGTCCAGATCGCCGCGAGCAATGGCGCGTCCCTCCACCACGGTTCCGGTGACGAGCGCACGATCGAGCCACTCGACTACCGGTGGCGGCATGGTGTTGACCGGCCAGAACAACTTGGCTGCCTGCACATCGGCGTTGCTGACGAGGGCTGCAGCATCTATCAGCGGTTTGGTCCCGTCGCCCTGAAATACCAGTCCACCGCGAAGTTGGACCGTGTAGTCCATTGCGCTGAAATCGAACAGACTGGTTTTCACCTGCCATCCCGAGCCTTCCGGCCAGATCAGTACATCGCCGCCAAAACGGACCAGCTCGAATGGCTTGCGAAAGACCATCGGGTAGTCGATGCGCGTCGCCTGCCTCGGAATCTCCAGCATCACGGACTGGGAGTCGCCGCGAATTCGCGCATCCAGCGAGTCGATGCCGGGAATGGCGTGGGCTGCGCTGCTGGACATTCCCTCGACCAGCATGTCGATCGAAAAATCGCCGGCTGACTCCCAGTGCACATCCATGGCGGACACCCGTCCACGCGGGTTACCGAGGTAGAGCCAACGTCGCAAGCCGGAAGGAGCGAACTCGGCCAGCATCGCGACGCTGGCGAGCGCATTCAGATCCAGGGCATTGGCTAGCAGGGAGAACTGGCCGGGCTCACCCGTCTCCTGTTCGATCACAAAGTGGGCGGGCGGCGTCGCCTCACCCTGGCGGGTTACCGTTGCATCGGCCACATCAAGCCGCCAGTCGTCGCCTAGCCTGCGCAGTCGGGCGCCCAGGGCAAGACGCTCGAACGCGGTCCTCGGCCGGACCGAAACCTGCTCGCCCGTATCGATCTCGGTTTGCGCTTCCAGCACCGTTTCGGCGAGGTCCATCTTGAGAGTGATTTCGTCGACACGCGCGTCCCGCCAGTCGGCCCAGAATTCGAAGTCGCCATTCGCGGATACCAGCTTGATGCCGCCGACAGGAAGTCCCGAAATCAGCTCCGCAATATCGACTCTTTGACCACCCGCGTAGAGGCGCCCGGAGCCCGCCTCGACATCGATGTCGGCAACCAGGGCAAGCGGCGACATGGTGCTGGTGCTGCGACCGATCTGGCCAAGAACGCGAGTAATCCGGCCGAGGTTGACCACGCGCAACTCGGGCACCTGAAAGTCGAGGTTGATGTCCCGCGATGCATCCACTACCTGGACCTTGAGATCCACCAGCACGACAGCGCCGAGGACGCCCATCGAGCTTCCGTCTCGTCCGGCGCGGGCTGCCGGATCGATACCGAACAATTTCCAGACACCATCGGTGTTGCGAACCAGCGACAGATCCAGGCCGACCAGTCGAAATTCGTTCCAGGCGCGATTGCGCTGGAATGCGGCATACAGGTTAAGCGCCAGCTCGGCACGAGGCAGGCGCAGTTCGGTCTCGCTGGCGGGACCGCTTGCGATGCGCAGATCATCGAGGATCAGTCGAGGCCCGCCTCGCGTCCACATGCTTGAAACCTTGCCGATCGTTACGTTGCGCCCAAGTCGTTCGGTCAGCCAGCCCTCGATGCGTTGCGGATTGTCGGCCAGCCAGGGCAAGGCCAGTTGGGCGAACCCGACCAGCACTGCCGCGGTAATGACCAGCGCCACGAATATCGCCTGCACGAGAAAACGGAACTTGCGCAGACGCCGGCGGAAAGGAGTCATTGAACGCGACCCGGAAGTTCCGAACGATGCGCGGCACGACAAAGGAACAAGGATGCCGACTGATTGATCGGCCAGGTCAGATGCTCAGAGCAGCACCACATCGAACTGCTCCTGCGAATAGTGCTCCTCGGGCTGGAAGCGAATGGTCTTGCCGATGAATTCCTCGAGCTCGGCAACGGCAGTCGAATCCTCGTCAAGAATGCGTGCGACTACATCAGGCGCCGCCAGAACCAGAAGTTTCTCGGCGTCGAACTGGCGCACGGCGCGGGTGATCTCGCGGAAGATTTCGTAGGTCACCGTCTCGGCTGTCTTGATCGAGCCGCGCCCCCCGCATCCCGGACACGGCTCGCACAGCTGGCGCTCAAGACTTTCGGTGGTTCGCTTGCGGGTCATCTCGACAAGGCCCAGCGGCGACATTTCGTAGACCGTTGTCTTGGCGTGGTCGCGGGCCAGCGATTTTTCCAGTTGTCGTATGACCTGGCGCTTGTGTTCTTCGTCGATCATGTCGATGAAGTCGATGATGATGATGCCACCGAGATTGCGCAGGCGCAGATGCCGGGCCGCCGATTGCGCTGCCTCGAGGTTGGTCCGGTACACGGTTTCCTCGAGGTTGCGCGTGCCCAGGTAGCTGCCCGTGTTGACGTCGATGGTGGTCATCGCCTCGGTCTGGTCGACGATCAGGTAGCCGCCGGACTTGAGTGGCACGTCCTTCTTCAGCGCGCGCTGGATTTCATCCTCGATGCCGTACAGGTCGAATACCGGCCGCTCGCCCGGATAGTGCTCGATGCGTTCTGCCAGGTCGGGCATGAACTGGCTGGTGAATTCGATGGCGCGATCCAGCGTTTCTCGCGAATCGACGCGCACCTTTTCGATCGATGGCCGCATCAGATCCCGCAATGAGCGCAAAGCCAGCGGAAGATCCTCGTAGACCCGGGTTCCTATTCGCGCCTGCGCCATGCGTTGCTGCAGTGACGCCCATAGCTTGCCGAGGTAATCAATGTCTTCAGCCAGCGCTTCGCGAGTCTGGCCTTCCGCATTGGTGCGAACGATATAACCGAGTGGATTCTCGCCGATCGACTCGGCCAGGATTTCCTTCAGCCGCATGCGTTCGGTTTCGTCCTCGATGCGGACGGATACACCGAGCACGGTGCTGTAGGGAAGCAGGACCAGATATCTCGACGGTATCGACAGGTGCGTCGTCAGTCGGGCGCCCTTGGTGCCGATGGGATCCTTGACCACCTGGACGACGATTTCCTGTCCGTCACGCAGCAATTCATTGATCGGAGGTGTTGGCGTCGACGCCGTTTCTCCGTTTTCGCCGAGCAGATTGGAGTTTGGACGAATGATGTCGGATGCATGCAGGAATGCGGCCCGATCGAGCCCAATCTCGACAAATGCCGCCTGCATGCCGGGCATCACCCGGCTGACCTTGCCCTTGTAGACGTTGCCGACATAGCCACGCCGACTGGCCCGCTCGATGTGGACTTCCTGCAGCATGCCGTTCTCGACCAGTGCCACTCGGGTCTCGCGCGGGGTTACATTGATCAGGATTTCTTCGCTCACGACAAGATGTTAGCACCAGTAATTGAAGTGTTTTATAGCTGGCGCGGACCGGCCTTGTCGAATGAATCAGTGAGCCCGCGACTCTGCGCCCTGCCCGAAGCGTCCCAGCAGCAGCGAGGTCTCATGCAATGGCAGACCCATGACCCCGGAATGGCTTCCGCTCAGATGACTGACAAAGGCCGCCGCGCGGCCCTGTATCGCATAGGCCCCGGCCTTGCCAAAGGCTTCGCCAGTTGCCACATAGGCATCGATGCTGGCCCTGTCCATTGCGGCCAAGCTGACTTCCGATATCGAAGTGACGTGGTCCTCCCTGCCCGCATCGATGCACCAGACAACGCTGATGACACGATGCGTGCGCCCGGCCAGGCGGCCCAGCATCGCTGCAGCATCGGCCGCGTCGGCCGGCTTGCCAAAGATCTCGCCGTCCAGTTCGACTTCGGTATCCGCCCCCATGACGATGGCTCCGGGAACCGCCACGACCTGCAGCAGTCCGGCACCGGCCTTTTCTCTCGCGACCCTGCTGACGTAGTCGACATCGGGCTCGCCCTCCGCGCGCACTTCGGGCACGTCGACATCCACGATGTCGAATCGGATGCCGATCTGCTCCAGCAGTTGGCGACGGCGCGGTGATTTTGAGGCGAGAAACAGCATGACTTGAATACCCCTGGTCAGTCGAACCTGCGAGCATTGCCCATGCTCGCGGCATCTAGGCGACGTCATCATTGAAGTGACTGCGAATCGTACCTCTCGCCTCAGGAACGATGGTAAGGATGACCGGCCAGAATCGTGCTGGCCCGGTAAAGCTGCTCGATCACGATCAGGCGCACCAGCATGTGCGGCAGCGTCAATGGGCCCAGAGACCAGCTCTGGTTGGCCCGTGCCGTCACCTCGCTGGCGTGGCCATCCGGCCCACCAATCAGGATGGCCAGATCACGCCCATGCATGCGCCAGGCTGCGAGGCTCTCCGCCAGTTGTTCGCTGGACCAGGGTTTGCCGTGACCATCCAGGGCAACCACGTGGACGTCGCTGCCCACGGCAGCCAGAACAGCGTTTCCCTCATCTGCCCTGGCACGTACGGGATCGCGACTCTTTCCGCGATTTCCCAGCGGAATCTCGATCAGTTCCAGCGGAAGGTCACGCGAAAGGCGCTTGGCGTATTCGGAGAATCCCTCCGAGACCCAGGAGGGCATGCGTTCGCCAACCGATATCAGGCGCGTACGCATGCGATGCCGATCCTGGCTGCCTGCAGAGACCCGATCGACCGGGCCGCCGACCCTTGATATCCCACTGGCGCAATGCCCCGCATGAATCGCCCCGGCTAGCCGGTCAGCGTTTCAGGATGCTCATCGTCGCCGACAGTCCACAAACGCTCCAGGCCGTAGAATTCTCGTGTCCGCGGCAACATCACATGGACGACGATGTCGCCCAGGTCGACCAGCACCCATTCGGCTTCGCGCTGTCCTTCAACACCGATCGGCGGCAATCCGATTTTCTTCGCCGCGCGCACGACCTCATCGGCAATCGACTTCACGTGCCGGGTCGAGGTACCGCTTGTGACGACAATCAGGTCGGTCACGGACGTCTTTCCACGCACGTCTATTTCATGCGTGTCGCGTGCCTTGAGGTCATCGAGCGCCGTGGCAACGGCCTTGTGAAGCTGCTGGTAGACGTCTTTTTCCAGATCGGGCTTGACCCGTTTGCGCGTCGCCTTGGCAGCCGCCTTCGCAGCGGGCTTGGCGACCGCTTTTCTTGCCGCGGCCGGCTTGGTGACTCGCTTCCTGGCAGGCTCCATGGCCTTGGCCGGAGACTTGGCGGGCAAGCGCGCAGAATCCTTCGTGGCCGATGTCTTGCGCGGGGCAGGTGCGGATTTCTTTGCTGCAGTCGTGTTTCCCGCCCGGCGCGGCCGGACTCGTGTATCTGATGTACTCAAGGGGCAATCAACCTCGTCTCGGGGCTCACGCCGAAGCAGGCGCAGCGGCAGTATAGGGGCAAACCGATGACAGTTTGCGGCACAGATTCCGGCATTCGAACCCGAGCGCCTGGAACGCTGCCGCCCGTCATGGCTCCGCCCCGGTCCGGACCGGCCTGGCCGGATCGCTGATCCAGCCGCTCCAGGAGGGTGCAAACACGCGCGATCCGTGCAATCCGGCATGTTCCATCGCCAGCAGGTTGTGGCAGGCGGTGACCCCCGATCCGCACATGTGCACGACCGATTCCGCCGGGTGAGTTCCGATCAGCGCAAGAAACTCCCTGGCCAGCCGGTCAGGCGACCTGAAGCAACCGTCGTCATCGAGATTGTCGGCGAACGGGCGGTTGACCGCCCCGGGCACGTGGCCCGGCAGACGATCCAGTGGCTCGGTTTCGCCGCGATAGCGAGGGCCTCCACGTGCGTCCACCAGGCAAATGGACGCATCGGCCAGGCCCCGCTGCAAGGCGTCATAGCCCACCACCTTGTCCTCATCGAAGACCACTGAAACCCTGCGTGGCGTGATATCCGCGATATCGGTGGCGACAGGCAGGCCGCTTCGTTGCCACGCGGAATATCCACCGTCGAGTACCCGGCAGACATCGGACCCTACCAGGCGCAGCATCCACCACAGACGCGCTGCAGCCAGCGCGCCCCCGGCATTGTCGTAAGCGACGACGTGCCGGCCCGGTTGCCAGCCCCATTTCGACAGGACGTTCGCGAAGTCGGTGGCGGATGGCAATGGGTGGCGACCCATTCCCTGGCGCGAGAGATCAGACAACTCGGTATCCAGATTGACGTGGATGGCGCCGGGAATATGACCTTGTTCATGGGCACGACGGCCGCTGTCCGGATCGCCGAGTTCCCAGCGACAATCCAGGATCAGCACGTTGTCCGCAGGGATCCGAGCGGCAAGATGTTCGGCTGAGATCAGGGTTCCGGCGCTCATCGCGTGGCCTCCAGGCGGCGCAGCAGATTCTGCAGGATAGCTGCGGTGGCTCCCCAGATTCGCTTGCCGCTGTAATCGAACTCGTATATCTCGCGGCCTCGACCGCGCCAGACGACTTCCGACCGCCGCATGCGGCCAGGCTCAAGAATGAAGTCCAAAGGAACTTCGAACACTTCTGCGACTTCACCGGGATCCGGTGCCAGCCGGAATCCATCGCTGACGACCGCAACGACCGGCGATACGCAGAAACCGGAAATCGTGTCGAGACAATCCAGATAGCCGAATGGCTCGATGAATTCCGGAGTGATGCCGGTCTCCTCCTGCGTCTCGCGCAGGGCCGCGGCGATGGCGTCCGTGTCCGACGGCTCCACTGCGCCGCCCGGAAAGCTCACCTGGCCGGCGTGATGCCGGAGATCCTCATTGCGCCTCGTGAACAGCATGCTCAGTTGATTCGCACGGCAGACCACCGGCAGAAGAACGGCTGCTTGCCGCAGACGCGTATTCTCGGTCCACAGCTCGGGGAACTCGTTGGCGTTCCAACCCGGTGGCTGGGGAATGTCCTGCAGCGGGCGCACGGCGCGGCGCAATCGCTGGATGTCGACATGCTCGCTCACGTCTGCCCGGACTGACGCTGTGGCAACACGTTGTCCATCAGGTGTTCGCGCTCTGTGGCGCTCATGCCCAGCCAACGGGCGATCTCGTCACCGCTTCGCAAGCAACCGACACACAATCCGCGGTCGTCCAGCTGGCAGATGCCGATGCACGGACTGAGAACCGGTTGGGGAAATTCGATCTGCATACGCTCTTCAAGGTTGTCGTGAAGCCGAAGCCTGCTGTTACATTAGCAACGGATCGTCCGTATGGTGCAAGGCATGCTTGGAATGGCGACAAAGGTAGTGAGCGACTATGGCAAGGTCTTGTCGCTGGTCGAACCCGGTGTCTATGGATTGCCGGAAAGCCTGCTGCCCCACACAAGAGAATCGATCCGCTTCGCCATCTTCACGTTGCTCAGGGAGTTGGGTCCCGACCACCCCGAAGTCAAGGAGGGATTGCGTCAGGGATTTGTCTATCTGGCCCAGTTTGTCGCCGACGACGATGCCGAACTGGTCAGCCGCGGCCAGGCCAGCGTAGCCGGAACCGGCGCGGACGACGCAAGCGCCGAGCCGGCCATGCGCATCATCAACCGCATCAAGCTCGACATGGAACGCGCCGTTGAAGAGATGCGCGACTACCTATGAGACTCGTGAAAAAGAAAACGCCGCGGAAGACCGCGGCGCTCTCGAGCAGGTGAAGCCGGTCGATCAGTTCGAATCGATAACCTTGATATCGAAGACCAGAGCCTCGTTCGGGCCGATGCGTGGCGGCTGGCCGCGCTCGCCATAAGCCAGGTCCGCCGGCACGAAGATCTGCCAGTTGTCGCCAACCTTCATCCGCGACAGCGATTCCTGCCAGCCCTTGATCACTTCATTGACCTTGAACTTGACCGGCTCGCCACGCGCAAAGGAGCTGTCGAACTCGAGACCGCTGGCCAGCGATCCACGGTAGTGCACGGTCACTTCGCTGGTCGGCCCGACTCGCTTGCCGGTTCCATCCTCGATGACGCGGTACTGCAGGCCGGAAGGCAGCGTAACAATGCCCTTCTTGGTCTTGTTCTGTGCCAGGAACTGATCGCTCTTGGCCTTGTTGGCGCCGGCAACCTTGTCGTACTCGGCCTTGGCCTCGGCCATCAGCTTGGTCTGGAATGCCGAGAGGGTTTCGCGCATCTGCTCTTCCGATACGCTCGGGTTGCGCTTGGCGTAACCGTCCTGCATGGCCTTGATGACCGTATTGATATCAATGGCGATTCCGCGATCGGTGAAGTCCTTGCCGATCTGGAAACCCAGAGAATACGAAAGCTTGCCCTTCTCGGACGTAACGTCCTGGGCTACTGCGCTACCTGTCGCAAACAACGCCGCCAGGGCGAGTGACAAACCAAATTTCATGCTGCCTCCAGTGAGAATCCGAAACCGTGAACGTGCCGTGCCAAACCGGGAACAGGCCCGGGCAGCCAAAAAAGGCCGATCAGTGTACCTGAGCGGGGCCGGCGCTCCAATTGGCGCGTGCACAACACTCTCCACAGAGTCCGCAGGCCGCCGAAAGTTCGAAATGTGGCCTTCAGCCGCTGCATTCCGCCCTGGCGGAAGCTCTTCAGCGCCGCAAAAGGGGCGATTCCAATCAATGGCTTGGCAGGAATATCGCGAATGCGGCGGCTCCTGGCCGAAGTAAAGCCCGTACCCCGGGCACTGCTATCATTTCCGCCCCAATGTGAACGACAGCGAACCGGATTTCCATGAACTACCAGAATCTTCTCTGCACCGATCGGGGCCCGGTCCGCACCCTGACCATCAACCGTCCGGAAAAGCTCAACGCGCTCAATCGGGCCACCATTGCCGAACTTCACGCTGCCTTCGATGAGGCGCGCGACGACAACTCGGTGCGCGCGATCATTCTTGCCGGCGCCGGTGAAAAGGCGTTCGTCGCAGGTGCCGACATCGCAGAATTGCAGTCGCTGTCACCGATGGAGGCTCTGGCATTCTCGCGCGCCGGTCAGTCCATGATGCGCACCATCGAATTGCTCGGCAAACCGGTCATCGCGCGCATCCAGGGCTTCGCGCTTGGGGGCGGTCTCGAACTGGCCATGTGCTGCCATCTGCGCATCGGCAGCGAGAAGGCCAGACTCGGACTGCCGGAGGTCACGCTGGGGTTGCTTCCCGGATTCGGAGGCACCCAGCGCGTGTTGCGACTGGCCGGACGCGCAGCCGCGCTTGAACTCTGCCTGCTCGGCCAGCCAGTCAATGCGACGCGCGCCGAGCATCTGGGCCTGCTCAACCGGGTCGTCGCGATCGACTCGCTGGACAAGGACGTGAATGAGCTGGCCGATCAGCTGGCCGCGTCCGCCCCGCAGGCCCTCGCCGGCATTCTCGATGCAATCCTCGTCGGAGGTGAATGCCCGTCAGCCGAAGGCATGGAGTTCGAGAGCAAGACGTTCGCATTGCGCTTTTCGACGGATGACATGCGCGAAGGCACGGCCGCATTTCTGGAAAAGCGCAAGCCTGATTTCAAGGGAACCTGAAAGCCTGCGCGGCGCGACTGTCCAGCAGTTGACGCCGCGCCATTCCTGCCTGCTCAGTGCCCGGCACCGCGATACTTTTTCTCGCCGGCGGTGACTGCGAATTTCAACCTGTTTTCAGGCGGCGGCAGCGGGCAGGTGGAAAAAGGCGTGAATGCACAGGGCGGGTTGTAGGCCTTGTTGAAATCCAGCACGACCTTGCCGTCTTTCGGCATGTCCGAATAGAAGAAACGTCCCGCGCCGTAGGTCTCCTTGCCGCTGGTCTTGTCGGAGATGATATAGAACAGTTCGGTCGCATCATCGGTTTCCAGAACCGGCAACAGTTCGAAAGTTTCTCCGTCGCGTTCGAATACGGCCTTGCCGAGAACCGTATTCCTGTCGATGGTGCCGAGCACATTGGGAATTTCCATAGTCTGCGGCGGATCGAATGCGATCCATCTGGCCTCGATGCGCCAGCCCGGATCGATCGGGTAATAGTCGATACCCACAAAATGCGTGCGCGTTTCGGCCTCGCTGTCCTTGATGCGCAGGCCCTTTTTTCCGCCAGCGCGATCGATCAGGTAAAAGCGTGTAGTGCCAAAAGCCACCGTAGTCGGCTTTTCATGCGAATCATCGAGCAGGATCGCACTGGTAGCGGCCTTGCCGTCGATTGTCGCGGCGGAATCAGGCTTCAATGTCACGCTCACCACATCGTCTTTCCACTCGATCTGACCCAGGTGCTCGGGCGCGCTGGCGATGACGATGTCATTGTCGTCGGCACTGCCAATCGTGCTGATCCCCGGTTTGAGCCAGTCCAGCCCGACCAGGGATAGCCAGCCCGTTGGCGCGGTCAGGCGCTCAACGCGTTGTGCGCGCCATTTCTCGATTTCGACCACGTAGGGATCCCTGGCGTGAGCCGAGACAAGCTCGGCTCCGGAAAGGCTCGCGGCGAGTAGCAGTGGGGTCAGCAACATGGAAGGTTCCCTTGAGTTTTCGGTTTGATCAGCGTCCGCGCAGAAACAGGCGGTCCAGCTCCTGCATGGTCAATTGCACCCAGGTGGGCCGGCCGTGATTGCACTGCCCGGATCGCTCGGTGGCTTCCATCTCACGCAGGAGTGCGTCCATTTCCGGCAAACTCAAGCGCCGGTTGGCGCGGACCGAGCCGTGACAGGCCATCGTCGACAGCAGCTCGTTGCCGGCTTCCTCGACCCTGCGCGAAGAACCATGGGTGGCGAGGTCAGCGATCACGTCGCGGACGAGTCGGGTGACATCACCGGCGGCGAGCAGATTCGGCACCTTGCGCACGGTGATGGCCTGCGGACCGCTGCGGCTGATCTCGAAGCCCAGCTCATTGAAGCGCGCGGCCTGTTCTTCGATGATGCCGGCTTCGCGCTCGCTGACTGCGATCGACAACGGCACCAGCAGCATCTGCGAGCGGATGCCCTCGCCTTGCTGAGCCCGCTTGAGCCGTTCATAGGTGATGCGCTCATGCGCCGCATGCATGTCGACCAGGATCAGACCCTGAGCGTTCTGGGCCAGCACAAAGACACCATGCAATTGTGCGATGGCGAAACCCAGTGGAGGAATGTCAGTGACGGCCTCTTGCGGTGCCGGACGGGACGCATCCTGACTCGCATCAGCCAATCCATGGCCGGGTTCCGATTGACGGCCGAGCACGGCGGCATAGTCTGCCAGCGGTTCGCCAACGCCCAGCCTCAGGCCCGACTGGTGTCGGAGCGGAAATGGGGCGGTCATATCCTGCTGTGCGCCCGTGCGAGTGCTTTCGGCGGGCAGCGTCGAGCCGGCGCGTGCGTCCGCCAGCGCCTCGTGAAGACTGCGGTAGAGGAAATCATGGATGAGTCTGGATTCGCGAAAACGCACTTCGCTCTTGGCCGGGTGCACGTTGACGTCAACGCCCTTCGGATCCATTTCGAGGAAAAGAACGAAGGCCGGATGGCGCCCATGGAACAGCACATCGGCGTAGGCCTGACGCACGGCGTGGCTGACGACACGATCGCGCACGAGGCGTCCATTGACGTGGAAATATTGCTGGTCAGCCTGCGATCTCGAAGCCGTTGGCAACCCTACCCAACCGGTCAGACTCATGCCCGCGCCGGCATGTTCGACGCGAAGACTGTTGGAGACGAATTCCTCGCCGAGCACGTCCGCAACGCGACGCGCCGCTTCGCCGCTGTTCCTGAGCGGCTTGTACAGACGCACGATCTTGCCGTTGTTGCCGAGGCGAAATTCGACACCGGCGTTGGCAAGCGCAATCGACTTGACCAGGTCGTCGATGTGATTGAACTCGGTGCGCTCCGCGCGGAGGAACTTGCGTCGCGCGGGAATGTTGTAGAACAGGTCGCGCACCTCGATGCAGGAGCCGATCGAGTGCTGGGCCGGACGCCGGGGCTGCGGCTTGCCTCCATCCACTTCGATTCGGAAAGCGGTTTCTGCCTCGGCAGTTCTCGAGGTCAGGGCAAAGCGCGATACCGACGCGATCGAAGGCAGAGCCTCGCCGCGAAAACCCAGGGTGGCGACGCTTTCAAGATCCTCGAAGCTGGAGATCTTGCTGGTGGCGTGCGCGGAAACCGCCAGCTGCAAGTCGTCGCCATCGATGCCGACGCCATCATCCCGGATACGGATCAGTCTGGCACCGCCTTCCTCGATATCGATCTCGATGCGCTTCGCGCCGGCATCCAGGCTGTTCTCGACCAGCTCCTTGACAACCGATGCCGGTCGTTCGATGACTTCACCGGCCGCGATCTGGTTGACCAGCTCGGGGGGCAAGGGATGAATGCGTGGCATGCGGAACCAGAGCTCGGGGCGAGACCCTGATCATAGCGGATCAAAATCGGGCACACCTTGTCAGGCCGGGTCAGCCCTGCGGGATTTCGAGCACATCGCCAACGTGAAGCTGGTCGCGGCTCAGCTTGTTGACGCTGCGCAGCGCTGCCACCGAGGTACCGTGCCTGGCTGCAATGATGCTCAGGGATTCGCCACGAGAAACCACGTGACGACTGGCCTTTGCACGATTCTCCTCAAGCGCGAACCAGGTACCCGGCGGTGGCGTCGAGCGGAAGTAGTTGCGCACACCATCGAGGATGGCCTCGGCAAGCTTGGTCCGTTCCGCCGGATCGTTGAGCCGGCGCTCCTCTGCCGGGTTCGAAATGAAGGCGGTCTCGACCAGGATCGATGGCACGTCGGGCGATCGCAGGACCACGAAATTGGCCCTCTCGACATGATCCTTGTGCGTGGGACCGACCCGACGCATGGCCGCATGGACCTGATGGGCCACGGCGTTGCTGGCTTCCATCGTCGCCCCCTGGGAGAGATCAAGCAGCACCGCAGCGAGCGTGTCATCGCGTGAATCCAGCGACACGCCGCCCACCAGATCCGCGCGGTTCTCGCTGTCCGCCAGCCATCGCGCAGCCTCGCTGGTTGCACCTCGCGGCGACAGGACCCAGACCGAACTGCCGCGCGCGGAACTCTTGGTGAAGGCGTCGGCATGCACCGAAATGAACAGGTCGGCCTTGGCGTCACGCGCCTTCTGGTAACGCTGCTTGTGCGGAATGAAGTAGTCCCCATCGCGGGTCAGGATCGCGGTCATGCCGGGTTCGCTGTCGATCACGCGCTTGAGTTCGCGCGCCACGGCCAGGGTGATCACTTTCTCGCGACTGCCCGTCGCTCCGATGGAGCCGGGATCTTCGCCGCCGTGTCCGGCGTCGATGGTCACGATCACGTTTCGCGACGTTCCGGGAGGCAGCACGGCTTCGACCGTCTTGACCGGCTCGACCCGAGTTTTCGGGTAGAGGTCAAGGACCAGTCGGTAACCGAATTTTTCGGCGGGAGGAAGCAGGAAACTCTTCGGACGAACGCCTTCATCCAGATCGAACACGACGCGCAGATCCGATTTGCCCTGCTTGCCGCTGCGCACGGCCTTGAGCAATCCGGCCGCTTCCGCTGCCTCGTATCCGGCAGAAAAGGAACTGGAATCGATATCGAGAACGAGGCGATCCGGCCCGCTGAGATCAAATATCCGGTATTCGAGAGGACCGGAAACGTCGAACACCGCGCGCGTGTATTCCGGCCCGGCCCAGATGCGCAAGGCCTTTATCTCGGCGGCGTGAGCCGACGGCAGGGCCGCCAGGAGCAAGGCACAGGCAACTGCAAACCAGGTCAGTGTTGGCGCGCGGACGTCCATGGGGTTGCATTCAATCCCAAAACGGCCACGAATTTCAAGTCTTTTCCTTTGTAAATCCACGATATGCGAGATGTTCCTAACATGAACATCAAGTATCGGCAGGGGCCAGGGACCGATTCGACGCAAGCGCGGCAAGCCAGCTGTCGCCACGCCCGGAACACGACTTCATTTCAACATCGCGCACCGCACCGGCGTGCCGCAGCTGCAGCAGCAGATCCGGAGCCGGCAACCCGGCAAGAGCGCGTTGCGGCCATTCGACCAGCATCAGCATGTCTCCCTGCAACAGGTCGGAGAGCCCCAGCCATTCCAGCTCTTCGGCATCGGCGATCCGGTACAGATCCAGATGATGGGCGCGCAAATCGCCTGCTTCATAGCTCTCGAGCAGACTGTAGGTCGGGCTCTTGATGCGTTCGCCCACACCGAGCGCAGAAAGCAGCGCCCGCGCGAAAGTCGTCTTGCCTGCACCCAGATCCCCATCCAGAAAAACAACCCCACCCTTGCCGATTGCAGAGGCAAGCTTGTGCGCCAACTGGACAAGCTGTTCTTCGTCGAGATGGTTCCATCGCATCGAGGCGCTCACGACGATGCGCCGTTCAGGCAGGCACGCAAAGGCGCGAACAGATCGCTGGCCAGCAGACCTCGCGGGCAGTCGCCTGCGGCACGATCGCCAGCCAATGCATGCGCGACCACTCCGATCCGGGCCGCATCGCGGAGTCCAAGTCCCTGGGCCAGCAATCCTGCAAGCACGCCGGTGAGAACATCGCCCATACCCGCACTGGCCATGCCGGGATTGCCGAAAGGACACAGTGAAACCTGACCATCGGGGTCGGCGACCAGGCTGCCCGCCCCCTTCAGGACAACGACAGCCGAGTAGCGTGCGGCGAGCTCGCGAACGGCAGAAAAGCGATCCGACTGAATCGTTTTCACCTCACATCCCAGCAACCGCGCCGCTTCACCAGGATGCGGTGTCAGCACCGAGGCTTGCGGTAGCGGTTGTGGCTTCGCGGCGAGAAGATTGAGCCCGTCCGCATCCAGCACCAACGGTTTGCCTGCGCGCAACGCGCCATCCCACAAGGCGTGGGCCCAGGAGGTCTGACCGAGGCCCGGACCCAGGGCTACGACACTGGCGCGATTCAGCAGGAGCGCGATCGACTGCGGCCCGTCCACTCCGTGCACCATGATTTCCGGGCGCGCGGCATTGATCGAGACGGCGTTTTCGGCGCGCGTCGCCACGCTGACCAGGCCCGCCCCAGCGCGCAGCGCCGCCTCTCCGGCCAGACGCACGGCGCCGGCCATGCTGCGATCGCCACCGATGACGAGCACATGTCCGAAATTACCCTTGTTTACATTGCGCCTGCGTGCTCCGGGAATCTCGACGCAATGCTCGTCGAGCAATTCGGCATCCGCTGGCATTCGCTGGTAAAGGCTGCCGGGCAGTTCGAGCGTGGCCAATTCGACGGCACCACAGTAGTCGGGTCCGTCCGCGCAGAACAGGCCCCGCTTCCAGCCCACGAAGCTGATCGTCGCGTCGGCATGCATGGCGATTCCTGGCGCCGTGCCGCGGTCGGCATCCAGGCCGGAAGGCACGTCGAGGGCCAGGCGGGGCCCGGGAAAGCGCTCCATTTGTTCAATCAGGTCAGCCGCAGGGCCGGTCGGAGCGCGACTCAGTCCCGTGCCGAACAGGCCGTCCACGAGCAGATCGGCAACAGGAATACGGGCATTCGCGGTCGCCAGTACGACCTCTCCGCCTGAAGCAAGCCAGGATTCCCGCGCCGTTGCTGCATCACCGCTGGATCTGTCGCCCAGTGCGATCACTGTCACCGACATGCCCGCCTGACGCGCCAGGCTGGCAAGCAGAAACGCATCCCCACCGTTGTTGCCATTGCCGGCAATCACCACGACACTGCGCGCATCCGGCCAGCGTTCTTGCAGGCAGGCGAAGGCCGCCGTTGCTGCACGCCGCATCAATTCCGCTCCGGCAACGCCAAGGTCGCTGATCGCCATCCGGTCGAGACGGCGCACCTGTTCTACGGAAAATAGCGCGATCGAAGGATTGCCTGTTTGCATGCCCGGGATTATACGGAGCACAGCGCGGCAATCGCCGAACCCCTATGCTAGGGAGCCGGAAACAACGCGAGCGAGTGCCATTCGCCCATGCCAGCCATCGACTATTCCAGACTGTCATCGCGGTTGCAGGAATGGGCCCGCGAACTGGGCTTCCAGCAGCTCGGCGTTGCCGGCGTCGACCTGGGCGCCGATGAAACCCACCTGCTCAACTGGCTCGACGCGGGACATCACGGCGAAATGGACTACATGCAGAGCCACGGCAGCAAGCGCAGCCGGCCAGCCGAGCTTGTGCCCGGCACCCTGCGCGTGATTTCGGTTCGGATGGACTACCTGCCCTCGTCTGCGCGCGATGGCTGGGAGGTGCTCGCCGACCCGGACAGTGCCTATGTCGCGCGCTATGCAATGGGGCGCGATTACCACAAGCTGATGCGGAATCGCCTGCAGAAGCTGGCGGACCGGATAACCGGCATGGTCGGTCCATTCGGCTATCGCGCCTTTGTCGATTCGGCGCCCGTGCTCGAACGCGCCCTGGCCCGCGACGCCGGCCTGGGCTGGATAGGCAAGCACACCTGCCTGATCAACAAGGATGCCGGCTCGTGGTTTTTTCTCGGCGAGCTGTATACCGACCTTCCGCTACCCCTGGACGAGCCCGCGAAGGAGCATTGCGGCACCTGCAGGCGTTGCATCGATATCTGTCCAACCCAGGCCATTACCGGTCCCTATCAGGTTGATGCACGACGCTGCATTTCCTATCTGACCATCGAGTTGCGCGGTTCGATTCCGCTGGAGCTGCGGCGCCCCATGGGCAATCGCATTTTCGGTTGCGACGACTGTCAGCTCATTTGTCCCTGGAACAAGTTTTCCAAACGCAGTCCGGAAGCGGACTTTGCCGTGCGCCATGACCTCGATGACAGCCGCCTGGTCGAGTTGTTTGGCTGGAGCGAAGAGGAATTCCTCAAGCGCACCGAAGGGTCGGCGATCCGACGCACGGGGCACTCGGGCTGGCTGCGCAATATCGCCGTTGCCCTCGGCAACGCGCCGTGGTCCGTAGAGGCGACGGATGCCCTCGCCGCCCGCCGGCAACATCCGGATGAAATGGTCCGCGAACATGTGCTCTGGGCGCTGCAGGAGCAGGCCGGAAAACGCCCCCCAAGCTGAGCCCTGCGCCCGGACACGATTCCGCACAGGCTGAGCGGCTACACCTGGAGCGGGTCGCGCCTCCAACTCTTGTTGCACAAACACAACATACAGGGAGCAGGTTCGGCCTGTATCGCCAGGCGGCCAGGTTCCCATCCGCGGCGAGTGGCTTCCGGGCGGCAAGCAGTGCTCGATCGGGAAATTGATTCAAGTTATTGATAGTAAGAGCAATATTGTCGAATAACGCGTAAATCCCCTGCGAAAACCAGGCGAAAAAAAACCCTCGCAGCGGTTTCGCGCGAGGGTTCAATTGGAGTGACGATTACCTGCAATGCGCCCTGGTGGCCACGAGGTTGCAACTAGAACGTTGCAAAAACCCCGAGGACGGTTGTAACGGTACCACAGACTGTTGCGAAGTGCCATATCCGTCACACAAGAAAAGCAGGTCGCTGCATGCGCCGGATTGGAGCCGGCAATTCAGCGCCTGAGAACCTGGTTGTCGAGCAGTCGCACCGGGCCCAGACGTGCCGCGATCAGTGCGACCAGATCCTCGCCGCGCCGGTCCGAGGGCGCTCCGAGATCTTCAGCGCGACGAAACAGGGCATAGTCAGGACTCAGGCCTGCCGAGGAAAGACTCGCAGACGCATCGGCCTCTATTTGTGCCAGCGTCTCAATGCCTGCCACTGCCCGCTCGCACATGCGCTGCAGGGTTGAGTGGATGACTCCGGCCGTTTCACGCTGCTGACCGTCCAGATACTGGTTGCGGGAACTCATGGCCAGACCATTGGCTTCGCGAATGATTGGCGCACCGATGATCCGGACCGGAAAGCCAAGATCCCGGGTCATTCGCCTGACCACCAGCAGCTGCTGGTAGTCCTTGTTGCCGAAGACCGCCAGATCCGGTTGAACGAGGTTGAACAGGCGGGCCACGACCGTTGCCACTCCGTCGAAATGGCCGGGACGTTTTGCACCTTCAAGCATGTCGCCCAATTCAGGCACACAGATTTTCACTGCGCGTTCCAATCCGAACGGATAAATGGCCTCCTGCTCCGGCAGATACAGGACATCGCATCCTTTCCCGGACAAACCGGCCCGATCCTCCTCCGGCGTTCGCGGATAGCGGGAGAAATCCTCTCCGACCCCGAACTGGGTCGGATTCACGAAAATGCTGGCGACGGTCAGTTCCGCGTGTTCGCGCGCGATCGACAGCAGGGAGTAGTGACCTTCATGCAGATTCCCCATGGTCGGCACGAAACCGATCCGCTTTCCCAGACGGCGTTCGTTGCCAATCAGGTCGCGCAGCTGGTCGATTTCACGAATGACTTGCATGGGATGCCCGGCCCGGCCTATTCGCGAATGCGCGCGGTGATTGCGCAAGATATCGGGTTCGCACACAGTTTCGCGCTCGAGCGCATCGCAGACACCAACGGCGAGCGAGCGAAAACGCGTGCGGATTCGAGAGACCGGAGAGGGCCAGTGTTTTCCATGGCCAGTCCGGGCTAGAAGGAGTGTTCGACACCGGGGAATTCCGACCGACGCACGGCATTGACGTAAGCCGCCAGCGCGGCGTCGATGGAATCGTGGCCGCGCAGGAAGTCCTTGCTGAATCGCGGTCGTCGCCCGGGCGTGATCCCGAGCATGTCGTAAAGCACCAGCACCTGACCATCGCAGCCCACACCGGCACCGATGCCGATGGTGGGAATCGCAATTTCATTCGTGATTTTCGAGGCCAGCTCGGCCGGCACGCACTCCAGCACCAGCAAATCGGCGCCCGCTTCGGCCAGCGCACCGGCTTCGGCCAGCAGGCGCTCTGCATCGGCGGGTTGCTTGCCCTGCACGCGATAGCCACCCAGCTTGTGCACCGATTGCGGGGTCAGGCCGATATGTGCGCAGACCGGAACATCGCGTTCGGCCAGTGCGCGCACGATTCCGGTCACCCATTCGCCGCCTTCGAGTTTGACCATGGCGGCGCCGCCCTCCGCAAGCAGGCGCGTCGCCGTGGCCAGTGCCGTCGGCACATCCCGATAGCTCATGAAGGGCATGTCGGCAATGAGCAGGGGCGAGCGCAATCCGCGTGCTACGGCGGCGCAGTGGTAGACCATCTGATCCAGCGTGACAGGCAAGGTGCTGGAGAGCCCCTGCACGACCATGCCGAGCGAGTCGCCGACCAGGACGACGTCAACCCCCGCCGACTCCAGATGCGCGGCAAAACTCGCGTCATAGCAGGTCAGGGAAACAATTTTGTCGCCAGCCGATTTGCGCTGCCTGAGAACAGGGACCGTAATGGCTGCGCGTTCTGGCGTGTTGGCCTGGTTTGCGTACATGGCTTGCGGTTCTGAGTGGACGAAGACAACAAGCCCTCTATCCTAACCCGAACCCTTGGCGAGATTGCATGAAATCACGCGTGCCGGCGCCACTGTGCAATCAGGGGCCTTCGGCAAGACGCTGGCAGCTTTCCGGATCGAAGGTCGCAACCGCGTCTGCAATCGAACCCCGTCCGGGCACGATCAGGTCGTATGCAAGCTCTGCCAGCGGAAGAACCACAAACGAGCGCTCGAGGATGTGTGGATGCGGCACTTCGATGCCCTTTTCGCGTATTTGCAGCGAACCGTATAGAAGAAGATCCAGATCAATGATGCGCGGGCCCCAGCGCGTCGAGTCGCGTTGACGTCCGGCTCTGCGCTCCACCATCAGCAATTCATCCAGCAATTCGGCCGCACCGAGTGTCGTCTCAAGCTCGGCAACCGCATTGAGGAAGTCCGGTTGCTCGAGCATGCCCCAGGGTCTGCTGCTGTAGAAACTCGACCGGCGCAGCAGGCGCGTGTCGCGAATCTGGCCCAGTGCGTCGAGGGCACTCGCGATTTGACGACGCGGCTCGTTCTGGTTGCTGCCCAGCCCCACATACGCAAGAACCGCGCTCACTCGAGGACTGTTTCCGCGTCCGCCCCCGGCCCATCCTGTGCGCCCGGATTCTTGCGCTTGCGCCGACGCGTTCGCTTGCGCTTCCTGGCCGGCTCACCCATGGCCGACGCTGCCGTGGTCGACTGCAGTTGTTCCGACAGCTGCTTCGCGTCCAGTTCCTGCGCTTCGGTCCACCATTCCACCTGCTCGCGGAGCTCCGGTTCATCATGGGAGCGGATCACCAGGAAGTCATAGGCCGCACGAAACTTGGGATGTGCCAGCAGGCGCAGGACACGCTTTCTCTGGCGCTGTTCGAAACGCGGTTGCAGCGACCAGATTTCTTCCATGGCCATGACGAAGCGTTTCGGAATGGCGACGCGGACCGCTTGCTGATGCACGACACGATCAACTGCCATCTGCCACGCTGCGCCCGCATCCGAGCCCTCTTGCACAAGGCGCTCGGCGAGGCTTCGGACCGGCTCCCAGAGCATCGCAGCGAAAAGAAACGCCGGGGTCACCGGCTTGTCGCTGCGAATGCGTTCGTCGGTGCTGGTGAAGGTATAGCCAAGCAGGCGTCCGAACTCGGCGCTTCGGGGTCCGGCCAGGGCCCTGGCTGTTGCCGGAAACAGCTCGCCCAGCAGCCCGAGGTGATGCAGGCGGCGCAGGCTCTCGAGACCGTGGCCCGAAAGAAACAGCTTCAGCGATTCGTCAAACAGGCGGGCTGGAGCCACATCGGCCAGCAATCCAGCCAGTTCGCCAATCGGCGCTTCGGTTTCCTCGGCCAGGCTGAATTCAAGTTTCGCCGCCAGTCGCGCCGCGCGCAGCATGCGTACGGGATCCTCGCGGTAGCGCTGCACAGGATCACCAATCAGGCGCATGGTGCGGTGTTGCAGGTCGGCGATGCCGCCGACATAGTCACGCACACTGAAGTCCGAGATGTCGTAGTACAGCGCATTGACAGTGAAATCACGGCGTATCGCGTCTTCCTCGATGCTGCCGTAGACGTTGTCACGCACGATGCGCCCGTCAACGACGTGGCGGTCGCTGTCACCGGCTTCACCAATGCCGCGAAAGGTCGCCACCTCGACAATCTCGCGCCCGAACACGACATGGGCGAGTCTGAAGCGGCGGCCGATCAGCCGACAGTTGCGAAACAGCGCTCGCGTCTGTTCCGGGGTCGCATCGGTGGCGATGTCGAAATCCTTGGGGTGTCCGCCCAGAAGCAGGTCGCGAACCGCGCCACCCACCAGGAAGGCCTTGTAGCCGGCCTCATGCAAACGGTAGAGGACCCGCAGCGCGCCGTTGGAAATATTCTTGCGCGAGATGCCGTGTTCGGCTCGCGGAATGATGCGCGGTACAAGATTTTTTACGCTGGAATCAGTCTCAGGCGCAGCCGATGCAGTCTGATTCATTCCGTGGTCACATTCGAGTTCAAAGGCGTCGCCGGGCATGGGTGGGTGGCAGGGTCTGGGCGGTGGAAACTGTGCATGGCGCGATTGTGCCATTGCCTTGAGTTGCGGCTCTTGTCGGACTTGCATGGAACCACCATGCGCACCCTCCAAGAGGTGCAACTCATGGATGAGAGCGCAATCGCAGCCCGAATATTCGCGCCTTCCAGACTCCAGGGAAATGGTTATACTACGCGCCCCGTGCGGTTGTCCCAAACACCGCTCCCTTCGTCTAGTGGTCCAGGACACCGCCCTCTCAAGGCGGGAACACGAGTTCGAACCTCGTAGGGAGCGCCAAACCGGTCCTGCCACGGGGCATCGGAAACCAGGAAGCGGCCATTCCGGACCGCGATCCAAGAAATAACGGCCTCATCCATGCCTTTCGTTGTCACCGAGAACTGCATCAAGTGCAAGTACACCGACTGCGTCGAAGTCTGCCCGGTCGATTGCTTTCACGAAGGCCCCAATTTCCTGGTTATCGATCCCGAGGAGTGCATTGATTGCACGCTCTGCGAACCCGAGTGTCCGATCACCGCCATTTACCCCGAAGATGACGTTCCGGCAGGCCAGGAGGCCTTTATCCAGCTGAACGCCGATCTTTCGGCGATCTGGCCCGTGCTGACGGAACGCAAGGACGCGCCGGACGATGCCAAGGAGTGGGAAGGCAAGCCCGGCAAGCTGGGACTGCTCGAGCGCTGAGCGTCGACGGCCCGAAGGTCGGCGCGCTGACGTTCCATCCTGCCTGATCAGCTCAGGCGCTGCCCCAGCGTCTCCAGAATGTTGCGTGCCGCGCTGGTTGCAGCTTCGGACGTTGTGCCCTCGATGGTCACCCGGCTCTCGTTGCCACTGCCGCTGACGCGAATGCGCAGCCTGACCGGGGTCAGGATCTTCTTGTCATCGGCCATGCCCAGCGTAACGGTCTTCTTGAGCCAGCCGGGAGATTTCGTGGTACTGCCGTTGGTCAGTACCTCGTAGGTTCGAGCGCTCTCGTCGGTCTTTTCGATCGTGGCCACGCCGGATCGCGTCAGGGCAAGGCCGACCCGCTTGAAGGTACTGGCCGGAGTATCGGCAACATTCATGCCTTCGCCACCGAGGCTGGGCGCTGCGGTGCGTGGCGGTGCTGCCTGTGTTGTGATCACGGCGGTTGGCACGCTGGTATCGGCGGCCGCCGTGGCCGCATTTGGGCTGGGTTCCGGGATGACAAGTGTCCCGCTCTTATTGGGGGCATCGAGATCTGACGGCACCTCAAGCGGCTTGACCTGCGCGCCGACCTTGTATTCCTCGCTCTTGCTGCCAAATTTGGAGCGCATGTAAGCGCACCCGCTGAGAAGTGTCAGCATCGCGACGAGGCCGATCAGGATGGTCAGATTTCGTTTCACATTCTTGATTCCGTTGTAATTTTTCAGCTCATCCGCAGGATGAAGCCGCAACAGCCAGACCCAGGTCGGCCAGTACACGATCCGCTTGCGCATGATACGCCGCGCTCAAGGCCAGCAGCGGCAATCGCAGGACTTCGGAGCCGAAGCCCATGCGCTGCAGGCACCATTTGACCGGAATCGGATTGGGCTCGACGCCGACCAGATCATACAGACCGTGGAGGCGCTTGTCGGCCCGAGCAAGCGCTTCGTCATCGCCCTTCCCGGCCAGGTCGCACAATTCCTGCATCTGCGCGGGGGCCACGTTGGCCACGACAGAAATGACTCCATCGGCCCCCATTCGCATGCTGCGTGCCGCGCTGGGGTCATCGCCGGAGAGAATACTGAACTCGCCCGACTTCAGCGCCAACAATTCGCTCATGCGCTCGACCTCCGGTCGGGCTTCCTTGATTCCCACGATGCCCGATTGCGCGTGCAGCCTGGCAACCGTCTGTGGCAACAGGTCGCAGCCGGTACGCGATGGCACGTTGTAAAGCATGACCGGCAGCCCGCCCTGATCGGCCACTTCGCCAAAGTGCCGATAAAGGCCTTCCTGAGTCGGACGCACATAGGCCGGCGTGACAACCAGGGCGGCATCGGCACCGGCCCGGGCGGCCAGCCTGGTCTGGGCAATCGTCTTGCGTGTCGACTGCAATCCGGATCCGGCCAGAAGCGGCACGCGGCCGGCAACGGTATTCACTGCGAACTTGACCAGTTCGAAGAATTCCTCAGATTCCAGAGCCGCACCTTCGCCGGTAGATCCGGCAACCACGAGACCACGCGTGCCCGCACCGATCTGAAATTCGATAAGGCGGCCAAATGCGTCAAGGTCCAGCGCTTCAGTGGCCGCATGGAAGGGCGTGGCCAGAGCGCAGATGCTTCCGGAAAGATTCAAGGCGTTGGGTGAAAGCGCATGCTGATCCCGGGATGTTAGGGTGAAGCGCAGTGGAAGTCCATCCGCAAATCCACAGGACGCCCGGGCCTGATTCCAGGCTCCCTTGCTACCCCACGAAGTGGCCAGTATGCTCCTGATGCAGTTACCCTGATGGCGCCGAAGAAGCAGTGAAGCAGGCAGGAAAGCAGATCTTGAGCGATCGCGCGCCACGCCCTACCGCGAACGACAATCACTTGTTGATCAGCGTGTTCGCCAATCTCGAACACTCCCCGTTGTTCGCGCTGTGCAAGCGCGTCACCGACTGCGGTTGCAATGTGGCCGAATCGCGCGTTGCAGCGCTGGGCTCCGAACTCAGCATCCAGGTACTCGCGCAGGGCTCGTGGGACGCCATCGCCAAACTCGAGAACGCACTCGCCAAGCTTGATCGCGACGGCGAATTGCGGCTGACCCATTTCCGTACCAGCGCCAAGCCCCAGCAGGTCACCTTCCTGCCCTATGTGGTCGAAGTGATCGCCGCAGACAAGCCCGGCATCCTCTTCCAGCTGGCTGAATTCTTCGCCAACCACAATATCAGTATCGAGCAGCTGCACTCGACCCGCTACCGGGCCATGCAGACGGGTGCCGACATGTTTTCCGCCCAGATCACCATCGGCATTCCAAATTCCATGCACCTGGCCGCGTTGCGCGACGACTTCCTCGAATTCTGTGATGGACTGAATCTCGATGCCATCATGGACCCCATGAAATTCTGAAGGAGCTGACCCACCTCAAATGAGCGAAAAGACAGCGATCAAGATCGACAGGCGCGTGCCTGCCCTCAAGGGAAAAACCGATGAAGGCAATACGCTTGAACTGAAATCATTTCGTGGCCAATGGCTGGTGGTCTATTTCTATCCTCGAGACGCTACCCCCGGCTGCACGACAGAGGCTCGCGACTTTGCTTCGCTGTACAGGAAATTCGCGAAACTGGACTGCGAAATACTTGGCGTCTCGCGGGACTCCGAAGCATCCCACGCACGCTTCCGCGAGAAGCAGGAACTTCCATTTCACCTGATCGCCGATGTCGACGAAGCCTGGTGCAAGGCCTTTGACGTGATTCACGAAAAGGTGCTGTACGGAAAGCGTCATCTCGGCGTGGTGCGCAGTACCTTCCTGATTGATCCTGATGGTGTCCTGCGCGCCGAGTGGCGGGGCGTCAAGGTACCCGGACACGCGGCGGCGGTACTGGAGCGACTGGCTGCCGCGTGACCTGCCTGCCGACCATTCTTCCCGATGTATTTCCGTGTCGAAGCCGGCACGCAACCCTTCCATTTCCCATTGAGGCTCGTGCATGACTCGAGGCAAGCGCATTTACGTACTCGACACCAACGTGTTGATGCATGACCCCACCTCGCTGTTCCGATTCGAGGAGCACGATGTCTTCATTCCGATGACGGTACTAGAAGAGCTGGATGCGGCGAAAAAAGGGCAATCCGAGGTATCGCGCAATGCCAGGCAGGTCAGTCGATTCATCAACGAGCTGATCGAGAACGACAGCGGGCGAAAGATTGCCGAAGGCCTCGACCTGCGCCTGCCCCAGGGCCTTCGACTCGACCAGAGCCCAAAGGTCGGTCGACTCCATTTTCAGACCCTGGCCTCGGAAAACGGGAACGGGCACGGGAAGAAGCGCGGATTGCCCGACAACCTGATACTGGCCTCGGTCGTGACGCTTTGCGAAGCGCATCCGGAAGTACCCGTCGTCCTTGTCACCAAGGACATCAACCTGCGCATCAAGGCGTCGATCGCAGGCATCACCGCCGAAGACTACGAGAACGACCGCGCGCTCGACGATTTCAGCCTGCTCTATGCCGGTCACAACGAATTACCGGAGGATTTCTGGGACCGTCATACGGACTTGCGCTCGTGGTCCGAACGCGGCCACACCTATTACGAAGTATCGATGGCGGAAGACGAGGACTGGCATCCGCACCAGTTCCTGTATCTGCCCGGCGAGAACGAGATCGAACTGCGCGTGCTGGGGCTGAACGATGGCAAGGCGATTCTGCAGATCGTGGATGACTACTTCAATGGCTCACATACGGTTTGGGGCATCCAGGCCCGCAATCGCGAACAGAATTTCGCCCTGAATGCCTTGATGGATCCCGATGTGGATTTTGTCAGCCTGCTCGGCACTGCCGGAACGGGCAAGACCCTGCTCGCCCTGGCAGCCGGACTCGCGCAGGTCATGGATCAGCAGCGCTACCGGGAAATCATCATGACTCGTGCCACGGTCTCGGTTGGCGAAGACATCGGTTTCCTGCCAGGTACCGAAGAGGAAAAGATGACGCCCTGGATGGGCGCCTTGACCGACAACCTTGAAGTGCTGACGTCCCCGCAGGAAGGTGGCGCCTGGGGCCGTGCCGCGACCAACGACCTGCTCGCGTCGCGGATCAAGATTCGCGCGATGAACTTCATGCGCGGGCGCACCTTCCTCAATCGTTACGTGATCGTCGACGAGGCACAGAACCTCACGCCGAAGCAGATGAAGACCCTGATTACGCGAGCCGGCCCGGGAACCAAGATCGTGTGTCTCGGCAACGTCGAACAGATCGATACGCCTTACCTGACCGAAACCACTTCCGGCCTGACTTATGCAGTCGACAGGTTCAAGAACTGGGAACACTCTGCACACCTGACGCTGCGTCGCGGTGAGCGCTCAAGACTGGCCGACATCGCCTCGGAAGTGCTTTAGGGCAACGCTGAACAAGTGGCACAATCGTCATGGCATTCAGAAGGTCTGCCAGTCGTGCTGCGAGGCGAAGTGAAGGCTGGTGGCCTTGGCAAGACTCGCGGTTCGGCTGGCGGGCCTTCTGAAAGCCACCTGATTCAATAGAGAATCAATCGGTCAGGCGGCGCCTGTCTGCGCGCAGCTCCTTGTTGCGCTGCCTTGAAGCGACTGCATGGATGCAGGAGGTAGAGCAACGCAGGAGCAGTTGCCGAGACGGCCGGTCCATCTGCGTCAGCGCGCCGCGATCTGCGCGCAGACAGACGTCGTGACGGTTGCGCCACTTGTTCAGCGTTGCCCCAGCAGCCGGCCTGGCCTTGCTCGGCTGGTCTGCGCGAAGCGGCTGGCAGGAACGAAGAAGATCTGCCCGGCGCGCTGCGCCGGTCGGAAGCCGCTACTGATTCTGTTTCGGAAACGACGGGAGAGTTCGAGCGATCGCTCAGAACTGCATCGTCCAGGCCGCCTCATATTCGAACTGGCTGCCGGTATAGCGATTGCTCGACCGGTAGCTCGGAACGCCCAGGAAGTACGGAGCGCTGGAATACACGGCCTGCACGCTGAATTTCGAGAGCGGCCCGGTGATCTTCGTATAGCCGAACCCGACCGTGTGGTCAGCCGTGTCCACGCCGAGCGCCGTGCGCAGAAGCGCAGAGGTCGGTTGCGGTTGCTGACGTGTCGTGTAGCGCAATTCGAAAATGCCGGCGCGGGCATCGGCGAAAGTCCATCCCGCCGAGTAGACGGTCAGATCTTCCCAGGCGAAGTCAGGGCTCGCGCCGCTTCCGAGCAAGGCCAGGAAGTGACGGGGCAAGGCCGGACTCGTGAACGGGGTCACCTGACTGTACATGACACGCTCCGCACCGACGTCAAGACTCAACGCAGGCGACAGGGCATAGCTCAGACCCAGGCTGGCACTGGCCGGAATATCGAACTGGCCCGGATCCGAATAGACACCGCGAAGCGAATTCAGCGAATCCATGTCGATGGTCGACTGGATGCTGGCATTCCAGCTCAGCTTGTCGACCAGTGCATTGCCCACGTCTACGCGCAAGCCCGCACCGTAGGATGTCTCGCCCGGGACCACGGGCCACAGTGGCATTCCTTCGTTGAGATAGGCCTCGCCCATTCCGAGCGATGCGTAACGCTGGTAGGCGAGCACGGCGGTGACACCGACCAGACCCTGTTCACCCCAGCGCGTAACCCAGGATGGAGCGATTACGGTCCGGGTAAGCCCGACGCCCGGTATTTGTGAACTGACATCCAGTTGTGGGCTCGACAAGGCGTGGGCACGTTGCCCGACCCGCACTTCGGCCACGGAAAGATTCAGACTCGAGCCTGACCGACCGCTCGTCGAACCAAAGGCCAGCGCAACCTGCGCTTCGATATCGTTCGCGTCGGTCACGCTCGGCGGCTCGACCGTCGGCGCGGGAGCCCAGGAGAAACCGGGCGTGATACTGGACAGGGCATAGTTGCGCCAGCGCTGCGGCACCGTTTCGCTGCTGGAAACGGCAAAAGAAGACTGCTGCGGCATCCCTGAAGGAGTTGCCGCACTCGCCAAAAAGGAAAGCGGGAGTGTCAGCACAATGCCGAGCACTCCCATCAATCTTGTTTCTGCTGCTGCTTTTGCCCGCTGCATTGCCCTGTTGCTGCGGTTGGGGAAGGAGGTGTGTTCTAATTCAGTTCGGATATTGGCGTAAAAGCAACAACGGGTCAAGCACGCAACATCATCGGATGCGCATCCCTGTGGCTTGGTTCCACAAGTAATTTTCAAGCGCGGATCGAAATATCCTGCGACTGGCCAACCGGCCATGATGTTGTGTAAAACCAACAGGGTCAGGCATGCCAGAGCAGCGATCCAACCCCCCCGTGGCACTGACCATCGCGGGCTCCGATTCGGGCGGGGGCGCGGGGATTCAGGCCGACCTGCGCACGTTTGCCGCCTTCGGCGTGCACGGGACCAGCGCAATCACCGCCGTCACGGCCCAGAACACTTGTGCAGTCAATGACTTGCAGATGCTCCCGGCGCGTATCATTCGCGCCCAGATCGACGCCGTTCTGAACGATTTTCCGGTGTCCGCGATCAAGATCGGCATGCTGGGGACGGCCACGAATGCCCGTTGTGTCGCCGAATCGCTTGACCGGCACCGGCATGTTCCAGTCATTGTCGACCCGGTTCTGGTCGCCACCAGCGGTGCAAATCTTGCGCGTGGCCGGCTGGTGGCGGCGATCCGGCAACATCTGGTCGGTCGCGCGGATCTGCTCACACCCAATCTTCCCGAGGCCGAACAGTTGCTGGGGCGCACTCTGGACAGCCGCGACAGTCTGCTTGAGGCCGCGCTGGAGCTGCATCAGTTGGGCGCAGCCGCTGTTCTGCTGAAAGGCGGACACCTTGCAGGGTCGCAAGTACACGACGTACTGGTGAGCAAGCGTGGTGCTCGCTGGTTCAGCCATTCGCGCATCAAGGCCGAAGGGCACGGTACTGGCTGCACGCTGGC
>NZ_JAWLAR010000005.1:0-232126 GCF_041395345.1 Dokdonella sp. | reverse complement strand
GCCGGGCCCGCGGCATTGGCGTGGATCCCTGCAGCCAGGCCGCCGGCGACCGACCGTTCAGGCCCAGCTTCCGCGCAGCTCGCGAACCCGCTGTTCGAGCGCTGCGGCGCTTGCCTCGGCCGGTGCAACAGGCGCGCCGACGCTGAGCACGATGCGCGACCAGAACCGGCGCGGCAGTCGCATCCGGCCTGGCCCGGTATCGCGGCGGCTGAAGATGCTGCCCCAGAGGCCGCGGATGGCCAGTGGCACGACCGGTACCGGACGTTTCGCGAGGATGCGCTCGACGCCAGGCCGGAACTTCGCGATTTCGCCGTCGCTGGTCAGGCCGCCTTCCGGAAAGATGCAGACGATCTCGCCTTCGGCCAGGGCGCGATCGATTTCCTCGAAGGCCTTTTCAAGCAGGGCCGGGTCTTCCCGGTTCGAGGCAATCGGAATCGCCTTCGCCGTGCGGAAGATGAAACTCATGATCGGAATATTGAAGATCTTGTAGTACATGACGAAGCGTGCCGGCCTGCGCACGCTGCCGGCGACGATCAGCGCATCCATGTAGCTGACGTGGTTGCACACGAGCAAGGCCGGGCCGTGCTCCGGAACCTGGTCGAGGCCTTCGGTGCGGATCCGGTACAGGGTGTTGATCAGGATCCACGACAGGAACCGCATCAGGAACTCGGGAACCAGCGTGTAGATGTAGATGGCAACGGCTGCGTTGAGCACGGCCACGCAGAGGAAGATCTGCGGGATGCTCAGCCCCAGTGCGGTCAGCCCCAATCCCAGCCCGGCCGAGATGACCATGAAGAACGCATTGAGGATGTTGTTGCCGGCGATCACACGCGACAGCTCGCTGCGATCCGTGCGGTTCTGCACCAGGGCAAACAGCGGCACGATGAACAGGCCGGCAAACAGACCGATCAGGATCAGGTCGAAGACGATGCGCAGGCTGCCATCGGCGCTGAGGAATTCCATCGCACCGAGGCCGGTAGCGGTCGCCGCCAGCGGTCTAGCGAAATAGAGATCCACGGCAAAGACGGTCATGCCGATCGAGCCGAAGGGCACCAGTCCGATCTCGACCTTGTGCCCCGAAAGGCGTTCGCAGAGCAGGGAGCCAATGCCGACCCCGACCGAAAACAGGGCCAGGGTCAGATTGAGAACAGCTTCGCTGCCGCCGAGGTAGGTTTGCGTGTAACCGGGCAATTGCGCGGTGAAGACGGTGCCGAAGAACCAGAACCAGGAAATGCCGAGGATCGAGTTGAAGATGGTGCGGTCCTTGGTCACGTAGCGCATCACGCGCGCGGTTTCGGTGACCGGATTCCAGTTGAACTTGAGATCGGGCGCGGTGGCCGGGGCCGGCGGTATGGCGCGACTGACCAGGTAGCCGACGACGGCCACGCCGACGACAAGAATCGATGCGGCGGTGGCCCCGAATTCGCCCATCGCCATCAGGGTGCCGCCGGCCATCATGCCGATGAGTACCGCCATCGACGTGCCCATCTCGACCAGGCCATTGCCGCCGACGAGCTCGTCAACCCTGAGCGCCTGCGGCAGGATTGCGTACTTGATCGGACCGAACACGGTCGATTGCAGACCCATCAGGAACAACACGACGAACAGCAGCCAGATCTGGGCAGCATGGAACGCATACACCGCGACCAGCATGGCCGCGATCTCGAACAGTTTCACGTAGCGGATCAGGCGCGTCTTCTCGAATTTTTCGGCGATCTGGCCTGCCGTGGCCGAGAACAGGAAGAACGGCAGGATGAAAACGGCAGGCGCGATCATCGCGTAGAAGCTGACAGCATCGATGGCCAGGCCAAGATGAAAGCCGATCAGCACGATCATGCCCTGGCGGAACGCATTGTCGTTGAATGCGCCGAGCGCCTGGGCCAGGAAGAACGGGCCGAAGCGGCGCTTGCCGAGCAGGGTGAACTGACTGTGTTCGGACATGGAGGGGCCTGAATCCTGATGGGCGACCCGGGCAATCTAGCAGAGCTGTCGCATTCCGTGATGCGAACGCCGTGCCCGGCAGCAGGTTCGTGCCTCGAGTCTCGAGGGTTTGCCTCGATGGCCGGCTTCGTCCACGATGTACAAGCCCGGACTATTCATGAAGAACGCACGCCCTCGCTTGCCCCTTGGATCCACACGGCACTTCACTCATTCGGCAATAGTGCCCGCTATATTCTCAATCGAGAAAAGCCGTGTGAATCCAGAGTCCTGCGCGATCATCGTGCGTTCTTCATGAATAGTCCGGGCCAGGGGAGGGTGAATGACGATGCAGCGGAATGCGCGGCAACTTCGTCCATTGGCTGCGGCGACGCGCTGGCGCTATCGCGTTGCGCGCGAACGGGCTGCGATCGGGCAGTTTGCCGATGCCCTCGAAGTCGATCTCGCTGCGGCCGACATCGCCGAATCGGTGCGTCAATCGCTGGCCACGGTGCTGGACGAGTTGCTCGCCAACGTCGTGATGCATGCGCAAGCCGCTCGCGGGCCCGTGCATGTGCACGTGCGTCGCCGCAATGACGAGTTGATCGTGCGTCTGCGCTACTGCGCCTCCGCATTCGATCCGACAGCGATCGCCGCCGCCCAGCTGCCGGCGAGTATCGCCGCAGCCACGCCCGGCGGCGTCGGCATCGCCATGGTCCGTGCAATGACGCGGGAATTCGCCTACCGCTACCGGCGCGGCGAAAACCACCTGCGCGTGCGCGTGGCGCTGGCCACGTAAGGCACGAATCCGGGCAGGCCCGGGTGGTTCACGAATGGATCCCGGCGGTTTCGCTGCAGGGGGATGGAAGACTTAGCGCCTGAGTGCGCGATGGCCGATATCGCGGCGATGGAAGGCGCCCGGAAAATCCAGGGTGGCCACGGCCGCATAGGCCGCCTCGCGCGCTGCGGCGAAATCGGCGCCGAGTGCACAGACGGTAAGCACGCGTCCGCCTGCTGTCACCACCTTGCCGTCCACCATTCGTGTGCCGGCGTGGAATACCTTGATGTCCTTGCCTTGCGCAGTATCCAGACCGCTGATCGGATCACCCGTACGCACCTTGCCCGGATAACCCTGTGCGGCCATGACTACGCCAATCGACGGACGCGGATCCCAGCTCACGTGAGTGCCGTTCAGACGGCCAGCCAGTGCCGCTTCGATCAGCTCGAGCAGGTCCGACTGCAGGCGCATCATGATCGGTTGTGTTTCGGGGTCGCCGAAACGGACATTGAACTCGATGACCTTCGGCGCACCGCTGCTGTCGATCATCAGGCCGGCGTAAAGAAAGCCGATGAACGGCGCGCCTTCGGCTGCCATGCCGGCCAGGGTCGGGCGAATCACTTCGTCCATGATGCGCTTGTCGACCTCGGGGCTGACCACCGGTGCCGGGGAATAGGCGCCCATGCCGCCGGTGTTCGGCCCGGTATCGGCCTCGCCGACACGCTTGTGATCCTGGCTGGTCGCCATCGGCAAGGCGTGATCGCCATCCGATATGACGATGTAACTGGCTTCCTCACCTTCGAGGAATTCCTCGATGACGACGCTGGCCGATGCGTCGCCGAGCGAATGTGCGCCAAGCATGTCGTGCAGGGCCTGCTCGGCATCACCCAGTGTCAGGGCCACGACGACACCCTTGCCAGCGGCAAGTCCGTCCGCCTTGATCACGATCGGCGCACCATGCTTGCGCACGTAGGCGAGGGCGGCATTGAGATCATCGAACGCGGCGTGGCGTGCCGTTGGAATGTTGTGGCGGACCAGGAACTCCTTGGCGTAGGACTTCGAGCCTTCCAGCTGCGCGGCAATCCTGCGCGGACCGAAGCAGGCCAGGCCCGCGGCGCGGAATCGATCGACCACGCCGAGCACCAGCGGTATTTCAGGACCCACCACGGTCAGGTCGATGGCCTCGTCGCGGGCAAGCTTGAGCAGCCCATCGATGTCGTTGGCGGCAACCTCTGCATTGCGCATGCGCGGTTCGCGCGCAGTACCCGCATTGCCGGGAGCCACGATGACTTCGGTAACCCGTCTGGACTGAGCCAGCTTCCAGGCCAGTGCATGTTCGCGGCCACCGCCGCCGATCACGAGGATTTTCATATGTTCGGGATTCGGGATTCGGGATTTGGGATTCGATAGGGTGAGCCACCTGCCGAGGTCCGACCGGGACGGATTGGCACGCGCGAGTTGTCAGCGGGGATTCGATACTGGCTCATGGCTGCGCAGGGTTCCACGTCCTCAGCTCTTGCGAATCCCGAATCTCCAATCTCGAATTCCGGCACTAGTGCCTGAAATGCCTCACGCCGGTAAATACCATCGTCATGTCGTGTTCGTCGGCGGCGAGGATCACTTCCTCGTCGCGCATCGAACCGCCGGGCTGGATGACGGCGCGGATGCCGGCCGCGGCTGCGGTGTCGATGCCATCGCGGAACGGGAAGAAGGCATCCGAGGCCATGACGCTGCCGGGAACGCTGAGGCCGGCTTCCTCGGCCTTGATGGCCGCGATGCGGGCGCTGATCACGCGGCTCATCTGGCCGGCGCCGATGCCGATCGTGCGGCTTTCGCGGGCGTACACGATTGCATTCGACTTCACGTACATGGCGACGTGCCAGGCAAACAGCAGGTCGCGCAGTTCTTCTGCATCCGGCACGCGTTTTGAAACGACCTTGAGATCGGACAACATCAGCGTGTCGCGGTCTGCATCCTGGGCGAGCATGCCACCGGCGATGCGCTTGTAGTCGATCGACTGGCCGGCCTGTTCGGGCCATTCGCCGGTCGCGATCACGCGTACATTCGGCTTCTTCCTGAAAGCCGAGAGCGCAGCCTCCTCGACGGTGGGTGCAATGACCACTTCGACGAACTGACGCTCGAGGATCAGCGAAGCGGTTTCCAGATCAAGCGGGTGATTGAAGGCGATGATGCCGCCGAACGCGGAAACCGGGTCGCAGGCATAGGCATGTTCGTAGGCTTCGCGCACGCTGGCGGCCAGCGCGACACCACAGGGATTGGCATGCTTGACGATGACGCAGGCCGGAGTGCGCTGGAACGCCTTGACGCATTCCAGTGCAGCGTCGGCGTCAGCCAGGTTGTTGTAGGAGAGTTCCTTGCCGGCAAGCACCCTGGACGTGGCGATCGTACCCGGCGCGGCGTTGCGTTCGACATACAGCGCTGCGGCCTGGTGCGGGTTTTCTCCGTAGCGCAATACCTGCTTGCGTTCGTAGGCCAGGTGCAGGCTGGGCGCAAACGGTTCGCTCGATTCGCCCTGGGAACGCGCACCGAGCCAGGCAGCAACGCGACCGTCGTAGGTGGCCGTGTGCGCATAGGCCTTGGCTGCCAGCCTGCGTCGCATTTCGATCGTGGTGCCGCCCTGGGCGAGAGCCTCGAGGACCTCGGCATAATCGGCCGGATCGCACAGGACAATGACGCTTTCATGGTTCTTGGCGGCGGCGCGCAACATGGCCGGGCCGCCGATATCGATATTCTCGATGCCTTCGAAGAGACTGCAATCAGGGCGGGCCGTAACCGATTCGAACGGATACAGATTGACCACGAGAAGATCGATCGCAGCAATGCCGTGTTCGGACATGACTTCATCGTCAATGCCGCGACGTCCGAGCAGGCCGCCGTGGACCAGCGGATGCAGGGTCTTGACCCGACCGTCCATGATTTCCGGGAAGCCGGTGACCGCGCTGACCTCGGTGACCGGGAGATGCGCATCGCGCAATGCCTGCGCGGTGCCCCCGGTGGAAATCAGGCTGATATCCAGGGCGTCGAGCCCTCTGGCCAGATCGGCAAGGCCGGACTTGTCCGACACACTCAACAGCGCCCGGTGGACGGGAGGAGGGGGAATCTCGAACATCAGGTCAGCCGGAAGCGGTTTGGCGGGCCGGCATTATAGCGGTTCAACTGAGCTCGTACTGGTGCAGCTTCTTGCGCAGCGTGGCCCGGTTGATGCCCAGGGCCGCAGCGGCGCGGCTCTGGTTGCCGCCATACCAGGACATCACCTCGCGCAGCAACGGCAATTCGACCTCGGCAACGACCAGCGCGTGCAATCCCTCGGAGGGCTGCGAATCCACATCGCTGAGGTATCGACGTACGGCCCTCGCGACGCACTCGCGCAGGGCGGGTTGCAGGGCGGAATCGTGCGCGACATCAACGCGCAACGGGGTAGCGGCATTCACTGCGATCAATCCCTCGGGGCTTTGTTCTAGTTATGAGTTCTGCCGTGCATCCTTCCCTCAGGAGCGCGGCGGGTCGATGATCATAACGCCGTCGGGCCCCATTGATAAGTGCCAGTGGTCGATTCGATTGCAAACTTTTCGAACCAGAGCCCGCCTAGTGGAAGCGAAACTCGAATGCCACGGCATTCTTGCCCGGATCGGCCACTTCGAAGACCAGGGCCGCCTTCGCGGCGGGAGCCAGGCCACTGGCCAGGGTCTTGGCGTCGCTGACGTATTCCGACGGCCGGAATCGACGCATGGCAATGCGTTGTTCATCAAGGTCCGACAGGGTGATCTCCACGACTGGAAACGGTTGTGGGAAATCGGCGGAGTTCTGCAGGGTCGCGGAGATGATCAATGCGCCCGGTACCGAGGGATGCGGGCGGATATCCCGTGATGCGAGCTGCAGGAGTTCTTCATCACGGCGCAAGGGGATTTCGCAGCCGACTTTGGCGCAGATGTCGGCGATGACCGGCCTGAGACCGGAGTCGTTCAGCCAGAGCTGCCGCTCGGCCCAGGCGATTTCAGCCGCCAGCAGCATCAACAGGATCAGGCTGCCTGCAATCCAGGGGCCGTTGCCACGGGTTGGCGCCCTGCCTCTTCTGCGTGTGAATTGAGGCGGGCCGGAAGAGCGATCATGCGCACGCGGACGCTCGTCCGGGTCGAGGAACAGAGCGCCTTGTTCGCCGCGATGGGGCCGGAACACCGGCAAGCCCAACTGCGGCGGGCTGGCCAGCTCGGCATGGCGGCCGAGTTTGCCGATCGGCTCGGACGGGAGTTGTTCACTCAGCGTCGGCAAGGCATCGAATATGGCGTTGCAATGCGAGCAACGCACGTTGCCATGCGCGCCTGCAAGCTCGGCGCTGCCGACTTTGAATACGGTCAGGCATTCGGGGCATTGGGTGTACATGGGTCCATTCTAACCGGGCTTGCCAGAGCGACAGGGAATTTGCCTGGGCGAATGTCGCGGTTTGCGGCTGACCTTCGACGGAGACAGCACCGAACGGCTTGCCGACTAGTGGATGTCGGTGCGGCGCTTTCCGTCGATGCGAACCCAGTCTTCGCGCTTGCTGACCTGCAGATCCTCGAACCACTCCGAGTAACGCTCGAGCAAATCGCTTTCCTGCCCGCCGAGGATCCCGGACAGGGCGAGCAAGCCGCCGGGGCGGACATGCCTGGCAAACAGCGGAGCGAGTTCGTACAGCGGGCCGGCAAGGATATTGGCCACGAGCAAATCGGCGGGCGTGCGCTCATCGACGTTCGGCAGGCGCAGCTGGATCCTGTCGGCCACGCCATTGCGCGTGGCATTGTCACGACTCGCTTCGATGGCCTGCGGATCGTTGTCGATGCCGATCACGTCGGCGGCGCCCAGCAGCGCAGCGGCGATCGCCAGCACTCCCGATCCGCAGCCGTAGTCGATCACCGTCTTGCCGCCGAGATCGGCTTGATCGAGCCACTCCAGGCACAGGGCCGTGGTCGGGTGGGTGCCCGTGCCGAAGGCCAGGCCCGGATCGAGTCGCACGATGACGGTGTTGCCGGAATTGGCGGGCGGTTCAATGTTCCACGGATAGATCCAAAGGCGTTCGCCGAACTGCATCGGCTTGAACTGATCCATCCAGACGCGGGTCCAGTCCTGGTCGGCGACTTCGCGAAACGCAATCTGTCCGGGTTCCAGCTCGGGAATCAACTCGCCGAGAACGTGAATCAGTCCGCTGCGATCGGTTTCCGCTTCGAACAGGGCCGAGAGGACGATCAGCGACCATAGCGGGGTCTCGCCGACCGCCGGCTCGAGGATGGCCTGTTCGTTGCTGGTATCGGCATCGGCATCGAGCAGGGTGACCGCGAGCGCGCCAACGTCTTCCAGCGCCGCTTCGACGGCTTCCTGCTGATCGGAGCGCAGGGTCAGGGAAAGCTCGAGCCAACTCATGGCGGGATAGGTTTTCGGTCAGACAAGTTTGGAACGCGAAGGACAACACACCGGCTTTGTTTGCATTTGGATCAAGCACGATGGGAAAGGTTCTCGGTCGAACAGGTTCGGAGCGCGGCAACCTGCATACCGGCTCTGCAAAGATTCCTGACCATTGTCGCAGGCGACAATCCGCATCTTCGAGTTCAGGCCCATGAGCGCGTGACTATCGAGTGTTCACCCATCAACTCAATCCCAGCGCCTTTTCCTTGGCCTCGGCCATGCGCTTTTCCAGATAGTGGATGTTCATGCCGCCCGCCTGGAAACCGGCGTCGGCCATGATCCGCATCTGCAGTGGCAAATTGGTCTTGACCCCCTCGATCACGACTTCGGCAAGCGCATTGCGCATGCGTGCGACGGCCGTTGCGCGATCACTGCCGTGCACGATCAACTTGCCGATCATCGAATCGTAGTTGGGCGGAATGCGATAGCCGTCATAGATGTGCGTATCCGTGCGCACGCCCGGGCCACCTGCGGCGAGGAAGCGCTTGACCGTGCCGGGACTCGGCATGAAGGTATCCGGGTCCTCGGCGTTGATGCGGCATTCGATGGAATGACCGGTGATGCGGACATCGTGCTGGCGGATCGAGAGTTTCTCGCCGGCGGCAATCATCAGTTGCTCGCGGACCAGGTCGATGCCCGTGATCATTTCGGTGACCGGATGCTCGACCTGGATGCGCGTGTTCATTTCGATGAAGTAGAAGCGTCCGTCTTCATAAAGGAATTCGAAGGTGCCTGCACCGCGATAGTTGATGCGCAGGCAGGCTTCGACACAGACCTTGCCGATCGCCTGGCGCTGCTCTTCATCGATGCCGGGGGCGGGGGCCTCCTCGACCACCTTCTGGTGGCGACGCTGCATCGAGCAGTCGCGTTCGCCGAGGTGGATGGCGCCGCCCTGGCCATCGGCCAGCACCTGGATCTCGATATGGCGCGGGTTCTCCAGGTACTTCTCCATGTAGACCTGGTCGTTGCCGAATGCGGCCCTGGCTTCGGTCTTCGTCATCGAGATCGCGTTGCCGAGATGCGCTTCGGTGTGGACCACACGCATGCCACGACCACCACCGCCGCCCGATGCCTTGATGATCACCGGATAGCCGATATCGCGTGCGATACGCACGTTCTCGGCGTTGTCGTCGCCCAGCGGGCCACCCGATCCGGGAACGCAGGGCACGCCGGCATCCTTCATCGCGCGGATCGCCTCGACCTTGTCGCCCATCATGCGGATCGTCTCGGCGCGCGGGCCTATGAAAATGAATCCCGATTGCTCGACACGCTCGGCGAAGTCGGCGTTCTCGGAAAGAAACCCGTAGCCCGGATGAATCGCCTGGGCGTCGGTCACCTCGGCGGCGGCGATGATGGCCGGCACGTTGAGGTAACTCTCGGCAGCCGGGCTAGGTCCGATACACACCGATTCATCCGCCATGCCGACGTGCTTGAGATTGCGGTCGACGGTGGAATGCACGGCCACGGTCTTGATGCCAAGCACATGGCAGGCGCGAAGGATGCGCAATGCGATTTCGCCGCGATTGGCGATGACGACTTTGTCTAGCATGGGAATGGGGAATAGGGAGTGGGGAATGGGTTTGAAGCTCGCATCATGATTCTCCACGCCTCTTGAGGGCGTTCATCAGCGCAGTGAGTCGAGCAAAGACGAGATCAAGCAGATCATTGAGTACGGGCGTCGAATTCATGTAAGTCAGGCGTTCGGCGATCTGCAGTTGTGTGGACATTTCCGATAACGAACCGCGTGCAATGGAAAGAAAGCGCTGGTATTCGGCGCTGGAGCGTCTGGCTGCACCTTCGGCAATGTTGGATGGAATGCTCACGGCCGCTCGACGGATTTGGGCGGTCAGGCCGAATCGTTCGTCAGAAGGAAAACTGGCGGTGGCTGCGTAAACCATCTCTACCAATTGCATGGCGTCCTGCCAGACATCCAATTGCTCGTGAGCCCGCTTGAACGATTCCCCATTCCCCACTCCCGATTCCCGGCCCTTCACCCGATCACAAACAACGGCTCGTCGAATTCGACTGGATGTCCGCTTTCGACGAGTACTGCGAGGACCGTGCCGGAAACTTCGGAGTCGATCTGATTGAACATCTTCATTGCTTCGATGATGCCGAGTGTGTCGCCGGCCTTGATCTTTTGGCCGACCGTCACGAAGGGCGGAGAATCCGGGTTGGCCGAGGCATAGAACGTGCCGACCATCGGCGACCGCACCGTGGTTCCGGGCGGCAAATCCTTGATGTCCGCGGCTGGCGGGGCCGATGACGATTCGCTGGCCTGGGCAGGCTCGGCCTGCGGGGCAATCGTGTGCGTGACCGGCGCCGGGTTCGCGGCCGGTGCGGCGGCATAGGCCGGCGCCATGTTCTTCGGGTAGCGCGAGAGGCGGACGATTTCCTCGCCTTCCTTGATCTCGAGCTCGGCCAGATTTGATTCTTCGAGAAGATCGATCAGTTTCTTGATCTTGCGCAGATCCATGGGTGGTGCCCTTGACTTGGCGCGTTCCGCGGGGCGGAGCGCTGCGGGTTGATGAATGGGTTCAGGGTTTGGCGAGCCGGCGCAGGACGACTTCGACCGCCATGCGATAGCTGTCGGCGCCGAATCCCGAAATCACGCCTTGCGCGATCTCGGAAAAATACGAGTGCCGGCGGAATGCCTCTCGGGCATGCACGTTGGACAGATGCACCTCGATGAACGGAATCGCCACTGCGGACAGCGCATCGCGCAGGGCGATGCTGGTGTGGGTGAAAGCGCCGGGATTGATCACGATCCAGGCGACTCCGTCGCTGCGCGCGGCATGCACCCGGTCGATCAGCGCATGCTCGGCATTCGACTGGAATGTGCCCAGTTCATGGCCCGCGGAGCGCGCATACGACTCGATGGCGGCATCGATGTCGGCCAGGGTGGCATACCCGTAAACCTCCGGCTCGCGTGCTCCGAGCAGGTTCAGGTTGGGCCCATGCAGGACGAGGATCTTGGCCAAGCGTGCTCTCGATGCGGTCGCCGATCGACCGGTTCAAACAGCGCTGTAGTGTCATCTAACGGCGTCGAAGTGTCCAGTTCGGCGGAGATCGACGAAATTTTGGCTCAGAATTCGCAGCGGCGGGTCGTAGGGGCGGGTCTCAGACCCGCCCGCTTCTTGCTGTTTGCGGGATTCCAGGCCAGAGCGGGTGGGTCTGAGACCCACCCCTACGACCCATCTCCACGACCCACGACAATGACTCATCCTTGCGAGCCGCCTCTACGGCCCGCTCCTGCGGGGGTCGCCCGGCCCGCGAGTATGTGCGGGCGCGGCGGGTCTCGCCAGAACCGCGTCTCGTCAGAAGGTCGCGCAATCAATGACGAAGCGGTAGCGCACATCGCCCTTGATCATGCGCTCGTAGGCGTCGTTGATCTTTTCGACGGGAATCAGCTCGATGTCCGAGGCGACCTCATGTTCGGCGCAGAAGTCGAGCATTTCCTGGGTTTCGCGAATGCCGCCGATCAGCGAACCGACCAGCCGCTTGCGCCCCATGATCAGCGCGCCGGCGCCGAGTGGCACCGGCTGGTCCGGCATGCCGACCAGGATCATGGTGCCGTCCCGGTGCAGCAGACCGAGGTAGGCGTTGTAGTCGTGGGGCGCGGAAACCGTGTCGAGGATGAAGTCGAACTGGCCGGCCAGCTTGCGGAAGGTCGACTTGTCGGCGGTCGCTTCGAACGCATGTGCACCCAGTGCCAGCGCGTCCTCGCGCTTGGCCGGGGAGGTGCTCAGCACGGTCACCTCGGCGCCCATCGCGCGCGCGATCTTGACGGCCATGTGGCCGAGTCCACCCAGCCCGACCACGGCGATGCGATCGCCGGCCTTGAGGCCGTAGTGGCGCAATGGCGAATACACGGTGATGCCGGCGCAGAGCAGCGGCGCAGCGCGATCCAGGGGAATCGAAGCAGGAATGCGAAGGACATAATTTTCATCGGCGACGATGCGCGTCGAGTAGCCGCCGTAGGTCGGTGTCCGCGTGCCGCGCTCGACGCTGTTGTAGGTGGCGGTCATGCCGCCGGTGCAGTATTGCTCCTCGCCTTCCTTGCACGAGCCGCACTCCCGACAGGAGTCGACGAAGCAGCCGACACCCACGGTGTCACCAACCTTGAACCTTGTCACCGCACTGCCGACGGCACCTACTTCGCCGACGATTTCATGGCCCGGCACCATCGGGAAAATCCCGCGACCCCATTCGTCGCGCGCCTGGTGAATATCCGAATGGCAGACTCCGCAGTAGCGGATCTCGATCTGCACTTCGTGCGGACCGGGCGCGCGGCGTTCAATCGTCCATGGCGCGAGCGGTGCCTTCGGGGTTGCAGCAGCGTAGGCGGGTGTGGACATGTGCAGGTTTCCTTGATCGGGGCGGGAAGGGCGATGCGGATTCGCGGACTGATCGGTCGGCTGATTCGTCTCGGCGCGTTGCGTGGCTGGTTCAGAGATGGGGTGCGATCCATTTCTCCAGAGCAGTCTGGCTGAAATTGCCGATGCGTGTGGCGAGGATGTTGCCGTCGCGGTCGATCAATGCGGTGTACGGAAGCACGTTTTGCGTATTGCCCAGCCGAAGCGAAAGATCCGTCATGTCGGCGGGGGAATTGATCAGGATCGGATAACTGACCGGATTGCGTTCCAGAAAGGCCAATGCAGCGGGCGCCTCTTCGGCGGCAATGCCGATGACCTCGACATCACGATCGGCGTATTGCGCTCGCATCGCATCCAGCATCGGCATTTCCTCTCTGCACGGCCCGCACCAGCTCGCCCAGAAATTCAGGATCACCAGTTTGCCGCGCCACTCCGAGAGCCGGCGCATGCCGCCCTCACGGTCGGGCAGCGCCATGTCATCGACCCGATCACCGACAGCCAGAACGCCTGCAGGTGCCGACGTCGCCGCCCTTTGTACCGGTGCGGGGCGCAGCATCTGGCTCAGCGCAAGGCCAAGGCCGGCACTGCCGATGGCGAGCAGAATGATCAGCAGGTTGGTGCGGTTGAACATGGGATCAGGATAGCGGCAATGGAAACGGAGAGGGACGGCTCAGGCAACGGCCCGCGCTTTGCAGGGCCACTCGGCCATGGGGAGCTCCCGGCAATCAGGGCTGGCCAGGGGCAAGAGCTGCCTCGACGATGCCATCCGTGAGCAGGGTCGGCAACACCGAGCCCGGTTCATCGGTGCCATGGAAGACGACGTAGAGTGGCACGCCGACCGCGCCATGCGCCTGCAGAAAGGCGGTGATTTCAGGATCGACGTTGGTCCAGTCGCCCTTCATGTAGACCGCATTCGATGTGGCAAGAAGTTCCTTGAACCGATCACCGGCCAGCACGTTCTTTTCGTTGGCCTTGCAGGTCACGCACCAGTCGGCCGTCATGTTGACGAAGACGGTGCGACCCTCGGCGCGCAAGTCAGCCAGCTTGTCGCGCGAGTAGGCCAGTGCCGACTCCGACGTCTCCAGATGCCTTGTCGGCGGATCGAGATGTCCGATCATCCAGATGGGTGCCAGCGCTGCCAGCAGGACAAGGCCGGCCAGGACGCGCCCGGAGGTGCTGTCGCGCCAACGTGCCCGCTCCAGCCACCACAGGCCGAGGGCGAGCACGACCGCGCCGATCAGCACCAGCCCGATCGCATCGACCCCGCGCTGCTTGCCGAGCACCCAGACCAGCCAGACCGCAGTCAGGTACATCGGGAAGGCGAGTACCTGCTTGAAGATTTCCATCCAGGCGCCGGGCTTCGGCAGGCGGCTCGCCAGCGCGGGTACAAGACCGACCAGCAGGAACGGCAGGGCCAGGCCGAAGCCAAGGGCAAGGAAGATCAACAGCGCGACTACCGAGGACGACGCGAACGCGAACGCCAGGGCCGGGCCCATGAAGGGAGCCGTGCACGGGCTGGCCACGACGCAGGCCAGCACGCCGGTGAAGAAATCCCCGGCCGGTCCGGAACGCGAGGCCAGTCCCTGGCCCGTACCTGCAAGGCTGGCGCCAATGGTGAACACGCCCGAGAGACTCAAGCCGACCGCGAGCAATACATAGACGAGAATGGCGACGAAGCCCGGCTGCTGCAGCTGGAAGCCCCAGCCGAGGGCCTGGCCTGCTGCACGCAAGGCAATCACGAGCAGGCCCAGCGCGGCGAACGATGTCAGTACGCCCAAGGTGTACCAGAGCGCATGGCTGCGCGCCTTGGACTGGCTTTCGCCACTCTGCGCGAGCCCGATCACTTTCAGCGAGAGCACAGGCAACACGCAGGGCATCAGGTTGAGCACGATGCCGCCGAGCACGGCAAACAGCAGCGCGGCAAGGATGCCGATCGCGCTGGTCGCGGGCGGTGTTGAACGCAGGTCGTTGTCCGCAAGGCCGGCTTTCTCCGAAGACGTGGCGGCGGGAACAAAGCTGCTTGCGGCGGCAGCCAGCTGTTCGGGTGTGGCCGGATCCAGATCGATGGCCAGCGTGCGCTGCAGCACCGGATAGCAGATGCCGTTTTCCTTGCAGCCCTGGAATTCGCCCGTCAGCTGGATCGTCTGCGCATCGCCGTTCGGGCGCTTCAGCGCAACCGGCAGTTCAACCTGATCGTAGTAGACGACGACACTGCCGAAGTGCTCATCGACATGGTCGACGCCGGCAGGCCATTGCGCAGCGCCGACTTCGACACCGCTGCCGTCGTTGACCATGACCTTGCTTTTGTCGCGATACAGGTAATAGCCCTTGGGCATGGTCCAGCGCGCAAGCAGCTCCGTCGGGCTCATCGCGATCGCCTCGAACACGAAGGCCTGCTCGGGCGGCAATGCTTCGTCCGGCTCAAGCGGATTGATGGCGCTGCCGAGCGCGCTGCCGGCAGCCAGTTTCTGCGCCAATGCGGTCGGCGCGGCGGCTGGGGAAACCGGCGGCGTCAGAACCAGTCGGGTCGGATGCGGGGGATAGCAGATCTTCGGATCGACCTCATGGCAGCCCTGCACCGTGATCGTGACCTCGACGCTGTCGGCTTCGGCATTCGCCAGCGTGTACGGCAGGCTGGCCTCGACGCCATCGTGGTAGATCTCGACGTCGCCGAAGAATTCATCGTGCTTCTCGATGCCCTTGGGCAGCGCCAGATCACCCAGGATCAGGTCCGCCTGTTTCGTCTTCGCGCTGATCCGGCCCTTGTACAGGTAGTAGTCGGGGGCGATCTGCCAGTGCAGGTCGATCCGGCCGGGCTCGGTGATCTCTGCTTGCAGGGCAAAAGCCTGCTCGACCGGCAGCAGCTCTTCCTGGCCCTGCGCGTAAGCGGCCGGGGCGAGCGGAATCAGGGCCAGCAGGCCGATCAGGAAATGGCGTGGCAAGTCAAAACTCCAGGGCGTGGCGAGGGCGAAAGGGGACCGGACGGGTCGCGGAAAACTGTCAGGGTACCCCGACCCGGGATTCGACCCAATCCGCATAATCGTCATGGGCAACGCTGACATCGACCGCAATTATCTCGGGCAGTTCATATGGATGCAGTTCGAGCAGGCGCGCCTTGAGGGCATCGAATCCGGGGACCGTGGTCTTTATCAGCAACAGCACTTCGTTGTCGACGCAGATTTGATCTTCCCAGCTGTAGATTGAGGTGACGCCGGGCAAGGCGCTGACGCAGGCGGCCAGGCGCTCACTCACGAGCGCGCGCGCGATGTCGGTGGCTACTGTTGCGTCGGGGCAGGTGCAGTGAACGATCAGGACGGTCATGCCCCATTATCCGCCATCGTGCCGAATTCCTCATGCCCGCGCGCCGTGGTGTGCAGGAATGGCCCGGGTCTGGCGCGAAACACCTGGGCCCGCGCCTGGCCTGCAGGCATTCCTGCCTAGCGCGCGGCGTTGTCGAAACCGTTGGCGAAGATCACATCGTTGCCGAGTTCGCAGATCGTCGGGCTGACCGAGACGAACAAGGCCTGGGTGCCCCATTCCGGGTGATCGATAAACGGATTGCGGTTGCCCTGGAAAATCTGGATCACGTCGTTGCGCTGGATTTCCGCAGCGTCGGGCGGGTCGCTCGCGTGCCAGGCGAGCAAGTCGGTGAGCAGGCCCATGTAGGCGGGCACGTTGTAGTTCGAGGAGCCGACGATGAGGTTGCGGTTGTCGGTCAATTCGAGGTTGGGTTCGGTCTGGCCGCTGGCTGGATCGGTGCCGCCCTCGTAGCGGATCGCCATGTACATCACGGCACGCGCGACATCGCCCTTGCGCGCAGCCCAGGTCTGGAACGTATTGTTGTTGAACCAGTTCGAGTTGCCCGGAAAGACGCCGCTGCCGCCGCCGACACCGAAGTTGAATTCGGTCGCGCGTTCGGCGCAACTGGCCATCGAGGCGCAATTTCCGTAGGGGCTGTTGCTGCGATCCGAGTTGTAGCCGGTGTCGGACAGATACAGCATGTGGGTGTCGGTGTAGGGCGCGTTCGGCAGGCCCAGATTGCCGGTCTGGCTTGGAAAACCCAGCGAATTCGGCCAGGTGTGCTCGCGGTTGTAGGTGATGCCGCCGCCGCTGCCGGCGCGATCGCTGATCGCCGTGTAGAGGCGATTGCGATAGACGTCGAGGATCTGGTTCGGGTTGTTCGGACTGGCCTGCGCCGTTTCGAGAATCGTCCAGGCGTTCGTGCCGGAGCCGCTGTAGGGATAGGCCGTATGGCCGCGGATGAGGTGATGCAGGCTGCAGCGCAATTGTTCCGCGCTGCTCGTGTTGACCTGGTCGTAGTAGCCGTCGTCGTTGCCACTGCCGACAGAGAAATGCACTTCCACCGAAGCCGCCATCGTGACGGCGCTCGCGTTCTGCACGTCATCGGCGTTGATCGTGAACAGGCAGTTGCCATTGGCGGGTAGCAGGGTGTCCGGCGTCAGCGTTCGTGATGAGCCACTACCGCTTTCGCTCAGGGCGATCGGAGTGCTGTCGCAAGCCAGTTCGAAGGCGCCCGGCGACGTGGTCACCGCCTCGCTGAAGTTGACCCGCACATCGCTGGCCAGCGGAACATTGCTGGCGTTGTCCACGGGCTGGGTCGAGATGACGGTTGGCGGCGGAATGTTGCCGGGATCGAGCGTGGTGAACTGGATCACGCTGTCGGCGAGCATCGCATCGGCGCTGCCGTCCTGGTCGGCTACCCCACTCGCGAGAATTGTCCAGACGCAGGATTCATTCGCCGCAAATACCGGTGACGGTGTCAGCGTGAACGCCGTCGGGCCGCCGCTCTGAGTCGCGGTATGCGAACCGGAAATCGAACAGTTGATCGAATACCACGGCGCAGTCACCGTCACCGCTTCACTGAAGCTGACAGACAGGGTCGCGGCCAGCGGCACGTCGATCGTGTTGTCGGCCGGTGTCGTCGAGACCACGGTGGGCGGTACATCGACCGGCGGATCGCCGGCAACGGCAAAGCTGATGTCATCGATGGCCAGACCGTCGTCGGCACCGCTGGCATTGATGTCGATCCAGCGCACCCAGACCACGCCGTTGGTAGCGAGATTGAGGCCGCTGATCGAAGCGCTGATCGCAACCCGGTTCGCGGCGGCGTTGCCGTCCAGCGGCCCGATGCTGCCCGCCGAAACGGGGGCGGAAAAATCAAGCGTGCCGAGGCCGACCCAGCTTGCAGCATTGTCATTCAGCGCGCTGGCATTGAGGCTGTACTGGAATTGCAGTGCGTCATTGCGACCGATCGCTCCGAGTCGCCACTGTTCACCGGTATAGGCCACGGCGATCTCGCTGATGGCCTGGCCGCTGTCGTTGCGCAGCTGCGCCCCAATCAGGGAGGTCAGGGATCCGGATTGCAACGTTCCCAGCGCGCGCTCGCTGCTCGCATTGGCGCCGAAGCTGAAGGTGTCGCCAGAATTCGCCGAACCATTGCTGGCGCTGTAACCGCTATTCGCATTCGAGCCGGACTCGACGAAATACCAGCCGCCTGGAAGCGCCGTGCCGGTCCCGCTCGCTGCCAGCGAATCAAAGTTCTGTACGGCTGGCGGGCCGCCGACCAGCGGGATGACCTGGGCCAGCGCCGATCCGCAAATGGCGGCGCAAAGAATAACCATGGCGCGACCGGCACCAACATGGAGTTTCATTAACGAGTCCCCGGCACTGGCGAGCCCGGGTCAGGGTGGGCGCGCGACGCGGGAGTATAGACAAACAGGAATTCAAACAGGTTGCCAGACCTGTGAAAGTCAGGGGCGGTTGGCATTGATTTGGGGTTCGTCATCCCGGCGAAACGTCGGGACAAGTGCTAAGGCCGCTGAACAAGTCTCTGCCCGTCATCCCAGCGCAGGCTGGGATCCAGCTCTGCCCTTGATCTGCAAAAGACAACAACAAGAACTTGATCCCAGCCTGCGCTGGGATGACGGCCTATTCAGCGTTCCCCCAAGTCATTGCCGTTCGAGTCAGGGGCCATTGAAAGCCCCTATCCCAGCCCCATGTTCCGGTCACAGCAATGCCTGAGGACTTCCACAGGCTTTTTTACGCGAGTAGAATTGGCACTCGTTTGGGCAGAGTGCTAACAGCCCAGCAACAATTTCAATTTAATCAACCAGTTAAAGGATCAATCAACATGGCACTTCGTCCACTACACGATCGCGTCATCCTCAAGCGTCTGGAAGAAGAGAAGATTTCGGCCGGCGGCATCGTCATTCCCGACTCTGCTGCCGAGAAGCCGATCCGCGGCGAAGTGATCGCTGCCGGCACCGGCAAGATCCTCGAAGACGGCAAAGTCCGTCCGATCGCCATCAAGGTTGGCGACAAGGTCCTGTTCGGCAAGTACTCGGGTACCGAAGTCAAGGTCGACGGCGAGGAACTGCTGGTCATGCGCGAAGAAGACATCATCGCGGTGATTGAGTAACGAAGCGGGAATCGGGAATGGGGAATAGGGAATCGTAGAAGCGCCTGCGCGCACCGATTGCCACCCCAGCACCCGAATTCACCGCTACTGCTCTGACCATTCTCCATTCCCCATTCCCTATTCCCGGAGTTTCACGAAATGGCTGCCAAAGAAATCCGCTTCTCTGAAGATGCACGCGCCCGCATGCTGCGCGGCGTCAACACCCTGGCCAATGCGGTCAAGGCCACCCTCGGTCCGAAGGGCCGCAATGTCGTGCTCGAAAAGAGCTTCGGCGCCCCGACCATCACCAAGGACGGCGTCTCCGTCGCCAAGGAAATCGAACTGGCTGACAAGTTCGAGAACATGGGCGCGCAGATGGTCAAGGAAGTCGCTTCCAAGACCTCCGACGTCGCCGGTGACGGCACCACCACCGCGACCGTTCTCGCCCAGGCGCTGATCCGCGACGGCATGAAGGCCGTTGCAGCCGGCATGAACCCGATGGATCTGAAGCGCGGCATCGACAAGGCCGTCATCGCCGCCGTCGAAGAGCTGAAGAAGCTCAGCAAGCCGTCCGCCGATTCGAAGTCGATCGCCCAGGTCGGCACGATCTCGGCCAATGGCGACGAGCCGATCGGCAAGCTGATCGCCGAAGCGATGGACAAGGTCGGCAAGGAAGGCGTGATCACGGTTGAAGAAGGTTCCGGCCTCGACAATGAACTCGACATCGTCGAGGGCATGCAGTTCGACCGCGGCTATCTCTCCCCGTACTTCATCAACAACCAGGCTTCGCAGCAGGTCGAGCTGGAAGACCCCTACATTCTTCTTTACGACAAGAAGATCTCGAACGTGCGCGAGTTGCTGCCGATCCTCGAAGGCGTAGCCAAGGCCGGCAAGCCGCTCTTGATCGTCGCCGAGGAAGTCGAAGGCGAAGCGCTGGCGACCCTGGTCGTCAACACGATCCGCGGCATCGTCAAGGTGGCAGCCGTCAAGGCACCGGGCTTCGGCGATCGTCGCAAGGCGATGCTCGAAGACATGGCCATCCTGACCGGCGGCCAGGTGATTTCCGAGGAAGTCGGCCTGCAGCTCGAGAAGGCTACCCTGAAGGATCTCGGCCGCGCCAAGAAGGTCGTCATCACCAAGGAAAACACCACCCTGATCGACGGCGCCGGTGAAGCCGCCACGATCCAGTCGCGCATCAAGCAGATCAAGGCGCAGATCGAAGAGACCTCTTCGGACTACGACCGCGAGAAGCTGCAGGAGCGCGTGGCCAAGCTGGCCGGCGGCGTTGCCGTCATCAAGGTCGGCGCTGCGACCGAAGTCGAGATGAAGGAAAAGAAGGCCCGCGTCGAAGACGCCCTGCACGCCACGCGCGCAGCCGTCGAAGAAGGCGTGGTCCCGGGCGGCGGTGTTGCCCTGATCCGTGCCCTCGCTGGCCTCGGCAAGCTCAAGGGTGACAACGAAGAGCAGAACCACGGCATCCAGATCGCACGTCGTGCGATGGAAGCGCCGCTGCGCGAGATCGTCACCAACGCCGGCGAAGAGCCGAGCGTGATCCTGAACAAGGTTGCCGATGGCAAGGGCAACTATGGCTACAACGCCGCGACCGGTGAATACGGCGACATGGTCGAGATGGGTATTCTCGATCCGACCAAGGTCACGCGTACTGCACTGCAGAACGCCGCCTCGATCGCCGGCCTCATGATCACGACCGAAGCCATGGTCGCCGAAGCGCCGAAGAAGGAAGAGCCGCACAACCACGGCGGTGGCGGCGGCATGGGCGGCATGGGTGGCATGGGCGGTATGGATTTCTAAGAGGTCTATTCCTGCGATCACCCCTGATCGCGAGAATCAAGAAGCGGCCATCCGAGGCTGCACTTCTTGGAAAACGCTCCACCCTGATGCAGTTCCACAAGAAACCCCGCAGCGATGCGGGGTTTTTTCTGAGTGACTAGAAGATTCCCATCGCAAGCCCGGCACTCAGCAAGGCGCCAAGTTCGCGGGCACGGTCGAGGTCTTCAGTTCCCAGCTTTTTTGGTGCAAGTATTGCCTCCCGCGTCTGAGCGGACGTATTCACGATCAGCGGCGGGGCTACGCGGCGCAGACGCAATCCTTTGGCAATGCGGTCGAGCTGCCGTTGCGCGCCTTCGCCATCGGAGCCTGCACAGATGATCGAGGCGTAGACCTTGCCATTGCAGCGATCGAGAAGGTCGTAGTAGCTGCGGTCGAGAAACTCCTTCATCGCGCCTGATAGTGAAGCGAGATTTTCCGGTGCGACGAACAGCACGGCATCGGCGGCCATCACCTCCGCACTGGTCGCGGATTCGGCGGGGCGCATGACGACGCGAATACCCACTTGCGCAGAAGCGGCATCGCATGCCGCCTGGGCCATCTGCAAGCTCGCCCCGGTTCGACTGTGCCAGACGATGAGCAAAGTCTTCGGGTCTTGCAGACTCTCGATCACGGCTTTCTGAACCTCATGTTATCCACGGCACCTTGTGTTGGCGGGCATTAAAGCTCACCCCGCTAGTCTGATGGCAAGGCGGTGCGATTTGCACTGCGAACAGCAAAGGAGACCTCTCATGAGCATGAATATCCAGGGCAAGAAGATCGCAATCCTCGCCACGCACGGTTTCGAAGAGAGCGAGTTGACCAGCCCGCGCGACGCGCTCAAGGCCGCCGGTGCGACGGTACAGGTCGTTTCACCCGAATCCGGCGAGCTGCAGGCCTTCAGGCACCTTGAGAAAGGGGTGAAGGTTGCAGTCGACAAGGGACTCGGCGAAGCGCGAGCGGAAGACTACGATGCGGTGGTTCTCCCGGGCGGCCTGTTCAATCCGGATCAATTGCGCGTCAACGAAGATGCATTGAAATTCGTCAAGGCCTTTGTCAAGGCGGGCAAGCCGGTGGCAGCGATCTGTCACGGCCCGTGGATTCTGGCCGATGCCGGCGTTCTGAAGGGGCGCAAGGTGACTTCGGTGCCGACCATTCGCAAGGATATCGAGAATGCAGGGGCGACCTGGGTCGACGAGGAAGTCGTGGTCGACAACGGCATCGTCAGCAGCCGCACGCCGAAGGATCTGGAGGCGTTCAACGCCAAGCTGATCGAGGAAATCGGTGAGGGCAAGCACGAACGCCGTGCTGCCTGATCGCTGGACTCCTCTTTGCACGGCAAACGTCCGGAGCATTGCTCCGGCCGTTTTCAGTCTTCAGCGCACGGAGACCGGATTGCGGGCGATGGCGGTCTTGTCGATGACGAAGACGATATCGTAGTCGCCGGCTTCTTCGGGGGTGCGAAGCGTGACTGAATCGCCTTCCAGCGGGACGTCGGCATAGCGGAGATACTCGAGCGTGTCGCGGCGAACGAATCCGATCCAGTGGCTGGCGTGCCGCGGGCCCTGGAAGCGCACGGTGATGTCTTCGTTCGCTGTCACGCTGCCGGGAGCATCGAGCTTGGCGACTGCCGGCGTCACCTTGACCGGCTGCGAAGCGATCACCTTCTCGCGCTCGTTGAGTACATAGCGCAGTTCGTAGTCGCCTGCTTCGGTCGGCGCCATCAGGGTGCCTTCGGTTTGGGCGCCTTGCGGGCGCATGTAGTCGCGATAGCTGCCGGCCTCGCTGCCAGCCGGTGCGAATCCGATCCAGTGCATGGATCCCTCGGGGCCGCTCGCCGTGACCGCGACCGTGTCGCCGGCCATGGCGGTTGACGGCCCACTGACGCTCGCGGTACTTGCGACCACCGTGATCGGGCGCGTGGCGATGATGCGTTCACGTTCATTGAGCACGTAACGCAGTTCGTACTCGCCCGGCTCGGACGGGGGCATCAGTTCGATCTCGCTGACCGGCCCGGTCGGACGGCCGTACTGCAGGTACGCGGTAATCGGGCTGCCTTTCGGCGCAAATCCGATCCAGTGGTTCTTCCCGACCGGACCGCGCGCGGTGATGGTGACCTTCGCGCCGGCGGGGACGCTGTCGGGCGCTTCGATGCTCGCCTCGGCGTCACCGACTTCGAGCACGACGCGGGCGAGCACGCTGTCCTTGCGGATCGGACTGACGTAGCGCAATTCGATCGGACCGGACTCTGCCGGCGCGCGCAGGGAAACGATGCCTGCCTTGTCGGTTGCTTCCTTCCGGCCGACCACTTCGTAGTCCAGATAGGCATTGTCCTTCGAGCCCACTGGCGCAAAGGTCACGTAGTCGCCGCGATCGGCGGGACCGGTCCACGAGATTTCGATCTCGCCGGTTATCGTCAACGGCCCCTTCGTGGCTACGGTCGCCTTTGCGGGCGGTGGTGGCGGTTCGGTGCTTGCATTGACCGCGCCCGCAATCGCGGCGCCAAGTTCCTCGGCATCACGCGCATTGAAGTAGCGCCCACCCGTGTTCTCGGCGAGACAACGCAGCTGGGCCTGATGAATTGGATCACTGACATCGAAACCGATCACATGGGCGGTGAACGCGACGCCACTCGTTTCCAGTTCATCGCCCACGGCGCAGGGATCGAGGTTGCAGGTTTCCTCGCCATCGGAAACCAGGATCACGGTGGCCTTCTGCTCGCTCGACTTGAGTACGCCGGCGGCATGCCTGACCGCGGCCGACAGTGGCGTCATGCCCTTGGCATTGAGTCCGTTGACCGTTGCAAGGTAGGACGCCTGATCGAGTGGACCGGGCTCGATCAGCGTCTCGATGTCGCTGCAGTCGCCCTTGCGACGGTGGCCATAGGCGACCAGACCGATCGCGTTGTCGGCCTTCCAGGTGCCGAGCATGTCGGCGACCGTTTCGCGCGCGATCTCGACCTTGGTCTTGCCGGCGATCTGGCCCCACATCGAGCCCGAGGCATCCAGCACAAGCATGATGTTTTCGCCGGCCAGGGCCGAAGTAGCCGCAAACGCACCAAGCAGCAACGGTAGGACAAATCGCATGGGCAATCCTCTGACTGAGTGAGCGCGCATGATACGGTCAAGCAGGATCGTCGTGGCCGGGTCGCAGGTCGCAGGCCACTTGTGCGCCAGTTCACAATCAGCCCTCTGGAGGGCCGCAGCATTTGCCGGGAGCCCGGGGATTCGAGAGGGACTCGGGACGATTGCTACAACGGGCCACGCATGGCAACGTAGTGGCGAAACCGGAGTGACACGTGGCCGAGATCACCGAACTGATTGGCAAGGCGCGTGGCGGCGATCCAATGGCGTCCGAGCGCCTGTTTGCGACGCTTTACGATGAACTGCGTCGAATGGCTGCCGGCCAGCTGCGCGGTGATCCCGGCATGCGCGCCACTTCTCTGGTGCACGAGGCCTACCTCAAGCTCGCTCATCACGGCGCCGTCGAAGTCAATGATCGCAGCCACTATTTCGCTGTCGCCGCACGCGTCATGCGTCAGATCGTCATTGACCATGTGCGTTCGCGGGCGGCCGTTCGACGGGGCGGCGATCTTCGTTTCGTGCCGCTCGACACTACGGCATTCCAGGCCGTTGCATCCGAGCGCGACGAGGAGGTCCTCGCGCTGGATGCTGCCCTCGTCAGCCTGGCAGCGGTTGACGAGAAGCTGGCCGCTCTGGTCGAGATGCGCTTTTATGCGGGTCTCGAGCTCAGCGAAATTGCCGATGTGCAACAGCGTTCCGAACGCTCGCTCAAGCGCGACTGGCGTCGGGCACGTGCGTATCTCCAACGAGAACTGACCGCGGAGTAGGCCGATGAGCACGGCAACCGAACGCTGGGCCGAAGTGGCCGCCCTGTTCGATGAACTGGCCGACCTCGAGCATGCCGTTCGTGCCCGGCGGCTGGCTGACCTGGAGCAGAGCGATCCCGTGCTGGCTTCCGAGGTACGGGCGCTGCTGCGGGCCGACGACGCACCCAATCCGCTGCTCGACGGCGAGCTGGCATGTGAGGTTGCGGGCATCCGGGTCGCGGACGCCGCCGACCCGGCCTCGACCGGAACGACCGGCCCCTGGCGACTGCTGCGCCCGCTCGGCGAGGGCGGCATGGGCGTGGTCTGGCTGGCCGAACGCACCGACGGCGCCTACGAGCAGCAGGTTGCGGTCAAGCTGCTCAAGCGCGGCATGGACACCGAGGCGATCCTGCGTCGGTTCCTGCAGGAACGGCGCATCCTTGCGCGCCTGAACCATCCGAACATCGTGCGCCTGGTCGACGGTGGCATGAGTGGCGACGAGCGCCCGTATTACGTCATGGACCATGTCGACGGACAGCCGATCACCCGCTATGCGGCCGAGCATCACCTCGATGTCCGCTCGCGCATGCGCCTGCTGGCCAAGGTCGCCGATGCGGTCGCTTATGCGCACGCGCAACTCGTCGTGCACCGCGACCTCAAGCCTTCGAACGTGCTGGTCGACCGCCAGGGCGAGCCGCGCGTGCTCGATTTCGGCATCGCCAAGCTGATCGAGGAGAGTGGCGAGCAGACCCAGACCGGAACCGGTCTGCGGGTGATGTCGCCAGCCTATGCTGCGCCCGAACAGATCCTCGGCGAACCGATCGGCACGGCCACCGATGTCTACGCGCTGGGCCTGATGTTGTGCGAGCTGCTGATCGGGCAACTGCCGCGCCAGCGGCGCGGCGCAACCCCGGCGCAGCTGGCCCTCGAAGCGAGCCAGGAAGTCACCGATCGAGCCAGTACGCTTGCCGCCCGCATGACCCCGACGCAGCTGCAGGACCTGTATGGCGACGCGGTCGAGGCTCGGCAGCTGGCGCGAACGCTGTCCGGCGATCTCGACCTGATCGTCACGACCGCACTGCAGCGCGAGCCGTCGCGACGCTATGCGACGGCCGCCGCCTTTGCCGATGACCTGCGCCGCTGGCTCGAGGGCCGTCCGATTTCGGCGCGTGCCGACTCGGCGGGATACCGGCTGAAAACGTTCATCCGCAGGCATCGGGTCGGGGTCGCGGCGTCGGTGCTTGTCGCCGTCTCGTTGCTCGGCGGACTGGGCGCGGCACTCTGGCAGGCACAGCTCGCGCATGCCGAGGCGCAGCGTGCGGATCTCGAACGCAGCAAGGCCGAACGCGAGCTCGCCCGAAGCGAGCGGGTCAAGGATTTCATCCTCACCCTGTTTCGCGAGCAGGACCCGATCAGCCGCGCCAGTGCGGTTGCGCGAACGCCGGTTGCACTGATCCGCGACGGTATCGCCCAGATCGACAGCAGCCTTGCCGGCGAGCCGGAACTCCAGGCACAACTGCTCAAGGACCTCGGCGAGATCCAGATCAGCCTGGATGATCGCGAAGCGGCAATGGCAACCCTCAAGCGTGCCTGGGAGCTGCAATCGAATCTGAGCGGACCCGACAGCATCCCCGCTGCCGAGGTTCTTGCCGCCTATGGCGAGGCCGTCTATGCGGTGGGAGACGTACCGGCCTCGGCAACGCTGCTGCGCGACGCACTGGACAAGTTGCGTCGGGCCGGTGCCGGAAACCTGCCGCGCGCAGCACTCGCGGAGTCATCGCTGGCCAACATCGAACTGGTCCAGGGCAGCAACGAAGCGGCGGAAAAGCTCGCCCGCCACGGCGTCGAGGTCTTTCGCGAAACCTATGGCGTGGACGACGTTCGCGTTGCCAGCCGACTCGGCGTACTCGGCAAGGTGCAGCAGGAGGCGGGGAAGTATCCCGACGCGCTAGCCAGCTATCGCGAAGCACTCGCTATCGTCGCGAAAAACAACGGTGAAGAGCATGTGCGAACAGCCATGCTGCGGACCAACGTCGGCGACGTCCTGCGCGTCCAGCACAAGTACGACGAGGCGCTGGTCCAGTATCAGACGGCGCTCGACATCGAGCGTGCCAAGCTGCCGGCCGATCATCTCTACGTGGGCGGTACGCTGTTGCGGCTCGGCGACCTGCAGCGTCGCACGGGAAATCTCGAGGCGGCGGAACGTTCCTTCACGGAATCGCTTGCGATCCTCGGCAAGACGCCATCCGGGCAGTATGCGCAGGCTTTGCAGACCTTCGGCGGCCTGGCCCGGGCCCAGGGCCAGTTCGAGCTTGCCGCTCAGCGATACAACAAGTCGTTCGAGGCATTCAAGGCCGCGACCGGCGACAGTGTCTACACGTGGATGACCGCATTCCTGGAGGTCGGCGCGCTGACCGATGCCGGGAAACTGGCCGAAGCCGACAGGCTGGGGACGGAGGCGATCGCCGCGCTCGCTCGCGTCTCGCCCGACGACCACTACAACAACACGTTCGCAGCTTCGGTCATCGGCGCGCTGCGTCTCGCGCAGAGTCGATACGACGAGGCCATCCCGCTGCTTCGCCGGGCCCTTGACGGCATGCAGGCGATCTACGACAAGGACCACGCCGAAATTGCCCAGGCCCGCGTCGCCCTGGCGGCGGGTCTGCTCGGCAAGCAGGAGTCCAGCCTGCGGGAGGAGGCCGCCGTACTGATCGGGACGGCCATCGAGACATTGACCCGCGCCGGCGATGCCGGCAGCGAACCGATGCTCGGCGCGGCCTATCTCGAACGCAGCCGCTTGCACCAGCAGGAAGGCGACCTCGATGCGGCACGCGCCGATATCGAGGCGGCCATGGCCCGGCTGCGCACCCCCGAATACGCACCGAAGCTGCGCCAGGCCGAGGCGCTGGCGCGCAAGCTCGGTGCACGCATCGGCGGCAGGGCCTGAGTCGGGCGCTGCAGCCTCGGCGCAACCGGCGCCGGCATCATTCCGTCTTCGAGAAATCCCTGATCAGCGAGGCGTCGAATTCGACTGCGGCGGTCGCGCCGGAACCGCCCAGCTTGAAGCTGCCGGCGACCCGTCCGGCGCTGTCGACGCTGAGCTTGAGGGCATCGCCGCTGGCCGTGCTGCTGTACTGGATCGGCGCAACATGTGCCCACCAGTTGACCGCACCGTCGTCGCCGATTTCGATCTGCAGTCCGTCGCTCGACGACAGCATCGCGCAACGCATGTCCGGGCAGGCGTTGATCGCGGCTCGCTGGTCGTCCGCAGTGAAAACGATGCTGCGCACCGTTTTCGTCTCGTCGAAGCGATTGGGGCCGCTGACGTAATAGGCATGGTTGAGGCTGATCACCAGCGTGGCGTCGGGCCCCTCGACGCTGAGCTTGCCCGTGGCCATGCTCGATTCGCTCGCCATCACGACCGGAGCGGTAACGGCCATGACAAGTGCAGGAACCAGCGCGAAAGGAAGGTTTCGTGGTCTTCTACGCATGTTGAACTCCAGTTGGAAAGGCATGGTCATTCGGCGGTTTTCCCATTGCACTTTCATCAACGCTGAAAGGCTGCCATCGGGGCCACGTTGGAACACTGACAAAGCCGGTGCCTCGCCGACAGATTCGCGCTAGGCTCATCCTCTGCCGCAATCGGCGGCTCGATCCGGGGAGGGGTCATGGCTCGCACCGCATGGGTGGACCTGTTGCGACGCGCTGCAGCGATTTCGGCCGTGGCCAGGCAGTCCGGCGAACCGCTCGATGAACTCGTTGCGCGCGATCTGGAAATGCGTCGCGCGTCTTCGCGACGACGATTCCTGCGTCAGGCAGCAACCGCCACCTCCGCGCTGGCGCTGGCCGCCTGCACTCCTGCTCCGCTGTTGCGTGGCGATGCTGCCGATGAGGTCGTCATCGTTGGCGCCGGAGTGGCTGGGCTGACCTGCGCCTGGCGTCTGCGCCAGGCAGGCATCGGTGCGCGCGTCTACGAAGCCCAGGACCGCATTGGCGGGCGCATGTTCAGCCTGCGCAACCACTTTGCCGATGGCCAGGTCTGCGAGCTCGGTGGCGAACTGATCGACACCGGCCACGTACGAATCCGCGCGCTCGCTGCGGAGTTCAACCTGCCGCTGGACGATCTCAGCGAGGATCCGACCCATGCATTCGGGGATGTCTGGTATTGCGAGGGGCGCCGTTACTCCGAGGAGGAAATCCTGCTCGCCTTCGCGCCACTGGCAGAAGCGATCAGGCGAGAAACGGATGCCTTGCCGGAAGACGAGATTACCTACGCATCGCCCGGTGGCTGCGAGGCTCTGGACAAGGAAACGATAAGCGCGTGGCTGGACCGGAACGGTGCGAGTGGCTGGCTGCGCCGCCTCATCGAAGTGGCTTACACGACCGAGATGGGACTCGACTGCGACGAGCAGTCCGCACTGAACCTGCTGACCTTCATCGATCCGGGTACCGAGGCCTTTCACATCTTTGGTGAAAGTGACGAACGATTCCATGTGCGCGGTGGCAACGATCTGATCACCAGCAATCTCGGCAGTCGCCTGGGTTCCGCCATCGAAACCGGTAGTGTGCTCGAAGCGGTCCGGCAGTCCGCAGACGGTCGCTACTCGCTCCAGTTCAAACGTGGCGCGGCTGCGTTCGAAGTGCGCGCACGGCGCGTCGTGCTGGCCATGCCGTTCACCACACTGAGACGCGTACAGCTTGACCTGGAACTGCCAGCCATCAAGCGGCGCGCGATCAACGAACTCGGCTACGGCACCAATGCAAAACTCATGATCGGCTTCAATGAGCGAGTCTGGCGCACGCGCGATGCCAGCTCGGGCAGCAGCTTCAGTGATCTTCCGGTGCAGTCGACCTGGGAAACCAGCCGCATGCAACCTGGCGCTGCCGGTATCCTGACCAATTTTGTGGGCGGCAAGCACGGGCTGGAAATTGCTGAAGGCTCCGCACGTCAACAGGCCGATCTGGCTGCGCAACAGCTCGATGCCATTTATCCCGGGCTTTCCTCGGCACGGGCCGGTGCCAGAGAAGCGCGCATGAACTGGCCGAGCCAGCCCTGGGTGCTCGGCAGCTATGCCTGCTATCGTCCCGGTCAGTGGACGGGCATCCGCGGCGCGGCAGGGCAGTCGGTCGGCAATCTGCACTTCATCGGGGAACACTGCGCGTTCGACAACCAGGGCTTCATGGAGGGGGGCGTCGAGACGGGTGAATGGGCGGCCCGGGCACTGGCCGCCGAGTCGCTGGCCCGGTCGGCATGATGCTGCGTGGAGCCGGCATCGAGCGTCGACCGGTCGAATCCATCCGACATCGGCAATAGCCTGTATGGGTCCAACAAACTGGAGTTTGCATGCGTAGCGTTCTGCGTCGGATTGCCTGGTTCTTTCTGGGATTGATTGCGGTTTACCTGATCGCCGGCAACATCTTCCTCAACAGTTCGATCGGCGAATGGGCGATCAATCGCAAGCCCGAGAAATTCCAGTTGCACTGGTCACATGGCGTGACCTGGTGGCCGGGCTACGTCACGCTCTGGAACGTCAAGGTCAATGGCCATGTGCGCCATGTGCTGTGGAACGCCGAGACGCCGCGAGGACGCACGCGCATTGCGATCCTTCCGCTGTTCTCGAAGGAGTTGAACCTGCCATGGATTGCGGCCGATGCAGTCCGCGGCGAAGTCGAGCGCACCGATGTCGACATGCCGCCGCCGCCTTACCGGCCCGGCGGCTGGATCATCCGCCTCGAGCACATAAAGACCGATCAGATCGAGCATGCACGCGTTGTCGGACTCGATGTCGCGCTCAAGGGCAGTGCCGACTTCGGTTTTTCCAAGCAATTGCGCGATGGACCCTGGGAAATCCTGCCTTCCCGTTTCGACCTGCGCGAACTGCGCGTGCGATACGGAGAGGAGGAACTCCTGCACGACGGACACGTGTCGGGTGAATTCTCGATCGCTTCGCATACGCGCCGGGAAGTCTCCGGACTGGCGACACTGAAGCTGACCGACGCGCACGTGCGTGTCGAGGGCGAGGTGCCGGCCGTGGCGGTCGATCTCGATTCCGCGGGTCACTGGAGTGGCAGGGTCGCCACTGGCGGCAAGTCCGGGCGACTCGATGCGGATCTGGTCTGGCAACGGGGCCGATTTGCCAATGGCGGCCATGTCGATCTCGACGTGCCCCTGCAGGCCAGGTCGTCGGCCGTGCAATTCGATGCGTCCGCGCGCCTGCATGCCCGAGTCGAGGCTGACGGCTATTTCATCGAGGCCGACCTGCCGCCGCCGCCGAACGGGCTCGGTTCGGTCCACGCCCGACTGAATGTCGCTCATGCCGAAGGGGTCGGCCTGCCGACCGCGAGGGAAGCGCTGAGCCGGACTTCGGGAACCTTCGCACTCGACTGGAAATTCAAGTCGCTGGACTGGCTGGGACCGCTGCTGGTCAAGACACCCTGGCTCAGGCTGCAGGGCGCTGGCCGCATTGATGCCGATCTGAAGATTCGTTCCGGCAAGCTGGAGCCGGGCAGCCGGGTCGACGTTCCGGAAGTCGATCTCGTCGCCCTGGTCGCCGAGCATCGTTTCAACGGCACGGCCAGGGCTCACGGTCTGATCAGCGAGGGTGGCGCAGGACCAAGGGCGGCCGTCGATTTCACCGTCGAGCAATTCGACATCGTGGCCGAGAGCGAGCCTGACATTGCCCTGGCTTCGGGCAGCAACCTGCAGATCGGACTCGACTCCGAAGGCGATCTCGCCCATTTCCGCGACAGGCTGCTGGCCCGCTTGCGCTTCGGTGCGGCCGAAGTTCCCGATCTGCGCGTCCTCAACGTGTACCTGCCGGCAAAAGCCGTTCAATTTCTCGGCGGATCGACCGCCTTGAGCAGCGATCTGACCCTGAACGAATCAGGTCAGGTCACGCGGGGCCAGGTGGGTCTGGAAGCGACAGCGGTGCAGGCCGAATTCGGCGAGATCCGGCTGACCACCGACCTCAAGCTGGACGCCCAGCTGGCCGGCACCGACATCAAGCAGCGACTGTTCGATCTCAACAACAGCACGCTCAAGCTGAGTCGCGTCACGGTCGTCGACGCAGGACGCACGGCCGGTCAATCCTGGTGGGCCAATTTCGCCCTGGACGGCGGCCGAATCGTGGCCAAGCGACCCCTGGACATCGATGCGACCGTGCATACGCGCATGCAGAACGTGGGCTTGCTGCTGGCCCTGTTCACTCGCCACAAGGACTATCCCGGTTGGGTCCTGAAACTGATCGACAAGGGCGAATTCAAGGCCGATGCGCAGCTGCAGATGCGCGACAAGACGCTGACCATTGATCGACTTCAGGCCGAGAACGAGCGCTTTGAAGTGGAAGCCAGGATGCGTCTTGGCGCGGCTGGCACCGATGGCGATCTGCTCCTGCACTGGGGGCTGCTCAGCCTCGGCGTGGATCTCGAGAAGGGCAAGCACAAATTCCACCTGCTGCGCGCAAAGGAGTGGTATGCAAAGCAGCCGGCCCTGTTGCCGGCTGAAAACGGGGCGGGTACTCCGAAACCGTAGGAATCGCGTAGGTCTGCGCAGGCGCGTCGGGAAGCCCGGGGTAGGCTGGCTCCCCGCACGGGCCCTACCAGACGATCAGGCCCACGCATCCCGCCGACCGCCGGCCGATGCTGCGCTGCGGCGTGGCAAATGTCGAAAAATCATTAGTATTGCGTTATCAGGTGTTAAACCTCGTGGGGAGGGAGAGCCCGCCGCGGCAGCAATGTCCGGCGGGTTTTTTATTGCCATGGACGGCATGTATGCCAGCAATGCAGGAGCAATTGCTGGTTTATTGCCATGGACGGCATGTATGCCAGCAATGCAGGAGCACTGCTGGTTTATTGCCACGGACGTCCTGTTTGCCCGCAATGCGGGTGCACTGCCGGCTATGGCGCGATGGCCGTATCCCGGACCCCGGCCGCAGCATCCAGCGCATTGTCAATGACCGGCTCGAGTTCGCCGCGGAAGCGCAGTTGCCCCATTGCCCGCAATTCGCTCGGCAGGCTGGTGGGCGAATCCATGGCGTTGGCCGGCAGGCTATCGCGCAAGGCACTGAGCGTCGCGAAATAGCGGTCGCCGCTGATGCCCGCTGCCTCAAGCAGGATGCTTGGCAGCAACCACGAGGTCGTGTCGGGCTGCGTTGTCGACGAGGAAAGCCGGCGACCGTTATCCAGCAGCAGCCACGGTACCGGCTGGGTCTTCGGCCCCTTGCCATCGACAAAACCGATCTGGTGGTAGACCGGCGGCAAGGCAGGCAGGTGGTCGCCATAGAACAGCAACAGGGTACGGCGCTTGCGTTGCTGCAGCGCGTCGGCCAGCCGGCCGAGCTCATGGTCGGCATCTTCAAGCAGATAGAGATAATTGCGCAGCCAGTATTCGCCGCCTTCATCAAGGCCGGGCGGCAGCTTGAGATCGGACAGACGCTTGGCATCCAGCCCCGGTCGCCAGTCGAACGGCCCGTGGTTCTCCATGCTGATCGCGAAGATCATCTGCGGCGGACCGTCGTCATCGAGCTCGGACAGGATGCTGTCCGTCAGCGCCGCATCACCCGTGAACAGGCCGACGATGGTTTCCTTTGGAAACGCCTTGCCGTCAATGAACTTGTCGAAACCGATCTGCTTGAAGGCCTGGTTGCGGTTCCAGAACACGCCGCTGTTCGGATGAATCGCGGTGGTCTCGTAACCCTGGCGGGACAGCGTGCGCACGATCCCCGGAATCGGTTGCTCGGCGATCTCGAAATAGGGGTATTGCACGCCCGGGAAGAATTCCAGGGCAAGGCCCGTCAGCACCTCGAACTCGGTGCGGATGGTGCCACCGGCAAAGGTCGGGACCGTCATGTTCCCCGAAATGCCTTGGCGAGCCAGGCGATGGAAATTCGGAAGATAGGTGTCGGCCGGTGCCCCGCTCAGGCGCACCGGATCGAACAGCGATTCGCTCTGTACGATGACGATGTCGGGCTGGGTGCCTTCGGGCATGCCCAGGGCCGAGGAGTTCGGTGCCAGACGCAGGCGCAGGGACTCGGCGTGGGCACGCAGCAAGTTGCCCGCCGCACGACGGTCAGGGCGTAACTCCTGACGCTTGGCCAGTTCCCAGTTGTACAGCACGAGGTTGCTGACAACGCCGGCGCGCCCGGCGCTGTCGACAACGGACCAGGGTTCGAAATGCAGGCGGCTGGCGCTGTAGATCGAACGCCATGGCGCCCAGCCGCTGATCAGACCCACGCCAAGTGCAATCGTGGCCACGGCCACCGATACGCGGGTCCAGCCGCGCATCGCCGGCCATGCCTTCTCGCGAAACAGCGCGATGGTCAGGGCGAGGACACCGACAGAGATCAGGATGGGAGCAATGCCTGCACCCATGTAGTGGCTGAACAGCGGCAGGGCCGAGCCAAGATCGGAAAGAAAGTGAAAGTCTCCTGGCAACAGCGGCATTTCCAGCTGCTCCAGCTTGGCCGCATTCGCCGCATAGCTGCCGACGATCAGCAGCAGCCCCAGCCAACTCGAAAGAATGACACGGCGGGTCAGCGCACACAGCAAGAGCACGACAAGAACGAACGGCAGGATGTTGAGCGCGGCCAATTCCCACGAGGGCGCCTCTGCGCCGAACCACGGCCAGACCAGCGCCGGATCGAACCAGCTGGCCACGACCATAAACGCAAGAACGAGCACGCCCAACCAGACCAGCGAGAGCCGGTTCTGACGTGCCGAAGACGGGAGTGCGGATGCGGTCATGGATTCCATCGCAAGCAGCGTGGCCATCAGGGCCGCGTAATCTGGGCGAAACGTGCTGAGTATAGGGTGAACTGGGGCATTGCACGTTAACCGCAGCCAACCGCTAGAGCCGCCTCTGGCCGCCCGGCCCTGCCAGCTGCCAGAATCTGTACATGCCCCTGTCTGCACGCCCGCACGCCATCGAGATCCTGCTTGATTCCCGGCTCTCCCGTCTGGAAACACGATGTCGCGAAGCAGGCGTCCCGTTCTACGACGACGCCGGCGTCGACAGCCATCTTGAGCGCGTCCTGCTCGCCAGCGACTACGCCTTCGAGAGTTTCGTCCAGGATCCGCAGCTGCTGGGACCGGATCTGGTTCGTCTGATGAACGACCCGCGGCATGCCGATGCACGCACGGCGCCATTCTCGATGCCGATGTCGGACGCGGAGTTCAGCGCCGAGATCCGGCGCTTTCGCCGCCGCGAGTCGCTCCGTCTGATCTGGCGTGACGTGAACAACGTGGACAACGTCGAGACGACCCTGACCGGGTCCAGCGTGCTGGCCGAAACCTGCCTCGAAGTTGCCTTGCGTCATGCCGAGCGCCAGCTTGCCGAACGCCACGGCGTGGTGCGATCGCAGGCGGGCGATGTGCAGCGTCTTGTTGTGCTGGCGCTGGGCAAACTCGGTGGCGCCGAACTCAACTTTTCCTCGGACGTCGATCTGGTTCTTGCCTACGACGAAGGGGGCGGCAGCAGCGATGGCGAGCGGCCTCTGGATGCGGAGATCTGGTATTCGAGGGTCAGCCAGCACCTGATTTCCCTGCTCGCCGATCGCACGCCGGATGGATATGTCTATCGCGTCGACCTGCGCCTGCGCCCGTTCGGCAATGTCGGTCGGGTCGCGCTTTCGTTTGCCGCGATGGAGCAGTATTACCAGCGCGAAGGTCGCGACTGGGAACGCTACGCGTGGATCAAGGCGCGGCCGGTTGCCGGTGACAAGGCGGCCGGCGTGCGCCTGCTGGCCACCTTGCGCCCGTTCGTGTTCCGGCGCTACTTCGACTACACCGCTTTCGCCGGTTTGCGCGAGATGAAGGAACTCATCGATGCCGAGGTCGCGCGCAAGGATCTTGCCGATCACCTCAAGCTCGGACCGGGCGGTATCCGCGAGATCGAATTCACGGTGCAGCTCGTGCAGCTGATCCGTGGCGGTCGCGAACCCTCGCTGCGCGTGCGTGGGCTGCTGCCTGCGCTGTCGGCATGCGAGCAGCTGGGCCTGATCAATGCCAAGCGCAGCAAGCGCCTGCGCGAGGCCTATCGGTTCCTGCGTCGGGTGGAGAACCGGGTGCAGATGTTTTCCGATCAGCAGACCCACGAATTGCCCGCTGATGCCATGCAGCGCCAACGCGTGGCGCTTGCCCTCGATTACGCCGACTGGGCCGGATTGATCAGCGACCTGGATCGCCATCGCAGCGCGGTCAGCGAGGAGTTCGAAGCGGTCATGGCACCGGCCCGGCGCGCGCGAAGTTCGGTGAAAGCCGCCGAATGGAATGCCTTGTGGCAACGCTGTTCCAGCGACGGCGTCGACGCCGAGGCACTCGTCGAGGCCGGATTCGATCCGGTGCAGCCGGTTGTCAGCGCGCTTGAAGGGCTGCTTGGCAGTCCGATCCTGCGCGCGGCCTCGGCTCGCTCGCGCGAACGCATCGACCGGGTCATTCCGGCCCTGTTCGCAGCGGCCGCGGACAGTGCGGCGCCGAGTGCCTGCCTGGTTCGACTGATCGGGCTCGTCCATGCCGTGGCGCGACGTTCGGCCTATCTGGCCCTGCTTGACGAACAGCCGGTTGCCTTGAAGCGTCTGACCGCAGTGTTCGCAGCCAGCGCCTTGCTGGCCGAACGCGTTATCGCGCACCCGCTGTTGCTGGATGAATTGTTCGATGACCGCAGCGAAGGGCCACCGCCCGATCGCGATGAGGTCGAGGCCGAAATCCAGCGACGGCTCGGCGCCATGCACGACGGCGATCTCGAACGCGAAATCGAAATGATCCAGGAGCAGCGACTGGCTGTGCAGTTTCGCATCGGTCTTGCCTTTCTGGGCAGCCGGCTCGATGCCGAACAGACCGCACGCGCGCTGGCTGCGCTGGCCGAGGCGGTGCTTGCCAGCGTATTGCGCATCGCCGAACGCGACCTGATTGCCGCGCATGGCGTCATCGACGAGCGCCCCGGCGACGGTGCCGGCATGGTCGTCATCGGCTATGGCAGCCTCGGCGGCATCGAACTCGGTTTCGGCTCCGACCTCGACCTCGTCTTTGTCTACGACGGCAGCCATGCAGCGCTGGAATCGAGCGGGCCCAAGCCGCTCGATGGCGCGCGCTACTACGCGCGCCTGGCCCAGCGCTTCGTGCACTTGCTGACCATGCTGACGCGCTCGGGACGCCTTTACGAAATCGACATCCGGCTCAGGCCCGATGGCGGCACCGGACTTCTGGTCACGAGCCTGGATGCCTATGCCGCCTATCAGCAGGAGCGCGCCTGGACCTGGGAGCACCAGGCGCTGGTGCGGGCACGTGCCGTGGCCGGCGATGTCGGTCTCAGCCGTCGTTTTGCCGACGCGCGTGCCACCGCACTGGATGCCCGTGTCTATGGCGCTGAACTGCGCAAGAAGATCGTCGACATGCGATCGCGCTGGCGCAGGGAAAGTGATCGATCGAATGAGCAGGTTCTCGATCTGAAGCAGGGTCTTGGCGCCCTGGTCGACATCGAGTTCATCGTCCAGGCCCTGGTTCTCGAACATGCTTCGGCGCATCCACGTCTTCTCGGCGTGACCAACAGCGTCGACCTGATCGAGATGGCGGCCGGCGCCGACCTGCTCAGCCCGCTTCAGGCTGCGACCTTGCGCGATGCGCACATGCTGCTGCTTGCGCGCTCGCTGGCGAACAAGCTCGACGCGCGTCCGCGCATCGCCCGGCGCGACGAAGGTCTCGATGCAGCTACGCGCGCAGTCCTGCAGGTTGCGCGCGAGCTGGATCTCGCATTCGATTGAAACCCCGAGGCGGCGTCTTCTTCATGTCCTGGTGCGCATGCGCTTGCCCACTAGCGCCGCAACTTCCGGGGTTTCGCGCAGGGCCTGGACCGTATCGCCCGAAAGCGAACCGACAAGGAAACCGGCCGACCCGAGTTGCGACTGGAACATGCGGAGTTTCCCCGTGACCCGTTCACTGCCGAATGCGCAGACCGGCTTTCCGGTTGCGCAGGCCTCGGAAATCATGTTGACGGAGTCGGGGGTCACGACAATGCGATCGGACCAGGCGAGAATTCCCGCATAGGGATTTTCACCGTCCTGCGGCCCGCCCCAGAAAAGGCCGGGCCAGCGTGAGAACTCGGTTCGCAATCGCGAGGCCATGAGGGGCGGTGTGCGCCGTGACGTGCTGACCAGGAAGCTGCCGCCGTGGCGCGCATGCTGTTCACCGAGCATCGACACCAGGCTGCGGAAATAGTCGTCATCGAGCCTGACCGCCCCAGTCGATGCGCCAATCAGCACGCCGATTCGTGGTGACGGAAATGCTCCAAGGTGCCGAAAACTCTCTCGCCCCCGCGACAGCCATTCGTCGTCAACCGGGTTCAGGGCGCCCAGTGTTTCGATGACATTCTTGCCGACCAATCGATCATGCTTCGGCGTGACAACGAGGTCGAAGTGCCTGGGATCCGTGCGTGGGTCGAGGATTTGCACGGTGAAGCAACGGCCCGCGCTCCAGCGTCGCAGGCAGCGTGTCAGCAATGCAGCCTTGCGCCCGCAACCAATGGCGATATCGGGCCACGGGGCCTCGATGGGCGAGCCACCCTCGTCGCGCATCGCGGATTGCGCGCCCAGGGTCAGGTGCGGGGAGAGCCAGTTCCAGGGCTGACTCAGCCGCAGCTGCAGTACGCGCGGCTCAAGACCAAGCGCCCCGGCCAAAGCCCGCGCCTGGCGCTCGTTGCCCGCGGCACCATCGCTGATGACCCAGCAGGTCGATTTGCTCGCGTCAGGAGACAATCAGCTTCTCTTCGCTATCATGAGTGGCCCTCTAATGCCCCTGTACCCGTCAGGGGGCGATCCCATTGTCTACCAAGCGGCATCAATTCGTTGTCTTTCATCGTGTTGATTGCGCACAGCCCAACCCCAAGACTGTATTCCCTGTCGGAAGACAGGCAACGCCATGCAAGGAGTTTTGATGAATAGTCCGTTGAACGATCTCGCCCTCGACCAGATTTTTCGCACGGCTCGTACCTACCGGCGTTCTGCCGATGCCTGGCTCGACAAGCCTGTTTCCGACGAGCTACTTCGGCAGGCCTACAACCTGGCCAAGCTGGGCCCCACCAGTGCGAATTGCCAGCCCATGCGTGTCGTCTTCGTGCGCTCGGCCGAGGCCAAGGAAAAACTGAAGCCGGCATTGTCGGATACCAATTTAGCGCAGACCATGGCCGCACCGGCAACGGCCATCGTCGCCGCCGATCATGATTTCTACAAGCATCTGCCACGCTTGTACAAGGAAGAAAACGCCGTGCCGTGGTTTGAAGGCAAGGAGGAATCCATTGCCGAGACGGCATTCCGCAACTCAAGCCTGCAGGGCGCCTATCTGATCATTGCATTGCGCGCGCTGGGCCTGGATTGCGGTCCGATGTCGGGATTCCACAAACCCAGCGTCGACAAGGCATTCTTTGCCGGTACCGATGTGAAATCCAACTTCCTGATCAATATCGGCTACGGCAATCCGGAGGTTCTGCGCGCACGCGAAGAACGCTTTGATTTTGACGAAGCCTGCAGCATCGCCTGACAACCCCACGAGGAGATACCCCATGTTTGTACGCACCCTGCTCGCCACTGCCGTGGCACTTGCTTCCGCATCCGCATTCGCCGCGGCTGAGACCTATGTGATCGATCCAACGCACACACAGGCCGAATTCACCTGGAGCCATTTCGGATTCTCGAATCCCAGCGGCAATTTCGACAAGATCGAAGGATCCATCACCTATGACGCAGCGGATCCTGCACAGTCATCGGTCGATGTGACGATCGCCATCGACAGCATCAATACGCATGTGGAAAAACTCGACAATCACATGAAGAGCCCGGACATCTTCGACGCGGCGAAATACCCGACCGCCACCTTCAAGAGCACCAAGGTCGAGAAAGCCGCGGGCGAAGGCAAGTTCAAGGTGACCGGCGACCTGACCATCCATGGCGTGACCAGGTCGGTCGTGCTCGATACCACGTTGAACCGTGCCGAAGAGCATCCGATGAAAAAGGTGCCGGCCATCGGTTTCGACGCGAGCACGACGATCAAGCGCAGCGACTTCGGCATCGACTACCTGGTGCCCAAGGTCAGTGACGAGATCCGCATCAAGATCACGACCGAGGCGACGGTGCCGAAGAAAGACGCCGGTTGATCGTGGGCCGCTGCACCCGAGCCGGCCGCATCCGGCTTGCGCTGCAGCGGTGAGTCGTGGAGGCGGGTCCGTAGGGGCGGGTCTCGGACCCGCCTGCGCTTGCCTGCCGGATTCCGGTTCAAACCCGACTCCAAGCCATGCAGGTTCGTGCCCCGCCTCTGCGCGAACGCAGGTCAAGAATCCGGGTTCGACGCAGGCCTTTTTCAGAACGCTTCGTCTTGTTCCGATAGCATGGGTTCGCAGACCCTGCTCAATTCCCCATTGGGCTTCTGCCAGCGGACGACAAGCCAGACTCAGCCCTTTTTGACGCCCTGATTCTTCATCGCTTCGAGCCCGCCGAGGTTCAGCGATGAGAGCGCCGACTTGAGGATGTTCATGTCGAGGCCTTCACCATTGCCGCTCAGCTTCACCGTGAAGCGGTCGCCAAGGACGATGCTGAATTCACCGTCGTTGCCGTTGTTGTTCCAGCGCTCGTTGATCAGGCGGCCGTCCTTCTTGTAGGTCTTCTCGTAGCCATAGTCGGTCTGCTTGTCGCTCTCGACATTGGCAAATCCAGCCAGGGCCATGATGCCCTTGGCGCCACCCATGTCGGTGATTTCCAGCCGCAGGCGGTTGTCATTGGCATCGCGGTAGGTGGCCTTGCCGGTACTGACCTGCACGCCCATGGCGGCGTTGCGTTCCACTGAAATGGACTCGCGCTTGAAGCCGGCCAGCTTCTCCGGAAGAAACTGCTTGATGGCATCCGGCGGCAGTGCCTCGACCTGGTCACCGCCACCGAGCATGGCCCCGAGCATGGCACCGGCCGCCTCGGCCTGTGCGTCGGCATCGCCACTCCGCTGCGCGGCTTCCATCTTCTTGCCCTGGCGTTCGACCTGCTGGCCCAGTGCGGCCAGTTTGCCGAGCGCGCTGTCGGTGTCGATGGTGACGTCGCCGCTGCTGTTGTTGCCGCCCATGCTGATCGTTGCGGCGGTGGTGCCTGCGGCAGTGATGCCGCCGACGACCATGCCGACCACGAGGCTGAGGACGAATCCGATGATGATCGTCACGATCGTGTAGCCGACCGACTTCTCCTGCGGACAGCGCATCGTATGCGGCAGGCCAAGGTAGAGCAGGTAGATGCCATAGACGGCTCCAGCCAGAACGATCAGCCAGCCGAGCCACGGAACGATGGTGGCCACGCTGGCGACCCAGCTCGCCGTATAGGTATAGGCCGCAGCCTTGAGCGCCTGCACCTGATTCTTCTCGCCACCGAAGCTCGGTGCGAGAGCATTGATGATCAGCGCAACCAGATAGACAACGGCGAGAGTCAGCGCGTAGGCGATCAGCATGCCGATGATGCCGCTGACCATGGGCGTGCGCACGGTCACCCCGAACATGCTGTAGCCGATCAGGCTGCCCTTGATGAAGCCGAACACGGCCGGGATCGCGGCCAGGATCAGGATGTAGTTCTTGTACAGGCCGGCGACGGTGTCCGGCTCGGCGGCGATGACCGGCCACTCTGTCTTTGGCGTAATCAGTATTGCCTTGGCGCGAGCGATGAGCTTTGAAAAATCCATGGTGTCTCCCCCATTCAGGTGAAAGGTGATGATTGCCGGCTGCCGAAACACGTTCATTCTAGGCCGAACCGAAAATCAGGGTAGTCGCAGGTCCCGCCAGAAGCCTGTGAGCCGGTCGACGCGCCCATTGTGACGCGCTTGGCACATTCTGTGCTGCTAAACTTCCGGGCTGTCGCCATTTTCGGGAGTGTCAGCGCATGTCATCGAGTCAAACAGTAGCGGATTCGCGTGTTCAGGCCAATGCGCAGAACCGTTACACGGTCGGCCGCCGCGACCTGCCGCTGAGCTGTCCGATGCCGGAAATGACGCTGTGGAACTCGCATCCCAAGGTCTATTTGCCGATCGAAGAGCAGGGTGGAACGGCAAAATGCCCGTATTGCGGGGCCGAGTACTGCCTCGAGAATTGATCCTGCATGCTGCCGTAGATCCTTCGCACACGACGAGGCCGTATTGTCCGATCAAGGTTCCAATGTGACACAACGGCGGCTTTGCGTCGTTCAGCTGGTTCCTGCGCTGGAGTCTGGCGGCGCCGAGCGCTCGACCCTGGAAATCGGTCGCGCCCTGGTGCAGGCCGGGCATGGCTCGATTGTGGTTTCGGCTGGCGGTCGCATGGTCGAACAGCTGGTGCGCGAAGGCAGTCGGCATGTCGAGTTGCCGATCGGCAGGAAATCGCTGAAGACACTGACACTCGTGCCGCGGCTGCGTTCGATTCTTGCCGAGGCCGGTGCCGATATTGTGCACGCGCGGTCGCGGTTGCCGGCCTGGCTGGGCTGGCATGCGCTGCGCAAGCTCGATCCGCCGCGCCCGCATTTCGTCACCACCGTCCATGGCCTCAATTCGCCGGGCTGGTACAGCGGCATCATGGCGCGTAGCGACCGCATCATCTGCGTTTCTAACCTGGTCCGCGACCACGTGCTCAGGCACTACCGCGGCACCCATCCATCGCGCCTGGTGCTGATCCCGCGCGGCGTGGATTCGAATGAATTTCCATTCGGCCACCAGCCCGATGACGAGTGGCGGAAACGATTCCTTGACGAATATCCGCAACTCGATGGCGCTCCGTTGCTGACCCTGCCGGCGCGTGGAACGCGGCTGAAAGGGCACAGGGATGCCATTGAGCTGCTCGCCGACCTCAAGGTCCGCGGTGTCGATGCACGCCTGCTCCTGCTCGGCGCGCGCGAACCGGGGCGCGAAGCATATGTCGCCGAACTCGAATCGCTGGCTCGCAATTTCAACATCGATCAGCATGTCGTGATTTCTCCGCCACGTTCCGACGTGCGCGATGTCATGGCCGTGTCGACCCTGATCCTGCAATTGAGCACGCAGCGCGAATCATTCGGGCGTACGGTCATCGAGGCCCTGTCGTTGTGCCGGCCGGTGCTGGGCTATGCGCACGGAGGCGTCGGCGAACTGCTCACGGACCTGTATCCCGCCGGTCGCGTGCCGCCCGGTGACCGGGCACGACTGGCCGAGCGCGCAGCCGAGCTGATGCGTGCTGCACCGGCCATCCAGCCGTTGACCCGCTACCGACTGTCCGACATGCAGGAAGCCACCCTCCAGTTGTACAGCGAACTGGCCAGCGAGCCGCGGCGTCGGCGCACCGATCGATGATCTCCAGCAAGCGGATGGGGCGCAGCGAGACGGCCGCCCTGCTGGTCGTGCTCGGTGTCCTCGTGTTGCTGCCCATCGGGCGCACTTCCGAGCTCGGTATCGTGGCGGGTGCCGTGGTCGGAATCGTGCTGATGCTGCGGCACCGATTCGCACCGCTTGCGGATCGGGGCCTGCGCCTGATCCTGATCCTGTTCGCGTGCTACTGGCTACCGATCGTCTTCTCCGGCTTCAACTCGGTGGCGCCGCAAAAGACCTGGATGACGGCGCTGGAGGTAGTGCGCTTCTTTCCATTCGCATTGTTCGTTGCGTGGGCCTTGCGCAGGCCCTTGTCGTGGCCGCCGTTCCTGCTTGCTGTTGCCGCGATCACTGCGCTTTGGCTGATTGACGCCTGGGTGCAATTTCTCAGCGGCAGCAGTCTGGGCGGAGCGCCGGAGCTCGAGCGCCTGTCCGGCATCTTTGGCGCCGACAATCTGAAACTGGGCCCGGTGCTGGCCGTGCTCTCCCCGTTCCTGTTGCTGCTGGCCCGTGAACATGGCGGGCGACTCGGCCTGCTGCTGGCCTACCTGCTCATGCTGGTGCCCATCCTTCTGGCCGGATCGCGCGGTGCCTGGCTTTCCTATGCCCTGGTCAGTGTTGTCTTCGCCTGGCGGGAAGCCCGAAGCCTGCGCCGGTTCCTGCCACTACTGTTCGGGATCGTATTGGGCATCGCGCTCAGCATTGGCGGAGTCTGGCAGATATCGGACCGCTTCGATGCGCGCATGGAGCGCAGCCTGCTGGTTTTCGAAGGGACCGAACAGGCGCTCGATGAAGCATCGGCCGGACGCGTGCGCATCTGGAGTGCCGCGCTGGGCATGTTCGAAGCGAATCCGCTGGTCGGGGTGGGCGTGCGCGGCTTTCGCTACGCCTACGCCACTTACAGCGAACCGGGTGACGCCTTTGTCGACAAGACCACCGGTATTGGCGCGTCGCATGCACATCAGCTCGTACTCGAACTGCTGAGCGAAACAGGCTTGTTAGGACTCCTGCTGTGGCTGGCAGGAATGACGCTCGGCCTGCGTGCCTGGTGGCGAGCAGATTCAGTGCAACGTGCCCGCGGATTCGCGCCAGGACTTGCCCTGGTCGCAATGTGTTTTCCGCTGAATACCCATTTCGCCTTTTACTCGGCGTGGTGGGGACTATTCTTCTGGTGGCTGCTGGCGATCTTCTGTGCTGCGCTGGCCAGTCCCGCGGAGAAGGCTCAAGGCGATGCCTCCGACCACCAGGGCGGCGCCGATCAGCACGCTCCATAACAGCCAGTTCTTCCAGTCGGTCGGTCGTTCCGGAGGCTGCAAGGCCCTGGGTCCGGCACTCATACGCATGTCGCCCAGCGTGGCGATTGGGGGCTGCCAATCCTTGCCGTAGCGAGAGCGAAGCGAGGTCAGCGCGGCCTCGACCGGATAGTCGGGAAAATGTTCCGTGGCGCTGCCCACGGCGAGAAGGTAAGGTCCACGCCCCTCGGCCAGGAACAGCACGCGCGCCGCTCGAAAGCCGACGCTGACATGGGGCGGCGCTGCCAGCGGCGTTTCCGAATCGATGCGCAGCCAGGCGACGCGAGGATCTCCGCCCGAGAGCCAGACCCTGTCGACGCTGATTTCCTCGTTGCCTTCGCGCAGGCCGAATGCCACTGCACGTGCGCGCGGCGTCCAGCGGATGGAGTCCGGTTCGCCGGCTTTTGCGGTCAGTATGGCAATCCGTGCCAGCGCATTGTCGCTGGCCAGGCTGATCATTGCGGTGGAAACGGGCGCGGCGTAGAAAAACGAATACAGAAAGCGTGTACTGGTCGCATCCAGATCGCCTATGCGTTCAACTGTCTGCGCCTCGATCCATTGAAGCTTCGGTATGCCAGCAACCTTGCGGTACCTTGAGGCCGTCGCGCGCAGCCCGACAATCGGCGCGCCATCGTCGGTACGGCGTAGCCGAAGATAGCGTGATCGGGTCGAAGGAAGGTCGATACTGCTGCGTTCGATACGCTCGCCGCCGCTTTCCAGGGAGACCAGATTGGCTCCCGCATTCAACAGTTTCCAGCTTTGCAGATCGTTGCTGGCGGAAATTTCCAGACGCGCGATGAGGTTGTCGGCTGGCTCGTCCCAGTCGAGCTCGAGATCGTCGACTTCTTCCTCGAAGTTGCTGAGGTCGACCAGCCATTCGCGGGGGTTCTCGCCCACTTGTTGCTGTCCGCGGGTTTGCGTCTCGAGCCTGAGCAATCGTCCAGTGGCGTCGCGTTCGACGACAAGGCCGAGATCGCTGGCCTTGTCGTCATGCCGCTTGCCTGGCAGAGGCAGAACGGGGACTGGGGAACGTTCTTCGGACAGGGTGTCCGGGATCTCCAGCGGCCAGATCATCATCGGCACGCTGCGGCCATCGGCATTGAAAATGGCCATGTCGCGCAAGCCGGGATCGATCGAACCCTGATAGACCGACCTGTCCAGCTCGACCTGCATCGCAGCGCTTTCAGCAAGCGACTCGATCGGAATCACGATCGCATAGTCGTCCGGCGTGGACGCAGCTGCCGACTGGACAAGCAGTCCGGCGACCAGCATCCATTGCTTCATGCCGCACTCTCCACATCAGCCTTCCGTGGTGGTGCCGGCGCCAGGTAGCCGACCAGAGTACACAGCAAACCGTAAGCGATGAACGAGGCGATGCCAAAGAGGTTGCCAAGGTGCTGGCGATCGATCAGCAGCAGCTTCACCAGCACGATCGCCATCAGCACCGCTCCAGCCAGCCACAATGGGCGGTTCCCGCGGCGCGAACCAAGCACCCACCCGGCGACGCCGAGCACGCTCCAGACTACGGCGAGACTGGTCTGCGACAGACTGGACGTGATCACTCGCTCGCTCCAGGGGATGCCGCCCAGATGATGCACGGCACGCAGGGTGGCTGCCGTGATCAGGGCAAAGCCGGCAACGGACAGCCAGGCCGCGCGGTGCGAGCCAATGGCTTCGGGGACGTCGCGATCGCGCATCCAGAAAGCGAGGGCAGCAATGCTGGCCAATTGGAACAGCTCCAATGGATTGAGCAGTGGAATGAAGCCGATGGGCGAGCTGTCGCCGGGATGGAAAAGACTCATGACCAGCAACATGCTGAGGATGATCGCCTGCGAACCCAGAACAATGGGCCGATAGCGCGAAAAACCGGCTGACAGTGGCGGTGAGATCCACTGTGACTTGCGCAACACGAGGGTGTGCGCCAACAGCAGCGGCAATCCGAGCATGGCCGTCACCCAGCCACTTCCCAATCCGATTTCTGTAGCGACTTCGCGCAGACAGAGCGCAAGAACCAGAGTCCATGCCCAGAACCAGCCAAGATGGGTGGTTGTCTGTGCAGAAGAGCGAGCGTTCCTCAGGCAAACGAGACTGCGCCAGCCGAGAACCGCGAAGGCCATATGCGCAAACAGGCTCAAGGTCGAAAACAGCGCGTCGTCGACCGTGATCAAGAGACTGACCGGAAGCACGAGCCAAAAGAAAACGGCGGTCGTGAATGCCAACGCGCCGCGTTGCCAGATGCGCTGCGCCTCGGCGGCGAGCCAGGCGGTAGCCACCAGCAAGCCGAGGACAGCAGGAAGATAGTGATCGTACTGAGCGTAGCGCCCGATCTCTACCATCCACGCGCCCAGCCACCAGAACAGGCCCCACAGATACAGTGCAAGGCTGAGTCCGTACGAAGCGTGCGCGCGCTGATAGAGCCACGCGCAAACCAGGGCTGCCGCGCTGATCAGGATGGCGCCAAGGAAGGCGCCATTGGCAACCGGCAGTGCGTCTGCAGCGGACGGTGAGTAGGCGATCACGAAGGCAAACGCCGCGAGCAACTGCAGGAACAGTCCGATCCAGCGCGGCAGGCGTCTCTGCTGGCGCAGGCCGAGCCAGACCAGGGCGGCGCCTTCCAGGGCAAAGACGCATCCGGTCGTGCGCGCCGACAACGCCAGTGGCACGGCCAGGGTCGAGAAGCCCAGCGCAAGCACGGCGAACGATTCGCCGAGAATGCGCAAGCCGATGCGACGGATCATCCACGCGGCGAGCACGAGGTAAACAAGGCCGAGTGCGAGTGCCGAGATGGCCAGCGGCGTGCGCTCGCCATCGAGCAGGGCGGCCTGCAGGGCAAACGCGACCAGCGGGTTGCCGAATACCAGGGTGCCATCGACGACGTCGGGGCGCTCCTTGCGCAGGCGAATCGCATACAGGACAGGAATCGCCAGATAGATCGAGAAGAACAGGATCAGGAACGGTTCGGTGCTGTCGAACAACGTCGGGTTGTATTTGAGCACGCCCCAAAGTGTGCCAATCGCATAGGTGAAGAAGAAGCCGAGCAGGTTGAGCACGCGCCAGGCGCGCTGCCAGGCGATGGCAAAGATCGCGAGGTTGAGGACGGCGTAGTAGGAAAACAGCACGACGTGGTTGCCGCTGCCGGTGGAGATCAGGATCGGCGCAGCGAACCCGGCGAGGATGCCGAGCACGGCCAGGGCCAGCGCATCCTGCAGGACAGCCAGCACGCAGACGCCGGCGACGAGCACCAGCATCAGCGCGAACGCCGCTTCTGCAGGCAGCAATTGGTAGAGGCGGAACGCCGCAAAGACCGTCAACAAGAGGATGCCGATGGCGCCGCCCTGAAGGCTCAGCGAAAACGCGCGCCGTGTGTCGCGCTGGCGCCACGCAAACACCAGGGCGGCCAGCGCCGCGGCGGCGATGCCGGCCAGGCGCAGTTCGATGGGCAGGGTGAACCAGCCCTCGTCGGCTGCGTACTTGAGCAGGGCTGCGACACCGGCGAACAGCACCAGCATGCCGATCTTGACCGGCACATTGCCTTCGGTGAACCAGGACTTGATCCAGCCGATCGCGCGCTCGGCGATATCCGGCTCCGACTTCGCCGCTTGCGCCGGAAAGACAGGCGTTGAGCGATGGCCAGATGCTGATCCGGGACCTTCGAGATCGTGGACTACAGGCGAAACGTTCGCCGGGGGAACCGGTGGCGGTGCATCGACAGGGATCTGGAATCCGCCGGTGCTCGAGGCTGCCGGCTGGTTCGGCTCCTGCGCATCGCGCAAATCCAGAGCGTGCGTCGCAGAGCGGGTTGCCGGCGAAGGTTGCTCGAAAGCTGCGGCTCTCCTGGCCTGCAAGGCCGCCAACTGTCCCTCGATCTTGCGTGTGCGCAGGTCGAGCGCGAGCACGCGGGAAAGCAGAAGTCCGAACGCAGCACCGACAAACAGGCCGAGGATGGCGGTTGAATCGTCGGCGACAGTCGCTCCGAGCACGGCGCCGACAATCGCGCCCACGATGCACCAGATCAAACCCATTGCAGCCACTCCCCGAAGCCGAAACAAAGGTTGTCCTAACGATACAGCAGCGGCTGCCCCTCGGGTCGACTCTTGAAGCGCCGATGTATCCAGAGGTACTGGGTCGGCGCTTCGCGCGCCATGCGCTCGATCGCTGCATTGACCCTGGCCGTATCGACTTCCACATCCTCTCCGGGAAAGTCCGCCAGCGGAGCCTCCAGGCGCAGGGCGTATCCGCCTTCGGGCAGGCGACGATGAAAAAACGGAATCACTCGCGCGCCCGACAGCCTTGCGAGGTGGTGGGTGGCGGTCAGGGTCGATGCAGGTACGCCGAAGAACGGCACGAACACGGTGTCCTTGCCGCGCATGTCCTGGTCGGGTGCGTACCAGATGCGCCCTCCGCCGCGCATGTAGCGCACGCAGGCGCGAACCTCGTTCTTGTTGAACATGGTCGCCGCATAGTGCGAGCGTGCGCGCCGGATCGCCCATTCGAATGCGGCATCCCCGTGCTCGCGGTACATGCCGGCCAGCTCCACGCCGGCATGTTCGACAAGCAGGCGTCCGGCCAGCTCGAGGTGCGAAAAATGCGCGCCGGTCAGCAATACGCCGCGGCCTTCTTCCCCGGCGGTCTTGAGGTGCTGCAGACCTTCAATGCGCACGGGAACGCGCGCTATGGCCTTGTGCGATCCCATCCAGGCCAGCGCGAACTCGACCAGCATCAAGCCGACGTCGCGCAGACTCTGCTCGAGCATCCGTTCACGATCGGCAGGCAACAGCTCCGGGAAGCACAGTTCGATATTGCGCCGCGCAATGCGTCGGCGCGAGCCCGGGATCCGTGCGAACAACCAGCCCAGCCCGCGGCCCGTTCGCATCAGCTGCGAATACGGAAGCCGGGCCAGCAGCCAGAGCAGGCCAAGGCCGATCCAGGCTGGCCAGTGGGTCGGGCCGAGCAGGCTCAGGCGGAAGGGAGGAGTCGGAGAAGTCATTGCCCGATTATGGCGGCAGGGTCCGTTTCTGCCTATGCGCCCTATACTGCGAGGCTTTCCACATGTTGCTGCTGCCCTGGTCGCAGCGTCTGCATCGCGGTCGGACCGACCCTGACGGTCGCTGACCAGGCGGGATCGGGAGATCGGGAAATGCCGGTGTCGGCTTTCCGTCAACAGAGAGACCATTCGTGCTGCGCTTGATTTACACGCTGACCATGTACCTGCTGACGCCGGTGATCCTGTATCGCCTGGCCGCACGTGGTCTGCGATATCGGCGCTACCTGTCGCGCTGGAAGGAGCGTTTCGGATTCTTCCCGGCACCCGGTTTCAGCAACAGCAGCTGGGTGCACGCAGTCTCGGTGGGCGAGGTGAATGCCGCCGTGCCGTTGATCGAGTCGCTCATGCGGACTTATCCGGATGCGCAAATGGTGGTCACCACGGTGACCCCGACCGGATCCGAACGCGTGCAGAAACTGTTCGGTGACCGCGTATTCCATGTCTATCTGCCCTACGACCTGCCGGCATCGGTGAAACGCTTTCTCGATCGCATCAAACCCCGATTCGCGGTCATCATGGAAACCGAGATCTGGCCCAACCTGTTCATCACCTGTCGCGAACGATCGATTCCGGTTGTCGTCACCAATGCCCGCTTGTCCGAGCGCAGCCTGCGCGGATACGGGCCGGTCCGGCCTCTGGCCCGGCGGGCCATCCAGTGCGCCAGTTTCGTGGCCGCGCAATCGCCGATCGATGCCGAGAGGCTGCGCAAACTGGGCGCGGTCGAGAATCGACTCAGTGTCATCGGCAATCTAAAGTTCGACCTGTCGGTGCCGGCCAGCCTCGCCCGGACGGGCGCGCAGATGCGCGAATCCTGGGGCTCACGGCGCCCGGTCTGGATCGCTGCGAGTACGCACGAGGGCGAGGAATTGCCCGTACTCAAGGCGCACTCGGCCATCCTGCAACGGTTCCCGGATGCCCTGTTGCTGATTGCGCCACGTCATCCGGAGCGTTTCAGGCCGGTGGCCAGTTCCTGCCGATCACTCGGGTTCTCCACCCGTATCCGCAGTGAGGACGGAAGCGCCAATGATCTGTGCCAGTGTTTCGTGATCGACGCGATGGGTGAACTGATGCAGTTCTACGCCGCCTCGGATATTGCCTTTGTCGGCGGCAGCCTCGAGCCGATCGGTGGGCACAACCTGCTTGAGCCGGCCGCTCTTGGCAAGCCGGTAATCGTCGGGCCGCATACTTTCAACACCGAGGAAGTGGCGGCCAGCCTGATTGACGCGCATGCCGTGTTGCGCGTGGGCAATGCCGCTGAACTGGGTGCCGCGGTCGTGCGACTGCTGGCCAACCCGGATGAGCGCACGGCCATGGGCCACTCCGCCCAGGCCGTGCTGGAGCGCGAACGCGGCGCCGTCGAGCGCACTCTCAAGATTGTCGAGAAAGTGCTTGAGAGCGGGGAATAGGCAATAGGGAATCGCCGGAGCGCACGCTTCGAGCTTCCGCTTCGCTTTTAACCCATTCCCGATTTTCTGTTCTCGATTCCCGGTTACTCAAGCAATGCATTGACCGCTTCGAGATCGCTGACCTCGATAATGCCGGCTGCCGTCTTCAGGCGCAGGCCGTTGAGGACGAATGCGTGGCGCGCGCGTGAATAGCTACTTTGCGCCGAGAGCAACTGGCGCTGGCTGATCAGGACGTCGACGATGGTGCGCGTGCCCACTTCGTAGCCGGCCTGAGTCGCGTCGAGTGAACTCTGCGCCGACAGCACGGCCTGCTCGGTCGCCTCGACTTCGCTGGCGCCCGCAATGACTGCGCGGTAGCTGCTGCGCGTGTTGCGTTCAACCAGGCGCTTGCGCTGTTCGTACTGATCCTGCGCTGCATCACGGTTGTAGATGGACTGGCGTACCCGAGACTGGGTATAGCCGCCGCTGAAAATCGGCACGTTGAGGCTCAGGCCAACCGTTGTCGACCAACGGTCACTGTTGGTATGGAAAGCGTCGTTGAAGCTGGAAGCACTGTTGTCGCTCCAGGTGGGCGCCTTGGAGTAGAGGATTTGCCCATTCAAGGTCGGCAAATGGCCGGAGCGGGCCGAATTGATGTTGGCGTTGGCCGCATCGACCTGGTTGGAGAGCGAGTCCAGGTTCGGGTTCTGCTCGATCGCAACGGCTACCCAGTTTTCCGGATCTTCCGGATTCGGCCGGTCCAGAGGCAGCTTGTTGCGCAGTTTCTTGAGCTCGCCTGGCTGCTTGTTGGTCAACTGGCGCAGTGCTTCCTTGGTGTCTTCGACGGTATTCTGGGAAACGATCACGTTGGCCACGGCAGTATCGTGCTGTGCCTTGGCGTCATTGACGTCGGTAATGGCCGAAAGACCGACTTCGAATCGCTGCTGCGCCTGCTCGAGCTGCCTGGCCAGGGCCTGTTCGTTGGCCTGGTCGAAGATCAGCGCATCCTCGGCCGTGAGCACTTCGAAATAGGCGGTGGCCACGCGCAGCAACAAGTCCTGTTCGGCCGCGTGGTAGGTGGCATCGCCGGCCTTTGCCGTCGATTTCGCCGAGGACAAGTCTGCCCATCGACTCAGGTCCAGGATGCTCTGGTCCAGTCGGCCACTCAGCGTGCGCCCATAGGATGTGCTCGACGAGGTCACATTGATGAGGCTTTGCGTGCCATCTTCATTGGTCACGAACTGCGGGCCGGTGCTTGATCCGTGCGAGCGCTGGTAGTCGAGCGATGCGTTGATCTGCGGCAGCAAGGCCGATCGCGCCTGATCGACATTTTCGCTGGTGGCGTTGCGGGTCGCCTCGGCACCTGCGAGCTGCGGATCGGAATTGCGCGCTTCGCCGTAGATCTGGATCAGATCATCGGCATGGGCCAGCGAGGCTACCGAGCCAAGGCCAATGGCCAGTGCAAGCGACAGGGAACGGGTACGGATCATGGAATCATCCTCGGGGTTTGCAATGTCTGCCCCAGGCTTGCCTACAGCGTGAACCTGCGTGGAGGCGAAGCATGGGTCAGGTACGGAATATCGGTTTCGAACAGGCTCTCAGTGTGCCAGTGGCCCGCATCGACCCGCGTGTGCAATAAGGCCTGCATGGCCGGGGACTCGCCGCTGATCGCAAACAGCCGGCCCCCGGGCTTGACCCAGGCCCGCAGTCGATCAGGCAGTGCGAAAACCGCGCCAGTCAGTACGATGCAGTCAAAGGCCTCAATGGTTTCAAATTTTGTCAGGGCATCGCAGATTTCCACCTTGACCCCGGAAATTCCGGCGTTGGCGAGGTTGTTGATGGCGCGCTCGGCGAGATCAGCATGGATTTCCAGGCTGAGCACATCGCCGCCCAGCTCGGCAAGGCAGGCACTCAGGAAGCCCGATCCGGTGCCGATTTCGAGCACGCGCTGTCCGGATTCGATCGCCAGCGCCTGCAGGACACGGCCTTCGATGACCGGCTTCATCATGACTTCGCCATGTCCCAGGGGCAGCTCGACATCGACGAAGGCCATCTTGCGATAGCGCTCCGGCACAAAGTTCTCGCGCTGCACGCGGCCAAGGACTTCCAGCACGCGCGGGTCGAGTACTTCCCAGGTGCGAATCTGGTTTTCGACCATGTTGTCGCGGGCCTGCTCAAGATTCGGTGACATCATGACCATCCGGAATGATGAAAAAAGGGGCGAAAGCATAGAAGGTATGCCGTCGAGCGGCAAACTTCCGTGCGGCTGTCCACGCGGGCCGTCATGCGGAACGGGAGCATCCGAGCACGCGCTCCGGCTGCGAGGCCGCCTGGCCGAATCGGGCCAGGGCGAGTGATCGCTTTTCCCGCACCGCGATGGTCAGCGGTCCATCGATTCGGGTCAGGGAGGCAAGAACATGCGCCTGCTCACTGGCGGAGGCGTTGAGCAATTGCAGGCCCAGCCACGCCGCGATCAGTCCGCGGTCGTCCACGGACAGTGCGGACATCGCTGAAATGGCCGAGCTGCGCAGATCGGCGATCCGGATACTGGTCGGGCGTCGGCTGCCTTCAAGCAGCGCCGACAGCGCGCGTTGCGCCATGCGCAGCGACCAGTCTTCCGCGTCGCGCGGCTTTCTGTCCGGAAAAATTCGGGATGCGTGACCCATGGTGGCCTCTTGTGGAAGCCTGCTCTGAGCAGGCGTGCGTTGGGGAAGAACGGGATCAAGCCTTGCGCTCTTCAATCCCCACCATGCAATTGCGAAGCCAAGGCCGGATCAGGGCCGGCTGCGGGCTTGATTCGGAACCAGGCTGCGTACAGGGCGGGTAGAAAAAACAGGGTCAATGCCGTCGCCACGGTCAGGCCACCCATGATGGCAACCGCCATGGGCCCGAAGAACGCGCTGCGCGAAAGCGGGATCATGGCCAGGATGGCGGCCGCAGCGGTCAGGACGATCGGCCGGAAGCGGCGTACGGTTGCGCCAACCACGGCATCCCAGGCTTCGATGCCGTCGGCGATATCGTGTTCGATCTGGTCGACCAGGATGACCGAGTTGCGCATGATCATGCCGAACATCGCGATCGTGCCGAGCATGGCCACGAAGCCGAACGGCACCTGGAACACGAGCAGGAACAGGACCACGCCGATCAGTCCCAGCGGTGCCGTCAGGACGACCAGCAAGACCCGTTGAAAGCTGCGCAACTGCAGCATGAGGACGCTGAAGACAACGATCAGGAACAAGGGAATGCCTGCATTGACCGAACCCTGGCCCTTGGCCGATTCCTCGACAGCGCCCCCGGTCACCAGGCGGTAGCCCAGAGGCAGGTCGGCGCGTATCGAGGCCAGCTCCGGTTCGATCACGGCGTTCACGCTGGCCGGTTGTCTCGAACCTTCGATGTCGGCGCGCACGGTCACCGTGGGCAGCCGGTCACGCCGCCAGATGATGCCTTCCTCGAAGCCGTACTCGATGGTGGCGATGTGTCCGAGCGGCACGCTCTTTCCGGATGCAGTCGGCACCGCGAGGCTCTTCAGCAGGCTGAGCCTGGCTCGTTCTTCGGCCGTTCCGCGCAGGAGCACGCCAATCAGCTGGTCGCGTTCGCGATAGGTTGCGATCGGCACGCCATTGAGCGAACTCTGCATGAAGTTGGCGACGTCTTCGGAAGTGACCCCGAGCACGCGCGCCCGGTCCTGGTCGATCGACAGGCGAATCACCTTGCTCGGCTCCTCCCAGTCGAGATTCACATTGCGTACATCGGGATTCTTGCGCAGGACATCGGCAACCTTGCGTGCCAGCTCGCGGATCGTGCCGATCTCCTGGCCTGAAACGCGGTATTGCAGCGGATAGCCGACCGGCGGGCCGTTCTCGAGCCGGATCACGCGTGCGCGCAGGGTGGGGAAATCGCCCTCGAACAGGCGCAGCAGGTCATTGCGCAGGGCCTCCCGCTCTTCCTTGCCATGGGTCAGCAGGACGAACTGGGCAAAGCTCGCCTGAGGCAACTGCTGGTCGAGCGGCAGATAGAACCGCGGTGAACCCGAACCCACGTAGCTGACATAGTTTTCCAGTTCGGGGCGCTTGGCCAGCCAGGCTTCCAGCTTGATCACTTCCGCCTCGGTGGCGTTCAGGGACGAGCCTTCGCTGAGCTTGAGATCGACCAGCAGTTCTGGCCGCGTGGAGTTCGGGAAGAACTGCTGCTGCACGAAACGAAAACCGAAGATGGCCAGGCCGAAGATGACGACCGTGGTAGCGATGACCAGGAAGCGATGTCTGACGCAGCTGTCGACCAGACCGCGGAAGCGGCGATAGAACAGCGTCGCGTAGGGGTCGTTCGATGCCTGCGTCGGGTGCTTGCCGATGCCGCCCAGCCAGGCCGGCAGGCGGCTGCGCAAGGCGTGAATTCGTGCGGCGACCGGGCCGCGCGAGCCCGCATCGACCTCGGCATGCGGATCCGGCAGCAGCTTGAAGCCCAGATACGGAATGAAGACCACGGCGGCAATCCAGGACAGCAGCAGGGCGATGGTGACGACTTCGAAGATTGCTCTCGTATATTCGCCGGTGCCGGATTTTGCCGTTGCAATCGGCAGGAATCCCGCTGCGGTCACGAGGGTTCCGGTCAGCATCGGAAATGCGGTCGATGTATAGGCGAATGCCGCGGCGCTGGCCCGATCCATGCCTTGTTCCATCTTGATCGACATCATTTCGACGGCAATGATCGCGTCGTCGACAAGCAGGCCAAGTCCGAGCACGAGTGCTCCAAGGGAGATCTTGTGCAGGCCGATGTCGAAGTAGTTCATCGCTGCGAATGTCATCGCCAGCACGAGCGGAATCGACACCGCAACCACGAATCCGCTACGCAGGCCGAGCGAGAAGAAGCTGACCAGCAGGACGATGATCACGGCCTCGCTCAGGGTGCGCACGAACTCGCCTACCGAGTTGCGCACGGCCGCAGGCTGATCGGCGACCTTGTGCAGGTCCAGACCTACCGGAAGGGTTCGGGCAATCTGCGCCGTAGCGGCTTCGAGTTGATGCCCGAGTTCGATGATGTCGCCGCCCTTGCGCATCGAAACCGCAATGCCGATCGCCTCGGTGCCGAGGTAGCGCATGCGCGGCTGCGGCGGATCCACGAAGCCGCGCTTGACCTCGGCGATGTCGCCCAGCCGGAACAGACGTCCGTTGTTGCCGCGAATGCTCAGTTCGCGAATGGCCTCGATGGAATCCAGTGCGCCGGTCGTGCGCAGATAGATCCGGTCCGTCTCGGTTTCGAAGCTGCCGCCCGCGACTACGGCGTTCTGCGCCGCAAGCGTCTGCTGCAATTCGAGAAAGGTGACGCCAAGCGTGGCCAGTTTCGCATTCGACGCTTCGACATAGATCTTGGGATCCTGGCGACCAATGAGCTCGATCTTGGCCACGTTCGGAACGCGCAACAACTCCAGCTTGATGCGTTCGGCATAGTCGCGCAGGTCGGCGTCGTCGAATCCTTCGCCGGTCAGGGCGTAGATGTTGCCGAAGGTATCGCCGAACTCGTCGTTGAAGAACGGTCCGCGGATGTCGCTCGGCAACGAATAGCGGACGTCACTCACCTTCTTGCGCACCTGATACCAGACGTCAGGCACGCGATGCGGGTCGATGGAATCCTTGACCACGAAGAAGATCTGCGATTCGCCCGGGCGCGAATAGCTGCGCAGGAAATCCAGATCGGGGATCTCCTGCAGTTTTTTCTCCAGCGTTTCGGTGATCTTGTCCGAGACTTCCCTGGCCGTGGCGCCGGGCCATTGGGTTTGCACGACCATCACCTTGAAGGTGAAGGGTGGATCCTCGGCCTGACCGAGACTGCGATAGGACCAGATGCCGACAACCGCCAGCAGGATGATCGAATAGAGCACCAGTGCCTGGTTGCGCAGCGCCCACGAAGATAGATTGAATGAAGGCATCGTTGCGCTCTCGGGCTATTCCCCTGCAGGCCTCGAGCGAATACTCCCGGCGCATGCCGACTTCGCGGAGGCGTGAGTCCTCTTCACTGTGCTGCTGGCGGGGAGAGGGAGGATCTCCAGCAGCACAGGAAGAGGGGTTGAACCGGTTGATTCTCGAGCCGGCGCGGATGTCGTCCAGATCAGAAGGTGACGCGGCGGTTGAGATCGTCGATCGGATTGATGACCTCCCCCTCGCGCAGACGGTGTACGCCCGCGGTCACGATCCAGCTCTCCGATTCCAGGCCGTTGTTGATCAGGGCACCGCTCTCGCCATAGTTCTGCAACTCCACGGCGGTGAGGTGGACCTTGCTTGTGTTCGGGTCGACCAGCCAGATCGCCGGCTCGCCATCCTTTTCGTAGAGCGCGCTCAGGGGAACGCGCACCTGATGTTCGTTGCCGGCTGAAGTGAAGTAGACGCGTGCGGTCTGGCCGAGGCGGGCGCCGCTGGCGTCCTCTGCGAAGGCGACGCGGACGCGATAGGTGCGCGTCGTCGAATCGGCGTCCGGGGCAATCTCGCGCACGCGAGCCTGCTGCAGCGTGCCGGATTCGGTCCACAACTCGACGGCGGCTTCGGCACCCACCTCGAGCTGCGCGATGGCTTGCTCGGGTACGCTGATCTCGACTTCCTTGGGGCCATCATGGGCCAGGGTCATGACGACCTGGCCGGCACCGACGACCTGCCCGGCCTCAGCCGAAACTGCCGTGATCACACCATCGGCGTCGGCGCGCAGCTCGGCGTAGTTGGCCTGGTTGCGGGCCGTGTCGAGCGCGGCGCGCGCCTCGGTGACATGGGCTTTCGCCGCTGCCAGCGCGTTGGTCTTGGCTTCGAGGTCGAACTGGCTGACAAAACGCTTGTCGCTCAAGGTCTTGTAGCGATCATGTTCGGATCTTGCCAGCTGGTAGGCTGCCTCGGCCGAGGCCAGCGTCGCCTGGGCGCTGGCCTGGGCCAGCTCCAGGTCGCGCGGGTCGATGGTCGCCAGCACCTGGCCGTTCCTGACGTGGGCGCCGACGTCGACCTTGCGCGCATTGATCTTGCCACTCACGCGAAAGCCCAGCCCGCTTTCGTGGCGGGCATGCACATCACCCGGGTAGACCTCGACACCCTGAACGCTGTTGGCCTCGACCTGGGCCACGCGTGCGATACGGGGCGGGGCAGCGATTTCGGCCTGTGTGCTGCAGCCCGCCAGCAAGGCGGCCAGCAGTGCGGCACAGGCAGTTCGGGCGACAGCGGTGGAGTGCATGGTTACAATTCCCGCAGGCAGCGACAGTTCGTGTACTGCGTGGTATAGTAATCATGCAAAACTGATGAGTCCAGTAATTTCTTCGATGAATGCATCCACCGCCAAGTCCTGTGGTCCGGGGCGTCCCAAGGATCTCGAAAAGCGGGCTGCCATCCTGCAGGCTGCCAAGCAGCTGTTTCCCGTGCACGGATTCGACGGAACCAGCATGGATACGATCGCGGCTCTGGCCGGTGTCTCCAAGCTGACCGTCTACAGCCACTTCACGGACAAGGAAAGCCTGTTCGCCGAAGCAGTCAGGGCGAAATGTGCCGAGCAGATGCCTGGCGAGTTGTTCGACGTCGACGTGCGCGGACCGCTGCGCGAGCAGCTGCTGGCCATCGCGCGAGCGTTCTTCGCCCTGGTGACCAGTGAAGAGGCCATTGCCTTGCACCGCTTGCTGACCACGGGTGCTGGCGGATCCGAAAAGCTGGCACAAATGTTCTGGGAAGCAGGACCGCAGACCCTGCAAAGCGAATTCGCGAGTTTTCTTGAACGTGAAGTGGAGGCCGGCCAATTGGTCGTGCCCGATATTCCGCGCGCTTCCTCGCAGTTCTTTTGCCTGCTCAAGGGTGAGCTGCATGCGCGTCAGCTTTGCGGATGCACCGGCGCTCCGTTTGCCGAAGCGGAAATCGAAGCGCACGTTTCGGCTACCGTCGACTTGTTCCTGCGTGCCTATGCGCCGCGCAATCCGGTCACCTGACAGGTCGCCACCGTCCGCCCAGCCAGGCCCGCGCGGTGGCGACACGAACCTTGCCGAAATTTCTCCAGCCGGCTAGTCCTCGAGATCGCCGAGCCAGGATTCGATCGCTTCGAGATCGCGGTCGGAGATGTCGATGAAATGGAATCCGGCCCAGTACTGACCCGGAACATTGGCGGGTTCTTCCCACATTTCCTGCGCCCCCACTTCAATCGTCTGGGGTTGCCCGCGACCATTGGTCAGCTCGAAGCCGAATTGGAACAGGGCGCCATCGGCGACTTTCTGATCGCACACCATCAGCATGCCATCAGCGGACAGATTGCCGATCCGCCCCATCGTCTGGCCGGTCATCTTGTTCGTGACCGGAATGGTCACGAAAGCGGCCTTGCGTGGTGAGCGTCTATGCTCGTTCATTTTGGTAACCCTCACGCTGAAGCAGGTAGACCCGGCTGCCCGGTGAATTGCTGCAATTTGCCCATGATCGCTTTCCAGGCGCGGTCAATGAGGCTGCCTGATTCGTTCTTGTGTATGCGCACCTGACCCCGGACCAGATCCCTGGCCAGCTGCTCGATGGTCTTTTCCTCGGCACGTGCGCCACGCTGGTTGACGAATAGGCACCGGCCCGTGACGGTCGAAAACCAGGCCAGCTTGCGACGCACCACGCTGCCCTGCTGGTTGGTGACGAACTCGAACCAGGTGCCAAATGGCAATGTACGGATTCGCTGGACCATGTCCTTTTCTTCGGCAGTCAACGGCTTGGGCGGACCGTCACCCTCCGCTGCCTTTTCCCCGGCCTTGCCGGTCGCCACTTCTCCACCGAGGCGCGCCTTGTTCTTGAGCGCATGGGCCAGTTCGGTGTGGCTGGACTTCTTCTCGACCGAAGCCGGATCAAACAGCTTGGCTACAACACCTTCGACTTCGTCGCTATGCAGGCCGACCTGGAGCAGGCCACTGCGCACTTCCTCACGGACCTTGTCCTCGACCTTGGCGACATCGGAGCCGGAGCCGATCTGCATCAGCTGGTCGGCAACGGCAAGGCAACGGCGATAGGCCTGGCTGTCCTCGCCTTGCCGCAGCAGGGTCAGGGCCAGAACGTCGGTCCATGCCTGCTCGAGGACAGCGCGTACCATCGGTGCCGGCTTGCCGCGCTTGAGCAGGCGGGCGATCGCGGAATTTGCCTGTTCGCGTGAAAGGTCGAGTCGCTCGCGTCCTTTCGCGGCGTCGATGTGACGGCGTTCGGTGATTTCGGCGCGGCGGGTAATCTGGGACATGTAGCGGCCCAGGTCATCCAGCAGCGATTCCACCAGAGTCATGTCGCCGGTGAATTCCTTCGAGACCCGGTCGACCATCGAAGTCATTGTGTCGACAAGGCCGGTATCGGTCTCCTCGTCACCCATCCACATCACGCTGGCTTCAGCCACGTTGTTCAGCAGCTGTCGTGCCGGATGATCGCGCTGGGTGAAGAAGTTCTTGTCGCTGATCGCGCTGCGCAGCACCGGCACCTGCAGTTTGGAGATCAGCTCGCGGCTGCCGGAATGCGAAGCAAGGTTCTGGCCGATGTAGTCGAACAGCATGCCGACCAGATCGATCGTGTCGGAATCCTCTTCGGCCAGCACGGGCGTCTGGCCATCCGGACTCTTGGCGCGCAATTCATTGAGCAGATCCTGCTTGACGTGGCCGATGCTCCGCGGCACGGTCTTTCCGTTCTGCTGAATGGGTTCGGCGGAGATGGACTGCAGCGCCCCGAGTACACTTTGCAGATCTTCGCGCGTCGCCATGTATCCGGATGGCGATGCTGGTTGCTGGACATCCAGCGAACGCCTGCGTTCGGCCAGCAGTCCGCGCAGCGATGCGAACAGATTGGAGTCGGGTTGCTCCGAGAGTGAGGAGGACGGGTCGGCCGGGAAACTCTGCGCCGCTGCAGGTCTGCGCGGGCTCGGGCCGGGCTGACCGGGAGCGGGCCGGCCTTGAGCCGGCGGGCTGCTGGCGTAGCGTTGGCCGGGCTGGGGCTGGCCGCCGGAAGGCGACTCTGCCGCCGTACCTTCTTCGCCACCCGGTGCCTGCTCCGCATCCGCTGCCGGAGCCTTGCCGCCGCCCGTTTTCTGCGCGGGACCCTTGTGCCCCTGGAATTGCAGGTTCGGCAACACGCCCTGTTCTGCAAGATAGCGATTCAGGTTCTCGTAGAACTGTCCGATCGTGCCCATGACCACGCTGTCGAAATCATGGAACACGTTGATGCGGTCTTCCTGCTCGAGATCGAGTTCGCACAGCGCATATTCGAGGGCCCTGGCCAGGGCCATCGGGCCCAGCGGCATGTCGCTCGATTCGAAAGCCGCGCGACCGGCAATGACGCCGAGCCGGTGCCCGAGCAAGTGCAGGGCAGAGGTGTGCCGGATTTCGGTCTTGTTGCCGATATCCTGGATGGCCAGGGAAATCTCGAGGTCGCGAGAGTCGACCAGCTCAAGCTTGGTCTGGTTGCGGTTGGCCCGCCCGGGCGCCTGCTCGGTGTCGGAGGGCTCCTTGTCGATCGTCGCCAGGCTTGATTCGAGATGGACGAGGAATCTCGGCAGCATGTCCGATTTGCCGCGCTTGATCTCGCGGATCGCCTCGAAGAATCGCGCCTGTTGTTCGTTGCTGCGAGCACAGTCGGCCTGCTTGAACAGGCGTTGCTCGACTTCATCGAACAGCTGGCCCAGCGCACCCTCGAAGTACGCGGTGCGTTCCTGCAGTCCGTCCAGCAGGAAACGCACGCGTCTGGGAAACGCGCGCTCGGCAAGTCTCACCAGTTTGACCTTGTTCTCAGCTTTTCCGGCCGATCCACTTGCAGCGTTGCTCACAGCCTTTCCCCACGCGCTCCAGCCAGCATTCTGGCATGGAGCGGGGGCGTGTGACAGATGCGAGGCCGGATGCCTCGCTGTCGGCGCCGATCAGTCGCCTGACCAGACCACCTCGAGCAGGATCGATCTGCCTGGCGTGTTGTACCCGTAGGCCAGTTCGTAGTCGACGTTTCCGATGTTCTCGGCACGGGCGACCACGGACCATTGCGGCGAAAAATCCCAGCTTCCGCGCAGGTTGACGAGGGTATAGGGCTGCAACTTGATGCCGGCCACGTCCTGACGTTCGCCGGAATGAAACAGCTCGATGCCGAACCTCCCCGATTCGCCGAAAACGCGGTCCAGCGAACCTGCAAACTTTTGTTCCGGGCGCCGAAGCAGGGGTGTTCCGCTGTCCTCGTTGCGCGGATCCTGCCAGGTGTAGGCCAGATTCATCTGCCACGATCCAGCCTGCTTTTCGTAGGCCAGCTCGACGCCGTCGATGCGTGCCTTGGCGATGTTCTCGGCCTGAAAATCCACGCCGGTGAAGCTGATCAGGTTGGTGATCCGGGTCGAGTAGGCGTTGACCTTGATCTGTTGCCCGGTAGCGGGCGAAAACTCCAGGCCGATCTCCGCACTGCGCGACTCTTCCGGCTGCAGGTCCGGATTGCCCGCGTACAGACCCCCGAAGCCAGGCGAATACTGTTCGTTCAGGGTCGGGCCGCGAAAGCCTTCTCCGTAGCTCGCATAACCACGCGCATTGTCCCCGAAGCGCCAGCCTGCCGCGGCCGAACCTGTCCAGTGGGTACCGAACAGGCTGTTATCGTCGAAGCGGACGGCGACCTCGCTGTCCAGTCGCTCAGTCCCTGCATGCCACCCTGCATACAGACCGGTGTTGTTGCGGCTTTCGTCGTATACCGGCGAATTGCTGAAGGTATCGAGGTTCTCGCCCTGCTCGTTGACGTAGTCGATGCCGAGAATCAGGCGCTGGGACCTGGCCAGGGCAATCTCGTTCTGCCAGCCCAGGGAATCCCGCCGCGTTTCGAACTGCGAAAAATAGGCGGGCGTCTGATATTGCTCGAAGTCATAGCCCAGATTCAGCCGGTGTTGCCAGGCTGACGTGATGTGGCCGGAGACCGAGCCATTGAACACCTGCTCGGTGAAATTCGATTCGCCACCTGCGAATTCGGCCGAGCCCTGGCTGCGCACGAAAACACCGGCAAGCGTCTGCTCGCCCCAGGTGTAGTCGGCGCGTGCACCCAGATGCTGGTTGCTCAGGCCGTGGTCCTTGTCCTCGTACCCGAAGCCGTTTTCGTTCTGGCTCGGAAATCCTCCGACGCTCCGAGCGCCGATCTGGACACTGTATCCGCCCTGGTCAAAGCGCTGGCCGATGCCGACATCGGCCTTGGCATCTTCATAGCTGCCATAGCCCACGGCGATGCGCGGGCCATCGAGTTTTCGCGTGAAGATCTGTATGACACCACCAATCGCATCCGAGCCCCAGTAGCTTGCACGCGGACCGCGCACGATCTCGATGCGTTCGATCGAGGCCAGCGGCAGGGTCTCCCAGGTGAATGCGCCCGTACTCAGCGAAGCCGCACGAACGCCGTCGACCAGCACGAGCACATTGTTGTTGTTGGTGCCGCGCAGGAACACCGAAGTCTGGCCTCCGGCACCGCCGGTGCGGGCCACGTCGACACCGGCCTGCAAGCGCAGCAGGTCGCTGATGTCGCGCGTGCCGCTGATCTCGATGTCTTCACGCGTGATGACGCTGACATCGGCCAGGGTGTCGTCAATGGTTTGTGCGAAGCGCGTGGCCGTGACGATGACATCCGGCTGCAGGATGGGATCGTCTGCACGGGCGGTGCCGCCAAGCGCGGCAAGAAGGCTGATCGAAAACAGGAAATTACGGTACATGATGGATTCTCCGGACGCACACCCGCGAAAAACCAGGGGTTGCCACGGAGAAACAAGCGCGCGTGGACGGAGCCACTCATGCCCGTCCGTTGCCCGCCGCAACGCCTGGAACTGAAGACGTCATCAGACGTCTGCCTCAGGCCGGTCTCCGGGCTTGCAAGCGATGCGGATCGCATCGGCCTGATCACCTTCCCGTGCGTTGCACAGTGGTCAATCGATCAGGTTTGTCTTGCCTACCGTTGCGGGGGCAGCGCCGGAATTGCGACGAATCGCGGACCGGCTTCCCGTTTCACCCGATCAGAAATCGGGCACCTGTGGTGGCGCGCAGTGTACCTGATGGGAAGGCGGGAGTGGGGGATAGGGATTGGGGATTGGGGATTGGGCGGCGCAAGGCGCGCCGCTAGCCAGGGAAGACTGTTTCCCGGAGCAGTCGGGCGCCACCTCTTGTGGAGAATAATTCGCTGTACCGCCAGAAGCGATACAACCCAATCCCCAATCCCCAATCCCCAATCCCTATTCCCTATTCCCTATTCCCTATTCCCTATTCCCTATTCCCTATTCCCTATTCCCCGTTCCCCACTCCCGGCTCCTACCGCCCCAGATAGCGCATCGCGTCGGCTAGACCGTGTGGCGTCAGCGGATACATCCTGTCCTCGACCAGCTCGCGGACGAAGTCCGTCGAGGGGGTGTAGCGCCAACGCTCGATGGGCGTCGGGTTGATCCAGACGACCTTGCGGAAGCGTTCCTTGAGGCGATTGAACCAGACCGAACCCGGTTCCTCGTTCCAGTACTCGACGCTGCCGCCTTCATGGGTGATCTCGTACGGCCCCATCGCGGCATCGCCGACGAAGACGACCTTGTGGTCGGGGTTGTAGCGACGCAGTACCTCGGTGGTCGGCGTGGCTTCATTGCTGCGGCGCAGGTTGTCGCGCCAGACATGGTCGTACAGAAAGTTGTGGAAATAGAAATGTTCCAGCCGCTTGAATTCCGACTTGGCCGCGCCGAACAATGACTCGCAGGCGTAGACGTGTTCATCCATCGAACCGCCGACATCGAGGAACAGCAGGACCTTGACCGCGTTGTGTCGTTCCGGGCGCATGCGGATATCCAGCATGCCGCCTTCGCGTGCCGTTGCCGAGATCGTGCTGTCGAGATCGAGTTCCTCGGCCGCGCCCTCGCGTGCGAAGCGGCGCAAGCGGCGCAGCGCTATCTTCAGATTGCGCGGCCCCAGTTCGGCATCACTGTCGAGGTTCCTATAGACGCGCTGGTCCCAGACCTTGGCCGCCATGCGACCGCCGCCCTTGCTGCCGACACGGATCCCGCCCGGATGGAATCCACCCGCACCGAACGGGCTGGTGCCGCCCGTACCGATCCAGCGGTTGCCGCCGGAGTGACGCTCCTTCTGTTCTTCGAGGCGCTTGCGGAATTCTTCCATGAGCTTGTCCAGACCGCCGAGCGCTTCGATCTTCGCCTTTTCCTCGTCGCTGAGCAGGCGCTGCATGCTCTGGCGCAGCCATTCGTCCGGGATTGCCGCCAGTTGTTCCGGGCCAATCGATTCAATGCCGCCCAGGTACTGTCCGAATGCACGATCGAAACGATCGTAGTGGCGCTCGTCCTTGACCAGGATCGTGCGCGCCAGCGCGTGCAAGGCGTCATGGTCGGCAAAGGCGAAGTCGGCCTCGAGCGCGGCCATGAAGTCCAGCCACTCGCGCAGAGTGACCGGCACGCGGGCCGAACGCAGCGCTTCGAAGAATCCGATCAGCATGACTCGGGCCGATCAACCGCGATTCTGGCGTCGATGCATGAAGGCCAGCCGTTCCAGCAGCTGTACATCCTGCTCGTTCTTGATCAGGGCGCCGTACAACGGCGGGATGGCCTTGGCCACATCGCGTTCGCGCAGCGCGGACACCGGAATCTGGTCGGCCAGCAGCAGCCTGAGCCAGTCGATCAGTTCCGAAGTCGAGGGCTTCTTCTTGAGGCCCGGAATCTCGCGCAGCTCGAAGAACATCTCGAGCGCGCGCGAAACCAGATCCTGGGCAATATTCGGATAGTGAACGGCGACGATGTCTTCAAGCGTGGCCCGGTCCGGAAACGCGATGTAGTGGAAGAAGCAGCGACGCAGGAAAGCGTCGGGCAGTTCCTTCTCATTGTTCGAGGTGATGACAATGATCGGTCGCTGACGCGCGCGCACCGTTTCGCCGGTTTCGTAGACATGGAATTCCATGCGATCGAGTTCGAGCAGGAGATCGTTCGGGAACTCGATATCGGCCTTGTCGATTTCATCGATCAGCAATACGGCGCGCCGATCCGACTCGAAAGCCTCCCACATCTTGCCGCGCTTGATGTAGTTGCCCACGTCCTGCACACGCGGATCGCCGAGCTGGGAATCGCGCAGACGGCTGACCGCATCGTATTCGTAGAGCCCCTGCTGGGCCTTGGTCGTCGATTTCACATGCCAGGTGAACAGCGGCGCTTCGATGGCGCGGGCCACCTCTTCGGCCAGCAGGGTCTTGCCGGTGCCGGGTTCGCCCTTGATCAGCAACGGGCGCTCGAGCGTGATCGCCGCATTGACCGCGAGCTTGAGTTCATCGGTGGCGACGTAGCGATCAGTGCCGGCAAATTTCATGGAGTTGATTCCTGGGGATGAATGGGCAGTGTTGTGGCAGGACAGCGCCTCGACGCCAGCGCGAGTGCCACCGGTTGTCAGTCACGATCCGTGTTCGTGCGTACATCGGTCAAGTCGCCGGATTCGTCGACGCTGATCCGAACCTCGATCGGGCGGCAGCAGATCGCACAGTCCTCGACATAGGCCTGACTGCCCGCCGAGCTGTCGACCGAACTCTCGAAACTTTCGCCACAATACGGGCAATGCAGAGTCACGGCGTCAAGCATGCTGTTTCCTGGTCTTGTCGGTCGGCTCGGGCAGAAACAGTGCGATCACGTCGTTCAGGAGGCGTTGACCCTCGGTCGTGGTGCGCAGGAAATCCGCATCCGGAGTGATCCAGCCTCGGGTTCGTGCCTCCTCGATTATCGGGGCGATCACTTCGAATCCAAGCCCGGTGAATTTCTCGAAATCCGTTGATGGCACGCCGTCGACCAGGCGCAGCGCGTTCATCATGTATTCGAAGGGCAGGTCGACCGCGGCCAGCGCCACGTCGCTGGCGATGCCGCGTCTCGCGCCGGCATGTTCGAGATAGGCGCGTGGCGTACGCTGCTTGGCACGACGGTGGATCGTGCCAGTCGCCGCGTCGCTGAGCTTGCCGTGGGCGCCGGCGCCGATGCCGAGGTAGTCGCCAAACTGCCAGTAGTTGAGATTGTGCGCGGAGCGCTTTCCCGGTCGTGCATAGGCCGAAATCTCGTACTGCGCGTAACCCGCATCGGCCAGCCGTTGCTGGCAGCGCTCCTGCATGTCCCAGGCCGCGTCGCTGTCCGGCAGTACCGGCGGTCTTGAGGCAAAGACCGTATTCGGCTCAATGGTCAGCTGATAGTGCGAGACATGGGTCGGTGCCAGCGCGATCGCGCACTCGACATCGCGCACTGCGCCGGCCAGGTCCTGGCCGGGCAAGGCGTACATGAGATCGATATTGAAGTTGTCGAATCCGGCATCGCGCGCTTCGGCTACGACGCGCGACGCATCGCTGGCCGAATGGATGCGGCCCAGGCGGCGCAGCTTCTCGTCATCGAAACTCTGTACGCCCAAGCTGATCCGATTGATGCCGGCACGCAAATAGCCATCGAAACGTCCGTACTCGACCGTGCCCGGGTTGGTTTCGAGAGTGACCTCCATATTCGCGCCGCAGGCCAGCCGATGGCCAACGCCATCGAGGATCCTGACGATCGAATCCGGCGAAAACAGGCTGGGCGTGCCGCCGCCGAAAAACACGCTGCGCAGCGCACGACCGGCCAGGGCCCCGCCGAAGTCGGCGAGGTCACGGTCCAGATCCGCCAGCAGGGCGGACACGTAAGCCTGCTGCGGAATCCCGCCCACCTGCGCATGCGAGTTGAAATCGCAGTAGGGGCACTTCTTCACGCACCAGGGAATGTGGATGTAGAGCGACAAGGGTGGAACGTTCATGGCCATGTCGACCATTGTAGGCTCTTGCTCGCCGCCGGCCGGAACTTGTTCATGACCGATCTCAGGCAGTGCGAGCGCAGCGGAGCAGGATGCGCGGGAGAGCCATCCAGGGCGACAGGACCGGAACACCGATGAAAGTGATCTACTCCGAACGGATCGTTGCTGACGCACAGTCGTTCTCGCCGAGTGCGCGAAAGCCGCGCGAAGTATTGGCTTCCTGGCGGCGGCGGTTCCCGCCTCTGGACGTGCTCGAACCCGAACCGGTGACAATCGACGAGCTGAGCCTGGTGCACGATCCGGATTATGTGCGCGGCGTGCTCTCTCTGAAACGGGCCAACGGATTCGGCAATCATCTGCCCGAAGTGGCGGCCAGCTTGCCCTGGACCAGTGGCGCGATGCTCGGTGCGGCACGCGTGGCCATGGCCGAGGGCTGCGCTGTCGCCCCGGTCGCCGGCTTCCACCACGCCGGCTACGCCAGCGGTGGCGGGTTTTGCACGTTCAACGGGCTCATGGTCACAGCGGCCGTGCTGCGCAGCGAGCAGACATCACTGCGGGTCGGGATCCTGGATTTCGACCAGCACTACGGCAATGGCACGACGGGCATCATTCGCGAGCTGGGTCTGCACTGGGTCGAGCACTATTCGGCAGGCGCGTGGTGGGATCAGGTTGAACAGGCAGAACGATTTCTCGACGAGATTCCGGCAATCATGCAGAAGTTTTCGAGATGTGGCGTGTTGCTGTACCAGGCCGGGGCCGATCCGCATGTCGACGATCCGCTTGGCGGCTGGCTGAGTACGGCGCAGTTGCGCGAGCGTGATCGGCGCGTCTTCACGCTCTGCAGGCAAATGGCATTGCCTGTAGCGTGGAATCTGGCCGGTGGCTACCAGGCCAACCTGCGCAAGGTGCTCGATATCCACGACAACACGATGCTGGAATGTCTGGCGGCGTTTTCCGAAGACATTGACATGCCTGCCTGACCCGACCGGCGTCAGCTTGCCGATTGCAGCAATTCACGCAAGCGGGCCAGGGCCTGGCCACGGTGACTGATGCGATTTTTCTCGGCCGGATCCAGCTCTGCAGCGCTGGCATTGCGTTGCGGGTCAAGGAAGATCGGATCGTAGCCGAACCCGGCAGTGCCGCGGGCCGCGTTCAGGACTCGACCGTGCCAGCGCCCTTCGGCAATCAGTGGAGCCGGGTCGTCGGCATGGCGCAACAATACGATCACGCAAAAGAAGTGGGCGCCGCGGGATTCCTCAGGGACATTCCTCAGCGCGTCCAGCAGCTTGTCAATGTTGGCACCGCTGTTGCCATGCTCTCCGGCATAGCGGGCCGAAAGCAGGCCAGGCGCACCATCCAGCGCATCGACACAGATTCCCGAATCGTCGCCCAGTGCGGGCAGACCCGTGAGCCGGGCCGCGTGTCGTGCCTTGAGGATCGCGTTCTCGACGAAGGTCGCGCCGGTTTCCTCGACGTCGGAGACGCCGAGTTCACCCTGGGCCACCAATTCGATGGCCATGCCTTCGAGAATCCCGCGCATTTCGACGAGCTTGCCAGCGTTGCCGCTGGCCAGGACCAGTCTCATGATGCCAGCGCGTTGCGCTGGAAGTCGCAGAGTTCGGCAACACCCTTGCCGGCCAGGGCCAGCAGGGCATCCAGTTCCTCGCGGCGGAAGGCATGGCCTTCGGCCGTGCCCTGGATCTCGATGAAGCCGCCGCCGTCGTTCATGACCACGTTCATGTCGGTGTCGCAGGAGGAGTCTTCGGCATAGTCCAGATCGAGCACCGGTACGCCGTTCCAGACTCCGACGGAGATGGCTGCAACGGCACCCACCACCGGGTCGCGCTTGATCAGCCCGCGTCGTTTCAGATTGCTGATGGCGTCGACCAGGGCCACGTAAGCGCCGGTGATGGCGGCGGTACGGGTTCCGCCATCGGCCTGCAGTACATCGCAATCGAGCGTGATCGTGCGTTCGCCCAGGGCTGCGCGATCGACACAGGCGCGCAAGCTGCGACCGATCAGACGCTGGATTTCCATGGTCCGGCCGCCCTGTCCGCCGCGCGCGGCCTCGCGTTGCATGCGATCGTGGGTGGAGCGCGGCAGCATGCCGTATTCGGCGGTCAACCATCCTTCGCCCTTGCCGCGCAGGAAACCGGGGACTTTCTCCTCCACGCTGGCCGTGCACAGCACGCGCGTATCGCCAAACGAGATCAGGACGGACCCCTCGGCATGGCGGGTAAAGCTTCGTTCAATCGAGATCGGGCGCAGTTGATCGGGCGCGCGGCCGCTGGGGCGCTGCAATGACATGGGGGCTTCAGGCTTTGGCAATCCGGCCGCGCAGTTTACCATTGCCGGCCAAGTCACCGATGGATCGGCACCATGATTCGCAGCATGACGGCTTTCGCCGGCGCAGAAAGCGAGACAGAGTTTGGCAATCTCAGTATCGAGTTGCGCTCGGTCAACCACCGCTATCTGGAGTTGAGCCCGCGTTTGCCTGACGACTTGCGCAGTTTCGAGCCCCAGTTGAGGGAAACACTCACGGCGCGCCTTTCCCGCGGCAAGGTCGATGTCAACATTCGGCTGAAATCCGCTGCAACGCGGAGCGCATCGCTGGATCTCGACGAGGCCCTGCTTGATCGGCTCGCTGAGAAGGCCAGGGTACTCGGCAGCCGTTTCCCCGCCATGAACGTCGACTTCACCAGCCTGCTCAACTGGCCCGGTGTCCTGTGCGAGCCATCGGCCGACACCGAAGGTCTGCATGCCGCGGCCGCGAACCTGCTCGAGCAGGCGCTGGCAGCCTTCATCGCGGCCAGGGAAAGGGAGGGCGAGCGCCTGGCCGGATTCCTGAACGATCGCCTGAAGGGAATCGAGGAGATTGTCTCCTCCGTGCGCGAACACTTGCCGGAAGTGCGCAAGGCGGCGCGCGCCCGGCTCGATCAGCGCCTGGCCGAAATCAAGCAGCCCGTGGATCCCGGTCGAATCGAGCAGGAGATTGTCCTGCAGCTGCAGCGCATGGATGTCGATGAGGAACTGGACCGCCTGGCCTCGCATATTGCCGAGGCCCGGCAAAGCCTGGACACCAGCGAGGCGGTGGGTCGCCGGCTCGATTTTCTGATGCAGGAGTTCAATCGCGAGGCGAACACGCTGGGCTCGAAGGCGGCCGATCCGCGCACGACCAAGGCGGCGGTGGAGCTCAAGGTCCTGATCGAACAGATGCGCGAGCAAGTGCAGAATCTGGAGTAGTCGTGTCAGGCACCCTTTACATCATCGCGGCCCCGTCCGGCGCCGGCAAGACAAGCCTGGTCAAGGCGCTGCTTGAGCGCGAACCGGAAATTTCGCTTTCCGTCTCCTATACCTCGCGAATGCCGCGCGCCAACGAGGTCGATGGCCAGCACTATCATTTCGTCTCGCGAGAGATCTTCGAGCACATGGCCGCGGATGGCGCGTTCTTCGAGTACGCCAACGTGCACGGCGACTACAAGGGCACGGCGCGCACGGCAGTCGAGCCGCTGCTTGCGGCGAATCGTGATGTGCTCCTCGAGATCGACTGGCAGGGAGCCCGGCAGGTACGAGAGCAGTGGCCGGAGACGCTGAGCATTTTCATCCTGCCGCCCTCGCGCGTCGAACTGGAGCGCAGATTGCGTACCCGCGCCTCCGACAGTGCCGAACAGATCGCCCGGCGCATTGCCGACTCGCGCATCGAGATCGCGCGCGCGCCGGAATTCGACTACATCGTCGTCAACGATGATTTCGCCACTGCCATTGCCGACCTGCGCGCCATCTTCTGCGCGCGTCGCCTGCGCCGGGACGCCCAGCTCAAGCGCCAGGTCAGCCTGCTCGATGATCTGCTGAAGCCTGCCTGAGCAGAATTCAGCAGCGACAGTTGACGCGCCTCCGGGATCGGCTATGGTTCGGCGACAGACCGGAATCGATGCCATGTGATTCGACAGCCGGCTGTTCCGTTCCCGATTCAAGCCCACGGCACGCACTGTTTCGAGCACTCATGACCGAGTCTGAAGGCGCACAAGCCACCGCCCACGTGCAGATTCGCGGTCTGCGCACGGCGCTCAACGGCAAACGGATCTTCGACCGCATCGACCTTGATATCCCGCGCGGCAAGATCACCGCCATCATGGGTCCGAGCGGTACCGGCAAGACGACCCTGCTGCGCCATATCACCGGCCAGCTGGCTGCCGACGCGGGCGAGATTCGCGTGGACGGCAAGAATGTTCCGGACCTGTCGCGAAAGGCCCTGTTCAAGCTTCGCGAGAGGATCGGATACCTGTTCCAGAATTCGGCCCTGCTGACCGACTTCAATGTATTCGAGAACGTCGCGTTTCCGCTGCGTCAGCATTTGCGCTTGCCCGAAGCGCTGGTGCGCAATATCGTCCTGATGCGCTTGCAGGCGGTCGGCTTGCGCGGTGCGGCCGAGTTGATGCCGGCGGAGCTCTCCGGCGGCATGGCCAGACGGGTCGCGCTGGCCAGGGCGATGATTCGTGACCCTGACCTGATGATCTATGACGAGCCGTTTGTCGGCCTCGATCCGGTGGCGCTCAATCAGATACTCAAGCTCATCAGGGTCGTCAATGACACGTTGGGCATCACCAGCATTCTTGTCGCGCACGAGTTTGCCGCAGTGCGCCGCTCCGTCGATCACGTCTGTCTCATCGCCGATGGAAAGCTGATCGCCCACGGCAGTCCGCAGGAACTGGCCGAAGGCGACTCGCCCTGGACGCGACAATTCTTTGGCGGCGCGGCCGATGGCCCGGTGCCGTTCCAGTATCCGGCTGGCGATTACGCCGCCGATCTCGGCTTTCCGGAATCCCCGGCATGAACCCGAACCGCAAACCGGGCCCTGTCGCGAGCGCACTGGCCGAGGTCGGAGAGGCGGGACTGTTTCTGCTGGCCATTCTGGCGGCGATCCCTGGCAGCCTGCGTCATCTGCGCGAAACCTTGCGCCAGATCTGGTTCGTCGGCGCGATGAGCCTGATCATCATCATGACCTGCGGGCTGTTCGTCGGCATGGTGCTGGCTCTGCAGCTTTACTACACCCTGGCCAAGTTCGGCGGCACAGCCGCGCTGGGCACGGTCGTCGCGCTTTCGCTGTTTCGCGAGCTGGGTCCGGTGGTTACCGCCCTGCTGTTTGCCGGGCGGGCAGGTACCTCGATGACGGCCGAGATCGGATTGATGCGCGCTACCGACCAGCTCTCGGCGATGGAAATGATGGCGGTCGATCCGATGTCCTATGTCGTGGCGCCGCGGTTCATGGCCGGAATCGTCGCCATGCCGCTGCTTGCCTGCATCTTCAGCGCACTCGGCATTCTCGGTGCCCAACTGGTCGGGGTCAGTTGGCTGGGACTCGACAACGGCACGTTCTGGGGCAACATGACCGCCAATGTCGATGTCTGGAAGGATTTCGCCAACGGCCTGTGGAAAAGCACGGCGTTTGGCGCCGTGGTTGCACTGACGGCCACTTTCCAGGGCTATACGACTGCGCCGACCAGTGAAGGCGTGGCCTACGCCACCACCCGCACGGTGGTTTCCTCCTCGATCATCGTGCTAGCCCTCGATTTCGTGATGACCGCTTTCCTGATGTGACCGGACCCGACCATGAGCCAGCACAGACAATCCTTCCATATCGGCACCGGCCTGTTCATCGTTCTCGGCTTCGCCGCGCTCGCCTATCTGGCCATGCAGACAACATCGGTGGCCAACTACAGCCAGGGCGACAGCTACCTGTTGAAGGCACGCTTCGGCAATATCGGCCAGCTCAAGCTGCGCGCTCCGGTGAAACTGGCCGGAGTCCGCATTGGTTCTGTGCGATCGATCGAACTGGACCAGCAAACACTCGAAGCCGTGGTCCTGCTGGCCATCGACAGCCGTTACCGGGAGCTTCCTGACGATTCGGCGGCAGCGATATTCACCAGTGGTTTACTCGGAGACCAGTACGTTGGCATCCAGCCGGGAGGCTCGCCGATCATGTTCGCCGATGGGGATGAAGTCATCCTGACCCAGTCCTCGATGCAACTTGAGGACCTGATTGGCAAGTTTCTGGTCAGTGGCGACAAGCCCGAATCCGACGCCGAGTCTGTCGACGCCGAACCGGCTTCCGCCAAAGTACCCGCCGAAGACCCCTAGGAGGGCAGGACATGCAGCGATCCATGGTGTGGCTGTTCGCGCTGGTGGCAGCGCTGGCTGCGGCCACGACCCTTCGGGCCGAGGCGCTTTCGCCGGAGATGGTCGTGCAGCGGATCGCCGACGATCTCGCCAGCGCGATCGGATCGCGGCGCGAAGAACTGAAGAACGATCATGATCGCCTGGTCCGTGAAATCGATGCGATCCTGCTGCCGCATTTCGACATCGACTACGCCTCGCTGCTGGTGCTCGGCCGCCACGCGCGCGCGGCCTCGCCCGAGCAGCGATCCCGGTTCGCCAGGGCCTTTTACAGCTCCATCGCCAATCGCTATGCCGAAGGGCTGCTCAACTACACGCGTGGAAACGTCCGCGTGCAGCCGTTCAAGGGCGAGCTCAACGACAAGCGTTCAATCGTGCGAACCGAGGTGGTCCTGGCCGACGGCAAGACCGTTTCGGTGGACTACGCGTTCCGCAGGACCGCCGACGATCAATGGAAAGCCTATGACGTCATCATCGAGGGTATTTCCTACATCACGAACTATCGCAATCAGGTCGATGCCGAGATCCAGGGAAGCAGCCTTGATGCGCTGATAGCTCGGCTGGAAACCCAGGGTGCCAGTGCTCTGGAGAGCATGGAAAAACCGGCCAGCAGCCCGTGAGCGCGGGTTTTTCTCTTGAGTCTGCAGGGCCGGGTCGGGCGCGCATCAGCGGACGCATCGATGTCGAGAACGCCGCCGAAGTCTTCGAGCTGGGCTTGTTGTTGAGTGGTGATGGCCCCGGGATGGAAGTGGATGTGAGCGCGCTGACCACCGCGGACAGCGTGACCCTGGCCGTTCTGATCGCCTGGGCCGGGCGTGCGCGCAAGCAGGGCAAGGGCGTTCACTACAGCGGAATTTCCGATCAACTGCGGGCGCTTGCGCGACTCAGCGATGTCGAAAGCCTGCTGGATGCGGCGCCGACGCCATCGGGTTGAGCGGAGCTTCTCCCGCGCGACGGAGCTCTACGGTGAATTGTTGTTGTCGTTCTGCGATTTCTCGTATTCACGTTGCTGCTCGAGCAGGGATTCGAAATCCTCTTCCTCAATTCCCTGCATCTGCTGGATCGCATCGAGTGGCGGCTGGCCGTCGTAATTCAGATAGAGGCGTCGCTGGCGGTAGGCATCCCGGTAAAACACATAGGGGTCATAAATCCCGTCGGTCAGCGCCTCGGCATCCAGCGCTCTGGCCCTGAGCGTGATCAGGTAAAGGAGCTGCGGCCAGTGTTCCTGGCCGAGGGGCTGGTTCCTGTTTTGCACGTAGTTCGTCATGGGGTCGAAGAAATAGCCGTCGACAGGAAAGCGCCAGACATCACGCAAACTGGTCGAGCCCATCAGCGGCAGCACGATGTAAGGGCCCTCACCGACGCCCCATTGGGCCAGTGTCGCGGCAAAATCGGTCTCCTGGGCGGGGATCTTCATTCGGGTGGCCGGATCGAAAAAACCGAGCAGGCCAACGGTCGAATTGATGACCATTCGGCCGGTTCCGCGCAAGGCGTCCTTGATATCCCCTTGCAGCATGTCGTTGGCGATCGTGATCGGCATGCGCACATTGGCGAAAAAATTGCTCAGGGCGCGACGCAATCCCGGGGTTGTGACCGTACGATAGGCCTTCGCCGTGGGCCGGATGACGGCCCGATCGACCTTGTCATTGAATCGGTAGACCTTTCGATTGACCTTTTCCCACGGATCGTCCGTTCGCGGCGGGCTCATTGCGCAGCCAGCCACGGCCAGCAGGCTGGCCAGGACCAGACTGGTGCGACGAAGTGGCAAGCCGACACGCGACTGCATCTTGCAGGGATCCTGAATGGCTGGGGATGACACAAGATATGCCAGATGGGGTGAACCGCCAGCGACTCAAGTCTCTGCCAGAACGGGCCATGGGACGGGTCTTGTTTGCACTGCACAATTCCGGCCCGCTACAATAGCCGCCAAACCGATGCTGTATCGATTCCTCAAGAGGCTAGTCACTGATGGCGCGTATTACCGTAGAAGATTGTCTTTCGGTCGTGGACAACCGATTTGAACTCGTGTTGATGGCGACCAAGCGCGCGCGTCAGTTGGCCAAGGGAGCCGATCCCACGGTGGATGCACTGAATGACAAGCCGACCGTGGTGTCGCTTCGCGAAATCGCGGCACGCAAGGTTGACCAGGCCATGATCGACGAAATCGATCGCCAGACCCGTGAACGGGCCGAGCGCGAGGCGCTGGAATGGGCGGCGGCTGAAGTGGACGATGATCTGGGCAAAGCCGGCGACGATCTTTAATTTGATCCTGCCCGGCTGCCGTACCGGCCATCACGCGGCGGACTGAACCGACGCGACATTGAGGTGGCTATGAAGGCGACGGCAGATTCGCAAGCAGACAGGCGCGGTGGCTTGCCGCCATACCTGCTTGCTCTGGAAGACAAGCTCGCTGTCTATCTGCCCGAGGACCAGATCGCGCGAGTGCGCCGTGCCTACGAAGTGGGCGCACTGGCTCATGAGGGACAGACCCGCAAGAGCGGCGAGCCCTACATTACCCACCCTGTAGCCGTGGCCAGCATTCTGGCCGATCTCGGCATGGACGCAGAGACGATCATCGCTGCGATCCTGCACGACACGCTCGAAGACACCCACCTCAGCGCCGAAGAGCTGACCGGCGAGTTCGGCAGTACGGTCAGCGAACTGGTCGATGGCGTCACCAAGCTCGATCAGCTGCACTTCAAGAGCCGCCAGGAAGCCGCAGCGGAAAGTTTTCGCAAGATGCTGCTGGCCATGGCCCGCGATCTTCGCGTCATCCTGATCAAGCTGGCCGATCGCCTGCACAACATGCGCACGCTGGGCTCGATGGAGCCGGCTTCGCGTCGGCGCATTGCGCTCGAGACACTGGAGATCTACGCGCCGATTGCCCAGCGCCTCGGCATGAACCGGTTCAAGTCCGAGCTGCAGGATCTCGGCTTTCGCGCCATGCACCCGGATCGTCATCGCGTCATCGCCTCGCGGATTCGAACGGCGCTGGGCAACCGCCGCGAAGCCATGGCCAAGATCGAGGCCGCGCTTGATGCGCGCCTGGACGCCGAGAACATCGCGCATCGGACGATCAGCCGGATCAAGTCTCCGTACAGCATCTACCGCAAGATGCGGAACGAGCAGAAATCCTTCGCCCAGGTCATGGATGTCTTCGGGTTCCGAGTCGTCGTCGATTCGGTCACCCAGTGTTACGTGACGCTCGGTGCCGTACATTCGTTGTTCAAGCCGCTCGATGGCCGCTTCCGCGATTTCATCGCGATCCCCAAGGCGAATGGCTACCAGTCGCTGCACACCGTCCTGTTCGGGCCGTTCAGCGAACCCATCGAGATACAGATTCGCACCGAGGACATGGACGCAGTTGCCGACCGCGGCGTCGCTGCGCATTGGGCCTACAAGAACGACTCGGGCCCGGCCAACAGCGCGCAGAGCAGGGCGCGGGAATGGGTTTCCGGTCTCGTCGACGAACAGAATCGCACGCCTTCTTCGCTGGAATTCATCGAAAGCGTCAAGGTCGACCTTTTCCCCGACGAGGTCTACCTGTTCACTCCGCGCGGCCAGATCCTTGCCTTGCCGCGCAATGCCACAGCCCTCGATTTCGCCTACGCCGTGCATACTGACGTGGGCAGCCATGCCGTCGCCGCGCGCGTGGACAAGAAGCTGGCGCCGCTGCGCACGCGCTTGAGCAGCGGACAATCGGTCGAGATCATCACCGCGCCATCCGCCGTGCCGAGCACGCAATGGCTGGAGTGGGTCGTCAGTGCAAAGGCGCGCACAGCGATCCGGCACTTCCTCAAGCGCCTCCAGCACGAAGACGCCATCGAGCTCGGCCATCGCATGCTCGACCGGGCGATGGACGCGCTGGGTGCGTCGCTGGAGGTGTTGCCACCCGATCAGCTGGCCCGCTATCTCGAGGATCACAAGCTGCGCGCGCTGGAAGACCTGCTGGCCGATATTGCCCTGGGCAACCGCACCGCCGAGCAGGTAGCCCGGTCGCTGCTCCAGCTGCACGACGAGGTTTCGGGAGGGCAGGGTTCGCATCCGGCCGAGAAGATCCTGATCACCGGCGCCGAGCGCGGCGTGCTCAGCTTCGGCAACTGCTGTCATCCGGTGCCCGGCGACGAGATCATGGGTTACCTGTCGGCCGGCAAGGGCATCGTCGTGCACCGGCTGGAATGCCCGAATATGCCGGAATTCCGCAAGTCGCCGGAGCGCTGCGTGGAGATCGCCTGGGATACCAGCGTCAGCGGCGACTATCGCGTCGAACTCCGCATCATCGTGGCCAACAAGCCCGGTGTGCTGGCCCAGGTCGCCGCCGCCGTCGCGCAGGCCAATTCGAATATCGAAAACGTCGAGTACAAGGAGCGCGACCTGATGTCGGCCACCTTGCTGTTCACGATCGAAGTCGCCAATCGCAAGCATCTTGCCGACGTCATGCGCGGGGTGCGTCGCCTGGCCGTCGTCAATACCGTCTATCGCCATCCCGTCTGAATCGAGGAATCCAGCATGTCACAACGGCGCATCATCCATTCCGACCACGCTCCCAAGGCGATTGGCCCGTATTCCCAGGCGGTGCAGGTCGGCAACACCGTGTACCTGTCCGGTCAGACCCCGATCGATCCGAGCACCGGCGAGCTCGTGGAGGGCGACATCAGTCTTCAGGCCCACCAGGTCTTCAAGAATCTGAAGGCCGTGCTTGTCGCAGCAGGGCTTTCATTCGATCAGGTCGCCCGCGTCGGCATCTACATGACCGACCTCGGCAACTTCGCGGCGGTCAACGACGTGATGAAGCAATACTTCAGCGAGCCGTATCCGGCGCGCTCGACCATCGGCGTGGCCGCGCTGCCGAAGGCATCGCAGGTCGAGATCGATCTGGTCGCTGTTGTCGATTGAACGGTCGCGTAGATTCTGCCAGCTTGTGAAAAATGCAGGCCGAGCTTGGGTATGCTTGGCCGATGCCACGCGTCCGTCCAGCCATCGACATTGAAAATGCAAGCGACCCCGGCCTGGTTCCGGTCGGCGCGCTGGCCGGCGTGGGTCCGGTGCTGGAGGCATCGCTGCAGCGCATCGGACTGAAGAGAGTCCAGGACCTCTGGTTTCACCTTCCCCTGCGCTACGAAGACCGTACCCGGCTGACCCCGATTCGCGATCTTCGCATTGGCGAATCGGCGCAGATCGAAGGCGTGATCGAGGCCGTCGAACGCGGATTCCGTTTTCGTCCTCAGCTGCGAGTGGTCCTCAGTGACGATTCGCACGCGACGCTGTGCCTGCGCTTCTTCAGTTTTCGCCGTTCGCAGGTCGAGCAATTGACGCCGGGGACGCGACTGCGCTGTTTCGGCCAGATTCGCCACGGAGCCCACGGTCCCGAAATCGTGCACCCGCAGTACCAGCGTGTGCTCTCCGCAAATGCGGGTGTCGAGGAATCGCTGACACCGGTCTATCCGACCACGGAGGGCCTTGGCCAGAAGCGAATCGCCACGCTGATCTCGCAGGCGCTGGACCGGCTTCCGGCGGACGCGGATCTGGAACTGGTGCCCGACGCATTGCGCAGGCCCCTGGATCTGCTGTCCCTGCGCGAAGCCTTGCTGACCGTGCATCGACCACCGGCCGATGCGGACGTCTCCGCGCTGACACTCGGCACTCACCCGGCGCAACGACGCCTGGCATTCGAGGAGCTGTTGACCCATCACCTGAGTCTCAAGCGCCTGCGCGCCCAGGTCCGCGAGCATGGTGCGCCATCACTGCGCGGCGACGGCAAGCTGCGCAAAGCCCTGATCAAGGCCTTGCCATTTGCGCTGACCGGGGCACAGCAAAGGGTCAGCGCCGAGATCGCCGAGGATCTCGCCCGCGACGAACCCATGCTTCGCCTCGTGCAGGGCGATGTCGGCTCGGGCAAGACCATCGTAGCCGCCTGGGCCGCGTTGGCGGCGATCGAATCCGGCTATCAGGTGGCCCTGATGGCGCCGACCGAACTGCTTGCCGAGCAGCACCTGCGCAACCTGACCGCCTGGCTGCAGCCGCTTGGCATCACGCCGGTCTGGCTGGCTGGCAAGGTGCAGGGCAAGGCGCGTGCTTCGGCCATGGCGGCACTGGCAGCGGACGCGCAAATCGTCGTCGGTACGCATGCGCTCATGCAGCAGGCTGTCGGCTTTCGCAACCTCGGTCTGGTCATCATCGATGAACAGCACCGGTTCGGCGTGCACCAGCGCCTGGCCCTGCGCGACAAGGGTCGCGAGGGCGGCAACGTTCCGCATCAACTTGTGCTCACGGCCACGCCCATACCACGTACCCTGGCAATGACCGCCTATGCCGATCTCGATGTATCGGTGATTGACGAGTTGCCGCCGGGAAGGACGCCGGTGACGACCGTGGCCCTTTCTGTTTCGCGCCGTGACGAAGTGGTCGAGCGCATTCGGCTGGCCTGCGCGGAAGGGCGTCAGGTCTACTGGGTTTGCACCCTGATCGAGGAAACCGGACAACTCGAGGCGCAAGCGGCCGAAGTGGCCTACGCGGAGCTTGCCGAGCAGTTGCAGGGAATGCCGATCGGGCTGGTCCACGGACGTCTGAAGGCGAGCGAAAAGCAGTCCGTGATGGATGCATTTCGCAGTGGCAAGATCGCCCTGCTGGTCGCGACCACCGTCATCGAGGTGGGGGTCGACGTGCCCAACGCGAGCCTGATGGTCATAGAAAATGCCGAGCGGCTCGGCCTGGCCCAGTTGCACCAGCTGCGCGGCAGGGTCGGTCGCGGCAGCCAGGCGTCGACCTGCGTTCTTCTCTATCAGTCGCCACTGTCGCAGCTCGCTCGCGAGCGACTGACAGCCATGCGTGAGACCAATGACGGTTTCGTGATTGCGGAAAAGGATCTGGAACTGCGCGGTCCCGGAGAAATGCTGGGCACCCGGCAGACCGGTCGCCTCGAGTTTCGCGTTGCCGATCTGGCCAGAGACGCCGCCTTGCTGCCCAAGGTTCACCAGATTGGCGAGACCTTGCTGGCGCAACACCCGCAACGCTGCGAGCGCCTGATTGCACGCTGGATCGGCAGCGCCTCTGAATTCGCTGGCGCCTGAAGAATGCAACCCGCTGCAGTTCGCGACGCACTGCTGGCTCGCCCGCCGATGCTGGCAGACCGGCTCGGCAATGGCCCGGACAATTCGCTGCTGTTGAGACACCTTGCGGCCTTGCTGGTCATTTACGGTCATGCCTACGCACTGCTCGGTCCGACGGATTCCGGCGTGGATTTGCTGGCACGGGCAATCCCCCGGTTCTATGCCGGCAGCATTGGCGTCTGCCTTTTCTTTGCGCTGAGTGGTTGCCTGATAACGCATAGCTGGTTGCGAAATCCAGGAATTTTCCGGTTTCTTCGCGCCCGCATTCTGCGCATCTATCCTGCCTACCTGGTCTGTTTGCTCTGCACCGTGGGACTGATCGGTCCCTTCTTCAGCGAACTATCGCCGCACGCGTATTTCGAGCATGTGCAGACAGTGAAATATGTCCTGCGCAATATCGACCTGATCGGATTGACCTACGTATTGCCCGGGCTTTTTGCGGGCAATCCGGTGCCTTTTGTCGCCAATGGATCGATGTGGTCGCTCGCTCTTGAAGTGCGTATGTACGCCGTCATCGCCCTGTTCGGGGCAATCGGAATGCTGTCCTGGCCGCGGATTTTTACGATCGTCGTGCTGGCGTTTGTCCTTTACTGTCTGTTGGGCTGGGTCGCAATCGCGCCGTTGCATCAGGACAAGGCAGCCTTGGCAATGCTGTTCATGATGGCATCCCTCATCGCGATGTTTGCATCGCGAATACCGCTGTCGACGCGCTGTTTGTCGATTTTCGTCGTGCTGGTGGTGGCCACGGCCAAGTCGTTCCTGTTCGTAACTGTGACCATGCTGGCGCTGGGGTATTTCAGCCTGTGGTTCTGCTGGCGGCTTCCCGCAATGCGCCTGCCATGGCGGTCAGACTATTCATACGGATTGTTCCTGTACGGTTTTCCGGTGCAGCAGATGGTCGTGGCTGCGCATCCCGAAGTTTCTCCGCTCGAACTGTTCGGGCTTGCGGTTCCCCTCAGCCTGGTTCTCGCCATGGCATCGTGGCATTGGGTGGAACAACCCTGCCTGCGCCTGAAACAATGGGGTTCCCTTGATCCGGCGTCGATGCCCAGGTCGTGAACATGAAACTGCTGATAGACACCGACCCCGGCGTGGACGATGCGCTGGCGATCCTGATGGCTTGTCAGGGCGCCGAAGTCACGGGTCTGACGATCGCCGCCGGCAATGTCGGCCTGCGTCACACCGTTGCCAATGCGTTGCGGCTGATCGACCTGGTCGGAGTCGACACGCCGGTTTTTCCGGGCTGCGCCGGTCCCCTGGTCCTGCCCGAAGCGGACGCAGCCTTCGTGCACGGCGCAGACGGGTTTGGCGATACCGGCTACACGCGTTCAACGCGTCAGGCATCGAGCGAGCATGCGGCCCTGGCCATGATCCGTCTGAGCCGCGAGCATGCCGGACAACTGGTGCTGGTCGCCCTGGCGCCGCTGACCAACCTGGCCCTGGCCTTGCGCCTTGATCCCTCTCTGCCCAAGCGCGTCCAGCGCCTGGTGGTCATGGGCGGCGCGGCCACTGGTCGCGGCAACACGGCCCGCGTCCCTGCAGAGTTCAATATCGGCTTCGATCCCGAAGCGGCTCACATCGTCTTCTCGACCTGGCCCGAATTCGAACTGGTCGACTGGGAAGCCACCTTGCGCCATGGACTGGCCTACGAAGACGTCGAACGCTGGCTGGCAGCAGATTCGCCACGGGCGCGTTTCTATGCGGCGATTTCGCGGCGCACGCGAAGTTGGGCTCGTGCCCACGAGCGCGAGCGCATGCTGGCCGCCGATGCCCTGGCCATGGCCGTGGCGCTCGATCCGGACATCGTGGTGTCGGCGCAATCTTGTCATGTCGCTGTCGAACTGGATGGGGCCCTGACCCGCGGAGCGACCGTGGTGGACTGGGAAGGGCGGATGGGCAAGCCTGCCAATGCGCGCATCGTCCTCGGCGTTGACCAGGCACGCTTCGAGGCCTTGCTGGGGGCTGCCCTGGCCGCGATCTGAGGCCTGCAAGCGTATACGGGGCCTGGATTCCGGGGCACCATCGCTGCCGGTCGGTCCGCTCGGGCCGGAGGGGTCGCAAGATCCCGCCTGACTGAAGCATTGCGCCCGACGGCCGCTTGCGCCATGATTGCCGGCTCGCTACAATCGCGCTCTTTTCTCCGGGCCAAGCCCGGCAAACGGTACTGTCCAATGAAGCCTGATATCCATCCGAAGTACAAGCCGGTCGTCTTCCAGGACCTGTCCAGCGATTTCGCCTTCCTGACCCAGTCGACCATGTCGGCCAAGGAAACCGTGAAATGGACGGACGGCAACGAATATCCGCTCGTGAAGATCGATATCTCCAGCCATTCGCACCCGTTCTACACGGGCAAGCAGAAGGCCGTGGACGCCGGTGGCCGGGTCGACAAGTTCCGTCGCCGCTACGCCAAGTAGGCAAGACCCGATTTCAAGCGTGAGCAGAACGCCGGCCTAGAGCCGGCGTTTTCGTTTGCGGGATTGCCGGGCGGGGTCCCGCCAGCGGCCGGGCCAGTGCGCGACCCTGCAGGGCAGCCAGCCAGGCGAGACTTTCATCGAGAGGATTGTGCCTGCCGGCCGCATTTCCTGCCTGGCGGGATCGCCCGGGCAGGGGATCCTGGAACGCCAACGCCGGGTCGGGGCCGCCGGAGCCATTGTGCTATGCAATAATTGACGCTGGATTCGGGCGCGTATGTCTCCACTCAAGCGCGCCCGCGGCCTGCCAGCAAGCCACCCAATCCCAGACCAACTTGAGGTTCGGGCCAGCATCAACGGTCCGGATCCCGCCAGAAGGAGTCCGCCGTGTCCGACCATTCAGTCAAACTTTCCGATACCGCCAACGATCGCAGCACCTCATTGCCAGTAGTGACCGGCACGCTGGGCGACCCTGCACTCGATATCGGCAGGCTCAACAAGGACACCGGATACTTCACCTACGATCCAGGTTTCGTCTCCACGGCGAGTACACGCAGTGCGATCACCTATATCGATGGCGACAAGGGTGTGCTGCTCTATCGAGGCTACCCGATCGAGCAATTGGCCAAGCACTCCAGCTTTCTCGAAACCTCCTATCTGCTGATCAACGGCGAACTGCCGAACAAACAGGAATTCAGCAAGTTCGAGCACGAAGTCACGCATCACACGATGATGCACGAGTCGCAGAAGAACTTTCTCAACGGCTTCCGCTATGACGCGCATCCGATGGCCATGTTGTGCGCCTCGGTGGCTGGCATGTCCGCGTTCTATCACGACACGCTGGACATGGATGACCCCGAGCAGCGTCGACTGGCCGCGATCCGCCTGATCGCGAAGGTGCCGACGATCGCCGCAGCCGCCTACCGCTCGTCGGTTGGCTGGCCGGTGCGTTATCCGCGCAACAACCTCGAATACGTCACCCGCTTCCTGCACATGATGTTCGAGGTGCCCAGCGAGCCGCTGGAACTGAACCCGGTTGTGGCCAAGGCGCTCGACCTCCTGTTCATCCTGCATGCCGATCACGAACAGAATGCCTCGACTTCGACGGTGCGCCTGGTCGGATCGACCGGTGCCAATCCCTACGCCTGCGTGTCGGCTGGCATCGCGGCGCTGTGGGGGCCGGCACATGGCGGCGCCAATGAGGCGGTGCTGTCGATGCTGACCGACATCGGCGATGCGAAGAACGTGGCGTCGGCGGTGGCCAGGGCCAAGGACAAGGATTCGGGCTTCCGCCTGATGGGCTTCGGCCACCGTGTCTACAAGAATTTCGACCCGCGCGCGACGATCATCCGCGAGATGACGCACAAGGTGCTTGCCGACCTGAATATCGACGATCCGCTACTCGAAGTCGCCATGGCGCTCGAGGAGGTGGCCCTCAAGGATTCCTACTTCGTCGAGCGCAAGCTGTACCCGAATGTCGATTTCTACTCGGGCATCATCTACAAGGCCTTGAAGATTCCGACCGAGATGTTCACGGTGATGTTTGCGATCGCACGAACCGCCGGTTGGGTTGCCCACTGGCTTGAACAGCAGGTCACGCCCGACGCCAAGATAGGCCGTCCGCGTCAGGTCTATACCGGTTCCGTGGAACGCGACTACGTGGAGCTCGGCAAGCGCTGATCGCGACGTGTATCGAGCCAGGCGACTTTCTGCCAGGCAGCGACAGCCTGCTAGGAAGCAAGGATTTCGAGCAAGCGGATGAGACCTGCCCGCTGCATCGGGCGATCTGAAATCCGGTCCTGCGGTGCTTGCCGCAGGCCGTCCAGCGGAAACACGGTCAGATCGACGACCGTGTCGTCTGCCGAGAGCAGCAAGACGGGAAAACGCTGTTCAACGTTCGTGCCGTAGCGCAGGAGGCGATCCTGCAACTCGAACGGAATGCGGTGTTCGTCGAGGAAGCTCATGACCCGTTCGGGCTGCTCGCTGAACACGTGCAGGCAAACCGCCGAATGGGCGTCTGCCGTACCGTCCAGGACAGGGCCGACCAGTCGCGGCTGGAATGGTTGCAGAAAGCGCATGGCTTCGACGGCTGCTTCGCGAAGGCGCGCAAGTTGTGCGGGCTGGCTCGAGGCCTGGAACAGGCGCTGGTGCTCGCGCAATGCGGCTTCGATTTCGACATTGCGTGGAAGGGCTGCCTTCTCGCCGAGCCCCAACTGTTGAGCGGCCTTGAGCTTGGCGGCGTGATAATCCCGCAGGCCCTGCTCCGAAATCAGCCTTGCCGCTTCGACGGCGATGCGTCTGCGCAACTCGGCGCTGTTGGCGTGCCCCGAGGCTGCCATCAGAAAACGTCGTAGGCCTCGCGCTGTTCCTCTTCCTGGGTGTCAGGTCTGGCGGCTAGCTGCGCGACGTCCTCGGTCTTGAAATATTCGATGATCGAATCGGGATCGCCGGCAGGAGCCAGCAATCCGCTATCGCGGTCGACGCGTGCCGTGGTGATGCCCGGTGGCATGTCGAACGGCTGCTCTTCCATGTCGGCCAGCGCTGCCCGCATGAAGCCGATCCAGATGGGCAGGGCCGACTTGGAGCCGAATTCGCGACTGCCCAGCGAACTGAAGTCGTCGAATCCGACCCAGGCCGTAGCCACGATGCGGGCGTTGAAGCCGGAGAACCAGGCATCGCGATACTCGTTGGTCGTACCGGTCTTGCCGGCCAGGTCGCCGCGCTTGAGCACCATGGCGCCCGAACCGGTCCCGCGTCGCACGACATCGCGCATCAGCGAGGTGACCAGATAGGCATTGCGGGCGTCGATGACGCGCGGCGCCAGCCGGGGCTCACCGGGGGCGGGCGGAACAGTCGTCGAGGCATTCGCTGTCGCAATCGGCGTGAACGAGGAGGAACCGTCTGCGGCAAGATTGGCGCGTTCCTGCTCTTCGTCGAGCATGCGTTGCGGACAGTCGTGGCAGGCCCGAACCGGATTGGCGGTATAGATGACCTTGCCATCGCGGTCGGCTATTTCGGCGATCAGGTAGGGGTCGATCAGGAAGCCGCCGTTGGCCAGCACCGCATAGCCGCGGGCCATCGCCAGTGGCGAGACTGCAGCGGTTCCCAGCGCCATGGAAAGGTTTTCGGGAACCTGTTGCGCGGTGAATCCGAACCGGGTGACGTATTCGTGCGCATAGTGCACGCCGATTGCATCAAGCAGGCGTACCGAGACCAGGTTCTTCGAGCGTACCAGGGCTTCGCGCAGGCGGATCGGGCCGTCGAACTTGCCGTCGTCGTTGGAGGGCGTCCACAAGCCGTTTGGCCGCGATACATCGGGGAAAACAAGCGGCGCGTCATTGATCACTGATGCCGGTGTGAAGCCATGGTCCATCGCTGCCGAATAGATGAACGGCTTGAAACTGGATCCTGCCGAGCGACTGGACTGGGTGGCGCGATTGAACTTGCTGCGCGAGAAATTGAAACCGCCAATCAGCGCCCGGATGGCGCCGTCCTCGGGGGACAGTCCGACCATGGCGCCCTGCACCGCGGGAATCTGGGCCAGCCGCCAGTTGCCCTCCTCGTCGAGCGATACGCGCACGATGTCGCCGGCCTGGAGCACTTCGTCGACACGCTTTGGAGTGGCACCGCGGCGGCTGTCATCCACGTAGGGGCGCGCCCACTCGACCGCCTTCAGGTCGAGCAGGGCAACCTGTCCGTCACCAAGCTGGACCATGGCTTCGTCGGCCATGACCGTGGCGACGATACCGGGAATCAGGCCGTTGACCGTCCGGTAGCCGTCGATTTCCCCGACCAGGCTTTCCGGGCTGGTTCCGGCAGCTATATCCACATGCGCTTCTGCACCGCGATATCCGTGGCGACGGTCGTAGTCGACGAGGGAGTCACGCAGGGCCTGGTTGGCAGCTTCCTGGTCCGGAGAAACGATGGTTGTCCGAATGACGTAGCCGTTGTCGAGCGCATCGTTGCCAAGGCGCTCGATGGCCTCCTGGCGGACCAGCTCGGCCACGTAGGGGGCTTCGATCTCGATGGGTGGCTCGTGGGCGAAAGACTGGTCTTCCTCGGCCATGGCCTGATCGTAGGTGGCCTGGTCGATATGGCCGAGATCCAGCATGCGGCCAAGCACGTAGGCACGTCGCTGCAGGGCCCGCGGCAAGTTGTTGATCGGATTGCCGGTGGACGGGAATTTCGGCAGCGAGGCCAGCATCGCGCATTCGGCCTGGGTGAGCTGATCGAGCGTCTTCCCATAGTAGAACTCGGCTGCGGCAGCGATTCCGTAAGCTCGGTTGCCAAAGAAACTCTTGTTCAAGTACAGCGCAAGGATGTCGTCCTTGCTCAGTGCACCTTCGATGCGAAACGCCAGGAAGATTTCCGACAGCTTGCGCGTATAGGTCACTTCGGGACTCAGGAAGAATTGCCGCGCCACCTGCTGGGTGATGGTGCTGCCGCCCGCCACATGCTTGCTGCCGGTGGTCGTCACCAGCCAAACCGCACGCAGGATTCCGCCGATGTCGATGCCGGGATGGGTATAGAAATCGGCATCTTCGGCCGAGATCACGGCGTATTTCAGCCGATCCGGCACCTGACTCATGTCAATCGGAATGCGGCGGGTCTCGCCGAACGTCGCCATGAGCTTGCCATCAGCCGCAAGTACCTTGAGAGGGACCTGCAGCTGCACATCCTTGAGTGTCTCGACCGAAGGCAGACGCGGAGAAATCAGCCAATAGGCTACTCCGAGGGCCAGACAGCCAAGGATTACGCCACTCAAACCGAGGTAAATGGCGTAGCGGACAACGCGAAGAAAGATTTTCATGCAGCTGATGCGACTTGTGATGGCATTCAAGGAAGGATCTTGGAGCAAGCGACAGAGTATAGGTCCATTGGGGTTTCCGGGCAGCTTGGCCAGGGTCTCGGGGGGCGGAAACCGTCAATTTCTGTCAGTTTTCGCGACGGGATCGACTATTTGAGCGCTCCCTGTTGCCAATTGGTTAAGTTTTAGATTTAATGTGAAAACACATGTTTCGCTCGTAAGGGCGCGTGGCAAGGGGAAAAAGTAGTGGGACTCTTCACTCCTAAGGCACCGGTTCTGATCGGAGTCGACATCAGTTCAACAGCCGTTAAGCTGTTGCAGCTGGGTCAGGCTGGCGGTCGTTACCGCGTTGAGCACTACGCCGTCGAGCCATTGCCGCCGAACGCCGTGGTCGAGAAAAACATCGTTGAAGTCGAGGCTGTCGGTGACGCGATCCGCCGTGCGTTGAGCCGATCCGGGGCCAAGACCCGGTTCGCTTCCGCCGCAGTCGCCGGTTCGGCCGTGATCACCAAGATCGTTCCGATGCCCGCCGACCTGTCCGAAGAGGACATGGAGGCGCAAATCCAGATCGAGGCCAACCAGTACATCCCGTACCCGATCGAGGAAGTCAGTCTCGACTTCGAAGTGCTCGGGCCGGTCAAGGACAACCCGGACATGGTCAACGTCCTGTTGGCCGCTTCGCGAACCGAAAATGTCGATCTGCGCGTCGCCGCGCTTGACCTGGGCGGGCTGAACGCGAAGACGATGGACGTCGAAGCGTTCGCGATGGAAAACGCATTCCGTCTGATTGCCGACCAGTTGTCCGTTCCCAAGGAAGCGGTCGTTGCGGTCATCGATGTCGGCGCAACCATGACGACGCTGATCGTGCTGCGCAACCAGCGCACGATCTACTCGCGCGAGCAGGTCTTTGGCGGCAAGCAACTGACCGACGAAGTCATGCGCCGCTACGGACTGAGCTACGAGGAAGCCGGGCTGGCCAAACGTCAGGGCGGTCTGCCCGAGTCCTACGAAATCGAAGTACTGGAACCGTTCAAGGAGGCCATGGTCCAGCAGATCAGCCGTCTCCTGCAGTTCTTCTTTGCCGGCAGTGAATACAGCCGAGTTGACCAGATCGTGCTCGCGGGCGGTTGCGCCTCGATCACCGGGGTGGCCGACATGGTTGAAGAGCAGCTAGGGGTGCCCTGCGCTGTCGCCAATCCGCTCGCCAACATGTCGCTTTCATCGCGCGTGCAGGCACAGACCCTCGCTCAGGATGCTCCGGCATTGATGATCGCGTGCGGTCTGGCGATGAGGAGTTTCGACTGATGGCCAGAATCAACCTATTGCCATGGCGAGCCGAACGCCGCAAACAGCGCGAGCGCGAGTTCTACATGATGCTGTTGGCGACCGCTGTCGCCGCTGTCTTCCTGTTTCTCTGTGCGTCATGGTGGATGGGTCAGCGCATCGACAACCAGGGTGAGCGCAATACCTATCTCGAGAAGGAGATCAAGAAACTCGACGAACAGATCGAGACGATCAAGAACCTCGAGCGAGTCCGCTCGCAATTGCTGGCGCGCAAGGAAATCATCGAGGACCTGCAGTCGAATCGTTCACAGATGGTGCATCTGTTCGATCAGATGTCGAAGACCGTGCCGGAGGGTTTGCGTCTGACTTCGCTTACACAGGCCGGAGACAAGCTCACTTTCGAGGGCGTGGCAGAGTCGAGCACGCGGGTTGCAACCTATATGCGCTCTCTTGAGGCGTCTCCTCAACTTGGGCGAGCCGATTTGGCAAAAATTGAAAGTCGTGAAGGCCAGCTCGGGGTGGATCCAAAGATGCCCTACGTTTTTCAGCTTTCGGTGACGACCAAGAAGAACACCGAGACTGAGTTGGCTGACGCGACAACGGTGTCGGAAGGGGCGCAGTCCACGGAAGAGGTGCCGCCTGAGGGTAACGCAGCGAAACCGGCAGATCTCGGGGCGCAACTTGAAAGCGCGGCAGCTGAACTGAATGCCAAGTCTGCTTCTGGCAAGACATCGGCCGAGACCAAGCCTGTGCCCGAAGCGGCTCCGAACAAGGAGAAGAAGCCATGAGTTTCTTCGACGATCTGCGCAATCTGGATCGGAATAATGTTGGAAACTGGCCGAAATCGGTCAAGACATTTTTCGCTCTTCTCATTGTCGTTGTAATCTTGTTTCTTGGATGGTGGTTCAAGATCAGCGTGCAGCAGGAAGAGCTTGAGCGGGCAGAGAAAAAAGAAGTCTTGCTTCGTGCCGAGTTCGTCAAGAAGCAGGCCCAGGTGGTCAATCTCGCGGCCTACGAAGACCAGCTGAAGGACATGACGGACGAGCTGCAGCAGATGATCAATCAGCTTCCCGGGAAGACCGAGATGCCGAAGTTGATCCTGGAAATCTCGAATGCTGCATTGGGTGCTGGAATCAGCAATGAACTGTTCCAGCCCGGCGCCGAAGTCATGAAGGGCTTCTACGCGGAGAAACCGATCCAGCTTCGCATGGTTGGTACTTACCATGAGTTTGGTGCATTCATCAGCAAGGTCGCGTCTCTACCTCGAGTCGTCATTCTGACGATGCACGATGTGTCTCTGCGACCGACAAAGCAGCCAACAGGAAAGGGCAGCCAGACTCCCTCGGCCGGCGGAACTTTGACGCTCGAGGGAACGGTCAAGACCTACCGCTATATGGATAACGACGAAATCGCTGAATTTGAACAAGCAAATGCGCCGAGCGCCGGTAAGGGAGGGAAGTGACATGTCCAGCCTGAACGCATCTGCCAAACGAATCTTGTTGACCTCGCTGGCTCTTCTCGCCGTTTCCGGCTGCATGTCGGGCAAGGAGGAAGTCGAGAAGTGGGTTCAGCAGGAGAAAGCGAAAAAGGGTGCGCCGCTGGACCCCCCGCCGGCCATCAAGACATTTGAGACATTTGAATATACGCTGCATTCCCCCGATGATCGCGACCCATTCGATCTCCCGAGTAGCGAAGAAGAAGAGGCGGCTGCAGAAACCGGCCCAAGGCCCGACCAGAACCGCGCTCCGGAACCTTTGGAGGCCTTTCCGCTCGATGGCTTGAAAATGGTGGGCACCCTGGGCGCAGCCAACGCACCGGAAGGGCTGCTCAAGGACCCCGAAGGCGTGATACGCCGAGTTCGACCTGGCAATTACATCGGACAGAACTACGGGCGAATTACCGCTATCAGTGAAGGCCAGATTGACTTGGTCGAGCTCGTTCCGAACCAAACAGGCGGCTGGGTAGAGCGTCAACAATCGATTTCGTTGGCGGATGCCAACCAGAAATGACCGACCCGTTGGGGGTAAGCAAAATGATGACCAAAGCTACTGACTTCCAGGGGCGCAAGCCCGCCAAGAGTTCGAGACTTGCCCACTGCCTGGGTCGGCTTGCATTGCTGGGGATGCTCATCACGGGAGCGGCGCAGGCCGAGAACGTGCTGGAAGATCTCACCTACACCGCACAACCGGGTGGTCGCGTTGAAATCACGATGCGATTCGCCGATCCGGTCGAGGTTCCTCAGGCATTCACGACCGAATCCCCTCCGAGGATTGCCCTGGACCTTGCCGATACGCGCAGTGCCCTGAACCAGCGGCGCATCGAAATCGGCGCCGGGGCAACGTCGGGCGTGTCTACGGTCGAAGCCGCCGGTCGTACTCGAATCGTCGTGGACCTTTTCCGACCGGCTAGCTATGAAACGCGCATCAATGGCAACGAGTTGATCCTGACCGTCTCCTCCAGCACATCGGGAACGACTGCAGTAGCCGCCTCGGCAGCAACCCGAAATCCGACCAAGACCATCGCCGCCCAGGCAACCGAATTGACCGGTGTTGATTTCAGGCGCGGCAAGAATGGAGAAGGCCGCATAGTCCTGAGCTTCTCCGGTCCCGGCGCCTCTGCCGACCTCAGGACCGAGGGCGACAAGGTCGTGCTCGATATCGCAAACGTTAAGTTGCCGCCGAACCTGGCTCAGCGTCTTGATGTGCTTGATTTCGCAACCCCGGTCCAGTTCATCGAATCGCGCTCGCGAGGAAGCGGCGTACGCCTGGATATCAGCGCGCAGGGACCGTTCGAGCAACTGGCCTACCAGACGGGTACCGAATATGTGGTCGAGATCTCGCCCAAGCGCGAGGACGAGAAGCTCAAGAAAAATGCCGAGCCCGTCTTCAACGGCAGCCGCGTGACCTTCAATTTCCAGGATATTCCAACCCGCTCGGTTTTGCAGCTGATCGCCGATGTGTCGGATCTGAACATCGTTGTTGCCGACAGCGTGCAGGGCAACGTCACTTTGCGCCTGATCAACGTACCCTGGGACCAGGCCTTGCATATCGTGCTGCAGGCCAAGGGCCTGGACCAGCGCAAGCAGGGCAATGTGATCTGGGTTGCGCCCCAAAAGGAAATTTCGGATCGCGAGCAAGCCTTGGCAGATGCCCGTCTGCAGATGGAAGACAAGGTTGAGCTGGTTTCCGATTTCATACCCATCAGCTACGGAAATGCCAAGGATATTGCCGACCTGCTTACGAAGGACGTGACTGCTACCCAGGCGGGTGGTGGGCAGCAGGCCAGCCAGCAACAACAACGTGGCTTCCTGTCGCAACGCGGAACGGTCAGCTATGACGACAGGACCAACACGCTTCTGGTCAGCGATACTCCACAGAAGGTTCAGGAGATTCGCGAGTTGATTGCCGTACTGGATCGGCCTGTACAGCAAGTGTTGATCGAATCACGAATCGTCATCGCCACGGATACCTTCGCTCGCGAACTAGGCGTCAAGTTCGGTATCAGCGGCGGCTACGAAGACAACAATGGCAATATCGTATCGACCGCTGGCTCGGCCCAGGGCACGGATCGCATGAGCAATGTGGCCCTGAATAATCGCTACAACGGTGGTCGCGGACTGCCCGTATTCAGCCCGGGCTCGATTCCGACATCGTCTGGCATCGGAACCGGCGGCGGCATCGCCGTGCCTAGCCTGAACGACCGGCTCAATGTGAACCTGCCCGTTGTTTCACCGGCCGGCAGTTTTGGTCTTGCCATCCTCGGCGCTGACTACCTGCTCGATCTCGAGCTCTCCGCGGCGCAGACCGAGGGACGTGGCGAAGTAGTTTCCAGCCCACGTGTGGTAACTGCGAACCAGAAGGAAGCAGTGATCAAGCAGGGTCAGGAGATTGCCTATGTCACCTACCAGAACTCCGGTGGCGGTGGCCTTGGTACGGCAACGGTCAACTTCAAGGAAGTCGTTCTCGAGCTGAAGGTAACGCCGACGATTACCGCCGATGATCGTGTCGTCCTCAATCTGGGCGTCAAGAAGGACAACGTTGCGCGCTATGTCGCCAATCCGGGTGGCGGTGAGGTTCCGGTTATCGACAAGCGCGAAATCAATACGTCCGTGCTCGTAGACAACGGCCAGACGGTCGTGCTTGGCGGCGTCTACGAAGTTGAAAAGCGCGATGACGTCAACAAGGTTCCGTTCCTTGGTGATGTACCCTTCCTTGGCAATCTGTTCAAGAAGACCGGCCGCTCCGACATCAAGGCGGAGCTGCTCATCTTCGTGACACCAAGAATTCTCAGTGACAGTCTGAAATAAACGTCCAGGGGCAGGCTGCGCTCACTGGTGCAGCCGAAGTGACGTACGACGAGAACCCAATGCGATCCTGGAGAAACTACATGAAATTCCCGCTCAATTCGTTCGGACTGCTGCTGGCCAGCCTTGTGCTGGCAAGTTGTGGAGGTGGTGGAGGCAATGGTGGCGCGGCATCGGCACCGCAGTCAGGAACCATTACTCTGACGACCTCGCGGCCAACATTGCCACTCAACCCAGGCAATGTGTTGCCGTATCCGGGTTCGCCCTATATGGCAGAAGTCCAGTTCACCTATAGGAACAACGCCGGCGTCATTACTGCTCTGACCGCCGATGCAACCTTCACAACGAGCTCGCCGAGCACGGTAAGCCTGTCTCCGCCCGATGATCCGTCAACTGAGGATATCAATGAGCTGGCTACGCGCGTGGTTTCTTTCCCAGCCACCACGAACAACGGCTCGTATGTATTCTTCGCCACGTCCTACGATGTCGCTGGCACAGCCACGGTTACAGCGTCAGCCATTGATCCTGCCACGGGCAGGACGGTCAGCCAGACCTTGAATTTCACGGTTGCGGGTTCAACTCCCTTGCCTGCGGCTCTGGATGTCGTTCCATCGCCTGCTGGCGTTTATGTGCCCGGTTCTGGCGGTACGACCAACTCGGTCATCAACATCCAGGTGCGTGATGGCGCGAATCAACCGGTTCCTAATCCGGGTGCAGCAGACAATGTGCAGGTCGAGATCGTCGGAAGCCCCGGCGGATCGACACTCTCGGCAACATCGGTCAATGGGCCCGATTCCGGCCCCAGCGTCCAGACCAGCACCGTCAACGGTGTTGCAGCGGCCTCGTTCCAGGCAGGTACCGTGCAGGGACCCATCCAAGTTCGCGTAACCGTTGATCGCGCCGACAATAACGTTAGCAACGGCATCGCCGACCCGATTTCCGCAACGACCACGGTGGTCGTGTCGGATGGCAAGCTGTTCAGCCTGACTTTGAGCTCACCGAACGTCAACGCACTGCGCGTCAATCGCGTTTCCGATGGCGCAGTGCCGCCGGAAGATCTCGAGCCACCGGACGAGAATGGTGTGCCGCCTGATCCGGACGCAACCTACAGCCTGACCATCAGTGCACTGGCCAAGGATCGCCAGGGTAATCCGGTGGTCCCCGGTACCGTCATTCGCTTCGGTGTGGTCGACGAGCCCTTCAATGTGGCAACAGACACGTTCTCGATTTCCGGTAATGACGGCAATCCGCTCGAAGGTGGAAACCTGTTCACGGCGCCCACTGGCATGTTTGCCACGGCCGGCGGTGGTGCCGGGCCTGGCGACGTGCTTGTCGTCTTCGGCGACGAGGTGCAAGGCAATACGGATCTTGAGAGCGCCTTGACAGTCCAGGCAATCAACTCGCAGACCAACCTCAATACCGCCTCGAACTTCAACAGGAACAATACGACCGGCGTTACGGTCGACTACGGTTCCGTATTGCCATACGTGATCGCTCGTGCCCAGCACGGCAATATCACGGCAACCGGCGTAACCAACGACATTGGTCGTGCATCGGCCACGCTCAACTACACGGTCTCGACTCTTGGATTCCAGAACGTCATCTGGGCCCAGGGCGAGAGCGTCGATTCAGTGACGGGCGGAAACAAGCGTGTAACAGACGCGGCCATAGGTGCATACCCGGGTCTGGCGCCTGCGACCATTTCAGCTTCGCCATCGCCGATCCTTGGCAATCGTACTCAACAGGTTCAGGTTTGCCTCTACGATGCGACGCTTTCGCCATTGCAGCGGGTCCGCCTCGGCTTCTCGTTCGAGCTTGGCCAGGGCACCGGTTCGGTTGACGGAACGAGTGGTGCGGGCTTGCTTGGCTCGAGTACGGGTGCCAACGGCTGCGTGATTGCCAACGTCAGCACATCGGGCGTGGGTGCGAGCTCGGGCGATTCGGGTAGCGGTACCTTGACCTTCTTCATTGGCTCCTACAGCACAAGCGTGGACATTGTCGTCAATCTGGCTACATTGCAGGTGTCGCCAAGCACCGTCACTGTTCCGGCGGGCGGGCCTCGCATGGTCAATATCTCGATCGCAGCGCGCGATTCGGGTGGCGGTCTGGTGCCGGGCGTCAACATCACGGGTACCTGCACGGGTGGCGGCACATTCGACCCGGCAAGCTTCACCGGTACGACGGACGGCAACGGACTCACCAATCACTCACTGACAGCAGATGGCTTCATGTTGGGTGTGACGGGAATCTGTACCTATACGGCGGACCAGGGACTCAGTGCCAACGTTGATTTCATCGGCACGAATCCAACGCCCTGAAGCCGTCGGCACAACAGGCAGTCGTTCACAGCGCAGCCTGAATGCTCAACCGAAAGGGTCGCGAAAGCGGCCCTTTCCTTTTCTGTTGATCTGGTATGAGGATCTTCATTGCCGCACCGATGCCAAAGGTCTGCGACAATGCCGACAAGTGCGGCCAAGGGATTCCGGACCATGGAGAAATCTGCAACGCGCCAGAGCTTTTCGGCTGGCGAAATCATCTTCGCGGAAGACGACGCCCCCACGACTGCCTTCCTGATCGAGTCGGGCCGGGTTGCTGTAACCACCGTGCAGCATGGCGAAATTCGCGAACTGGGCGAACTTGGGCCTGGAGCGCTGCTCGGTGAAATGGCAGTTATCGATTCAGCCCCTCGATCAGCGACAGCACGGGCACTGAGTGATTGCGTATTGACACCGATCGACCGCAACCAGTTCGCCGAACGCCTGGCAATGGCCGATCCGGTCGTTCGTGCATTGCTGATGAGTCAGCTGACAAGGTTTCGCTCGGCCCTGGCCCGCCTGACCGGCGACGTTCGAGAGGTAGGGCACTCCCCCGCCCATGACGACTCCGGAGCCTTCGACAAGATTCGGCTTGAAAGCGAATTGCGCGCGGCCCTGGAGCGCGACGAGCTCGAAGTGCTGCTGCAGCCCATTCAGCACATTGCCACGGGAAAGACCGCCGGTTTCGAAGCATTGATCCGTTGGCAGCACCCCGAACGCGGCCAGGTTTCTCCGACCGAATTCATTCGCCTGGCAGAGGAAACGTCGCTGATTATTCCGATTGGCGACTACGTACTGGCTCGTGTCTGCGACATGCTTGTTGAGTTGCGCGGTCTGGGCCGCGAATCGCTTCCCTTCATTGCGCTCAACATTTCTGCGCGCCAGATTGACGACCCGTTGTTGATCGATCGCATGCTCGAGCATCTGAAAGTGCGTGGTCTGCCACCAGGCCGTCTCGAAGTGGAGATAACCGAAAGCCTGGTCTTCAATCAGTCGCAGATCTCGGCGCTGATTGATCGATGTCACGCCGCTGGCATGCAAGTGGCACTGGACGACTTTGGCACGGGTTACTCCAATCTTGGCCCTGTTCTCAGTCTGAAATTTGACCGCATCAAGCTCGATCAGAGCTTTACCCGGGCACTCGACGGACCTCGCGGGACGGGGCTGGTTCGCGCGATTGTCGCCATGACCAAGGCACTGAATTGCGAAATGATTGCCGAAGGCGTCGAGACTCGGGATCAGTTGGATGCCTTGCGCGAGATGGGTTGCGACTATGCCCAGGGCTGGCTGGTGGGCAAACCGATATCGCTGCACGAAGTCCTTGATCGCGGCTGAATCAAGGCATCCATCTATGCGGATCAGGCCCCCGAGGCAACTTTTTCGAATCGATGTGGTCACATGCATCGCGCTGGACCGACGCGCGACCCTATTTCCCACTCATCCCTGAACTCATGGATATGTCCGAATCACCCTCGGCCCGCACTGCGTTTGTCCAGCTTGGCGACGAACTCTCCAGGTGCATCATTGGCCAGAAATCCCTGGTTGACCGCTTGCTGATCGCCTTGCTGGCCGATGGCCATCTGCTGGTGGAAGGTGCGCCAGGACTGGCCAAGACCACGGCAATCAAGGAATTGGCCGCACGCATCGAAGCGAATTTCCATCGCGTCCAGTTCACGCCCGATCTGCTCCCGGCCGACCTCACCGGCACCGAAATCTATCGCCCTCAGACCGGGCAATTCGAGTTTCAGCGGGGCCCGTTGTTCCACAACGTGATCCTTGCCGACGAAGTCAACCGCGCACCGGCCAAGGTGCAGTCCGCATTGCTGGAGGCCATGGGCGAACGACAGATCACCGTTGGCAGCAACACGTTCGCATTGCCGCCCTTGTTTCTCGTGATGGCCACGCAGAATCCGATCGAGCAGGAAGGCACATATCCCCTACCCGAAGCGCAACTGGATCGCTTCCTGCTGCATGTTCGCATCGGCTACCCGGATGCCGCTGCCGAGGCGGAAATCCTCGATCTGGCGCGAGCACGCGCACGCGAAGGGCTCTCTACCAGCAAGACCCCGGCACGGTTGCTCAGCCAGGCGCAGGTTTTTGCCGCGCGTTCCGAGGTGCTGGACATGCACCTGGCGCCGGCGCTGCAGAACTACATTGTTCAACTGGTTCTGGCGACGCGAACACCGACGCCGTACGGTGACGAGCTTGGGCGCTGGATTGCGTTCGGTGCCAGCCCGCGCGGAACCATTGCGCTGGACCGCTGCGCCAGAGCGCACGCCTGGTTGGCAGGACGCGATTATGTGTCGCCCGAAGATGTTCATGCGATGGCAGCTGACGTACTGCGCCACCGCGTGCTGCTGACCTATGAGGCCGAGGCCGAAGGCATCAGCAGCGATCACGCAATCAACATGCTGCTGGAACGCGTGCCGTTGCCGTAGTCAAGGGTTCCAGCAGCGCGCGCGCGTGAAAGCGAGCTTCAAAAGAACCGCCATGCTCATGGCACGACGTGACGATTCCCGATCTTCGAACCCGCAGGCCGGAATGGATCAGACTTCCGACAAGATGAATACCGGCGTCAAGGTGGCGCTTGATGAGTTGCTTGCCCTGTCGGCACAGGCGCGCGGGAGCAGTCTCGCCGAAGTCAGGCGCAGCAGCGCCGCCAGAACCGGCTTGCACGCCTCTCGATGGCGCGGTCGCGGCGTCGATTTTCGTGAGTCGCGCATCTACCAGGCCGGCGACGATATCCGTCACATGGACTGGCGTGTCACCGCACGCAGTGGACGGCCGCACACCAAATTGTTCGAGGAGGAGCGTGAACACGGTCTGCTGTTGATGATGGATTTCAACCCGGGCATGCGCTTTGGCACACGTGTCCGCTTCAAGAGCGTACAAGCGGCACGCGTGGCCAGTCTGTTCGCGTGGATGGCGACGGCATCCGGTGACCGTGTGGGTGCAATCGGTTTCGGTGGTGGTATCCACAGCGAAGTGAAGCCTGCCAGCGGGCGTCGCGGCGTGCTGCAGGTGTTGCGCGCATTGCGCGACTGGGATCACGCCGCGACATCCGAACGGGAGTCGCTGGCAAGTGCGCTCGAGCGTGCACGCAGGCTATTGCGCCCAGGTACCCGTCTTGTCCTGATCACGGATGGATTCAGTGCGGATGCGGACGCCTGGCCGGTACTGGCCCGGTGTGCCGGCCGCCACGAACTGGGTTGCATCCTGGTGACCGATGCGCTCGAACAGGATCCGCCGCCACCGGGGCGCTATGCGCTGATCATGGCAGGAGAGAAGCGCACGCTCGATTTTGGAAATCGCACGCTCAGGTCGACCTGGAGCCGGCCTTTCGAAACGGTACACGAAACCGCTCGCAGGGAATTCATACGCCTCGGAGCGCGTGTCGTCGAGCTGACAACCGACGACGATGTGCGCCGGGCCATCGTTCCATTCACCGAGCGCGCGCTCGGGCCACGAGACTCGTCGGCATGAGCGAATCTGGCCCCGAACTGCGAGACATTCACCTGCCTGCGGATCCTTCCTGGTGGCCGCCGGCGCCCGGTTGGTGGTTGCTGGCCCTGCTTAGTCTTGGACTGCTTGTCATGGCGGTCGTCTGGATGCGGCGCCGGCTGGCTCGACGCCGATGGCGACAGCGCGTCACCTCCGAACTGGACCGGATTGCCGCCGAATATTCCGCAACAACTGACGCACTGCGCCTTTCCACCGAGGTATCGCAATTGCTGCGGCGTGCCAGCCGATTGCTTGATCCGGCCGCACCAGCCCTGCGTGGCGCAGCATGGCTGGATTTTCTCGATTCGATTCTGGGCGGTGACGATTTCACGAAGGGTGTCGGGCGGGTCTTGCTCGAAGGGCCTTACCAGCGTGCCGCAAACGTTGATGCCGATGCCCTGCTCGACTTGGCGCGTCGATGGTTGCAGCGGCTACTCGAAAACAGGAAGGTTCATGTTTGAGCTGGCCTGGCCATGGATGCTGATCGCTCTGCCATTGCCGTTGCTGGCGGCATGGTTGTTGCCGCGCGCCCGCAACGCGGGCAGCGCGGCCTTGCGATTGCCGCACATGGGCCTGACCCTGCCGCAGGCAGCCGAGTCTTCCCCGGTTTCCAACTGGCGCCGGATTCTTGCCTTGCTGGCCTGGGCCCTGCTGGTTCTCGCTGCGGCAAGGCCACAGTGGCTGGGTGAACCCGAAGAAGTGCCGCGCAGTGGACGCGACCTGCTGCTGGCCGTGGATACATCCGGAAGCATGAGTATCGAGGACATGCAGATCGGCAACTACGCGGCTGATCGTTTTTCGACGGTGCAGATGATCGCCTCGGATTTCGTCGAGCGCCGGGTCGGCGATCGCGTCGGTTTGATCCTGTTCGGCTCGCGCGCCTACCTGCTGACTCCGCTGACCTTCGACCTCAAGACCGTTGCCAGACAGCTGGATGATTCCACCATTGGCCTGGCCGGGCGCGAGACGGCCATCGGCGACGCCGTCGGCCTGTCCGTCAAGCGCCTGCTGGAGCGTCCGCAAGACCAGCGCGTGCTGATCCTGTTGACCGATGGCGTCAACAACGCCGGCGAGCTGGATCCGCAGAAAGCCATCGAACTCGCGGTCGCCAACAAGGTGCGCATCTACACGGTCGGTATCGGTGCCGAGTCGGTCAGCGTCAACAGCCTGTTTGGCAGCCGCACGGTGAATCCATCCGCGGATCTCGATGTCGCCATGCTCACGTCGATGGCGGAACAGACAGGCGGCAAGTTCTTTCGCGCCCGCGACACGGCCGAACTGGCTGGCATCTATCGCGAGATCGATGAACTCGAGCCGATTGCCGACAATGAAGAGACCCTGCGCCCGGTTGACGAAATCTATTTCCAGCCACTTTCGGCGGCCATGTTGCTTGCTGCGCTTGCCATGGCGCTGCCGTGGATGCGCTCGCGCGGCCTGAACCTGCGGGTGCGCCCATGAGTACGCTGGCCGACTTTCACTTCCTGCGTCCGTGGTGTCTGCTCGCACTCGCGTTGTTGCCAATGGCATGGCTTGCCTGGCGACATGTGCGAGGCGAGGCCGGAAACTGGCGCAACGTCGTTGATGCGCATCTTCTCCGACATCTGGTCGAAACCAGTCTCGAGCGCTCGCGCCATGGCGGTGTCTGGCTGGCAGCCGTCATCTGGACACTGGGCTGCGTGACGCTGGCCGGACCGGCCTGGGAGCGCGAGTCGATGCCCCTCTATCGCAACGAGGCGGCACGCATACTGGCTATCGAACTGGCCCCCACCATGCTGGCTGCCGACCTCAAGCCGACCCGCCTCGAGCGCGCCCGCTACAAACTCAACGACATCCTCAAACTCAGTCGAGACCAGCAGACCGCACTGATAGGGTATTCCGGCGATGCCTTTGTTGCCGCGCCGCTGACCGACGATGTGAATACCGTGCGCAACCTGATCGATGCGCTCGACCCCGGTGTCATGCCGGTCGTCGGCAACGCGACCGAGCGCGCCATTGAAGAGGCCCAGCGACTGGTCGAGCAGGCTGGCCTGGCGCAGGGTGAACTGATCCTGCTTGCAGACAGCAGCAGTGATCGTGCCCTCGCCGCGGCCAGGGCTGCAAACGCCAGGGGGCTGACCATTTCGGTACTGGGCATCGGCAGCGGCGTTGGTGCTCCAGTACCGTTGCCGCAGGGTGGATTCCTTCAGGATGCAGCCGGCAACATCGTCTTGCCCAGGCTGGATGAAGCCGGCTTGCGCGCACTTGCCGAGGCCGGAGGCGGTCGCTATGCCCGGATGAGTACGGACGGATCCGACCTCGAATATCTGCTTGACGTGCAGCGCGACAAGTCCGGGGCTAGAAAGGTGGACGATGATCATGCGCTCAGCGAGCACTTCCTCGACCGCGGCCCGTGGTTCGTTCTCGTGCTGGTGCCGCTGGCATTGCTGGCATTTCGCCGTGGCTGGATGATGGTGCTTGCCCTGGCCCTGAATGTCCCGGTACCGCAAGCACAGGCTTTTGAATGGGCTGACTTGTGGCAGCGACCCGACCAGCGTGCAGCTGAAGCGCTGGCGGAAGGGGACGCTGCCACCGCGCAGTCGTTGGCCGCAGATCCGGAGTGGCGCGGCAGTGCGGCCTACCGAGCCGAAGACTTTGAGGCCGCCAGTCAGGCGTTCGCCGAGGCGAAAGGTTCCGAAGCCAGTTACAACCGCGGCAATGCCCTGGCTCGTGAAGGCAAGTATGAAGAAGCCATCGCGGCCTATGAACAGGCCCTGCAGGCAGATCCCGCAAACGAAGACGCCGAGGCCAACAAGCAGGCCGTCGAAGAATGGCTCAAGCGCCAGCAGAAGGAGCAGCAAGACAACAAGCAGGATTCCTCAAGCCAGCAGGGGGAGCAGGACAAGCAGGACAAGCAGGACAGCAACGACAGCGGCGATCAGCAGGATTCGGAACAGCAGCAGGACGGTCAGCCGCAAGACGATCAGCAACAGGATAGCCAGGGCGACAAGCAGGATAAAGACGCAGACCAGGACGACGCGCAGTCAGACGATGCCCAGGGCAAGCAGAAGGATGGTCAGGAGGAGGGCAAGCCCGAACAATCCGGAGACAACAAGCCCGAGCCCGGCGACTCGTCGAACGAGTCGGAGCAGCAAAAATCCAGGGCCGAAGAGGCCGAGGAAAAGGCTCGCAAGGAGCAGCAGAAGCAGCAGCTGAGCGAAGCCATGGACCAGGCCATCGACGGGCAGCAGTCCGATCAGCAGCCGGTTCCGATGGCCAGCCCCGAGCAGGAAGCGGCGCGCGAACAGGAACAGGCCCTCAATCAGTGGCTGCAGCGTGTCCCCGACGACCCGGGCGGTCTGCTGCGGCGCAAGTTCCAACTCGAATACGAACGTCGCCAGCGCGACGGAGGTGGTGGGTGATGAAGATGTTCCTGGCAGCACTGCTGACCTTGCTGCCGCCACTCGCGTCAGCAGCGGGTGGCGCACGTGCGTGGCTGGATCGCGACAGCATGCATCTGGGTGAAACGGTGACCCTGAACGTCGAAGTCGAGGACAGCACCGCGGGTGAGCCCGATTTCAGCGTATTGCTCGACAAGTTCACGTCTCTGGGGACGCAGTCCAGCCGACAGATCAGCATGACCAACGGGTCGACCTCGGCAAAGACGCTCTGGGCGATCGGCCTGGAGCCCAGGCAGGCGGGTGTGCTGACGATTCCAGCGTTCAAGTTTGGCTCGGCCAGCACCGAGCCGCTGACCCTCACCGTGTTGCCCGCAGCCACGGCTGCCCAGGGAACGCCCGGTGACAATGTCTTTATCGAGGTGACGGCGGATCCCGTATCCCCTTACGTGCAGCAACAGGTGCGCTACACAGTAAAACTGTACTTCGCGGTCAACCTCAGCGAAGGATCGCTCGACGAGCCGGCCGCCAGCGGCGTCGTCGTGCAGAAACTCGGGCGCGACAAGCAGTACGTGGCAACGCTCGGCGAGCGCCGCTATCAGGTGCTTGAGCGCAACTACGCAGTGACCCCGGAACAGAGCGGTAGTCTGAGCCTCCCGGCGCTGCGCTTTCGCGGCAATGCCGTGGACAACTCCGATCCGACCGGTTTCTTCAGGCGTGGCCGATCCGTCAGCGCCAGTTCCGACGCGGTCGAACTCGAGGTTCGTTCCAAACCGGCCAGTTGGGGCAGTGCACCGTGGCTGCCTGCTGCTTCGCTGAGCATCAGTGACGAGACCGAATTGCCGACGGAAGTCAGTGTCGGTGATCCGGTGACGCGCACCATTAAATTGCGAGCGCAAGGCCTCGGATTCGAGCAGTTGCCCGAGCTTGAAATCAAGGCGCCGGCGGGCACGGAAGTCTATCCGGACAAGCCCGATACGCGCACGCGCGATGACGGCACCTGGCTGTACGGCGAACGCACGCGCAAGTTCGCCATTGTCCCAACCCGGCCGGGAAAGCTGGTCCTGCCGGAAGTGGAAGTGCAGTGGTGGAATACGGCTCTCGACAAGATCGAGAAATCCGTACTGCCCGCACGCGAAATCAACGTGCTGCCCGGAACTTCGTCGGCGAGCGGACAGCCGCCGGCCGCCGGTGCCGCGAATGCGCAGCCGGGTGGCTTGCGCGGCACTGACGCGCCGATCATCTACCCTTCGGCAAGCGATGGCCCGGATGCGCGCTTCTGGCGTTCGCTGGCGCTGGCGCTGGCTGCGCTGTGGCTGCTCACGCTCGCGCTGTGGTGGCGATCACGGCGCACCCGAGCCGTTGTCGTGGCCAGGTCTTCGGCCTCGGCGAGTGCCCCGGGGCGCAGTGCGTTCCTGCGCGCCACGGCAATGGGTGATCTGGTAGGTGCCGAGCGCGCACTTGTCGCCTGGGCACGCAGTGAGCGATCCGGCGTGCGCAATATCGGCGAGCTCAGAGACGCGCTGGGTGATGATCGTCAACGCAGTGCGCTGGATGATTTACAGCGGGTTCGATATGCAGGGGTCAACCTGGACGGATTGAGCACGCGGCTCGTTTCTGTTTTCCGCGGCGGTTTCGACTGGAAAGACGAGAAGCCAGCAAAGACTGACACGCCCGCACTGCCTCCCCTGTATCCGGATTCCCGCCAGAACAAGAGTTAAGCTTCGCGATTTGGTCAATTCTGGTCACGCGGCAGATTGAGGAAGTTGAAGCGCCATGGCTTTCCGGGTTTCAGTCGATCAGGATCGTGGGGCACGGCTGCTCCTGTACGCCAGCGCATTCGCATGCCTGATGGGAACGCCTGGCCCAGCGTTCGGCTTGCCTTGGGAAATCTGGCAGTCGCCGCAAAGACTGGCCAGCCTCGATGCCGCCGACCGTGTCGTGGAACACTCCAGCCACTGTCCACAAGGCTGTCGCTACGATCGCAGCAACGCGGGCCCCGAAAGTCCTGAGGCCAACCCGACACCGCTGCGCTGGCTGTATCGCGATGGCGCCGAAGTCGTGGTGCTCGACGAGCGCGGCCCCGGTGCCCTGACCCGATTCTGGATGACGACAGGCAATGGTGTTTCCACCTGCATCGATCCGGCAATCCGCATCCAGTTCCGTTTTGACGGTGCTGCAGAGCCTCAGCTCGACCTGCCACTGGCTTCCCTGTTCGATGGCAGCAAGATGCCCTTTACGCCCCCCCTGGTGGCCGATCGCTTCAGCTCGAGTGGCGGCTTCGTGAGTCGCGTGCCGATGGCTTATGCGCAGTCGCTGCGGATCAGTCTGAGCGGGGCCGAAAGCGGGGCGAATCCGTGCACGGGCGATGATTTCGGTTTGCTCTGGTATCAGTTCATCACCCATCGCCTGCCGTTCGGCAGCGAAATCGCCACGTTCAATCCGATGCAGGATTTTCCGGCCTGGCGAAATTTTCTTGATCAACGCGGCGGCGATCCATGGAACGCCATGCTTGCGCCGCAGGCGTTCCAGGACACGCTGCAACCCGGGGCTTCATTGCCCTTGGCCAGTCGCGCTGGCAGTGGCTGGTTGCGCGGCATTCGCATGCTGGTTCCTATCGACCGGCGCCCACACATTCACTTGCGTGTGGTGGTCGACGACGAGATCGCTGTGGACATGCCATTGGCCGATTTCTTTGCGACCCCGGAACAGGCCAGCGTGCAAACGCGCAGCGTCTTTTTTGGCGAGGATGCGGTGGGACGCCTCTACTCATGGTGGCCGATGCCCTACCGGCAAGGCGCAAGCCTCGAGCTGGTAGCAGGACCTGCGCTCGATTCGGCCGTAGCGGTCAGCGGCGATCTCAGCGTCGATACGGAGCCGGTGCCGCCGAGCGCCGGTCGGTTCATCGCCAGCTTGGCCGATCGTTGCACCGATGCGGGCGAGTTCGAATTGCTCGAAGAACGCGGTGCAGGAAAAATCGTCGGCGTGGCGGCGCGCTATCGGGCCGACGGGGTTGCAACGCGTGGCTATCTGGAAGGGGACGAGCGCGTCGTGCTGGATGACGCGATCACACCGGTCTGGTACGGGACCGGCGTCGAAGATTTCTTTGACGCCGGCTTCTATTTCGATGGCGGGGCGTTTTCCTCGGCATTGTCCGGGGCCAGTGAAGTCGATCCGGATGGCAATGGAACTACGTCGGCGTACCGCATTCTTGCCACCGATCCGATTGCCTACTCGCGCTCGATCCGCTGGACCCAGGAAGCCGGCTATTCGCCAGGGCTGCCCGTACCGACTTGTCTGCGCAGCGTCGTCTATCGCTATCAGGGCAGCCGGCCGCTGGCGGTCAGTCTCGGTCGATTCGAAGTAGGTGATGCAATACAGGCAGCCCGCTACCACTATCAGGCATCACCGTGGGCCAACTGCGCCACCCAGTCGGGTCAGTACTCCAATGAGCCCCCGCGCAATCGCACGGCACTCGATTGCCGCTACAGCGAAGGCCTCAGCCGCTTCGCCTTCACTCCGCCCCAGATAGCCGGGCCGCTGCGATTGCGTCGTACCTTCGATGCGGCCTACGGTATTCCCGGTACGCTTGCTTCCGCATCTGCGGCCGAAGTCCGCGTGAACGGTGTTCGCGCCGGGTGGTTTCCACCGGCAGCAGCCAATCGGGCGAGGCGATGGCAGGAGCAGGAAGTCCTGCTCGCCGACTTGCCCGGCGCCAGCCAGCTTGAATTTGAGATCGTTCCTGAATCTGGCAGCCATGCTGCAGGTTTCGGGGAGTCAGCCTGGGAACTGCTGGGCGGCTGGGTTGATCCGGTGTTCTCTGATACTTTCGATGGTTCTGGAGTCAGATAGGGGACTATCGACTCGGCCCCGGAAATGTATCAACTCAGTGCTTCTACCGCTGGCGGGAGAAGGAATAGCTTTGTCGACCTCCTACTGTTTACAGGCCCTATAGATGAACGACAGCGAGCACGGCGCCACGATTCGTCGCCTGTTCGACGCAGTCCGAGCGCTTCCCGAATCCGCGCGTCATGCGCGCATGCTCGAATTGGGCGCCGATCCGCTGCAGATCGCCGAAGTTGATTCGCTGTTGGTTGCCGATGCCGAGACTTCGGCCTGGGTCGACGGCCAGTCAGCGCGAGCGGATGGCGCGGCCCAGGGTGATGCCGAGCTGGGTGTCGGGGACATGCTTGGTTCCTGGCGCCTGCTCGAGGAAATCGGCACCGGTGGCATGGGCGCGGTCTATCTCGCCGAGCGCAGCGACGGCCACTTCGATCAGCGCGTTGCGATCAAGCTGATTCGCGGCATCCCCGATACGCAGACCTTCGTGCACTTTGCCCGCGAACGGCAGATCCTGGCCAAGCTGCAGCATCCGAATATCGCACGCCTGCTCGATGGCGGCGCAACGCCGGGCGGGCAACCCTACCTGGTCATGGAACACATCGAAGGTATCCGGATCGAACGCTATTGTGCCGATCATGCGCTTGACCTTCTTGACCGCATCAGGCTTTTCCAGAAGGTTTGCGAAGCCGTGCACTTCGCCCACCAGCGTCTGGTCGTGCATTGTGATCTGAAGCCGTCCAACGTGCTGGTGCGCAGCGATGGAACGCCGGTATTGCTGGACTTTGGCATCGCGCGCGCGCTCGACCAGCAACCCGGCGGTCGCGAGGAGCAGTCGGCCAGCGCCTGGGTCACTCCACTTTATGCGAGTCCCGAGCAATTGCGCGGCGAAGTCGTGACGACAGCAAGCGATGTGTTCTCGCTGGGTCTGATCCTGTTCGAATTGCTGGCAGGCCGACGTGCGCGCGTGGATGCGCAGGACCACACCATCACGCTGCTCGGGAAGGCCGCCGTACGCCCCAGCGATCTAGCCAACGCGATGCCCTGGAGCTCACGCCTGCGCGGCGATCTTGATGCGATCGTGCAGCGCGCAACCGCAAGCGATCCGGCCCAGCGTTACGATTCCGCAGAAGCGCTCGCGCTTGATCTTCAGCGCTACATCGAGTTGCGACCGGTTACCGCTCGCCGGTCCTCGGCCGCTTATCGCATCGGTCGACTGATGCGCAGGCGTTGGCCTGCGTTTGCAGCGATGGCCGCGGTCCTGGTCCTGGCCGCCGCATTCACCTGGCAACTCGCGATCGAGCGAGATCGCGCGCTCAATGCCGAACAGGAAGCGAAGACCCAGGCGAAGACAGCCGAGCAGGTCAGCGACTTTCTCGTCTCGGTATTCAATGTATCGAATCCAAAGTCCAAGCAGGATCGGACTATCAGTGCTCGCGAAGTTCTCGACCAGGGCGCGCAACGAATCGATGCCGAACTCGAGGATGCGCCGAGGGTCAAGGCGCGGTTGATGGAAGTGCTCGGCACGGCCTATCGCTATATCGGCGAATCGGCCCGTTCCGTCGAATTGCTCGAGCGCGCGGCGCAGCTCTATCAGGATCCCCGCGTGGCCCAGCCGTTGTCGGCTGCCAATGTCCTGAGTTCGCTGGCCGTCGTCTACAGCAATAACGAGTATCCGGCGAGCAAGGCGGAGAATGCGGCCCTGCAAGCCCTGGCTCTTCGCGAGCGGTTCGCCGAGGCGGATTCACTGCCAATTGCCGATGCGCTGAATACGCTGGCGATCGTGCGCCAGGGCCAGGATCAGCTGGATGAGGCAGAGGCCTTGTTGAAGCGCTCGCTGGCCATTCGCGAGCGCCGGGCGGGGGCCGAATCAGTGTCGGTTGCCAGCAGCCTGCACAATCTGGCGCGCACCGAGTACTTGCGCGGCGAGGATCTCGAAAAGGCGATCGCCTATTTCGAACGTGCGCTGGACCTCAAACGCCGACTCGGCGGCGAGCATGATCCGGATTTCGAGATCACCCAGGCCGAACTGGGCAAGGCTCTGCGTGATGCAAGACACCATGACCGCGCTCTGGAAGTTCTCGGTGACAATCTCGCGCTGGCCACGGATCTGTATGGCGAGGACAGCGAGCATGTAGCGGGAGCGCACAACGAGCTCGGCTATCTGCTGCACGACATGGGCCGGTTCGAGGCGGCGGCGCAGGAATACCGCGCGTCGATGGCGATCCGGACCCGGCTCGGCAATGCTGAAGTGGCCTCATTCGCCATTCCCCTGAACAACCTCGCCTCGGCGCTTGAAGATCGGGGCGACTACGCCGCGGCCGAGCCGTTGTTCAGGCGTTCACTGGAGTTGCGCAGGAGCGGTCAGGATGCCGACAGCACGATGATCGCGCACGCCGAATACAATCTTGCGCGTCTGCTGCTGAAGCTGGACAGGCCTGAACAAGCCGGTCCACTCGACGCATCGGCGCTGGCGATCTATCGCAAGCACTACGACGACGACAGTCGCAACGTGATCAAGGTCAAGCTGCAGGAAGTTCAGCGCCTTCTGGACCTGCAGGAAGTCGAGCAGGCGGATGCCTTGCTGAAACAGGTGAGTGCATCCAGGGCCACGTTCAATGATGCGTCTCTGGCAAAACGCCATGGGCTCGCCGCGCGCATCGCGGAACGGCGCGACGACATCAAGTCTGCGCTGGCAGAAAGCGAGCAGGCCCTGGCCGCGATTCGAAAGGCCTGGGGCGAACATCATCCGTTGGTGCTTGCGTATGCGCTCCAGTACGCGCGTCTGCTCAGTCGGGAGGGACAGGACGCCAAGGCACGCGCGCTGGTGGCGAGTGTTGCGGATCTCGCCGATTCCTTTGCCGAAACCTCGCTGGAGCGCAAGCAACTGGCTCGCTGGCAGCGTTGAGCGGGTGCGCCTGGCAGCAGCACCCAGTCACCGGGGATCAGCGGGTCAGAGAGTCATGCTGCATGGAAGGAGCCGACCCGTTTCCGGGTCGGTCCAGGTGGCATCCTTGCCCTGTGGTCCTTGTCGGCACATGTTGCCATCCAGGTGTGTCGTCCATGTTGCACGATCGAAACGATCGCCCTGCGACGTGGACGAGTCACGGCATGGCCGTCGTGTCGTTTAGAAACGCACCTCTCCGCTGACCGAAACGAGTCCGGTATCGAGGTTGAGGCCGTTCTTGCCAGCCTTGTAGTAGTCGTAGTTCAGGCCAAGGCTGAAGTTGTTGCTGAAGTCGTAGCCGAAGCCCGCGCCGGCGTACCAGTCATTGCTGCTGCCATCGACCTGAACCGGAATACCAAGCACCAGCGTGTCACCCTTGATGTCGGCACTGAACAGACCGGTACGACCGCTGAGGTACCAGGTATCGCTCAAATTCAGATGCGCATTGACGCCAACTGTCCAGCCGCTGAGATCCGCCTTGCCCACGGGCAGCGGGGCGGGCAGGACCTCGACGACATCAAACTTGGGCGAGAACTTGCCGAGATCCGTATAGCCGCCCTCGATGCCGAGGGCGAATGCCGGCGAAATGGCCCAGCGATAGCCGGCATTGACCTGGTAGCCGGTGTCGCTGTCGTCATAGACGCCCTTGTTGAGAGTGGCTTCGCCGACGCTTCCGTTGACGAAGAAGCCGCCTTTGTCCTCGGCGGCATGGCTCAGTGCAGGGAGGGCGAGCAATCCTGAGGTGGCCATCGCAACTACGAGCAAGGTGTTTTTCATGGGTTGTTTCCAGTGTTCTCAGAGTGGGGATGAGCCCGGAACCGCATTGCGGAATCGGGACCCGGAGTTGGATGCTGAAGCTCAAAAAGCGTTCGGCCCCAGCTCCGGACTCCTTATCTGGGGTTCAGCTGCAGGTTTACAATACCCGTCGGTTCAATAAACCAATCGCTCAAAAAAAAGACTATCCGTCAATGACTTGTGGCAAGCATCCTGCCTTGGAGTCGCCCCTGTCGCAGATTTTCCGATACCAGAAGAGTGGTCGAGAACGGGCAATGGCGGGAATCTCGCCTTGCCGGTGGGGCAACCGGGCGAAAAGACAAGCCGGCCCCGATCGGCGACAATGCGCACCCTTTGCGGTCACCTGTCGGTTCGGCCGCGTCATCCAGTCGAGTCCGAACAATGTCGAGCCGTAAAGAACTCGCCAACGCCATCCGCGCGCTGGCCATGGACGCAGTTGAAGCTGCGAAATCCGGACATCCGGGCATGCCGATGGGCATGGCCGATATTGCCGAAGTGCTGTGGAACGACTTCCTTCGGCACAATCCCGGCAATCCCAAATGGGCCAATCGCGACCGTTTCGTGTTGTCGAACGGCCATGGATCGATGCTGATCTATGCGCTGCTGCATCTGACCGGGTACGACCTTCCCCTGGCCGAGCTGAAGAATTTCCGTCAGCTGCATTCGAAAACCGCGGGTCATCCGGAATACAGCGAAACCCCGGGCGTGGAAACCACGACAGGTCCGCTGGGGCAGGGCCTGGCCAATGCCGTCGGCATGGCGCTGGCGGAAAAAGTGCTGGCTGCGCGATTCAATCGGGAAGGATTCGAGATCGTCGATCACAACACCTATGTCTTCCTCGGCGATGGTTGCCTGATGGAAGGCATATCCCATGAGGCCGCCTCGCTGGCCGGAACGCTGAAGCTGGGCAAGCTCGTTGCCGTATGGGACGACAATGGCATCTCGATAGATGGCGAAGTCGATGGCTGGTTCACCGATGACACGCCGGCACGATTTGAAGCCTATGGCTGGAACGTTGTCCGCGACATCGATGGGCACGATCCGGAAGCGGTCAGCCAGGCCATCCGTCTGGGCCTGGAAGAGTCGGACAAACCCACCCTGATCTGCGCGAAGACCGTGATCGGCTTTGGCGCACCGAACAAGCAGGGCAAGGAATCCTCGCATGGTGCTCCGCTCGGCAAGGACGAGGTAGCCGCAGCACGCGCGCGACTCGGCTGGGAGCACGCCGAGTTCGTGATACCCGACGCCGTCTACGAAGCGTGGGACGCGAAAGAGAAGGGTGGCGAGCGCGAATCCGCCTGGAACGCGTTGTTTGCTTCCTATGCGAAGGCGCATCCGGAGCTTGCGAAGGAATTCGAACGTCGCCAGCTGGGTGATCTGCCGTCCGGATTCGCGGCCGCTGCAGAGGCATGGATCGAGAAACTGCAAGTCGAAGGCCCGGCCGTGGCGTCGCGCAAGGCTTCGCAGATGGCGCTTGATGCGCTTGGACCGTTGTTGCCCGAGCTGATCGGCGGTTCGGCGGATCTGGCCGGCTCCAACCTGACCCTCTGGAAAGGATCGAAGAATGTCATCGGCAATGACGCCTCGGCCAACTATATTTATTACGGCGTGCGCGAATTCGGCATGAGTGCCATCGCCAACGGTCTCGCGCTGCATGGCGGTTTCATTCCCTACGATGCGACCTTTCTCGTGTTCTCGGACTACGCGCGCAATGCCGTGCGCATGAGCGCCCTGATCCCGACACGTGCAATCCATGTCTACACGCATGACTCGATTGGCCTCGGTGAAGACGGCCCGACCCATCAGCCGGTCGAGCATCTGGCCAGCTTGCGCTATATCCCGAACAACCATGTCTGGCGTCCCTGTGACGCAGTCGAGTCGGCGACTTCGTGGAAGCGCGCCATTGAGCGTGCGAACGGGCCTTCCTGCCTGATCTTCTCGCGCCAGACGCTGGTCCATCAGCCGCGCAACGCAGCGCAGCTGGCGGACATCGGGCGCGGAGGCTATGTGCTGTCCGATCCGCCCGGCGCAAGATTTGATGCGATCCTGATTGCGACCGGCTCCGAGGTCGAAATCGCCATGCAGGCGATGCGTATTCTTGCCGACCAGGGCGTTGCGGCACGCGTGGTCTCGATGCCTTGTACGAATGTCTTCGACACCCAGCCAGTCGAATACCGCGAAGGCGTGTTGCCGTCCTGGTGCCGTCGACGAGTTGCGGTCGAAGCGGGCGTCACCGATTTCTGGCGCAAATATGTCGGCCTCGATGGCGACGTCGTCGGGATCGACACGTTTGGCGCATCCGCGCCGGCGGATGCGCTTTACCAGCACTTCGGCATTACCGCCGAGGAAGTGGTGGAACGGGTAAAGGCACTGCCCTGATCGGAACCGCGCGACCAGGCTTGCGCTACCCCTTCGGCCGGCCTCGCTGGCGATTGCCGGGTGAGCCGGGTCCGCATCGATGGCCCGCTGTCCCGTCCTTCCTGATTGATCCCGGTCAAGTGCTGACGCGGGTGCCTGACGGATCATGGGCGACATTGATCGACGCGAATGTTTGCGCCGACGTTGAATTATCTGGGTGAATGCATGGCAGCTTTCAACACGGAGCGCGTGCTCAGCGTGCGCCACTGGAACGAATTCCTTTTCAGCTTTACGACAACGCGCGATGCCGGACTGCGCTTCGAGAATGGCCAGTTCATCATGATCGGCTTGCCGGTCGATGGTCGACCGCTGCTTCGGGCCTACAGCATTGCCAGTGCCAACTACGAGGAGCATCTCGAGTTCTTCAGCATCAAGGTGCCCGATGGTCCGCTGACTTCGCGGCTGCAGCACCTGCAAGTCGGTGACGATATCCTGATTGGAAGCAAGCCGACCGGAACCCTCCTGCTGAACGACCTCAAGGCCGGAAGCCATCTCTTTCTGCTCTCGACCGGTACCGGGCTTGCGCCCTTTCTCGCGATACTCGGCGATCCCGAAACCTGGGAGCGTTTCGACAAGGTTGTCCTTGCCCACGGTGTCCGTCACATCGATGATCTGGCCTATCGCGACTACTTCGAAAAAGTACTGCCGGCAAACGAGTATTTCGGCGAATCCGTTCGTCGCAAGTTCATCTATTATCCGACGGTGACGCGAGAGCCTTTCCGGAATCAGGGCCGCATCGACGAGTTGCTCGACAATGGCAAGCTGTGTGCCGATATCGGTTTGCCGCCACTCGACGCGACAACCGATCGGGCCATGATCTGTGGAAGCCCGGCCATGCTGAAGTCGATCAGCAACCTGCTCGATTCACGCGGGTTCGAGGTTTCCGCGCGCATTGGCTCGCCCGGCGACTACGTGATCGAGCGTGCCTTCGTGGATCGTTGAGGCCATCGCCCGGCGTTGCCTGAATCTATCGGAGCGACTGGTTCAACAACATCGCCAGTCGCGCGGATGCGCGCTGAATCTGCTGGTCGACCGTCTCGAGTTGATCCGCAAGGTAGGCCGGCGTGAGGTTCCTGCTGGCTGGATACACGCCGTCCCGGGTGATGCGGCACGACTGTTCCGCCCATGCCCGTGGATCGCCATCGGCGACTGCCGGCGATTCGAGCGCAAGCCGCTGTGCATAGGCTTGCCAGCTGACCTTGCGGCTGGCAATGATCCTCGAATCCCAGACCGAGTGCAGGTTGCCGCCCTTGCCGTCGAGCCGGATCTGAAACAGGTTGCCACCCTTGTCAGGCCGGTATCCCGCATGCAACGGCTGGTGCACGTCGGCGACGAAGTGCACGAGAAAGCGCAGGGATTCCGCGCGCTCCGCATCGGAGAGGCTTCGGTCGCCGAGAGCATCTGCGTACCGGTCGATTGCGGCAACGACGCATTGTCCGCGAGCGCAAATGGACTCGGCCTCGAACTGGCAGCGCGCATCGTTGAAATTCACGTAGTGCATGCGTGAGGTGCGGCGCGACAATTCCCGCTGCGCCGGATCTTCGCGCACGTCATCCGCCCAGTTCGAAACTTCGGCAAGGCTGCCTTCGCCGCTGATCGCGAGCAGGCGCAGCACTTCCGGGCGGACCGACTCGTCGAGTTGCGCTTCCGCCAATGTGGCCACGATGCGGTGCCCGTCCGGGCCCCAGGCCGAGGCTGGGGTCGCCGTGGTCAGCAAGGCGGTGAGGAGGATGGCCAGGATGGGGTGGAACTTGAAGTGTGGCAGGCGCCTGCAGCTCCGATTGCGTGCGACACGCGGTGACCTCATGTTGAAAAGCCTGCTGCATCGAGCGGCAGCTTGAAGAAGACTTGATCGCCCGTCTCCGGACTGGGCAGGCGGCCTCCGCGAATATTCATCTGCAGCGACGGCCAGAGCAGTTTCGGGACCGGCAGGGTGGCATCGCGTTTTTCCCGCAGGGCGACGAATTCCGCTTCGCGGGTGTCGGCCTGGACATGGATGTTGGAGGCCTTCTGTTCGGCGATGGTGACCTGCGAAACGGCTTCCTCGCCATCCGGCGGGTAGTCGTGCGCGAGGTAGAGCCGTGTCGTGTCGGGCAAGGAGTAGAGTCGCTGTATCGAACGAAACAGCGTGGCCGCATCGGCACCCGGAAAATCGCAGCGGGCGCTGCCTCCGCGCGGTGCAAACAGCGTGTCGCCGATGAAGGCTGCGTCGTCGAACAGGTAAGTCACGCTGTCCGCCGTGTGCCCTGGCGTGGCAATGACGTGTGCTTCGAGGTCGCCGATGCACAGCGTGTCGCCATCGCGGAACAACGTATCGAACTGGCGTCCGTCGGCGACGAACTGGTCATCCAGATTGAGCTTCTGCTTGAAAGTGGCCTGTACGGCAAGAATGCCCTGGCCGATGCCGATCGCTGGCGCCGCACCGGCGCTACCGAGTGCGTGCTTGAGCCAGGCGGCAGCCGTCAGGTGATCAGCGTGCGCGTGAGTTTCGAGGATCCAGTCGATCCCGAGTTGGGCAGTCGCGACATATTCGAGCAGACGCTGGGCGCTGCCTGTGCTGATCTGGCCCGAGTACAGGTCGAAATCGAGGACCGGATCGATGATCGCTGCACGCAGGGTCTCTGGATCGACCACGATATGCGTCCAGGTGCCCGTGGCGCGGTGGTGGAAGCTGCGGACCTGCGGTTTCATGATCCAGGCACCCAAAGCGAAAGACTGGAACGGGAATTTACCAGCTTCGCTGCCGAAGGCGGTTGCCCTCCACGCATTCCCAGCCTGAATCCCGGTTCCATTGGCCGCTTCCGCAGGGGCCTCGAGTCTTGCGGCAGCGGCTGGTCCGCGAGTATGCGCTGTGACGGGTCCGGCCTGGGCATTCAGGGCTGACAATGGCAGGCCTGGGCCGCAAACGGTGTGCTGATCGCGAGTCTGTCTTCTTCTCGATTGGTCCCACCCCAATGGCGCTGTGCGTGCGCTTGGCGGTACCGCTAGAATAGCGGCCCCTTTCGCTTTCCGTGTCCCAAGGAGTGTGTCCATGTCAGTCAAGGTCGCCATCAACGGCTATGGTCGTATCGGTCGCAATGTCCTGCGCGCGCTGTACGAAGCGAAGCGCAATGGCGAGATCCAGATTGTCGCCGTGAACGATCTTGGCGATGCCGCGACCAATGCGCACCTGACCCAGTACGACACTGCACACGGCAAGTTTCCGGGCGAGGTCGGTGTCGATGGCGGCGACCTGATCGTCAACGGAGATCGCATCAAGGTGCTGGCCGAACGCGATCCATCCAGGCTGCCCTGGGCAGATCTCGGCGTCGACGTCGTGCTCGAGTCGACCGGCTTTTTCACGACCAAGGAAAAAGCTGGTGCGCATATCGCCGGAGGCGCGAAGAAAGTGATCATCTCCGCGCCGGGTGGCAAGGACGTCGACGGCACCTTCGTCTATGGCGTCAACCACGACCAGCTCAAGGCCAGTCATCAGGTCATTTCCAACGCTTCCTGCACAACAAACTGCCTCGCTCCGCTGGCAAAGGTGCTCAATGAAAAGATGGGTCTCGTGCATGGTTTGATGACAACGATCCATGCTTACACCAACGATCAGGTGCTGACCGATGTCTACCACTCGGATCTGCGCCGAGCACGTTCGGCAACCCATTCGCAGATCCCGACCAAGACAGGAGCGGCGGCGGCTGTGGGCCTGGTACTGCCGGAACTCAATGGCAAGCTGGATGGCTTTGCCATGCGAGTGCCGACGATCAATGTGTCGGTGGTCGACCTCTGTTTTGTCGCTGGCCGCGATACCAGCGTCGAAGAAGTGAATGCAACCGTCCAGGCCGCGGCCGATGGTCCGATGAAGGGCGTGCTCGGCGTCAATACACAGCCTCTGGTTTCGGTCGACTTCAACCACAACCCGCTGTCGTCGATCTTCGATGCCACCCAGACCCGCGTCATGGGCGGCACCCTGGTCAAGGTGCTGTCGTGGTACGACAACGAATGGGGTTTCTCGAACCGCATGCTCGATATGACTTTGGCGTTGATGAAGGCCAAGTAAGCCGAGAATGGGAAATCGGGAGTGGGAAATGGGAAAATCAGGAGCAGCAGGTCAGTCCTGCTAAAAGTTTGAGTCATCGAATTGTGCGGGATTGCCGCAGCAAGGAATCTTGTCGGGAGTCTGCTTCAACCGACTCCCTATTGCCCACTCCCCACTCCCGCTCCTCAGTGCGCCACCAGCAAAGGCAGGTTGCTCTGCTGGAACAGGTAGCGGGTCACGCCGCCGAGAACGAGCTCGGTGATGCGTGACTGGCCCCAGGCACCGAGCACGATCATGCCGGCGTCCGCCTTGTTGGCTGCTTCGAGTACGGCCGGGCCGTGGTCCTTGTGGGGCTTGAAAGACTGGAACTCGGCATGGATTCCGCGGCGTTGCAGCCAGGCGCGCAGGTCCAGTTTCGGGAGGTTGTCCAGGCCGAGCGGGCTCGGTGTCGGCTCGCCCTCCAGTACGGTCACCTTGTCCGCCTGCCTGAGTAGCGGCATCGCGCCGTGAATTGCCAGCGCAGCTTCACGGCTTGCATTCCAGGCCACCAGAATGTGTTCGCCAACCTTGTCCACTTGCGCCATTTCGGGAACCACGACCACCGGCGTCGACGTTCCGAAAACGGTGCGAGAGGCGATTCCCCAGCCGGTAGGCGCATCCGGATTCGAGATCGGCCTTTCGGTCACGACCAGATCCGACCAGCGTGCGGCATGGCACAGCGCATCAACCGGATCGCCTTGCACAACCTCGAAATCGCCGCTCAGTCCAGCCTTGTCCAGCTGCTGCCGCCACCACGGTTCGCGTTGACGGGCCTCGTCGAGAAGGTGGCTGGTTTCGTTGACCTGCACGGCGACTGCTTCCGGCGAGACGAATGCTGCCGTCGACAAGGCCACGACATGTAAGCCCAGCACGTGTGCGCGCAAACGCCCGGCCAGGGCCAGCCCGGCCCGGGTTGCCGGCGAATCGCCTTCGCATCGGCGCAGGTGAATGACGACATCATGATCAGACATGACGAGTACCTCGCTCAATGATGAATGCCTTGAGTTTACGCCGGGATACCTCAACAAGTGCAGCCGGCAGGATGATCGCGCGTGTGCCGAATTGCCTCGCGTTGTGATTGACCACCACTCCAAGCAGAATGATCCTTTCCGGACGAGGACCAGACCCATGCCCAGGATCGCGAACATTCGCTGCATGAACCTGGTCATCCTGTTCGCCATTGCCTCAGCTCCTGCGCGCGCTGCCGGTCCGATCGATTGCGAATTGCGCTTCTCGATGTCGGGTTGGTCGATTTTCTATCAGCAGGCATCCGGCGTTGGCACGGTCACTTGCGACAATGGCCAGTCGATGGAGGTGCGGATTTCGGCCAAGGGTGGCGGCCTGACGGTGGGCAAATCCACGATCGATGACGGACTCGGAAAATTCACCGAGGTCTATGCGATCGAGGACATCATCGGCACCTACGCAGCCGCCGAGGCGCAGGCCGGGGCCGACAAGGCTGCCAGTGCCCGGGTCGTCACAAAGGGAGCCATTTCCCTCGCCCTTTCCGGTACCGGGCGGGGTTGGGGTGTTGGCGTGGCTTTCGGCAATTTCGTTATCACCCGGCGCTAGGTGGCACAATCCTTTCGTTTCGCCAGACGCCAGTGGCCATGTCCAATACCGCAGCACATCCACAATATTCGGCCACCGAGGAGCTGGCATCCAGCCTCAGTCATGCCCTCGGCATCGTGCTCAGCATCGCCGGGCTCGCGGTGTTGGCGGCATTTTCTGCGCTGCACGGTGGCGGCTGGCGAATTGCCAGCGTCTGCATCTATGGAACCACGCTGATCCTGCTGTACACCGCATCGACGCTCTATCACGCCGTTCCAAACCCGCGCGCCAAACCCATCCTGCGACTGCTGGATCATTCGGCAATCTACCTGCTGATCGCCGGAACCTACACGCCATTCGCCATGATCAGTCTGCGCGGCAGCTGGGGATGGACGCTGTTTGTGACGGTCTGGATCCTGGCCATACTCGGCATCGCCATGGAACTGCGTCATGTGCGAAACCGGATAATCGCCGCATTGCTCTACGTCGGCATGGGTTGGGTCGGAATTTTCGCAATCGGGCCGCTCATGCAGAACGTCGAGCCAGCCGGACTGTGGCTGCTGTTTGGCGGCGGACTCTGCTACACCCTCGGCGTCCCGTTCTACCTTTGGAGACGACTGCCCTACAACCACGCGCTCTGGCATCTGTTCGTGCTGGCCGGAAGCGTGCTGCAATTCTTTTCGGTCCTGCTTTACGTATTGCCGGAGCGTTGAGCTCTCGACGCAGTCCCTGTTCGCCCGCCGAGCGCCCCGATGCATGTCGGCAAATGCGCGAATCGGTTCGGCACGAACCGGCTAGATCAAATAGGCCAGCGCGAAGACGCCGAGCATGGTGAAGCACAGGGCAATCTTTGCCAGGGTGCCAAACACGAATCCCAGCCAGGCGCCAAACCCGACTGCCGCTGATCGGCGCAGATTGCTGCCTGCGATCAACTCGCCCAGCACAGCCCCCACAAACGGCCCGAGAATCAGGCCGATGATGCCGAAGAACAGGCCGACGATCGTGCCGAGGGCTGCGCCGAACAAGGCCCAGCCGCTGGCGCCGACACGCTTCGCGCCGAGCAGCCCCGCAAGCAGATCGACCAGCAGCGCCAGCGCGGTCAATAGGCCGAGAATGGTCAGCGTTGGCCAGCCGATATGGACGAAGTCACCTGCCCATGCAGCGATCAGCATGCCGGCAAATACGACAGGAACGCCTGGCAGCGCGGGCAGGATCGTTCCGGCGAGGCCAATCAGGATCAGCAAGGTAGCGAGCACATACAGCAGGATCTGGGTTGTCATCGCTGAGCCGGGTTTATGGGGCAGCGAATTCTAGCCGCCCGCTCGCTGTGGTGCCGAATCTGCTCGCATTGCCCCGCGGCCTCGATCCCGAATGAGACGGCTGTCACATTTCGACGCGGCCTGACGCATTTTTCTCCCTATCTGAAGAGCCGCCGAAATCACCTGAAAGTTCTTCTCTTTCAGATGATCCTGCCTGAAAAGACTTCCATATCAACGCCATACAACATGGTTTCAGGCATTGCGCGGATCGCCGAACTGCAAGCCAAAGGAAACTTGGCACAGCTCGTGCTGTGTCGGGCGCAAACGGGTTGGCAATTGCAGTTGCCAACTTCAGGCCAGCGGATCCGTTGCCGACGGATTCCATCACCTATCGGGAGTATTCCGAATGCGATCCAAGCAACCACGGCTACGCGTCTTGGCCGTCGCGTCCGGCGTCATTGCACTGGGCTCCGTCGGCCTCGCGTTCGCGGGGGGCGGATATGCCTTGCGCAACGGCACGGTCGCCAGCAGTGGTGACATCGTTTCCAACGACTGCTTCACGCTTTCCTCAACGATCGGCGAGCCAGCGGCAGGAACCTTATCCAATGGATCGGTAACCGTAACGGCTGGATTCCAGGCAACCACCGAGAACAGCGTGATTGTCCTCGACACGATCTTCAAGAACGGCTTCGACTCCCAACAGGGGAATTGCTCACTATGAAAACCAGAAATCTCGTCCTTGCCATTGCCCTTGTCCTCGGCGCCTGCTCCGCAACAACCGTATGGGCGGGCGGGCCCGCGCCGCAGATGCCCGACTTCGTCTACCAGGGCAAGATCGAGCAGAACGGTCTGCCGGTCGATGGCAATGTCAACCTGACTTTTTCGCTTTGGGACGCCCAGTCGGGCGGCACGCAGTACGGCTCGCTTATCAGTGAACCGAACTACCCGGTCGTCGACGGTGTATTCAGCATCAACCTGGCGTTCCCCGGCGGGTTCACCGGAACCCAGATGTACATAGAGGTCAGCGTCAATGGTTCGACCCTGCCCCGGCAACCCGTCGCGACGGCACCTGTCGCCCAGTTTGCATTGAATGGCGTTCCTGGCGAGCAGGGCCCGGTCGGGCCCGCAGGCCCGGTCGGTCCGCAGGGTGTTGCCGGTCCGGAAGGCCCGGTCGGTCCCGCAGGTCCGGCGGGTCCGCAGGGTGAAGCCGGCCCGCAGGGCGTGGCGGGTGCCGATGGTGCTCAGGGTCCGCAAGGTGATACGGGACCGGCCGGAGCGCAGGGACCCCAGGGAACTGCGGGTACCGATGGCGCGATGGGGCCCGCAGGCGCACAAGGTCCGCAGGGTGAGACGGGTCCGCAGGGCGCAGTGGGTCCACAAGGCGAGGCGGGACCGATCGGTCCTCAGGGAGCGCAGGGCGAAGCAGGTCCGACAGGCCCCCAGGGTCCGCAAGGTGACGCGGGTCCGATGGGTCCACAAGGCCCGACCGGTGCCGATGGTTCGCAGGGTCCTCAAGGTGATATCGGTCCGATAGGCCCGCAGGGGCCACAAGGTGACACCGGAGCGATCGGTCCGCAGGGTCCACAAGGCCCGACCGGTGCCGATGGTGCGCAAGGTCCGCAAGGTGACATCGGTCCGATGGGTCCGCAGGGCCCGCAAGGCGACGCGGGTCCGATGGGTCCCCAGGGCGTGGCCGGCGCCGATGGTCCGCAGGGTCCTCAAGGTGACATCGGTCCGATGGGTCCGCAGGGCCCGCAAGGCGACGCGGGTCCGATGGGTCCCCAGGGCGTGACCGGTGCCGATGGTCCGCAGGGTCCTCAAGGTGAAATCGGTCCGATAGGCCCCCAGGGGCCACAAGGTGACACCGGACCGATCGGTCCGCAGGGCCCGCAAGGCGCTGTGGGTCCGATGGGTCCGCAGGGTCCCCAAGGAATGGCTGGCAATGACGGCGCGCCGGGTGTCGATGGCGCAACGGGTCCGGCAGGTCCGGCAGGCCCCATGGGCGCAACGGGCGCACAAGGTCCAGCGGGTCCAGCGGGTACCCTGGTGCCGTTCTTCGGAAGCTCCTATTTCAACATGTCGACTAATTCCGCGACCTATGTGGGAATGGGCGAGTCGGCGACGACCGATTCCAAGGTCGCAATACCCTTGCCGGTATCGGGTGGGATCGGTGGACTTCGGGTGCGAACCAGTGCAACGCCGGGCAACGGCAACCAGTACACCTTTACCCTGTTCGTCAACGGATCCGCGACGGCAGCAACCTGCGTCGTCGCCAATACGGCACAGGCCTGCAGCTACACGGGGGCAAGTGTCGCCGTTGCAGCCGGAGATCGTGTTTCTCTCCAGGCGATTCCGGCCAGCAATCCAAGCCAGACATCGGTAACCTGGTCCTATTACATTGCACAATAGGCAATGAAGCCGACAAGGGATGCCGCATTGTCGTGATACGTGTCGGGCCCGATCTGGCAGAAGTGCCGGATCGGGCCACAATCCAGAAGCGAATCTCGCTGTCCCTTCCGCATTCGTTCGTCGCGCATCCCGCGCCGACGCCGGGCAGCGAACCGGCCATAATGCCGGCATGGAAACCAAACTTCTCAAGTCCGATGCGCTGGGTCGCATTGAAATTGTTTCGGATCGCGGTCAGCGCTGGATCCGACGTGATACCCGAGTGGCCAACTTTGGGATGCGCTGGTTCGCGCGAAATGCTGCAGCCAGGGAGGCGCGTGTGCTCGGGGCCCTGGCGGGCGTTGAAGGTGTCCCGCAGCTGATTGCCTGGAAGGATGGCGTGCTTGATCGCAGCTACATGGAAGGCGCGCCCATGCAGCAGGCGCAACCACGAGATCCGAGCTACTACCGCCAAGCCCATCGTCTGCTCAAGCGCATGCGCGCGCGCGGCGTCGCCCACAATGATCTCGCCAAGGAACCCAACTGGTTGCAACAGTCCAATGGCGAGCCTGCTGCTGTCGATTTCCAGATAGCATGGGTCAGCAAGCGTCGCGGTTCGCTGTTTCGACTCCTCGTGCGCGAAGACCTCCGGCATCTTCTCAAGCACAAGCGGACTTACTGTCCGGATGCGCTTACGCCAGTCGAACGACGCGTCCTCGCACGGCGCTCCTGGATTGCGGGAAGTTGGCGCGCGACCGGCAAGCGTGTATACAAGTTTATCGCGCGCAGGCTGTTCGGCTATTGGGACAACGAAGGAAAGGGTAGGGTAAGGCGCTGAAAGCGCCGCCGGCTCGAGCGTCTGTTGGATCTTGCCAGGGACGCATGGATTCGATGCCTTCGGGATTCCACCCGTGCTTACCTGCGGTCTGGTGCCATCCACCATCCAGCCGCGCTATTCTTCTTCGCCTTCACGCGGTCGTTGCTGGAAATTTTCGTCACAGGGGATTCAGTGAACAAGTTCGCCGCCAGCACGCTGCAATCGCGAGACTCGGAAGAGTAGCGATACATGACGACGCCGGTGAAAATCGCTTCGACGAATGCGCAGAGACAGCACGATTCAGCGCCGATTCCACGGCGGCATTCCCTGCGATCTCTTTCCTACGAGATTGGCTACGTAGTTGTTCTTGCGGCGATTGCAGTCATGCTGACTGCGGCCATGCTCGAAATCCAGACTACCGCGACCGCGTACGTCGTCGGTGAAGGACATTGGTCGAAGGCGCAGCAGGATGCGTCGCACACGCTCTATCGCTACGCGGCTGATGGAGATCCGGAACAACTTGCCCAGGTCAGGGAGAGTCTTCAGGTGCCTCTTGGCGATCGCCAGGCGAGATTGGCGATGGAGCAGGATCCGCCTGACAATGCCGCTGCACGCAAGGGTTTCCTTCAGGGGCGGATCGATCCCGAGGATGTGGATCGAATGATCCGCATGTACCGGTTCCTGCAAAACGCGCCCTACTTCCGCGACTCGGTGACGCAATGGCGACTGGGCGATGAAGGTGTCCTCGAATTGCAGCGGCTGGCAACGGAAATCGAGACCGCGCACGCGCAAGGCGCGCTCGATCCTGCGCAGATCACGGCCTTCCAGGACCGGGTTCTAGAGATCAATTCAAGCTTGCGCCCCATAGAGGCTGCTTTCTCCAAATCGATGGTGCAGGGATCGCGACTGCTCAGGAATATCCTGCTCGCCATCAGCGTTCTTATTTTTCTGATTGTCTCCTGGCTGGTCATTGTCGTGCTTCGCTCGACGCTGTATCGCATCAGGGACAGCGAAGGGACCTTTCGCGCGGCATTCCATCAGGCCGCGGTTGGCATGCTCAGGATGAAGGTCGACAGCCGTATTCTCGAAGCCAACGAAACCATGGGTCATATCCTCGGTGTTCCCGCCGCCAGCCTGACCGGGATACGCTTTCTTGACCTCGTGCACGACGAGGACCGGGCCTCGATTGCACCCGCCGAAGGCCATGCGATCGACTGGTCATTGCGCACCGAGCCCAGCGAACATCGCTTCCTGCGCGAGGATGGCAGTACACGCTGGCTGCGCTGGACCGTCTCCCGGATTGAAGGGCACGAGCGCGGCAAGGAGCGCGTTTTCGCCCTGGTAGAAGATGTTTCCGAGGCACGCCGGCTGTCCGATGAAATGAAATACCAGGCCAGTCACGACGCGCTGACCGGCTTGATCAACCGGCGCGAGATCGAGAAACGCCTGCAGCGGGGGATCGAATCCGCTCGCTCGCTGGGAGAGGAGCACGCCTTTCTGTTTCTTGATCTCGACCAGTTCAAGTTGATCAACGATACCTGTGGACATGTGGCCGGTGACCAGTTGCTGCGTCAGATAGCAGGCGTGCTGATGTTGCACATGCGCAGCAAGGACTGGATGGGGAGACTGGGTGGCGATGAATTTGCCGTCTTGCTCGAACAGACCGGAGAAGAGGAAGCCGTTCGCATCGGTCAGCGCCTGCGCAGGGCATTGGCCGCCTCGACCTTCCATTGGGAGGGCAGCAAGTTCAACGTCAGTTGCAGCATCGGCATCGTCTGTCTGAATGGCGTAAAACTCGATGTCGGTCATGTATTGCGCGCCGCCGACCGTGCCTGTTACCAGGCCAAGGAAGATGGGCGCAATTGCATCCGGGTCTATCACGAGTCCAATCAGGCCATGAGTCGGCGTCGCGACGAGATGGCGTGGGTGAACGACATTCGAGCGGCCATTGCGAACGACAGGATCGTGCTCCATGCACAGCGCATCGAGTCGCTGGACGGCGTTCGACGCCTGCACTACGAGGTGCTGGTGCGTCTGATCGATGCCCAGGGCACGCTGCATTCACCGGACAGTTTTCTGCCCGCCGCCGAGCGTTACGGAGAAGCGATGGCGATTGACCGCCTGGTCGTTTCGATGGCCCTGGACGAACTGGCGCGCCACCCCAGACATCTGATCCATCTCGAATTGTGTCATCTGAATATCTCCGCGCAGTCGATCGCCAATCCGGAATTTCGAAGTCACGTCGCCGAGCTGCTCGATGCCAGTGACGTGCCTGCGCGCAAGTTGTGCTTCGAGCTCACCGAGACAGCGGCTATCGCCAATATCGCGCAGGCGCAGGAATTCATAGCGGACATGCGTACACGCGGCTGCAAGATCGCGCTTGACGACTTTGGCAGCGGACTTTCCTCATTTGCCTATCTCAAGAACCTGGAGGTCGATATTCTCAAGATCGACGGCGTCTTCATTCGCGACATCGCCAACAACGAGGTAGATTCCGTACTGGTTCGCTCGATGTGCGAAGTGGCTCGCTCTCTCGGCAAGGTCACGGTAGCCGAGTGGGTTGAGGACCGGCGCATGCTGGATCAGCTCAAGGCCCTGGGCGTCGACCAGGCGCAGGGCTTTGGCATCCACGAACCGTGTGCCCTTGTCGATCTGATCAATCAGGGAATGCGGCCATTGCGTCGCCGACGTACCTGAGCCCATCGCGGCGCATTCGGCCTCATGATCGATGCGGCAGGCTTGGTGCGGCCCCTGGCCGGGCCGCGCTCATGCCAGCCTGCGACTGCGCGGTTGGAGCGATTCGAAACAGCGCCAGTCAAAGGCGACTCGGATCGAACTCGATCGGTACCAGTCCGGTGGCTTGTACGGCGATACCATCGACCCGAACGGGCCGAAACCGCCAGCGCAGCACGGCTTCCCGCGCTGCCTTGTCCAGCCGGTAGAAGCCGCTGCTGCGGGCGATTTCTGCTTCCCTGGGCAGCCCATCGCGACCGACTGTCACGCGTAGCAAGACGCTGCCGTGTTCGCCACGACGTATCGAGGCCAGGGGGTATTTCGGCCGCACGATGCTCTCATACGCCAGTCCAGTGTTCTCTGTCTGTGCCGGAACGGCGTTTTCCGGTTCGATCGCAGTCGCATCGGATGCAGTGGAAACCTGGACCACGGGTTCCGATGCCACGCTATCCACGCCCACCTCGGGTTCGGAAACCGGCGCGGCGACTTCCACCGGCTGGACTTGCGGGCGTTGCAGCGGAACCGGTTCGTCCGGTACCGGGAAGACTTCAGGTTCTGGCGGCGCCTCGATCCAGATGAGCGAAGGCGCCGCAAGGCTTGGCCCGTAGCTTGGCACGGCGACCGGAATCGCAAGCATGACGAGGGCCAGCACGTGCACGAACAGGGTTGCGCTGACGCCGCTGACGCGCAGCCAGTTGCAGCGGAATTGCGATATTGACTGCAGAGCCCGAATTGCCATGGTCTTCCCCTTCGGTTGGTCTTGGGGAAAGCAAACGCGGTCGAATGGCTGCCGGGGTTATTCGGTGGAGGTTTCGCCGTTTTCCCGCGTGTCCAGCAGGAAGGCGAGCTTGCGAGTGCGTGGCAACTGCTTGATCAGATACTCGGCACGCGATGCACTGGCGCGATCAGGAAAGTTGCGCGAGCCGACCAGGCGTATCGGTGGATTGGCCCGGGTGTAGCGCGCACCGCGACCTTCCAGATGAGCCCGGTAGCGCCCTGGCAAGTCATTGGTGATGCCGGCATAGAAATGGCCATTGCGGCATTCAATCAGGTACAGAAGCCAAGGGCTTGCGCTTTTCCCGCGCTTTGTCCGAGCGCCGGCCATCAATCCAGGGTCTTGCGGAAACGGAGCACGGCAACGCCGAGGATCAGGACGACAAATACGATCAGTGCCGCCAGCTCGGTCCACATTTCGCCAATACCGGTGCCGCGCAGCATCACGCCGCGGATGACACGCAGGAAGTGGGTCAATGGAAAGAGTTCGGCGATCCACTGGGCGGCTCGCGGCATCCCGTCATACGGAAACATGAAACCGGACAGCAGGATCTGCGGCAGGAACAGGAAGAAGGCCATCTGCATCGCCTGGAACTGCGTGTTGGCCAGGGTCGAGATGAGCACGCCCAGAGACAGCGTCGCGGCTATGTAGGTAAGCGAAACAAGGTATACATCAAGTAGCGATCCTCGCACCGGGACATCGAATACGAGCAACCCCAGGATCAGGATCAGGGTGACCTGAACCAGGCCGATGCCGACATAGGGCAGGATCTTGCCGATGGTCAGCTCGAAAGGTGACAACGGCGTCGCGATCAACATCTCCATGTTGCCGCGCTCGCGCTCGCGCACGATGGCCATGCCGGTGAAGATCGTCATGGTCATGGTCAGGATGACGCCAATCAACCCAGGTACGGTATTGATCTGCGCGCGCCGGTCAGGATTATAGAAGTTTACTATTTCGACAGGGCGCACGCTGGCGTTCCCAGGCACGTAGTCGAGGCTGGATAGCGGAAAGCTCGCCAGTTGCCTGGCCGCTGACTGCACGGATTGGTCGGATCCATCGACCATGACCTGCCAGGCAGGCCGATCATTGTTTTCGAGGCGCGCCTCGAAATCTTGCGGGATAACCACTGCGGCACCTATCTTGCCGCGTTGAAGCAGGTCATCGATCTGTTGCGGACTGTGCACGCGATAGCGGAAGTCCAGCACTTGTGAAGAGCCCAGTTCGGCGATCAGTTCGCGCGATCGCCAGGTGTTCGACTCGTCGAGCAGGGCGGCCGGCAACTGGCGGATGTCGAGATTGATGGCGAATCCGAACAACAGCAACTGCAGCGTCGGTATGCCAATGATCATGCCGAATGTCAGCCGGTCACGCGAAAGCTGCCATAGCTCCTTGCGTACGACGGCAAGCAGGCGCCCGAATTTCATGTCGCCTCCACCTGCTTGCGCGTAACGGCGACGAATACGTCTTCGAGATTCGGCTCGGTAGGCTCGACCCGGGCTTCGATACCTGCGTCCAGCAGCGTCGAAGTAAGCCAGCTGGCGGCGTCAGACTTGCGGTCGGTCAGGACGCGAAGGCTGGCTCCGATCTGGGCAACGCCAAGCACATGCGCCTGTTGCCGCAACGAGTGCATGAGTCGGGCCGGATGCTCGCTTTCGACACGCAGGGTCATGCCGGGCAGGGCCGCCATCAGCTCGGATGGCGTTCCGTCGGCGACGAGATGGCCGCGGTCGAGGATGGCCAGGCGGTGACAGCGCTCTGCCTCGTCCATGTAGTGGGTCGAGACCAGCAGGGTGGTGCCTTCGTCGGCCAGATGGAACAGGGACTCCCAGAAATCGCGTCGCGACTGCGGATCGACCGCGCTGGTCGGCTCATCCAGCAGCAGCAGTTCCGGCTTGTGCATTACGGCAGCGGCCAGGGCCAGGCGCTGGCGCTGGCCACCAGAAAGGGTGCCGGCCATCTGCCCGCGCAGTTCGCCGAGGCGATACTGCTCGTACAGCTCCTTGATCCGGCGCTGCGCGGGTTCGCGTTTGAAGCCATACACGGCGGCGAGAAATTCCAGATTTTCGGCGACGGAGAGATCGCCATACAGTGAAAACCTCTGAGTCATGTAACCGATCTGGCGCTTGACCGCCTCGGCTTCGCCCGGCAGCTCATGGCCCAACACGGTCGCGGTTCCCTCGCTGGCGCTGAGCAGGCCGCAGAGCATGCGGATCGTCGTCGACTTGCCGCAGCCGTTCGGGCCGAGAAAGCCATAGACCTCGGCACGACGTACGCGCAAATCAAGATGATCTACCGCGACCAGATCGCCGAAGCGCTTGGTCAGGTTGCGCGCAACAATGACCGCTTCCGCGGAAGCATCGGGGGCCGCTTGCGTTGCTGCGGTGGGATTGGCCGAAAACATGTCAGCTCAGGGACTTGAGGCTGCGTCGGACAGCATGCAGCTGACCTGCACGGGCTGGCCAACGGGCAGGTTCGTGCCGGCGCCATCCTCGAGCACCACTTCGGCGCGATAGGCAAGTCGGCTGGCATCGTCGCCTGTCAGGGCGAAGTACGGCGTGAAGGCCGGATCCGAGCGCATGTTGCGCACGACCGCCTTGATGCGATGCTCGCTGCCGGTGATCTGCACGCTGCAACGACTGCCGATCTTCAGGGCGCTGCGCTGGCTTGCGGGCACATAGACGCGCGCATATACGGGTCCGGTCAGGATGCTGGCGAGCACGGCGCCTGGGGCAGGCTGGTCACCCAGCTTGAAGGGGATGGAATCGATGCGCCCATCTTCCGCGGCCAGGACGGTGTAGCGTTCGCGAGTCAACTCAAGCTGGTCGAGCGCGGCCTTTCTGGCGGCAAGACTCGCTTCGGCCAGTTCGATGTTTTCAATGCGCGAGCCGTTCAGCAATTCGTCGAGACTTGCGCGTGCGGCGTCGCGATCGGCTTCGGCAGCACGAAGCGAAGTTTCGGCACGATCCAGATCGGCTTGGGAGTTGAGCTTCCTTTTGCGGATTTCGGCCACGCGATCGCGATCACGTCGTGCATTCTCAGCGACTGCCGTGGCGCCAGCGAGTCTTGCCCGCGCGGCGTCGATCAACTCCTTGCGTTGCCCACGCAGCACTTCATCGAGCGCGGCCTGGGCGCCGCGAACATCGGCACGGGCCTGATCGATGCTGGCGTCGATGCGTCGCGTGTCCAGTGCCAGAATCGATTGACCGGCTACAAGCGTGTCACCTTCGCGCACATCGATACGGACAATGTGCTCCGAGGCCTGGGCCAGGCTCGTGATTCGATCCCGTTCCAGTGTGCCGAGCAGGATCGGGTCGGACTGCTTGGTGCAGGAGGCCAACGCAAGCACAGCCATGGGCCAGGTTATCCATCGCTTCATTTCGGCATCTCCAGGCCCCTTTCGAGCAGGGCCAGCGCGTGGTCTGCGATCGTGTCCGCAGTCACCTCAGTCGCACCCAGCTGGCCGCGCCAGATCGATTGCGAGGCAAGCGGAAACATGGTTAGAGCAATCAGCGTGACGAACAGCAGGTTGGGGTCGAGGTCGGGATTCAATTCTCCGCGAGCCTGGGCATTTGCAAAGCGATCGCGCATTCGCTGCATGATCGGCGCACCCAGTTGCCCGACGACGCGCGCGCGCAGGAGTCCGCCTTCGCTGAGTACTTCGCGTACCCAAAGCGGTGGAAACCAGGGGCGGCTGGCTATGGCTTCGATCATGGAGCGTACAAAGCAGTGAATCTGGTCGCGCAGGTCATCCCCGGCACCTGCCATGGCCTGGGCCACACCGGCTACTGCAGGCTGCAGGCGTTCCGTCACGAGAGCTTCGATCAGGCTATCGCGATTGCCGAAGTAATAATGCATCAACGCCGGTGTGACCCGGGCCTCGCGCGCAATCGACGACATCGACGTGCCGGCAATGCCGTGGCGTCCGAACAGGTCGGTGGCGATGTCGAGGATGCGCGAGCGCCGATCCGGGTCGTCGCCGACCTTGCTCGGGCGACCGGGCTTCCGAGGTTGTGCCATGCCTTTCATGGCCGAAATATTAAATTAACGGTCAATTCAATTCAAGCGGTCGATTGGGCAGCGCCCGATACAACGGTCGCTGTCCGATCAGAACGCCTTTCAGAACGCCTTTGCGCTGCGCATGACCGGATAGAGATTGAAACGGTCGTCCCAGGATTCATGCCGTCTGGCGAAGAAGGCCAGGCGCGCAAAAGGATCCCTGGCAAACTCGGGATCGCTGTCGAGTTTCCTGTTGAATTCGGCGGCAACGGCCGGATCCTGTTCCAGCATGTCGCGCGCGACCTCTTCGGCGACATACATTTCCATGTACTCCTTCTGCTCGAATGCGGCGTTGAATTCGCCCCAGGCAGCCAGCGAGTCAGGCGCCTTTGGTTCAAGCAAGGCCACGACCAGGCGTGCGCGTGGCTGGCTGATCGGAACAAACAGCGCGCCTGCGGCGATATCCATGGGTTCATCCTTCCACTCGCCTTCGAAGCCGACGCGCTGGTGGTTCTCGAATGGATTCGCGTCAAATTTCGTCTTGCTGGCCCTGAAGGTTTGCACCGATGCCGAAGATTGCGCCGAAGCGATGGTGCGATAGGCGATGCCGTGCAGGGCCAGCTTCGCACCGACCCATTCGGCGTGTGCCGAGGGCACGATGTAGCCCCCCTTGGGTGCGTCGACCCTGATGTCCGGCTGGACGTCGTCGCGCAACGGGATCTTCCAGATCGCCGGCTTGCTTTCGTCATACCGGGTCATCAGCGTGCCCGAAATCTCGGAAGGCGTGCGCGTATAGGCGTAGCCGCGAAACTCGACGATGCGACTCTTGTCGGTGGCCTTGTAGCTCAAAGGCAGGCTGCTGCCGCCCAGTTGCGTCGCGCGCTGATCCGCGGCGTCTGCGAGGGTCAGCCACTGCTTGCCATGCGCGGCAACCAGTTCGAGCAAGTCGACGATAGTGTTGCGCGTACCCTGCACACGGGTCGGATAGTCCTTCCAGGAGTGTGTTTCCACGAGCACGCCGAAGCGATTGCGCAGCGGCATGTACCCGTGCGAGAAACGCGGCGCAGCGGAATTATCTTCGAATCCGGATGCCGGGTCGTCATAGACGACAAAGGAAGGATAAAACGGCAGCGGCAGTGATCCCTGCCTGGCTAGCATGCCGACCAGATCGGTGCGCAATGCGAGGCCGGCTTTGCGCAGTTCGCCATCGCCCGAATACAGGGGCTCGATGTTGATCGAGATGTCGTGCTCGAACTTGGCCCCGTCGGTGACGTGCAGGTCGGCCAGGACCAGTGGATCCCATTCGTTCATCAAGGCCAGCATGGCCTGCATTTCGGGTGCGTCGGCCTTCATGTAATCACGATTGAGGTTGAGATTCTGCGCCGTTGTCCGCCAGCCCATTTCCTCGGGGCCACGCTGGTTGGGCCGGTTCCAGGCTTTGAAGCGCTCGTGGCCATCCACATTGAACACAGGCACGAACACAATCACCTGCTTGTCCAGAGAACCCTTTGCAGCACGCCCATCAAGCGCTTCGCGCAAGGCCAGGAATCCGGCGTCCTTGCCGTCGATCTCGCCAGCGTGGATGCCGCCCTGAACGAGCATCACCGGCAGATCGCGCTCGTGCGCTGCCGTCGCCGACAGGGCGCCGCTGCGCGACACAGCAAGAGCCATCATCGGACGACCCTGCGGGGACTTTCCGAACTCGAAGCAGCGCACGGCATCGGGATACGCCTTGGCGAAATCGGCGCAGAGACGGATGACTTCGTTGTAGTGCCCTGTCCGCTTGAATCCCGACTTCTGCGCGGTGGTTTCCAGATCGGGTCCTGCCGCGAATGAAGTTGCGGAGACGCAAGTCAGCAGAACGGCGAACAGTCGAGCCTGGGTCATGGACAAAGCCTGGGAAGTGGGAGGCTGGATGGTAGCGCAGGGCGAGCGTGGCGACGGATGCGACGGTCGTGTGGCGCAAGATCCGGGTGGACAGGGCCGTTCCGCGAACCGGTCCAGCCTGTCACTATCCGTTGCGCCCAGCGACGGCGCATCGATTCGGGAGTCCGGTTCAGTGGAAGCGACCTGGTTGTTCAACGACAAGGTGCAAGTGATAGCCCATCGCGGCGCCAGCGCCTGGCATCCGGAGCACACCCTTGCGGCCTATGCCCGAGCCATTGAGGACGGCGCGGATTTCATCGAACCGGATCTTGTCCTGAGCCGCGACGGGGTCTTGATCGCTCGCCACGAGAACGAGATCGGCGCATCGACCGATGTAGCCGCGCACCCGCGATTCGCGGGCAGGCGCACCCGAAAGCTCGTCGATGGACAAATCCTTGAAGGCTGGTTCTGCGAGGACTTTTCTGTCGACGAATTAGGCAGCCTGAAGGCCAGGGAGCCCCTTTCCGCGCTGCGCAGTCGGGCTGAGGATCATTTACACGGCATCGCGACCTTAGACGACATCGTCGAGCTGGCCAGCCGGAAATCCGCGTCATCAGGTCGAAGAATTGGCCTGATCCCCGAGCTCAAGCATTCGAGCTACTTTCATTCGATTGGACTCGACCCGGAGCTTGCCTTGCTCTCGGCATGGGAGCGTCACGAGACCCTGCGCGCCGCACCCTTCGGAATTCAGTCATTCGAGATCGACAACCTCAGGCGGCTGCGTGCAGCGGTCGGCAAACGCAGCGGCAATGTGTTCCTTGTCCAGTTGATAGGCGATCCCGCAACGCGGCCATTCGATCGGAATGGCAGCGGCAAGGACGGGCCGACCTACGCCGACATGATTGGGCCGGAGGGATTGGCCAGCATCGCCGACTATGCCGATGTCGTCGCGGCGCACAAGCGGATGATCGTACCGGTCGACCTGGCAAGCGAAGCATTCACGGCGCCGACTTCGCTGGTTCGCGATGCGCACGCCGCCGGGCTGGCCGTGCACGCCTGGACGTTGCGGCCGGAAAACCACTTCCTGCCGCCGTTCCTGCGCGGCAGCGACAGGCTCGCGGAACGCTGCGAGTCGGGCGCCATCGAGGAAATGTCGAGCCTGATCGACGCAGGCGTTGACGGGCTGTTCACCGACGATCCCGCACTGGGTCGTCTCGCCGTCGATCGTCGCAGCGGGCTGCACGCAAGCGAGAAATAAAGGAACCGCCAGCGGCGGGGCTGGCGGTTCAATCGATAGCCGACGTTGGAGAGCGTGAGCCACACCAGTCTAGTGGCGGAATGTTGCAGTGATCTTTCACGGAAGCTGCCGGTGCCTCAGGAAACTGCCCTTGCCGGCAGGCCCGCGGCGGCGGGCATTGCTGCCGCGGAAATCCTCTCGGAATAGCGATCGGTCAGGCGTTCCGCATGCGGGCGCAGCAGAACGGTGAAACGCACCAGCTCTTCCATCACGTCGACGATGCGTTCGTAATAGCTTGAGGCGCGCATGCGTCCGTTCCCGTCGAATTCCTGCCAGGCCTTGGCTATGCTGGACTGGTTCGGAATAGTGACCATGCGCATCCAGCGTCCGAGCAGGCGCAGTGCATTGACCGCATTGAAGGATTGCGATCCGCCGGAAACCTGCATCACGGCCAGCGTGCGGCCCTGAGTCGGACGCACGCCGCCGCTGTTCAACGGCAGGTGATCGATCTGGGCCTTCATCAGGCCACTGATCGTGCCGTGACGTTCCGGGCTGCACCAGACCTGTCCCTCGGACCAGGAGGACAGCTCGCGCAACTCGCGAATGGCCGGGTGATCGTCGCCCTCGACCTGGTCAGGAAACGGAAGCTGCGAGGGATCGAAGATACGTGTTTCGGCGCCGAAAAAGCGCAGTAGACGCGCCGCCTCCTCTACTGCCAGACGCGAATACGAGCGGGTTCGCAGTGATCCGTACAGAAGCAGGATGCGCGGAGGCCGGGTGTCGTCAGGAAATCCAGCGGCCGGGCGCACGATTGCCAGGCGCCGATCGAGCGCCGGCAGCAGATCGGGATCCGGAAGCGGGCGCAAGCTCATGCGAGGTGCCGAAGCGTCTTGCTCATGTAGACTGCGCTGGCGGGGCAGAGGCTTTGGAACTCCCGGCTCTCTGCAATGCCGGCTGGAGCCTGCTCGCGTGCCAGAGGGACATAACCGTGGCGACGGAAAAATCGCTCGGCGGTGGTTGTCAGCAGATGCAGCCTGTCGCAACCGCGATCGTGTGCGAGGCGTTCGACCTGCCCAAGTACGCAGGCCCCCATACCGCGATTTCTTTCTGCAGGCGCAACCCACATCGAGCGCAGAAGCAGATCCCGGCCTTGTCCTTCGAGGCCGGCAAACCCCAGCGTCTCGCTTTCTGCGTGGAAACGGAAGAATATCGCTGGCGCATCGACAAGATCCTCCGCTGGCATGTTCTCGCTGTCGAGTACGGCACGCAGTGCGAACAAGTGCGCCGCATCCAGCGTTTCGCATGCCGGCATTGAAATCATGCGCCGGCACCTTCGTACCAGCCACGCGTGCGCTTGACCAGGGCGACAATCGACAGCATCACGGGCACTTCGACCAGTACGCCAACGACTGTAGCCAGCGCAGCGCCGGAGTTCAGGCCGAACAGGCTGATTGCTGCGGCGACAGCCAGTTCGAAGAAGTTCGAGGCGCCGATCAGTGCGGCGGGCGCCGCCACGCACCAGGCCACGCCGAAGTGCTTGCTCAGCCAGTAGGCCAGGCCGGCATTGAAATAGACCTGGAACAGGATCGGAATGGCGATCAGGGCGATGATGGCCGGTCGCGCAAGAATCGCCTCGCCCTGAAACCCGAACAGCAGGACCAGGGTCGTCAGCAAGGCCAGCAAGGACATTGGTTGCAGCACAGACAGGCCGCGACGCAAGCCTTTCTCGCCACCGCGCAGCAGCATGCGACGCAGGATCTGCGCAACGATAACCGGCAGCACGATGTAGAGCACCACCGACAGCAGCAAGGTATTCCACGGCAAGCTGATCGAAGCCACGCCGAGCAATAGCGCAACCAGTGGTGCGAATGCAAACACCATGATGACGTCGTTGAGTGCAACCTGGCTCAGGGTGAAATGCGGCTCGCCTTCGCAAAGATTCGACCAGACAAAGACCATGGCCGTGCAAGGTGCTGCAGCGAGCAAGATCAGGCCGGCGATGTACGAACCGATTTCTTCGGCTGGCAACCAGGGTGAAAAAATCCCGGCCAGGAACACACTGGCGAGCAGGGCCATCGAGAACGGTTTTACGGCCCAGTTGATGAAAAGAGTGATACCGATACCGCGCCAGTGCCGGCGCACCGTTCCTAGCGCCGAGAAGTCGATCTTGACCAGCATCGGCACGATCATGATCCAGACCAGCACGGCAACGACGAGGTTGACGTGGGCAAACTCGACGGCGGCGATGGCAACGAAAGCGCCGGGCACGCCATGGCCCAGGCTGATTCCGACGATGATGCAAAGGGCGACCCAGACGCTCAGGTAGCGTTCGAACGTGCCGAGCCCGGCACGCGCGGCGCTGTCTGCCGCTTCGCTTTCCACCGCGGTGGTCATGGTGTCTTCAGGCTGCCTGCAGACGCGCCGTCCTGACGACCGATTTCATGCAGCTGCGCACTAAGGGTGTTCTTGTCCAGACGCTCCATCGGAAGTGCCACAAACACCGAAATCCGGTTCTTCAGATGCCTGAAAGCGGCCGCGAACGCCTGCTTCTGTTCGATCAGGGTGCCCTGCACGGCTGCAGGATCCTCGATACCCCAATGCGCAGTCTGCGGATGCCCGGGCCAGATCGGACAGACTTCGCCAGCCGCGTTGTCGCAGACCGTGAAGACGAAATCCATGACCGGCGCGTCGGCCTTCTCGAATTCGTCCCAGCTCTTCGAATGCAACCCCTGGGTCGGATAACCGAGGCTGCGCAGGGTGTCGATGGCCAGCGGGTTTACTTCCGGCTTGGGCATGCTGCCGGCGGAAAAAGCGCGGAATCGACCATGACCTTCCTTGCTCAGAATGCTCTCGGCAAGGATGGAACGGGCAGAATTGCCGGTGCACAGGAACAGCACGTTGAAGACTTTGTTGGACATGGGGTATCCGGTCGGTCGGAAATCTATTCGAGGGAAGTCAATTGCAGCGCGCAGTCGCCGCATCACAGCAGGACGCAAGCTCGAGCATCAGCGGTTCGCACAGTTCACTTCGGCCGCTGCAGCAGTCCTTGAGCAGGAAGACAGTCAATTCACGGAATCGATCGAGATCTGCGCGATAGGTGATCGAGCGGCCGTTCCGCGCCGAACGCGCCAGGCCGGCATTGACCAGGATCGACAGATGGCTGGAAGACGTGTTCTGCGGAATATCCAGTGCACGCGCAATCTCACCGGCTGGCAGGCCCTCCGGTTCATGACTGACCAGGAGTCGGAACGCTTCGAGCCGAGACCCTTGGGCGAGGGCTGAGAGAATGCTTGTTGCTTCTTGTATATCCATGAATCCAGAATAATGGATATATTGGGATCAGGCAAGTGGCATTGTTAAGGGGCCGCTTCGAACAACCGGGGTCTCCCGGGCTAACATGCCAGCCTCGCATCGGAATCCGCGCATATGCCAGACACAGCCAACGGCCACTGCGTGGTCGCCATTGCCCAGATGGCACCGGTCTGGCTCGACCGCCGGGCCACACTGTCGAAAATGGCTGGCAGGATTCGCGAGGCGGGTGAATCGGGTGTACGCTTGCTGGCTTTCGGCGAGGGCGTATTGCCGGGTTATCCCTTCTGGCTCGAGCACACCGACGGTGCGCGTTTCGAATCGAGCCTGCAGAAGGGCCTGTTTTCGCACTACGTGGACCAGGCCGTGGATATCGCCGCGGGCGACCTCGGCGAGCTGCGTGCCGCGGCCCGCGAAGCAGGGGTCTGGGTCATGGCGGGCTGTATCGAACGCGATCGATCGCGCGGATACAGCGTATTCGCCTCTCTGGTCACGATTGATGACGACGGTGAAGTTCGCAACGTGCACCGCAAGCTGATGCCTACCCATGAAGAACGCCTGGTCTGGTCAGCCGGCGACGGCGCAGGACTGCGCACCCTCGACTTCGACGGATTCCGCCTCGGCGGGCTCAACTGCTGGGAAAACTGGATGCCTCTGGCGCGATCGGCCCTGTACTCGCAAGGCGAGGACCTGCATGTCGCAGTCTGGCCAGGCAATCTGCACAACACTGAAACGATCACGCCGTTCATTGCGCGAGAAGGACGCAGCTTCGCTTTGTCGGCGTGCAGTCTCCTGCGGCGCGAGGATATTCCCGGGAACGCCCCTCATGCCGACATGTTGCGCGACACGTTGCCGCCCGTCTGTGCGAACGGTGGATCCTGCATCGCCGGTCCGGATGGCGAATGGATCGTCCCGCCACGCGTCGACGACGAAGTTCTGCTGATTGCCGAGATCGATCGGGCGCGGGTGCGCGAAGAGCGTCAGAATTTTGATCCGTTCGGTCACTACTCACGCCCGGACGTGCTCGAGCTCCAGGTCGATCGCCGGCGTCGTAGCGGTGTCGTCATCAGTCGGTAGAAGGACAAGCGGCACTCACAACGGTCTGTTGCTCCCCGGCTGAGTGCGAAAGGGCAGCGGCCGATAGGCGTATTGAAGACTTGCAGGAGAGTGGCACCGCACCATGCGATCCGACAGCGTCGTGATGGTAGTATTTTGTTCTTGGCGTTCGCGTTCCTGATGACTCATGGCGAACCCGACGAATTCATGTGCGCTGCCAGCACGGTCCGTCGCGATGCGTCGTGCAGATTGACCGAAGATGCGGACGGGCAGATTGTCCGCCAGGGCCGGACTCGACAGTTTCTTGTGACCACTCAGGAGGAACAGAAAGACATGAATACGAACCAGCAGCGAAAGCTGATCGCCGGGTTGACGGCGACCGTCGCGGGTCTCGCCCTTGCAGCAACCGCTGGCGCGCAGGGGCCAGGCAACACGCCGCCATCGATCTATACGCCAGACAAGGTCGAAAGCAGCATTGGCACGCTCGAATACCGTGATGGTGCGCCCACCGCGGAAACCGCACGGAAGGTCTACGACACCCTGGCCTTCACGCGTGCGCTCAACGTCTACAACAACAGTTTTCGCGGGGCTTCGGCCTATGCGATCGCAAAGGGATTCCGGGATATTGGCGCCGACTACAACACGGTAGTCATTTTTTCAGAGCTGATGGATTCCAGCTCCCTGTTCCTGACGGCCAATGCGGACACGGTCTACTACCTGTCGGCGGTCGATCTGAGCAAGGGACCGATGGTGATCGAACAGCCGCCCAAGAGCGTCGGCACGATCAACGACATGTGGTTCTCCTGGATCATCGACATCGGCTTTCCGGGACCGGATCGCGGCGAAGGCGGCAAGTACCTGATCGTGCCGCCGGGCTATACCGGTGAGCTCCCGGATGGGGGTTTCAACGTCGCCCACTCGAAGACCAACCACATTCTCTACGCCGCACGTGCCTATCTCGAGAACAACAGCCCGAAAGCGCCCGTGGCATTGATCAAGAAGCACATGAAGATCTATCCCTACACGCCGGGAGGCTATGGTACCAGTATCGCTACCGCGCTGGAGGGCAAGGTCAGGCTCGAGCAGAATCCGCCCATTCCGGAGACAAAGTTCGTCGAAGCCAGCGGCAAGGTGATGAACACGATTCCGCCTTCTGATTTCGGCTTCTTCGAGATGATCAACGAGAATGTCCAGAACGAGCCGGCCACCAGCTACGACGTCGAGCTTGCTGGGCAGCTGGCCGCCATCGGCATCGTCCACGGCAAGCCGTTCGCACCGGACGAACGCATGAAGAAGATCCTCACCGACGCGGCCAAGGTCGGTAATGCGGCCGGTCGCACGCTCAACTGGCGCTCGAACATTGGCCATCCGGACTGGAACTACTACGACAATTCGAACTGGGCGAGCATGCTCTGGGAAGGCGGTGCCAACTTCGAGACACCGCCGCCCATGATCACGAAGGAGGGCATGTTCAAGGCCGATCCGCCGACCGGAGCGCGCACGCTCGATTCGCGGACCGCGTTCTACTTCGGCTATACGCTCGATTCGCCGGGCATGATCATGCGCCTTCCGCGCGTGGGCTCGCAGTACCTGATGGGCTTCCTTGATTCCGAAAACAATGCCTTTGACGGCTCCAGGACCTACAAGGTAACCCTGCCCAAGGATATTCCGGCCGCTGCATTCTGGTCGTTCACCGTGTACGACAACCAGACCCGCTCGATGTTGCAGACGCCGCAGCGCTACCCGCGAGCCGGAAGCCAGAGTTTTCCATCGCCTGCGGCGAAGGCCAGTGCCGATGGCTCGACCACGGTCTACTTCGGGCCGTCCAAGCCGGCCGGCGTCGATCGCGGCAACTGGATCCAGACCATGCCCGACAAGGGCTGGTTCACGATTCTTCGACTCTACAGCCCTCTTGAATCGTTCTTCACCAAGCAGTGGCAGCTGTCCGAGATCGAACCGGTCAAGTAACTTGAATCACGCTTGAACCGTGCGGGCTGCCGCATTCAAGGCGGCCCGCACACGTTTCACGAACAGTTGCGGCCGCAACACTGCAACGATCGCGCTGCCCCGGTTGCGGTTGCATGCGGCGAATCGTGTTATCCACCCGGTTGGTCGGAGGCGAGCGGGTAGATTGCAAGCAGGACAAGGACTTGAATGGTGACGGCATGAAGGAACATATCCAGGCAATCGTAACCCTCCTGTCCCTGATCAATCCCGGTGTCTGTGTGCTGCTGTTTGCGCGTGCGGAGAGTGACCGCCCGACCCACGCGCGCTATGCCGATGCAAGCAGGGCGGCAGTTGCCATCGGCATCATCCTGCTCGCTGCAGCGTTGCTCGGCACCCGCTTGCTGCATGTCTTTGGCATCTCGCTGGATGCCTTCATGGTCGCTGGCGGTGGCGTGCTGGCCTGGATGGGCTTCAACATGTTGAGCGGTCGGCCGATGGCTCCCGGCAACGCGGACTCCGGAGCATTGGCGCCGCTGATTCTGTTTGCCGCCAGTCCCGGTACCATCACGGGTGTCATCACGCTCTCGGCTGCCCAACCGCGCAACGATTTTCCGGCAAGCACCCTTGTCGCCGTCTCCGTAGCCGTCCTGGTCACCTGGATAGTTCTGATGCTTTCGGCCCGGTTTTCCGGCCAGCAAGGCGGGGACGGGCTGGCGCGCGACACGCTGACCCGGTTCATGGGGCTGATCGTGCTTGCCATGGGCGTTCAGTTTGCACTGACCGGGTTCCAGGCCTTTCCAGGGCCCGCCGGTACCGCTGGCTAGGTCGCCCATGACAGTGACGCCTGCGCAGCGGCTTCCGGCGAACTTCGCACATCAGTCATTGACCGGATTCGCCAACCCTTGTCCGGATGCACGCGTATCCAGACTGTCGTCGCCATGCACGACACGCCCGGTTGCCGCTCCTGGACTTCTGGCCCATAGACGAAGGGCCGATCACTAAAATACGATTTGTGTCGTACAGACGGGCAGGGAAATTTGGCCCGGATGTATCGCACCCTCGTCACGTTGTCTCTGCTGGTCCCATGTCGGGTTCGGCAGGGTGGTTTGATACCCGGAGATTGACATGTTCAAGATGCTGGTTCTGATGACTGCGGCAGCATTGCTGTTTGCATCCCCCCTCCATGCCAAGAAAAAGCCTGTCGAAGACGCTGTCGTATCGAGTACCTATGAGGCATTCGTGCCGCTGGTGGAAAAGATTCGCGGAGAAATGGCCACGGGAGAGCGCTACGAGTTCCTGTCGAACGCGGACCGCGACACGGTCAACGCGATCCTGGACGAAATGTCCGGCATGCTCGAGAAGTCCGGCTCAGTCGCCGCAATGCAACCGGAAGAGCGCGCCAGGATGATGACCGACCAGGAGAAGGTCAACGGCATCCTTGCCAGGAATGCCGATGATCGTCTGATCTGCACGCATGTGGCGCCAGTCGGCTCGCACATCCCGAAGACCAAGTGCCTGACTGCGCGCCAGGTGGCCGAGAACCGTGAACGGTATCGAAAGAATGCCATCGATCTTCAGAATGGCAGCCTGTCGGGCGGCGGTCCCGGAAGCTGAATCCAGCGTACAGCGATCACGGCGCCACCCAAGATCTGGTCCGGAGTGTGGCGCCGAGTTTCCGACGCGATCTTGCCGAAGGGGGCACGTGTCGGCGGGTGACTTTCACGGTTTGACCGGTTCCTCGGCGCGCGGATCCTGACTGGCAATTGTCGGAAATGTTCGTGTCACGCAGAGTCGATAGTGCAACGCGTGTCGGCGATCCTGCATCGTCCCAAGCCATCTGCCTGCCCCCGAATCTCCATCGGGGGCGGTTGCCTGGTGATCTTTCTGCACGAAGCAATCCGCGATTCTCTCGGAAAGAGTCCGGAGCTGTTCCCTTCGCTGCATGAAATGGCCTGAAGCCGAGCATCTGCGTTCCCGGACGCACTGATTTTCGAGATCCAGCGTACCTGGAGTTGCCGCGGGCATGGACGGGTCTGCCAGGGTGCGCTCACGGACTGCGGTGCAAGATTCGTACAGCTCTGGCGTTTTTAAGAATCCGTTTGACCGATGAGCCAGCGACTCTGGCTGCAATCCAGCGTGGCCTGCGACACGGCGTCGACCCAATTGACATGCTGAAATCCCAGAACTACGATACTATTCGTAGTACGTTCGCGATTGTGAAAGCGCATTCGATCCCGTTGACCTGAGGGTTGCGGGTCCTGCTTTCCACTTTACTGGAGCGCAAACCAGATGCATCGACCCCTCGCCCTCATGGCTCTTGCTCTCTTCCTTGCAGTCGGTAGTGCTCTTGTCTCGGCAAAGGAGCCTGTCGAGCAAGTCGTTGTCGCCGACACGCCGGAAAAATTCGAAGTACTGGTTGCTTCGGTACGAGCGGAAATGGCGCCGGGCGAACGCTACGAATTTCTGCGCGGCAAGGACCTGGAAACCGTCAACATGACGCTTGACCAGATGACCGCGTTGTTGACCAAACGCGGCTCGATCGCAGAAATGAGCAAGGAAGAACTCGCGCAAATGATGACCTACCAGGAAAAGGTCAATGGCCTGCTGGCAGGCCACGCGGACGACCGCCTGGTGTGCACGCACGAAAAACCGGTGGGTTCACACATCCCGCGTACCGAGTGCCACACAGTCAGGGAAATCGAAGCCAATCGAAAGGGAATTTGGCGTCAGAAGGAAGAACTCAACGACCTGGGCCGAAGAGCAGTGCCGACGAGCTGATTTCGCGAGTCAGAGTTCCCTCAGTGCGCCCGAACATGTTCTCAGGCGAATTGAAAGCGGCATCCTGTCATGCCAACATCCTGCGGACTTGCAGGGGATTCGAATGTTTCGCGTCAATGTTTTCTCACTGGTGTTCCTGTTTTTGCTCGCGCCGCATGTCCACGCCAAATCCGAGCCGGGCACGGACGCTGTCGAGGCCAATTCATACGAGAACTTCGTACCTCTCGTGGCCGCCATTCGGGGCGAGATGACGGTGGGTGGCCGTTACGAATTTCTCAGGGGCATGGATCGCGACTCGGTCAATGAAAAGCTGGATGCCATGGCGGTATTGCTGCAATCGAGCGGCACGGTCGCCGACATGTTGCCCGATGCGAGGATGACGCTGATGGCGGACCAGGACGCGGTCAATCAGCTGCTCGCGAAATTTGCGGATGACCGGCTCATTTGCACCTTTGAAGCGCCCATTGGATCGCTGATTCCGAAGAAGCGCTGCCGCACCCTGCGTCAGATCGAAAAGAGTCGATCAAGATCCAAGGGTCAGATCATGGATATCCAGAGGGACTCCAGTCTGGGTAACGAATAGGCGGAAGCAGGGGATCCCTGGCAGTCTGTCGTCGATGTTGACTTGTCCGACCGTCTTGACTACGATTTGTTTCGTAGAATGATGGAAGGCCGAGGCCAGAAGGGGCTGCGGCAATTCCGGCACATCGTACGTCGGCCCGTTTCATCGGTGCGACGAAGACCCGTACTCGACAGGAGCCTGACATGCGCAACGTATTCTTGTTTCTCACTCTGAGCCTGATGTTCGCCTCGCCACTCAGCGCCAAGAAGGCTGAAGAAAAAGCCGTTGTAGCCGATACGCCGGAAAAATTCGAAGTGCTTGTGCTGGCGGTTCGCGAGGAAATGGCGCCGGGAAAGCGTTATGAATTCCTCGACCGCAGGAACCGCGAAACGGTCAATCACCAGCTCGACCTGATGCAGCAGATGTTGATCGAGGCCGGATCGGTTTCGGCGATGGATCAGGAGACCAAGGTCAAGCTCTTCTCGATGCAGGAAGAGGTCAATGGCATCCTCGCGCGCAATGCCGATGATCGGCTGGTGTGCACGCATGTGGCTCCGGTGGGATCGCATATCCCGAAAACCACCTGTCACACCGTGCGCGAAATAGCCGCCAACAGGGCGGAGGGTCGCCGACAATCTCAGGAACTCGTCAATGAGGCGTTGGCCACGGAAGCGATCAGGAACAACGGCCTTTGAATCGGCGCGACAACCGGCTATTCAGGGTTCGGAGTGAGCCAGCGCAACGGAGACCGGGGCCCGGGAATGCGCAGGAAACCACGACCGCAAGTGCAGGCCGGGCGCACGCCTGATCCAGGCCTCCACCTGCATCGAGTGCCTGCCTCGAATCAATCGGCCGCACGGAATGGCCGTAATTGATCGTTGAACCCGGACCTGGGCGGCCGTACCCAGGCAAACGTCTGGAGCAAAAGAAGTGCGCAGGGCCAGCTGTGCTGAATCCAGGCCGCGTCAGCAAGCGTTTCTTGAACATGAACGAGCCTGCGGTTGACAGCGTGCGATCCGCAAAATACGATAGATATCGTATAAAGCCCGTGGTCACCGCGGTATACAGCGGCTATCGATCCACTATCGACTGTGGGTCTTCTCGCAAGAAAAATGGGAGCCCGTCATGCGCAATCTCGTCTCGCTGGTCATTCTGACCTTCATGTTCGCTTCACCATTGGGTGCGAAAGAGGCCGAAGAGAAGGCCGTGGTGGCCGACACGCCGGAAAAATTCGAAGTGCTGGTGAGTTCAATTCGCGAAGAAATGGCGCCGGGAAAACGCTATGAATTCCTGAGCACGCGCAACCAGGCGACAGTCAATCAGAATCTCGATCTGATGGGCAAGATGCTGGAGCGTGCCGGCTCGGTCGCCAACATGGATGACTCCACGCAAATGGAACTTCTCTCCATCCAGGAAGAAACCAACGGGATCCTCGCGCGCAATGCCGAGGATCGACTCGTCTGCACCTACGTGGCCCCGGTCGGAACGCATATACCGAAGAAGACTTGCCATACCGTGCGTCAGCTCGCCGAAAACCGGAGAAAATTCAGAAGTCAGCTGGGGGATTTGCAAAAAGAACAACTGAGTATCGACGGGGCCGCGACCAGCCGGTTCAACGGGAATGACGCTCCGGGCGGAAACTGAGCGATTCCCCTGAATCCACACTCGATCGGCCTGTCGCCGTCATGGAGGGGGTTCGGCCCATGCTGCCTCGGGAGCGTTGGCAGGGTGCGCAGAATCCTCAATTTCGACAGGTTGTCGGCGCCTTTGCCTGGTTCGGTGGCAGTTCAGTTTTCGGTGGATGAGTGCACTGGGCAAAGAGGTATCAAGTAGCGCAATGCGCGATACTGAGCCGTCCTTCCAACGCGGATGCTTGACATGGGGATCTTGATACTGGGCCTGGTGATCTTTCTCGGCGTGCATTCGGTACGCATGTTTGCCGACGGTTTTCGAGCGAAGACAATCGCGCGGCTCGGCGCAAATCCATGGCGCATCTTGTACAGCCTGGTTTCAATCGCCGGGTTCGTGCTTGTCGTCTGGGGCTTCGGCCTTGCGCGACAGCAGCCGGTACTGCTGTATGCGCCGCCACCGGCCCTGAAACACGTCAACATGCTGTTTACCCTGATTGCGTTTGTTCTGGTTGCGGCAGCCTACGTGCCGCGCAACCACATCAAGGCGAAACTGGGGCATCCGATGCTGGCAGGCATCAAGCTGTGGGCATTGGGCCATTTGCTGGCAACCGGCTTCCTGCATGACGTTGTTCTGTTTGGCGCATTCCTTGTGTGGGCGATCGCCGATTTCGCGGTGTCACGTCGACGTGACCGATTGAACGGAACGACACGACCGGCAGGCACACTGGCGGGTGATCTCGCCACCGTGCTGATCGGATTGGCAGCCTGGGCGGCATTCGCCTTCTGGTTGCACTTGCGCCTGATCGGAGTAAGCCCGATGGCCTGAAGCAGGCCGCCACGCCCCCGATGTGCTGAGCTCTGCAACCAGTTGCGCAGCCGGATTCGACAGCGAATCCGGCTGCGCCTCAGCTGCGCATTACCCGGGCACCGGCTCGGTCGCTGCCTCGGTCTCGTCTGCCGACGGATTGTCATCGACAACATCTCTGGCCTTTTCCATCGCCTTGTCCCTGGCCATGTCGGTGGCGGCATCGGTCATCGAACCGCTCTTGAGGGCAGCACCCGCAGCGCTGGTGCCGGCGGCACCACCGACCAGATCGCCGGCCTTGTCATTGACCGCATCCATGGCCTTGTCCCTGGCCATGTCGGTGGCGGCATCGGTCATCGAACCGCTCTTGAGGGCAGCGCCCGCAGCACCGGCTCCGGCGGCACCACCGACCAGATCGCCGGCCTTGTCATTGACCACATCCATGGCCTTGTCCCTGGCCATGTCGGTGGCGGCATCGGTCATCGAACCGCTCTTGAGGGCAGCGCCCGCAGCGCCAGCGCCGGCGGCACCACCGACCAGATCACCGGCCTTGTCGTTGACCGCATCCATGGCCTTGTCCTTGGCCATGTCGGTAGCGGCGTCGACGGCCTTGTCGGTGGCCTGGCCGGCAGCACCCTCGGCAGCGACCAGCGGTAGTGAATTGGCAAACATGAACATGATTGCGAGTGTCATTGTCGGGTAGATCAACTTCATGGCGACCTCCATCTTGCCTAGCGCCCCGATGTGGGGCGACGGAACCTTGGCCAAGATCGCGGCCAATGGGTCCCACAAAGATAGCACCGCGAAATCCAACCCATGGTTTTGTCACAGTATTTTTCGAATCAATCCACGGATCATGCTGCGCCGGAATCCCGGATAGCCAGGCGCGCAAGATGATCGAAGCGTCAAGTTACGATAGGCTTCGTTGAAAGAGATCGGAGGGCAGGTCATGGCGAGCAACGTTCGGTGGATTTCTACAGTATTCGTTCTGGGCGTAGTGATGGGCCTTGCATCCTGTGGGGGCGGCAGCTCGAATTCGACGGCGCCCGCACCGACTACGCCTCCTCCCCCGCCACCGCCTCCTCCCCCGCCACCGCCTCCGCCGACACTCGATCCGGAATACCAGGCTTCTGCAGCGACTCCATTCAGCGCGAACTGCGATGGCGTGGCGGTCGCCGGTACGGTCTATGCAAATGCCGAGGTGGAGCCGCATTTTGCCGTGGACCCCGGCAACCCGATGCGAGTCTATGGCGCCTGGCAGCAGGACCGCTGGTCCAGCGGTGGTGCGCGCGGCATTGTCGTCGCTGTATCGAATGACGGCGGCCAGAGCTGGTCACGCAGTACCCCGGCATTTTCGAGATGTGCGGGAGGCACGCCGGCGAATGGCGGCGATTATGAGCGCAGCAGTGATCCCTGGGTTGCCGTTTCGCCGGATGGTACCGCCTACACCATCGCCATCGCATTCAACGGGGCGTCGCTGGCGACCGGCTCGGTCACCTCGGTGCTGGTCAGTCGCTCCGTGGATTCCGGTGCAAGCTGGAGCGCACCAACAACGCTGGTGCGTGAATCGAACGATGTCTTCCACGACAAGGAAACGATTACCGCAGACCCGACCGATTCGCGCTTTGTCTATGCAATCTGGGATCGGATCTCCCTGGCCAATTTCGGGCCGACCTGGTTTGCACGAACCGTCGATGGAGGCCAGAGCTGGGAAGTGGCGCGTCCGATCTTCGATCCGGGGCAGAACAACCAGACCCTTGGCAATCTGATTGCCGTCCTGCCCAGCGGGACCCTGGTCAACATCTACACGCGAATCGACGCGGTAGCCAATGGCGGGACAGCCGCCTATCTTGATGTGATCCGCTCGACCGACAAGGGTGCGAGCTGGTCCACTTCCATCCGAATCGCCAACCAGTTGACCGTAGGCACCGTTGATCCGGAAACCGGAATGCGCGTTCGCGATGGCGGCCTCGTTCCTTCGGCCGCGGTCGCCCCAAACGGCGATCTGTACGTTGCCTGGCAGGACTCGCGATTCAGCGGCGGAGCGCGCGACGGCATCGCGCTTTCCCGATCCGTTGACGGCGGATTGACCTGGTCTGCGCCGGTCCGGATCAATAGCAATGCCGCGGTTGCGGCCTTTCTTCCAGCGGTCAGTGTTCGCGCGGACGGCAGGATCGGCGTCAGCTACTACGACTTCCGCAGCAATACGTCGGACAACAGTACCCTGTTGACCAGCATCTGGTTGAGCCAGTCAGACGATGCGCAGACCTGGAATGAAACGCAGGTCGCCGGCCCATTCGATCTCAGTCTTGCGCCGCTGGCAGCCTGGGGGCCCACGACCGGATATTTTCTCGGCGACTATCAGGGATTGGCCAGCAGCGGTTCCGTGTTCGTGCCGTTCTATTCGCGCTCGGGAACCGGAGGGAGTACCAATCGCACGGATGTCTTTGCAGCGCCCGCAGTATCCGCCTCAGCCAGCGCCTCCTTGCCGATCAAGCACGCTGCGGCAGAAGCGGCGCCCGTCGCGATGTCGACCGAGTACAGGCATCGCATTGCCGACAATATCGAGAAGATCATGAAGATCCGCGTGCCAGGAAAGGATCAGGGATCGGGCCGCGTCGACTGATTCGAATGCGAGGGTCAGTGCTTGTCGAATGAAGGCGCTGTCGTGGCGATGCCTGACGGTTGCTCGAAGCAGGAACCGCGCCCGCCATGGACCGAGTGGGCAGCGGCGCATGCGTCGATCTGATCAGGCTGCGCCTGCGAAGTGTGTTTCAGCAGCGTGGCCAGCGCAGTCGAATCGGTTGCGGGCGCGAGCTGCAGCAGCAGTGCCACTGTTCCGGTCACGTGGGCGGCTGCGAGCGAACTCCCCGAGGCATAGTCGTAGCTTCCGCCCGGTTCAAGGGTAAGGATCTGCTTGCCAGGCGCGCGAAGCGCAGCGTTGCCAGGCGCACTGGGGTCGGGTGTGCTTGCGCTGACTGCAATGACGCCAGCCACGCCTGACGGAAACCCGAACGGCCTTCCATCGGCAGGCGTAGCGGCGACCACGATCTTTCCGCGCCTCAATGCGACGTCCAGCAGCTGTTCAAGCAACGGGTCATGCGGCCCCCCGAGACTCAGATTGATGATCCTTGCATCCGAATCGATGGCTGCGCCCAGAGCCTGGGCGAGCGTGAAGCTGTTGCAGCGCGCTGCCGGTCTTCCCGCGACCAATGGCCAGCACGCGCGGAACGCGTGCAGACTGGCTGCAGGAGCCACCCCGACGATACCGACGCCATTGTTGGCCACAGCCGCGATGACGCCGGCGACCTCGGTGCCATGTCGATCCGAGCCCGGATCCAGGGCGGGCGTGTTGACGAAATCGCGCTGTCCACGGATCCGCCCTTTCAGATCAGGATGCGTGGAATCGACACCGGTATCGATCAACGCCACGCCAACACCCTCGCCATTGGCCAGTCGCTGTGCCTGCCCTGCGCCAATCGAGGCAAAGCCGGTCTGCAGTGCGACATACGGGTCATTGTACTGGTCGGTCGACGAAGCGCTGCTCGCTGCGGCCAGCGAGCCGGACGGAGTCGAGAGGGTGTCGAATTCTTGCAACTCCTGGGCGAGTGCTACCCGGCGATCCGAACGCAATCGAGACAGAACTTCGGCGCGATCACTGCTTGCCGCTATTGCGTACACCATGCAGCGCAGGTGCAGCGGATCGATCACCCAGGCGGACAATTCGACAAGGCCATGATCGCGGGCGAGCCCCGCCGCGATCGCCCGGGTTCTCGCACTGCCGGAATAGTCCGCCTGCCTGCCATAGCCGCGCTGCGTGGATCCGGCAGCAAGCGCCGGATCGGGTCTTTCTTCAACAGCGACAATGATTGCGCGCGTTGCCGGGATGGCGCTCGATTGCGCGCGAAGCTTGCCTGTGCCTGCAAGCATCAGGCATGTCAGCAGGACCACGGCGCCACAAAAGCCGCGCGGGAACAGGCGCTGGCCCGAAAGGGCGATCCGAAACCCGCATTCAACTCCCATCGCAACCTTTCTCCCCAATCGCCATCACGCAGGGATGATCTGCCTGCCGGATCGGCACGGACAGTTGTCTGACCCCTTTCGGCTCAGCCAGCCTGTTGCCAGAATGAGTCGACGCGCTCGATGACCCAGAACATGGCCAATACTCCGATCGAGTACGGACCCACATAGCTCGCCCATGCGGGCCAGCGCAGAGGCAGACGCACAAGTGCGAACTTCAACGATAGTGCGAACGCCACAAAGATCAACTGACCGACTTCGACGCCGACATTGAACATCAGCAGGGCGACAGGAATCGCCTTCTGTGGCAAGCCCACTTCGGCCAGTGCACCGGCGAAGCCGAAGCCGTGCAGCAGGCCGAAGGCGAAGGCGACGACCCAAGGTGCACGCGCTGTCAGGCCCGGTCTGCCTTGCAAGCCATGCACGACCTCGGCGGCGACAAAGACGATGCTCAGCGCGATGATGGCCTCGACCGGAGGACCGGGTACGCGCATCCAGCCCAGGGTCGCCGAGACCAGGGTGATGCTGTGTGCCAGGGTGAATGCGGTGATGGTCAGGAAGATGCGCTTGCCGCCCCTGACGATCAGCAGCAGGGCCAGCACAAACAGCAAATGATCGAAGCCGGCGAGGATATGTTCGACGCCCAGAACGAAATAGGACCAGGCCACTTCGCCGATACCGCTTGCCGCGATGATCGTGAATTGTGGATCGTCGGGCAGCATGCGTTCGACCTGGCTGGTGCCGTCTTCGCGCTCGACGCGCACGATCACGTCGGTTACACCAGCGGCTATGCCTTCGACGCGCAGCGTTTCGCCGACCAGTCCGCCTTCACGCCGGATCCTCCAGCGTTCGACATAGGCGCCGTCGTTGAACAGCGCTTGCGCATCGCCCAGCGTCTCGGTCCCTTCGGGAAACGCGATTTGTACGTCAAGCTTTCGATCACCCTGTGCGGGCACTTTCCAGAGCACTGAATAGCGGTCGGCGCCTTCTTCGCGGAGTTCCAGGTAGGCCGGACGAAACACATCGGCCTGTACGGCCGTGCCGAGGCACGCGAGCCAGGCCACGATCAACCAGCAGGCACAGGCGAACGGTTTCGGTCGGCACGAACCCGGAGTTGCAGAACTCGGCCTCATGGGCCGGCAGTTTCCGGATCGGCTTCCGGGGTCGCTGGCTCCATGCGCACCGTGTAATTACTCTTGCGCTCAAGATAGAACGCCTGCTTGCCTTGCATTGTTCGTTCGTACAGCAGGTCGCGTTCGACCGCCTTTTTCGCTTCAGCCAGTGTCGCCACCCGGCCTGGCTCTTTGAGGTCGATGCGAACCAGATGCACGCCGAAACCCGAAGCGAGCGGCTCACTCCACTGTCCGGTCTCCATCGACGCAATCGAATCGCCAAGGCGGCTGCCGAACACGCGCACGATCTCCGATAACGGTCGGTCTCTCAGCGTCGCGGGCAGCTGCGTGGTATCGCTCTCGACGGGCTTTCCCTCCAGAAGTGCCTTGCGGGCCGCGATCACATCGGCTTCGAGCGCATCGCCATGGCGAGACGGATCGAAGTAGATCTGGGTCAGCGAGTAGCGCGGTTCGATTTGATAGTCGTCCGGATGCGCGTCGAGCCAGGCTTGCAACTCTGCTGGCGTTGGAACCTGTGGCGTAGCGCCTTCGGCCAGGAACTCGATCTTCTGCATGACCCGTCGGCGGATGACCTGGTCGTTCACATCGAGTCCCAGCTTCCGGCCTTCGCGATACAGCACTTCCTCGCGAACCCAGTTTTCGACCAGACCATCGAGCTCCTGTCGGCTCGGCTCACGCTGCCAGACCTTGGAAAACTGGCTGCGCAGGTTGTCGACCTGGCCGCGTGTGACAAGGATTTCGTCAGGGGCACCCGATCCACCTTTCACACTTGCATAGAGCACGAACAGCAGGGTGCCGAGAATCAGGAAATGAACGAGTGGTTCGTGAAGGATTCGACTCATCTCGGATGGTCTGCTGGGGAGATATTCGAACAAGACCCGTTGCCGCACCAAGCGCAATCAATGCATGACAACCCGATCGGCCAACGTGCACGGAAATGCATTTCGCCCGCCCCGTGCAATGTGGATCAGGAGTCGGGCGTGTACCAGATGGGTGACGAGTAAGCGCGCTCCTGGGTCTGCATCGGTACTTCCCTGGGCAAGTCGAGGTTGTAGCGCACGGCATCATAGGCAGTCCAGCGCGGGGTCGGGATCTCGACGACACGCAGGTAATAAAAGGCACGCTGGGTCGGATCGAACTCGGGGTCCTGCCACAACTTGACGAATTCGGTGGAACCGATCGTGTTCGTGTAGGTCGCCTTGGCGACATCCACCGTGTTACCCAGGGGTGGCAGCTTGCCATCGGCACTCAACTGGCGATCGCCGGCCCAGACTGCTTCGTAGATCTTCTCCCGGGTCTCACCATTTGAGTCAACCCAACCCTTGACGATCTGCGCGCGATCGAGGTTGGCTCCGTCCGGATCCTTAGTCACCGCAATAAGAAACGTCGGTGATTTTCCGCTTTCGGCCGCGCTGAGGTCCCCGCCCATTGGCACGCCCTTGGAATAACCTGCTTCTGCAATGTCGCCCTTCGCGTCCTCGGTGGTGTAATCCCAGCCGCCAAAGAAGCGCACGGTCATGCGTGGCCCGGTGGTCGCATAGACTTCCTTCCTTTGCAGGGCGTCGAACAGTGCTTCGCGCGTGTTCTCGGTCGCCCAGACAGCGGCATAGCCCGATGCCACCTCTTCCCAGCTCATGATCGTGTCGATCGGCGTCTTCACGAATGCGTGGCGGGTGCGTTCGGGGGATGGTTCACTGGTTGCCAACTTGCCCCAGAAGTTGTTGTCGTCGGCGGTGGCCAGGCCGGTATGCGAATCGGTGCTGCCAATCAGGCCGAACTTGTACGGGTTGGTGCCGAGTCTGGCCTCCAGCATGAGTCCGTTCTTGAGCGCCGAGCGCACGTACTCGAACTCCAGCATGGAGGTCTTCTTGGCAGCAGTCAGGTCCAGGTTACCCTTGTCCCAGTTCTCGAAGTCGGCGAATTCGTCATTCGGCGACAGGAACGGATGCGTCTCGCTGTCACCCTTCATTTGCGTGGCTTCATAAACGCGCTCACGCCTTGCGCGCGTCTTCGCATATTCGCTGTCGACCGGCTGGCCATCATAGGTCTGGTCGACCGGAAACATGATGCCGTTGCTGAGGTTGCCGTTGTGCGCGATGGCCAGGACCTGGTCGCCGGTCCTGGCTTCGTAGGCGTCCATCCATTTCCACAGATCCCGCGGGTTGGAGCTTCCTGGCGGATAGTTGGTGAATGGCTGGGCTTGTCGCGCCGTGTCTCCATTGCCGCGGAAAATCACGTTGCGATGCATGTTCGAACCATTGACCAGCGAGGTCCATTCGTAGCCGATAAGCGCGGTGAACTTGCCAGGGTCATTGGCATCCTCGGCGGCCTGCACGATCGAGTGCCAGGTGGATTCGAACCCGGGCGACCCCGGGTTGTACATGATTTCCTTCGGAAACTTGCCCTGGGCGAACGTGGTGATGATTTCCAGTGCAGCCTCCTGTTGCTTGCCCTCCTGCATCAAGTCGTACCAACCCCTGGCGACAGGGTTGGCGAGCAGTTCAGGCTTGCCCGCCTTCAGATCGGTGATCAGTCCCATCTGATCGGAATGGTCGGAGACAACGAGGAAATCGAGTGGCCGGGAAAGTTGGGCTTTCTGCCCGGTGGCACTGGTAACAGCCTCGCCCCTGGCAAAACGATAGGCATCTGCCGGCATCAGTTGCGTGCCCGATGCTCCGGCATCCATCGACAAGGCCGTATGCAGATGCGTGTCGCCAAAATAGACATGTGTCGGATAGGCAGGTACCGAGCCAGTAGCCGGCCGTGCCTTGGGCGATACCTCGGCAGGTGCCGGGTTTGCGGCTTCGCTATTCGCCGGCGGTGATTCGGGCCTGGAGCAGGCTGCCAGCACCAGAGCCACCAGAGTGGTCGTGATCATCGCTGTGAGAATGGATCGCTTCATTGGAGTGCTCCAGGGGTTGGCATCTCTGGTCGTTGGTCGCGAGTCGCGGCAGGATATCAATCTGCCGCCTTACTCCCCAAGTCCGGACGCATCCATCCCGTGTCATGCCGGGTCAGGGCGGACCGCAAACGGGTAGTGCGACTGTCATACTAGCATTCTGGCGATCAGCCTTGACGCGCCGCCGGGGGTGGAAGCCTGTTGCGTGCGGTTTGTTCGCCGAGCTCGAACAATTCCTCGTGACGGCTGGTCAGGTTCCGGATGCAGCCGAATTCAGCGTGTAGAAGGCCTGCTGAGGTTGGGCCAGCCTGACCCGCCGATCATTGCGCAGCCGGACCAGCAGCGCATTGCGCTCAACACCGACCGGCATTTCGAACAGCGTGCAGTGCAAATGCAGCAGATCGATGTTCCAGTTGGCGATCTCTACCAGCTGATGATCACGCGCGATATCAGCGGACGTGAGTCTGTTGCGTGTACTGGCCGAGTAGCCGGACAGGCCGCCGTAGCCTCGCGAAGTGCCCGCAACCACGGGCGCAGGGTCGGGCCGCTCGGCTATGGCGACGATAATACGCCGCTCATGGTCGGACGTCGCAGCGCCGGCATGGGCCGGACCGACAATGCATGAGAACGTGCACATCAGCGACACCACGCAGCGCCTCGACAGGCTCGATTGCGTTCGAGGGCTCGAAGTGCGTGCGCTCGTGTCGATGGACTTGGTCATTGCGAATGAGCGGGCCCGAGAATGGGCTCGACAAGGAGAATGCCCGGCTTCTTGCGCAGCAGCTCGATTGACTCGAGATTTCGTCGACGGCGTTCCTGCTGACTCCGGGCGGCGTCGGCGTCCGTCGCACCCGAGACGGGGGCCAAAGCAAGGATGGTTGAACCGGGACTGCTGCCGACGATTTGCAAACCGGCCTCGTCGAGCAGGGATTGCAGGTCGCCCAGTCTCAGGGCCGGCGACGGCACGAGCCGTATGCTCGCTGCAGGAGCCGGCGAGGTGCTGCTGCTCAAAGTTACGTAGCGCGCGGCTGGATCCGCGGAATCACGTGAAGCCAGCAGCAATGTGCCGAGCGCAATCAGTCCACATGCCTGGAGGACCACGACCGCGGCCAGACCGGCCAGCCAGCGACGGCGGTGTGCCCACGCGAATGTGACATCCGTTGACGGCGATGGTGCAGACACATCGGCTGCACGCGCCTGCGCAACAGCTTCATCGATCCGCCTGTTCATGGCCTGCAGCGCATTTCTGGCGCGGGTGTCTTCCCGCGTGCCGGAGGCGTTCATGCCTGCATGGATTCTTTCCTGCAGGGCCAGCTCCTCCTGGCAATCCGAGCATGTCATCAGGTGACCACTGGCGCGCTCTCGCTGCTCCGCAGTGGCGCTGTGGTTGACGATCCACGGGATCAGGTCCCAGGTCTGGCGGTGAATGGAATCGGTGGGGTTCATGCCTGTTCTGCCTCCGTCTCGGGCCCGTTTTCGCCGGCGAGTCCGGGCAGGGTGTTGCGCAGACGAACTCGGGCACGAAACATGCGCGCCTTCACCGTACCGATCGCACAATCCATGATCTCTGCGATTTCCTCACAGGACTGTCCGAGCAGATAGGCAAGTTCAAGGGTCATGCGCTGTTCGTCGGGGAGCAATGAAAGGCCATGCGACAGCCATTCGCGTTGCTCGGCCATGTCAGGACCGGACTCGACATCGATCAGGTTCGCCGGATGCTCGGCCTCGGCCACATCGCGCGTGCCGAGCATGGATCCGCGTGATCGGTCCCGCAGATGTTTCATCAGGGTCCGGTAAGCTATCGAGACTATCCACGTGCGCGGTTTTGAGTCTCCGCGGAAGTGGACGGCACCGCGCCAAACCGCCCAGAGCGTTTCATTGATGACATCATCGACCAGATCAGGACGACCGGCGCTGTGAATGAGGAAGCGGGTCAGTGGTGGGTGGTAGCGCAGATAGAGTCTTTCGAACGCCGTACGATCGCCCAGGGCAATCGCATGCAGCCATTTCAGCTCACACTCGTCGTCCGACTCTGCGCGCGACGCCTCGCAACCCTGCGCGGCATTGTTCATGCAAACTCCAGTGACGGGATTCCGGTTCATCAAGCCTATGTACCGCAAACAGACTGAAAAGGTTGCATCCGCGTGCCGGGCCCCGACAACCCGCCCAGAATACGATACAGCCCGCTTGCCGCGTAAAGCTCGACATGCCCGCCGTGACGGCCACCCGCAATGGCTGGACTGTTGATGCCGGTCCGTATCGGGCCGTTCCGCTTCGGCCAGTTCACCATCGCCGTGTGCATGGGTTTCCTGACCACCTCGGACGCGGCTGCCGGGTCTTGTGGCGGTGCGATAGGTGCGTCTTCGGACAATATCTACCGGGGTTTTGACCTTGGTGATGGTCAGTGGGGCGGATTGGGCGATGTCCATTGCGCATTCGCGACGAACTGGATTGCCGGTCTGGGGGCGACCAGGGTTCATCTACCCGGCTTGCCCGAGGATGTCCAACTGGCGGTCTACCTGGATCGGCGCTGGCGACTCTCAGACGACTGGAATGCAAAGCTGGGTCTGATCCACTACGACACCCTGCGTGCGGTCAATCGCCCCGGCCTGCAATACGACGAAGTCAATGCCGCGATCAGCTTTCGCGGACGCTGGCAGGCTTCGCTGGCCTGGTCGCCCGCCGTAGGCAATGCCTATGCCCCCGGCTTCAGCGGCGACAACGCTTGGATGTGGCTGGAAACCGCCTGGCGCCAGCCGCTGGGCGATCGCTTCAGCATCGACATGGGGCTCGGATTCGCGCGTCCTTCGGGTCGAACGCCCGCTGACTACCGTTATGCCAGTGTCGGCATCAATTTCTACTGGAGCGGTGTCGTGTTCAATGCCAGCCACATCTGGACAGACCGACTGACCTATACCTACGACCGGCCCGGCCAATCGTTCGTTTTCGAGCTGCCAGCCCAGCATCGCTGGACCGGTTCGCTGGTCTGGATGTTCTGAGCGCACCGCACGAGATGGGAGAGCTGCGCTGCCTTGCTGGCGTTCACGCTAATATTGCGTTCATTCCTGCCAGATTGAATGGATGCTGCACGTGGGTTTCCGGTGGGAGACATGCATTCAACGAGAGCGAAACCAGTGATCAGGATAGTCGGCCAGACATTGCGAGCATTCGTCGGGATTCTTCTGCTGTCAGGACCAGCATCCGTCCTCGCCCAGGACAGCGCTCCGTTCTTCGAGTGCGCCGATTGCGACGAAGCACGGATGCGTCAGGCCGCTCTCGACGAACCAGGGCTGGGTGTACGCGTCGTCTACAATCTGGATGCGGGCATCATGCTCAAGTTTCGCGTATTCGAAGATCCGGATTGCGCGGTCGAGAGTGAGACCGATGCCGCCTCGATTCTGCAGGCAGGTTGCAGCGCGCCTGGCCTGCGACAAGTCGAGGTTCTGGCGCTCGATGCTTCACTTTCGCTGCCTTTCGCGGCAATGCTCGGCATGCACGTGAATGTCCCTCCGTTCGTGGAGGTCGGCAAGGTTTCGATGCCGATGAGCCTGGTCAATGAAAGACTCGAAGCGCCGCAGGCACCCTTCGACCCCTACCGGATCGCCTTTGACAGATACTCGGGCGACAGCTATCGGAAGTTCGAAGCCGCAGCGGCGGGTGTGATAAGCAACGAGAAGTTGATGCGCCAGGTCAATCCGCCGATCGCAAGCCTGATCTTCGATGTCTGGGCGCCGGTGCGGCTTGCAAGAATCACCGACGGGTCGACGACCGAAGCCATCCCACTGGCTCCGCGCTTCGCGATCAACGACTTCATTGTCGATTTCGTTTCGGAGGAGCAGCACGCTCTGGTCAGCATGCGCTTCACGTCCGCCGACATGGGTATCCTGCAGGCAAGAGATGAAACCGGTGTGCTGCTGCCGGCGCGCGAAGACGTGGAGGTCGATCGCTTCGAACGTCGATTCAGCGGCCCCGGCGCGCTCGACAGCGCCAACCGGCTCGGCAGCTTCCTGCAACGCAACGCCGCCATTCAATTTGTCGAGTTCGATGCCGAGTGCGAAACTGCCTATCTGTTTACCTGCACGAATGGGCAGGATGGGCGCGCGTGCCGGATCGACTGCTCGCCCTGATTTGCCGCGTTCCGGCCTGCGCGTCGATGCTGGAAACTGGCGGCTGCGATATTGTTCCGCTGTCTGACGAGCCTTTCGATGCTCTCGAACTCAGGGGTCCAGCCGATGCAGAGACCGATTGCCTTGCTGCTGGCCATGCTCGTGGCCTCCTGCGCCAGCCTGCCGCAACGGGCCGAGTTGCCGGAGGAATTTGCGTTGCCTCCGGCGGTGAAGGGTTCAATCGCCGAGCGTGTCGAGCCCGCCGAAGCCAGGCATGCGGGGCAGTCGGGCTTCAAGCTTGTCAGCACCGGTTCCGAGGCCTACGCATTGCGCGCGTTCAGTGCCGGAGCGGCGCAATACAGCCTCGATATCCAGACCTACATATGGCATGCCGACCTGACCGGAAAACTGCTTGCCCGGCACGCGCTGACGGCTGCCGATCGTGGCGTGCGCGTGCGCATTCTTGTCGATGATCTCGATGCACGCGCCAAGAGCAGCGGCTTTGCCGCACTCGATGCGCATCCGGATATCGAAGTGCGCCTCTACAATCCTTTCGCCAGCCGCAGCGGGGGCGTGCGCAAGGCTGGCGAGATGGGGTTCGGCTTCAAGCGCCTGAATCACCGCATGCACAACAAGAGCTGGATTGTCGACAACCGGATTGCGCTGGTCGGCGGGCGCAACCTCGGCGACGAATACTTCGGTGCCAGCGAGGCGACCAATTTTGTCGATCTCGATCTGCTCATGGCCGGACCGGTGGTTCCCCAGGTCAGTGCCAGTTTCGACCGCTTCTGGAATTCACCGTCGAACTATCCGATTGCGCAGCTTGATCCCTCCGGTACCGATGTTGCCGCCCTGAATCGATTGCGCACAGCGCTGGACCAGAGTGTCGAGGCACTCGAGACCAGCCCCTACAAGGAGGTACTCAGCGAAAACCCTGCAGTACAGGCCATCCTCGACGACGAGACCCGCCTGCAGTGGACGGCAAACTGGACATTCGTCAGCGACGACCCGCTCAAGGCCCGGCTGGAACCGGGCCAGCGCTCCGCCGTATTGGCCGTGCTGTTGCCGGTCGTGCAGACAGTGAGGAATGATCTGCGTCTGATCTCGCCGTATTTTGTTCCCGGCAAGCAAGGGACATCGACCCTGGTGGGTCTCGTCGATCGAGGCGCACAGGTGCAGATCCTGACCAACTCCCTGGCCGCCAACGATGTCGCCGCGGTGCATGCGGGCTACCGGAAATACAGACCGGCGCTGCTCGAGGGGGGTGTGCAGGTCTGGGAACTCAAGCCCGATGGCGAGCGACGCGGCGGCTATAGCATGGCCGGCTCGTCGGGATCGAGCCTGCATACCAAGGCGGCGATCTTTGACGACCGGCAAATTTTCGTCGGTTCCTACAACCTCGATCCGCGCTCGACTTCGCTCAATTGCGAACAGGGCGTGCTGGTCTCCGATTCGACCCTCGCCAGCGAGCTGACCCGGCTGTTCGTGGCCGAAACAGGAGGTGACGAGTCCTGGCGTGTCAGCGAGACACCCGCCGGTCTCGAATGGAGTGATGGAACCCGTACCTGGGATCGAGATCCCGAGGTGCCTGCCTCGAAGCGCTTCATGACCTGGCTGATCGGGCTGCTCCCGGTCGAAGCGCAACTCTAGGGCAACGCTGGACTATTCGTCTTCAAGCCGCTTCAAAACTGCGAAGCGGGTCAATCCGGTTCCTGTCTCCCTCTCTGAAAACAAAGGCCGGAACCGGATCCCGGCCTGCGCCGGGATGACGAGCAGAGACCTGATCGGTGTGGACTCAAGTCCATGCCGATCAAGTGGCGCAGCCGTCGTGGCCTTCGGAAGGTCCATCAGCGGCTTTCATGACGGTAGCCGAGCCAGGCGACCCGATCCGTTAGAATTGCGAGATGCCCCCCGAATCTCCAACCGACTCCAGCGCGTGGCGACTTTCCGTTGCGCCGATGATGGACTGGACCGATCGTCATTGCCGCTACTTTCATCGCTTGCTGTCTCCGCATGCACGTCTGTATACGGAAATGGTGACCTCGCCTGCACTGATCCACGGCGATCGTGATCGCTTGCTCGGTTTTGATGTCTCCGAGCATCCGGTTGCCTTGCAGCTCGGGGGATCCGATCCGCCCGAGCTCGCGCAAGCCGCCCGTATCGGTGAAGCGTTCGGTTACGACGAGATAAATCTCAATGTGGGATGTCCATCCGATCGCGTCCAGTCGGGTCGCTTTGGCGCCTGCCTGATGCGTGCGCCCGAACTCGTGGCCGATTGCTTTGCCGCGATGCGCGAGGCGGTTGCGATTCCGGTCACGATCAAGTGCCGGCTCGGCGTGGACGCGCAGGATGAATACACCGATTTGCAGCGCTTCATCGAGCGTGTGGCGTCTGCAGGCTGTGCGGTGTTCATCGTGCACGCGCGCAAGGCCTGGTTGAAGGGCTTGTCTCCGAAGGAGAATCGCGACGTTCCGCCACTGAACTACGAGCGGGTCTATCAGCTCAAGCGCGACTTTCCGCAGCTGACGATCATCATCAATGGCGGCATCGACAGCGTGGCGGCCGTGCAATCGCACTTGCAGCACACCGACGGGGCGATGCTCGGCAGAACGGCGTATCACGAACCCTACCGGCTCGCCGAACTGGAATGGGCCATGTACGCGACGCCGTTGCCGGAGCGGGAATCGCTGATCCTGAAAATGCGGCCCTATGTCGAGGCGCATCTGGATTCCGGTGGCAAGTTGCAGCACATCAGTCGGCACTTGCTCGGCCTGTTCCAGGGTTTGCCGGGTGCCCGTGCCTGGCGACGGTATCTGAGCGAGAACGCGCACAGGGCCGACGCGGATTTCAGCGTCATCGAGCACGCGCTTTACGCATGTCAGGCGCGTGGCAGCGCGCAGGCAGCCTGAGCTTTCCGGCTTCCGGCAGCGGAACGGGCCAGGCAGCGCCCCGTGATGCCCGACGCAGCGGGCGCCAGTGCGGCCGAAGCCCCTTCCCTGATCGGTCATTCGCCGCGCTGCAGAGGCTGTCTGCGGCACGCGATATCGGCACTTCAGCCACCCACGCCTGCTGGCAAGCGCCATGCTGCAGTGCATCAATCCTTCGTACTGCATACCGCACCGCCTACTGATACTTCCCCGTTAAGCTCGTGTTATCTTTGCCACCGCAGCTCTACCCGGTTCGCCATTCATTCACTTGGGGAGTCATCGAATGAAAAAGATGCTTGCAACTGCAGTTGCCATCGGATTGATCGGCATGACGGGCCAGGCCGTCGCCATCACCGACAACGAGGCCAATGCCAGCCTGCCTTTCAGTTTCACCAATCCCGGCGCACGCGCGATGGGCATGGGAGGCGCCTTCCTCGGGCTTTCCGACGACGCTTCGGCGGCCTATACGAACCCGGCCGGATTGACCCAACTGGTCAGTCCCGAGATTGCCCTGGAAATTCGTTCGGTAGACACGAACACGCGCTGGCTGGATGGCGGCAACGTTCAATACAACCCGTTCAATTCCTCCGGACTCAATTATTCCTCGCAGAACGACGACACCACATCCCTGCGATCTTTCTCCTTCGTGTACCCGGGCGAGCGCATGTCGTTTGCCGTGTATCGCTACGAAATCGTCAACTACGAAACCGATTTCCAGAGCGCGGGCGCGACCTGGACGACCGGCGACGACAGTGGTCAGTTCGGCGACATCTTTGCCTACGATGTGAACGGCAACCTCGAGATCGAAGTCTATGGCGCCGCCATGGGCTTCAAGGTCAACGATCAGTTCTCGCTGGGACTGGGCATCAACTACTACTACCTCGACATCAGCGCAACGACCGATCGATTCTTCCCGAACGGCGATCCGGGTGTTCGCGAGGCCAGCCTCAACGGTGATGGCGGCTGGGGTTTCAATCTGGGTGCTCGCTGGGCCGCAACGGACTGGATGAGTGTTGGCCTTTCCTGGCGCTATGCCCCCGATCTGAATTATGACTCCCTGCTGACAGCGCCCTACGCACCCGGCGAATCGTTCCTGACCGAAACAGACATGAACGTGCCCGACGTGTTCGGAATCGGATTCAGCTTCCGGCCCAGCGATGCCTGGATCATCAATTTCGACGTGAATCGCGTGTTCTATTCGCAGATTACCGATGACCTGAACTCGGCGTTCGAATCGGATCAGGTCACCGAACTGGATCCGCTCAAGCTGAAGGACGGCACGGAAATCCATCTTGGCACCGAGTACACGTTTGCCACGAAGTATCCGTTCAGCATTCGCGTCGGCGCCTGGCATGATCCTGCGCACGAGATGGTCTATCGCGGAACACCGGCGCCAACGGACTTCAACACGACCTTGCTGCCACCGGTCAATGCGGCGACATTCTCGGCCGGTCGTGGAAGCCAGACCCATTACACCTTTGGTGCCGGCATGGCGTTCAGCAATTTCCAGATCGATCTGGGCGCAGATTTCTCCGACACCAGCGACATGCTCTCGCTCTCGGGCGTCTACCGCTTCTAGCTCCTGCAGTCACCGGTAGAGTCGCCAGCAACCCGTCTTCCCGTCATTGTGGGAAGGCGGGTTTCTTTTTTGCCGTCCGGCAACCGCCGGGTTGGCGAGACGTCTAGCCTCCAGCGTAGAAATTCAGGAATCTCGGAGAGTAGAAGCGTGCATCCGGCTTGAGTCCGGGTTCGCCCTTGCGCGCTTCACTGGCGGCCTCCCTGGCGATACGGGTGGCACCTGAATCGCCATCGAGCTGGGACAGGTTGTAGGCGGCCGCCGCGCGCAAGGTCAGCATGTGCCAGCGCAGCTTCGGCGATGGCGGAACCTTCGTGCTGAGTTTGAGTACGTCGGCGTAGCGACCCGCCAGGTAGGCATCAACCAGTGGGCGCAGGATCTGCTCGGAAACACCCGATGAGCTTCCGCTCGAGCTGGGGGGTGACGGCTGGACCGGGACCTGCGCAACCGGGCGTGGCGGTGGCGTCGGCGGCGGCTTGGGTGGAGCTACTGGCGGCGGCTGCACGGGCGGAGTGGCGTCGACGACTGCCTTGGGCGGAGGCTTGGGCGCAGTCGTGGGCGTTGTCGCAGGCTTGTCCTGGCTGGCCAGCTGACTGCCGCACTTCAGGCGCGCCTCCCGCTCTTCCGCTGCCAATTCGGGAAAGCCCTGAATGAAGGATTCATTGCCGCCCTGTGACCAGAATCGCAACGCTGCCTTGCAATCCCCCTGGCGTTGCGCGGCGAGGCCGGCATAGTGTTGCGGTGCGTAGATTTCGTAGCGTTGGCCGTACACTCGCAGGCGCTTGGCGGGTGTGGCATTGCCGGCCAGGGCACTCTGCATGTAGCGCTCGACGTCAGCCCACTTGCCGTCCTGTGCGGCTTCCAGTCCGCGCGCATAGTCCTGTTTCCAATCGGCCAGAGCGGGTGCGCAGACGAGCATGCCCAGCGTGAGCAGGGCCGCTGCAACTTGCGTTGCCCTAGAGGCCGGCACGATTGATGTACTCCTCGGCGCTCAGGGTAGGGAAACTGCCGCTGGTCTGGCTGCGCTTGCCGGCGCTGACTCGCGCGAACGTCGAGACCGGCTTGCTCGATTGGGGGTGGCGCAAGGTGATGTAGTAGCTTCCCGCAGGAACATTCAGTATCAGCGGCGTACTGCGTTCGGCGGGCAGGGCGACCGGTTTGCGCGAGGCATCCAGGACCTGATCCACCAGACCCCAGGGCAAGGCGTTGATGACCAGCTCGCCATTCTGTGCGGCGGCTTCTTCGTCACGCTGTTTCTGCAAGGCCGCGACACTGGCGTTGGCGGTTGCCGTGATCGTGGCCAGGCGCTTGCTCCCGGTGAGCTTGCTGCTGGCGGCGTTGACGGCCTGGAGACTGGCCTTGCCGGCCTCCAGCGTGCGTGCATTCTGGACATCGTCGGCAAGAACCTTTTCCAGCTGCGCTTCGAAGCGCGCGCTGGCTGCACTGTCGACCTCACGCAGGGTCAGGATGGCCTGCGCGGCAGCGCCGGCGTCCTCGGCACTCATGGGGCGGTTTTGCAGTAGCGCGGCGAGCTGCTTTTCATTCGCTTGCCGCGCCTGTTCGACCTTCAGTTCCGCTTCACGCTTGCGTACCTCACCCGTCAAGCCTGCGATTCTCGAATCCGAGGGGTAGGCCTGTGCAGCCGCATCGGCAAGATCCGAGGCGTATTCAAGGTCGTTGCGTTCGATGGCGCCACGCAGCGCATCGGCCACGACACGCGGCAATGCTTCGCGCATCTTCAGCGCGTCGGCGTTTTGCGGATCCAGCAAGAGCAACTGATCGAGTACATCGCGTGCGTTGTCGGCCGCCGGGGGCAGCAGTTTTCCGGAAGCGATGGAGGAGCGGGCGAGATTCAGCTTCGATGCTATCGCAGCGCGCTGCGATCCCAGTGTCTTCTGTGCTTCATCACGAATGCCGATCGCGGCATTCAGATTGGGATCCACCCGAAGTGCCAATTCGGACCGGTCCAGCGCGACTTCGGCATCCGCGCGGGCCTGTGCGGCCTGGGCTTCGTCCAGGATTCGCGCTGCCAGAGTCTGCTTGAACTCGTTGACCTCGGCATTGTTGCTGTCGACCTGGCGGGCCTGTTCGAACCAGTCGAAGGCGTTGTCGCCGGCGGGATCGCTGACCTTGCCGGCGTTCAGTGCGGAGCGCGCCTTGTCGAGCAATTCCGCGATGCGGCGGGCGCTTTGCTGGCTTGATCGGGCCTGGCGGATTTCCTGATCGAGTGCGGCAAAGGCGGGGTCCGAACCGAACTCCGCTTGCAGCGCTGCCAGAGTTGCGCCGGCCTGCTCGGCATCGCCGGCGCGCAACTGTTCCCGCACGCGAGCAAATTCGGCATCGGTCACGGCTTTCAGGCGCGTCTGCACGTCGCGATTCAGGGGTGCCAGGCTCAATGCAGTGCGCAGCAAGGCATACGCCCCGTCGGGGCCGGTTCGTTGCTGGCGATCCTCCGCCTCTTTCGCCTTGCGCAGGAGTTCGTCGACGCGCGCGGCGACTTCACGCTGTTCCTGCTCTTCGGCAATGCGTTTGACCAGAGCTTGAACCTCGGCGTCATCGGGACTGACCAGGAGGGCCTGATTCGCCTTTTCCCCGGCGATTTCAAGATTGCCGTCACCCAGGGCCTTCTCTGCCTCGCCACGGAGTTGGGCGGCAATCTGTCCCAGCAGTTCCAGGCCGCGCTCGTTTTCGGGATCCTTCTGCAGGACTTTCTGAAGGTCTTCAAAGGCATTCTCGCCGGGCGGTGTCAGCAAGTCGCCGCTGGCGACGAGGCGATCCGCCTCGCGCAGCAGGGTGCGCACCAGGTACTGGTCGTCCTGGCTCAGGGTGCGTGGCTTGAATGCAGCCCAGAGTACGAGTCCGATGATGATGACGCCAAGAACTGCGGCCACGGTCGCGAGCATGCGCGGTCGCTCGCGCATGACCGCGATCATTCGCGAAGTCGTGTGTACGCCGATGGCCGGGTCGGTTTGCGGCATGCGAAGCAGATCGAGGGCAAAGCCGCTGTCGCCGTCGGTGTAGTCACCGGAGAAGCCGAGTGCGCGCAGTCGCTCCGAAGCTGTAGCCGCCGTGATGTCGCCGAGCTTCTTTCCGAGCGCGTCGTTGCCCACGACCAGACCGCGCAGCGCCTTGACGAAGTCCTGCAGGTTATCGAACCGGTCGTTGGGATCCTTGGCCAGCATGCGATCGAAGATCGGCTGCAGCGGTTGCAGGTCATCCGGCAGCGGCGGCGGTGGCTGCAGCGCATGCCCCATCAGTACGTTCATCGGGTTCTCACCGGTGAACGGCGGGCTTCCGGTCAGCATTTCGTAGAACAGGATGCCCAGGGCGTACTGGTCCGCGCGGCCGTCGATTTCGCGCCCGCTGGCCTGTTCCGGGCTCATGTAGGTCGGCGTACCGAGCACCATGCCGGTCTGGGTAATGCGCGATGCAAGGACATCGGATTGCTTGGCAATGCCGAAATCGGTCAACACCGGTGTACTCGAATCGCGGAACATCACGTTCGAGGGTTTCAGGTCGCGATGGATGACGCCATTGCGATGGGCATACTCGAGACCATTCGCGAGCTGGACGACAATGCCGATCGCCTCGCCGAGCGAGAGGCCAGTACGCATGCGTTCCGAGAGCGTCCCGCCCTCGAGCAACTCCATCGAGATATAGGCGATGTCGTCGCGTGTAACGATGTCGTAGACCGCAACGATATTGCGATGCGGCAGCTTCGCCATGGTGCGGCCTTCGAGCAGGAAGCGCCGCTCGAATTCGGGCATGGGCCCGCTGCTCACGCGCAGTTCCCGGCGCATGACCTTGATGGCAACCTTGCGATCCAGCGAATGCTGTATGGCGAGATAGACGGTTGCCATGCCGCCCTCACCCAACTCGCTGATCATCTCGTAGCCAGGAATGTCCTGGATGCCGTCGGTCATGTCCCCTGTCCTCGTGCCGACCGATCATAGCAAAGCGGCGTCGCCGGGCGGTTGCGGAGGCGCTGGAGGTCACGCCCGCCTGGTGCATGCAGGCATGCGCGGAAGCAGGCGGAGGCAGGTCGCGGGGGCTGTCCGCCGGATTGCCGATGCGCGCCATTCGCCGGAAGCCCGGGCACCTCGCTCAGCCAGCAGAGGCGTCTGCCATCGCGATCCTCGCAACCGCTTCGATGAACGACAGGTCGCGGGCAGACGTCACCCGCATTCATTCAGCCTGCGCGCTAGAAGATGGCGGCATCCTCAGGGCTTGTTGGCGGATCCGGTGGCGTCGGTGGCACAGGCGGGGCAGGCGGCGGCGACGGAGGCGGCGGGCTCACAGGCTTGACCGGAGCCGGTGCCTTTGGCGGTTTAGGCGGGGCCGGTGGTGCAGGCGGTGCACCCACGCTGAACAGGGCCTTGTACTTCGGTGCCCTGATCGTCAGCGTCATCGGCTTGCGATCGCGCAGTATGTCGAGCTTCACCAGCTGACCGGCGTCCTGGTCTCGCAAGGTACGCAAGGCCTGTTCGGGCCTTGCCACAGGGGTATCCGCAATCCGGCGTATGACATCACCGGCCTTGATGTCGGGCAGGGCTTCCTCGCTGGCCGAAAGGACGAGAACGCCGCTGTCGGTGCCGAAGTAGTGACCGAGATCCGCGTTCAACGAGGCAAGATTGATTCCCCACCATGGCATGGACTCATGCATCATTTCGAAATGCATGGGGACGGGGTCAGCGCCTTCACCCGCTCCATCATGGCTGCTGCGCCAGGCCAGGGAGCGTGACTGGAGCAAGCTCTTTCGTGCATCCACTGCAGCCTCACGCTCCGCTTCCGAGCCCTGCCGGCTCATGATCACTTCGATGCGGCGCTCGATGTCGCGCTGATGATCCTTGTCGATCGCAGCTTCCAGGTCGGCATCTGCGGCAAACAGGGTTTGCCAGTTCCAGGCCTCGCGACGCTCCGCCTTGACTTCGACCACGGTCGTATCACGGGCACCACGGCGATAACCCAGTCGGACGGCTTCTCCGGGTTTCAGTTTTCCGAGCATGTCGCCCGCCTTCTTGACCGGGTCGCCGCCCGTGCCCAACACCAGCGACTCCCCGTTGATGCTGACCAGCAGGTCACCGCTATGGATGCCAGCGCGCGCGGCCGGACCGTCCGGTGTGACCGCGTCGATGCGTGCTCCCTTGGGCTCGCTTGAAAGGACCACGCCCACCATGGCCCTATCCTGATCGTTCAGGTAGCGGAATGCATAACCCTGCGGACCGACGTCGCCCAGCTCAAGAGAGAGTTCGGCCATGCGTCGCGACAATTCGCCGATCTGCTTGCGCAATTCCGCCAATTCGGCGCGGGTCTGTGCAGCCGCTGCTGCCTTTTCATCGGTCTTGGCGGAGGGTGTCTCTGGCGCCGCAACGAGAGGGCTGGTCTGCAGGAGGACGCCGAGCAGAAGTATCAGGCGTGGTGAAATCATGATCGTTTCCTGGCTCGATTATCAGAATGTGTTGGGTGAGGATTCGGGAAGACCCGCAAAGGCCACGCTTGTCAGCGGTTCGCTGCGGATGCTCGCAAGTTCTTCAAGCAAAGCGACGCGCTGGCGCCATAGCGGCAGTGATTCGGCCTCGTTGCGCGTGGCGGAGAGCTGCACATCGATCAGACCGACGAGGTCCTCGATCTCGGCACTCGCCATCAGGCTGCGTCCATCGCGTGGGGCCTCTCCAGGCAGGCCGCCAAGCCAGGCTTCGAGAATCTTCGAATCTGCGCGCAGCCGTTCGATCTCGCTGATCGGCGACGCCGGCGAAGACACCGCTGGCGATGCGGACGGCACGACCGCAGGTGGCGTATGCGCCGTGTCTGGCCAGATCAACAGCACTCCGAGCAGCACGCTCGCGGCCAGCGCCGCGGGCACCATCCAGCGTCGACGCGAACGCCGCCGACGCAGGCTGTCGGACACCTGCGCGAACAGATCCGGTGGTGGCTCGGCTGTCGGCAGGCCACGCAGGGCCTCGGCGAGCGGATCGAGCGGCTTCATGCCGTCGCCCGGGATGATAAGGAACATGGTTCACCTGCTTCTGGGGTTGCCAGCAGTTGGCGCAAGCGTGCGGTGCCGCGTGCGAGTTGGGATTTGGAAAAACTGACCGAGTTGCCGGTCAACTCGGCGATCTCGGCATGCGTGTGTCCTTCCACGTGATAGAGCCAGATCACGCTGCGTGTCGTGTTGGGCAATTGCCTCAGCGCGGCTTCGAGCAATCCGGATTCGGCCGTAGCCCAGGGTGGCGCCGTTTCCGCAGGCAGCTCGTCGCCGTCATCCAGGGTCTGGTTGGGGCGACCGCGATCGCGGCGCAGGCGCATCAATGCCTCGTTCAGGACGATCTGTCGAACCCACCCCCAGAACGGCGAGCTGCCGCGATACTGGCCGCTGCGTTCAAAAACGCGCAGCAGCGCATCGTGCACGATCTCGCGCGCATCCTCGCTGTTGCCCAGCATGCGCAAGGCGAGATTCCAGGCCGGCCGCTCGAACATCCGGTAGATCTGCTCGAACGCGGCCACATCGCCGCGCTGGATGCGCGCGACGAGAAGGTCGGGGACGTCGATGCAGAAAGTGCTGTTCACGTTGGCTCAGGATGCTCCCGTGCAGGTGATGGTCGCAACGCATGTCCATCGAACCGGGCGGCAGGCCGCGGAGCCTGGCCGCCGGGGCGTCCGCCGTTGTCCGCGGGCTGTGTGCGGACACTGTCCGAACGGTCGGACTACTGCAATAAATGTCTGTTAATCAATCACTTGAGCTCTGGCATGGGTGTTGCTATCACCCAGTGCAAGGGCGGCAGCCGGGTTTCGCCCATGGAGACTTGAATGATTCGTGATACCTCAGCGCAGGACCGCCAGATCAAGCTTGAACCCGGGCGCGGTCGCCGCTGGATCAAGCCAGGCATCGCTGCGCTGGCCGTCATTGTGGTGCTTGCCCTGGTCATACCGACCGCTACGCGGCTGTTTTCCTCGGATATCTCGGCCAACTCGAGCCGACTGCGCGTCGCCGAAGTCAAGCGCGGAACCCTGACACGCGATGTGTCGGTGCAGGGCAGCGTCATTGCGGCCGTCAGCCCGACGCTCTACGCAGCCAACGCGGGCACGGTCACGCTCATGGTCAATGCCGGCGACAAGGTTTCCAGGGACCAGGTGCTGGCCGAAGTGGTGAGCCCGGAACTGAGCAATCGACTGCAGCAGGAGCAGGCGACGCGCGAAAGCCTCGAGATCGAAGTCGAGCGGGCCGGGCTCGACCATCGCAAGCAGCAACTCGCGGCGAAGAAGGTTCTCGATCAGGCCCGCATCGACCAGCAGACGGCGAAACGCGAAGTCGAGCGGACCAAGCGTGCATACGAAGCCGGCGCGATGTCCGAAATGGATTTGCTGCGTACCCAGGATTCACTGGCCAAGGCCGATATCACGGTCGCCAATGCCGAAGCCGACATGAAGCTCGACATTGAAAGCCTGGCCTTCGAGTTGAAGAGCAAGCGCCTGGCACTGGACCGCCAGCGTTTGCTGGCCGAAGACCTGCAGCGCCAGGTCGAAGAACTCAAGGTGCGATCGCCTGTGGATGGGCAGGTCGGCCAGTTGCTGGTTCAGCAGCGCGCCAATGTTGCGGCCAATGCGCCGATCCTGAGCGTCGTCGACCTCAGTGCGCTCGAGATCGAGGTCAAGGTCCCTGAAGTTTTCGCGCATGACCTGTCGATCGGCATGGGCGCCGAAATCCGCGACGGTTCCGGCAACTACGCCGGCGAAATCAGTTCGGTCTCGCCCGAGGTTGTCGATGGCCAGGTCAGCGGACGCATCCGCTTTGTCGACAAGAAGCCTGCGGGCCTGCGCCAGAACCAGCGTCTGACCACACGCATCCTGATGGACGAACATCCCGATGTGCTGATGGTCGAGCGTGGACCGTTTGTGGATACCGGCGCCGGGCGTGTTGCCTACGTTGTTCGCGACGGTGTCGCCGAGCGCACGCCGATCGTGGTGGGCGCAACCAGTCTCAATTCGGTCGAGATCGTTTCCGGTGTCAAGGAAGGTGACCGTATCGTGATTTCAGGCACCGACCAGTTCAATGGCGCACAACGAGTGGCTCTCAACTGATGGGAATGGGGAATCGAGAAACGAGAATGGGTTTGAAGCGGGCTTCATGTCGCGCCGCCTGTTCCGCACACACGAAGTCTTCATCCAGGAGCCACCATCGACACGCATAGAAGTTTTTCCAGATTCCAGATTCCAGATCCCGATTCCCCATTCCCAAGCAGAGGCAAAGCCGATGTTAAAGATGACCCACCTGCAAAAGGTCTACCAGACCCACCTCATCGAAACCCATGCGTTGCGGGATTTCTCGATCCATGTGCGCGAAGGCGAGTTTGTCGCGGTAACCGGTCCTTCGGGCTCGGGCAAGACCACCTTTCTCAATATCGCTGGCCTGCTCGAGGAATTCACGGGTGGCGAGTACCTGCTTGACGGCGTCGACGTGAGTGGCCTCAACGACAATGCCCGTTCAAAGCTGCGCAACGAGAAAATCGGTTTCATCTTCCAGAGCTTCAACCTGATTCCGGACCTCAACCTCTTCGACAACGTCGACGTGCCGCTCCGCTATCGCGGCTTTGCGGCGGCGGATCGCAAGAAGCGCATCGAGGAATCGCTGACCAGGGTGGGCCTGTCTTCGCGCATGAAGCACTACCCGTCCGAACTGTCGGGCGGACAGCAGCAGCGTGTCGCGATCGCGCGTGCGCTTGCCGGTTCGCCGCGACTGCTGCTGGCGGATGAGCCGACCGGAAACCTCGATTCCCTGATGGCGCGCGGTGTCCTCGAGCTGCTTGAGGAAATCAACCGCCAGGGTACGACCATCGTCATGGTCACTCATGACCCGGAGCTTGCCGCCCGTGCCCAGCGCAATGTGCACGTCATCGATGGCCAGGTCACCGATTTCGATGACGTCCCGCGATTGCGCGAGGCGCATTCAGGGGGTGGAAGTCACGCGTCCGAAGATCGTTTTGCGAGCGCCTCGAACAGCCAGTAAGAGTCGGTCCAGACGTCGCCATCGTGAGACGAATCCCGACTCCCCAATCCCGGACTCAAAGCCATGTTTACCTACTATCTACAACTCGGCATGCGCAGCCTGCGCCGCAACCCGATCCTGACCGCGCTGATGGTCGTCGGCATCGGTTTGGGCATTGCCGCCAGCATGACAACGCTGACCGTCATGCACCTGATGGGCAGCGATCCGATTCCCTGGAAGAGCGACAAGCTGCACTACGTGCAACTCGACAACTGGAGTGCGGACGAAGCCTATTACGACGATGGCCGGCCGCCGGACCAGGTCACCTACCGCGATGCGGTCGCCCTGATGGAGGCAGGCAAGGCGGACAAGCAGGCAGCCATGTTCAAGCTGGCCCTGCCGTTCCAGCCGGACAACAAGGATCTGAAGCCGTTTCGTGCGCTCGGCCGCGTCACCTACACGGATTTCTTCGGCATGTTCGAGCCGCCGTTCCGGTACGGGGCGCCGTGGAGCAAGGCCCAGGACGCCGCCCATGAGCGGGTCATCGTCCTTGGCAAGGATCTCAACGAAAAACTCTTCGGTGGCCAGGACAGCGTCGGCAAGAGCGTGCGCATGGACGACATCGACTACACCGTGGTCGGCGTGCTCGACGACTGGAATCTGCGTTCGCGCTACTACGATCTGACCAATGGACCCTTCGAGGATCCTGACGAGTTCTTCATGCCGTTTACGACCGCGATCGACCTGAAGCAGCGTTCGACCGGCAACAACAGCTGCTGGAAGTCGCCTGGCGACGGATGGGATTCCTACCTCGATTCGGATTGCGTCTGGATGCAGATGTGGGTTCAGCTCGATTCGCCGCAGCGACTGGCCGAATATGCGTCGTTCCTCGACAGCTATGTCGGCGAACAGAAGAAGCTCGGCCGCTTTCCGCGACCGCTCAACAATCGGCTGCTCGACGTCAATGAATGGATCGCCGACCAGGAAGTCGTCTCCAGCGATGTCCAGGTGCAGACGGGTCTGGCCTTCGCCTTCCTCATTGTCTGTCTGGTCAACACCGTTGGGCTCCTGCTGGCGAAATTCACGCGCAAGTCCGGAGAAATCGGCCTGCGTCGCGCACTTGGTGCGAGCCGGCGCGATGTTTTCAGCCAGTTCCTGATCGAGTCCGGCGTGGTCGGATTGAGCGGAGGCATTCTCGGACTGGCACTGACCGGACTTGGCTTGCTAGGCGTACGCAGCCTCTACTCGAGCCTCAAGACAGTCACCCAGCTCGACTGGACGATGATTGGCGTCACGATTGCACTGGCAGTCGTGTCTGCCATCCTCGCCGGTCTCTATCCAACCTGGCGCGCGTGCCGCGTCCAGCCCGCAGCGCAGTTGAAGATCTGATTGCCGGGAATCGGTAGCAGGAGGATGGCAAGAGCGTCCAGCTCGCGCCGACCCCTCATCCGATTCCCCATTCCCCATTCCCCATTTCCCGGAACAAAGCCATGGAAATCCGCCCGATACTCTCCGCCCTGATGCGCAGCAAGGTTTCGATGATCCTGATCGGCCTTCAGGTTGCACTGACTCTGGCCATTGTCTGCAATGCCTTGTTCATCATCGGGCAGCGCGTTGATCAGATGAATCGTCCCAGCGGCATGAACGAATCCGATACGTTCTATTTCAGCAGTTCCGGATTCGGCGAGGGATTCAACCCGGCGGCGACCATCGGCGAGGACCTCGCCGTGCTGCGTTCGATGCCTGGAGTCGCCGAAGCCACGAGTACCAATTCCGTGCCGATGAGCGGAGGCGGGTGGGGCACCGGCCTCAGCTTGCAGCCCAACCAGAAAACCTCCACGGCAGGTACGACGATCTACCTCGTCGACGACCGGGCACTCGATACCTTCGGCGTGAATCTCGTTGCCGGACGCAACTTCAAGCCAGAAGAAATGACGACCGTCAATTTCGGCGATGAGCTGAAGCCTTCGGTCATTATCGTGACCAAGGCCCTTGCCGAGAAGCTGTTCCCGGGCGAGAACGCCATCGGCAAGCAGGTCTACATGGGCGAGGAACCTCCGACCAGCACGATCGTCGGTATCGTCGAGAAAACCCAGCAACCCTGGATGGAAAGCGACGAAGTGGAAAATTCGACGTTTGTTCCGGTCTACATGCCTTTTGGCAATAGCACGCGCTACCTGGTTCGCGCCGAGCCGGGTCGACGTGATGAAGTTCTCAAGGCGGTCGAGCAGAAGATGGCCGAGACCAACACGAGCCGCATCATCGGCAAGATGCGCACCATGGAAGAAACCCGGCAGGAAGCCTATGCCGGCGATCGCGCCATGGCGATCATTCTCGGCGTGGTGATCGTGGCCCTGCTCGGCATCACCGCTCTGGGTATCGTTGGCATGGCCAGCTTCTGGGTCGCCCAGCGCACGCGCCAGATCGGAACGCGCCGTGCCCTCGGCGCGTCGCGCAAGAACATCCTGCGTTACTTCCAGACCGAGAACTTCATCATCACCACGCTTGGGCTGGTTGTCGGTGCGGTGCTCGCCTACGCCTTCAGTTTGTGGATGATGCAGACCTACCAGTCGCCGCGCCTGCCCTGGTACTACGTGCCGGTCGGTTTCATCTGCCTTTGGGCGCTGGGGCAGCTTGCGGTGCTGGGGCCGGCCATGCGCGCCTCCCGAGTGCCGCCGGCAGTGGCGACGAGAAGCGTCTGAAGGCAGGGAGTGGAGAAGAGGGAATAGGGAATTGGCAAACGCAAGAGCCGTGAGAGGGCTGCAGCTTTCGCCGCTTCAAACCCATTCCCCATTCTCCATTCCCAATTCCCGCTAAAATGTAACCCTTTCGCGCCTGGCTGCATCCAAGCAGCCATGCGTCGATGTCCTGAACGAACCCGAGCCATGCGCACCGTACTGGTGATCGACGACAATCCTGCCGTAGGCACGGCGCTAGACGTGCTGTTTGGCTTGCGCGACATCCGCACGCTCCTGGCGACGTCGCCAGCGGAAGGCCTTGCCGTGCTGGCTCGGGAGGAGGTTGACCTCGTTGTCCAGGACATGAACTTCAGCGCCGATACCACCTCGGGAGAGGAAGGCATCGAGCTGTATCGCTCGATCCGCCGCGACTATTCCGATTTGCCGATCATCCTGCTTACGGCATGGACGCGACTGGAGACCGCCGTCGAACTGGTCAAGGCCGGTGCGGGCGACTACATCGGCAAGCCCTGGGACGACAACAAGCTGCTGGCGACGGTCGAGAACCTGCTCGAACTCTCGGAGGCGACCCGCGAAGTGTCCCGTTTCCGCGATGAGCGCCGCCGTCGGCGCAAGCAGCTCGACGAAAAATACGATCTGCGCGGTATCGTGTTCTGCTCCAGCGCAATGGAGCGCGTGGTCGAACTGGCCTGCCAGGTTGCGCGCGCGGACGTGTCGGTACTGATCACCGGGCCGAATGGCGCCGGCAAGGAGCGCATTGCCGAGATCGTGCAAGCCAACTCGACGCGTGCAGAGGGACCTTTCCTGACCGTGAATTGTGGCGCGCTTCCCTCCGAATTGATCGAAGCCGAATTGTTTGGCGCCGAGCCCGGCGCCTATACCGGCGCACCCAATCGAGCCCGGGAGGGTCGCTTTGAGGCAGCCGATGGCGGCACGCTGTTTCTCGATGAGATTGGCAACCTTCCGCTGGCCGGGCAGATGAAGCTGCTGCGCGTGCTGGAGACCGGACAGTTCGAGCGCCTCGGATCCAGCAAGACCCGGCAGGTGGCCGTGCGCGTGATCAGTGCAACCAATGCGGATCTTGCCGCCAAGATCCAGGATCACAGTTTCCGCGAGGATCTGTTCTACCGCTTGAATGTCATCGAGCTTCGCCTGCCTGCATTGTCCGAGCGCAGCGACGACATCCTGCCGCTGGCCGAACATTTCCTGCAGGGCAGGGCGACCCTGGACAGCGGAGCGCGTTCGGCCTTGTCGGCGCACGCCTGGCCCGGCAATGTACGCGAGCTCAAGAATGCGATTGACCGGGCCAGTCTGCTGTGCAGCGACGGCGTCATCACCGCGCGTGACCTGGCCCTCGGTCCCGCGCGCATGCCGGGGGGTCGCATGGCGCCGGAATCCGAACCCGACAAGGGCATGATCGAGGCCGCCTTGCAACGTGCTCGCGGCGTGATCAGCCAGGCCGCGGCGGATCTGGGCCTGTCTCGTCAGGCGCTGTATCGGCGTATGGAAAAGATGGGCATCGAGACCTGACCGGCTGGTAGCGCCCGCATCCAGGCAGTGCAATGCCATGTCCCCGACCCTCGACGCCGTGACGGTCAGCATGAGGCCATCGAGCGCGTCGGCGCGTGCAAGGCCACGGGACGGCGCCCATCGCACCGTGTCGACGCGTGCGAGCCGCACCAGCCCGCAGTCGAATATCCGGATGCTGTATGCCGAGCCTTCGTTTCGCCTATCCTCGGCAAGGTAGGGAGGCGAGTCCCGAGAGTCGCTGCACGTCCGCGCCGAGGTCGGTTGGCAAGAGGTTCGGGCGGCTGCACGATCGGTTCGCCGATATTCCACAGGGCTCTGGATTCCGGATCATCATGCGCATCTTTTCACTGGAGGGAAAACTTGCGGCCGCCCTGTTCGGCTGGGTGCTGCTGACCGCGGCAGCGGTCGTCGCGGTTTCGCTTTGGCTGGATTCGGTGGCACTCGCGGCATTCGTCGCCGCACTAGCCCTGCTGGTGCCCTCGCTCGTTCTTGCGCGACGCCTGGCCAGTCCCGTGGCCGGACTGATACGCGCCTTGTCCGGAAGCGTTTCGGCCTTTGGCGATGGGGATTTCAGTTTCTCCATTCGCAACAGGCGGCGTGACGAGGTGGGCGACCTGGTCGAAGCGCACAACGAACTGGGCCGCGTCCTGCGCGACCAGCGCCAGAATCTCTTCCAGCGCGAACTGCTGCTCGACACGGTGGTACAGAACACGCCCAATGCGCTGGTCCTGGTCGAGCCGGGCGGACATGTCGTTCACGCGAATCTCGCCGCTCGCGCACTGCTCAATGACGGCCGTGCCATGAATGGCATCCGCTTCGACCAGATCGTCGCTGAAGCAGCCCCCGAACTAGCGCAGGCCCTGTCCGGCGAACAGGATGCCCTTTTCAGCGTGCAGCTTGGCGAGGAGGAAGAAACCTTTCATCTTTCCCAGCGCGAATTCAAGCTGCAGGGGCGCACCCATCGCATGGTCATGCTGCGACGGATGACGCGCGAGCTTTCGCGCCAGGAAGTCGCAACCTGGAAAAAGGTCATCCGCGTCGTCAGTCATGAACTCAACAATTCACTGGCACCGATCCGCTCACTCGCCCACTCGGGCCGCGAGCTGGCGAGGATCGGCGAACTGGCGAAATTGGGTCTGGTGTTTGACACGATAGAGGAGCGCGCGGCGCATCTGGGCAGCTTCGTGCAGGGTTATGCGCATTTCGCCAAGTTGCCGACTCCCCAGCTGGCGAGCGTGGAGTGGAGGCCGTTCCTGGAAACGCTGGGACAGCATTCCCGGTTCCGACTCCTCGAGCCTGCTCCGACGGGGTCCGCACGGTTTGACCGTGGCCAGATCGAGCAGTTGCTGATCAACCTGCTCAAGAATGCCGGTGAGTCGGGAAGCGATCCTGCCGAGGTGGAACTTGCCATCCGCACGCGAGAGGCCGAGGTGCGCATCGAGGTGCGCGACCGCGGGCCTGGCATGAGCGAGGCGGTGCTTGCCCATGCCCTGCTGCCCTTCTACTCGACCAAGCGCAGCGGAACCGGACTGGGGCTGGCACTGGCTCGCGAGATCGCCGAAGCGCACGGCGGGCGCCTGCAATTGGCGAACCGGCCCGAGGGAGGCCTCAGCGTCTGCCTGACCCTGCCGCAGCCCGCCAGCGCGTCGGCCGCCTCCTGACATACTCTTGTGCCCGAAGTCCTGCTAGATTGACGGCATCAATCGTGCCGGGAGAGCGCCGTGACTGGATTTTTTGGAATCATCGTTGTCGTTCTGGTCTTTATCGCTCTGGCCAAGCTGGTGCGCATCGTACCCCAGGGCTACGAATGGACCGTGCAGCGCTGGGGCAAGTACACGCACACCTTGACGCCCGGTTTCCATCTGCTTGTGCCGATCGTGCAAAGCGTGGGCCACAAGATCAACATGATGGAGCAGGTGCTCGACGTACCGTCGCAGGAAGTCATCACCAAGGACAACGCGGTGGTTCGCGTCGATGGCGTCGTGTTCTACCAGGTGCTCGATGCGGCCAAGGCAGCGTATGAGGTTTCCAATCTCGAGCAGGCATCGCTGGCCCTGGTCATGACCAACATCCGCACCGTGCTCGGCTCGATGGATCTCGACGAATCATTGAGCAAGCGCGACGAGATCAACGCCAAACTGCTGGCCGTTGTCGATGAAGCGACACATCCTTGGGGGGTCAAGGTGACCCGCATCGAGATCAAGGACATTTCGCCGCCGCGCGACCTGATCGAGTCGATGGCACGCCAGATGAAGGCCGAGCGCGAAAAGCGCGCCAACGTGCTCGAAGCCGAAGGCTTCCGTCAGGCGGCCATCCTCAAGGCCGACGGCGAGAAGCAGGCGGCGATTCTCGAAGCGGAAGGCGAAAAGGAAGCGGCGTTCCGCGAGGCCGAGGCGCGCGAGCGACTGGCAGAAGCCGAAGCCAAGGCGACGACGATGGTCTCTGATGCGATCGCCGGTGGCGACATCAACGCGATCAACTACTTTGTCGCCAACAAGTATGTCGAGGCACTCAAGGAAATGGCGCACTCGCCAAACCAGAAGATGTTGATCCTGCCGTTCGAGGCAACCGGAATTCTTGGCTCGCTGGCCGGAATCGCCGAGATTGCCAAGGGCGCGTTCGACAAGTCCGATGCGAAGGCGCCACCACCCCCGCCGCGCCCGACCGGCCCTGTCATCCGCTAGGTTGGAGTTGCAATGGACGATTTCATTTCCAAGCTGCTCGGAAGCTATGGCTGGTGGCTGCTGGCCCTGTTGCTGATTGCGGCAGAGCTGGTCGCCCCAGGTTACTTCCTGCTCTGGATCGGCCTGGCGGCCGCAGTCATGGGACTGCTCATGCTGTTGTTTCCCGACCTGGGCTTCATTGCCCAGGCCGTTGTCTTTGGCGTGCTCTCGGTCCTGATCTGCTTCGTCTACTGGAAATACATTCGACCGGCGACCGAGTTGCGCGACGACCAGCCGCTGCTCAACCGCAAGGGCGCGCGCATGATCGGACGCCACGTCACCGTGGTCGAGCCCATCGTCAACGGTCGAGGAAAGGTGAAGATCGGCGACTCGGTCTGGCTGGCCGAGGGTGATGACAGGGAAGCCGGTTCGGTTGTCGAGGTCCTCAGCGTCAATGGCACGACGCTGACAGTCAGGTAGTGCGGTGGTTGGGGAGGGTTCGGCAAGCCTGAGCCGCATTCCCTATAATCCGCGCCTCAGAAGAAGGCGCAGGACATGACACGGAAAACCATCCTCAACGATTCGCATCGCGCCCTGGGCGCAAAGATGGTCGACTTTGGCGGCTGGGACATGCCGCTGAATTATGGCTCCCAGATCGAGGAGCACCACGCCGTGCGCCGTGATGCCGGCATGTTCGACGTGTCGCACATGACCGTCGTGGACCTTGAAGGGCCGCGTACCCGCGAATTTCTTCGCAGCCTGTTTGCCAACAGCATCGACAAGCTGAAGAAGCCTGGCAAGGCACTGTATTCGTGCATGCTGAACGAAAACGGCGGAGTCATCGATGACCTCATCGTCTATTACGTCAGAGACGGATTCTTCCGTACCGTCGTGAATGCCTCGACGCGCGAGAAGGATCTCGCCTGGATCAACCTGCAGGCGAAGGCATTCGATGTGCGCGTCAGCGAACGCGCCGACCTTGCCATGATTGCCGTGCAGGGTCCGAATGCGCGCGCAAAAGCCGCTTCGCTGTTCAGCGCGGAAACGGCGCAGCACGCGCTGGCCATGGGCAAGTTCGTCGCCATCGAAGGCGACGACTTGTTCATCGCGCGGACCGGCTACACCGGCGAAGACGGCTTCGAGATCATCGTGCCCGAAACTGCGGCGGTAGACCTCTGGGATCGACTGCTTGCGGCGGGCGTGGTGCCGGCCGGCCTCGGAGCTCGTGACACGCTGCGCCTTGAGGCCGGCATGAACCTGTACGGGCAGGACATGGACGACACCGTATCGCCTCTGGAAGCCGGACTCGAATGGACCGTTTCCCTGGATGAAGGGCGCGATTTCATCGGTCGCGACGCCTTGCTTGCGCAGAAGGCAGCGGGTGTGGAGCGTTGCATGGTTGGCCTTGTCATGGACGAGAAGGGTGTCCTTCGCCACGGCCAGACCGTGCTCACGGCCTCGGGCCAGGGTGAAGTGCTCTCCGGAACCTTTTCGCCGACGCTCGGAAAGGCCATTGCCTTTGCCAGGATCCCGGCCGGCGTCAGCGAGGGCGTCCGCGTCGATATCCGTGGTCGAGAAGTGCCCGTCCGGGTGGTCCGGTATCCATTCGCGCGGGACGGAAGGTCAACCATCGGCGACTGAATCCGTTGTGCCTTGCGCGACCTCGCCAAAGTTTCGGGATAAACTCGAAGTTCGAGATCAATTCCAATCCACGAATTCCAATCCAGGCCTGCAGACATGAAAGAAATTCCCGGCGATCTGAGCTTCCTTAAGTCACACGAGTGGGTGCGCGTCGAGGATGACGGTACCGCCACGATCGGTATCTCTGATCATGCCCAGGGATTGCTGGGTGATCTCGTCTATGTCGAATTGCCGAACGTCGGCGACATGGCGAAGGTCGGCACCGCTGCTGCGGTCGTCGAATCCGTCAAGGCGGCATCGGACGTTTACGCTCCGGTCAGCGGAGAGATCGTGGCAGTCAACGAAGATCTTGCGGACAAGCCGGAGACGATCAATGAAGATCCCTACGGAGAAGGCTGGATGTTCGTGGTCAAGCTTTCCGATCGCGATGAGCTGAAGGACTTGCTCGATCCGGATGCTTACGCCGAGTTGATTGAAAGCGAAGAGGGCTAGGGCAACGCTGAACAAGTGGCACAATCGTCATGGCATTCAGAAGGTCTGCCAGTCGTGCTGCGAGGCGAAGTGAAGGCGGGTGGCCCCGGCAAGACTCGCGGTGCGGCTGGCGGGCCTTCTGAAAGCCACCTGTCTCAATAGAGAACCAATCGGTCAGGCGACGCCTGTCTGCGCGCAGCTCCTTGTTGCGCTGCCTTGAAGCGACTGCATGGATGCAGGAGGTAGAGCAACGCAGGAGCAGTTGCCGAGACGGCCGGTCCATTTGCGTCAGCGCGGCGCGATCTGCACGCAGACAGACGTCGTGACGATTGCGCCAGTTGTTCAGCGTTGACCCAGGCTCTGTTTGCCAAACGACGCGGCAGAAAAAGAGGACCGGGAGACCGGTCCTTTTTTGTGCGGCAAATAGCGAGCCGCCGAATTGCCGGAAAGCCGTCAGGGCGAGGGAGCCGAATGGCGGTTCGCCCGTAGCTGCGCCGCAAGGACCATGCAGCCGCGCGACGGGTTTGAACTCGCGGACCGGTCGCATGATCTGGATGGGTACGATCGTCGACAGCAGCGATGCGGATGCTTCGTTCCGAACATCGTTCGATCGCGAGACGCGCGCGTGATCTTCGCCAGAAAGTTTCCTGTTCGCGTCTTTCGATCGTGTTCCAGGCCCGAAGTGGATGCGCGATTCCGGGTCTGTCCGGGCAAGCACTGAAGGTGCGGTTTGCGCCGGATATGGCAAATTTCGGTCGAAAATGTCCGTGCGACGAAAATATTTTTCGACCCTGTTTTCGACGATTTTTGCGCGTGGCTTGCTGCTTGTTCGTCGATACCATTGATCGCTGCGCACACTCAATGACGTGGAATGCACGCAGTGCGTGTGCGAGCGAAAATCAGGCAAAACACGCTGTATCCCCCGCAAATGCTGGCTATTAGAGCATTGCGGGTTTTCCATGTATGGCAGTATAGCCGTATATACGTCTAAAACAGACTGCCGGGATAGTCCGCTGATCCATGCGGCGGGTCGGAAATTCAGCTGCGGAAACTGGTTTTCGAAGTTGACCGTGAGGGCAAGAAATCTGTTGACACGCGGGCTTGACAGGAATAATTTTCGCCGCAGTAACACAGATGACGCAAAAAGGAATCATGGCTGCAACCAGATTCGTCGATCCATACATCGAGCACGGCCTGAAATCATCGGCCGTAAGAAAGATCACGGTATCGATCCCGCTCCACATCCTTAGATTACTTTCCGATGAACGTACCCGGCGTCAGGTCGCCAACCTGCGCCACGCCACAAACAGCGATTTGCTGTGCGAGGCATTTCTTCATGCTTTTACTGGGCAACCACTGCCAACTGACGAGGAGTTAAGACGCGATATGGCTACCAAGAAAGCAACAGCGAAAAAGAAACCTGCGGCGAAGAAGAAACCCGCAGCCAAGAAAGCAGCCAAGAAGGCGACAAAGAAGGCAACAAAGAAAGCAGCAAAACGACCAGCAGCCAAGAAGGCTGCCAAGAAGGCCGTAGCCCGCAAGGCACCGGCTCGGAAAAAGGCTGCAAAGAAGAAAGTGGCCAAGACGGCCAAGAAGGCGCCAGCAAGGAAGAAGACAGCCAGGAAGAAGACGGCCAAGGCCAAGGCTGTCACGGCGGTGAAGAAGGCTCCGGCGAAGAAGGCCGCTGCCAAGAAAGCACCTGCCAAGAAGAAAGCTGCGAAGAAGGCAGCCAAGAAGAAATGATTTCTTCGGGCCGGCCGCCTCTGCGGCCGGCCATTGACTGGACGCCGCGCATCACCACTTTGATGCAAGGCAGTACAGAGTCACTGCACACCAAGTGCAGGTAAACAAGCTTCACGGATCTTGCAACCGGACTGCTCTCCCTGTGGAATGCCCAGCGCAGGGAGAGATTTCGGAAACAGGCTTCAGGGAACAAGACGCAGGTTTGGCAACCCGCATTGTTCGATCAAACGGTAGCTGGCGGATTCCGGTTCCGCCTGACGATGCCACGAAGACTCCGAAGATTTCCTGTGTCGGCAATACGCCGCATCGTCGGCGTGGCGTTGCAGGATTTCGTTCTGCCATGGTGGTTTTCGAATCCATTCACATTGATTTTCTGCGGCTCGAATGCCGAGCCCTGTCCGAGGCGGCGAACACCAGGATTCCAGTCTGCCCTGCCGAGGCATCGGCGAGTACACCCGCGAGGGTGTCTGCCGATGGCGCCAAGATGCGCATCTTGTCCCATCTCGCCTGGTCAGAGCCATCGTCCTGATTGCCCCGCTTCTGAAAACGTCCTGGTCGCGGAACAGCACGCGTCTGTCGGACGCGTCCGGATTTGTCGCGCACGGAAAGGCTACGGCTGCGCCGAAGTGCGGACACGTCTGCGAAATTGCCGACCCTGCAGGGCAGTTGCAGGCCTCGTTGGGGACCGTTCGCAGTCGGAAGCCTGGTGGCGGAGGTGTGCAGACACACACTGAGGGTTTGCCGAATGAATCCGGTCCGGTGAATCGACGAGCTCAAGATCCAGGACCGCGATGACGGGCGCTGGCCGCCGCAGCAGCATCGAGTCAGTCTGCGGGAAACGGGAAGCCACTCAGGTTGACGCAGAGTTGCCGGTGTGTGTGGTGGAGGAAACGGGCTCGGGCATTCGATGCCAACAACGACAGTGCGATCCCTTCCGTTCGACCCTGAATTGTCCGGGCACAGAGAATTTGTCTCGAAGTCACTCGACGTGCGCACCTCGCCATTCGAGCCTGGCGGCCTTTGCACGCAGAGTCCGGGATCGTTGGGGCAGGCAGCATGCTCTTGCGTGCGGCTGCAGCGACCTTAGCCGGCGTTGCTGGAATCCGCTGAATCGGGCTTCCGTTGAGCCGCTCTGATTCGGTTGCCGAGCAGGGCTGACATGGCCAGCGGTCCGAGAGGAGTGCGCATCACGCTCATGGCGAGACTGGCGAGCGAGACTGCAGCGGATGCAAGTCGGGCGGTCTGGCGCCTGCCAAGAAGGTAACCGCAAGTCAGACCGCTGCCAATCAGGAGGGTCGGGCGCCATCGATCGAGAGTGTCATGCAATCCGCTGTAGTGAACGGAGAGCCGTGTGCGCTGCGCCAGCAGCGCTGCGGCGGCGTTGTCGGCAATCTTTCGTCTTTGCGAGAGACTCATGTCGAAGCTCCCGACTCGTCGGAGTCGCGCACTGCAACGGCATTCCTCGACTCCGCCGAACGGGGTGACACCAGCAATGCGCGGGTGCGAGGCAGGCTCATGTCTCGCCAGCAGCGGCGCATCGAATGAAGTACCCACGCTGCACCGGCAAGATTGGCGGCAGCAACGGTGCCGACGCCGAGCAGAAGACTTCCGGACAGCGCGTGGATGGCCAGCGCGAGGCCGAAAGTCGTGGCGAGCCAGGCGCCCACGCCAAAGAAAACCAGGGCGAAGCCGAGCCAGACGATCGACAGCGCACTGCTGCGCGCAAGCCGGAGCTCGGCACGCAGCAGTGTCAGCGAAGCTTCCGCAACTTCAAGCGCTCCGCGCAGCGCCTGCATGGCGCTGTCCACCAGAGAATCAGGCGCGGATTCTGATTGAGCCTGATTCGCCGGCTCGGCAGGGTCCATGCGGCGGAACTCAGCGACGACGCAGCAGTCGAGCCGCTACGTATCCCACGGCGACAGCAATTCCGACAGCGGCCAGAGGGTGTGTTCGAATCTGATCCGAGGTCACCGCTCCGAGACGTTTTGCGCCGTCTCCGAAACGTTCGCCGGCGGCAGTCAGCTCTTCTTGCAGCGCAGCACCATTGCTGCGCAGCTTGTCGCTGAAGCGGCTCGCGCTGCTGGCGGCTTCGTTCAGCTTGCTGCTGATCTTTCCTGCCACCTTGCTTGCTGCGTGGTTGGCGGCCTCTGCGGCATCGTCAAGGGTCTTGCGTTCGGCGTTGGAAGGAGTACTCATGGCTGGATCCTCTTGGTGGAATGCCGGCCCTGAAAGCCAGGGTCGGCGGGTTTGATGTGTCACCATCCTTGCACGGGCCTCCTGAAGCCAGCATGGACGGGCGGCGCGGGTTACATGCGGGGGCCATTCGGGCCGCTATCTGTGAAGCCTGCACGAACGGGCTGCACCGGGTGTGACACCCCGCGCCGGAATGCGCTATCGTTCCTGAGTCCGCAAGGTGAGTGGCGATTGCAGCAGGGGGCACAATCCGGTTCGCAGCGGCTTTCGACCGGATTGAAGGGGAAAACAGTGACGGGTTTCGCAGGTCCGCGGCCAAATCTGGCTTGGGAATTGCATGCGTATTCGAGGTAGACGACGCGCCCGGGGCAGGTCCCAGTTTTCTTCGATACCGCTGCAGGCGCGTTACTCGCGAGAGCGAATGCACTGTCCTGCAATATTGGAGCGCCTGGCCATCATGAAATCAAATCCGTTCGACAAGCGATCCCAGCGTGGCTCTGCTGCGCCGATGATCATCATCATCGTCCTGGTCATTGCCGCTGCTGCGGGTGCTGCCTGGTGGTTTCTGGGTCGGCAGGAGGCAGCCGCTCCAGCGCCGGTTGCGACCACGCCAGGAGCCACAACGCCCGGTGCCGAGTCAGCTGCACCGACGGTCTCTCCGGCAGTCGAGGAGTTGTCAATCGATCAGCTCTATCGCGAGGCGCGCAAGGCAATGTCCGAGCAGCGCATGGTTGCCCCGGGAGGCAACAACGCACTGGAATACTATCTGGCGATCCTCGAGAAGGACCCGGAGAATTCGGGCGCGAGTGAGGCCTTGCGCGAACTGTTTCCGTTCGCCAGTGGTACTGCCGAGCAGGAAATCATTCAGGGCAACCTCGACGAAGCCAACAGGATTATCGAATCGCTGGCCAAGGCGGATCCAAGCAACTACACGCTGACCATTCTGCGCAGCAAGCTGGACTCGAGAAGAAGACAGATCGAACAGCAGGAAGCCCAGGCCGCCGCAGCCGCAGCCGCTCCGACTCCGCCGCCGACACCCGCCCCGCCGACGGAGGAAGAAGTCGCGGCAGCCGAAGCTGCTGCCGCCGCTGCCTCGGCCGCCGCCGCTCCACCGCCGCCACCGGTCGCTGCTCCGCCGCCCGCGCCCACCCCGGCTCCTGCGCCGCCGCCGCAGCCGCAAGGCGAGACGCGCGATGTCGAAGTGGTCACCCCGGTCGCACCGACTTATCCGACCCAGGCTGCAAGAAATCGTGAAGAGGGCTGGGTCGAAGTCGAGTTCACCGTGACTGCGGATGGCACAGTGGAAAACGCAAGAGTGACAGCCTCGGACCCGCAGCGCGTATTCGACCGCGAAGCCGTTCGTTCGATCGAGCGAACCAAGTTCACGCCACGCCTCGAGAACGGAGTCCCGGTCAGCTCGACCGTCCGCCGTCGAATCGAGTTCAAGCTGGGCGGCTGAATCCGGCTTGCGCAGCCTGCCTAGCCAAGCAGGCTGCGACGCAGGTGCACGAGCAAGTCGTGCACCGGTTCGTCACCGACCGGCTCCCTGGTCAGATGCAGAAGCTTCTGTGCGGCTGCTTCATGAGCGTCGCCCGCGAGGCTTGCCGCCAGCTGGCCGGCGAAGTCGGTCAGCACCAGCAATCCGAGTCCGCGCAGGGTGATCGAATCCTCCGTGGCTGCCTTGTGCAACTGGGCGATGGCTTCATTGCGCGCCTGCAGCGAGCGCAGTGGAAAATAGACCCGGCTCCACGGCCACCACGAAGCGCGTGCGCGATGCAGCACGTCGCGCCGGAAAAGACTTTCCAGCAAGTGTTTGCAGACCGGATTCAGGCGCGCAACAAGCAGCTCGATCGCGGCGCCCATGCGCAATCCATTGGTCGGCCCGGCGAGGACCTCGGCGGCATGCGCCAATTGCGGATGCGTGGTGGGAAGCAGGCCCTCAATGGCGACATGGCCGCTCTTGTAGCGCAACCTGCGCTGCTCAGCGAGATCCAGAATCAATGCGGCGGCAGCGAGGGCGTTCATGTCCACATGCGTCTGTGACGCATCGACTTCGCCTCGCTGCGGATCGATGCACAACAACATGAGTTGCTCGGCTATCAGCACGCAAGGCCTCCTGGCAGATCACGAATTCCGGCGGTGGCGGTCCAAAGCTCAGCGTCGAGCGGCCCACTATGCTACGGCAATCATGTCGACGGCGTGAATAGGTCATCAGTCGCATCCAGGCGACGCCGAACAAGCGCCCTCAGCCGCCGCCGTTGTTGCGCAGCTTCACGGCCTTCCCTACACCGGCCCAGTCCACGGCCGGCAGACCCAGATAACGATCGAGCAACATCGGCATCAGTCCGGCCGGTGCGGCGGATTCGCAGTTCCAGAGCATGACAACGCCAAATTTCTGCTTTGGCAGAAAGCCGATCATGGCACGATAGCCCTGCACGGCACCGGCATGGAAGATGAGTTCCTCACCCGCATAGTCATAGATGCGCCAACCCAGCGCGTACTGGGCATCTTCCAGTCGCCCTCGACGCCAGGGCGTCGAGCGGAGGTCGTGCGGCGTCTGCACCAGGGGCGTCTGCAGTTCGTTCAGCAGGGTCGGAGACAGTACGTCCGGACGTCCGCCCATCTGTGCAATCAACCATTGCTCCATGTCGCGCAGGCTGGCATTGACCCCGGCCGCTGGCGGCATCCGATAATAGACTTCGTTGGGCATGAAGGGCTTCCACTTGCTGCCTGCACGCCGATGCGGACGCGCCCAGTGGCGCGAGCTCTCCAGCGCATCACGCCCATAAGTCGCCGACTGCATGCCAAGCGGGTGAAAGATCCGCTTCTCCACTTCGTGATAGAAGAAATCGCCGGTTAGCGCGTAGGTGACGTCGCCAATCAGGCTGAAGGCCACGTTCTGGTAGGCATAGCAGTCACCGGCCGGACAGGAGAGCTTCACTTCGCTGAGTCGCTCGACCAGAAGCGGGTAGGGCTCGTCCTGCTCGAGCAGATTGTCGTAAGTGTTGTGCGGCAGACCCACGCGGTGGCTGAGGATGTCCTCGACGGTCAGTTTGGTACTGCTGTCGGCGTCGGCCAGGGCAAAGGTAGGCAGCACGCTGGAGATTCGCGTGTTCCAGCTCAACAATCCATCTTCGACAAGCAGGCCGGTCAGCGTGGTTGCAAAAGCCTTTGAAAGCGATGCCAGCCGAAAGACGGTGTCCGGCTCGACTTTTTCCCGGGTGGTCCAGTTCGCATAGCCCACGCCGCGCTCGAGCACGACCTGATCCTTGTTGACCACGGCCACGGCAAATCCGGATACCTTCCCGGATTGCTCGATCCGGTCGACCCAGCGATTGAAATCCTCGGCGATCGAGGCGGTCTCGGCGTCGGGCCTGGGCCTGCTCGTCACCGTGGAGGCGGGCGCCTGGGCCCCTGCAGAGCCGACCGGCGCTGCATGCACTTCCCGGGGCAGGCAGGCATGGCTCAGCAGGGTGACAATCAGGAGCGGAATAAGGGACAGTTTCAATGCGGGCGACCGTGAAGCATTGCTAGCACATGCTATGCTCGAAATCATACGTTGTATTGCGTAGTCGTGGAGAACAAAGCCATGAGTTTCCTGATACTTCTTGTCGTCATTGTGATTTTCGCTTTTTATGCGATCGGTATCTACAACGGACTGGTCACGTCCAGGAATGCCTACAAGAACGCTTTCGCCCAGATCGATGTTCAACTGACCCGGCGCTACGACCTGATTCCGAATCTCGTCGAGACCGCCAAGGGTTACATGAAACATGAGAAAGAGACTCTGGAAGCCGTCATTCTCGCAAGAAATTCGGCCGTTTCGGGGCTTTCTGCCGCAAAGGCCAACCCGGGCGATCCGCAGGCGATGCAGCAGTTGTCCGGGGCGGAAAACGTATTGAGCCAGACCCTGGGCAAGCTGTTTGCATTGTCCGAGGCCTATCCGGATCTGAAAGCCAACCAGAACATGATGCAGCTCAGCGAGGAACTGACCACCACCGAGAACAAGGTCGCCTTTGCGCGTCAGGCCTATAACGACTCGGTCATGAGCTACAACAATGCCCGCGAGGTGTTTCCCAGCTCGATCGTCGCCAACATGTTCAGCTTCCAGCCGGCCCAGTTGCTCGAGATTGATGCGCCGGAGAAGCGCGAAGCCGTGAAGGTCTCCTTTACTTGAAGGTGCCTGCGGGTCGCCTGCCAGCGCTGGCAGGCGAACGCGGATCGCCGGCATCGGGGTAACGGCGTTGAATTTCTTCGCCCACCAGGAATTGGCGCGCAAACAGACGCGACGCATGATCGTGCTGTTCACGTTGGCCGTCGTCTGCATCGTGGTCGCAATCGACGCCGTCATGATGGTTGCGCTTGGCCTCGTACGCGAAGCTCCGGCCGGAGAGCCCGGCCTCAACGTGGGCGCCTTGCTGGCCACCAGCGCGGGCGTGCTGCTCGTGATCGGACTGGCGACGCTCTATCGCATCTCGACGCTGAGCGGTGGCGGCAGCGCGGTCGCCATGCAACTCGGCGCCGTTGCGGTTCCCGAGGACACCACGAATTTCGCCTATCGCCGGTTGCGCAACGTGGTCGAGGAAATCGCCATCGCCTCCGGCGTACCGGTGCCGGAAGTATTCGTGCTGGAAGAAGAACAGGCGATCAATGCATTCGCTTCGGGGTACACGACAGCCGATGCCGCCATTACCGTCACCCAGGGCTGTCTCGACAAACTGACACGAGAAGAGTTGCAGGGTGTCATCGCGCATGAATTCAGCCATGTGCTGAACGGCGACATGCGTTTGAACATTCGCCTGATGGGCGTCGCCTTCGGAATCCTCGTCATCGCCATTGTCGGTCGCAAGATTGCGCAGGCGTCGGGACACTCGCGCAGTCGGGACAGCGGCGGCATTGTCATCCTCGGTGTCGCCATGGTCGTGATCGGATACATCGGCGTGTTTTTCGCGCGCATCATCAAGGCATCGGTATCGCGCCAGCGCGAATACCTGGCCGACGCATCGGCGGTCCAGTTCACCCGGCAGACCGAAGGCATTGCCGGTGCGCTCAAGAAGATTGGCGGACTCGGCGAAGGCTCGAAGCTGACCCATCAGAACGGCGAGGAAGTCGCCCACATGCTGTTCGGAGACGGCGTCGGCTATTCGGCAATGTTCGCCACGCATCCCAGGCTGACCGACCGCATCCGCCGCCTGCAACCGCAATTCGATCCGGCCGAATTCGCCGACATTGCAGCGGACTGGTCGCAACCTGTCAGGGTCGGAGAGCTCGACGCCAGCAACGTTTCGCTGTCCGGTTTTGCTCCCGCCCGATCAGCAGTCGTCGCACAGGCCCGTGGGCGCGGTGAAGGATTGCCCGCGCATGGCGCGCGACTGCATCTTTCGGCCAACCATGTATCGGAACAGGTGGGTCATCCGGATACCGGGGATTACCGGGCCGCAGCCGAACTGAGCATGTCGATCCCGCAAGCGCTGGCCGCTGCGGCGCATTCGCGTGACCAGGCCATGCAGGTCGTCTACGCGTTGTTGCTCAATGAGGAGCCCCAGGTTCGCGCGCAGCAGGTCGAGCTGGTCGAGCACTATCACGATTCCGGCACGGCCTCGAACGTGCTCGCTCTTGCCGAGCAGGTTGCCGGATTGCATCCGATGCAGCGATTGCCACTGGCGGCGCTGGCATTCCCCGCGCTGCGCCGACATCCTCGCCCGCAGCTGCAGGTCTTCGTGATCGTCCTGCGTCAGCTGATCAATGCCGATGGTCGCGTCAGCCTGCAGGAATACTGTCTGTCGCGGCTGGTCGGTACCCAGGTCATTGATGCATTGAATCCGTCCGCCACACGCGTCATGGGCCGGTTGAAACTTGGTCAGGCTGCCGCGGAAATCAGCGACCTGTTCGCGATTCTGGCTGAACACGGACATGAAGACCTTCAAGGCGCACGGCGCGCCTATGCGCTAGGCCTGCACGAGGTCCTGCCGGAAGCCAGGCCCGAGTTTTCGCCGCCGGCGGATTGGGCCCGCGCGCTCGACAGGGCGCTGCCGAAGCTGGACATGCTCATGCCCGCGGCCAAGGAGCTGGTCGTTCGCGGCCTGACCCAGGCCATCAGCGCCGACGGCATGGTCAGCGTCAGCGAAGCGGAATTGCTGCGCACGGTTTGCGCCGCCCTGCATTGTCCATTGCCGCCGGTGCTGCATGACTCGGCCTGAGCCTGCATTCTTGCCCGTTACCGCGAAGGTGCAGGGGCATAGAGGCGACAACAAGGCCTGAGGATTGCCATAATCCAGCAGCCCTTGTGTCTCGCCCTCGCTCGTTGCGGGCTCCGTGGGCGGTCCGGGCTGACTTCCTTCGAAGCGTGCCCCCTCGACCTCCCCATCCATTCCAGACCGGGTTCTCCGGAGCAATGCCGACCCCATGAGCCAGGATTCCGAATTCGTTGATGCCCGGCTCGAGCAGGTCCTCGCTGACTTCGGCTCGAGGCTGGGCGTGCTCATGCACGGTTATCGACTGGATCGGCACGGTATCGACCCGGCCGATATCGAGCAGGAAGTGCGCATCCGGCTGTGGAAAGCCATTTCGCGTGACCGGTCCGGGGCCTTTCATGCGTCTTATGTCCAGAGAGTGGTCGCCACGACCGTGATTGACGCCCTGAGAAGGGCGGAAGTCAGGGCTGCCGAACCGCTTCCGGATGACGAGGAAGGCGAAGATTCGTGGCAGGAAGGCGCTGCCGGACCTGAGCAATCGGCTGCCGATGGTGAACGCATGCTGGGTTTGCAGCGTTGCCTGGCCGAAATTCCGGAACGGAGGCGATTGCCGATCACGTTGCATTTGCAGGGCTATTCCCTGCAGGAAATAGCTGATGTGGCCGGAACTTCGGCCGAGGCAGCGAGAAAACTGGTAACCCGCGGGCTTGATGGACTGAAGTCGCGCCTGCGGGAAATGGGATACGGTGAATTCGATGACTAAGACCAGCTTGTCCAGCCTGTATCGCCAAATGAGCGCGCAGCAATGCTCGGCTGCTACGGACCTGCTTGATGCCGATACCCTGGTGGCGGCCTCGGCCGGTACCTTGCGCGGTGATCGACGTGACGAAGTCGCTTCGCGCCTGTCACGTTCGCCGCTGCAGACCGACCTTGTCCGCATGTTGGGCGACCTGGCACCGGCGTCGGCGGAACTCGCCAGCGCGGTTCGCAAGCACAAGAACTACAGTCATTCCCGCACGGGCCAACGTGTCCGCCACGCCAGCGGCACGCCCCGCCATGTGCGGCATCTGCGCTGGGTCGGCCTGGCCGCCTGCCTCATGCTGGTGTTTGGCGCCGTGTTCTGGCAGCCGCAAGGCCATGATCCGATGTCCGGAACCGCCCGGTCGGAATCCAGGCCGGATCGCATCTTCACCAGCAAGGACCGAATCTTCGCCATGAGCGAAACCGGGTCCTCTTCGTCCGTTGCCGACGACCTGTTCCGCTCGGACTTCAACGGCGGCTGAGCGCATCACTTCCGTTCGCGCAAACGTCCGCCATGTCCGGGCGTTACCGTTCTGGCCTGTTCAGCCAGCCACTGAACTGGCATGTTCCCGGGTTGCCGCAAAGCGCACTTCGGGCCAGCGTTCCTCGGTCAGTTGCAGGTTGACCCGAGTTGGCGCGATATAGACCAGCTCACCGGCCGCATCGACCGCCAGGTTCTGCGCGGCTTTCTCTTTGAACTCTTCGAGCTTGCGCGGGTTGTCGCAATGCACCCAGCGCGCCGTGACCACGCCAACGTTCTCGAACGCGCACTCGACGCCGTATTCGTCCTTGAGCCGGTAGGCGACCACGTCGAACTGGAGCACACCGACCGCACCGAGAATCAAGTCGTTCGACATCAACGGGCGGAAGAACTGGGTTGCGCCCTCCTCGGACAATTGGGCGAGGCCCTTCTGCAACTGCTTCATCTTGAGCGGATCCTTGAGCCGCGCACGGCGAAACAGTTCCGGTGCGAAGTTGGGGATGCCGGTGAATGCGAGCGCCTCACCCTCGGTAAAGGTGTCGCCAATCGATATGGTGCCGTGGTTGTGGATGCCGATCACGTCGCCGGCATAAGCCTTGTCGACGATCTCGCGATCCGAGGCCATGAAGCTCAGTGCATTGGCCAGGCGCAATTCCTTGCCAGTTCTCACGTGCTGGGCCTTCATGCCGCCGCTGAACGTTCCCGAGCAGATGCGCATGAAGGCAACCCGATCCCGATGCATGGGGTCCATGTTTGCCTGGATCTTGAAGACGAACCCGGTCATTGGCGCTTCATCGGCACTGACCGTGCGCGTGGTCGTCTCGTGCGACTGCGGTGGCGGCGCGTGCTCGACGAAGAAATCCAGCAGCAATTGCACGCCGAAATTGTTGACGGCCGAACCGAAAAACACCGGGGTCAGCTTGCCTGCCAGATAAGCTTCCTTGTCGAAGGGGTGCGAGGCCCCGCGAACCAGTTCCAGCTCGTCGTTCAACTCGCGCCAGGCTTCGTCGCCGATGCGGGCACGCAGGGCGGGGTCTTCGAGGCCCTTGAAGATCGTCGAATCCTGGCGGGTGAAGTTCTTGCCCGGCTCGAATACGTGCACTTCATCGAGCAGCAGGTGATAGACGCCCTTGAGTCGCGAACCCATGCCGATCGGCCAGGTGATTGGCGCACAGGCAATGCCGAGCACCGACTCGACTTCGTCGAGCAGCTCGATCGGCGCACGTCCCTCGCGATCGAGCTTGTTGATGAAGCTCATGATCGGTGTGTCGCGCAGGCGGCAAACCTCCATCAGCTTGATTGTGCGTTCCTCAACGCCCTTGGCGCAGTCGATCACCATCAGAGCCGAGTCGACCGCGGTCAGCACGCGGTAGGTGTCTTCGGAAAAGTCCGCATGGCCGGGCGTGTCGAGCAGGTTGACGATGCATTTCGAGTAGGGGAACTGCATGATCGAGCTGGTCACCGAAATGCCGCGCTCCTTTTCCAGCGCCATCCAGTCGGATGTCGCATGGCGCGCGGCCTTGCGTGACTTGACCGAGCCGGCCATCTGGATTGCGCCGCCGAAAAGCAGCAGCTTTTCGGTCAGCGTGGTCTTGCCCGCATCGGGATGGGAAATGATGGCGAAGGTGCGCCGTCGACGCATTTCGCTGACATGGTTGCTCATGATCTGACTCGAATATGCCGCGACCGGGATTTGGGTCGCCCAAGGGGCGCGCATTGTACGCGAGGGACCACCCGTAATCAGTCGATATCGAAAGATTGCAGTTCGACGGCAATGAAAACCCACGCCAGCAAGTCAAAATCCCCGGCATGCTGGGCACCTGCCGATGAATCGACATAAAGGTAGTAGCGATGGCCTGGAACGAGCAACTCTTCGAGGTGGATGTCTTCCGGCATGCCCGGGCCAGAATTGTCCGCCACGATGATGCAGGAAGCACCGTTGCCCAGTTCCTCCAGCACATAGATGGCTGCGTCAAAGCCGCTTTCCGGAGTCAGCGTGAAGTCGATGTGCGGACCGGTCGGGGGCATCGCAACCCAGGTATAGATGGATTCCGCAGCCGCCATGGGTGGCGCGCCCGCACAGGCTGCCGAGCTCAGCGTGGAAACTGCCGAAGATCCGCCTACGGTGGTCCCCGAGAAATCCTGCGGCAACATCGTGATCGGGACGGGGCTGGTGCCGTCGATTCCCGCGGTCCGAGCCACTGCAAGGCCCTGGGACGCGATGAAAATCAGCGAGCCTGAAAGGACGATCAGCGAATGGCGAAGTCGACTCGCAAGCATGGTGTGGAGTCTATTCCCGGGATCGCAGCCATGCTACCGGACTCCACCTCCTGCTTGTCCGCACGTCTATTCGCGACGGATCGTGATGTCGCCGCTGAATGTCTCGATGGTCATGCGTGCCTTGCCGTCGCCGATAGTGGCTTCCAGCGAGCGCCCCGGGCCGTGTTCAGGTTCCTTGACGGTGCCGAAATCGCTGCGAATGCGGCCACTGAATGTTTCGGCATCGATGCGCGCTGAAAGCTCGGCTGGCATGTCGAGGCGAACGTCACCGCTCATCGTGTCGGCATTGATGCGTGCGTCGCCCATCGGCTTGCCGCGTACGCTGATGTCGCCGGAAACCGAACTGCCGGTGAATTCGGTGTATTCACCCGTTGCGGCAGTGATATTGCCGGACACGGTCTCGAACTTGAGCCGATTGTGGTTTGCGCGCATCTCGATATCACCGGATACGGTCTCGACCTGAACGCGATCGCCGCGACCGCTCAAATCGACACTGCCACTGACCGTGCCGATTTCCAGTTCCCTGGCTGTACTGTCAACGCGGACCTTGCCGCTGACGCTGTCGGCTTCGAGCAGCTGGCCAGCCGTACCGGTCACGGTAATTTCCGCGCTGACGGTATCGATCCGCAATTCGGCATTGGTCGGGACGCGGATATTCAGGATCGTGTCCTGCATGCGCGAGCGCCCCCAGTTGAACCAGCTGTCGTCTTCGGGCCCCTTGACCTTGATCGAAAGGCGGGAACCACCGCCGGTGATTTCCAGGCCCTTGCTGCCTTCTCCCAGGGTTCCGGTGATCTCGACCCGGGACTGGTCCCATGCACTGACCGTGACAGCGCCGCGAACGTTGGAGATGTCCACGCGAGCGGTGGCATCGACATCGCGGCTCTCATTGATCGGAGTGTCGGCAAGCGCCGGGCCGCTGCAGGCGAAAAGGAACAGGACGAACAACGGCATGTGGGAAATTTTCATGGTGGATCCTCTAACCGGCATCAAGGCCGAGTCGTGCCAGCTTGCGACGTTGCGCATGCGTGCGATTGATCAGGCCGACCAGATAGACGGCATCGGGTTGTTGGCGCAGGGCATCTTCAAGCTCTGCGTTTGCCATGTCGACCACGACTTCCGCACCCGCCAGCCGCGGGTCGACGGTCATGGCAAGCTCGCGAGCGCGTTCGATCTGATTTTGCACCGAAACGTCTGCCGCGAAACCGCCGGAATCTGGCGAGGCATCGAAAGCGGATCCCTGCATGGCCAGGCCAAAGACGCCGGCGCTCAGAGATACGGCTATGGCCGCGGCGGCGCTCAGCGGCAACCAGCTTCGGCGATGCTTTCGAGTCGGGCCATCGACCGAGGCTTCCTCGTTCTGCAATCGACGCGCAATCTGCGGCCAGAGATCCCGGCCTGGTTCATGGTCTGCGCGCAATTCGCGCAACTCACGCCGAAGTTCAAATTCATTCATGGGTTTCTCCCAATGCGCGCTTGAGCAATCCGCGCGCACGATGCAATTGGGCTTTCGATGATCCTACCGCCATTCCGAGCTCGCGGCCGATTTCTTCATGCTTCCAGCCCTCGACGTCATGCAGAACGAGAACCGCACGCGCGCGTGGCGGCAGCCTGGCAACCGCTCTTTCCAGATCGGAGCGCTCGCCGGCGCAGAACGCATGGACTGGTTCACTGGCGGCCTCCAGTGCGGAATCATCGACCGGTTCTTCCGGATGACGCTTGCGCAGGTCCATCAGGGCGACGTTGACTGCAAGTCGATGCAGCCACGTGGAAAACGCGCTTTCAAAACGAAAGCTGCCGAGTTTCTGCCAGGCTCGGACAAAGGCCTCCTGGGTCAGGTCCTCGGCGCGCGCGGGATTCATGCCCGACAGGCGCCAGATCGCTCCGTGAACCTTGCCTGCATGCCGACGGTACAGCTGTTCGAAGGCGCCGACGTCTCCGGCACTGGCACGCCTGACCAGATCGCCATCCTCGGGTTCGTTCCGTGGCGCCTCAATCGTTGGCAAAGGCATGGCTAGGCAGGCTGTACTCATGGTGCCAGCTTGGATGCGCCATTGGCGCGCAGGGTTTAGATGCCGGTGCTTCCAATGACCGTGCTCCATGGCGGCAAAAGCCGGGACGGCGCTGGCAGGTTCGCGGAGCTGGCGGGTCGCTGGTCGCGACCGCGAGACCCCTGGAACCTCAGCCGCCCGCGGCCCTCACCTGGCTCGGGGTCGATTTCGACAGCGCCTCGGCCATGCGCTTCTGCTCAGCCTTGAGGGCCTGTGGCATGCGCGCGCCGAAGCTGTCGAGGTATTCGCCAGTCGCGGCCATCTCCCTGCCCCAGCCGTCGACGTCGATTTCGAGCAGGCTGTCGATTGCCGCTGCGGACAAGCCGAGGCCGTCCAGGTTGATGTCGGTTGCAGCAGGCACCCGGCCCACCGGTGTCTCCACTGCCGAACGACTGCCGTCGCAACGGCCAATGATCCATTCGAGCACGCGCAGGTTCTCTCCGAATCCGGGCCAGAGAAACTTGCCGTCGGCACCCTTGCGGAACCAGTTGACATGGAAGATCTTCGGCAGCTTCGCGCCGGGCTTGTCGAACGACAGCCAATGCGAAAAGTAGTCGGCGAAGTTGTAGCCGCAAAACGGTTTCATGGCCATCGAATCGCGGCGCAACACGCCGACCGCGCCGGTGGCGGCTGCGGTGGTTTCCGAACCCATCGCTGCACCGACGAGCACACCGTGCGTCCAGTCTCTCGCTTCGAAAACCAGTGGAATGAGTGAGGGCCGTCGGCCACCGAACACGATCGCGCTGATCGGCACGCCCTCGGCGGCCTCGGCCATCGGCGACCAGCTGGGGCATTGTTTCGCAGACACGGTGAAGCGTGCATTCGGATGCGCAGCGGGCCCCTGCCCGGGATCATGCGGACGCCCCTGCCAGTCCCTCGCGGGCACGCCTTCGCTTAATCCCTCCCACCATGGCTGGTTGTCGGCGGTGACGCCGACATTGGTGAAGATGGTGTCATGCTGGATCATGGTCAGGGCGTTCGGATTGGTAGTCCTGTCCGTGCCAGGCGCCACGCCGAAGTAGCCGGCCTCCGGATTGATCGCCCAGAGCTGGCCATCTTCACCAGGCTTCATCCAGCAGATGTCGTCTCCCACCGTCCACACCTTCCAGCCCGCTTCGCGATAGCTCTCCGGCGGAATCAGCATGGCCAGATTGGTCTTGCCGCAGGCAGACGGAAAGGCGGCCGCGATGTAGCGGGTTTCACCCCTGGGGTTTTCGATGCCGACAATAAGCATGTGCTCGGCCAGCCAGCCTTCGCTGCGCGCCTGCCAGGAACCGATGCGCAAGGCATGGCATTTCTTGCCCAGCAGCGCGTTGCCGCCGTAGCCCGAGCCGATCGACTTGATCGTCAGCTCTTCCGGGAAATGCATGATGAAGCGCTTTTCGGGATCGAGATCGCCGATTGAATGCAGGCCCTTGACGAAATGTCCGTCGCGTTCGATTCGGGCCAGGGCAGCGGACCCCATGCGCGTCATGATGCGCATGTTGGCAACCACGTAGGGCGAATCGGTGATCTCGACACCGCAACGCGAAATGGGAGAATCGATCGGGCCCATGCAATAGGGCACGACATACAGGGTGCGTCCGCGCATCGCTCCGGCAAACAGCGCGTCAACCTTGGCGTGGGCCTCGCTCGGAGCCATCCAGTGGTTGTTCGGGCCCGCATCGTCGCGATCCCGCGTGCAGATGAAGGTGAGGTGTTCGACACGGGCCACGTCGGTGGGGCTGGAGCGGTGCAGCGTGCAACCGGGATGGGTTTCGGGGTTCAGGCCGATCAGGTCGCCGCTGGCCAGCATCTGCTCCTTGAGCAGACGTTCCTCGGACTCCGAGCCATCGCACCAGTGGATCTTTTCGGCTTCGGTCAAACGGGCAACGTCCTCGACCCATCGGTTCAAGGATTCAAGCGAACTGGTCATGGTTTCCCTATTCGCGGGGCTCGGCCCGCGTTCATCTAAGCAAGGCTTGGGACGTTAGCGGCCACGGGCGGGCTTGGCAAGGTCAGCTGCGGCATCGGGCCCGGCGGGCATTCACGCCGGAACCAGGGTCGTGATCACGTGATCGACATAGGTCTCGTATTCCTCGTGGTCCATGCGCGGCATGCCATGGCTCTGGTTGAGCTGCAGGAATCCGCTATAGGCGGTGTAGGCGAGGCGGGCGCGATGGGCTGCTGAACGGGCGTCGAAGCCAGCCTCGTGATAGGCATGCGTCAGCAGGGCCAGGCGCCTGCGCGAAATGCGCTCGATGACCGGCTGCACGATAGGGTGATCGGACGCCTGCAACAGGGCCGCATAGACGAGGTGCGACTGCACTTCGCGACTGACCCGATGAAACAGCTCGCGCAGCCGCTCTCGTGGATCGGCGATACGCTCCACATGTGCGATGACCTGATCTTCATCGCGCTGTTCCCAGCGGTCAATGGCTGCCTTTAGCAAGGCCTCCCGGGTCGGGAAATGCCAGTAGAAGCTGCCTTTGGTGACCCCAAGGGTCCGCGCCAGAGACTCAACGGCGACCGCCAAAACTCCTGATTGGGCCAGTACGTCCAATGCGGCCTGTTCCCAGTCCCTGGCCGACAGCCGTCCACGTGGCTCCGCTTTCTGGTCAGATTCTGTCATCTCGGGAGTGTGCCGGAGCATTGCCGGGATTAGAAGCACTGCTCCGAATGGCGGGTCTCGGGGCGCCATTGACGGCAACCGGCGCTCGTTCCATACTTCCGCGTATGGTGAAGGTCGAAACCCCTGCCGCAATGTCGCGCGTATCGCGACTGACGACGCCTGATGGCATCAGCCTGGCGCTTGAGGACTTTGGCAATGCCCAGGGGCCCGCGGTGGTGTTCGCCCATGGGTTTGGGCAGACCCGCGATGCCTGGACCAGCTGCGCGGATGCGACCGCTCGGCAAGGCTGGCATGCCACTACCTACGATGCGCGTGGTCATGGCCACAGCAGCTGGCTGAGCACACATGAGTATTCGGTCGATCAGTTGACAGCGGATCTGGCCCTGGTCGCCGCGCGGGCGCCTGCCTTGCCGGTGATAGTCGGCGCATCCATGGGGGGGCTGGTAGGAATCGCTCTGGCGGGTGCCGATGCAGCCTCGTGCCGCGCTCTGGTCCTGGTCGACATCACGCCGCGCTGGGAGCCGGCCGGCGTCGAACGCATTCTCGACTTCATGCGCGCGCATCCCGACGGATTTGCGGACTACAGTGAGGCCGCGGACGCGATTTCGGCCTATCTGCCCCATCGAAAGTCCCGCAAGTCGCCCGAACGCCTGCGTCGATTGCTGGTCGAAGGTGAGAACGGCCGTCTGCACTGGCATTGGGATCCGAACATGCTGGAACCGATCGCAGCGGATGGCGGGCGTCACCAGCGCGATCTGCTCGAAGCCGCGACCCGGATCCGCGTTCCCACGCTGCTGATCAGCGGTTCTGCCAGTGACGTCGTGTCCGCGCCGACGATCAAAGAATTTTTAGAGCTTGTGCCCCACGCGCGTCATGTCATGGTTCCACATGCCACGCACATGGTGGCAGGTGACGAAAACAGCCAGTTCACGCGTCACGTTCTGGACTTCCTGTGTGCGTTGCCACCCGATTGACGAACCCGGAAAACCGGCAGATGTTGATTCCGTGCCGAATCCGGACAACCCCCAATCGAGCGGGGGACACAATGCATTGCACGGATCTGGCCGGAAGTCTGACGCCACCCGTGAGTTGTCCGCCGAGGCCAGTGCTTCGATTCCTTGCGTGGAATCGGTGACCAGGCGGAACCAAGTAGAGGAGTCACTGACATGTTGCAATTGATCCCGCTGATTACCGGCATCCTGGTATCGCTGACCGCCGCCTATCTGCGCATTGGCCTGCGTCTCTGGACCGCTGCCACCGCCGTGGCCATTCTTGGTGCCGGCCTGTTGGCCGGCTCGCACTGGCTGGCAATCCTGTTGCCATTGCTGGGTTTCGCCGCAATCACGGTGCCGCTCAACCTGCCGGGGTTCCGGCGCGCGCGCATCAGTGCGCCGCTGCTGAAGATCTATCGCAAGGTCACTCCGAACCTTTCCGAGACCGAGCAGACCGCACTGGAAGCCGGCACGGTCGGCTTCGAGGGGCAGCTGTTCAGCGGCAAGCCCGACTGGTCGGAATTGCTGGGGCAGGCACGCCCCGAACTCAGTGTCGACGAGAAGGCCTTTCTGGATGGCCCGGTCGAACAGTTGTGTTCGCAGATCAACGAGTGGCAGATCAGCCATGAACTGGCCGATCTTCCGGAAGACATGTGGGAGTACCTCAAGGTCAACAGGTTCTTCGGCATGATCATTCCCAAGCAGTATGGTGGCCTGCAGTTCTCCGCGCTGGCCCATTCGGCGGTGCTGCAGAAGATAGCCAGCATGTCGGCGACCGTGGCTTCGACGGTGGCCGTTCCAAACTCGCTGGGACCGGCCGAGTTGCTCCTGCACTACGGTACCGAAGAGCAAAAGAACTACTACCTGCCGCGCCTGGCCGATGGTCGCGAGGTGCCATGTTTTGCGCTGACCGGTCCCTATGCCGGTTCGGATGCGACATCGCTTCCCGATTACGGCATTGTCTGCAAGGGCGAATGGGAAGGCGGCAACGTGCTTGGCGTGCGCCTGACCTTCGACAAGCGCTACATCACCCTGGCGCCGGTGGCGACCATCGTGGGCCTGGCTTTCCGCATGCTCGATCCGGAAAACCTGCTCGGCGACGAAGAAGATCTCGGCATCACTCTGGCCCTGATTCCGCGTGATACCGATGGCCTCGAAATCGGCCGTCGCCACTTTCCGCTCAATGTGCCGTTCCAGAATGGACCGGTGCGCGGCAAGGACGTCTTCGTGCCGCTCTCGCAGCTGATTGGCGGTCCGGAAATGGCCGGACAGGGCTGGCGCATGCTGGTCGAGTGCCTATCGGTCGGACGCGCGATTTCGCTGCCCTCGAATGCAACCGGTGGTGCCTGCGCCGGGGTTGCAGCAACCGGCGCCTACGCGCGCATCCGCAAGCAGTTTGGTCTCGCCATCGGTCGCTTCGAAGGCGTCGAGGAGGCGCTGGCGCGCATCGGCGGACTGACCTATGCGACGACCGCATTGTCCCGCGCCACCGCTGCGGCGGTTGATCGCGGCGAGAAGCCGGCCGTGCCCTCGGCCATCGCCAAATACCATGCCACCGAATGGGGTCGGCAGATCTGCACCGATGCCATGGATGTGCATGGCGGCAAGGGCGTGATCCTCGGGCCGAGCAACTACCTCGGCCGCTCCTGGCAGGGCGTGCCGATCATGATCACGGTCGAAGGGGCCAACATCATGACGCGCAGCCTGATGATCTTCGGACAGGGCGCGATCCGCTGCCATCCCTACGTGCTGGAAGAAATGCAGGCAGCTGCCTTGCCGGACTATGGCGATCGCCTGCGCAAGTTCGATGACGTGCTGTTCAGGCACATCGGATTTGGCTTCTCCAACGCCGTGCGCAGTTTCGTTCTGGGGCTGACCCACTCGAAGATCGGCTCGGTACCGGGTGATGCGTATACCCGCCGCTACTATCGCAAGCTCAATCGCTATTCGGCGGCGCTGGCGCTGGTAGCCGATACCTCCATGCTGGTGCTCGGCGGCAAGCTCAAGTTCAAGGAAAAGATCTCGGCCCGGCTGGGCGATGTGCTGTCCTATTTGTACATCGCATCGAGCATGCTCAAGCGCTACGAGGATGAGGGTCGGCCGGTTTCCGACCAGCCGCTGCTGGCCTGGGCATTCCACGAGTGCACCTGGCGCATGCAGATGGCCCTGGATGGCGTTATCCGCAACTTCCCGAACCGCTTTGTCGCGTTCAAGCTACGCGCCCTGGTCTTTCCGCTCGGCCGTCGCGAAGTGCCGCCCTCGGATCGTCTCGGCCATCGCGTTGCCGCGATCATGATGGCGCCGAACGAGGCGCGTGCGCGACTCATCTCGGGCGCCTACATGACGCCGACGGAAAACAATCCGATCGGGCGCATGAATGCATTGTTGCCGGAAGTCATCGCGGCCGAACCGATCGAGCGCAAGTTTCTCAAGGCGGTCAAGACAGGCGAAGTTGGCGGGCTCGATTTCGAGGCACAGATCGCCGATGCGGAAGCCAAGGGCATTCTCAGCAGTGCCGAGCGCAAGCTGCTTGAGCATGTGCGCAGCGCCAGCTTCGAGTTCATCTCGGTGGATGATTTCGAGTCGGAGGAATTGCGTGCGGCGGTCAAGAAAAAGGAACCGAAATCACTGCGCAGCGTAGCCTGATCCGATGGCCGCGCAATCCCTGCGGATGTTTCGCAAGCTCGGCGGCTCGGCACCGGGCCGCTGGCTGTTCTCGCGCATCATCTGCTGGAAGGCGCCTTATTTCAGTTCGATCTCGCCGCATATCGAAGTGCTCGAGCCCGGCCGCTGTGTGGTGCGCTTGCGTCAACGCCGTTCGATTCAGAACCACATCGGCACGGTGCACGCGATCGCGATGTGCAATGCCGCCGAACTGGCCGGCGGAATGGCCACCGAAGTGACCATCCCGGGGTCGATGCGCTGGATCCCGAAAGGCATGAGCGTGCGCTATCTGAAGAAGGCTCTCGGCGAACTGCATGCGACCGCTCGCGTGCAGGCACCAGCGGATACGACGACGGCTCAGGACCTCCATGCCATTGTCGAAGTCCGCAACAGCGCGGACGAGATCGTCTTCGACGCCGACATCACGATGTGGGTGTCGCCACGCTGACAATTTCCCGGGCATTTTCCTTCTGCCTATGGGAAAGGATGCCCGACTGCGCCTGACGGGATCAGGCGCGAACGGCGAAGCCGGCCCGAAGGGAGAGCCCCATGGATGGGGCGAATCAAGGCGGATGAGGGTATACGGGCGGGTCTCAAAAATTCGCTTCGCTCGAACCCTCACCCCAACCCTCTCCCGAGGGGAGAGGGAGAACACCGCTCGGCGCCGGCCGGGATACCGTTCGATCAGGCTTTCATCGCCTGCGCGTGATGAATCAGGTGATCGGCGATGAAGGACTGGATGAACCAGTAGCTGTGGTCATAGCCGGCCTGCATGCGCAGGTTCAACGCCTGGCCCGACTGCTTGCAGGCCTGTTCCAGCAGCTGCGGTCTGAGCTGACTGTCGAGGAAGGCATCCGCATCACCCTGGTCGACCAGCAGCATGCCATTGAAACGCCTGCCCTCGCCGAGCAGCGCAACCGTATCCCACTGCTTCCAGGCGTTGCGATCGTCGCCGAGGTAGCGCGGCAGCGCCTTCTCGCCCCATGGGACCTGGCTCGGCGCCACGATCGGTGCGAAGGCCGAAACGGAACGATAGGCATCCGGATTGCGCAAGGCGATGGTCAGGGCACCGTGGCCACCCATCGAATGCCCGCAGATTCCGCTGCGGCTGATGTCGGCGGGAAAATGGGCGCCGATCAGCGCTGGCAGTTCCTTGCTCACGTAGGAGTACATGCGAAAGCGACTCGCGTACGGCGCATTGCTGGCATCGAGGTAGAAACCGGCGCCTTCGCCGAACTCCCAGTCGCCGCTGGCTCCGTCAATACCGGTATCGCGCGGGCTCGTATCCGGCGTGACCAGCATGAGACCGAGTTCGGCAGCCAGCCACTGGGCGCCGGCCTTGATCGCCGCAGTCTCCTCGGTGCAGGTCAGTCCGGCGAGAAAGTACAGCACAGGAACCTTGCCCTTCGCGGCCTGCGGCGGTCGGAACACGCCGAAGCGCATCACTCCTCCGGTCTCGTTCGAGCTGTGTCGATAGAAGCCCTGCACGCCGCCGTGGGCACGCTGTTCCGTGAGAGTTTCAAATGTCATGGATGGAAGGCTCCTGGGCGATTGTCATACGTTGGCTGTGCGGGCGCGGCTTTCAAGGCTTGGCTGGAGATTTCCCTGCGGAAGCGTCGGGCGCATCGCCCGGAAGCATGCGTGCGGCGCGCCAGCCGATCCAGGCAGAGCTGCCTGCCGCGACCGCTGCCATCAGGGCGAAGCCCGGCACCGTGGTGCCGATGCCGCGCAGCAGATTGAAGCTGCTGGTGACGACCAGATCGCCGAAGCGCCATACCGAGGTGTCAATGAAGTTCTTGGTCTTGTAGCGCGTTTCGGCATCGACGCGTGTGTACATGGAATCGGCAGCGGGCTTGAATACGCCATAGGCACTGCCTCGCGTGACCACCGCCACGACAGCAATCCAGGGGCCGGCAAACACCACCAGACCGGCCAGCATCACGGCCTTGATGATGCCGTCGAGCGCGAGCGCTGGCGCCGGACCGAAATGGATCAGCAGCAAGCGCGTGACGCCGAGCTGCAATATGACCTGCAGCACATTCGCGTAGAAATCGATATTCGCGGCGAAATTGATGCGTGCCTCGCGCGTGGCATAAGTCGCGCCGCTGTAGTCGGCGAGCAAGGCGTAGATCACGGTGCCAACCGCATCACCGAGCAACATCAGGATCGCCAGGCGCCGCATCAGCGGTGACCTGATCGTCTCGATCGCGCCGGCAATGAAGCTGCCGCCGATGACGCGGGTGTCGCGTTGCTCGTCACCCGCCACGGGATTGCCGCGCGACCAGCGCGACAGCGCAAGGATGCAGAGGATGGCCACGCCGAGCAGGGCGGACGACATCACCAGCAGGCCTGACACGCCGACAATTTCGTTCATGCTGCGGGTCAGGGCGGGCCCGGCAATCGCTCCGAGGGTACCGCCAAGTGCAATGATCGGAAACAGCCGGTGCGCCTGCTCGGCATCGAGCAGGTCGGCCATGAAGCTCCAGAACACGGCCACGACAAACAGGTTGAACACGCTGACCCAGACGAAGAATGCCGAGCCCAGCAGACGTGCGCCGATGGCATCCTGAATCTGGAACAGGGGAATGAAGGCGAGCATGCCGAGCAGGAAGAACAGATACACCATGGGCACGAACTTGCGCCGTGGATAGCGTGCCACCATCGCGCCGAACAGGGGCGCCAAGGCCAGCGTCACCACGAACGTGACCGCATAGAAGATCGGCAGCGCAGTGGATCCGACGGCAGCCGACAGCTGGTCGCGAACCGGTCGAATCACGTAGTAGGCCGCAAGCACGCTGAAGAAATACGCGAACGAAACGCAAACGGCGAACCACTCATGTGGCTGGATGGCTGGACGTTTTGGCACGTTCGGGATCCGGACCAGAAGCGGCAGAGACTAGCATGGGCGGTGAGGGTGCCCCCGGTGCCTATAATGGCCGCATGAACGCGACGCTCTCCGGCCTCCACATCTATCCGGTTAAGTCCTGTGCGGCACTGAGTCCCGACCAGGCGCAGGTCGAGCCCCGAGGTCTGGTGGGCGATCGACGCTGGATGATCGTCGATGCCGATGGCAGCTTCGTGACTGCCCGCAAGTATCCGCGAATGGTACTGATTCGTGTCGAGACTGCTTCGGACTCGCTGCAACTGACCGCACCCGGCATGTCCGATCTGCAGCTTCGGCCAGCACTGGAACGCACGCGGGTTGCCGCAAACGTCTGGGGCAGCAAGGTGTCGGCGTCGCCGGCTGGAGAAGTAGCCGATGCCTGGATCAGTCGCTACCTGGGTTTCGCGGCGCGCTTCGTGCACATGGATGCGGAATGCAAGCGAGCGATCGACACCCGCTATGCGCAGTCCGGCGAGGAAGTCAGTTTCGCTGACGGCTTCCCGCTGCTGTTGATCTCGCAGGGCGCTCTCGATGACCTCAACAAGCGACTGGCCGAGCCGGTGGAGATGCTGCGCTTCCGACCCAACCTGATCGTGGCCGGTGCGGCTGCGCATGCAGAAGATGGCTGGCGCAGCATCCGTATCGGCGCAGTACATTTCGACGTGGTCAAGGCTTGCGTGCGCTGTGTATTCACTACCGTTCAACCCGGACGAGGCGAGTTCGACCCATCGGGCGAGCCACTGCGCACGCTGCTCGGCTATCGACGAACCGAAAAGGGCGTGACGTTTGGCCAGAACCTGATCCCGCGCGACTCCGGCGTCATTCGCCGTGGCGACCGCGTTGAAGTCCTTGCCTGATGCGGGTCGATGCCCGTTGTGGAGCATGTGCTCTATTCGAGCCGTTTAGGGTCGGGAAATCCCTTGCAGAATCCAGCGTCTCATGACTTATGACTACGTGATTGTCGGTGCCGGCTCGGCCGGCTGCGTGCTGGCTGACCGCCTCAGCGCCGATGCCTCCAAGCGCGTACTCCTGCTCGAGGCCGGCGGTCGCGACTGGCATCCGTTCATTCACATGCCTGCCGGCATCGGCAAGCTGGCCGAAAATCCTCGCCACAACTGGAACTACAACACCGAGCCGGAAGCCAATCTTGACGGTCGCCGCTTGTGGTGGCCGCGCGGCAAGGTATTGGGCGGTTCCAGTTCGATCAATGCCATGTGCTACATCCGCGGCGTCGCCGGCGACTATGACGACTGGGCCGAGAAGTCCGCTGATCCGCGTTGGGCCTGGGACAACGTGCTTGGCTATTTCAAGCGCTCGGAAACCAATACGCGTGGCGCCGACGCGCTGCATGGATCCGATGGCCCGCTCAGTGTGGACGATCTGCGTCATCACAACCCGCTCTCCGACGTCTTCATCGAAGCGGCCGAGGCAGCGGGCTTCGAGCGCAACAATGATTTCAATGGCCAGCGCCAGGAAGGATTCGGCTTCTATCAGGTCACCCAGAAGAATGGCGCGCGCTGTTCGACCGCCGCATCCTTCCTGCGCGAAGCACGAGGGCGCTCCAACCTGACCATTCGCACGCATGCACAGGTCCAGCATGTATTGCTTGCCGGTGAGCGCGCCTATGGCGTCGACTATCGCCATCATGGTCGCCTCAAGCGTGCCGAGGCCGGGGAAGTCATCCTGGCCGGTGGAGCGCTCAACTCGCCGCAACTGCTGATGCTCTCGGGCGTCGGTCCGGCAGCGCATCTCGGCGAGCTGGGTATCGGTGTGCGCCACGACTTGAGCGGTGTTGGCGGCAACCTGCAGGATCACCTCGACATCTGCACGCTGGTTCGCTGCACCGAGGCGATCACGTACGACCAGGCCAGCGATCTGGCGGTGGGTCTCGAGTTCCTGTTCAAGCGCAGTGGCATCGGTACTTCGAACATCGCCGAATGCGGTGGCTTTCTGCGCTCGCGCCACGCAGAGGATGATCGCTGCGACATGCAATTCCACTTTGTGCCCGCGTTGCTGGACGATCATGGTCGCAACAGGCTCGATGGTTATGGCTATACCGTGCACGCCTGCTTGCTGCGACCCAGATCGCGTGGCCGCCTTCTGCTCAAGTCTGCAGATCCGCAGCAGCCGATCGCCATTCATGCCAACTACCTCAGCGATCCCGAGGGCTACGACATGAAGATGATGATCGAGGCAGCGCGACAGTCGCGCAGGATCCTTGCCCAGGTTCCCTTCGATCGCTATCGCGGCGCGGAGATCCATCCGGGCGCCGATATAGAAGACGATGCGGTGGCCGAGGCGTTCGTCCGGCGCAAGGCCGAAACGGTCTACCACCCGGTCGGCACCTGTCGCATGGGAACCGATGATGGAGCTGTCGTCGACAGCGAATTGCGTGTGCGTGGTGTCAGCGGGCTGCGTGTCGTCGATGCCTCGGTGATGCCCTCATTGCCGGGTGGAAATACCAACGCCCCCACGATCATGATCGCCGAGCGCGCTGCGGATCTGATCCTTGGAAAAGGCTAGTCTTTCTCCAAGGTATCGAGTGGCAATTGCCTGGCTTGCCTGTTGAGCCGGAGCGCCACGGAAATCATGAGTAGCCCGAACGGCGGCCACCCCGTCTATTGCCGTTATCCCGGCCTGCACCGGGATGACGAAGCGTTGTTGCTTCGGTCTCATGTTGATCAGCAGAGCCACGCACAATCACGACCGGCTCGAAGGACAGTGAATCCGCTGGCCGGGAAAACAATGCCCGACGCTGTGCCGCATGTCCGTTCAGGATCGCCTGAGTTCGCGTACACTTTCGCGCGGACAAGGGGAAACTGACAGGGAGTCTTCATGCACGAGGACATCATCGCGACGCTGCCGCCATTGCCGGAGCCGCCGGTTCCGTCCGCGCCGTCGTATTGGAGGTCGGCGCCGAATCCGGCGCCCGCGGAGTATGCGTTCCAGTTCGACGGCTCGGCGCGTGAGTACTTCCGCATCTGGATCGTCAATCTTGCTCTGTCGATCCTGAGCCTGGGAATTTTTTCTGCCTGGGCCAAGGTGCGGACCCAGCGCTACTTCTATGGTTGCACGCGGCTTGCTGGCGTTCCGTTCGAATATCTCGCGAAGCCGCTGCCGATCCTCAAGGGCCGCATCATTGCGGTTTTCCTTTTTTCCTCGTACGTGATCGCTGGTCAGTACAGCATTGGCATGCAGCTCGGCCTTGCCTTGCTGATCGCCGTGCTGGCTCCCTGGCTGATCGTCCGTGGCGCTGCATTCAAGGCTCGCTACTCGTCCTGGCGAGGCCTGAATTTCCGTTTCATCCCGGACTACGGAGAGGCCTACATCCGATTTCTCGTACTCGGCATTCCGCTGATCCTGACTCTGGGCATGCTCTATCCGTGGGTCAAGGGCAAGCAGAAGGAGTTTCTGGTCGAGAGTCATCGCTACGGCGGCAACTGGTTTCGATTCCTGCTCACTCCCGGAAAGTTCTATCCGCCGTACCTGATTGCCTGGGGGGCGATAACCGGCTGGATGATGCTCTCGAGTTTTCTGATGGTAGGGTTGATCATGCTCAGTTTTGCATCCGGTGGTGCGGATGAAGAGCCGCCGGCTGCGCTCATGATGAGTCTCATTGCAGTCATGTACTCCGGTTACTTTGTGGTCCTGGCATTCCTCGCAGCTGCGATCTCGAACCTGATCTACAACCATGTGGAAATCGATGGCCGACGCTTTCGTTCCACTCTCAAGGGACATCGCCTGCTGTGGATCTATGCCGGCAACACGGTTGCGATCCTGCTCAGCGCGGGTTTGCTGATCCCGTGGGCGAAGGTGCGGCTCGCGCGCTACCGCGCCGAATGTCTCAGCGTACTCAGTGCCGATGATTTCAATGGTATGCGCGCCGAGAGTTCATCCGGCATCGATGCCATAGCCGCGGAGGTGGATGGTCTGTTCGACATCGACATCGGCCTGTGAACGCATTCAGGGGACAGTTTTTCGACGGCAGGAGCAGCCGGATCCACGATGTGGAAGTCCGCCGTGTGGACGCTGGCAGCATTCGTGTGTTCGGAGCGGAGATTGAACGCACGGAATTGATCGCCAAACTGCGCCTGACGCCGCGACTGGGTCGGACCACGCGTACGCTGGAATTCCCTGATGGCGCACGCGTGCTGACGCAAGACCAGGAGGGCCTCGATGCCTGGTTCCCCAGCGAGGATCGCCTGCAGCGGCTGGTCGACCGGCTCGAACGCCATGCCCACGCGGTGGCGGCCTCGATCGTGATCTGTCTGGCCGCGGGCATCGCGACCTTTGTCTGGGGCGTGCCGTGGATGTCTGATCGCATCGCGGCAGAGTTGCCTGCGGACATCGAAGGCGCGCTGGGCAGGGAAGTGCTGGCCCAGCTTGACCAGTTCTTCGGATTCGCGGCCAGCAAGATCGATACGGCCCGTCAGCAGGAGTTGACCGAGCGCTTCGCTCGACTCACTCGGGACATGCCCGATGCCTCCGGCTATCGACTGCTCTTCCGCGATGCGCCCGCGATCGGCCCGAACGCGCTGGCCATTCCGGGGGGTGATGTCGTGATCACCGACCAGCTCGTGGAGCTGTTTTCGGACGATCGCGAATTCGATGCCGTCCTCGCGCACGAACTCGGCCATCAGCAGCATCGTCATGCCTTGCGTCAGACCCTGCGCAGTTCGTTTGTGCTGGTCATCGCTGCGCTGTTCGCCGGTGATGTCAGTTCGGCCAGCGCAATCGTGGTCGGCGTACCGACCTTCCTGCTGCAAAGCCACTACTCGCGAGGATTCGAGGAGGAGGCCGACGAGTATGCGTTCGATACGCTGGTTGCGCACAACGTTTCGCCATCATGGTTTGCGCAAGCCATGCGCGAGCTCGACGATTACTACGATGTCGAAACGGCCGAAGGCGCGGCATATCTGTCCAGTCACCCCAGTACCAGCGACCGCATCATTGCTGCGCAAGAGTCGGGCCTTGCGTTCGTTGCCAACCATCCTGAATTGGCCAGGGACGAACCCGGTTACGACGCCTGCGCGGAAGAAGGGATCTGCGAAGACGACTGGTATGACGAGGACTACTACGAAGAAGGGTGCGCTGACATCCAGTGCGTGATTGATCGCTCGGGTGTCGAATTCGAGTCGGATGAGGATGCTTCCGGGGATTGAGCAACATTCGATTTCGAGAAGAAGCTTCAGCCTCGACGCAGCGTTTCGAATCGTGACGAAAGGCATCGCGACTGAAGGCTGCTCCTGCCGATGATATGGATGTTGACGCGGGTTTCGATTGGATTCCCGCGTCGTTGCTTCGTTGTTCGTTACAGGGCAGCCTCAAGCTCCGGGACGATCTTGAACAGGTCGCCGACCAGTCCGAAATCGGCCACTTCGAAAATCGGAGCTTCGGCATCCTTGTTGATGGCGACAATCGTGCCGGCGTCCTTGATTCCGGTCAGATGCTGGATGGCACCGGAAATACCGATTGCAACATACAGCTCCGGAGCGATGATCTTGCCGGTCTGCCCGACCTGCAGGTCGCTCGGCACGTAGCCGGCATCGACTGCTGCCCGAGATGCGCCTACGGCTGCGCCGATCTTGTCGGCCAGCTTGTAGATGATCTCGAAATTTTCCGACGAACCGAGTGCGCGGCCGCCGGAGACGACCTTGCTCGCACCCTGCAGGTCCGGGCGGTCGCTCTTGCCCTGGGCCAGTTCAACGAAGCGCGTATGCGAAGGCAGGCTGACCTCGACCGTGGCCGCCTCGACCGCTGCGTTCGCCGAGCCCGCCGCCGCGGCCGGCCAGGACGCGGTGCGAATCGTCGCCACAACCACGCTCGATTCGGGTGCCTCCACCGTGATGATCGCGTTGCCGGCATAGATCGGGCGCTGGAAGCTGTGCGCGCCGGCCACGCTCATGACGTCGGACACCTGGGCCACGCCGAGCAGGGCGGCTACGCGCGGCATCAGGTCCTTGCCGAAGGTGGTCGAGGGTGCGAACACATGGCTGTAGCCATTGCCGGCAACCGCCGCAACCTGTGGTGCGAAGATGGCTGCGAGTGCGTGCGCATTCTCGGCGCGCGAAACAGTCAGAACCTTGTTCACGCCGTCGATTTTCGCTGCCTCGGCGGCGACCGATGCCGCATCGGCGGCGAGTACCAGCACATCGATGGATTCGGGCTTGATGGCAACGGCGGCGCTGACGCAGCGTGCGGTGCTGGAATTGAGCTTGCCGTCCAGGTGCTCGGCGATGATGAGAATCTTTGACATGGATGTTTCCTCGCTGAAACCTTATTGAGTCGTTTCGTCGACTGTCATGTAGATGATGACGCAGGCACTGCCAATCGCTTGCATGCCGTCACCGCCGTTGCAATCGGCGGCATTGATCGAGGGCAGGACGCAGCCCAGGCCGTCTTCCCACTCGCCCAGGCCTTCACAGGCGGCCTTGGTGACGGCGCAGGTGTCGTTGCTGGTATTCCAGATGCCCTTGCTGGATGCGCAGATCGATTCCGCGGAACGCGCGCTCGCCGGATCGGCGGCCTGGCTGCCCGCGGCCATGGCCGGCAGGCAGAAAAGCAGGGGCGCAAGCGTTGCCGCAAGCCTCATGCCAGACCCTTGGCCTTGAGCGCCGCCACCAGTTCGCCGACGTCCTTGACCATCACGCCCTTGCTGCGTTTTGCCGGCGGCTCGTGCCTGGTGGTCTTCAGGTGATCTCCCGACTCGACGCCCAGATCGGCGAAGGCCAGGGTTTCCAGAGGCTTGGACTTGGCCTTCATGATGTCGGGCAGCTTGATGAAGCGCGGCTCGTTCAGGCGCAGATCGGTGGTGATCACGGCCGGCAGGTCGACTTCGATGGTCTCGAGTCCCGCATCGACCTCGCGAGTGACTTTCGCGGCCTTGTCGCTGATCTCGATCTTCGATGCAAACGTGGCCTGCGGACGATCCCAGAGCGCGGCCAGCATCTGTCCGGTCTGGTTGCAGTCGTCGTCGATCGCCTGCTTGCCGAGAATGACGATTTCGGGCTGTTCCTTCTCGATCAGCTTGAGCATGGCGCGCGCCGCGGTCAGCGGCTGGATGGCCTCCTCGGTGACGACATGAATGGCGCGATTTGCACCCATGGCCAATCCGTTGCGGATATGTGCCTGGGCATTGGCCGGGCCGATCGTGACAACGACAACTTCGCTGGCGATGCCCTTCTCGCGCAGGCGCAGGGCTTCTTCCAGGGCAATGTCATCGAAAGGATTGGCAGACAGCTTGACGCCGTCGGTGACCACGCCGGAGCCATCAGGCTTGACCTGGATGCGCACGTTGTAGTCGACGACGCGCTTGTAACCGACCAGGATCTTCATCTCGCGAAATTCCTTTGCAGGGAAACAGGATGGGCCGATTGTAACGTAGGGCGCTGCGGCGGACCGAAACTGTGCGGCATCGCGTCACCCCGTGGCGAGTTGCAGCGGAAACCATCCGCGGGTTCCCGCCTCGCCATGGCAGAGTGGCGTAGCGACCCCGCGAACGCGGTTATCCACAGCAGGCGTGGACAGGCCTGTGGACAATTCCTGTATGAAGACGCGCCGGGCCGCATGCGTGTTGGCCGGGACTACAGAATGGTTACCCCTTGCCCAGCGAATCTGAATCAGCCCTGGCCCTCTGACCGGCAGTGCGCGAGCAGGCAGGTGGCAAACCGCTGCGCCGATCCGGCGGCGTGGTCGAAGAACAGCGAGGGTTCGGTCAATTCCAGTTCCAGCAGGACCGGGGTACCGTCGTCCGCACGGATGAGGTCGACGCGGGCGTAGGCGGGCAGGTTCGCGAACGGCAGGGCGGCCAGTACCCTGGCGGCCAGTTCCAGCTCGTCGGCGGAGGCCTCGCGTGGATCGATCTGTTCGGTCGCATACAGCTCGGTGGTCGGCCCTTCATCCGGACGCAACAAGGGTCCCTTGCGGATCGCATGGCTGAACTGGCCGTCGAAATGGATCAGAGCCGTTTCGCCGGCCTCGTCGACACGATCGAGATAGGGCTGCAGGAGCACGCTGCGCCCGGCATCAAGCAGCCGGGCGATATGCGCGGTCGCGGCATCCGTGCGACCCCGTCCGTGGCGCTGGGTGTCGCGTGAACCTGCGCCGATGGCCGGCTTGATTACGATTTCGGCGCAGTCGGGATGATCTTGCAAAAAGGCATGCAGGGCTGAAGCGGCGTCATCACCCGGCTCGACGAAGGCGCTCGGAACGATCGCGACATCCTTTTTCGCCAGTTCGGCCAGATAGTGCTTGTCGGTATTCCAGCGCACGACCTCGAATGGATTGAGCAGGCATGTCTGTCCGCTGATGCGCCCGGCCCAGGCCAGGAATTCGACAATGCGATCGGTGTAGTCCCAGCAGGAACGCAGCACGCTCAGGTCGAACCCTGACCAGTCGATCGCCGAGTCATCCCAGTCGACGATCGAAACCTGTGCGCCCTGTGCCGCGAGCGCCTGTTCCAGAGGCGCCAGATCCTCATCAGTGGGGCGTGCGACTCGCGTCGTCACCAGGGCGATCTTTGGCATGTGCGGAACTCCGGAAAAGTGCGCCATCCTGCCCGCTGCCTGTTGAATGCTCAAGGTGCGCGCCAGTGCGACCGAGAAGGCCGGGTCAGGTCTGCTTGGTGTATCGTCCTGTCGCGCCATTGCGAACCCGCCCCCGACTGAAGTCCGCGTCGCGAGGCATGACACATCATTCCGAGGACCCGCGCGCATGACCCATGGCAGCCATGACTATGTCGACGATCCACGCAATCGCACCATCCTGATCTACGTCAACGGCGAGATGAAGCGACGAGAAGAGGCGACCGTTTCGGTATTCGACTCGGGTTTCATTCTGGGCGACGGCGTCTGGGAGGGCTTGCGTGTCGTCGATGGCTATCCCGCCTTTCTGGACGCGCATCTTGATCGGCTCTACGAGGGTGCCAAGGCCATTGCCATGGACATCGGTCTGGATCGCGAGGCGCTGACCGCCGCCATCCAGTCCACCCTGCATGCCAACGACATGCATGATGGCGTGCATGTTCGTCTCATGGTCACGCGCGGCCTCAAGCGCACGCCGTACCAGGATCCGCGCGTGGTGATTGGCCCCGCCACCATCGTGATCATTCCCGAGTACAAGAATCCGCTACCCGAAACCGCCGAACGGGGCCTCAAGCTGTTTACCGTTCACGTACGCCGCGGCTACCCCGACGTGCAGGATCAGAAGCTCAACAGTCACAGCAAGCTCAACTGCAGTACCGCTTGCATCCAGGCTTACACGGCTGGCGCCGATGAAGGCTTGATGCTCGATCCCCACGGTTTTGTCGCAACCTGCAATTCGACCCACTTCTTTATTGCACGCAAGGGTGAAGTGTGGACCTCGACCGGACAGTATTGCCTTGGCGGCATCACGCGCTCGAATGTGCTGGCGGTTTGCCGTGAAGCCGGCATTCCGGCGCTCGAGAAACCCTTCAGCCTGACCGATGTCTATGCTGCGGAAGAGGCCTTTGTCACCGGCACGTTTGCCGGTGTCGTTCCGGTGCGCGAGATCGACGGACGCATCATCGGCACTGGAACACGCGGGCCGATCGTCGAGCGCATCCAGTCGCTGTACAGGGATCTGGTCCGGCGCGACATCGCTGCACGCAAGGCCAGGACGATATCGGCATGAGTGGCGAAGGCTACGGTCCGCTGCGCATCGCGATGTGGTCGGGGCCGCGCAATCTGTCCACGGCCATGATGCGGGCCTGGGAAAATCGCGGGGATTGTGCGGTCAGCGATGAGCCCTTCTATGCCTACTATCTTGCCGCAACCGGCTCCGACCACCCGATGGCTGAGCAGATCATTGCCGATGGCGAGACCGACTGGCGCAGCGTTGCCAGGACGATGACCGGTCCAATTCCCGGCGATCGACCGATCTGGTACCAGAAGCACATGTGTCATCACATGCTGGATTCGATCGATCACGACTGGATGAGCAGACTCGTGCATGCCTTCCTGATCCGCGATCCCGATGAAGTAGTTGCCTCGTATCTGCGCTCGCGCGATACCGTCAGTGCCGAAGAAATCGGCTTGCCGCAAGAGGCCCGACTATTCGACGAAGTCTGTGATCGGCTCGGTGAAGCGCCGCCCGTGATTGATGCCGACGAATTCCTGCACGCGCCCGAAGCGCAACTGCGCGCGCTATGCGAACGATTCGGCATTCCGTTCAAGCCAGGCATGCTGGAGTGGCCGGTCGGACCGCGCGACAGCGACGGCATCTGGGCGCCGCACTGGTACGAATCGGTGTGGAATTCGACCGGCTTCGAACCGCCGCAGCAGCGCGACATCCATCTCGAAGGCGAGGGTGCCCGTGTTGCCGAGGCCTGCCGGCCGCTGTACGAAAAACTCTACCAGCATCGACTGCGTGCCACAGCCTGAATGGTTCAGAGCAGACTGTCCTGAAACGGACAGAAAAGCAGCACGGTCCGAGTCCGTACTGCAGTGCCTGAGACAAATCACCCAGTGCCAGCTTGACCCGGTTCGGCACGGCGTGGCTAAGTGCAGGCATGATCGCGCGAATTCCCTCCATGGCTTCCCGAACACGGCAACGCAGCGTCGCTTCGAGGCGCCGGTCGCGCCCGTTCCGTGCCCCTGCGTTTCTTGCGCTGGCGCTGATCGCTTCCGCGGCGACGGCGCAGACGCAATTGCTGGCGCCAACCGACATCGCCGCAGAACTGGCCTATTCCGTGGCCCTGGATGGCTCCCTGCTGGCCGCCGGAGCGCCCGGGGCCGCGATGAGCAGTGGTCAGGTTTATACGTATGCCTGCAACGGCCAGAACTGCGCGCCCGCTGTCGCGCTGGTACCGATGGACCTGAATGCGGGCGACGTGTTCGGCGCTTCGGTCTCGCTATCCGGAACCACTCTTGCGGTCGGAGCACCTGGCCAGGCAGGAGGCAGCGTCTATGTCTTCGTGAACGATGGTCCGGGCTGGTCGCTGCAGCAGAAGATCGTCGCCATGCCGGCTCTGCCCGGCGAAGGTTTCGGCACCGCTCTGGCCGTCGAGGGGGATCGTCTGGCCGTGGGCGCACCCGGTGCCGACGGCAATGCCGGTGCGGTCTACGTATTCGAGCGCAACGGCCTGACCTGGTCGCAAGCGGATCGCCTGCAGGCGACCGACGCAAGCAGCGGTGATGCATTGGGCAGCAGCGTGGCCCTGAGTGCCGATACGATTGTGGCCGGCGCGCCCCAATGGGCATCCGCAGCGGCCGGTGCCTACAGCCAGGGCGCCGCCTACGTGTTCGAGTTTGTTTCGCCTGGCTGGATCCAGCAGGCCCGGTTGTTGCCGACCGTCTCGGGCAACGGCGATACCTTCGGCCATGCGGTCAGCCTGTCGGGCAATCGCGCGGCGATTGGCGCGCCACTGGCCGAGCTGCGCACGGGCAGTGTCTACCTGTTCGAACGTTCCGGCCCGATCTGGTCCCAGCAGACCCAGCTCGCGGCGCCGTTCGGACTCCCCGCTGACCGCTTCGGCTGGTCGGTTTCGCTGGATGGCGATCAGGTTCTCGCGGGTGCGCCGTTTGCGCTGGACGGATGCGGTGGCAGCACGCTTTTCGTACGCTCGGCGGGAATCTGGAACGCCAGTACCGATCCCGCCCTGTCACGGACCCTGCCCGGCGGTCTGGTCGGCTGGTCGGTCGCCACGAAGGGACAGTCCTGGATGGTCGGCGTGCCCGGCTACAGTGGCGCGCCCAGCCATGTCGGTGCGGCCTTCTGGCAGGACGGGTCCGATGGCTTGTTCAGTGGCGGATTCGATGATGCCGGGGCCGAGACCTGCCTGGCACTGGCCGATTAGCGGTTGAGCGACGTGTGCGGATTGCCGGCACGTTCCATCAGTCGAGCAAGCCGTGCTTCACGGCATAGCGGATCAGCTCGGCGGTATTGCGTGCTCCGAGCTTGTCCATGGCACGAAAGCGATGATTTTCCGCAGTTTTCGTACTGATATCGAGATGTTTGGCGATCTCCTTGGTGGTCATCCCTTCCACGATCAGATGAAAAACCTGACGCTCGCGATCGGTCAGGTCACGGTACGGATCCTCGATCCGGCTGTTGGGTTGCTGAACCTGCTGCGCGAGCACGCGCGAGGCGTGCGTGCCGAAATAGCCGCGACCATTGGCGAGTGAACGCACAGCACCCAGAAGCTCCTCGCTGGCGCTGTCCTTGAGCAGGAATCCGGCGGCGCCGGCACGCACTACGTGCAGCACGTACTCCTCTTCGGCGTGCATGGTCAGCACGAGGATACGGGTCTGTTCCAGTTCCCTGGTCAGGCGCCGGATGACTTCGATCCCGTTGAGTTTCGGCATCGAGATATCCAGCACGATGACATCCGGCTCGGTCTGCAGTGCGAGTTCGACGGCCGTCATGCCGTCCGCAGCCTGAGCGACGACACGGCAATCGTCGCTGCCGTTGAGCAAGGCGACCAGACCTTCGCGAAGAATCGTATGGTCATCGGCGACCAGCACCCGAATCGTTTTCATGGCTCGCCAGATCCGATGTCGAGCGGCAGGCGGGCGCGCATTTGCAGCCCTTCCCCTGGTTGCGAAGTCAGCTCAAGCTGGCCGCCAAACAGTTGCACGCGCTCGCGCATGCTGGCCAGGCCCGAGCTTTCGCTTTCGCTGGAGCGACGCAAGGCCTGTTCGACATCGCAGCCACATCCATCATCCACGACCAGCAGCAGCAGGCTGTTTCCGCGCCGGGTCAGGCGTACGACCACGTTTTTTGCCCTGGCGTGCTTGAGTGCGTTGGCCAGTGCCTCCTGGACAACACGAAAGATCAGGGTTGACAGGTCGCTATCCATCTTCGATGGGAGCTCGCCGACATCCACTTCGATCATGCATGCGCTGCCCTCTGAACTGTAGCGGGCCAGCCATTGCAGGGCGGCTTCGAGGCCGAGATCATCAAGGATCTGGGGGCGCAACAATCGCGACAAGGTGCGCACTTCGGAGATCGCGGTCTCGCACAGCGTGAACGCCTGTTGCAGTCGGTGATCTTCGCTGCATCCCGGGTTCTGGCTGAGCCCATGCAAGCGGTGCTGCAAGGCAGTCAGGTGCTGGCCGATACCGTCGTGCAAGTCGCGTGCGAGTCGCCGACGTTCGTTCTCCTGTACGCGCCAGACTGATCTTGCAAGTTGCTTGAAGTGATCCTCGCCGGCCTGCAGCTGCGCGAACAGTCGACTTTGCTGCTCGGCAAGGCGCTGAAGTTCACTGCGCATCTTCAGGTTTTCGTCCCCGGCAGCTTGCCGGGCACCGATTGGAGACGTCGTCATGGTGTCTGTTCCGGTTTCATTCCAATTGATTTTGCGTAGTCCGACAAGTCCTGTCGCTGGGCAGGCGGTGTCCTCTGCATCAGCTCGTCGAGATTCTTTTGCGCAAGCTTCCGAGCCTGCGATGCCGCGGCGCTGTCTTCGGCGAAGAGCCGCGATCCAAACTGGTGGATCGCAAACGCGCGCGCATAGGAAGGAAGGCGTGCGAGGAGGTTGCGCGCCTCCTGGTAGTCGGGTGCTGCTGTGGGTCCACCGAGCTGGATGGATGTTTCGGCAAGGGTGAGGCGCAAGGGCATGCTGGCATAGCGAACCAGCTCTTCCTTGACGATACGCAACTCCTTGCCGGCGGCGTCGGGTTTTCCGAGTGCGCCGAGTATGCGTACCTTGAGCAGTCGCGACAGCAGTTCCGCCCCGTAGCTGTGGACCTTTTCTGCGTCGGCGATGGCCGCCTCGGCCGCACTCAACGCTTCATCGGTGCGACCCTGGGCGAAGGTGATCTCGGCCTGGCGCCAACGCAAAGTGCTGGCCTGCTCCGCGACATCGTCCTGATCCAGTTCACTGATCGCCTGCTCGGCGCCACTCCAGTCGCCAAGATCCGCCGCAATGGCGCTGCGCAATAGCAACATCTCGGTGATGCCGCGCTGATCCTTGCGCTGCACGAAGTCGGCCAGGGCATCGTCGACCTCCTCGCTGGCCGATTGCATGCGGCCTTCGAGGCGATCGAGTTCGGCCAGGGTCGCCACGCTGATCGTGTTCTCCTCGGCCATCTGCATCGATTCTGCGGTGCTCAGGCTGTCTTCAAGCAGGCTGCGTGCGGTCTTCCAGTCGCCGCGCGCAATCTCTGCCAGCGCCTGGCTCTGGTGCGCATGGACCAGACCGTAGCGATCATCGATCTTCTCGTAGGTGGCCGCCGACTGTTGCCAGTAGGTCTGCGCATTGTCGAACTCGCCGAGCTGGTAGTAGGCATAGCCGACGTTGTTGAGGCTTTCACCAATCGAGCGTTCATCGCCCAGGCTCTGGCGCAGGCGCAGGCTGTCGCGATAGGCAGCGAGGGCGTCGCGATAATTGCCCTGCTCCTCGAAGAGGGCGCCCCTGGCGTTGGAGAGGTCGGCAAGTGCGCGGCTGTCACCCAGTTCTTCGGTAATGCTGCGGGCCTGGTCAAGCGCGTCCTCGGCCGGCTTGAACATGCCCTGCATCGACAGCACGGTCGACAGGTTGCGTAGGCTGGCGGCCTGGCCGCGACGATCGCCAATGGCCTCACGCTGGGCCACAGCCCGGCGCAGCTGTTCGGCGGCAGCCTCCATCTGTCCCAGTCTGCGATAGCCAATGCCATAGGCATGGCTGACATCGGCGCGCATGACCTTGTCGCCGAGGCGATTGGACAGCACATCGGCACGAACCAGGTAGTCGTCGACGGCCGGCTTGGCATCGCCCGCCTGGATCGAATACTTGCCCAGTGCATACCAGGCATCGATGTTGCGCGGGTCTTCGGCAACCACCGCTTGAAGTTGCTTGATGGCGACGTCGAAGTTGCCGAGCTCCGCTTCACTGCGTGCCTGCAGCAGGCGCGCCGGGTGATCGCCGGGTACCCGCGAAGCCGGATCCGCCAATGATGTCTGCGCCGCCTCCGGATCTCCGAGAAGAATCTGTGCGTAGGCCAGCGCGCGCCGTGCTGCATGGGTGTCGAGGCCGGCCAGGCTTTCGCTGGCGCTGGCAGCCAGATCGGCGGCATCGGCACCGCGCCCGTTGCGATCCAGCCGATACAGCAGTTGCCACCACAATTCCGGATTGTTGAACTGCCTCGCTGTGACACGCATCGTTTCGATGTCGCCAGCGATGGCGTCCGTGCCGCTTGCCTTGCCCAGTTCTCGCAATACCGCAGCGTCAGGCCAGGCAAGCGTGACCGCGGGCTTGCCCAGCTGTGGCCACAGGCCGGCGAACAGGGCATCCAGTGCCGCGGGCAATTCTTCTTCGCTGGCAGCGGTCTGCTCGGCGCTCCATCTGGGTTCTGCGGAAGTCGTATCGACCAGCCTCAGCTTGAGCGTCCAGCCCTTGTCGCCATGCTCGATTTCTCCTTCCAGAGCCTGCCTGGCGCCCACCACGTCCAGTACGCGCTGGTGCTGGCGGTCGGCAGCGGAGGCGTCGTAGCCGAGTTCGACCAGGGCGCGCTCGACCCGCAATGGATCGGCACTTCGCAACGAAGGGTTGTCACTGAGTTGCACGCCCAGCCACTGGCTGATGCCAGCGGCGAGGTCGCGATCTCCACTGTCCGCGTCGCTCGCCCAGGGCAGTGGCAACAGGTCGACTTGCGCAGTTTGTATTGCTGGCATATTGCCGGCCTGCGCTGGAACGTTTTGGTTGCGCCAGACCCAGCTGGCGCCGGCGAGCAGTACGAGGCCGAGCACCAGCGCGGCCCAGCCGAGCCCGCCCATGGGTGCGCGCGGGCGACCTTGAAGGCTTCCACTATCGATTGCCTTGACCACCGCTTCCGCCGAGGCGATACGTCGCGATACGCGAAGTTCGAGCAACCACGCGCACAGCTTCACCGCAAACGGCGGCAGTTCTGGCACGACCGAGTCGGCCGGTGGTGGATCGCGGACGATGCGCTGGACCAGCATTTCAGCCGGAGTGCCGCCTCGAAATGGCAGCGTGCCGGTCAGCATTTCGAACAGGATCAGGCCCAGCGCATACAGGTCGCTGCGTGCATCGAGGGGTTCGGCACGAGCCTGTTCGGGAGACAGATATTCCGGCGTGCCGATGACTACGCCGCTGCCGGTGATGCCGGTCTCGCCTGCCGTGCGTGCGACTCCGAAATCGGTGATGCGCACTTCGCCGGACGCATCGACCAGCACGTTGGCCGGCTTGAGATCGCGATGGATGACGTGCCGCGCGTGTGCAGCGGCCAGGCCGAGCGCGAGCTGGCGGGTGATCTCCAGCGCACGTTCCGGGCTGAACTTGTGCTCGTCGTTGAGCAGGCGTTCCAGCGACGGACCATCCACATAGTCCATGCTGATCAGCCAGGCCTGCTCGTGCCGGACCAGATCGTGGATGCGCACTACGTGGGGCGAGGACACCTGACGGGCGAGGAGCAGTTCCTTGCGGAAGCGCTCGAATGCATCGGGCCGGCTGGCCAGCTCCGGACGCAACAGTTTCAGTGCGACGTCGATGTCCAGCTCGATGTCATGGGCCTGGTAGACCAGCCCCATGCCGCCCATGCCGAGGATGCGAATGATGCGGAAGCGCCCGCCAACGATCTCGCCGACCGCAAGTTCCCGCTGCGCCATCATGCCGGTGACCGTCGCGGCGACTCCGGGATCCGGCTGGAAATCGCGGGTGCCGGCGGTCATGCAGAACTTTCCCGTTGCGTCAGTCGCATGCTGCCGGTCCATTGCGGTGCCGGGCCCAATTCGGCGCTGCGGCCATCCGCATCGACGTTGAGCAGTGCGGATACTTCGGCCAGGCTCGCCTCGAGTTCAAGCGCCGACATCACGTTACCTGCATGTCCGACCAGGGCATCGAGCAATTGTGCATCCAGATCACTGTAGACCCGTTCGGCCTCATCGGTGTCGGCATAGACCACGCCGACGACCTTGTCCTCATGCAGCAAGGGTATCGCCAGCAATGCGCGGATGCCCGCGTCGAGCACGCTGGCCTGCTGCATCAACCAGGCCTGATCGCGCTGGTCGCTCAGAAAGACCGGGCGCCGCGCACTGATCGCGCGATCAACCGCGCTGCGGCTGCCCAGGAAGGCGTGTCCTGAAAGTTCCTCGGGCCTGATCGCATAGCAGGCACGCACGCGCCATTCGCCACGATGGTCGGCACTGAGCAGGAAGCCACGTCGTGCTTCGGCGACATCGACGATTCCGCGCAGCAGATCGGCGATCAGACGCTGCGCCTGAGCGCCATGGCGCAGGCGCGAATTCCAGACCAGGGATGAGTGACGTCGGCGCTCCTGAACGGCGATGCGCGCCTGCTCGGCAGCCGGATCAACAATTTCGAAACGCACATAGACGTCACCAGTCGCAAACCACATGCCATCGAACAGGGGATTGTGCGCGGGCAGCGGCTGGCCGTCGATTCGCGTGCCGTTCTTTGAGCCGAGATCTTCGGCTGTCCAGTGATTCTCGTCGTAACGGCGCAGTTTGACGTGTCGCCTCGAAATCGATTCGTGCTGGATGACGACATCGCACTGGGGGTCGCGTCCGAGCACGATTTCGGACGCGCTTCCCAGATCGCAAACGTGAACTGCTTCGTCGGGAACATGGATGCTGAGTCGGGCCGTCACCGCTGCGGCACTCAGGGATCGCCGTTGAGGCGGCCCAGCAGGAATTTGAGGTGACCGGAGCGCGAGACGACTTCGCCTTCCAGGTTCTCGAGATCGCGCGCACTGCGCCAACGGTTCGGCAGTGCCGGACCACCCAGCGCACCGCAATGTGCGTCCATGTCATCCAGGCGTGCGATGGCTTCGGCATAGTTGCCGGCGGCAAAGGCAGACTGACTGACGCTGCGATCGTTGCCCAGGGTCGTGCTGGCGGTGGGGCCGATCGCCGCATTGCCGATCGTGATGCCGAGATCGGCAAACGCAGCCACGGTCTCGCTGGCGTAGTCCTGCAGCTGGTCGACGACCAGCACGAATTCCGAGAAGGTGCCGCCGCAGCCGCGCGCCCGCACGCTGCCCGCATCGACCTGTGCGGTGATGTTGCGGTAGCTGCCGCCGATCGGCGCCTTCATCAGTCGATAGGGCGATTGCGGGTTCCAGACCAGGTTGTCGGCATCGAACTCGGCATCGTAGTCGTCCTCGAATTCCAGGCCGCAGGCGACCGGGGGCTCGATGGTGACGCGTAGCGGCAGGGCAGGGTCGATGCTCTGATTGGCCGGGTCGGGCAAGCGGCTCTCGACATCGGCGATGGCCGCGGCATCCATGACTTCGACGCTGAATCCGACGCAAGGCACGGTGAGGTTCACGAGGCTGCCCGGATTTTCCGGGTCAAGATGGAATTCGAGGTCGAAGCCCATCTCGAAGTCCGGGCCATTCGGATTCGGCAGGCAAATGTCCGCCTTGAACTTGCGGTCGTCGACGATGCTGGTTTCGACAATGCAGGGGCCCCCGGCAAGGGCATGACCGAACGGCGCCATGGCCGAAAATGCGACCAGAGTCAGCAGGAGCAGGAGCGGGGTGCGATGTGTCAGCACGGAATCCTCGGGCCCGGTTGGGGCATCTTAGCGATGATGGCGATCCGGAGCGAGTCAGGCCGCGAACGCATCAGACATGTTCATATTGACTGAATCTGACCCGAGCCGCCGCGCAGGTCAATCCGGGGAAACACCCAGCGTACCGTTGAGGGGCTGATTCCATGACGGATGGCTGCCCTTCGCTACCCAGACTTGCATTCGAATGGCGCTGGGGCCTTGCGGTGGCCTGCACTGGGTGAAAGCCCTGATGTTCAGCGGACGGGATGCGTTCTATCGTGGTTTCGTCGCAATTGGCGATGATTTCCCCGCTTGCTGGAGTTCCCCATGATGACCTTCCCCCCACTGCGCCGCACGCTACCGATACTTGTCCTGCTGGGCACTTTGGCCGCCGATGCGGGCGCAATTACGATCACGCGCGAATTCGCGGGTACCTGGTACGACCCTGCCCACTCTGGCCATGGATTCAACTTCGAAGTGGTCGGATCCGGCGGCAACAAGAACGTACTGGGCTCCTGGTACACCTACGACAATGCCGGCAATCCCACCTGGATCTCGGCGATGGGTCCGGTCCAGGGCGACACGGCCGTCCTTGCGGCCTGGTCGACCCAGGGCGGTGCCTTCGGCAACAGTTTCGATCCGGCCAATGTGCAAGTGAACAACAACTGGGGCACCCTGACGGTCAGGTTCACCAGCTGTACCCAGGGCACCGTGCAGTTCAACCCGAACGATCCTGCGCTGGCGTCCGGCTCCATGCCGATCACGCGCCTGAGCATGCCCTACAACAGCACCTGCAGCGGCGGTGTCTCGGGCGACACCAATCCGAGCAGTGGCGGCACCGGCGAGATCGTCCAGTTCATGAGCAACACCGGCGTTGTCCCGGCGGCGCAAGGCAAGCTCAAGTTCGAGGAATCACCGAGTCGCACGGAATTCAGCGCCGAGGCCGAGGATCTGCCGATAGGGGCCTATTCCCTGCGCGTCGATGGTATCCAGCGCGGCACCATCAATGTCGTCTCGGTTGCCGGCGGCACTGAGGGCGAACTCGAATTCCGCAGTCCGGTTGAACCGGGCAAGGTGCTGCTCGATTTCGATCCGCGCAACAAGCTCGTCCAGATCGCTCAAGGCAACACGGTTTTCCTGACTGCGACGCTGGGCAGCGCCGGCGCACCGCCACCGCCGCCGCCTCCGGGTGGTGGATCCGGGGCTCCTCCGTTCGGCAATGCGGAATATGAAATGAGTGTCGAGCCCGCGGGCAACGATGGCCCCGAACTGAAGGCCAGGCTGCGCCAGCGCTCGGACCGTGTCGATTTCAATGTCGAGCTTGAAGACCTGCCGGCCGGCACCTACGGATTGCTTGTCGACAACGTCAACCAGGGCAGCATCAATGTTGTCGCTGTGGCGGGTGGTACCGAAGGCGAGATCGAGTTCCGCAATCCGGTCGAACCGGGCAAGGAACTGCTCGATTTCGATCCGCGCGGCAAGGCCATCGATATCACTTCGAACGGCAGCGTCGTGATTGGCGGGCTGTTCCCGAACACGCCGCAATAGCGCAACCCTTGAAAACCGCGCCCGTAGCGCTCATCTTGCTGACTGTCATCCCCCAGTCCGGATGAGCGCCTCGGCCCGCGGTGCAGCGCTGCTCGCAATCGGGCGCTGAGCACGATCGCCGGCTTTCATGCCGGTGCTGGCACAATTGATTGAAGTGCCGCAACGCGACACGCGCCATGCCTACACGATCCAGGAAATCCGCTCATGATCCGCTCCGCCGATTCACGAACGATAGCCATCATTGCTGTCCTTGCATTTCTTGCGCAGACAGCGGTGGCCGCCGAGACCATCGATATCCAGGGTCGCCCAGTGCTGGTGGATTCGAACACCGTCATTGTCGTTGACGATGAAATACTCCCACCCGGCAGTCCCGTGCCAAACAGGCCCGGTCTGCGCGCGGAGGCCCGATTTGACAGTACTGCCATGCACGCGCCGCAAGGCGCCGTTGCCGCGGCAACAGTGATCTTCTCTTATGCCGTGCGAGGCTCGGTGACATCGACGGATCCATTGCGCGTGCTCGGTCAGGAAGTAACCGTAACCGGCGATACCGGTGCGACCGGTCTTCCCGGCGGCAGTGTCGACAACATCGCTGTTGGCGATCATCTGGATGTCAGCGGCTACGTCGACACCAACTCGAGCCTGCAGGCATCCTTCATCGAGTATCTGCCTGCTCTGACGCCACGTTGGTTGCTGTCGGGCTACGTGACTGCGGCCGATGCCAACGAGATCGAACTCGGCCCGCAGCGTGTGAGTCTTGCCGGCGTTACGCCGATCGATTGCGGCGCCAGCGTCGACGTCGGCGCATTCGTGGAAATCCGAGCCGATGGCATCGCCGGCTTCACCGCCGGCAGCGTTCTCGACACGGTGACGCGTCTGACCTGTGTGGCTCCGATGCCGCTTGGAACACCAGGTGCTCTGGGCGCACTGAATGGTGTCGTGGGTACCATTCTTTCCGATACTGCATTCGAGTTCGGGCCTTATATCGTCACCCATGGTGTTGATACGGAGTTTGCTTTCGGCAGTGCTGACGATCTCGCACCGGGCGCAACCATCGAAGTCGATGGCACTTTCGGCGAAAACCTCGCCTTCACGGCCGATGGCATCCAGTTCGACGCGCCAACGATTCGTCTTGAGGGGCCGGTGCAACCTGCCGATGTCGTTGCCGGTGCCGAAGGGACAGTCCATGTACTGGCCAATACGATCCGTCGATCGGCACAGTTGCGTGATGAAGATCTGATCTACGCAAATGGCCTTGCCCAGTCGAGCCAGGTGGAGGTGCGTGGCTACATCGACAGCCAGGGCGTGCTCTGGGCCACACGGGCGCGCACGCGCGGCAATCCAGATCCCGGCGACTCGCGCGCAGCCGGTCCGGTCGACAGCGTCAACCGACCGCTGCTGTCGGTGCTTGGCCTCACGCTCGATACCACCGACGCCACCGACTTCGAGGATCCCGCCGAAAACCCGATCGATGCAGACACGTTCTTTCTCGGCGCGTTGCCTGGAGCCATTGTCGAACAGAGTGGCAGCTGGGACGGTGTCGATACGCTGACGGGAGGCGTCGTCGCACTGATTGCCGAAGCGGATCCCCCGCCCGCTCCAGACGCGCTTCGCTTGCTGATCCTCGGCACCTTCGGTGGAGGAGATGCCGTCTTTTCGAACGGATTCGACTGAGATCGGGACACAATTGAATTCCCGTGGCAACCGCAGGCTGGCCAGTCCGACTTTGGAATAATTCTTCGACGGGGCCTGCTGGGGCGTCCCGCCAATACCTGCACTTGTTCATCACTCTTGAATTCCCGCCGTGCAAGGCCTGCTCCTATCGACTCGCGTCGCCTCGCGGATGTGGCGAGTCAGCGCTAACCGAATCTGGCAGCGCCTCGTTCGTATTGATGCTCGCAACCCGATTGCGTCCGTCGCGTTTTGCGGCGTAGAGCGCCTGGTCTGCTCTTGCCAGCGTTTCATCGATCGTTTCCGCGGGTCGCGCTTCGCAGACCCCCGCACTGAGTGTGAAGCGAATCTCCTCGCCGTCGTCAGCACGTACGAGCATTTGCTCGCAGGCGGCGCGAACCGCCTCGGCGAGCTCGGTCGCTTCCTGCCGTGTATTCCCGGGCAGGACGATGCAAAACTCCTCTCCGCCCATGCGCGCGACGAAATGGGTGGGCCGGGTCAATGCGCGCAGACTCTCGCCCAATGCATGCAGGACGCGGTCACCGGCGGCATGGCCATGGCGGTCGTTGATCTGCTTGAAATGATCGATATCCAGGACCACGGCGCTGAAGGGGGCGTGCCGACCGTTGCGCAATTCCTCGGTGCGACCGAGCGCGAGAAAGAATCCTCGCCGATTGAGCAGACCGGTCTGCCAGTCGACCATGGCCAGCTGCGCGTTCCGAGCGGCCAGCAGGGCGAATTGCAGGGCAAGACAACCCACGGCCAATGACAGCATGAACAGCATTGAAGTAACGCTGAAGAAGGTGCGGTGATAGCCGGGACTGACGCGCGCCGAAGTTGGTAGCACGTCGGCGAGGCTGGCATAGGACCAGATCAGAATCAGCATGTAGACCACAACGATGATGCGCAAGCGTCGGTAGATGCGCGCGATATCCGGCGTGGGCGACTTGCCGAGGCTGAATTGCAGGGCAAGCAGATACAGGGCCTGTCCGCTGGCCGTAGTGAGTACACGCCAGCGGGCGTTGGGCCAGAGCCACTCCCAGGCGATCAGGCTGATGATCGGAATGGCCAGCATCAGGACGATCAGCCAGAGCTGACGCGGCTGCCTGCCGAATTTCCAGAACCCGAGCAAGAAGCAGGCGCTCGAAGCGCCGAACGCGAGGTGATTGAATGTGGTGGACACGCTGTACCAGGGTTCTGGCAACGCGGTGGCATGAATGAAAAGGGCAAGGCCGTTGAGCAGCAGGCCCGCGGCCCAGAATCGCGTGCCGTTGCGCTGCTCGAGCTGGCTGCCGACGTAAACAAGCAGTCCGGCCAGCATGACCTGCATCATGCTCCGGCTGAGTGCCAGGGTCGGGATATCGAGAGGCGCGATGTTGAGTTCGATCATCGTTGGCAGCTGCCTGTCACCTCGACGGAGAGCCGCTCACCGGCCTGCTTGCACTATGCCAGCTCATTCGGGGGCTGGCGACTGCGTCGCGCGATTCCCGAAGTCGGGCCCGGATCAGCCAGCCGACGAGGCATCGGACATGCCAGGCCGTCAGTCCGCGAAGTTTTCCGGCGTACTCGATTTGTCGACGTGCCGGCAGGCGCGATATGTCTCGCGATTCTGTCAACGAAGAATGCAGGCCCAGGACCGCATTCTTCTTTCGCTATATCTCCCTGTCCGGGATGGACTCCGGTCAATGTTCATGACCATGACCGGACGGGTCCGACGAGGTCGCCGATGCATTCGGACTCTTGAGTCCGGCATACAACTGTCGCGTCATCTTCTCGGTGGTAATGAAACCCCAGTTCCACTTGTCGTGGTACTTGGCCAACGGGTTCATCGCAACAACCTCGTCTTCGGACTTTCCGGCCTTGATCTGCGCTTTGATCAGGGCGATCGAATCTTCCAGCATGTCGACGGAAGCCTTCAGATCGGCCTTGCCGGCAAGCGGACCGTGGCCGGGAATGATCCGGGTCTTGTCATCGACAAGGGCGAGTATCTGCTTTTGTGCGGCCAGATAGCCCTCGACGCTGCCACCGCTATCCAGATCGATGAACGGGAACAGGCCGTTGAACAGGACATCGCCGGTGTGGATCACGTTGGCGCCGCGGAACTGGATCACGCTGTCGCCGTCGGTATGCGCATGCGCAACATGAAAGAGGTGCGCGTCCTGACCGTTGAGATAGAAGTCCATCTCACGCGAAAACGTGATGACGGGAAGGGCAGCCTTCGGTGCCGGCTTCATGCCATCGGCGGTCTGCACTCCATGCTGGACAAGATGGCGGCGCAGGTTTTCATGCGCAACGATGTGCGCGCCGTCGCTGGCCAGGGTGGCGTTATTGCCCGTGTGGTCACCATGCACGTGGGTGTTGATCAGAAAATCCACAGGCTTGTCGGTCACGCTGGCAATGGCGGTCTTCATGATGTCGAGCATGGGTGGCATCGAGTCATCGATCATGACGACGCCGTCGTCACCAATAGAGAGTCCTATGTTGCCCCCGGTGAATCCGCCCACTCCCATCAACATGTAGAGGCCGGGTGCGACTTCGGTCGAGGAAAAGCTCAGTTCGGCCTTTTCTTCAGCATTGCAGGTCGTTGAGATGGCCACTAGTGCGGCCAGTGTGGAGCGGATGGCAAGATTGTTCATGGGAATGGCCCTCGGCTGGTTCATCTGGATTTCGGCAAGCATAGCGGTTGTGCAAATCAGACGGGTAGATCAGGGCGTGCGCCTGCCATGCGGACCGATCCGGGCAAGTGGACTGCAAACGCCGGTGTGGCGCACTGGTCTGTTCTTGCTACACGGTCTGCCGGACTGCAGTGTCTGACGAGGACGCGTCGATCACGCGGTTGCGACCGGCTCGTTTTGCAGCGTAGAGGGCGTCGTCCGCCTCCTGCAAAACGGTTCGCACCCTGGAGGTGCCCGGGTTCCACTCGGCGACGCCGATGCTGATCGTGACACGTACGCCGTCAAGATCGGCCTGCTCGACCGCTCTTCGCAGCTGCTCTGCGAGCTTGATGCCGGCGCCCTTCTCACGGTCGACCAGCATCACCGAGAATTCTTCTCCGCCGTAACGGAACAACGCGGTATCTGCATCGAGCACCGACATCATGGTTGCAGCCACGCCGGCAATGACCTGGTCTCCGACCAGATGCCCGTGCTTGTCGTTGATCGACTTGAACTGGTCGATGTCCATCAACAGGAATTCGCAGCGCGCATGACGCCCCTTGCCATCCACGAGGCTGTCGACAGCCTGGTTGAATGTCCGGCGATTCAGGCAGCCGCTGAGGGCGTCGTGGCTTGAGTGATAGCGAAGAAGGGAGCCGGCTTGCTGCTGCAGCATGGCGTAGGCATACATGAAGCAGACGGTAAGCCCGTAGCCTGCCGAGAAGCGGACAACTTCAATCGGTGCCAGCAGCAGGGCCGTAATCCACGCAACATACACGCCGTATACGATCATTGCCGCAAGCGCCGGGCCGGGACGCAGGAGAAAGACCAGCAGCGGTGGCAGGATATAGGCCCAGTGCTGCATGTTGCGGCCATGCTGCAGGCCGTAGGCCGGTACGAAAACCAGGAGCGCGGCGATAGTGAAGAAGAATATCGTGCCGCCCAGCCGTCTAGGCAAGAGCAGCAGGCCGAGGACGCTGGCCGACGAAACCGCGAGCGAGCCCCATGCAAGGGTTGCCGTGTCATTCAGTCCCAGGTGCGTATTGAGCATTCCAAGGACGGGCAACATGACCGTGATCAGGGTGCCGAGCACCAATGCAACGCGCCAGCGGACCGTATCGCGCAGGAGAACGAACGAGTCTTCGCGCTGCAGATTTTTCAGTGGCATGGTCGAGGCAGCCTGTCGCCGTCCCGCATCGCGGCGGACTCGCGGAGTGTCACACAGAATGCCTCCCAGGTGAGGCCGGGCAGGAATTCGCTCCAGGCAACGTCACGACTTGGCGAGAGTTCCGCTGACGCTCGCCGCAAACCCGCGGAGTGCAGGCATTGCGACCGCATCTGGTCTAATATCACCTCCTTCTCATCGCTGCAGATCTTCCCGCTTGAAGCCCGGGCCGAGCCGGGCGATGAGGATTCCATCCACCGCAGATCATTCCCAGAACGGAGCAGATGATGAATAACCTGGAACGCAAGGCGCATCGAGGGCTCACGAGAACAGGCTCGGCGCTCGCTTCGCTACTCATGGTCGTACTGTCGATTTCCTCCAGTGTCGCTGCCGAACCTGCGCTGGATTCCGAGGCCGATGCCTTGCTAAAGAAGATGAGCAATTACATGGCCGGGCTGAAGGCGTTCACGGTCGACGTCCACAACACTTCGGAGATCGTCGACACCCAAGGCCAGAAGCTCAACTTCTCCGCAAACGGTGAAGTCAGCGTCATGCGACCGAACATGCTCAAGGCACATCGGACTGACTCCAACGGAGAAACGTTTGCCTACTACGATGGCAAGAACGTAACCGTCTATGCCAAGAGCGAGAATTTCTATGCCGTCGCTGCAGCGCCGGGAGATTTCGACCAGGCCTTGGATTTCCTGCGCGACGCCATCCAGATCGACCTCCCGGGTGCCGACCTCCTCTACAACGACATCTACGCGGGCATGACCTGGAATCTCACCAGCTCGAGCTATGTCGGACTCGAATCCATAGGCGGGAAGATGGCGCATCATCTGGCATTCCGCACGCCGGAAGTCGATTTCCAGATCTGGATTCAGGATGGCGATCAACCGTTGCCGCTGCGCTATCTGATCACCTCGAAATGGGTGACAGCCGCGCCGCAATTCGGCGTATCGATGAGCAACTGGAATCTGAAGCCCAAGCTCAACGCGAAGATGTTCGAGTTCAAGGCGCCAGCCGGTGCACAGAAAGTTGATTTCGTAACGAGCCTGGAGGTTCAGCCATGATCGGCACACGCAAGTTCAAGAAGATCCTGCTGGGTGGATTGGCTCTGTCCCTGACCCTGACAGGTGCAATGTTGGTCCAGGAAACCATGCCGGGCACGGGCTTCAGCGTTATTTCCAGTGCCGAGGCGCGGGTTGGTCGCCCGCTGACTCCGGTCAGCTATGCCGGTGTCGCGCGTCGTACGACCCGTCGGACGGTTGCCTATGCCGGCGCTGCTACTGCGGCCGCAGTGGGCACGGCGGCTGTGGTCGGAACGGCCGCCGCAGTCGGTACCGCCGCTGCGATGTCGCCCCCACCGCCCGGCCCCAGTCTGGTCGCCTCCCCGCCACCCAACTGCACGCCGGATGGTTCGGTCTTTGTCTGCGGCGGTTACTCGTATCATCCGATGATGCAGGGTTCGACCGTGGTCTACTCCGTCCAGCCCGAGTAGCGCAATCGAAAAACCTGGCGCGTGCAATTCATCGCTCCCGCGGTGAATTGCATGCTGTCATTGTGGAGTCGGCTCCAGGCGGCCGCCTGTTGTGGTGTCGCCGGATCCATCCAGACCCGCCATTGCGTTAGGCG